>DINI01000025.1 GCA_002426755.1 Flavobacteriaceae bacterium UBA5544
GGTTTTGTAATATAATCATCTGCACCAAGGTCAAGCCCTTCCAATTTATCATTGAGTGAGTTGTTTGCCGAAATAATGATGACACCAGACCGTTTTTTCTCTTTCTTCAATAGTTTCAAAACATCTATGCCGCTTCCGGTATTAAGGTTGATATCTAAAATGATGACATCGTAATCATACATACTGACCTTGTCCGATGCCTCGTAAAAATCGGATGCCACTTCACAAACGTGGCCGTCACGCTGTAAATAGGTAACAATGGATTGTTGTAAATCGATTTCGTCCTCGGCTATTAAAAATTTCATTTTATAAATTTAATGCAATAAAATTAGTAATGGATTCTAAATATAATCTAAAGGGACACATTACCAATTGCTCACAGTGACATCTATTCCTTTATAATTTTCAAAATTGTAGGTAGTACCACCAGTAACAATGGTAATGCAAACACCAATCCGCCTATGACAGCAATTGCCAACGGTTGGTGCAATTGTGCTCCTGCTCCAATACCCAAAGCTAAAGGTGTCAATGCCATTATGGCTGCAAATGCCGTCATCAATTTTGGTCGCAATCGTGCCGCAATGGAATATTCAATTTTTTGAATGTGCGTGAGGGATGCATCACTTTCTTGATACTGTCTGTATGTGAAAATCGAGTTTTCGCCTATAATGCCAACAATCATAATGATTCCAGTGTAGCTACCAACATTCAATGGCGTTCCGGTTAGGTATAAACTCAACAAACTTCCAGCAACTCCCAAAACTGCAATCACAATTATTGCCAAGGCAATTTTAATCTTTCTGAAGAGGAACAATATCACGATAAATACCAGCAGTATCGCCGAAATTAAAATCATCATCAATTCTTTAAAAGCTTTCTGTTGGTCTTTATAGGCTCCTCCATATTCAATGGAATAACCCGCTGGCAGAGATAGGTTTTTACCCAAATGACTTTGAATATCTTTTAGGGTCGAACCCAAATCACGATTGTTCAATCTGGCAGTAATCACGCCCATCGATTTTTGGTTTTCACGATTGATTTCAGCCACGCCTTTGCCCATTTCTATGGTTGCGACCTTATTGATAGGCACACTTGAGCCATTAGGCAGTAAAATGGCTGTGTTTCTTATATCTGAAATGGAAGTTTGTAAAGCATCAGGATAAATAAGTCGAATATCCACTATCTGTTCTTTCTCAATCATTGAGCTCACGACTGTTCCTTCGATTTGGGTCTGTAACTGTAATTGAAAATCCGCAACGGTCATTCCCAATTGTGCAAGAACGGGAACATTGGGTATAATGGATAAACTTGGTCCTGCCACAATAATTCCATCGTTCACATCTGCTGTACCTTGTACGGTCTCAATTTCCGCAGCGATTTTTTTCGACAATTCTTCGAGTTTGTTGATATCATTGCCAAAAACTTTGATTTCTATGGGCTGAACAGAACTCATTAAATCGCCCAACATATCGCCAATCACTTGTCCAAAATCTATGGTCAATTGGGGTAGTTTTTCTTCAATACGCTTTCGTATTTCATCCGAAACCTCTGTTGTAGATTTATTTCGTTTGTCTTTCAATTTAATTATATAATCACCTCGGTTAGGTTCGGTAATAAAGAATCCCATCTGTGTTCCCAATCGTGCTGAATAGGCTTCAACTTCAGGTTGCGTGTCCAAAACACCATTTACGATTTGCAACATCCTATCGGTTTCTTCCAACGTGGTACCGGACGGACTGTTATAATCCAGAACGATGCTACCTTCGTCCATTTCAGGCAAAAATCCTGAAGGTAATTTGGAAGGAACCACAAGTAAAATAGCAACACAAATCAATAAAAAAACAATCCCGATAATAGGTTTACCCAGTACGCTGTGAATCCATTTTGTTTTTGGTTCGTGTTTACGTTTTACCGATTTATTTCTTGTAAAAATGATTGACAGTACGGGAACTATCAACCAAGTGACCAAGAAAGAAGCGGACAATGCAATAATCATACTAAACGCCATTACCTGAAAATAAGCGCCTGCAACACCTGTCATCATTACAAAAGGAATAAAAATGACCAAGGTGCTCAACGATGAACCTATCATTGCTGGCAATAAGTGTGTTATGGCCTCGTGGGCAACCCAAGGCATTGGTTGTTCGGGATGTTCTTCCCTTATCTTATGGATTTGCTCTATAATGATGACCACATCATCTATCATCAAACCAATGGCCGCTGCAACTGCACCCAAGGTCATAATATTAAAAGTATAGCCAATGGTATCAAGCACAATCAGCGTTAACGATAAGGACACAGGTATGGTAAATAATACGACCATACTTGCAGAAAATGAACGCAAGAACAATATCACCACCAAAAGCGCCAATACCAAGCCAATCCAAAGCACGTCCTTAATACTTGCGATACTTGTGTTCACAAAATCTGCTTGTTTGTAATAGGGTTTTAATTCGACACCTTTGGGAAGCATTTTTGAGAGTTCTGCAACTTTTTGTTCAATCGTACTATTCACGTCGATAAGATTGGCAGTGGGTTGCTTTACGACCGCGATAATTGGGACGTTCTTTCCATTGGCAAGGATTTTTACATATTCCTTTACTTCTTTCACTTGAATATCAGCCACGTCCTTCAACCGAATCAATCGATTCGGGCTATTGACAATGACCAGATTTTGTAAATCGTCAATGTCATCCACAGCATTATCAGTAAGGGTCAAATACATTCTATTGTAATCTGTGATGTACCCGTTGGACTGCAATAAATTGGAATTGACCACAGCATTTTGAATGGTTGAAATGGAAATCCCAAGTGATTTGATAATATCGGGTTTTAAAATCACCTGAAATTCCTTATCCTTTCCACCGATTACGGCAATATCTGAAACGCCTGGGGTTGCCGCCAAAAATGGTTTGACCTGATATTTTGCAATTTTCTTTAAATCTACTTGTGATAGACCTTCGCCTTCCAAGGAATAGCCCATAACAGGCAGAATGGAAGGATTCATCTTTTCTACGGAAAACACAGTATTGGGCAGAATACTTCCCTGTGATTGGTTGATAAAGGATTCTATTTGGGCTTTTGCCGTATTGATATCCATATTCCAATCCAGAAAAACCGAAATCTCGCAACTGCCACGAGAAGTTGTGCTGCGGATATATTGCAAGCCTTCCGTTCTGCGAATGATGTTTTCCAAAGGAATGGTTACCGTAGTCATCATTTTGTCCACAGGTTGCTGACCTGCATCTGCAATGACCTTGATTTTTGGGAACGTAATATCCGGAAACAAGCCTGTCTTTAAATTCTGATAGGAAAAGACACCTCCAATAAGTATGAGAATACCTATGGCAAGCAACGGAAATTTATAATTGGAATGCAGCCTTTTCATTGTTTTTTCGTGCTAACAATAGTTGAATCCTGCATTTGATAAGCACCTTCGGAAATGACCAAGTCATTAATTTTTAGGCCATCGGATTTCACTTGGAGAAGAGAATCATTTTTAAGCAATGGCACTACGGTTTGTTTTATGGCAAGGGAATCGTTTACTACTTTCATTACCCAAAATTCTGATAACAATTCATTGGTCTGTAAGGCAGTTTTGGGAATTGTCATTGCGTTTGTATCCTGTTTGTAAATAGTCCTTACCTGAACATTCAAGTTTTCAGGAAGGTTGGCGTCAGGCAGGGCAATCAAAAACACCTGCGATTGTGCCACTGGGTCAATGGAGGGAAGTGTACCAGTAACCTGTGCATTAAGCATTTCGCCATTTTGCAAAATAATTTCGCAGGATGTACCTATTTGGATAGCATCTTCATATTCGTAAGGCACATTCACCTGTATCACTAACGATTTAGGTTGTACCACAGTGGCCAAGACATCACCTTCAGCCACATAATCGTTCGCGGTCACATTTAGAACCGTAAAAACGCCCGTGGCATTACTTCTAATTGTAATTGGGCTCACAAACTTTGACAGTGAACTGTCTATTTTGACTGCTTCTTTTAGGGCATCTTGTTCTTTGGTCCTGACGGATGCAAAGGTTTGTCCATTTCTAATGTTATCGCCAATTTTAAATTTCATCCAAGAAATATAACCAGTAACATTTGAGCGTATATTTTCTTTTTTTTGATACTGCGTAACACCATTGAAAGTAAGGTATTCCTTCATATCATTTTGTTGGACAGCAACTGTGGTAACGCTGATTGGCGCTTTTTTTTCTGAAACCGTATCCGTCTTTTTTTTACAGGCGGAAAAACTGATAACAATCAATAAAGTGATTATATATTTGAAGTATTGGTTTTTCATATTTTATTACCAGTTTATAAAGTTATATTGGCTCTGCAATAACCAATAGTTGGTCTGCATTTGAAGTCGCGTATAGGCATTGAGTTTGTAATTTTGAATGACGTTTAAGTAATCCACAATAGAAACTTGGCCTTGAACCAATTTCCCTTTATAGATTTCCAAAATATTTTCTTGTTTTTTCAATTGTTTGTCCAGCAATTGCATTGAGGTTTCCAACGCCTCAATTTGTTGTGCAATGCTTTTGAGGTTATTATCCATCTGTACTTTGGAATTTTCTCTATAAAACTCTAAATTTTCTTCTTTCAAGACACTTTGTTGTGCATTGTACTTACGCTGTTTCCCATCATAAATCGGAATGGTCAATCGCAGTCCCGCACTCGCTCCAAATTTGTGATAAATGTTGGGAATTTCCACAGCATTCAAGCCTGTATTGGCATAAGCTGAAAGTTGCGGTTTATATTGATTTTCAAAAACCTGCTGATTGGCAACGATTTGAAGACTGTCATTCTCAAATTTTTTCTCATAGAAAAACTGCGAAGGATTTTGAGTGTCAACAATTTGAGGCCGCTCCAATTGGGCAATAGTTCCAGCTGGAATGCCGCTTAAAGTATATAATTGATTGATGGCTACCTTGAGGTTGTTTTGTATTTGTTGTAATTCCAATTTCTTTCCGTCAATATCCAATTGCAACAACAAATAATCGCTTTCCATTAAAACAGCGCGCTTTACCAACAATTCAACAACCTGCAATCGATTTTCGAGGTCTTTAAGAATTTGTTTTGTAAAATCCTCCTGCAACTGTAATTGGTATGCCATTATATAGGCATCAGTAATATTCTTCACAAGATTATGTAAGATTTCTTCAGAAGAAAGCGAAATGGTATTGGTCTGGATGTTATTTTGAAACAATAAATTATCCGTAATGGACTGATTGAACAGATTTTTGGTCACATTAATTTGTGCGGAATACAAGCCACCATTTGTAATGCCCACATCATACCCAAACGCAGCATTTGAAGGGGTTGTAGTTATATCTATAGCTTTTCCGTTGTTATTAAAATAAGGTGCGACCAAAACTTCCGAAGTTGCATTGACCAAAAAAGCATTGTTTTGGGCTGTAATGATGCTGTTTTGAAGTTCTCCGACTTTTAAAAGATTATTATTTTCCTTTAAAGTCGGGGCGTTTTCTTTTGCTTGATTTATAAAAAAAATGAGATTATTCCCATGGTCTTGCGAGTAGCCAAAAGCGATTATCAAACAAAAAACTAATGTTAGCTGAAGCTTTTTCACGAACAATTCTTAAGAATTTATTCAGCGAAATTACATGGAGATTCTAAAGATTGTCTTAAGTAAGAAAATGACCGTGAAGGGAAATGAGTGTTTTATATATTTTGAGAGATAAGGAGATATATTTTATTTCCCGATGCAGAAATAGAAATTCCTTATTTAATAAGGCTTTAATCCTCTTGGGGTACAAAATAGCCTTATCTTATTGAATTTTAAACTAATTTTTAAGAATATTTGACTATTAAGATATTACCGTATTTTTTGTAATCATAGTAAATTTAAATTAGTCACTGAATGTCGCCAAGATTCTCTAACACCTATACCTTTTAACTTTGTTAAATCTCTTGATTCCAAAAATGCTAGCGTTAACTTGAATGCTCATGTTATAATACCTTTGTGGTAAATATACTTAAGGTTTCTCCATCGTTGATAGCGACAAATATTTACTATTACTTATTGATGTATTGTCAGAACTGTATTAGTATTTAATTTGCCAATTGTGGAAATCACATCAGATTTATAAAAACCAAATTTTCTCAACAAATCTGGCTTTTTGTCTATTATGCAAATTATGTGGTCGTTATGGGATGCCGCATATTCTTTTAAGCCATATCCAAGTTGAATGAACTCTACACTTGGTTCTTTATCCAAAAGTTGTTTTAAGTAAGTGTTAAATGAGTCCAAATTACTTACGGCTTGAGCTGTCAAATGTTTCTGTTCTTGTAAAACTAAAATTGCTATATCAAGTTTGGTATGTTCGAAAGTCTTGATAAATCTATCAATTTCTAACGTATTAATTCTCTGTTTGAAATCAGAAGCCATTGTGAAACAAAGTCCTTTAGATATAGACGCATTGGGTGGCACGATTAAAACAGGACAGGTCCTTACCTTTTCTAAAATCAGTTCGGTGTTCTTGCCCACTGTTTTATTTGAATTACCCGATACAATTACTAAATCTATTCCTATTTTTTCAACATTCGTTTTAATGCTCTCAATAAGATCAGTATTTTCAGTAATGGCATAAAAGCTGTGTTTATCATTATCGGAATCCAATGTGCAATGTTCAACCAAAGCACCCAATTGTTTCAATGATTCCTCTTTGGGCTCATCAAAAAAGGCATCATCAACTTGAAGCAATTCTATGGCATTAAGGCCTGTTACTCCGTAAGTATAGCTATTCAAAAAATAATACTCACAAGGTTCATTCTTTAAAAGTCCCGTAACGTAATCAATCGTTAGATAGCTATTAAGGGAAAAATCTGTTGGAATTAGTATTTTTTTCATCTTATAAATTATTTTCGTTGATACTTTCTCACTAAAAAATAGAATTGGTTTCTAAAACTGTTACAATCGGTTATAAGTTTCAAATAATTGGCGCGTCTCTGCTCATGGATTTTCAGCCGATTTAAATCATATTCAACTTGGCCATATTCATATTCAGTTTTTAGCTCTTGTTCATACTTGCATAAGTTTGCCATTATCAAAACATTTTTTCTACGGATGGCTAAAATTGCACTGGAAACTGACGAATTTTTGAGAAGTTGTTTTTCAATCATGGAAAGATGTTCCAATTCGTTGTTGAACGCTTCCAAAGCTAACATCCATATTTGTAATTCGTTCAAGTCCTTTTGCAAAAAAAGTTTCCTTTGGTTTTCCGCATTTTTATAGGTTTGTTGATTGTTCAATAATGCCATTCGCTCATTTTAATGATTCGTAGTTCTTTTGATTAATTTATCTTTTCAAATGCATACAAAAGTCAATCAAATTTGGGTCTGCATAAATGCCGTAGGCACTGCTTAAACATCCTTTGGTACCATCCGTACATTCTATAAGGAAAACAATGGATTGGTCCGACGGATTACTCAAGGCTTCTTGGACAAAGTACTCCACTAACATGCAATCTTGTGCTCGATAGGTTTTGTTGTTTTGCCTTGCAAAAATCTGTCCTTGCCTAAATATAAAATGCTCCGCATAGCCTTTATCCTTTGCCAGTGCAATATCTTCTGTCAGGCTCCAACTATTTGATAAAATAGTATCCATAACTTTGTTTTTTATTTAATAAAAATCTGATATTTAGATAAACCGTGGATTAAAATTTATCCACGGCTATCATTCACAAAATCAGAGGGAATAAAACTCCTTGCTATTAATCAAAGATTCTGTGGTTATTGGGGTTTAAACATCAAGAGCAATAGAATTGCAATTGCAGTTGTTAACACTCCCAATACGAAATAATACCTAAAGTTTCTCATCGTTTCTATCATTAAATTCTGTCTTTTCATCTTCGTTTCGATTATAAAAATTAATAGTCCTGTAAAGCACCATCATATAAATTGTCTTTTAGCTTTTGATATCGTGTCAAATGATACTGATAACTTTTGCGAAGACGTTCGTACTCTCCCAAATAAGCCATGTCACACTGAATATCCTCACATTCCATCGCTTTGCTATATATATTGGAATACTTCAAAACGGTTTCATAAAGCTGTTGATTTGCCTCTTTTCGTTTTGAAAAAAGTAACAATACGCGTTCGGGTAACTCGTTCTCTGGAATGGATTGTGCATACAAGTTCAATAACTTATCGATTTCCTTGTCGATATATTGAAGTTGATTAATCCATCCCTTTAGCTCTATGGAATTGTATTTGTGTACCACATCTACATCGGTATCATGATTATAAATCTTATGTGTCATAATTACTATTTTTTAAATGAGTACATCCAAGTTTTTATCTTGTATTTGCTGAACAACCTCAATGACTTTGAGTTCCTTCATTCCAGTTGGGAAATCCCATCGGACAATGTCGTCTACCGCATATCCATACAAAGCTGCTCCCATCGGTGTCAAGATTGAAATCTTGTTGTTTTTGAAATCTTTTTCTGCAGGTTGAACGATTTGTATGGTACGTTCCCAATCATTGCCTGATGTCACCGTGACTATACTGTTCAATCGGACCACGTCATCTGGCATTTCTTCTTCATCAATGATATGTGCCGTTTTTAATTCTTCGGCAAATTTTGTCAAGGATTTCTGGATGGTATGGTCTCCTGCATATCCTGAAATATTGAGAATGCGCTTAATGTACACATACTCTTTTTTTTCTAAAATCAAACTTCCGTACTTCATGGTATTAATATTTATGGGAAAATCCCGCGTTGTATATAAGCTTTTTCTATTCGCGCAATTGCTATACAGTAAGCTGCTGTTCGCATATCGATGCCTTCTTTTTGAGCGTAATCTGAAACTTTCTCAAAAGAATTTTTCATTTTTCTGTCCAATTTTTCTATGACATCTTCCATATGCCATATTTCACCGTTTCGATTTTGAAGCCATTCAAAATAACTGGCAATCACACCTCCTGAATTGCACAAAATATCTGGAATAATGGTCACTCCCTGTCGCAGTAGTACTTTTTCTCCCTCTACATTCGTCGGCCCATTGGCACCTTCAGCAATCAATCTTGCCTTAATGAGATGTGCATTTTTCTCTGTAATTTGATTGCCCAAAGCTGCTGGAATGCAGATGTCGCATTCTAAAGCGAAGAAATTGTCTTTTTCTACTTCATTAGCTTCTGGGAAACCTACCAAACTGCCCTTATTGGCTTTGGTGTAATTGAACAGGTCTTCAACCGTAATTCCTTTAGTGTTTTCTATGGTTCCAAATGCATCCTGTACCCCCACCATAATCGCTCCTTCTTGCTCTAAAAAATGAGCTGCCCAGTAACCAACATTTCCAAAACCTTGAACGATGAAGGTTTTGTCTTTAAGGGTTTCGTTATTACGCTCTGCCCAGAATTTAATGGTCAAAAACACACCATATCCTGTAGCTCTGTCACGTCCTTCCAGTCCTCCACTTCCAGCTGGCTTGCCTGTAACGACATGCTGATTTGCGGTACGTTCAGCAGGTGGACGTGTACTCATATACGTATCCGCAATCCATGCCATGGTTTGGTCATTGGTATTGACGTCTGGAGCTGGAATGTCATGCTCTGGACCAATATTATCAGCTAAAGCAAACGTGAAACGTCTTGTAATACGCTCTAATTCTGATTTTGAATATTTGGAAGGGTCTATTTGAATGCCACCTTTTCCGCCACCATAAGGCAAACCTGCCAAAGATGTTTTCCAGGTCATCCACATGGCCAATGCTCTTGCGGCATCAATATCCACCGTTGGGTGGTAACGCAGCCCACCTTTATAAGGCCCTAAAGCGTTGTTGTGCTGAACACGATAGCCTTGGAAAATCTCAACTTCGCCGTTATCCATCTTCACAGGGAAATTCACAATGATTTCGTTATTGGTTATGCTCAAAATCTTGCGGATGCTTGGATGCAAACCGATTTGGTCTGCTGCACTGTTGAATTGTTCCAGTACGTTTTCCACCATGCCTTTGGCATTTTTCTTGGCTGCTTTTTTTACTTCTTTGGTGAGTGTCATTTCCATTGTGTTTGAATTGTTCTTTATACGTTTTGAATTGTTTTGTATTGTTTCCATTGTTTTGGGACAAAAATGTTAGTATTAAAATATTGCTGTTGCCAATCGCTTTCTGTTTAGGTTACTTCTATTTGAGAATTTGAATGGACTGGTTCTAATGGTTTCGAACTTTAATGTATTTGTTGTTGGTTTTTTATCCATCAACATTTTTTTTGCTGATTTAAAAATCATTTCTTTTGTTTTATTTTAAACCAATTCCAGTTGACGGACTGGCTCTATGGCTTGTATTATAGTTGTTTCGGTTTGTGCTTCGTCATAATCACTGCACGACCATACTTTTTCTTTCATTTCGGTTAGCACACAATAGTTGACGTGTGCACACGTCGGACAGATATTAAATGAATTTGTTGTCATAGGTTATCAATATTAATGTTCAATACCCTATTGGCAATCGATGTGCCATGACGTGCCACAAAATGACAAGAAACGCTAAAACCCTTACAGCATAAGGGTTTGCGAAATTTTGAGAATAAAAAAGAAACTAATTAAGTGGAACAAAATTACCCAGTTGGGTATATATGTATCAATAAGATAGTGGAATTCGACATCAATTTATTCGGAAAGTTTTTGTCGAATTGTTTTGCGGTCTATCTGAAGAATTTCAGCCGCTTTGGTTTTGTTGTTGTCGGTGGCTCGCAATACCTTTTCGATATACTGCTTTTCCATGACCTTAAGTGGCACTAACGCTTCAGAAGAAAAATTGATGGTATGTTTTAAATGGTCTGGTAAATGTTCGACCTCAATAATTTTATCGCACATTATGACGGCACGCTGAATGACGTTTTCCAATTCCCTTATATTTCCTGGCCAATCGTAGCGTTCTAAAATTGCCAAAGCTTCAGGGGTGATTTTTACAAATCTATCCTTGTACTCAACGCCATATTTAAATAGGAATTTATCCACCAATAATTTGATATCCTCTTTTCGTTCTCGTAAAGGCGCCACGTCGATTTCAACAACGGTCAACCGATAATATAAATCTTCTCGAAAGCGTTGCTTTTTTATCATCTCCCTCAAATCGCTATTGGTCGCAGCAATGATACGCACGTCGATTTGTTCTGCTTTAGTTGCCCCAACCCTTACCACTTCTTTTTCCTGAAGCACTCGTAACAATCTTGATTGCACAGGCAATGATGCATTTCCTATTTCATCCAGAAAAATAGTGCCACCATCCGCTGCCTGAAAAAAACCTTCTCTATTTGTTTCAGCACCAGTAAAAGCGCCTTTTAAATACCCAAATAATTCAGCTTCCAACAAATTTTCTGGAATGGCGCCACAGTTCACCGCAATAAACGGGGCTCTCGAAAATTTGCCCTGATAATGTATGGCTCGAGCGACCAACTCCTTTCCTGTACCACTTTCGCCTTTGATAAAAATGGTTGCTTTATTGTCTTTGACGCGTTCAATGACTTGTATGACTTCATTGATTTTTTCTGAATTGCCAATGATTTCGCCATAAGAATTATTTTTCCCTTCAGAACTCTCCTTTGTTTGGTTTTGATTTTCCTTTGAAGTCGAAACGGATTTATCAATCGCTGATTTTAGCTCATCTTTTGTAAATGGTTTGGTCAAATAATCAACCACTCCAGATTTAATGGCAGCCAAAGACCCTTGAACAGATGGATAGCCTGTGACTACCAATTTCGGAAGTTTTGGATAATGTTCAGACACGAACTGTATGAGTTCGAAGCCATCCACTTCGGGCATTTTTAGGTCTGTAATCAATAAATCGATATGTGTATCCCTTAAAATGGTCACCGCTTCTTTGACGGAAATCGCTTTGAACACATGGTAATTCCATGATTGCAAATGGCGCTGCAACAGTTCTAGAATGTTTACATCGTCATCCACAATAAGTATGTTTTCCTTGCGTAGTTGCATCTGTGACATTAATCTTTTGGAAGTGTCACCGTAAAGATAGCACCTTTTTTGACGTTATTTTCGGCAGTGATGGTTCCTTTGTGGGAAGCGACGATGCCATGAACGACGCTCAAGCCAAGTCCGGAACCATCTCCAATGGGTTTTGTAGTGAAAAATGGTTCAAATACCTTATCAATATCCTTTATATCAAAGCCTTTTCCTTCATCAGAAATTTTAAGAANNCGAAAGGTTGGCTCCAGCAACTTAATAGCATCTTCAATAATGGAAATTAAATTAATGTGCTTCATTTCCTGGGGCATGGCGCAGGCAAAGAACATCAGTTTTTTAACGACCTCTCTTGAAAAGATGGCATTGGTGATGATTTTATTCAAATCGTTGACTGCTTGTTTATCATTTTCCAATTTAGCCTCTAATAATTCTGCAAAGCCAAGGATATTTGCCAAAGGCGTATTGAGTTCATGAGCTATTCCCGCGGTGATTTCTCCTAAAATTGCCAGTCGGTCGGCACGTTCCATTTGACGTTTCATGGAGAGCTCACTGTTTTTGATTTCGATACGTTCTAAAAAATTACCGATTTTTAAAGCAATGTTATCTAGTAACAATTGTTCTTCATTAAGGAAATCATCCTTATGTACTTCTGAACCATTTATTGTGGCTGTAATTTTGCCTTTAGGTTCATTAAACATTGAAATGGGACTCACAATGGAGGCACTTTTTGAAGCAGAGACATCAGTGTTTACGGATGCATATTGGGACTCAATTGCAATAGTTGTTTTTTCGGGGAATTGAAATGCTTTCTTCAGACTAAAAGCAACGGCTTTAAAGGTCTGCTCTAATTGATTTGCGTCGGCATTGACAATAATGGAGGTCACTTCATAGAGACAGGTCAATTCTTTGATACGCTCTTTTAATTCTTGTTCTGATGTACTCATGTCACAAAAATATATTTTATTCTCTTTAAAGTGTGGTTAATTTTTGCATCCTCATCGTGTAATTACAAAAACCATACTAATCTATACGTGTTGCGGAGCGGTTTGTTGATAATTCATTATGGACCGAGGCTGTTTATGTGGACAGGATGCTAGTTTGTGTGGACAGGATGCCAGTTTGTGTGGACAGGACGGGAGTTTGTGTGGACAGGATGCAAGTTTGTGTGGACAGGACGCGAGTTTGTTTGTACATCATGCGAGTTTGCATTTACATCATGGGAGTTTGCATTTACATCACGGGAGTTTGCATTTACATCACGGGAGTTTGCATTTACATCACGCGAGTTTGCATTTACATCACGGGAGTTTGCATTTATAGGACGGGAGTTTGTGTAGCCACTTTGATAGTTTTTTTTGGTGGTTGGGCGTATGTTGATGGTTGGTAGAAAACACGAACAGTGGCGATACTCCTTAAGCTGGGCATACTCCTCTCAACGAATATAAAATGATTTCATCGTCATTAATTACTTGACTCCACAAAAATTAGCTATGTTTGGGTTACTCTCCCAAGTACTTATTGCAACCAGTTTATGGTGTGTGCGGTTTACCGTATGCATTGCTGTTTTAATGTGTTTATATTGGTGGTTATGGCTGAATGTGAAGGTCTGAATTGTTGTGTGCGGGCTAGCTTCCGGTTGACGGGACTTGTTATATAAGTAGCGCTAGATGGAGAAAAAAACAACTTCTAAAATTATATAGGTTGGATATAATCAATTGATTTTATTCTATTATTGAGCTTAATATTAAAAAATTGTATCCTGAATGAATGGCATTGAGAAACTGAAAGAAAATTTGAACGAACAACAGCTGAAAGCTGTAACAGAAACCGAAGGTTTTGTTAGAGTAATTGCAGGTGCAGGATCGGGAAAAACTAAAGCTCTCACTCAAAGATATGCCTACATTGTTGAAGCATTAGGAATTAACTCTTCCAATATTCTTTGTGTAACCTTTACAAATAAGGCTGCTCAAGAAATGCGAAAAAGAGTAAAACGTTTAGTCGGAGAAAATTCAGATTTAAGTTATATAGCTACCTATCACGGATTTTGTGTCAAAGTTTTAAGAGAAGATATAAACAAAATAAAATATCCGAAAAACTTTATCATAATGGACGTTGAAGACCAGAAAACGGTTCTTCGCCAAGTTTATGATGAACTAGGTTTAACATCAAAAGTTTTTACTTTTAAGCAAGTTTTAAGATATATCAGTAAACAAAAAACTTCACAGGAATATCTGCAATACATCCTTGAATCAAAGAAAAAAGAAACAGATAACGAAATTGAAAAGGTCTTTATCCGGTATTTAGAAAAACAACAAAGGAATTTTGCTTTAGACTTTGACGATTTACTAAACTTTGCCCTTTACATATTTGTAAATAATCCTGACGTACTTGAAAAGTGGCAAAAAAGATTACACTACATTCAAGTTGACGAAACACAAGATAGTTCGCAAAAACAATTTATGTTAATTGAGATGCTTTCAGAATTTCATAAAAATCTATTTGTTGTTGGCGACCCTGACCAGACCATCTATGAATGGAGAGGTGCAAAACCTGAAATTTTGGTTGATTTTGACAAACAATTTGTTGATTCAAAAACAATCATAATGAATCAGAATTATCGTTCAACACCAAATATTTTAAGTCTCGGAAATCACATCATCAAAAAGAATAAAATCCGAGTAGATAAAGATATGTTCACTCAAAATCCCGAAGGAGTTGAAGTTGTTCATTTTCACGGACAAAATGATTACGAAGAAGGATTATGGGTTGCAAATGAAATCAAAAGACTTGTATTAGATGAAAACTGCAAACATTCAGATTTTGCAATACTTTATAGGGCAAATCACATTTCACGTAGCATTGAACAATCGCTAATTAGAGAAAACATTCCTTATTCTGTTTTTGGTGGCATAAGATTTTTTGAACGTAAAGAAATTAAAGATGTTTTAGCATATCTAAGATTAATTGAATTTGGAGATGATTTTTCTTTTTTAAGAATTATAAATACACCAAGTAGAGGTTTAGGGAAGAAATTTATTGAAAACGTAGCCAAAATCGCTGAAAAAGAAAGCATTTCTCTTTATTCAGCTTTACATCAAAACATATCTCAAAAAGATTTAAGTCGTAAAGGAGCAATAGAATTTATTGAACTTATAGAAAAGTATAAAAAATCAAAAGCGGATTTAATTATTTCAGATTTAGTGAAAGAAATAATGGATGAAAGCGGATTATCTGCTTATTACAGAACTGATGGAGATACAGATAGGTTAGATAATATCAAAGAACTTCAGAACTCTATAATTTTATCAGAAACGCAAGACGAAGAACAAATAAACCTTACTGAATATTTGCAAGAAATTGCACTTTACACAGATATGGATATTGAAGGTGACAGGAATGACCAAGTTAAATTAATGACTATTCACACTTCTAAAGGTTTAGAGTTTCCATACGTTTTTCTTTGTGGCTTCACAGAAGGTGTTTTGCCAAGTGCAATGTCCATTAAAGAAAGAAGAGCAAAGGCACTTGAAGAAGAAAGACGTTTAACTTACGTTGCTATTACACGAGCTGAAAAAGCATTTTATATGACTGAATCAGAAGGTTTCAATTTCAGCACAGGTTTAAACAAATATCCTTCTCGTTTTTTATTTGAAATCAGCGACAATTATTTTGTACGAAAAGGAGAATTAAGTCAAGAAATTATAGATGAAGCAAAGGAACAACTTAAACTTGGAGCAAATCGACAAATGATCCAAAAAAAATTTGAAGTTGGAGATTTGGTCAATCACTTAATTTGGAACCAAGGAAAAGTTATAGAAGTCAACGAAGAAAAAGGAGAATATCAAATTGAGTTTCTAGAAACGGGAAAAACTAAACCGATAAATTTTGAATTTAGAGGATTATCGAAAATTGAAAAAACGATTGAACTGACCGAAGAAGAAAAAATTAAGAAATCAAAATCAGATGAAGACTGGAATTCGTTTGTAGAGAACGAAATAGAAAATAATGATAGCCAAAAGTCACAAATCGCAGAAACAACGGAAACAAGTTCAGAAGAAAAGAAAGAATTGATCAGAAAAAGGATTAATGATTTAAAAGAAGAAAAGGGAGAACTTGAAAAAATCAAGTTGGAAAACTACGAAACGGAATTTATAGAAAATAGAGTTACGAAAACGAACGAAACTGAAGAAGATACATTAAGCGCAACAACGTATAAAAGTAATGGCGGGAATAGTTCTAAACCCAAAGAAAAAAATAAAAACAATCTATGGTCTAAGCTGAAAGGTTTGTGGTCTTAAATCGCCACTACTCTTATCCATTGCGGTTAGGCAAAATTACTGATATCAACTACCATAGTTTTTCAATATTTAGCTAATCTTCAATTTATGAAATACAAAGACAACCAGATTATTTATAGCCCTACCGATTTAGCTACTCATAGCAGTTGTAAACATCTCACTCAACTAAACAAACAACATGCAAAAGGTGAAATTGCAGACCCTGAAGTATACACAAATCGTGCATTGCAAATGCTCATGGAGAAAGGTATTGAGTTTGAAGAGAATCACTTACAAGAAATCAAGGATCAAGGAAAGACTGTATCAGAAATTAGTAAGGATGACCCTCATGCCGAGAAGCATACAATTGATGCCATGAAAGCTGGTGTTGAAGTTATTTACCAGGCAAAGTTGAAAGAAGATGGTAAATGGAGCGGATGGGCTGATTTTCTAAAGAGGGTTGATAAGCCAAGTGATTTAGGAGATTGGTCTTATGAGGTGTGGGATACTAAACTGGCGAATGAAACCAAGGCTGGTACAATTTTACAAATTGGCCTTTATTCAGAGCGCGTAGCTCAAATCCAAGGTATAACTCCAGAGTACATGGGTGTTATAAAACCTGAAGGTGAAGAATACTATCGCTATGATGAACATGCGGCATATATAAGGCTTGTGAAACGGAATTTAGAAAAAGCAATTGCCAATGATGAACATACCTATCCTGAACCAGTAAGCCATTGCGATATCTGCAGGTGGTGGAAGAACTGTAATGCCGTTAGACGAAATGATGACCACCTAACCTTTGTGGCAGGAATGGGTAAGTCCCAAATGAAGGAACTCAATTTGCATGAGGTTGATACCTTGGAAAAATTGGCATGTCTTGATTTACCAATACCTTTTAATCCCATTAAAGGAGTTAAGGAGACTTACAATAAACTGCGTGAACAGGCACGTGTACAACATACGAGCAGACTAAAAGGGTATGAACCCATCTACGAAACCTTAGACATTGAAGAAGACAAAGGGCTGAACAAACTGCCAGAACCTTCTGTAAATGATATCTATCTCGATTTTGAAGGAGACAGGATGGTTGAACCAGATGGTCTTGAGTATATGATTGGTTACGTTCACAAAGGTGTGTACTATCCTCTCTGGGCTAAAAACGAAGCGGAAGAAAAACAAATTTTTGAGCAATTTATAGACTTTGCCTATGAGCTAAAACAGAAGGATTTCTCACTACATATATACCATTATGCACCTTATGAAGTCATGGCTTTTAAGAGATTGATGGGGAAATATGCATCGCGTGAAAATGAGATTGACACTTTATTAAGATCAGCAACTTTTGTTGATCTGTATAGTGTGGTGCGGCAGTCGGTACGTGCTAGTGTTGAGCGATATTCTATTAAAGATATGGAAGTTTTTTTCGGATATGTTCGCAAAATTGATTTAAGAGAACTATCTAGTTTTAAATCACAACTTGAGTTACTACTGCAAACCGGAAATTTTAATAGAATCTCAAAAGAAACCAAAGATGCTGTCCAACTCTACAATCAAGATGACTGCGAATCACTAATTCGTCTTCAAGCCTGGTTGGAAGAAATTCGAGGCAGTCTTATTGCAAAAGGTGTGCACATTACAAGACCTGAAGATGGTGATGGCGAAGCCAGTGAAAATATCACAGCACATCAAGAACGCATTCAGCCGATTATGGATGCTCTACTCGATGGTGTGCCTTCAATAAAGTCCGAACGAAGCAAAGTTGAGCAGGCTCAATATATTCTGGCTCACATGCTTGATTGGTATCGTAGAGAAAAAAAGTCATTTTGGTGGGAGTTTTTCCGTTTAAAAGATCTTCCTGAAGATGAACTTTTGGAAGAGCGAAAAGCGATTTCTTTTCTTGAGTATACAGGACATCGAGAGCCTGAGAAAAGAAGTTTTGTCGATACATATACATTTCCATCTCAAGAATGTGATTTACGTATAAGTAATTCTTTAGAAGATCAAGACGGCAATAAGATTGGTGCCATTCATGAGATAGACGTTGAAGCTAGTTTGCTCCGAATCAAAAAAGGTCCATCTGTAATCCACCTACCCCATCCAGTTTCTGTAATAAGTCTGGAAAATGTTAGCTCTAATACTAAAGAGGAAGCCATAATAAGGTTGGCCGAATGGGTAGTGAATAATGGTATGGAGAATGAAAAAGAGACTTATAGAGCAGCCAGACAATTGCTCACAAATTCTCCTCAAAGTTTAACAGAGGAACGAATTGCCATTAAGAATATTTTAGAGCGTACATTAGATTTTGCTTTCAAACTTGACCATAGTTATCTGCCTGTTCAAGGCCCTCCAGGTGCGGGAAAAAGTTTTACGGGAAGTCACCTGATTGTACAACTGGCTAGACAAGGTAAAAAAATCGGGATAACCGCATTAAGTCATAAAGTCATAACAAACTTATTGAGTAAAGTTTGGGAAGTCGCCCATGAAGATGGATTTAATATCCAAATGATACAGAAGTCAGACCCAGAATTAAATAATTCATTTCCTTGGTTAATAAGTAATGATGAAAATGCCATTCAAGCAGCCATTGGTAGTTTTAATGTTATTGCCGGAACATCCTTTATGTGGAGCAAGCTACCTTATGATCAAAGTGTGGATTATCTATTTGTGGATGAGGCTGGTCAATTGTCTTTGATAGATACGCTTGCAGTATCACACTGTTGCGCCAATCTTGTCCTGTTGGGAGATCCCCAGCAATTGAAACAACCACAACAAGGTGTACATCCAGACGGCACTGAAGTGTCGGCTCTAGAACACGTGTTGCAGGGTGAAAAAACCATTTCCGATGAGCAAGGTGTGTTTTTAGATACAACTTGGCGCATGCATCCGTCTATTAATGAATTTGTATCAGAACTTTTTTATGAGGGCAGGCTGGAATCTAAAGCCCATCTTGCTCAACAGCGGATAATAAGCTCGGATTATGCGGGAGCCGGTTTGTGTCTTGAAGCGGTTGAACATAGTGGCAATACCAATTCGTCCATCGAAGAAGTCGAAAAAGTCGTGGAGATAGTTGAACATCTTTCTTGTGGACATATAAAATTCATAGATGAAAATGGCAAAGAAGCAATTTTAACGTCCAATCATATTAAAATTATCACTCCCTACAATTCACAGGTTCAAGCCATCAAGCAACGATTGCCTCTTTTGGAGGTGGGAACAGTTGATAAATTCCAAGGGCAGGAAGCTCCCGTAATCATTTATTCTGTTGCCACTTCTAGTTTAGATGAAGCCCCAAGAGGTATGGATTTTCTATTTAGCCCAAACAGGTTTAATGTTGCCGTATCCAGGGCCCGCATACGTTTTATAATGGTAGTAAACCCTGCCATTTTTGAAGCGGAGTGCAAAAGCCCACGCCAAATAAAGTTGGCGAATGCCTTCTGTAGGTTCAAGGAACTTTCACAATGAACCCGAGCCTTTCACTATAAACCTATAACCAGATTAATATTAAGTTGTAACCCTATTTGAGGATTAACATAAAATATGTAATCTTTTTTAGGATGAGACACTTGAGTCATTAGCATCGTTCGTGGTGAAATCAATACACTGCCCGTTCGTTTTCGAGAGGAGACAGTAAAACAATCATAAGCATATTGAGTTTATTTCTTTTAGTACTGTTTAATTCTAGTTTACAAGAGTTTTCGAATCAAAAATTAACTAATGAAACATTACTTTTGCATCACTTATGGATTCACTTACACAAATTGTATTAGGAGCTGCCGTGGGCGAAGTTGTTTTGGGCAGAAAAGTAGGCAACAAGGCTATGCTTTATGGCGCTATTGCTGGGACGATTCCTGATTTGGATGTTTTGGCATCCCATTTTACCGATACGGTTTCTGCTTTGGCGATTCATCGTGGGTTTACACATTCCATTCTGTTTTCGGTGCTTTTTGCACCTGTTTTTGGGTGGATTGTCTCACGCTATGAACGCTATAAGGAATTTAAAGGTTGGTCGTGGTTATTCTTCTGGGCTTTCGTAACGCATCCTATCTTGGATGCCTTTACGACTTGGGGAACACAACTTTTTTGGCCATTGGACCTACGGCTTGCCTTTAAAACCATCTTTGTCATCGACCCGCTTTATACCTTGCCCTTTTTGGTGTTTTTAATTTTGACGATGTTTCAAAATAAGACTTCAAAAAAACGTCGAATTTATAATTTAGTGGGCCTTACTTTGAGTAGTTCCTATTTGGTATTCACCATTATTGCAAAGGGGATTGCATACCATCGATTTGAAAGTGCCTTACAACTTCAGGGTATTGATTATAAACAAATTGATACCAGACCTTCTCCGTTAAATACGATTTTATGGAGTGCCAATGTTGAAACAGAAGACAGCTATCTGTTAGGCACTTATTCCTTTTTTGATACGCAACCCATCGGTTTTGAAACCTATCCTAAAAACCATGAGTTATTGGGTGACCTTATTGCCAATGAACACGTACAACGGATGATTGCTATCTCGGAAGGCTGGTACACGATTCAAAAGGCAGATGATGCCTTATATTATAATGATTTGCGTTTTGGCCTTTTAACTATGGAACCGCAATCGCAAGCGTTTGTGTTTAAGTACTTAATAGAAGAAGGTACGGATGGCAGCGTGCGTTTTATTGAACAGGAAAAAACGTCGCGTGATGGCAGACAATTGATGTCTGATTTGTGGAAACGGATACAAGGGAATTGATTTTTGTAATTTGAACTCTCTTTTATGATGGGATTGGGGATTTTTTATTTTCCGATGTACCTGCTCACGGGTTTTCAGTTGATTAAAAATTATTTATCGAGAATCCAATCAGAAATTTCATTTAAAAAATTATCTACAAACTTCTTTTCAAGTGTTGCATATTCTTCCCTTTGTCCTGTTGTTGCCTTTTGGAAAAAGTGATTGGCCTTCTCAAACGTTTTAAAATGATACTCTGTTCCTGATTTGAGCAGTGCATTCTCCATTCGGTCTTTATTTTGGTCAATAGTAACCTGAAAATCTAAACCACCAAATAAACCCAATACTGGTATTTTTAGTTGCTCATAATCTTTTGAGGGATTATAATAAAGAAAAGAAGTAAGTGAAGGCAATGCATAAATCATTTTATATTCATTTGCTTTACTGATGGCTTGCTGTTTAATTTTTATTGAATCTATCTCGTATTCTGTATTCATTTCATACAAAATAGATTCAGTAGTTTGTTTGAATACATGGTAAGCTTCATCTATATGCTTGTCATCTTCAATTGCTCTCATTAATTGGTTATGAGCTGAAACATCGTCTTCAATCATTGATTTAGAAATCGTTGTACCATTATATTCCTGTCTAACCTGATAAGTCACAACTTCTATCAAAGGAACTGATGGTGCAGCCATTAAAATTACTTTCTTAACGGATTCATTTCCAACAGCGACTTTTCCAACAAGAATACCTCCTTGACTATGCCCAAATAAGATAAAATCTGCGAATGGATGCTCTTTATTAGTTTTAAAATAATCCATTATGTTTTCGAGGTCGTTAGAATGGTCTTCGATGGTACTGTTTACAAAATCACCAGTGCTTTTACCTACACCTCTATCATCATAGCGAAACGAGGCTATACCTTTTGAAGCCAAATGGTCGGCAATGACTTTAAATATTTTAAAACCTTCAAGGGTTTCATCTCTATCTTGAGGGCCACTTCCAGAACACATGATAACTAAAGAGGTTGTTTCAAGACTAGCTGGAATAGTTAGAGTTCCACCAATAGTAATGCCACCAGCTTGTATGATTAAATCAACTGATTGGTTATCAATTTTATTACTGTTTTGGGATACTACATTCTTATGCCACAGAAAAGAAATTAAAGCTATGGTTATTATTTTTTTCATTTTAAATATTCAGCTTAAACAACTTGTCTATTTTAGATTTAGTACTGTCATCTATTGCGACCTTATAAAATTCTTCAAGCAAATCCAATGAGGTAGGCTTTTTAGGATATTTATTATGGCTCAAAAAGTTTCGTAAGGCCTCATTTACCTTTTCTTCACCAATGAGATTAGATAATTCCACCATAGCAATGGTGCCTTTTGAATAGGCTATATGCGTTGCACCATAAGGCACTTTATATAAAGATGGATTGCCATATAATCCTTTTTCATTATCATAAATCTGTTGGTGTATTTGTACCCGATTCATCATTTTTTCATTGCCATACATCTTTTTATACAACATCATTTCGGTGTACATTGCCAGTGTTTCAGTGAGCATGGCTGCCCCTTCTCTATCGTCTGGATTTATTTGGCTGTTTCCCCACCATAGATGTGATAATTCGTGTCCTGCCAATTCATTAATGACATCTTGTTTTTTATCGCCTTCAAGATTGGTATGAAATACCATGTCTTCAGTCATAAATATTGTAGATGGATAAGCCGTTGCTGCAAAACCTTTTGTGAAGGCCGATATTTCAACAAAATTGATGGTTTTAAAAGGATATCCACCAAAATTGTCTATGCAATAATCAAGTGTGGTTTTAGCATTATTGATAAGGTGCTCTACATTCTCAAAATGCTTTTTGTCATAATATACATTTATTGCTATCCCATTATGTTGAACGGATTGATGTTCATATTCAGCAGACGCTAAAGCAAATCTGAAAGGGATTTTTTCGGCACTGAATTTGAAGAAATTTCGGTTATTTTCAGACCATTGCTTTTTTAAATCTCCTGTTCCTAAAGCAGTTTGAGTTTCTTCAGTAGAAATGGTCATTTCTAGATTGATGAAATCACTTTTAAACACTTCTGGACTTTCTAATGCTTTTAATTCTGAAGCCTTACCTAAATTAAATTCAGTGCGTTTTTCTGCATCGTCAATTTCTCTGTCGGTTTGATACCCAAAAGTTGGATAATAATTGCTGATTCTCATAAAAGAGCCATTATTTACAATAGCATTAAAGGATTGGTGTCCGTTTACAGCAAACCATTTGTAGGATAAACTAAAGGTTAAACTAGCCACTTCATTAGGTTGCAACGGTTTCTCCAAACTAATTTCTTTTACATGCTCTTTAATTTGTATGCTCTCTGACCCATTTTTAAATAAGGCGGTTTCGATATTCAAATCCGGATGAAAATTGATTAATATACTTTGTATAGGCTCATTGGTTTGGTTTTTTACCACGTAGTTTCCATTAATTTCATAAGCATTTTCAGATGGATAAAGATTAATTCCAGTTGTTACCTCTGTAATTGTTGGCTGTGGTATAGCTTCATATTTTCTATAAGATGTTTCATAATTCACTGCTGCTAAAATTGTTTGTTCTTCAATTTTAGGCATGTAACCGTTCATAAAAAATATTCCGCCAGTAATACCCAAGATCACAAGCACGCAAGCGAATAAGGATTGCTTTTTGGGTAACACTTTTGACTTTATAAAATTATTTAACAACCAGAGCAAAGCTATTAACCCAATTCCAAACATTAGACGTTGAGAGAATGCTGATAGATAGATTCCATAGCCATTGAAATCACTATAAATCCCATTATAACCAGAAAATATATGTAATAAAGGATATGAAAAAATATACTTTGATAAAGGGCTAGCCAAAGCAAAAACGCTCACCGTAGAAACACCCAAACTCACATATCGGTTATTAATCGTATCATTTATTAATAGTAAAAAGGCTGAAAAAAGAATTAAAGGAACTGAATTGAAAATAAAGACTCCTAAATAAGCTTTCCAATCAATACTGAAATAGCCATAACTCAATTGAAAAATCAGTCCTTCAATAATGAGAAGAATTGTAAAAAAACAAACTAGTATTGTAGCTGAAATAAAATGACCTTTTAATTTGCTTTTTGAAAAATAGATACTTTTTTCAATTAATGTGAAATTTGAAGCATAACTTCTCCAATATAAATCATTCACGAAATAGGCTAAAATCAATAATCCAAATAGATGGAAGTTTGATGAAATAGAAGTGGCTAAAAGACCTGATGTTGCATATTTTTCGGGCAGGCGTATGCCTTTATCAATGTCGGCATACATTTCCATGCCTATAAAAAAAATGAGTAGCAAGGAAACAGCAGCAATAATCACACTCTTAAAAAGGTATATTAAATCCAATTTAGTAAAGGATAAGGCAGATTTGAAATCCATGATACTCCCAAAATTTAACTTGGGTGTTTTTATCGGTTTTACATTCACAATAGAACTAACCCCTTTGGTTTTTACATCCTTTTTGGTTTTTTTACTCTGTTTTCTTGAGAATGAAAACAACTTATAACTGCCCCATAAAAAGAGGCCAGATATTAATAGAATTATCCCACGATTTAATAAAAGAATATTGGTTAACGGTACAATACCATCATTTTTTTGGTCCACAGAAAATGACCTTGCCTCAAAAAAGTATGCTGATAATCCAAATGGGTCCAACATCGCAGAGATTTGTTGAGCTTCTATTGATTGTGGCATACTCCCTGACATAAATGGTGAGTTAGAAAACACCAATAACACCATGTAAAGGACATAAAGTAATAGTCCTCCAATGACCACTAATAATTTTTTATGTGTTCTATAGGTTAGAAAAAATAAAAAGCTACAAACAAATAATGAATTCAGTAAACCAAAAACAAGTAATGGATAGACATAATGCCATATATTTAGACCCATTTGCATTTCGTCTCCGGTTCGCAAATTTTGACCTATAGCAAAACCTAAAACCAACAGTCCAAAACTTAAAAATGTTTTCAGGTAAAAAAACCAAAACTTACCATTTAAATAGGTTATTTTCGAAAATGGAAGTGAAAAAATCACCAAATCGAATTTTGCATCCCATTCTTTCAATAACATTTGACTCGCGTATAAAATGGCAAAAAATATAATGGATAGGCTGAACATGCCCATCATAAAACCTATTGTGTATGGCGAATTTAGGTATATACCTTCACCAGCAGACATATTGAATTTATTACCACAAAAAACTCCTAAAAGCACGATGGCCAAAAATATTGGATACACAGTCCATCGTTTTGTGATTTGATTTAACTCGTATTGAAATATAGCATTCATAATATTATTATTTAGGAAAGCGTTTTAAAATATACGTGCTCCAGTAAAGGTGTTACCGCATCAAAACCTTCAGGTTTTGTTTCTGAAAAAATGGTAATATGTAGTACACGCTCTATTAAGTGCTTACTGATTATTTGACATTTTGATTGGTAGTTTTCCAATTCATCCTTTTCAATGGACTTTGTCCAAATTTTATTTTCCAATTCAGAAATCAGCTCTTTAGGCTTGCCAGATTTTAAAATCTGTCCTTTGTTCATAATGGTCATTTCTGAACATAAATTCTTTACATCTTCAACCAAATGTGTAGAGAGAATTACAATAACCTCATTACTGATGTCACTTAATAACATATTAAAGCGGTTGCGCTCTTCTGGGTCCAGACCAGCAGTAGGCTCATCTACAATAACAATTTTGGGTTTTCCCAATAACGCCTGTGCTACGCCAAAACGTTGTTTCATTCCACCTGAAAATGTATGCACTTCTTTGTTTCTAAAATCCCATAAATTGACTTTCTCCAATAAGTATTTGATTTGAGTTTCGCGTTCTACTTTATTGTCCAAACCTTTTAAAATAGCAATATGGTTTAAAAGGCTATAAGCGCTTGCTTTAGGATACACCCCAAAATCTTGAGGTAGAAATCCTAGATTCTTTTTGATATAATCGGGATTACTAACAATATCTACATCATTGAAACCAATACTGCCAGACGTTGGTTTTTGTAGTCCAACTATGGTTTTCATTAAAGAGGATTTTCCTGCACCATTAGGACCCAATAATCCAAACATGCCGTTTGTAATCTCCAACGAAATATTCTGTATGGCTTGGTAACCATTTTTATAGGTAAGTTGTAGATTATTAATTTTTAAAGTGTTCATAATGTTAAGTTTTAAATATGCCTTCTATTTGTTCTTAATTTTTTCAAGCCTTTTAATTTCCTGTACATAGCCATCCTCATATCCTAGTTTATATTTTTTGGAGATTTCAATAGCTGTTTTGTAAGTACTTAAAGCTTGTTCTATCTTATTTGCTTTTTCATAGAGTTTAGCCAAGTTGTTTAAAAGACCTATATATTTTGGATAGGCTTCTGTAGCTCTTTTTAATACCGAAATGGCATCCAATGTTTTGTCTTGTTCTAAAAGACTAGAATATAGCTTTACATAGTCCATTGCTGGTCTTCTGGTCATATTTCCATATCGAGCCATAAGATTTTGCTCTTCTTTTAAAAAGTTAGTCTTATCAAAATTTTCAACTGTAACTGTTGTGTTTTTTAAATCTGAAAATATAAACCTCAAGCCATGATAGTTTAAGAGCAATCTCGCTTGACTATGGTCTTCATCCCCAACCTCTTCATGCTTCCATCTAAAGTTATTGGGCGCATTATCTTTAATAATAGCTACATACTTTTTTAATTCCTGCCTCATACCCCAACCATCGTCACCTCCAATTCCAAAATAGACGGTTTTGTTATGGTTAGAATTTGATTTAAAAAAGGTTTTGGCTGTTTCAATCATCTCTTGATTATTCCACCATAAGGCAGGTGCTTGTATGATAAAAGCATCAAAAGGTGAAGACTGCTGCATCAATGCAAACGTGCTAAATAAACCTCCAAAGGAGTGACCTTCCAAAATGCGATACGGATGCGTCCTGAAATTTGTATCCAAATAAGGAATCAATTCGTTCTCTAAAAACTTTAAAAACAATGACGCACCTCCACTTTGAGGAATGCCAGTTCCTCCTGCTCCACCATACACACCTTCCCCGGCTTTTGATGGTGTTAGGTCTTTGGCTCTATCCAAACTTTCGATACCTACAATAATCATTGGGGAAACCAAACCGGATTCTGCCAATAATTCTGCTGTAGCAACGGTGTGTTTAATATTTTCAAGACCATCCAAAACATAAAGTACAGGATAATTAGCACTTGAATTTTTGTAACCAATGGGCAATGAAATAATAATTGGTCGTTCTTCATTCAAAATTTCTGACTCGATTATATGTTGTGTTCCTAAACCTAAAAGCTTATAATCTTCAGTCAGGTCTATTTTATTTGCCAACTGTGCGTTTGATTGATGATAACCTAATACGATAATGGCAATAAATAGAAGTTCCTTCATTGTTTTAGTTTTCATATTGGTAATTCTTTTAGGTTTTTATAGGAGGTTGTAGTTCCTTTGATAAGCATGTAAAGTGTTAATCCTACCTCTCCAAGAGCGGCAGCAATACCTACAATCAATGCTGTATACCCTTCATAACCTGGGACATTAAAATTCCCAAAGGTTTCAATGAGATAGCCTGCTGAAGCACCCAACAATAGACCTCCAAATACTTTCGGAAATACATTGGATTTGTAAATAAGAATAGCCAGTAACAAACAGTGCACTCCAAAAAAGGCGCCTGCGATGAGATAGCCATAATGGTGCGCTTCCATAAAATAGGCACTCATGTCTTGAACTTGAGTTGTGCCAAATGAATTTGATAAGCTATCACTTTCCAGTACTTTAAGTGCCATATAGTGATTTAACAAATTCAAACTCCCTATGGCTGGATGTGCTATAAGCCTAAATGCCGAAGACACCATTGCCAGCGTTTTGTTATAGGGTTTAAAAATTTTATATAACATAACAGCTATAACAGTATCTAAAAGAAATGCTATTAAATCTGTGGTTAGGCCCAACTGAAATAGTCCTTTGTTTTGAACTATATTATTTGCTGTCGCTGCTACATCTTCTGATATAATTAGGGTTCCCCTAACATACCCTTGGCTAAAGCCAGCACAAATGATGACGAGTAAATACAACATCCCTGTTAATTGAATGGAATTTACACTTGCTAATTTTTTGACGTTTATCATAATTACTAATGTTTTGGTTTAGAGACAAAATTCTGAAAAAGAGCTTATTATTAATTGACCCGTTGTGCCAAGAAATTGATAGCTGAGGACAAACAATGGCTTATCCTTTTAATTCCGTAAGTAATTTTTCTGCTTCCTCGGTTAGTAGGTTTTTAGACACCAATTCATTTGCTATCTGTCTTGCTTTTTCTTTATGACCCATTGAAGCATAGGTTTTAGCTAATAACAATTGTAGGTTTTCGTTAAAAAAATGTGCAGAGGTTAATTCTACTATTTCCACACCTTTTGCTAACTCTTCTTGATTATCGGATGAGGCTAAAATTTTATAATAGCCATAAGCCGCAATTAATTGTATATCGTAATTGTTTTTGTTTTGTGCTAATTCTTCTTCTCCCATTTATTAGTTTTTGTTTTATCTAGAAGATCCTGTAGTAAATAAGCACTCCTTTCATCAGGATATAATTCTCTATCTTCTGGTATCATTCCTAAAGATTTCACAACCGCTTCGGCAGACCCTGTTGTTGAAAAGGGATTTTGGCCTGTAACAAACTTTCCTGAAACGACAACTTTTGATAGCATAAAATCGGTTTGTTTAAAAATGGCACCTCTGGATTCTAATTTGGTTTCCAAACTAAAAGGAAACTCCTTTACCCATTTTTTCCCAAACAGCTCTTCTTCTATATTGCAAAAACTCGTTAATTCAACACCGTTGATAATGTAATCTTCGTTGTCTTTTACATTCACAAAGGCCGCTGGTCCATGACACACAGAAGAAATAACCGTATTATCTCTTTTGTACAAATTCAATATGATATCTTGAAGTGAAGGGTCAAAAGGTAAATCAAACATGGCACCTTTACCACCAACAATGTATATGGCCTGATAGTCCTCTGGATTAATGCTTGCTGTAGTTTTAGTATTGTCCAGCAAACTTAAAGCGTACTTGTCTTCTAAAAGCAATTTGTTATAAGGCTTGTCTTTATTGTATTGGTCTGGCTCAACCTTGCCACCTTTTGGGCTGGCTACATCTATAGACAACTTGTTGTTTTTAAAAATTAAATAGGCTTGAGAGAATTCATCAAATTCATAACCAGGTCTTACCGTACCCATATCATTTCCGTAGCTACTAACTACCATCAACACTTTTTTGTCAGTATTATTTGTTTGAGAAAAAAGTAAAATGGGCAATAAAATCATCATACTTAAAATAGTTTTTTTCATTTTTAAATTGTTTTAGATTATGTAAAAAACACGAATGAGAGTAGTATTTGTTACTTCAAACGTTTTAAATTCAAAGACAAATTTCAGATGGTTTGAGTTTTCTTTATTGACCGTTTATGCCAAAGATTTGACATTTAAGGACAAAAACTCTATATGGTTTTTCGGTATTCGTTTGGCGCTTGGCCTGTCCATCTTTTAAATGCCCTATTAAAGGCACTTTGTTCAGAAAAACCTGTTAAGAAGGCTATTTCACCTATTGATTGAGAAGTAGTTGTGAGTAATTGTGTAGCGGTTTCTTGTTGGTTTTTTTGGATAAGTTCTCTAAAAGATAGATTTCTATCAGACAATCGTCTTTTCAGAGTTCTTGCGCTCATCCCCAAATATTCACCTACCTGTACGATGCTTGGTATGCCACTAGACATGGACTCCTTGAGTAGTTTGTTGATTTCAGAAGTGAGGACATCTTCCGATTTATGAATTTTGGATTTTTCCTGTTCCATCCGTTCGACCAAAAATTGATGAATGAATTTATCAGCTTTTATGGTAGATATATCAAGCACTTTGGTATTGAAAACCAAGGCGTTTTCAGTGGCATTGAAGTTTACAGGACACTCAAAATGATTGGAAAAATAGTCACTGGTAGAAAATGAGTGCTTAAAGCTAACTTCGGTGGGTGTAATACGTTTACCAGTCACTTCATTTAATATACCTACAAGCATTACAAAGGAAGCTTCGTTAGCTATTTTGATTCCGGTTCTGTAAACCTCTCGATTTAAAATAAGTTTTACTATTCCATCACGCTCATCAAGCTCTATACTGCCATCATCAGTTACCAGTACCATGTAGCGTTTTACATTTTTTAATACATCAATTGCTTTAAGACAGGTTTTCCATGACAAACCTAATGTACCATAATCATTCGTATCGAGTTGTATGCCTTGTCTTAACCCAAAACCTGCTTGCAACTGTTTTTCTGCCAATTCATAAACGTCAAGCAATAGCTCCATTGGAACTCGCTCATTTTCAATTTTATAATTAGTGTAATCATTAAGAACCGCTTTAGGCAAACCTTCTGACAGTGCTAGCTGAATCGCTTTTTTATATATAGTTGAGAAAACAACAGCCATAAAATGCATTAATTTTAAGAAAGCATGGTTTTATATAATTCTGAAGCGTAAAATTTGTATTGATATTTTGAATTTTCATCTTACTCTATTATAATCAATGAAAGGTAGTCCTTAAAGTTAAGACTTTTTAAATCGGTATATGTTACTTGCCAATATTTTAAAATCCACAGTTTTTCTTTTGCGTATGTTTTTTTGTATATCTACTTCCCAATACAGAAGTTGGCGAAAATATTCCCTAACAAATCATCGTTGGTAATCTCCCCTGTAATTTCACCAAAGTGATACAACGCCTGACGAATATCAATTGCCAATAAATCACCTGAAAGTCCAGAATCCAGACCATACTTTACTTTCTGGATTTCTTCAAAGGCTTTTAAAAGGGCATCATAATGACGGGAGTTTGTAATGATCGTTTCGTTATTTCGGAGTGCTCCGGTGTTGATGAGGTTGAGCAATGAGTTGGTCAGTTGTTCCACTCCAAATCCTGTTTTGGCAGATAGCAACTTGATGTTTGGAATTTCAGTTTGCATCTCGGCAATTTGCAAGTCATCAATCTTATCTATTTTGTTGGCAAGTATAATCAATGGCTTTTGCGGGTATTTGTTTTTTATTTTTTCCAACTCCACCTTAAACTTTGAACTTTGCGCTTCATATTTAGTACTGTCAAATAAGTAAATGACTACTTGTGCCTGTTCAATTTTTTCAAATGTTTTTTTGATACCGATACTTTCCACGACATCTTCGGTTTCACGAATGCCCGCAGTATCTATAAACCGGAAGCCTATTCCCCCTATTGAGATTTCATCTTCTATCGTGTCGCGTGTTGTTCCAGCAATTTCAGAAACGATGGCGCGTTCCTCATTCAATAATGCATTTAAAAGTGTGGATTTCCCAACATTTGGCTCACCCACAATCGCCACAGGAATTCCGTTTTTGATGACATTACCAAAGGCAAAGGAGTCAATCAGCTTTTTAAGCACATTGATAATTCTATTTATCAGTTTATAAAACTCATCGCGATTGGCAAAATTGACATCTTCTTCAGCAAAATCAAGTTCCAATTCTATCAAGCTGGCAAAGTTGAGGAGCTCATCACGCAACAGTTTAATTTCATTACTAAAACCGCCTCGCATTTGTTGCATCGCAATTTTATGGGATGCTTCGCTGTCACTAGCTATTAAATCAGCAACGGCTTCTGCCTGACTCAAATCCAGCTTTCCATTTAAAAAAGCTCTTAAAGTGAATTCCCCCGCATTGGCAATGCGACAACCCTTACGAAGAAAAAGCTGTATGATTTCTTGCTGAATGTACAAACTGCCATGACAGGAAATCTCAACCACATTTTCGCCTGTATAAGAATGCGGGTCTTTAAAAATTGTGACCAAAACTTCATCAATGACACGAGGTTCGTCCACAATATGACCAAGATGAACTGTATGCGATTTCTGATTGCTCAATGATTTTCCTGAAATAGACTTGAAAAATTTTGATCCAATGGTTATGGCTTCCTTTCCCGAAAGACGTATCACAGCAATAGCACCGCTTCCTGAAGGTGTCGCAAGAGCAACAATAGTGTCGTTTTGAAACATAATAAAAATTTAAACAAAAGTATGGCAAAATTGCAATTTGAAGGTTACAAAGCCCACTTTCTTTAAGATTTTATTACCAGTTACTTTATCATAACTTATTATATTTGTACCGCAAAAAAAATTGAGACAATGAGAACTACAGTATGCATTTTGATGATTGGGCTACTTTTAACAGCTTGCAATAAAGACGTAAAAAAAACCGATGGCTACGTGATTAATGGAACTGCCAAAGGTGTTTACAATGGGATGAGGGTCTATTTAAGGTCTGCAGATGAAAAAGGGAATCAATCACCGCAAGACACAGCCATTGTGATGGAAGAGACTTTTAAATTTGAAGGCAAAATTGATTACCCTCAAATGTGGTACTTATCCATCAATAATGTTGGCGGCTTCATTCCTGTAATGATTGAAAATGGAGAAATTGACATTGATTTTAACAAGGAGGACATTGAAAACTCAAAAATCACAGGGTCTAAAGCCAACGATGCACTCTCTGATTACACTAAAGGTTTTAGAGAATTAATCAATAAACGTAATGAATTGAACAGAAAACTTTCCACCACAGTTGTTCCTGAAGATTCAAACGTTAAGACTCCGATGCCTCAAGAATTAACTACAATCAATCAAAAACTACAAGACTATCCTTTTGATTTTTTGAAAACACATAATGACACCTATTTTGCACTTTCCTTACTTGAAAACATTCTTCAAAACAACCCAGTTGAGTTTAAGAGTATAGACAATGCCTACGAAAATCTGGATAGTGACATCAAAAAATCATTTTATGGTCAAATGGTTGGCAGCAAAATAAATGCAATAAAAAAACAGAATGAAAGCTTGGCCATGCTCAATATTGGGAACGAAGCTCCTGATTTTTATGGTCCAGATCCTGACGGAAAACAACTATCCTTGCACCAAATAAGAGGCAAGGCAACTATTATTGACTTTTGGGCTTCTTGGTGTGGGCCATGCCGAAAGGAAAATCCTAATGTTGTGAATGTTTATAACAAATATCATGATAAAGGTTTGGAAATCATCAGTATATCTTTAGACAAACCAGGACAGAAAGACAAATGGCTGAAAGCAATTGAGGATGATCAATTGACGTGGCACCATGTATCCAATCTTAATTACTTTCAAGACCCTATTGCAAAACTATACAATATCCAGTCCATACCAGCCACTTATATATTGGATGCCGAAGGAAAAATTGTTGCCAAGAGTTTAAGAGGCCAGGCACTCGAAAATAAAATTGCTGAAATGCTGAATTAAAAAATTTTTCTTTAAAAAAAAGCCTTCATGATTTGAAGGCTTTTTTTATTTATAGTTTTCCGGTTTTATGCATTATGAACAATATTATGATAGGGACGGCAAGCAACCCAATCATCAACAAGTCTGTTTGAAACAAAGAAGGCATTAACATCAGGGTGACTATAAAACCTCCAATGGCACCACCAAAATGAGCATCGTGACCGATATTGCCAATGCGCTTTTTCATTCCGTAAATGGAATATAGCAAATACCCTATTCCGAATACATATGCAGGAATGGGGATCGGTATAAAGAACATATACAGTTCCATACTTGGATACAATAAAATTGCTGAATATAAGATGCCCGTAACAGCGCCACTTGCTCCTACCGCAGTATAATGGTACTCATCTTTATGGAAATACAAAGAAAGCAAATTGCCCAATATCAAGCTTAAAAGGTAAACAATGATAAAATTTAGATTTCCTAAATTCTCAACAACAATATCAGCAAAAAAATAGAGCGTAAACATGTTTACAAACAAATGCATCATATCCACATGTAAAAACCCTGAACTGAACATCCTAACCTGTTCGCCCCTTCTAATAGCACCAACATTAAATTTATAGCGTTCAAAAAATCCATAATCATTGAATCCTTTGTAGGAAATAATGACATTTGCCGCAATTATGACGATGGTTACCAAACTTAAATTACCCATAAACTCTAAACGTTTAATTATAATATAACATATATTTGCTCCTGCAAATCTAATATTTATTAATGCAATTTCTTGTTTACATTCTTGTTTATCCGCTTTTGTGGTTGATCTCCATTCTACCTTTTAGGTTGCTATATGCATTTTCTGATTTTTTATACTTCTGGGTTTATAAGGTTTTTGGGTATCGAAAAAAAGTGGTTCAGGATAATTTAAGGCTTGTTTTTCCAGATAAACCACAAGCAGAAATTGATGACATCACCTATAAATTCTATCACCATTTGTGTGATATGATTGTGGAAGCCATCAAATCCTTGACTATTTCTGAAGACGAAATGAAAGAGCACTTTAAATTCAGTAATGTAGACGTACTCAAGAATATTGAAAAAATGAATAAAAGCACCATTTTGATGTGTGCACACTACGGAAGTTGGGAATGGATTTTTATTTTAAACACATTCATGGATAAGAATACCATGGGATATGCCGTATATAAACGGCTCGCAAATCCTTATTTTGATCGTCTTGTCAAACGTATAAGGGCAAAATATAATAGTCATCTAATCACTACTAAAGAAACAATCCCGACACTCATCAAAGCTAAAGTTGATGGCAAGCTAACCGTCAGTGGATTTGTTTCCGATCAGACGGCTAAACCACATACAGCATTGCATTGGGGCAAATTCATGGGCTATACAGTACCTATGCATACAGGGGCTGAAATGTTAGCAAAACGATTGGATACAGCCGTTGTTTTTTTTAAAGTAAAACGTTTAAAAAGAGGATATTACCAAACTACTTTTGAAGTGATTACTTTAAACCCAAAAGAGTTTAAGGATTACGAAATCACTGATAAATTCTTTAGGTTGGTAGAAAAGCAAATTGAAGAAGCTCCAGAATATTACTTATGGACGCATAAACGCTGGAAACATAAGGATATCGTTCCTGAACAGTTTAAATAGCTACAATTCGAACCACGAGCTGATAGGCGTCTCGTTAGAAATGTTTTGGGTGTGTTGCTTATGTATAAATTCATTTGACGTCCTAATATAATCATAATCCTTCGTCCAAGAATCATGGTGTTTTGCCAATGATTTTAAGCTTTCACAAACATATTCAATTTCAGCATTTGTAGTAGTCGGATGGATAGACATACGAATCCAACCTGGTTTTCTCGTCAATTCACCCAAGGAGATTTCATTAGTCAACTCATGAGACATTTGTTGATCTACATGCAATAAAAAATGTCCATAAGTTCCCGCACAACTACAGCCTCCACGTGTTTGGATTCCAAATCGATCGTTCAGTAATTTCACACCAAGGTTATAGTGCAAATCATCAATATAGAACGAAATGACACCGAGTCGATCTTGATGTTGACCAGCAAGAATGTTTAGGTTTTCGACATCTTTCAATTCGTTGAAAATATAATCTAGTATTTCATGCTCACGCTTTAGGATTTTGTCAACGCCCATTTGCTCCTTCAATTTGATGGACAAAGCTGTTTTAATTGTTTGCAAAAATCCAGGTGTGCCGCCATCTTCCCTATCTTCAATATTGTCAATATATTTATGTTCGCCCCAAGGATTGGTCCAACTTACGGTACCTCCTCCCGGACAATCAGGAATCATATTTTTATAGAGCTTTTTGTTGAAAATCAATACCCCAGATGTTCCAGGACCTCCAAGAAATTTATGTGGAGAAAAGAAAATGGCATCCAATGCTTGTTCTTCGTCTTCAGGATGCATATTTATATCAACATACGGTGCTGAACAGGCAAAATCCACAAAACAAACACCTCCATTTTGATGCATCAATTTTGCAATTTCGTGATATGGTGTTTGAATTCCAGTTACATTGCTTCCTCCAACAACCGAAGCTATTTTTAAAGTACAATCTTTATATTTTTTCAATAAATCTTCAAGATTTTCGATGCTGAATAATCCATCTTCCCCAGGTGGAATCACTTCTACTTTGGCAATAGTTTCCAACCAAGAGGTTTGATTGGAATGATGTTCCATATGAGAAATAAAAACCACTGGACGAATTTCATCAGGAACTTGGGTATGTTTCTGAAGGTTCTCTGGGACTTTCAATCCTAAAATACGTTGAAATTTATTCACAACACCCGTCATGCCCGTTCCCGACATAATCAAAACATCATCTTCATTACAGTTCACATGATCCTTAATGATTTGTTTAGCCTTATGATACGCCTTGGTCATTGCAGTACCCGAAACTGTGGTTTCCGTATGAGTATTGGCTACAAATGGCCCAAACTCGTTGCACAATTTTTCTTCAATGGGGCGATACAATCGGCCGGAAGCGGTCCAGTCGGTATAAATTATTTTTTGTTTCCCAAAAGGTGACACAAACTCCTGGTCAATGCCAATGATGTGCTGACGAAACTGATTGAAATACGTCTCCAGTTCGGTTGTTTTTATTTTTGGTGTAACAGTAGAAATCATTGATTTAATTATAGAATCGTTAAATGTGCTATTGATTGTCAGTCCGAGTGATTTTGATAATCATCTGAATATAATCAGGAACCCTTCAACTTATTGATAAAAGTTCTCGATACATTTTCAACAAACCGCCCTTTGCTGTTTGTTGAAAACACTCGAACTGACAAAAAGCAAAGGTACTAAATATTTGCAACAGCCTTAATTTCAATAATGATTTTATCCGCCAATGCGTCTGCCTCATGTTGAGCTGGCGCTTCTGTATAAATTCTAATAATTGGCTCTGTGTTGCTTTTTCTTAAATGAACCCAACTGTTACTGAAATCTATTTTAACACCATCAATTGTGGTCAATTTTTCATTTTGATACCGTTCTTGCATCGCTTTTAGTACGGCATCGACGTTTAAGTCTGGCGTCAGTTCAATCTTCTTCTTACTCATAAAGTAATTTGGATAACTTGCCCTCAATTCACTGGTTTTCATCTTTTTTTCGGCCAAAAGGCTCAAGAACAAAGCCACTCCCACTAAAGCATCTCTCCCATAATGCAATTCTGGATAAATGATTCCACCGTTACCTTCGCCTCCAATGATTGCCTTGTTTTTCTTCATCAATTCCACCACATTGACTTCTCCAACAGCACTAGCTTCATAATGTCCTCCATGCTTTTCAGTAACATCTCGCAACGCTCTTGTGGAGCTCATATTGCTGACAGTGTTTCCGGGTGTTTTGCTCAACACATAATCCGCACAGGCCACCAATGTATATTCTTCACCAAACATCTCGCCTTTCTCATCCATAAATGCCAACCTATCAACATCTGGATCGACGACAATGCCTAAATCTGCCTGCTCTTTAACAACTTCATTTGCCAGATCTCCCAAATGTTCCTTCAAAGGTTCCGGGTTATGAGGAAAGTGACCATTCGGTTCGCAATATAATTTGACCGTATGGACTCCTAATCTTTCCAACAGTAATGGAATTGCAATTCCACCCGTAGAATTGACTCCATCAACAACTACTTTGAAATTGGCATTATCAATGGCTTTTTTGTTGACCAATGGCATTTGCAAAACCTCATCAATATGCATATCGATATAGGCTTGGTTTTTGGTGATTTTCCCAAGATTGTCTACATCAGAAAAGGTCATCTTATCGGTTTCTGCAATTTCCAAGATTTTTGCACCTTCTTCTCCATTTAAAAACTCACCCTTCGCATTCAAAAGTTTTAAAGCATTCCATTGTTTTGGGTTATGGCTTGCAGTTAAGATGATTCCTCCATCCGCATGTTCCATTGGTACGGCAATTTCAACCGTAGGTGTTGTGGACAAGCCTAAATCAATAACATGGATTCCTAGACCGACAAGGGTATTCATCACCAAATTCTGTATCATCTCCCCCGAAATACGAGCATCTCTCCCGACGACGACCCTATAATTTTCTTTATGACGTTGTTCTTTAAGCCATACACCGTAGGCTGATGCAAATTTTACAGCATCAATGGGTGTCAAATTATCACCAACGTTTCCTCCAATGGTGCCTCGTATTCCTGAAATTGATTTTATAAGTGTCATAGATTGAATTTTCAAATTGAAAGACAAATATAATATTTCAAAAACGTAAATTTTATATTGAACTTGTTGAATTGCATAAATCATTCTTTGTAATTTAGACGAATGAATTTTTTAGCGCATATCTATCTTTCTGGTGACGATGAATTTGTAACGATTGGCAATTTTATAGCGGATGGCGTTAGAGGGAAACAATACAAAAAGTTCTCAAAAGAGATTCAGATAGGCATTTTATTGCATCGTCAGATTGATACTTTTACTGATGCACATCCTATTGTACGGCAGAGCACAAAACGTTTACATAAAAACTACAGTCATTATAGCGGAGTGATTGTCGATATACTATACGATCACTTCTTGGCGAAGAATTGGTCTAATTATTCTGAAGTTCCGTTGGATATCTATGTTGAAAGGTTTTATGAAAGCCTTCAAACTAATTTTGAACTGTTGCCTTCAAGAACCCAAAAAATGATTCCCTACATGATGGCTGACAATTGGCTTCTAAATTATGCCAATCTTGAAGGTATTCAACGTGTGCTCAACGGGATGAACAGACGGACCAAGAACGTTTCTGGAATGGACAAAGCCACTGTAGAATTGAAGCAATATTATTCTGAATTTGAAAATGAGTTCACTGATTTTTTTGAAGAATTAAGAATCTATTCAAATGTAAAATTGGCCGAAATAAAAACTCAATTTCATCAGCAAAAGGATTCTTCATGGGATTAAGACCAAAAAAAATATTAAAAATCATTGTTGGTGCCATCATTTTCCTGACACTTCCAACGCTTCTGCTATTTGGTTTTCTGTATCTAAAATACAATGAAGACCTACCAACGGGCAAAAAAGGAGAACAAGCGGAACAATTAGCCACCAAAATGTTAAACGCATTGGATTTTGAGGCTTATAAAAACACCAATTATATTGAATGGACTTTTAAAAACCGACACCATTATAAGTGGAAAAAGAACAAATCCACCTGTATGGTTTATTGGGAAAACTACAAAGTAAACCTCAATTTCAAAACGCCAACTGAAAGCAAAAGTTACGTTCATAATTTTGAAGTCAGTGGTGAACAGTCTATGGAATTGATTGAGAAAGCAACTAAATTCTTTAATAACGATTCTTTTTGGCTGGTTGCGCCCTATAAAGTTTTTGATGAAGGCACGGAACGTAGCGTTGTGACTTTGGAAAACGGGAAAACAGCCTTGTTGGTAACCTATACTTCGGGAGGTTCTACGCCTGGAGATTCTTATCTATGGCATTTGGATGATTATGGTAAGCCAACAAGTTTCCAAATGTGGGTAGATATTTTACCTATCGACGGACTCGAAGCCACTTGGAACGATTGGACAAAGACCGAAAGTGGCGCGCAATTGCCGACGTTTCATAAAATGATGGTTTTTGGTTTGGAAATAACGGATTTAAAGGGAAACTAATAAGTTTTCAGCTTCAGTAGCAGTCGCAGTTTACAGTGGTTAGTATTTCTTCATTCAACTATAAAGTTTGCTGTAAACTGCGACTGAATACTAACTCCTCTGTCCAACAAATTGATGGTCTTTATGTTTAAACAATACATTGAAAGTCGTTAAACTTCCATAGCATCGGGTAATATATTGTTGCAAATCTATTTTTTCCTGTTCTTCCAGATTGCTACTATTGATTTTTTGCTCCATGACGCGCAATCGGTCCCGTACCATGGTTATTTTATGAAAAAAAGAATCAATTGGTACTTCACTCGATTTTAAGCTGGTATCGGCAGGTTCTAAAATAAGTTTGCCACCTTTGAATTTATCCGCGATAGTCACCAATTCAGATATATCACTAAATTTCTTTAATATCTCCACCAGACTGGTTTCAACATCAAATAAGCTGATGGTATCCACATCTTTATCAGCGGCTTCAATAACTTCAAATTCACTATCCAAATCAATGGTTTCCAATCCATTGTCAATAAAAGTAACCCAATAATGCCTGGAAGTGACGTTGGTGACGACACCTTTTCCAAATTGGTTATGATTAATTCGAGAACCTATACCTAGTAATTTCATTAGTTATTAATTTTATTTGTTTGAATTTTTCAGGACATAAAAATATCAAATTTTGAATTGCAAATGTTCCATGTCATGACCCGAAAGTGTTTTTTCGCCCACTTTTTTAAAACCAAGTCTTGTATAGAGTTTTTTAGCATTTGCATTTTTCTTATCCACTAATAGTCCAAGAGTTTTTCTTTCAATTATACAGAATTCATTGAGGACCTGTTTTAACAATTGTGAGCCAATACCTTTTCCATGGTGTAGCATACTTACCGATAAGACATCTATATACATTTCTCCTGCTTGTGTTTCATCTTCAATAGTAAAATTTGAATTGTGGTACTGATGAATAAAATCCAAGACAGGCTGTCTTAATACCACCAAATCGGCACCATCATAACAATTGATAACACCTACAACTTGATTATTCTCAATCGCCACATAACAATTTTGATAAGAATATTGATTGTGCTCCAGTTGAATGAAATACGCTAAAAGTTCAATTGCCTTTTCATCATTTTCTTCTCCAATAAAACGATAGACCAAGGATTTCATGGCTAACATAAACAACTTGGCAATGACAATGTTATCCTGGGAAGTTGCTTTTCTGATGTTCATTTTTTGTATAATAGGAACTGTTTAAAGTTTACAAGACATACTTTTCAAAAATTTCGTTCAATTCCTTTTGTGGGTCATAACATAGGCCTGGATGCGTTTCAGAACTTTGAATGATGGTGCTTCTGCACGCGGCTAGCCAGCGAAATCTGTCTGATAGTTCCAACTTCCCAATGGCACCGCCACCAGGATTGCCTTCACATATCAGCTGCCAAGATTTTAAATGATGATCGAGCGTTTTTATGTCTAAATCATTTGAAAATGCTTCCAGCTTTATAGGATCAATATGATATTTGACCCCTAGAAATTTTTTTCGCTTGGAGAACAAAATGACACCAACATTAAAGAATTCTTCCCTTTCAACTTTGGGAACAACTCTAATAATTGCATATTCAAATGTGACCCTATCTTGCATCTTCAGCTTCTTTTACCAAAATATCCAGCATGGATAACTTTGCATTCATATACTCAAGATAAGCCAATCTCATCTCAGTTGGAGACAGAGTATCCGATTCATTGAGTAACCAATCTTCGGGTATCGTATCTATAATATTTTTAATCTTTTCTTCAGTCAATACAATATGTATGTCATTGGCTGCATCAGATAAACGAGTAGCTTGAGACAAAAGGACATGGTCTTTAACCAAAGGAAATGTTTTTGTGAGATGATTTTTCCAGGTGTCCCAATTATGATGAAAATAAAAACTTGCACCATTATCAATAATCCATATATCGTTGTGCCAAATCAACAGATTAGGATTTTTAGCCGTTCGGTCGATATTGCTCATTATACTATCCAGCAGCACCAATTTTGAAGCCAATATGCTATCCACTTTAGATACCAAAGGATCAAAAGTGATGGCACCAGACAAAAAATGAACACCAAGATTTAGACCGACACTAAACTTTAACAAATCCTGAATTTCTTCATCGGGTTCTGTTTGGCTAAAAGAATCGTCAAGATTCATAAATACAATCTCGGGTACATTGAAGCCAACCGCACGTGCCATTTCTGCTCCAATAAAATCTGCTATCAAAGCTTTTTTCCCTTGCCCAGCACCTCTAAATTTCAATACATATAAAAAGCCGTCGTCAGCTTTTACGATAGCTGGTAGCGATCCACCTTCCCGCAAGGGTTTTATATATTGCACAACATCAACGGTGCGTATGTCTATGGTTTTCATGACAACGAAGATACCAAAAATGTAAATTGCGACCTTAAATAATTTGGTAGTCATTTTCAACTTCCAGTTAAGACTGTAATAACCCATCGCAATTGCGTCAATATTTAACTTGATTTAACAAAAACAAGCCATCACCCCACCCTATAATTTCAGTATGAAATCCTTACCTTTGCAATCTTGCTTATCAAAAGAAGAGTTTTTAAAATTTCATGAGTCAATTTGAAGATAGTATCGAGGTTAAAGGCGCAAGAGTCCATAACCTCAAAAACATAGACGTTTCCATTCCTAGAGAAAAATTAGTGGTCATTACCGGTTTGTCAGGCAGCGGCAAATCTTCCTTGGCTTTTGATACCATTTATGCTGAAGGGCAACGTCGTTATATCGAAACATTTTCTGCCTACGCTCGTCAATTTTTGGGCGGTTTGGAGCGCCCAGATGTGGATAAGATCGATGGTCTGTCTCCAGTCATAGCCATTGAACAAAAAACCACTAGCAAATCGCCTCGCTCTACAGTGGGAACAATTACTGAAATTTATGATTTTCTGCGTCTCTTATATGCACGTGCCAGTGATGCCTACAGCTACAACACAGGCGAAAAGATGGTCAGTTATAATGATGAGCAAATCCAAACGCTCATAAAGGAAAGTTTTAACGGTAAACGCATTAACATTCTCGCCCCTATCGTTCGTTCAAGAAAAGGACATTATAGAGAGTTGTTTGAACAGATAGCCAAACAAGGATTTGTAAAAGTGCGAACCGATGGTGAAATCAAAGACCTTGTAAAAGGCATGAAACTAGACCGATACAAAACACATGAAATAGAAATCGTTATCGACCGATTAAAAATTGATGATTCAGCCGATAATGATAAACGCCTGATGGAAAGTATCAACACCGCCATGTATCATGGTGAAGATGTGCTGATGGTGCTTGACCAAGACACAGAAGACGTTCGCTATTTTAGTCGAAATTTGATGTGCCCTACTTCTGGCATTTCGTATCCAAATCCCGAACCGAATAATTTTTCATTCAATTCGCCAAAAGGTGCCTGCCCAAAGTGTAACGGCATAGGTAGATTGTATCAGGTAAACGAAAAAAAAATCGTTCCTGATGATAGTTTATCCATAAAAGCTGGTGCTTTAGCGCCTCATGGTCCTTATAAAAACAGCTGGATTTTCAAGCAGTTTGAAATAATTGCGCAGCGATACAATTTTGAGCTGACGGATCCATACAAGAAAATTCCAGAAGATGCCAAGAAGATGATTCTATATGGTGGCAATGAGAAATTTTCTGTAGAAAGTAAAACATTGGGTGTCACTCGCGATTATAAAATTGATTTTGAAGGTGTCGCCAACTTCATCGAAAATCAATTCAAAAATTCAGAATCTGCTTCACTGACACGCTGGGCCAAAGAATATATGGACAAAGTGGAATGTGATGAATGTCATGGTACACGTTTACGCCAGGAATCACTCTATTTTAAAGTGAATGGTCAGAATATTGCGGAGTTGTCCAATAAGGATATTGTCGATTTAGCGGCATGGTTTGAAGATTTAAAATCACACTTATCTGACAAACAACTTCAGATTTCAGAGGAAATCATAAAGGAAATCCGAACACGTCTTCAATTTTTATTGGATGTTGGCTTGGATTACCTGTCACTCAATAGAAATTCGAAATCATTGTCTGGTGGTGAGGCGCAACGTATTCGATTGGCCACTCAAATTGGGTCGCAATTGGTCGGAGTCCTTTATATTTTGGATGAGCCGAGCATTGGATTGCACCAACGTGATAATGAAAAACTGATCAAATCATTGGTATCTTTAAGAGACATTGGCAATTCTGTGATTGTTGTAGAACACGATAAAGACATGATAGAAGCTGCCGACTATGTAATTGATATTGGACCGAAAGCTGGAAAATATGGGGGCGAAATCATTAGTATTGGGACTCCAAAAGAGCTGTTGACTCATCACACATTGACCGCCGATTATTTGAATGGCACCAAAGAAATTCCGGTTCCAAAAAAACGTCGTGAAGGCAATGGGAAATTTATCGATCTAAAAGGTTGTACGGGCAACAATCTAAAAAATGTTTCGGTTAAATTTCCATTAGGAAAAATGATTGGTGTGACCGGAGTTTCAGGAAGTGGGAAATCGACCTTAATCAATGAAACGCTTTATCCTATTATGAATGCCCATTACTTTAATGGCGTCAAAAAACCGATGCCTTATAAAAGTATTTCAGGTTTGGAGCATATCGATAAAGTCATTGATATCAACCAATCACCCATTGGAAGAACGCCTCGAAGCAATCCTGCGACTTACACCAAGACTTTTGACGAAATACGAAGCCTATTTGCCAAAATTCCCGAAGCCATGATTCGTGGTTATAAGCCTGGCCGTTTTAGTTTTAATGTCGCTGGAGGACGCTGCGAAACCTGTCAAGGTGGTGGTTTAAGAGTGATTGAAATGAACTTCCTCCCAGATGTATATGTAGAATGTGAAACGTGTCAAGGGAAACGTTTCAACAGGGAAACTTTAGAAATTCGTTATAAAGGAAAATCAATCAGTGATGTTTTGGACATGACCATCAATGAAGCCGTCGACTTTTTTGAGCATATCCCAAAAATCCATAATAAGCTAAAAACCATTAAGGACGTGGGCTTGGGATATATCACACTGGGGCAACAAAGCACAACACTTTCTGGTGGTGAGGCACAGCGTATTAAACTTGCAACCGAATTAAGCAAACGCGACACCGGAAATACCTTTTACATCCTAGATGAACCTACCACCGGTCTTCATTTTGAAGACATCAGAGTCTTGATGAATGTGTTGAACAAACTGGTGAATAAAGGAAATACCATTCTGATTATCGAGCACAACATGGATGTCATCAAAACAGTGGATTATATTATTGACGTTGGCTATGAAGGAGGTAAAGGTGGTGGACAAATTATTGCTGAAGGCACCCCAGAAGAAGTGGCCAAACATAAGACAAGCTACACAGCAAAGTTCTTGAAGAAGGAATTAAACTGATGAATTTCAAACAGTTTATTGCACAATGATTTTTGAATGCGTTAATAATATTCGCATATAAATCATAAATCCTAAACAAATATTGAGTATTTTAGTAAAATAACTCTAAAACTAATTATTATGAGAAGTCTGCTTTGGCTTGTAGCCGTTATTTGCATTATTATTTGGATTCTTGGATTCTTCGATGTTGTTGCAGGAATGTCAGGGAACAGCTTAATCCATATTTTATTGGTTATTGCCGTTATCGTAATTCTATACAATATTATTTCAGGGCGTAAACCACTTTAAACAACAATACCATTTTTTAAAAAAGGCAAATCGAGAGATTTGCCTTTTTCTATTTCTATCTGTCTATTAAATCCTGGTGGGCAAAATCACATATTATCAAAAAAACTACTAATAAAATCTTTAATTACCACGAATTACCATTATTGTTTTATTTTCTTTTAAATTTGTCGGTTTGGACATCCAAATGAACATTCATAAAAACAAAACGATTAAACAATATACAGTACATGAGATTAGAAAAACACAGCAAAGCTTGGAATGAAATAAAAACCAATGATTCTTGGGCCATCTTCAAGATCATGGGCGAATTTGTAAATGGTTATGAGAAGTTAAGCAAAATAGGACCTTGTGTATCAATATTTGGTTCTGCACGAACAAAACCTGACCATAAATATTACAAGTTGGCAGAAGAAGTAGCCAAGAAAATAGTAGAACATGGTTATGGCGTCATTACTGGCGGTGGTCCAGGTATTATGGAGGCTGGTAATAAAGGGGCACATATTGCTGGTGGAACTTCTGTAGGATTAAATATAGAACTACCATTTGAGCAACATGACAATCCATATATTGATTCTGATAAAAGTTTGGATTTCGACTACTTTTTTGTGCGTAAGGTAATGTTCGTAAAATACTCACAAGGATTCGTGGTGATGCCTGGAGGTTTTGGAACTTTGGATGAATTATTTGAAGCAATTACCTTGATACAAACCAACAAAATAGAAGAATTTCCAATCATCCTTGTTGGGACTGATTTCTGGTCCGGATTGATGGATTGGGTCAGAGCAACATTGTTAGATAGCTTTAGCAACATCAGCACAAAAGATTTAGACCTTATTCATCTCGTAGATACACCCGAAGAGGTGATCGATATTTTAGATAGTTTCTACAAAGAATTTGAATTAAGTCCTAATTTCTAAAATATAACGGTTGTTATTGATGTCATACAATTTTAACCCACATTCTGTCGTTACAATTGAAAACCCGACAACATTCGTTTCCAATCAAACTTTAAACGTTTATGGCATTGTTGGCAAGCTAATAAAAACCATAAGCACAAAAAAATCGATATATATCAATGAGGAACTATTCAAGTTAACTACTGAAATGTTTAATATCGTTTTACCTCAATTTAATATAAAACCTTTAAAGTTTGTTATAGCACATTGAAACTACGTTTCCTTTCTTTTTTATTTTGCTTGTTTGCAACATCCCTCTTTGCTCAAAACCAAATTGACATTGATGCAAAATTTGATGTGTCCAATAAGGTGATTGAAATAAAACAACATATTAGATATCAAAACACATCAAAGGATACTTTAAAAGTTATTTATCTAAACGATTGGAACAATGCCTACTCAAGTAAGACTACGCCTCTAGCGAAGCGTTTTGCCGAAGAGTTCAGCACGAAGTTTCATTTTGCCAAAAGTGAAGAACGCGGTTATACAGCAATTACCTCTTTGGTTGATGAACAAAGTGATTCTTTGGTGTTCACACGATTGAAAAATCATCAGGATGTAGTGGAAGTGAATTTGGCGAAGCCACTGTTGCCTTCTGAATCCTATGATATTTATTTGAATTACAATTCGATGATTCCCGATGCCACTTTTACAGATTATGGGGTCACAGATAATGGAGAATTCAATCTTAAATATTGGTACATCACACCAGCCATCTTCGATGGGAACTGGCAATACTACAGCAACAAGAATTTGGATGATATGTACATTCCAGCTGCCGACATTCGGATTACTGTAGAATACCCAATCAATTATGTGCTCTATTCTGAATTGGACAAGAGCGACATTCAACAAAACAACAGCACCCAAAGCCTAACCCTATTTGGAAAAAATCGTGTGGACACCAAATTGTTCCTAAATAAATTCCCTCGATTCAAATATACACAGACTGATAAATTTACCCTTATCACGGACATTCGTGAGGAAAGTATCGAACCGAACGAAAAAGCGTTGGTAAATGACAAAATAATTCATTTTATCGATAAAAATTTTGGCTCCTACCCTCATACATTTCTTATGGTTACCGATATAGAATATCGTAAGGACCAGTTGTATGGACTAAACCAATTGCCGAACTTCCTGCGGCCATTTCCAAACAATCTTCAGTATGAACTAAAGATTTTAAAGACTGCCATCAATAATTATTTAAATAATACATTGCTTCTCAATCCTCGAAAGGACTATTGGTTACGGGACGGTTTGCAGATCTTTTATTTGATGAAGTACGTAGATGAAAACTATCCAGATTTAAAATTATTGGGCTCGCTTTCCAAAGTTTGGGGTGTTCGCGCCTTCCATGCCTCTGATCTATACTTTAATGAGCAATACAATCTGTTCTACACACAGATGGCTAGAACCAACAGAGATCAAACCTTGATGACCTCAAAGGATTCTTTGTTGAAATTCAATTCCAATATTGCTGGGAAATACAAAGCTGGGATTGGACTGAAGTATTTGGATGATTTTGTTAATTCTGGCATTTTGGAGCAAACGATTCAAGACTATTTGGAAGCTTCAAAATTCAAACTGACTTCTTCGTCTGAATTTGAAAGTCTGCTGAACAAGAACACCAATAAAAATATTGATTGGTTTTTTCACGAATACATTCCAACCAGAAAAAAAATTGATTTCAAAATAAAGAATGTCATTAAAACACCCGATTCCATTACGCTGACCATTAAAAATAAGCGACATAATTCTATGCCCATATCACTCTTCGCGATTAATAATGATTCTATTGTTTCAAAACAATGGGTAGAAAATGTTGAGGATACAAAAACAATTACGATACCAAGAAACGATGCCGACAAATTGGTGTTGAATTATGACAATTCGGTTCCTGAATACAATCTACGCGATAATTGGAAATCTTTAAAAGGCTTTTTCTTCAACAACAAACCTTTACAATTAAGGGTCTTTCAGGATGTTGAAGACCCGAATTACAATCAAGTATTTGTGATGCCACTTATAGAATTCAACAATATTTATGATGGAGTGACCCTTGGCGCAAAATTTTACAACAGAACGCTATTAAGAAAAAACTTTAACTATAAATTTTCACCTCAATACGCCACCAAATCTAAAACGTTCACTGGTGGAGGATCTGTTTACTACACCCACAACTTACAAGATCAAAACCTATATGACATCTCATATGGTATTGGAGTTAGGTATTCATCGTTTGCTGAAAACGCTTTTGTAACTAAAATAACCCCAAGTTTATCTTTTAACTTTAGAAACGATAAAGACTTTAGAAGTAACGAACGAAGTGCTGTCAACCTAAGATATGTAGACATTTCACGCACCGTAAAAGGGAATCCTTTGGTTGTCATTACCGAACCAGATTATAGGGTTTTCAATTTGAGATATGTCAATTCCAATTCCGGTATCATTAATTATAACAGTTGGTTTACCGATTTCCAAGTTGCAAAAAACTTCGGGAAACTTTCCTTTAATTATGAATACAGAAATTTATCGGAAAGCAACAGGCAATTCAATTTTAGGTTTTTTGCTGGTACATTTTTATACAACAAATCAAATGCTAATTCCGATTATTTCAGTTTTGCTCTAGACCGCCCAACCGATTATTTGTTTGATTACAATTACTTGGGACGTTCAGAAGCTTCGGGCATCTTTAGTCAGCAAATCATTATAGCAGAAGGTGGTTTTAAATCAAAATTAGATCCAGCTTTTGCAAACCAATGGATGACTACGACTAACGTGAGTGCCTCTATTTGGAAATATATTGAAGCTTATGGAGATTTGGGCTTGGTAAAGAACAAATATAGCGACGCTCAAATTGTCTACGATTCCGGTATTCGATTAAATCTGGTAACCGATTATTTTGAACTATATTTCCCTATATATTCCAATCTTGGTTGGGAAATTGGTCAAGAGCGTTATGACCAAAAAATACGTATCAAATTCACATTAGACCCTGGCGCTTTGTTGGGATTGTTTAGACGTAAGTGGTATTAAGCTAGTTTACGATTTATAGTGACCAGTAAAAAGGTGGTAGAGATTAAAGAACAAGAAACCATAAACATTAATCAGTCAAGCTGTGAACGGTCAACTGTGAGCCGTAAACTCTAAACTGTGGACCATGAACTATTCAACAGCTACATCGTTGTAAAACCAATTAAGTTTAGTTAACTTTGCAAAGATTCAAAATCACCACGTATGCAAGCAGACCCAAACACTACGAAAGAGATGACCTTTGAGGATTTTCAAGCAGAAATCTTGAATGACTACAAAATCGCCATGACCAGTAGGGAATGTAGTCTGTTGGGACGTAGGGAAGTGTTGACCGGAAAGGCTAAATTCGGCATATTTGGTGATGGAAAAGAAGTGCCGCAGTTGGCTTGGGCAAAGGTATTCCAAAATGGTGATTTTCGTTCAGGTTATTATCGCGACCAAACTTTTATGATGGCCATCGGTGAGCTGACCATTCAACAATTTTTTGCAGGGTTGTATGGTGATCCAAATTTAGAGCATGACCCAATGTCTGCTGGACGTCAAATGGGTGGACACTTCGGAACGCACAGTCTGGATGCCAATGGCAACTGGAACAATCTTATGGCACAAAAGAATTCTAGTGCTGACATCTCTCCCACTGCTGGACAGATGCCACGTTTGTTGGGACTGGCGCAAGCTTCTAAAATATATAGAAACGTTAAAGGGATTGACACTACCAATTTTTCGGACAAGGGAAGTGAAGTGGCATGGGGAACTATTGGAAATGCCAGTACCAGTGAAGGTTTGTTTTTTGAAACCATCAATGCTGCCGGTGTATTGCAAGTGCCAATGGTCATCAATATTTGGGATGACGAATACGGCATTTCAGTCCACGCAAGACATCAAACCACTAAAGAAAACATTTCTGAAATCCTTAAAGGCTTCCAACGTGATAATGAGGCTAAAGGTTATGAAATATTGAAAGTGAAAGGCTGGGACTATGCTGAATTGGTAGAAACATACCAAAGAGCCTCACGCATTGCTCGTGAAGAACACGTCCCTGTGATGATTCATGTGGTTGAATTAACACAGCCTCAAGGTCACTCCACATCTGGTTCACATGAGCGTTACAAGAATGAAAAACGCTTGGCTTGGGAAGCTGAATACGATTGTATTGCCCAAATGCGTCAGTGGATGATTGCCAACAACATCTCCAACGAAGAGCAATTGGACACTATAGACAAGAGCATAAAAAAAGAAGTCCGTGAAGGTAAAAAAGCAGCTTGGGATGCTTATATAAACCCAATAAAAGCAGAGCAAAAACACGCCATCGAACTGATTAATGCTTTGGCAGCATCATCTCCGAATAAAGTATTCATCTCAAAACTGGTGAATGATTTAAATAATACAGGCGAACCTTTACGAAGGGACATTCTCGCTGCAGCTCGCAAAGCATTGCGCTATGTAGTGGGCGAAGTTTCAAACGAAAAACAGACTTTACAACATTGGATTAATTCCTACCTCGAAACCAATCAGCCAAAATACAGTTCACATTTATATAGCGAATCGAAACAATCTGCTTTAAACATACAAGAAGTAAAACCTACCTATGACAATTCTGCTGAAGAGGTGGATGGTCGTGTGGTGATAAGAGATAATTTTGATGCTATTTTTAACAAGTATCCAGAAGCCTTGATATTTGGCGAAGATGCTGGTTATATTGGTGATGTCAATCAAGGTTTGGAAGGTTTACAGGAAAAGTATGGTGAATTGCGTGTAGCAGATGCAGGCATCAGGGAAGCTACTATTATAGGTCAAGGTATTGGCATGGCGATGAGAGGTTTACGCCCAATTGCAGAAATTCAGTATTTGGATTATATCCTATATGCGCTTCAAATTATGAGTGATGACCTTGCGACTTTGCATTATAGAACACGGGGACGCCAAAAAGCACCTTTGATTGTGCGTACACGAGGACACCGACTCGAAGGCATTTGGCATTCTGGTTCGCAGATGGGTGGAGTGGTTAATCTGGTAAGAGGCATCCATGTACTTGTCCCTAGAAATATGACCAAGGCTGCTGGATTTTACAACACGCTTTTAGAAAGTGATGAACCAGCCATTATTGTAGAATGTTTGAATGGCTATCGTTTAAAAGAAAAAATGCCAACCAACCTTGGCGAATTCAAAACACCACTTGGCGTGGTTGAAACTATCAAGGAAGGGTCAGACATCACATTGGTAAGCTATGGCTCCACATTGCGCTTGGTAGAGCAGGCGGCCAAAGAGTTGCAGGAAGTTGGCATCGATGCCGAAATCATTGATGTACAATCCTTACTACCTTTTGATTTAGACCAGGATATTGTGAAAAGTGTTGAAAAAACAAATCGTTTGATGATTATAGATGAAGATGTCCCAGGAGGAGCGTCAGCTTATATACTTAATGAAATTATCAATACTCAGGGTGCATATCAATATTTGGACAGCCAGCCAAGAACAGTAACAGCACGTCCACACAGGCCTGCATATGGTACGGATGGAGATTATTTCTCTAAACCCTCCGTTGAGGATATTTTTGAAGCCATCTACAATGTGATGCATGAAGTAAATCCAACTGATTATCCAAAATTGAGATAAATTATCCAATCATAGATACCATGAAACCTTTCAATCAATTTGAAAGGTTTTTTTATTTATATTTAATTCTTAATAAAAAACCAATAAAAATGAAAACAAACTACACCGACCTTGCATTATTACTATTGAGATTAGGATTTGGAGGGTTTATGCTCACACATGGAATCCCAAAATTGCAAATGCTCTCCGACCCTTCAACTTTTGGCGACCCAATTGGTGTTGGCCCAACAGTTTCATTAATACTTGCTTTGATAGGCGAGGTTGTGGCCCCAATTTTGGTCATCATTGGGTTTAAGACGAAATGGTCTACCATTCCAACAATTATTACCATGGGAGTTGCTGCGTTTATTGTACATGCAAAAGATGATTTGGGGACAAAAGAACATGCACTGCTGTTCTTTATTGCTTTCTTGGCTATCTTCTTGGCAGGCGCTGGAAAGTATGCTTTAGATGGTGGTAAATCAAAATAAGACCAATACAACAACATAAAAAAGGCGGAACAATTTTTAGGAACTTCTGCCTTTTTTATGCAAAATTTTCAACTTATAAACTGCCTTTTTTGTCATTTCAAGAGCAAAAGCGGATATTATAACCCAAAAAAAGCTTTTATGACTCGGAATATCAGGTTTTTAATGAATTTGTTTGAGAAATTGAAAATTATTTCTTAAATATGCAATCCGCAATAAATCAATCATATACATATTATGAAATATCTGGTAGTCCTTTTAACCCTCACGATGGCAGTTTCCAGTTACGCTCAAGAAAAACGAACATATCCCAACGTTACTTCCAAATCCTTTAAATGGGAAGATGGTTTTGAAAACTTGGTGGACGTTAAATACAATCATCAAATGAAAGACACCATTGCAGAATCTGATCTGCATGTGTTAGCAATCAACGTCCTTTTAAAAACAAAATTCAAATGTAGCAACATGATGTCATTTGTACCAATTGAACTCTCGATTTTGCAAAAGCACGCAGGAGGTGAAATCAATGCTTTGATGACATATAAGGCAAAGAAAGAGGATGGAACGGACAACATAGAAAAAGTACTGTACAAAATTGTAGAAAATTACGAAGTAGTTGAGCTATCTTCGATGTAATTATTAGCACACACTAACCAACCAGTAATCAGGGCAGAAAAGATGATGAATCGCTTCTGCCCTTTTTTTATAGTTTTAATTAATTATATAATTTAAATCACACACATTGTCAGCATATCTGGCTTAAACCACACTTACCACAGATAACACAATGCATCGTACGACTGCCTGCTTGAATTCTTGGCAATGAGTCAGGCAATCAATAAATTTACCAATCAAAATTGCCAGTATTTCATAAGAGCTGAAATGACAATGCCAATAAAAGCCTATGTTGAACAGCAATGTGAGTAGTCCTATATTTTTCTTACTAACTCAATCCAAACAAAAAGCCAAATTCCATCGTTTGGAATTTGGCTCTCTCACAATAATCAGTATAAGGTTAGCTAAACCAACTACTAATTGTGCCGTAAAGAATAAATCAATTCTTTTTTGTTCATCTTACTGCGACCTTCAATGCCCACTTCTTTTGCCTTGTCATAGAGTTCCTTTTTGGTTCGGTCCTCATAAGTGTCAGCTTTACCGCCCTTTTTTCCGGGATTTTTTGTGTTGGCTATTCGCGCCGCTTTCTGTTTGCTGTTGCCCTCTCGAATAAGGGCTTCATAGACCGCATCATTCTTAATGGTCGGTCCATGGTCTTTTTGTTTTGCCATCATTTCAAGGTTTTACAAGTTTCAAAATCCTCAAGAGTCTTCGCTCTCAAGGATTATATATAATTTTCGATATTTTTAGACTATGCAGTCTGTTCTTCATGTTTTCCTTCATAGACCTCCTCGACCAACTTATCGGTAAAGGCTTGCATATCTTTAGGTGAGCGACTCGTCACTAAACCTTCATCTACTACCACTTCTTCATCTACCCAATTTGCTCCTGCGTTTACCATATCAGTTTTTATGGAGCTAAAAGAAGTGATCTTACGATTTTTCAATACATCTGCTTCTGCCAGTAACCATGGTCCATGACAAATAGCGCCTACGGGTTTATGATTCTCAAAAAACGATTTTACAAATTTTACGGCTTTCTCATTTCGTCTTAACTTATCAGGGTTGATGACACCACCTGGCAGCATTAAGGCATTGTAGTCGGATTGGGTGACTTCGTCCAATGTTTTATCTACATCATACGAATTGCTCCAATTTCCGTCGCTCCATCCTTTTATAGTTCCAGATTGCTCTGAAATTATATGTACTTCAGCTCCCGCTTTTTCTAATGCTTTTTTAGGGTCTCTCAATTCGCTTTCTTCAAATCCGTTGGTTGCAAGGATTGCAACTCTTTTTCTATTTAAGTTTTCCATTGTTGTATTTTGGTTTTAATTAATAATTCGTTTGATACTAAATTACCTCAATACACTAGCAAAACCAAAGATTTACGGTGGTTTAACCTAACTTTAATAGGAGATGTTAAAGCTTCTTAAAGTGAGTTAGATTAGGACAAAAGACTAGAGCCTTCAAATGAAAATTTATAAATTGACCGCTAGAAAATTAATTTAATATACGCACTATCAACTCCTTAAGCAGATCACCTTGGGGAACGGCATTGGCACCCACCCCTTTGCTTTTTACATCGAAGTCGCGAAGTGTTGCCACTACACCACTTACCTTCTTCATCGGAAAGTTGTGCGCGGCAGTAATGTACTCATTTACAAAATATGGATTGATTTTTAGTGAGGAAGCTACACTGCGCGGTGATTTGTCGGCCAAACCATGAAAATGAAGCAATTGTGAAAAGAAATTAAACAATAATGACACCGTCACCACCATTGGATTATCTTTAGGGTTATCCGCAAAATATTTGACAATTTGATGCGCCTTCAACACATTGCGCTCCCCAATGGCCTTACGAAGTTCAAAGTTGTTATAATCTTTACTGATGCCAATGTTATCTTCAATATGTTGTGGGGTAATCTGTGTTCCTTTAGGAAGAATAATTTGCAACTTTTCCAATTCATTGTTGATTTTGCTTAAGTCCGTCCCTAAAAACTCCACAAGCATCAGTGCTGCTTTAGGAACTATGGTATACCCCTGACCGCTCAACACACGACGAATCCATTCGCCTACTTGGTTTTCATATAGCTTCTTACTTTCGTAAACAACAGCAGTTTTTTTTAATTCTTTATAGAGTGACTTGCGCTTATCAATGGTTTTGTATTTATAATTCATCACCAAAATGGTGGAAGGTTGCGGTTGCTTGGCGTAATCAACCAATTTCTCAATGGTGCGCGACAAATCTTGGGCTTCCTTTACAATCACCACTTGGTAGTCCGCCATCATCGGATACCGCTTGGCATTACTTACAATATCTTCCACAGAAACATCACGTCCATAGAGTACCATTTGATTAAACCCTTTTTCTTCATCAGATAGGACATTTGCTTCAATATATTGAGAAATCTTATCAATATAATAAGGCTCCTCACCCATCAAAAAATAAATGGGTTTTAGCTTTTTGGCGTTGATGTCGTTGATTAAAAGTTTGATGTCGTCCAAAATAAATAATTTTCAATTTTCAAGCACCAAATCCCAAAATGACTTCCCAAATTTGGGATTTGGAATTTAATTATTGGAATTTCTATTGATGAAGATTAACTTTGGGAATCTGTAAATCTTGAAGTATTGCAACCACTCAATTTCCCAAAGTATCCGTTTCGATTCAAAAATAGCGAAAATAAAGTATCTATTTTCGATGAAATCCGTAAAAAATTTGTGGTTTTACAACCCGAAGAATGGGTCCGACAGCATTGTGTGCAGCAATTAATGATAGAAAAGAAGTACCCAAAATCGCTGATCAATGTTGAAAAAGAATTAACCGTCAATGGTTTAAAGAAAAGATACGATATTGTGGTCTTTAATACGGACGGAAGCATCCATCTTATTGTGGAATGTAAAGCGCCACAAATCAGCATCAACCAAACTACCTTTGACCAAATTGCACGCTACAATCTCTCATTAAATGCGACCTATTTAATGGTAACCAACGGAATTAATCATTATTATTGCCAAATGGACTTTGAGAGAGAAGCTTTTCTCTTTTTAAAGGACATCCCTGATTATAATTTGTAATTGGCACTGTTCAGTGGTCAATAAGATAAATTAAAAATATAAGTTATCCGTGGTAAATAAAGTAGCAATCGTCATATTAAACTGGAATGGAAAGTCCTTATTGGAGCAGTTTCTTCCTTCGGTTGTGGCCTATTCCGACAATGCGGATGTGTATGTGGCAGACAACGCTTCTACTGACGAATCCATAGTTTTTGTGCAAACAAATTTCCCTTCCGTCAAGATCATTCAAAACAAACAAAACGGAGGATACGCCAAAGGTTATAACGATGCTTTGAGCCATATTGATGCAGATATCTATTGCCTTTTAAATAGTGATGTCGAAGTTACAGAAAACTGGCTCGCTCCTATAACAGAAGCTTTTAATAAAGAAAAAAAGACCGCCATCATACAGCCAAAGTTATTGGACTTTAATCAAAAGGATCATTTTGAATACGCCGGAGCAGCAGGAGGATTCATAGATAAGTTTGGCTATCCTTATTGTAGAGGACGAATTTTTGATACTGTTGAAAAAGATAAAGGACAATATAAAGATGCTCCTATTTTTTGGGCATCAGGAGCGTGTCTCTTTATAAGGAGTGAAGTTTTTAAAATATTAAACGGTTTTGATGAGGCTTTTTTTGCGCATATGGAAGAAATTGATTTATGCTGGAGAGCTTTTAACCTTGGATACACAACAAAATACATCAATAATTCGACTGTTTATCACGTAGGTGGAGCAACTTTAAAAAATTCCAATCCAAAGAAAACGTATCTCAACTTTCGAAACAGTTTGTTCACACTGACAAAAAACGCCAGTGGTAACATCTTTATTTTAATCATCACACGTTTGCTTCTGGATGGATTTGCGGCGATTAAATTTCTTGCAGCATTAAAACTACCTCATATTCTTTCTATTCTCAAAGCACACTTTAGCTTTTACACGCATTTATCTAGCCTATTAAAACAGCGGAAACAACTCAACCAGGCTCACAATTATTATCACACAACCTCCATTGTTTGGGAATACTTCATCAAAAACCGTAAACACTTCGATTGTTTATAAAAATTGTTAAAATTTTTGTTAATACATCGCCAAACGATTGTTTTTTGTATAATTTTGAACTGTTAAATTTATAATTATTTAATCACGACAACTATGAAAAAATTAATGCTATTAAGTGTGTTTTCACTGTTAATATTGAGTTCATGTGTATCCAAGAAAAAATACACAGATCTTGAAGCAAAACAGAAAGAAACACAAGATTTATTGAACACCGCAACTGTTAAATTGAATAGTTGTTTATCGGACAAAGCGGCCGCAGATGCTAGGGTTGCTGGATTACAGGAACAATTAGCAGACTTGCGTAGCACGAATCAAGATTTGATTAACACGAAAGGCAATTTGACCACCTTGACTCAAAAAGGTGCTGAAAACCTTGAAAAATCTCTTGAAAGTTTAAAAGAGAAGGATTTAAAAATCACTCGTTTGCAAGATGCCTTGACTCGTAAAGACAGTGTGACGTTGGCAATCGTTACAAGTTTAAAAAGTAGTGTTGGTATGAACGACCCAGACATCCAAATCAATGTGGAAAAAGGTGTTGTGTATATCTCTATTGCTGATAAATTGTTATTCCAAAGTGGTAGCTACAATGTAACAACAAAAGCGAAAGACGTTTTGGCCAAAGTTGCGAAAGTAGTGAACAGCAAACCTGATTTTGAATGTATGGTTGAAGGACATACCGACACTGTACCTTATAAAAGCGGTGTATTGTTAGACAACTGGGATTTATCTGTTAAACGTGCAACGTCAATCATCCGAGTATTGGAAGATTTAGGCGTACCGTCTAAACAATTGGTTGCTGCTGGACGCGGAGAATATGTGCCATTGGTACCAAACGATTCTGCAGAAAACAGAGCAACCAACAGAAGAACACGTATTTTAGTACTTCCTAAAATTGACCAGTTCTACGAAATGGTTGAAAAAGAAATGAAAAACCTTGAGAAAAAATAATTTTCTTCGGAAATAACCATAAAACCCAATCTTGAAGATTGGGTTTTTTTATGTCCAAACATTTGCTGAAAAAACGTCAACAAAACCATAAAAAACTTTAGCATTTGAATTTTACAACGGATATTTGCAACGCCATAAAACCCATCCATGTCTGAACAGCATAAGCAACGGATTTCCTTGAGTATTTTTTTCTTATTGTCCGGCTTTTGTTTTTCCAGTTGGGCCTCTCGGATTCCTACCATTAAAACCATTTATGATTTTAACGAGGCTGAATTAGGAAATGTGCTGCTAACCCTTCCCGTAAGTTCGCTGCTGGGATTACCGCTCTCGGGTTGGCTGGTGGCTAAATTTGATAGCCGTAAACCTTTGGTGTTTTCGTTTATCATATTGAACGTCTCCTTGGCACTCATAGGACTATCCAATTCCATCTTTATGTTGATTGTTTCGGTGTTCTTGTTCTCATTTTGCATGCGTATCCTTAACATTGCGATGAATACGCAGTCCATCAGTGTTCAAAAGAGTTTTGTCAGGAAAATTATTGGTTCGTTTCATGGGCTTTGGAGTTTGGGTGGCTTGTTTGGTGTTTTGTTTTCGACGTTTATGGTGAAATGGGATGTGTCCATTCAACGGCATTTGGTCATCGCGGCTGTGATTTCCATGGTTGTGGGATGCTTTGCCTATCCGTTTCTTCTAAAAAGTGACCGTTCGCCACATGGCAATAAACTCATTATAGGAAAACCTGATAAACAAATCATGCTTTTGGGTATTTTGGTGTTCTTTGCAGCCGTGTGCGAAGGTGGTATTTTTGATTGGAGCGGTGTGTATTTTAAAGAAGTGGTAAACGTGGAACTGTTCACTTTGGGTTATCTCATTTTTGTGCTGTTTATGGCACTTTCCAGATTCTTTTCGGATGTATTGATTGAGAGATTGGGAATGAAACGTATGTACATCATCAGTTCGTCATTCATTAGTGTGGGGATATTGTCCTTGATTGTATTTCCTTATTTCTGGCCTGCCATCATCGCGTTGAGCATTACGGGCTTGGGAGTTGCTGCCATTTTCCCGATGACGTTTATGTTGGCGGGAACTTCCGAGAAATATTCGGCAGGTATGGCTATTTCCATTGTGGCTACTTATGCCATTGTGGGAATGTTGGTAGGACCACCGTTGATTGGCTACATTGCGCATGCCTTCAACTTGAAAATTGCGTTTGTAATATTCCTACTATCTGGATTGATGCTGATTCCTATATCACAATTGTTTTTCAAGCATCAGAAAGAAGGTGTTTAGAATATCTCCAAACTTCCTTTGCCTTCCCTTACAATCACGGGCGTTTCTTCAGACAAATCGATAACGGTTGAAGCCAAGTTGTCGCCGTAACCACCATCGATGACCAAATCGACCAGGTTGTCCCATTTCTCAAGAATCAATTCTGGGTCTGTGGTGTACTCGATGATTTCATCTTCATCATGGATGGAGGTTGAGATGATGGGATTGCCCAATTGCCGTACAATTTCCAAGGCAATATTGTTATGAGGCACGCGAATACCCACCGTTTTTTTCTTTTTGAACGGATGCGGTAAGGTACTTGCACCGGGAAGAATAAAGGTGTAAGGACCTGGCAACGCCCTTTTTAATATTTTGAAGGTTGTGGTGTCAATTTGCTTAACGTAATCACTTAAATTGCTCAAATCATGGCAGACAAAGGAGAAATTGGATTTTTCGAGCTTTACGCCCTTGATTTGTGCCACGCGTTCCAAAGCTCTCATGTTGTTGATATCGCAACCAAGGCCGTACACTGTATCGGTTGGGTAGATTATGAGGCCGCCTTTGCGCAACACATCTACCACTTTCTTGATTTCCTTGGGGTTTGGGTTTTCTTCGTATATTCTTATAAATTCTGCCATACCATCGTGCTGTGAATAGGTTTACAATGTACTTAATATTTTTATTATGACGGGCATGCAGGTGGTTTTCGTTTTGCTGGAGGGTTGTTTGTGATTTGTTCTTCTTGCCATACGACCAATTTAGCTTGCAAGATGACATATCTAACTTGCAATATGATACATTTAACTTCCAAGATGACCTATTTAACTTGCAACATGATATTTTTAACTTGAAATATGACACATTTAACTTGCAACTTTACATATCTAACTCGCAACTTTACGTATCTAACTTCTGACATGACATATCTAACTTGCAATATGACGTATCTAACTTGCAGTATGACATATTTAACCTTATAGAGGTTTGTTGCGACAGATTTATGGGGTTGCTATTATTTGTGCTTTCTGCATTATTTTCTCAAATTGGCTACGTTTTTGGCTATGGTTTCGTTGCGTGAAAATCCGTGAGGATTTTCCAAGTGAGGACTGACCAAGCCATAGCTTATATACCGTATTGTAACCAGTTTTTATTCTCAAATTTTGATTCAACATTAGAGTACGAAAGTATAAATAATTGAACATTTCGCTTTTTCATTCCGTCAATCATAAATCCATAATATAGTTCATCTGTATTTTCATAGTCGTCATATGTTTGCTCGTGATTTTCATTTTTAAACCACCAACTCATATATTTTGAATTATTCCAATCTTCCACAGTTTGATTATTTTCATCAGGTCCATATTCTTCTGTAATCAATTCTATAATTTTTTTTAAAGCGTCTAAATTATTTTTTGAAGTTCGAAATTCAAGATGTTTCGCTTTATCGTTAAAAATTGAGATAAGAAATTGGTCAAAGATGTTGAGAAATTTAATATTTAAATCGAACAGTAAAAATTTGGTATTATTTTTTTTGTCCGCAACTAAATCCGTTTTGAATGTTGAATTTCTTTGTAGAAGCTCTACATCAATTTCTAATAATTCCTTTATTGTTCTGATTTTTTTCAAATTGGTTACGTTTTGTGTATGATTATTTGCGTGTGCAGCAACTAATTTAGTAAACAAATACTTATCAGAGAAAATACCGCAGAATTTTCCAGATGAGCACTTGCCAAAGCAATTAATTACACACATGTATAGCTCATTGCGGCTGAATTCCTAATCGGAATTCATTGCAATTTGCTATCTTAGTTTCACGGCGGAAAATTCTACCGAATTTCCCGCAAAGAGCCATACACAAATCAGTTGGCATTCATTTGATGAAAACGCAATAACTTATTGTTTTGAAAAGAATAATATCACTTTCAATCACCGGAATTCTTTTTGCAATTGTACTCTACTATTCGTATCAATTCGATAATTTATTTAGAGTATTTTTCTATCTGATTTTGGGTACTCTATTCTTTATTGTCTTCTACAAAACAGTATTCGAAAATTATGCGGATTATAGAAAAACTAAAGAAAAAATCAGGTATTTACCGACATTGATAGGAATGGGAATTATCCTTTTAAACCTGGGAATTTATATTTATTTTGAGAATAAACTGAATTTACCCACATTAATCAAAGCACAAAATCACGGAGTTTATGCCGATTTTAAAACAAATGGAGAATACATAATTAAAAGCGGTAGTTGGGCCTCTAAAGTTCATCAGTATGGAACTTACAAATTGGAGGATAACATCATTATTGCTAGCAACTTAAAATTTGATGATGTTTTAGTTTCTAATAGGTTTAAAATACAACATATTCAAACCTCGGAATTAACTAATCCAACAGAGATTCAAAACTATCAAAGCGATAAATATCTTTTGGAAATTGACTCAAACGGAAATGAAATAATTGGCTCATATAAATTTGAAATTACAGAAGACAACCGAAAATAAAAAACGAAATGCCAACTTAAGTCGTGTATAATTAATTGCTTTGGCAAGTGCTCATCTGTGTTGTGCATAGTGTTTTATTCAGTTCGTAGTTCAATCAATTGTTTAATCATTGGATGATTTTCCGCTTTGTTCAACTCGTTCAGCGTTCTTTTTCCGATTCGTTTGTCGACTACTGCGAGAGCCATTAAAATTGGATTATTACTTTTAATAGCATCTTGAACATTTAGGTTTAAAAATCGGAAGGCGTTGTCAGCAAAATCATATTTTGAAAATTCACCTTTTTCCATAATTTTCCCTTCGGTTCTGTTAGTCGCTTTTATTCCTTCGTGAGAAATGTAATGCTTTTCAGCTAATTCGTTCGAGTAACTTTGAAATTCATTCCAAGTGTCTTGGTTTGAGAAATTCAAAATCTCTTTTCCGTCCCAAGTTATCCAAGCTCTGCCTAAATAACCTGTCGAATTTTTATAAGTAGTCAAATGATAGTCAAGTCGGTCTTTTAAACTATCCGCTAATCTATCTTTCAACTCTTTTTTTAATTTACTCCATTTCATTTTTCCACATTATGCACAACGTTTATGTATATGGGCTGTGGCGTGTCTTGGCACGAACCATTAAAGGTACAAAACGGCGCTGGAAAATTCCCAAGAATTTTCAAGATGAGCGAAGACAAGCAATGGCTCATACACGGTGCTGTAAAACGTTTTTTAGTTTAGATATTTTAATTTCAATTTCACTTTCAGATTGATATGGCGATTCAGACATAAAGTAAGAGTAAGCCAAATCGTTTATTATTTCATAAGCTTTTTCATAATATTCGGGAACGTATTCTTTCGGAAAGCTATTGTGTTCAGACCAACTTTTTATAAAAACTGATATATACCAAATTCCAGATGCGATATCTCTTGGTAAATTTGAATTTTCTTTTGTCCGTTTATATTCCTTATTGATTTCGGTTAGAAGATTAATAAACGAATTGTGATTCCAATGCAATTTTGTCCTTAACTCTAGTATGAAAGAACCATTTTCAGCATTTAACTCGTCTTTTAATGTCATTTTCTTAATTTAGGGAAGTGAAGTTCAAGATTGTTAGAAAGGTAGCCAGACCAAAATAAAAAAAAGCATTTTTTCTACTTTTAATTGTAGAATATTTTTCACAGATTTTCATTGAAAATTTGAAAATGAAATTATTATTTTCAAAATAATAAGAAAGTAAAAAAATCAATCCACAGAGTTGTACATAAATAGCTAAAAAAACATTGACTTTTAGTTCTGATTTTAAATGATAAAATGCTAAAAATAGAAATATTGATAGAATCACTATTATCAGGTAGCCATTCCAATAGTAGCTTTTATTTTTGACTTCGGTATTGTTCATTCAAATGTTTTACAACGTGTTTGTATATGGTTTGTTGCGTGGTTTAAGCACTAAATTTAGCAAATACAAACCGAATAGAAAATCCGCGAGGATTTTCGTAAGTAGGCGTGTACTAGCAATGAATTATACACGTTGGTGCCACACGTTTTTATTTTCCGTGTTCCAACATTAGTACTTTTCCATTCCACGAATCAAATACCAATTCAAAAACTCCGCCGCGCATTCCTTTTGGAAGAGTTCCGGTTATTACCCAATAATCATTAATCAGATGAATTTGATATGGTTTTTCGTATTCGATTTTTTCTTTTCCATAAAGTTCAAACAGAATATTTTCAGCGTAATTGATTGCGTTCTCTTTTTTCGGAATCAGAGGTGATTCCATTATTTTTCTTTCCGATTTATTTTTCAGAGCGTAATTCAGCAATTGTTCGGCGTGTATTAACTCGTCCGACTTTTTATCAGATTCTTGAGCTTGAAGATTCGTCGAGATTAAAAATCCAATTATTAATATTATTCCTATTTTCATTTTTCTCAAATGTGTGGCAACGGTTTTGTATATGGCTCGTAGCGTGTAAATTAGCGATTACTTTTCGGTTGAGCACGAGCCGAATTTTTTAATTTTCTTATTATCTTTTTTTTTCAATAAGCCAAATTAAAAAATTTGGCGGACTAGCAAATATACCTTAACTTCGATTAAGCAACTGACTAGATATGAGCTATATACGTTGTTGTAGGCAGTTTTTTTAATGTTCAAAATTTTCAATTCAATACATTATATTCTTTATTTATTTCGTCTTTTATTTATTCGTTTAAAAACTTCTTGAAACAAAAAATAAAGAGCTAATGTAAATATGATAATAGCATAAGTTTCTTTTCCTAAAAATTCTACAATTCCATAAGATATTAGATAGTATAAAATCCCAAGTGGAATTATTACAATTAAAATAGAAATTAGAACAGCAGAAATTTTTTTCATATTAATTTAATTGCACTTCCTTTTCAAAATTTTAAAGTTGTATTTCATAAATATAACATTCGCCAGTCGATTTTTCTCGAAAATAACGAGAACCTTGGTCAAATCCGCCACTAACTTTATATCGTTCAGATTTATTTGAAGGATTAAACCAATTCGGTAAATCACTTGGTTTATTCCATTCTACAGTATCCAATTCCAATTTATTTTGTTCAACAAATTCATTCCACCAACTTTCAGTTGGTTTTAGTTTAAGCGACATAATATATTCTTTCGTCCAATGAGCCGATTGCCAATATTGTCCATTAATAATTTTAATATTTTCTGGTGCATTTGAGCCTGACCAATATTTATAAACTTCATTTGGTTCAGCCGTATTTATTTCCGAACAGTTGCAAAATAGAAGCAATAATATAAATACTAAAATCTGATGTTTCATTGGTTGTTCAAATTGCCTACAACGTTGTTGTATATGAGCTGTGGCGTGTGTCGGCACGAACCTCTCCAGATAAAAACCGGCTTTGGAAAATCCGCAGGATTTTCCAAGGGAGGACTGACCAAGCCATGGCTTATATACGGTGTTGGCAATAGTTATTTTATTTTCTTT
>DINI01000005.1 GCA_002426755.1 Flavobacteriaceae bacterium UBA5544
TTAATTATCGCAACGCAACGACCTTCAGTAAATGTCATTACAGGTATTATCAAAGCCAACTTCCCTGCCCGAATTGCGTTTAGAGTAACTTCAAAAATAGATTCTAGAACCATTTTGGATAATTCAGGTGCTGACCAATTGATAGGCCGTGGTGATATGTTATATACACAAGGCAATGAACTGACACGTATTCAATGTGCATTTGTAGATACACCTGAAGTAGAGAACATTACAGAATACATTGGTAACCAAAAAGCATATCCGGATGCTTATTTGTTGCCAGAGTATGTAGGGGAAGAGAATGGCACAAGTCTTGATATAGATATAGCGGACAGAGACAAATTATTTAAGGAAGCTGCTGAAGTGATTGTCACCGCCCAACAAGGTTCGGCCTCTTTATTGCAGCGTAAATTAAAATTAGGCTACAATAGAGCTGGTCGTTTGATTGACCAATTGGAAGCTGCAGGAATTGTAGGTCCTTTTGAAGGAAGCAAGGCTCGTCAAGTTTTAGTTCCAGACTTGGTGGCCCTTGAACAGTTATTAGCAAATGAAACCATCTAAAATTATAATATAAACTTATTATGAAACATATATTGATTGCATTCGTTTTTTTAATGTCCTTTTCTACTCAAGCCCAAGATGCGGCCAAAGCAAAATCATTATTAAATGAAGTGAGCCAAAAGGTGAAGAGCTATGACAATATTAGCATTGATTTTAAATATGTATTGAAGAACGTCAGTGAAAACATCAACCAAGAAACACGAGGTGATGTGGTCATTGAAGGCGATAAATACTTATTGAACATTCTCGGAGTGACGCGTGTTTTTGACGGAAAGACATTGTACACCATCAATCCTGCGGATGAGGAAGTGACCATTTCTAAGGACAATTCGGATGATGAGGGAAGTATTACACCTAGTAAGATGCTTTCATTTTATAAAGATGGATATACTTATAAGATGGATATCATTCAAAATGTGAATGGGCGAAAAATACAGTACGTTAAGTTGAGCCCAATTGATACCAATTCTGAAATAAAGAGCGTGTTGTTGGGAATTGATGCACAGACCAAACACATATATAATCTTATAGAAACTGGCAAAAACGGCACAACCACTACATTGACTGTTAATTCTTTTAAAACCAACGAACCTATTTCAAAAACCTTATTTACCTTTGACAAGAATAAATACAAAGGTTACTACATTAACAAATTGGATTAAGGTTTTGGTTAACCAATGAAAATATTAGATAGGTACATACTTACGACCTACTTAAAGACATTTATGAGCGTGTTTATTATACTCATGCTCATTTTTGTTTTACAAACGGTTTGGCTATACATCAGTGAGCTTGCTGGTAAAGATTTGGATATGTCCACCGTTGGTAAGTTTTTGGTCTATTTTATGCCTAAACTGATACCGTTGGTATTGCCATTGACCATTCTTTTAGCTTCTATCATGGTGTTTGGTAGCTTTGCCGAGAATTATGAGTTTGCGGCGATGAAATCGACTGGTATTTCATTGCAGCGTGCCATGCGAGGCTTGAGCATCTTTATTATTGGTCTTGCTGTTACCACATTCTTCTTTGCCAATAACGTCATTCCTTGGGCCGAATATAATTCCTATAATCTCCGTAAGAATATAGCCCAACTGAAACCGGCAATGGTGATTGCGGAAGGACAATTCAACGAAATAGGCAATATCAACATTAAGGTTGATAAGAAAAGTGGCGAAAAGGGTCAGTATCTGCACAATGTGGTTATGCACGTGAAGTCTGAAAAGCGTTCAGGCAATTACAAAGTGATTATTGCAGAAGAGGGTGAACTTATAAGTAGTGAAAGTTCCAATATCTTGCAGTTGGTGCTTCAAAATGGGCACTATTACGAAGAAATTTTTACCAGAGACCCAAAGGAACTTGTAAGAAAACCGCATGCCAAAAGTTATTTTGAAACCTATACCATCAATGTGGACTTGGAAGACCTCAACAAAGTGGATTTAGAAGAGAAAAGCTTTAGCGATCGTTACAATATGCTGAATGTAACTGGTTTAAGCTATACTATAGATAGTCTTAAAGTCGATAAAACCAAAGACTCGAAAAGCTTCTCAAAAGTACTTTACACGCGGTCAAACATCAATAACCTGAATACCAATATTCAACCGAAAAAAGATTCCATATATAAAGGGGATTTTATGGCGCTTTTTGATACAAAAACCAAAAGTCAACTTTATAATCTGGCTTTGAATACAGTCAATAGCACCAATCAAATTATAGATACAAAAAAACAGGGGTTTCAAATAAAAAGCAAATTATTGAACAAGCACATCATTGCGCTTCATGAGAAATATGCGTTGGGGTTTGCTTGCATCATTCTGTTTTTTGTGGGAGCACCGCTTGGGGCCTTGATTCGAAAAGGTGGATTGGGTCTGCCTATGGTCATTGCAATTGTGTTGTTTTTGACTTATCATTTTATTGGGATTTTTGCAAAGAACAGTTCTCAAGATGGTACTTTGAATCCAATTTTTGCGACCTGGTTATCTACCTTAATAATGCTGCCTCTGGGGATTTCGTTGACACGGCGTGCCACCAAAGATAGAGGCCTGTTTGAATTTGGCAGTTTTGTGGAGCCTTTGAAGAAATTCCTAAAATTGAAACCGAAAGTGGTGCTTGATGCCGACGGAAAGGATATTTCTTATACCTATTTTGAAGGCTATACAGACGAAAAGCTGTCGGATATCCTCAAAAATTATGAGCGCTATGAGTTTAAGAAGGGTAGTAAAGCTAAAGCATATGCGATATTGGACAAACGTGGAGTTAGTTTGGAGCAATTGGCTTCCCATGGGTTTATGGTTGAGGATAATTTTGTAACTTCTACGACAAAAGCAAAAGATTGTTTAGAGTATTCGCGATTTGCGTTTATCTTTTATAGTATTGGGGCGATCTTATTGCTATTGCATTTTGTGTTCAAGAATAATAAGTTTCCTGAATTTGCTTCAGCTTCGTTGGATTTAAGCCTTGTTTCATTCTTTATTTTTGCATTGTATTTTGTAATGACGTTGGTGCTATCCGTCCGGTTCTACAAACATCTCAACTTAAAAGTGAAACCTTTGAATCCTATATTGATGCTCATTGGGATTCCCTTTTATGGCGTTTCGCATTTCCTTTTGAGGAACAAAATCAAGGAAGACTTGAACCAAAGTGTTCTCGAAAATATAAATTAAGCCTTATCTTTGCCTATAATTTCAATCCAAATGAATACTACTATTTTGCAACCGAAAACACAACTCCATACCATCGCAGAAGCCATTGAAGACATTAAACAAGGCAAGGTCATTATTGTTGTGGATGATGAGAATAGAGAAAACGAAGGTGACTTTATTGCTGCCGCGGAAATGGTGTCGCCAGAGATGATCAATTTTATGGCTAAACATGGAAGAGGTCTTATTTGTGCGCCTCTAACGGAGGATAGATGTGAGGAATTGGAATTGTCGATGATGGTCCAGAACAATACAGTATTGCACCACACCCAGTTTACCGTTTCGGTAGATTTGATTGGTCATGGCTGTACTACTGGTATTTCTGTGCATGACCGTTCTAAAACCATTAAAGCATTGGTGGATGTGGATACAAAACCTCATGATTTGGGACGCCCTGGACATATTTTCCCATTGAGAGCGAAAAATGGTGGTGTTTTGAGACGTACGGGACATACGGAGGCGGCTGTAGATTTGGCTCGCTTGGCAGGATTTCAACCAGCGGGTATTTTGGTAGAAATATTGAACGAAGATGGGACGATGGCACGCTTACCACAACTTACTGAAGTTGCCAAAAAGTTTGATTTGAAGATTATTTCGATTGAGGATTTGGTTGCTTACCGCATGGAGCACGATTCATTGATTGAAAAGAAGGAAGATTTTGAAATTGAAACCCGTTTTGGTAGCTTTCGCTTGAGAGCGTATCAACAGACTACCAATAACCAAATACATATTGCGCTGACAAAAGGTGTTTGGACCTCTAACGAGCCTGTACTTACTCGTGTGAATGCTACGTTAGTAAATAACGACATCCTAGGAACCCTGACCAACAATGCGGACGAAAAATTGGACGACATGTTCAAAGTTGTGAATGACGCTGGCAAAGGCGCCATTATCTTTATCAACCAACAAGCAGAGTCGATGAACCTTTTGAAACGATTGACGGTTTTAAAGGAATCGCAAGAGAAAGGGAAAGTGGTAAAGGCTCCGAGCATAGAAATGGATTCCAAGGATTTTGGGATTGGTGCACAGATACTTCATGATTTGAACATCCATAAATTACGATTGATCTCCAATAGCCAACAGACGAAACGCGTTGGGATGATTGGGTATGGTCTAGAAATTATGGAGTACGTGGGTTATTAAATTATAACCTTTAGTTAATTATAATTTTTTTGATTATTTGTCGGTCTTTTAATGACAGCGAAAGCAAATAGAGTCCACAGGGAAGGTGACTGATATCCAATTGATTGTTTTCCATTGCATCAATCCAAACTTGTTGGCCCAAATTGTTAAAAAGTTGAAGATTGGTCATTTGTAGGTCTGTATCGATGTGGAGTATATCTGTGGTAGGATTTGGATAGACCATGAGTTCTGATTTGCTTTGATTTGTATTGATATTGAGTGGGTCCTCTTCCAGTTTTACTACCCAATAATCGGAGCTTCCACTTCTGTCATCAACGTTAATATCAATATTAGTGGAAGTAGTGGTTCCTGTTAAAATATAACCACCATCCGTCGCTTGTCTGACGCAAAAACCGTCATCATCGCCCCAACCTCCGAGGGATTTTTCCCAATCCAGATTGCCATTGGCATCAAGTTTTACCAACCAATAATCTTTGTCACTGTTCGGTATGATACTTCCACTAACATCGCCATCGTTAGATCTTGAAAATCCCAAAACAATATAACCGTTATCTGCGGTTTGATCTATAAAAGCAGCTTCATCATGTTGAGAGCCACCTAAAGTATTTTCCCAATCTAATTCACCATCAGTATCTAGCTTTAATATCCAATAATCTCTTAAATTATTACCGCCAGTTATCTCATCGGAATTTGTGTAGCCAGCAACAATGCAACCACCATCATTTGTGGTCTTTATAGATTTAGCTTCTTCAGATGCATCACCACCCAATACGGCGTCCCACACAACATTTCCCACAGTATCAAATTTGATTACCCAATAATCATTTTGTGGATTTCCAGAAAGACCTTCACGTTGCGTAAAGCCACAAACGATGTAGCCATCGCTAGCAATGTCAACAGAATAAGCACCATCATTGTAGAGTCGAGGGTTTGTAGGCGTGCCGTAATCTGGGCCTCCAAAAGTTGTATTAGTCCAATTTGCATCAATATTACCAAAGGAATCAATCTTTGCGACCCATAAATCAATACTGTTTCCACCTATGTTTCCAGCGGCAATATAACCGCCGTCAGCAGTCTGCTTTATTGAATACCCGATATCAGGGCCTGTACTGCCATAAAATTTGCCCCACTGCATTGCTCCTACATTATCTAGCTTTAAAATAACGATATCATCATAATTATTAAAGTTATCAACCCCTGCAAAATCATTAGACCTAGAAGTGCCTATCAATATATACCCACCATCGGCAGTTTGCTCAATGTAATGTCCTCTATCGGTATCACTTCCACCATAGTTGTTTTCCCATACAATGGTTCCAGTGTCATCTAGTTTTACAACCCATATATCGGTGCTTCCATTATTATCGCTTACCTCATCATTTCCCGACGAGGAATAGCCAACCACGATAAAGCCTCCATCTGTAGTTTGATTCACACAAAATGATATTTCACCATTTGTTCCGCCCAAAGAACGTTCCCAACTTATATTGGGCTGCGCAATCAGCTCTATAATTCCTGTAAAAATAAATAGTATGAATAATATATGTTTCATAATCAATTAGTTTGTTAAGTTTTCCAATGGAAGATTTTCTATAGCATTCCAGACTGTTTCCCTTTCCAATTGTTTGGTTGAGATTACAATGGCGAACCTATCGGCATACATACCGGAAATCTTGGATTCCTTTGCGTTTTTGTGATATGTTTCGATGCCTCCCAACTCTCCTTTCTTAAAAGATTTTTCCAATTTATAGTCGTCTTCCCTATTCACTTTCATATTTTTATAGATGGAAAATGTCCCGACAACGATACTGCCATTTTTACCCGCCGCATCATTGATTATAATATCAAAACTTTCGTTAGTGTCTCCTCGGTAATGGGCAACCGAACTGGTAATTCCATGACCGCTTAAAGAGCCTTTTTCTATAGTTATAAGTTGCATATCCAAAAGGGTTTTTGGAAACCAATCTTCAAGTGCCTCATAGGTTATTGGTATGGTTTCCATAAGGTTAATCGTATTGTTTAACGTACCCGTTGAGTTTTTGATGACATCCAATTGATTGAATGTTTTGGTATCTTTCTGCTGTTCCTTTTTTGTGTCGTTTCCGCAAGATGTCAGTAGCATTACTGTTACACATAATAATACTGATTTATTAAATAGTTGTAAGTTCATGATATATTTTTAGTTTTAAATTAATTATAAGCTTGCTGCACACTATCAAAATTGCCATCTCCCAAATGTCGTCCTTGAATCTCGTCTCCGATTACTGAATAGGTGTACATAACTGTTCGTTTAAACCTTCCTCTGAAATCCATTAAATACATTGAAATTCTATTCAATCCTCTGAATAGGCGTTTATAATATCTCCTAGCTTATAGGCAGGTGGAAGTTCCACGGTTAAATCTTGGTCATAAAGATATTCTACACTGCCATCCTTACCTGAATCTATATAAACCAGTCTGTTATATTTATCGAAAATCATAAATTTGTCCTTTTCCTTTCCAGATGTTACCGTTAGCTTGGTACACTTATGATCTGCAAGACCATCATAACAGGCGAATTTTTTTTCCTTTACATTAAATTTTGCCTTTATGACATCTGGGGTATAGAGGAAGGCCCAATGAATGAAAATTGGAAAACCTACTCTATCGGTGTTATTTTCATTTAACAATTCACTTAAGGTGTTTCTTATATTTTCCGTTAATTCGCCATTGGATTCCATATATTGTGACATTAATAAGTCTATCATGTTATCAGTCCATTCTTCGTCCAACTGAGGATTCAACATTTCCCAATTCAAATTATTAAAGATGTAATGAATTACAATATGTAATTTTTCGACACTTATGCGATTTGAAAGATCCAGAAGTTCTTGCAACGCTCCCGTAGCAAAGTTTTTGGCGTTAAATTTTACGAACATTTGGTCATTTTCACCTGTACCCTGATAGTTTGGGTCATCATAAGGCACATACCAATAACCTTCTTTATCAGTGTATTGCAAATCGCTTGATTCCTTATTTTTCCATTTTCCAATAGGCACGTCAGAATAGCCGCCCGCAAGAGCAAATCCTGATTCATTTGCAGTGCTACTCCCCTTCATCATTAAAGCTTTATTATCCCAATCAAATTCGCCATATATTTTACTTTGATAAGCTGTTTCGTAATAGAATAATGGCATATTGCCATCAAAAATTGGCGGTATTAAAATTTGAGAATCACCATCACTTTTGGCACTCATCCACATGACGATGTCTCCATTCCGTATCATCGTTAATCTTATAGCTTCCTGTATTTCGAGTGGTAATTCCGTATCAGCAAATAAGTTGCCCAAACTACTTTGAATTCCATCCCAAACACTGTTGTTTTCTTTTGAAGTCTGGGCTTGTGAGTGAACTGTTACACTAAAAAGTAGCGCAATAACTATCTTTGTAAATATTGATTTCATAATTTGGATTGGATTTATTCGTTATAATTTGCTAAAGTAAAAACAGTCTCCTTTTGCTTAAATTCAGTACATTCCATTTGATAACTTTCATCGGAAGACTCTTTGGAAACATGGACTAATTTCATAATCATGGTATTTGCTGAAAAAGGTGAGTTCGGACCATCGGAACGATGAGCGAAGAGGGTCCCAAACATTGTAGCAGGTGCTTCATTTGTGACCCATAGCTCTGTGGCTCCAGCATCTGTTTCTATTTTATATCCTTCACAATTAAACCCAAGGATTTCTTTTTTACCCAATGGAGCAATTTTTTTACCTTGGGCATCTCTATAAGCTCCCACCATCTTTGCTTGTGTTATGAAGTCCATCTTTTTTCGGGCTGTCCTTTTTTTTCCATTTAAATTGATAAAGTAGACTTCTGTATTGAGCTGATTGTCATAGACTACGTAGTTAGTCAAATTTTTAGAATACTTTTTTTGAGCGTAAAAGCTTTCATTTGGCTGCAATAAATATTCGTTTTCAAGTTGGCCATTTTTGTTTTTTATCTCAAGCGTTGCCTGATAAGTGAAGTGATAGGCCTCTGGCAATTTCACGTTATTATTTGGAGGTGCTGGGGTTGGCTTCCCCATTGGTGTTGTATGACCTTTGGTTGATCCGTTTTCTGCATCGGAGGGTGTTTGACTCAAAAGAATATCCATCATTCTTTTAGCTTTTTCATCATCGGAAACCGAATCCGTTTTGGTTTGTGGTTTGTTGGTGTTTGGAGCGGTTACATTATCAATGACCTTTTCCGTTTTTTTACTGACGGCTTCATCTGTTTTTCGCAAGATGGTTCTTTCTGCGGCCTGCTCGGCTCTTTTTTTAAGCTTTTTGAGAATTTGTCCTTGTGTTGGAAACGTTAATCCAAAACAAAAAGTCATTAAAATAATGTTTCTAGTTATCATGTCTATATTGATTAATTTATAAGATTGTAGTGATAAAAAACCCTGAAAAGAAAAAAGGAAATGACGCAAACCTCCACGGTTTTTTGCCACCTCCGTTTTTACAACTGATTAATAGCTCCTTTAAAATTGTTTTATAATCTCTATACATTTTATGACTTTGTTTTTCAACAAAATATTAAGCCTATAGGTTCCTTTTTTAAGGTGGTCGATGCTTAAATAAATTGTTTCATCTTTTGAGTCGTGGGGAGGATCATTCATATTAAACTGCTATTGAATTCCTGTGAAACAAAACTATAAACATCCATCTCACAGGCATGCAAGAGATGTTTCAAAGTATAGAAGATATGTTACAATGCACCATTTATGGGCGATTGTAGAGTTTGGAAAGAAATTCTTCAAAAGTTTTATCTCTCTTTTTATCAAGATGGATATTCATTGGGTGTACAACCATACACTTCTTTAAAGCACTTGATAAAATAAGATGGTGTATTGAAACCCACCTGATAGGCGATTTCGGAAATGGTTGCGTCAGACTGTTTAAGTAATGGGAGTGCCAATTTTAAACGTTGTGTCCTTATAAATTCGGAAGCAGATATCCCCACAATGGCATTGAGTTTTCTATGTAATTGGGTTCGGCTCATCTGCATAATTTCTGCAAAGCGTTCGCTAGTAAACTCTGGATTGGTAATCTCTTTGTCCAACACGGCTTTCAATCGTTTAAGAAATTCGGCTTCTGTTGAAGTTATGGCTAATTCTGGATTGATGGTAAAATCCTTACTGAAATGTTTTTGCAACAATTGTCTGTTTTCAATGAGTTTCTCTACCCGTATTTTCAACTTTTCACTATTGAACGGTTTTGTAATGTAAGCATCAGCTCCAGTTTTCAATCCTTTAATCTCATTCTCCTCTCCTACTTTTGCAGTCAACAAGATGATGGGGATATGGCTCGTTAGTTCGTTGTACTTTAATTCGTTGCACAATTCAATACCGTCTTGAACTGGCATCATAATATCGCTGATGATGATATCTGGCAAATCTTTGACGGCGTTCTCAATCCCTACTTTTCCGTTATTAGCTTCGATAATGTCATACTCCTCTTTGAATATAGAAACTATAAATGTTCTAATATCTTTATTATCCTCAACAATCAACAGAGTTGGTTTCGAAGCAATCGTTTCTCTTTCCGAAGGTGTTTGTAAGGAATGGATTGTTGCTTCGGGATTGATTTTTACTTCTGATGACAAGAAAGCTTCTTTATGAATCGGCAAGGTGACCGTAAATTGGATTTTATCATCATCTATATTATTAGCGAGGATGCTTCCTTTGGACAAATTCACCAACTCTTTCACCAATGCCAATCCCACGCCAACACCATCGGAAGCCACATCATCCTGATAGAATCGCTGAAAGAGTTTGCCAAAATCCTTTTGTAAAATGGTATTGTTGACATTTATAATAGACAACACCATCGCATTACTTTGCTCATTGGCATCAAAAATGATTTCGCTGTTTTCAGGCGCATATTTTATTGCATTTGACAATAAGTTGGATGCCACTTTTTCAATGATATCCGTATCGTACCATACTTGTTTTAAATCATTGATGTCGCTGATAATGGTAATATTTTTATTATCGGCTTTATATTGAAATGCCGCCACAATCTGTTTTAAAAGGATATTCAAATTACCTTCAGAAACGATCAATCGTAATTGTCCAGAATCTATCATTGATAAATCCAACATCTGATTGACGAGATTTAAAAGTCGGTTGGCATTTTGCTTTACGAGGTTGAGTTCTGTTCTATCCTCTTGGTTTAAAGTATCTTTTGATAATTGGTGTTCAATGGGGCCAGAAATTAAGGTCAGAGGCGTTCTAAATTCATGTGAAATATTGGTATAAAGCTTTGTTTTGAACTCATCCAACTTTTTTAAGCGTTCGGTTTCGGCATGCTCTAACTTCAATTGAATTTTAACTTCCCAACGAAACTTTAAATATCTATAAATGATTACAATGAGCGCCAAAATACCAATCAGATAGAGGAATTTGGCCAAATTGGAAGCGTACCATGGTTTCAAAATCTCAAACGAATAGGTAGCTGGGGTTTTATTCCACACACCATCATAATTACTAGACATCACCATAAATGTATAGGTATCTGGTGGCAAATTAGTGTAATGCGCTACGTTTATAGGCTCGGGCATTGACCAATCTGCATCATGGTTCACTAATTTATATTTGTAAAGGTTTTGTTCAGGTTGGGAAAAATGTAGGGCTGCAAAGGTGAAGGTCACTGTATTCTGATTATATGGAAAAACAGGGCTTTCTATCATTTCGCGTTCCTTTCCAAATATTTCAAGTTTTGAAATGACAGTTTTTGGTTGCGATTTGTTAAAGGTAATAGTACTGGGGTCGAACCAATTTACGCCTTCAAGACCGCCAAAATAAAGTTGTCCATTATCACCTTTATAGTAAGCACCTGTGTTGAATTCGAATGCTTGAAGACCACTGTAACTTAAATAATTTTCAATTGATAACTTCGTGTCATCTTTCAACCCAAACCTCGTGATACCTTTATTTGAACTTAACCACAAATTATCATTTTCATCTGGTAAAATGCCATAGATGACATTGTTGGAAAGACCATCCTCAATGGTATAAGTCTTGACCGTATCATTTGAAACGTCATAAGCTTTTAATCCATTTCCATTAGTCCCTACCCACAGAATATCATTGTCAAAGTATAAGGATTTAATTTTATCAGGAACGGTCTTTATTTCTTTTATGGTCCCTGTAGATTGATTCAGCACAAAGAGCCCATTGTCTTCAGTTCCAATCCATAATTGATTGTTGGCAGATGATTCAACAGTCCTGATATTGTTGGATGTTAATGCCGAATTTTCTGAAGTAAACGAGTTTATAACACCGCTATGTTTATCAAATTGTATCAACCCACCATCTCTTGTACAAAGCCAAATTTGATGGTGTTTGTCTTTAACTATTTTCCAAATGGTCCTATGCTCCAAATCAGGAAAAGAGCGAAATTTACCTCCAGTTGTCATAATCTGCAAGCCTTTACCTTGATGACCAATCCAAAGTTCTTCATCGTGAAAAAGCAAACTCATGATACGGTCGCTTGACAATTCAGAATTTTGAACCGTATAGGTTTTATAATGATTGGATGATGAGTTAATGGAAGTCAATCCTTTCCCAGATGTGCCCAGCCACATGGTTTCATTTTTATCAATGGCAATTGCCCTGACCACGTCCACATGAACATCAATGGGAGTTTGAGAATTGGTGATAATATTGAACTTTTTCAAATGCTCATCATAATAACTCAACCCAGCCCCATCGGTACCCAACCAAATGGTTCCTGTGAAATCTTCATAAAGGCATAACACATCATCATAATGCAAGGCATACGGGTCATTTTTATTGGCAATGCAATGTTGAACACTTTTGGTATCAATATCTATAATATAGGCTCCATCTCCATAGGTAGCTAACCAAAGTCTGTTGTTTTTATCCACTAAAATGTCTTGAATATTCGAATTGTCCGGAAGTTTTGAATGTTCAAATTTTAAAAACTTTTTGTTATCCTTTGTCTTAAAATACAAACCATTACCAAAAGTTCCCAGCCAAATGGTACCATCCTTGGATAGTGCCAAGGAGCTAAAATGGTTCACTTTATTTGGAGTGTCACATTTTGAAATCCTATCCCTTTCAATTTGATAAATATGTTCTGAAGTTACCACCAACAGACCCAAATCGCTCTCCATCAACTCGTAAATAGGAGTATCTACAAAAGAATCTTTAAAGATTGGTAGCGTATCTTTTGTTTTGGAATTTATCTTAAAAAGCCCATTATCATAGGTTCCTACATAAAAGTCTTTGCTATTAACTTGCAAAATGCAACTAGCAGATGTAATGCCTTTTATAAGATTAAAACTGTTGATTTCTTGGTTGAAATATTCCAAGCGGCCAGAATTTGAAATAATCCAAAAGCCTCCCGAATTATCAATGTAGGTTTTACCCAATTTACTATAGGTAGGCCGTGTAACGTCTTCAAACTGTTTATTATAAAACTCAAAAGTTCTTCCATCGTACTTATTGAGTCCATCTTGTGTAGCAAACCACATATAGCCAAGGCTGTCTTGGGAAATACTTACTACACTGTTTTGGGACAAACCCTGCTCTACGGTCAACTCGTTGAAAGAAATCTGTTTTGAATTTGTGACTGAAGTCGCTTGGAAAGTATCATTTTCTTGAGAAAACAAAACGAAAGGTATCATTAAAGCTATATATGCCCTTATAGCATAATCCATATTATATCAGCTAGTTGCTTAAATATACTAAAGTAAATTTAAATAAGAGGAAATCCCTGTTGAACCAATAATTAATAGTCTTTGATAAGACTATAAAATGGAACTAGTTACAATGAGCCAAAACAGATTGGATGGCATCCACCATTTTTGAGGCTCTTTGTTTGACTTCATCCTCTGTCCAAGAAAGCTTCACAAGACATGAAATGTTTCTTCCAATAAAATGGTCAGACTGGTTAAAGGTCTTGGATTTAAGATATTCCAATCCGTCTATAACCTCCTTGGAAATTGGATATAAAGATTTTATATCCTTTAAATGTTCCCATTTACGAACATAGTGCCAGTTGTTGTCATAATAATGAAAACAGCCATCAATGCCTGCTTCTTTAAGTGCTTTGGAAGCTTGACGGGCGGTTTCTAATTCTGGTAGAAAAAAGTTCAAAAATGCATAGCTTTCCTCACCGCCATCAGGCACAGTTCGGAAAGTGATGTCAGGAATGATTGACAGAGCATTCCGTAATATGGTGTAATGTTTCTTTTGAATATTAATAAACTCCGGCAATCGTCTCGCTTGCGCAAGCCCCACGGCTGCATTCAGTTCTGAAATCCTAAAATTATATCCTAAAAAAGGATGGGTTTCGGCGCCTCTATCATTGCCTACATGGTCATGACCATGGTCTGAATAGTGGTCGGCATTCTTATAATAGTCTTGATTGTTGGTCACTACGCCACCACCTTCTCCGCAAGTGACGGTTTTTACAAAATCGAAAGAAAAACATCCAACATCACCTATAGTGCCAAGTGCTTTTCCTTTGTAAGTTGCTCCAATCGCCTGACAGGCATCTTCTATCAATAAGAGTTGGTGTTCATCGCAGATTGCTTTAAGCGCATCCAAATCTGCCATGCTGCCACACATGTGTACTGGCATGACTGCTTTGGTTTTTGGTGTGATTGCGTTTTTAACCGCTTTGATATCCAAGGTTAATGAATCATCGATATCCACCAATATAGGAATGGCACCCAACATCATAATGGCTTCAAAACTCGCCACGAAGGTAAAACATGGTAAAATGACTTCATCCCCTGCTCCAACGCCAGCAATTGCAAGTGCCACAGAGACTGCGGCAGTACCACTATTAACCAATTGCACGTGCTGTACATTCAATTGTTGTTGCAATTCGGATTCCAATTCTTTGGCTTTCCAATGCCCTTGGCGCATGCCGTCAAAGCCATAACGCATCAAGACACCCGTATTGAGCACATCGTTCACTTCCTTGCGCTCTAAATCGCCAAACAATTCAAATCCAGGCATAAAAATCTTTATTTTAAAGTATTCAAAAAAGTTAAATAGTTCTCAATGGCAGCATCATCTGTAGTGAGAAGTGGTTGGCCCAGTTCCTTACCATTGCTGTCTAATGCTATCACCGACGGGAATGTGGAAGATTTATTGTAATGCATCGACAATCGGCGTTGTTTTATTACATTTAAATCAGTGGTTTTAATGTCATAATCAGAACCATCGAGCATAAGAAATACAAAATTATCGGCAATGGTCTTAAAAGCATCTTGTTTAAAGAATTTGGTGTAGAACTCTAAACAGGCCTCGCAATCATTTTTGGTGAAATATACCAAAATGTCCTTATTCTCTGACTTGGCCAACTCCGACGCTTCATTAAAATCTTTTTTCCAAGATAATTGTACCTCTTGTGCTGTTATGGAAAGGCTGAAACAGACTGCCAATATGAATAAAAATCTTCGCATTGTATTATTGGTTTAATAAAGAAACAAATATAACTGAATCCTTTAGTGGTTCAAAAGGAAAATCGTGTTTTAACTACAATTCCACCACAGCTTCGTGGAGTTGCTTGCGAACTTTCTTAAACCCAGCAAACATATCGTCCTTGTGTCTGTAGCCAACTGGCAACAACAAGCTAGATTTCAAGTTTTTGTCTTTTAACCCTAAAATGGCGTCAAAACGGGCTGCATCAAAACCTTCCATCGGGCAAGAGTCTATTCCTTCGACAGCACAGACGGTCATAAGATTGCCGAGTGCAATATAAGTTTGCTTAATGCTCCACTCCTGACGTTCCTCTTTGGTCATGTCGCGCATCATTACTTTTAGGTCTGCCGTGTAAGGCTCCAAAATAGTTTCGGGTGTGCTTCTAATATCGATTACATTGTCAAAATGTGCATCGACATCCTTATCTGATATATTATCATGAATGCAAATGACCAACAAATGGGAGGCATTTAATACCTGTGCCTGCCCGAAGGAATGTTCCATCAATTGTTTTCTAATCGTCTTATCTTGAATGACCAAAAGTTTGATGGTCTGTAATCCAAAAGAGGTGGCGGTGAGGTTAAACGCCTGTTTAAGTATATTTAGTTTTTCATCTGAAAGCAGTTTATCAGCATCAAACTTTTTGGTGGCATAGCGCCATTGTAATTGTTGTATGATATCCATTGGGATTGTATTCTTTGTGCAAAAATAGTGGAAACCAATGGAATTTTGTTTTATGACAAATGACGATATGTAATACTGGTATATTTAAAAACTATGTATACTTTGCATGATTTATCATAAATTTCACTCTTTTATATCCATTAATTGAGATGTACTTCCATAATATTGGCACTCACATCACCTGCTTCATTGGAAATATAAAGTGTTCCATCACTACTGAACGTGATCCCTTCTGGCTGTGCAAAACTGTCATCCAATTTATGAACTTTTTTGATGTTTCCCGCGGTGTCCAATATCAATAACTTTGGCTTTTTCCCTTCTAGTACATAAATTTCCTTTGTCTTGGGATGAATGGCGATATCGGACGGGTTGAAGGTTTTTTGGATGTTCTTGTGTTCAAATTCCTTTAATTGGTCGTCGGTTAAATTGATTTTTACAATGGGTTGAGACTCCATAGTTTTGGTTTTTAGCGGAATCTGATAAATATTCTTAAACATATGATTCGCCAAATCCATATCTTTTGGAGTGGTCAAAAACCTTTGGTTCTCGGCATCAAAAGTTAGACTTTCCATATTATTTTTTGATGAAAACACGGTTTGGAATTCTGAAATTTTTCTGTCTTCAGACCTAAAATTCTTCACTTCGTAAATCAAACCGTCACTTCGCATCACATAAGCGTCATTGTTCACAATAGCAATCCCTTCGTAATCTCCTGCTTCTGCGAATTTAAAAGTATCTACAATGTCACTTTTTTCAATATCATAGATAAAAATGATACCATCTTCATCTTGAATACAGGCAAAGGTGTTGTTTTCTATCCATGTGATGCCGCTTATTTCGTTTAATTCCTCGGGAAGGTTCCATGTCTTTGGTATGAGGTAATCGGAAGGCATCTGATACTCCTTAACCACACTATTTTTAGTAATTGCTTTCGTAACGGGCGCTTGTAGGGCCAATAAAACAAGCCCAACGATAATTACCAATACGGTCAGTAAATTTGATTTTATGAATTTCATGAGTCCTAATATTTATCACAAATCTCCATTACAAAACTGAAAACATTCTGGAATAAGATGTGACAAAGAAAAGTTTAAGACTTTTTAACGTTCGGTAAAAAATTGGAGGCGAAAGATGTGTAGTTCGTCAAATTGATAGGACAAGTTTAAATTATATTTATCCGCGATGGCTTTACTGATTGCGAGACCGAGACCTGTGGATTTTTTATTGGTGCTGATCTTCTTAAATCGAGAGAACAATAACTTTTGATTCATCACTTCAGAATCGGAGGTATTTGAAATCGACCAGCTATTTTGGTCAATCTGAATTCTAATTTCAGTGTCTGACTTGCCATGTACGAGAGCGTTTTTAATTAAATTGGTCAGTAAAACAATGGCAAGGTCTTTATTCATTCGATAATGAATGGAGTTCTTAACTTCCAGATGAATGGAGGTATTTCGATGTGTTGCCAAATCATCAAAATCTGAAATGATGTCCTGTGTCAACTCCATAAAATCGACCAATTCTTCTTCAGTGAATTGTTGATTCTCGATTTTAGAAAGCAACAAAAGTGATTTGTTTAAGCGTGTTAAGCGACCCAAATTGTCAAGTATAGAAGCTAATTCTTTGGTTTGCAATTCGCTCAAAGGATGGTTCTCCAAAAACAATTCCAATTTATTGATGCTAATGGCCAAGGGCGTTTGCAATTCGTGGGATGCGTTTTCGATGAACTGTTTTTGTTCGGTATAGCTGTCTTTTGATTTTTTGATAAGTTTGATAATGGTTTCGTTCAATAGTTGGAACTCATCTATGGCAGTAGATTGTGTGGTAATTTGTTCGTCTTTTTCAATTTTGAAAGTTTTCAATTGTGAAATGGAATGATAAAAAGGTTTCCAAATTTTCCGCAGCATAAAATTGTTCAGAAATAAAATAATAATGACCATCAACACATAGAGACCGACGAGATACTTGACCAAATCTTGAATAAGGTCGTCTTCCTCCACCATAGAAGTAATGATTTTGAGCTTGTAATGGTTGCCATTTTGTTGCATCGTGCTTTCATAAATCCGGACCGGCTCAAAATCGTCCTCATTATGCATGTACATGAGCGTATCTCGGTAACTTTCCTTAAAATTCTCATAAGTATATGTTGAGATAGGCTTAAAAGCATACACGTGTTTATCAAAATCCTGATGCTCCAAAATAGATGGGTCTTCGGATGCGCGCTTCAACAACAGAATTTTTTGGTTTTCGAGACCATCATCCAGACTGTCATAAATTTCATCGAGCATAGCGTAATAAAAAGCAATTGCCCAAATAGTAATGATGGGCAACAACACCAAGGACAAATATTTTGAAGTGTGGTTGAGCAGTTTCATCAGTCGAGGTTCAATTTGTAACCTACGCCATAAACCGCTTCAATGGTGAAGCTGGAATGTTCCATTTTTTTACGTAGATTTTTGATTTGGGAATAGATAAAATCAAAACTATCGGATTGGTCAATATGGTCGCCCCAAACGTGTTCCGCCAACGCTGCTTTTGTGACCAATCGGTTTTTGTTGGTAACCAAATACATCAAAATATCATACTCCTTTCGGTTCAAATCAATTGGAGTGTTATCAACAACCACTTCCCTATTTTCTGGATTGATAGACACATTGCCCAATTCCAGCAATTGCTGACCCTTAAAATTCAAACGTCGTAAAACGGCATTCACACGTGCATGCAATTCAGCCATGTGAAATGGTTTAGGCAAATAATCGTCAGCTCCCAGATTTAGACCTTTCAATCGGTCGTCCAGTGAATCCTTGGCAGAAACGATGATGACACCCTCATTTTTTCCATTATTTTTCAACTGTTTTAGAAGCTCCAATCCGTCGCCATCTGGCAATGTGATGTCCAATAAAATACAGTCGTATTCATAAACACCCATTTTATTACTGGCAGTTTCATAATCTGAAGCTGTTTCCACTTGGTAATGCTCACGCTCCAAAGTACGGCGCATATTATCAAGCATTTCCGGTTCATCTTCTATAATCAAAACTTTCATCGGTAACAATTTCTTTCCACAACAATATAAACCAAATCTAAAAACATTTGGGAATTTTGTCCTTTTAATTTGATGTCGATTATTTATTTCCTATCAACCATTTTTTTTACAAAACATTAACACATTTAGGTCTTTGATTCCCGATTCTTTACAGAATCAATGAGGTTCTTTGTATCAAATTAAAAACAATTTAATTATGAAAACTTTAAAAATAACAGCATTGGCACTATTTGCAACCGCGATGGTCACTGCACAGGATTTAAAAATGAATGATGTGCCTTCAAACTTAACTTCGGCATTTAAAAATGAATACAAAACTGCTAAAGATGTTGAGTGGGAAATGGATGGAATGAATTATAAAGTAGAATTCGACACCAACCATATGGAACATGAAATTTGGTACAACAAAGAAGGGAAAATTGTAAAAACGGAAATGGAAATTTCTGAAAACGATTTACCGAGCGACATAGTTTCGGTTATAAAAAGTAAGTATTCCGGATACAAGATTGACAGTGTCGAAAAAACTGAAATGGATGCAAAAAAAACCTATGAAGTCGAACTTGAAAAAGGTTGGACCAAAGAAATGAAGGTAGTATTTGATGATAAGGGAACTGTTTTGAGTTCTGTTGAAGATTAATAGTTTGTCTCTAAAACCGAAAAGAGCTGGATATGAACCCAGCTCTTTTTTTAACTTTAATTTGAAACTTGTGATTATGTTTCCCCGGCATTTTCTTCTTTTATATTTAATTCTTCTCTCGGGCAAAGGATTGGCACAAGAGAACCTAACTCTATTCTTTGAACCAGAAATCAATTTGAACTATAAGGTGGCTTCAAATTATGCACATAAGTTTAGCGTGGAAAACAGAAATTTTTTATACAGGGATGAAACCTATACATACGAAGTAAAGCATCTTGAGTTCGCCCATACATCCACCTATTCATTATCTGAAACGAAAAACATTTCAGTAGGTATTCAATATCGTTTTGAGGACAGTTTTGAAAAGACCGAAGAAAATGAATTTAGATTCCTGCAAAGTTTTGAATGGCTTGCGAATACCGATAATTTCAAAATAAAACAACAAGTTAGGAATGAGCAACGATTTTATACCTCGACCACAAAATATCGATTACGTTACGAATTGGGTATTGAATTTCCATTGCAAAACTCAACCTCAACAGAAACTTATCTTATCACAGAAACAGAAAGTTTATTCGAAGTCGCCAAAACCCAAAAACCAGAATTTGAACAGCGAGTGACTGGTTTATACAAATGGCAACTGAACCCAAATTCATCTTTTGAAATTGGTCTACAATACCGTTTGGCAGATTACACCCAGAATTTGACACATGAATTGTTTTTAGTCACAGGCATTGATATTCAACTTTAAAAAGCCAATTGCCAGGACTTAATGGTTAAAGGAATAAAAAGTTTTGAATGATAGTTTTTGTCTTAATGCAAACAATTAAAATTAAAAAAGATTGGCTTAATTAATGAAAATAAAAAAACCTGCAAATCAATTATTTACAGGTTTATGTGCCTATCTCGGGCATTTTTGCGGAGAAAGAGGTAAGTGAACCTATCTCTTTATGCCTTTATTTATCAGTGTTTCAGTCCTGTACCATTATGAGGTCACCTAATAGGTCACCTTTAAAACCTTGTAGTAAAGATAAGGAATTTACTTAATTAATCCTTGTACTTTACTGATTTCTAAACCCATAAAAGTGCAAAATTCATCAATTGTAACTAACTGATGTGATTCTTTGTTTAGGTTGTCTTTAATCTTCTTGATTATCGTTCTACCATAACGCTCACTTTTTCCAGTTACCAATTGCACGTCTTTAGGGTACATACAGATTCTGTTCATTCGCTTTGTGTTTTAAATTAATACTCTATCTATACTTTAAGTATACAGTAGCTTTAAGGCTCTTATATACAATATACAACTAATTTTTGTTTGAATAATATGTTTATTTCGGAAGTTATGGCAAGATGTTAACACTTCGGAAGTGCCCGTAAACATTGATAAAGTATAGGCCGTATATTTGAAATTCATCATCAAAAAATGTAATAGTTATGGCAAGATTAAAAGGTATTATTAAGTTGGAAGGGACGTTAGACAATTTAACGTTTTACAAAGCTCAAGAAGGTTATTTGGTTAAGACCAAAGGAGGCGTTTCAAAAGAGCGTATTCAAAATGACCCTGCGTTTGAACGTACTCGTGAAAATGGCAGTGAATTTGGCAGTTCTGCGACTTCTGGTAAGTTGTTGAGGACTTCGGTTAGAAATCTAATGATTAGAGCAAAAGACAACCGAGTTTCAAGTCGAGTTACGCAAGTAATGACGCAAATTAAGAACGTTGACACATCCTCTGTAAGAGGCGAAAGAAATGTAGCTACAGGATTAGCTACTCCAGAAGGTAAAGCTATTTTAAAAGGCTTGGATTTCAATAATAGAGCTATTTTAAGTGCTGTTCTCTTTGCTCCGTATTCAGTTGATACTGCAACGGGTGAAATTACAATTCCGAATTTAACTCCTGCCAATGATATTTCATATCCAAGCGGTGCAACTCACGTCAGTTTTTCATCAGCATTTTTGAATTTGGATTTTGACACTACTGATAGTGCTATCGAATATAGTCCTGTTGTGAATCTTCCTATTGACACTACGAGCGCAACACAAACTTTGGTTCCTGCGGGAGTTCCTTCAGGTACAGGAAATGATATTTATGTCCTTTTAATTGAGTTCTTTCAAGAAATCAATGGTGTACAATACATTCTTAAAAACGGTGCTTATAACGTCTTAAACATAGTTCAAGTAGCATAGTTTCATTCTGACCTTTGAAGCTGAAACAGTCCTGTGATTTAAAATTGCAGGGCTTTTCTTTTTTATCTTTATGACAAACTATATGTTATCATGGAAAATCCTTTTGAATTATTAAATGACCGATTAGCTCGAATTGAAAACTTGTTGCAAAACCTTTACCACAAAGGAAATGCTTTAGAAAGTATTGAAATTGCTCCCAAGATTTTGAATACTCAAACTGTTGCAGAATATTTAAATTTGTCTTCCTCGTGTATTTACAAACTGACAAGTAGTAAAGAGATACCTCATTCAAAAAGAGGGAAGCGCTTATATTTTGACAAAAATGAGATTGACAAATGGGTCATGAAAAATAAGTGCGTTACAAATAACGATATCAATGATATGGCCAATGACTATTTAATGAAACATCGAAATAAATTTCTTTAATGGATATATAAATCAATGACGCAGTTGGTTCTTTTTCAATACATCAATTATCTCCTTTTTGTTGTAGTAACGTCGGTTTCCTAAACCATAACATTTGACTTTTCCTTTGTTGGTCCAATTCCAGAGAGTTGAACTGTCAATTTTTAATAAATCTACCGTTTCTGTCCAGGTTAGATATACATCATTGTCATTAGAATGTAAATCATCAATATAATGTTTGATTTTTTCCAACAGTTTGTCTGCGACTTTATCTGCCAATTCTTCTACTGTTATTTGTGTGATTTCGACTGTTTTAGATACCATCATTAATATTTTAAAGTTTCAGAAATATAATTTTATGAAAACGAACAAAAAAAAGAGCCTCCTAAAAAGGAAGCTCTGAAAGACAGCACTCAAACCAAAAGATGCGCAACGTGTACTCTTTAAAGCCAACGTAATGAACACCTACATGGAATGGACTACCTGATGTACGTATGCCCGCCAGTAACCATCTGCTACCTAAACGGACTCTAAATAAAAACTTAAACATAATGCCCTTATTTCACAGGACGGTGCGATTGACGCAAGGGCTGTGGAAAAAATACTACCCGTGTTTTAATTCACATTGTTCAATAGCAGTACGCAGTATTAATATCAGGAAGAATTACAAACCAAGAAAAAAGCAAGGGTGGAGATTTTTTTCAACAGGCGTAGCGAACCCTTGTGGCTCTCGCATCCGCACGCCTGTACCTTTGCTTTATGTATGAGTTTTTTTTATATAATCGGATTTGACATTTTTAAAGTCTATCAATATTCAATAAAAATCAAATAGCCTATTGTAATCAAATCTCTTTCGTAATTGTCAAATGCACTTCTGTTTTGCAGGTAATCAAAAAGGCGCGAGCCGGCTGCGAGTGGAGTGAGGGTGGTGTGGTAATAGCCCGTTGCATTTTTTTGCAAAAGGGCGCACCACAGCAACGGTTTACCGCAAGGGTGGCGGATTTTTTGATTCTAATATTCTATCAGATGGATTTTTATGAGGAGTCACAAACTTAAATGTTTAGGCAAGTGCAAGGAATGAAGGAAGCAATGGAAGGCTTGGGAAATAGTTTTCATTTAAGGTTTGGCTTTCACGAATCTTCAAGGATATTCAAGATTTTAAGGGTTTGAGAAAATCATTATAGAAACTAACGAATAGCCAAACCGTAATGTAGAAACTATTGTGTGGTGGATGGAATTGCTGACTGAATGAGTTGCTCTTGTGTGCACCTTGCAAAATAGGATAATCCGCAGTATTAATTAAAGTTCAAGTTATCCGGAGAAGCAAATTTTTTATATCATTAATCTCATAGGCTTAATATTACTGCGGTTATCTTATTTGCAAACTTGAGAAGTTCAAAAAATGTGACACCCGTAAACCCACATACTTAAACTCTCCGAATATTAATTAATAAACACACTTCATTTAAGATTCAAAACATTCATGCAAGCGAAAACTTATGTGGGTTTTGCCCGAAGCGACCCGCAGGCTCGCATAAAGTGAAGCAGCGGTTGTACCCAATAAAAAAAGCTCGCGAAGCGAAACCTTATTGGGTTTGGGTACAAGAGTAGCTGCGGGTGAGGAAGGAGAGAATGTGTGCAATAAAACAAATAAATAGCGCCAACGAGGACGTTTCGCCGCAGTGGTGCTATTTATGGTATATGCAAGCCTTTTGAAGACAAAAGTAATATTGATTGTGAGATTGCTTCACTGCGTTCGCAATGACACTTGAAACTGATAATTGGCTTGCAGATATGTTTTATGGAACAAAATGGAACGACTGACGAACACCTTATTACCTGCACTACACATCCTTTTAGTTTGATGAACTGTAATTTAAGTTCTAAATATTAAAATACTTTCTTTTGTTTTTTGGAACAAACTGGTTTATTATTTAACAACTTCGCTTACATTGTAATATAAATTAAAAGCGTTATATTTCACTATGGGAAAAATAAGTAATGATGCCTATTTTTTATATGAAGGCTTTAGAAAATATGTTCCAAAAAAGAAACTTTCAGATTATGATAATGACTTTTTAAGCCGAAAAATATATACTGTAAAGTTTATGGTTGGATTTATTGATAAATATGTAAATGTAAAATACTATCATAAGAAACTTAAAGATAAAAATGATGCCTATTTATTTAATTTCTATGTGATTGAATTTTCTCAAAAATACTCAAAAGTAAATATTGCGTTAAATGAATTTAAAAATACTCCAAGAACAATAGATACGAATTTTATGTACTCAAACCCAAGAACATTCAAAAAGTAGATTTAAATTCAAATGTTGTGCGAATTTCATAGGTTATCCTTGATTTCATTCATAAACCAAGCAACAGTTTTGTTACTTTTCCCAAGCTCTACTTCGAGCAAGTTCAAGATATGATTTGTATCTCTCGTAAGTTTTGAGTCTTTCATTATAATTGGTTGAAACTCGCCCAACATTAAGTATTGATTCAATTCTTTTGGACAATTCGGAATCTCCTTTGCTATCTCTTTTGTTAATTCTTTCAATTGATTGTTTTCCAAACTCTTCAAACTCAAGTTCAAGGTTTCTTTCTTCTTGTTTAGCGTACTCTCCAAAGTTGTCAATTTCTGATTCAAGACCTGTTTCTTCTTCTTCAAGTTTTCCTCTATCTTTCTCAAATCTTCCTTTTGATTGAATTTCAAGTTGTTTAAACGTCTCTGGTAGACTTTCGATTTCTCCTCTAATTCTATTGATAGTATTTTTAATTGATTCTGATTCTGTTCCAATTTGAACTTTTCTGACTCTAAACCTTGTTCTAATTTCTTCTGAAGATTCTCCAAGGTCAGAGTGTTCTCTAATACTTCTTGATATGTCTGCTTCCTCTTGGTCAAATTCTCTTCTCTTGTTAAAATATCTTGTTTCCAAGTCCTTACTTTCCTCTTCAAGATTTCTTCTTCTTTCTGCAATAACTTCTCGCTCTCTTTCAAGGTCATCGATTTTAGGTTTAAATCGTGCGTAAATTTCTCGCTCAAATCTTCCTTCCATTTCTTCCAATCCCTCTCTCTCTGCTTTTGTAGCTCCCTTAATTCTTGATATTTCAGATTCAAAGTTGTGTTCAGCTCTTCTGTAAGGTTCTGATTGAAGGCATTTTTTAATAGTTCGTAACGTGTTATTAAGTCTCGCCTTACGACAGATGACTGATTCTTCAAAAATTCTTCTTTGGTCTTCATCAAATTCCAATATTCCTTCTGAAGTTCCAGAGGAAACTCGTATATATTTGGTGTTTGCTTCGATTCCATTGTATTCCCACTTTACTCGTTTAGTTGTTTTAAAATTATCCTCTATCTCTTGTTCAGATGATTTAGGAACTATAATACTTATAGTATCAATCCCAATACGTCTTAACTTGATTTTCTTTTCTTCATTTACTTTATGAGTGATAACTAATTCAATAAGTAATATTGGAGTGTCATTAGCATCAAAAAAAATGACATCAGGTCTGATTAATAAATATCTATCTTCTACATCTGGGTTTTTACCATATTTAACTTCCCCATTACTATCCTCATAAAAAGTAAGTTGAGCTTTGACCTTTTTAGCAGTTATAAATTTTGATTTTTCTAATAGCATTGGTGCACCATCTTCTCCTTTAGGAGGATATTTATATAGGTTTGGGACTTTAATACTTTTGAGTCTTTGTAAAATATCTGTTGCTAAAGCCTCTCTATATTTTCGATTACTAAATGTGCAAGGTTTCTCATCGTTTGCAATATCTACTGGAACGTGACGAAAATAAGACCTATGATTAATGTTTTTCTTTTTAACAGCTTCCATTTGTTTATCACAACCAATACAGAAGTAACCTTTACGACCACTTATTGCATTATCAATGTAAAGATGTTCTCCTTTTACATCTTTAGCCCAATCATTATTGGCTTCTATATCATATTTCTTTTCTTCTAATGGCATTACTCCACTAATTTTCTATAATTACCTGTCTTTAAAAACTTGCCAAATGCAAAAAAGGCTTCATCTAACTTCTTTAAATCCTTAATATTATTTCCTTCGATAAATGGTAAATATCTATCAAAGTAAAATTGTTCTTTAGCCTTATTGGTTATAGATGTATTTGATATGTTTAAAAAGTCTTCTTTATGAATAAATAAAAATGTTCTGTGGATGTGTTGGTCGTAAATTGGATATTTTTTTGGCTCTATTATATGCAATAAAAACACCTTCCAAACTGTTGCGGTTAAACTTTTAAATTCCTTTTTAAACGCTTCTATATTTACTTCATCATTACGTTTAAAATCATTGATTATAGATAATTTTGCCTTTATTTTAGTGTCTAAAGACCTTTGCTTTAAAACACTTAATTTCATACCGTTTTTCCACTCGTATAAGTTTTGAATATCGGTTTTGGTAAGCGCTTCGTTGCTTATTGATGCTTTGTAAACTGATTCGTTTGAGAAGGAATATAGTTTTGACCAAGAGTTGATAAAATGGTCAAGATTTACAGAGGTATTATTTACAAGGGAAACTAAATACATAATTAATTTAATTCAGCAATTATGTCGTTTTTAATAAAATCAAAACGAAATGAAATAGCAGCTTTATCACATATCTCTTTTAAACACCATAAACTGTTTTCAACTTTTGTGTTTGCTAAAAATGAGTCAATAGAATTTGAAAGACGCATACGGTTTACATTTGTATCTATAACTTCATCCAATCTATGTAAAATTGGTCTTTTAGAAATATCATACTTAATAATTTTTGATGTGTTTACATCTAAAAAAGGCACTCCTTTAAATGACCAATTGATAATTTTACATTTAGGTAGAAGTACTTGTTTGGCCGATGTTTCAAAAGAATTTATTGAAAAATCAGTGACTAATTCAAAAAGTAAAGTAAAATCTTCCGAATGGTGCTTATAAGATAATTTCATCCCTGTACCAAGGAGTATAATGTTTTTTGGAATAGGACAGTCGTTTTTAATTTTATCAACTAATTCAAATGCCTTATCTAATTCAAATTTATATAGTGGAGATGATAGTGTTTGAAAATGAGCTTGAGGATTAAGGACCATTAATTTAGTTTGGGCAAATAATTCTTTTGTATCTTCTGAAATGGGATTATTAAGGGCTACATACCTTTCAATTAAATTACTCCACATTGTTTGTAAAGATAAAAATGTACCATCGGTTTTAAGTTTTAGTTCATCAGGCAGTCTTTTATTTACGAGTTTTTCAATTTCTTTTCGAATATAAATTGCTGATGCAGTATAATCCCTTGCTGAATAATATTTTTTAGCTCTGTCAATAAACTCTAATTCACTGTCAATCAGGATTGGATATTCCCTGTTAGAAACATCTTCTTTTCCAGTATACATTTCTTTGCACACCCAATTATTCATATTATCCCATCTGCCTATTTTATATGCTAAAAAATCATAGAACGATTTGTCGTGGGTAAGAAACAATAATTGATAATCATTTGTAAAATCATTTGCAGGGTCTAACAGAAAATCGATAAGTCTATCCCTATTATTCATATCTAAACTTATCATAACATCATCAAAGACAATAAACTTTAATATATCTCCTGCTTCAGAATTTATACGCCTTTTTAAGATTGTCAGACGTATTGCAATAGCAATAGCTGTGATTTTCGCTTCATTTAAGAAAGATTGCGGACGATTAATAGTAACTGGGTTACCCAAATAGGAAGTTATAACAAATTCAATCTTAAAGTTATGTGATTCATAAACAACGTCAGCTTTTCTGAATGTCATTTCTTGATAATGCAATTCAAAGTCTATATCATATCCTAATTTTTTGAGAATTTTTGGAGCATTTGCATTAATGAAGTCAATTAAGTCCTTCATCTCATCATTAAAATGCTTAACAAAAGGAACAAATTTTTTATAGTCCTCACTACTTTTATGAACCTGAATTACTTTTTTTTTGTTTTTACCACTACTTGTTGTTGTACCTGGACCTTCTTTAATTACACTAAACATATCCCAAGCATTTGAAAAAGACTTGGTGGCTCCATCTCTTATCAAATCTTTACTTGGGAAATTAATATATGAAAGTATATTCCCTATAAAAATGTTTGCCAAGTCCATTTTTTTGCCATTCCAGAAATCCTGAAATTTATATAGTACTTTATAGCTAATAAAATCTGATGCTTGATTAACTTCTCTTGCTACTGTATTATCTTTAATATCTGTATCTAATTGCGATACAGTGTACTCTAATGGTGGATTATGTTTAGTTATTACTTTTATAAATGAGTTATAATGTTCAGGAACAGGTGGTGAAGCTGGAACAATGGAAGCGTGAATGTTAACCAAGGATTGTTCGTGTGCAGTATGATGCTTAAAATACTTTTCAATATCTACCTTATCTTTTTTTAATGAGGCTTCAAAAAGTGTATATAAAGCCCAATAAATTGAACTCTTGCCACTACCATTTTCTCCATATAATAATAAGTGTTTACCATTTAATATTATAGGGTCTTGTTCATTAAAAAATTTGAAATTGTGTATTTGTAAAGTATCTATTCTGCTCATTAGTTTACTGATTTTCTAATGACAGCTAATATGTCTTTACTGCGTGTTTCTACTAACAATATTCTTTGTCTAACTTCATTTTCTGGTTTTTGATACCACAAATAAAAGTCTTTTATAATTTCTACTTTTTTTGATTCGTCCTTGATGTTTTCAATAGGTTCAGGATTTATAAACTGTAAAACATCTAACCCATTTTCTTTCATATGGTTTTTAAAATACAACTCATATACCATCATATCTAATACATCCTCAATATGGGATGCTATTCTATCATTTGAAGTATGACCGATAATTGAAGTGCTTTTTTTAGAGGTCAGAAACATAAGATAATCAACCAGAATTTTAAACGGTTTTTCATTAGTACTTTTCATTATTGGAAAAGTTCTTAATTTATTTACACCAATGTCTACACCCGCTCCTCTTTGTTTTCCATTAATATTAAACCAATTATTGGCGAGCTTTGAATTTAAAATTGATAATAAATATTTTAAACTACAATCTATATTTGGTTTATTAATAATAGATGAAAATGAAAATCCAAAATATAGCCCTGTATCATCGTAAGTAAATTCAGGTTCTTTAAACATTATTTTAAATATAACCTTTGGTTTTGTGAAGTATTGTTTCTGTCTTGGTCTATGAAGACCATAAGGGGCATTAGATGAAGTGATAAAATCAGAATACAAATCTAAATGTTTTTTTAAGGATGCATATCTAATCTCATTCGCTATTTTTTCCCTGTATTCTTTATCTGAATAGATTAAAAATTTTGATTCTTTTGTAACTACATTATATTTAATAATATCATTTGGGTCTATATATTTTTTAATTGCCTCATCATTTTGTGACAAGCCTATTTTATTTAACTGCTCTTCAGTTAACACAAACACACCATCACCAATATTTATATCATTTCTACCAATTATTTCATATTGCTTACTTGACACCTTGTCACTTGCCTCAACAACACCTTGCGAAACATCAAACAGGTCACCTAATGGAACAGTATTATCAAAATTAAGAAGGGAGTTACTTAAAATAATCTCTCCGTTTTTAAAAACGTTAGAATTTTCAAAATAATCAATATTTACATATTTTGTTTTAAAGTCATAAATAATATGTTTTACATCTTCTGATAAAGATTTATAAATAAATTTTTCGTTTTCTCCTTTATGGTATATATGAATCATATGATGACCTGCAACATTATCAAACACTTTTAATTTACCAATATCAACTACATTTAAAAACGACAATTCATTTTTCACCCTTTCAATGAGTTTACTTGCTCCTTGACTATTTAGCCAATATCTCGACGTAATAAATGATACTTTACCTGCTTCTTTTGCTATGTCAATTGATTTATGTAAAAAGTAAAACCAAAAATCCATTTTACCTTGATGCCATTGTTTGCCAAAAGGCGACTCATTAATGGGCTTGAATATGTGGGCATTGTCTCTCTCTTTGAGATAAGGTGGGTTGCCAATTACAATATCAAACCCTCTTTTATCTACCTCTTTATTGATTATTGGGTTTAATATTTCTGGAAAGTCTAAACGCCAATCAAAATGATTAAATTGTTTGTCGTTATTTTTTAATATATTTATTTTTTGAAGGGTACGTTGCCAACCTTCCGTTTCTAACCATTTTTCAGTTTCTTTTTTGTTTAGTTTTTTTCCAGTTTGTTTTTGATATCCTTTAGTTTCAATCATTAAGGCTAATTGTTTAGATAGAATATCCAATTTTAAATCTCTAATTTCTTTCTTTAAAATTATCTTTTCATTTGAACCGGCAGTAAAGAAGTCTTTTTGTTTTCTCGATATTGTCTTTAGTAAATCTGTTTTTTCATTAATTAGCTCTTGAGCAAATAAACCTCCTTTTGTATCATCTGTGCTCCAATCAATTTCTACTATTTCATTTTCAAATTTGCCAACTAATGAGTTGCCAACAACAATTTTATAGGCTAAATTAGGCAAAGGTTTAGGCTCATCTTCATCTACAATTAAACTTAACCAAAAACGCAGTTGTGCAATATCAACAGCTCCTTTTTCTATATCTACACCATAAATAGAGTTTTGTATAATATTTTCTTTAACAGTTGCAGGACTCCAAACTGTAAAACCTAAATCAAACGCAATACGTTCTTTTAAAGCAAATATTTCGTGCAATAATCCCATTGGGAAAGCACCTGAACCAATTGCAGGGTCGCATATTTTTACTTTGTCTAAAAGAATATTTAATTCATTGAGTTGTGACTCTGATAATAATTCCTTGTTTTTTTGCTTTACAAAGATGCTTACACCTTCTTTTGTATCGACACCTAAATGTGTTACTAAATACTCAATTAAGGATTCTTGTGTCATATACTGCACAATTTCCTTTGGTGTGTAAAATGCGCCTTTGTCTTTATTGTCTTCCAGTAAGTTTTCAAAAATGTGTCCTAACATTTCAGGGTCAACCGCAACTGTATGTTCTTCAGGACTGTTTTCGTATATGGTAAAATTAAATCTGTTAAAAAACTCAAATAAGTCAGTAAATAATTCTTTTGGAAATACTAAATAGTCAAACTTTTCAGATTCTTTTTCAAATAAACCACCATTTAAATAAGGGATTTTAACCACCTTTCCATCAGGCATTGTAAAATCGTCATCAGTTCGTTCTTGGTTTAGGGTCTCATAAAACAGTTTTGACAACCATAGGGGATAAAAATTATCATTTGCTCCTGCGTGATTATAAAAATTTTGAATAAAGTTTTTGTCTCCTTTTCCTTCTTTATAATTAGTATTTTTAGCTCCTAACCATCCTTTTTTCTGTATAAAGTATAGGAACACAATTTGACCCAATAATTTTTTACAAAAATCTCTTGCATCTTTTTTATCGCCATCAAAAACTGATGCTAAAAAAGGTGATGGGTTTTGTACTTTTACTAACTCATATTTACCACCTTTCTTTTGAAATTCTTCTCCTGTTAAGAATTTTACAAACTTTGCGTAATGGGTTTCACGGTATTCATCAAAAAATTCTTTTGACATTGCCTCTACAGCAAAGGCTTCTCGAATATCTTCGACCTTTATTTGAAACTTACTGTCTAATTCCTGAAAACGGTCTATAGCAGTACGATAGGTTTCATCTTCATCTCCGAAAACATACGTATATCGTTTTGGATTTGTTTCTTTAGTTTGTACTTGACCTTCTTCAAAAAAACTATCGTAAGCTACAAATGAAAAACGCCAATGCTTATCTGTTACATTTTCATATTTAAAGGTCGCAAATACGGCATTGTTACCTATAATTAGTTTTTTAACCAATGCACCTAAACCTACACGAGCAATTTTTACTTTGCTATAATCTTCCACGGTGACTTCGTAAAGTTCGATTTTACGATTGTCATGTGTATTAAACTCTCCGTATTTAACAACTCTCTTTGCTGTACGTTTTTCTGTATCTGTTAACGTTACTTCTTGCTCACCATCGGCATCATACAAGACAAAATCTTTAACCGATTTGAGAAAAATAGGTTTCAGTACATTATCCTCGAAAGATTTTCGCTTATAGTCTGATGTGAATATTTGTGATAATATACTTTCCATTATTTACTTTCAATGTAAGATTCTGAAATTACAATTTGTGGTTTACTAAATAGCGATGCTCTCTGTTGTTTTAATCTGGCTTCGTCACTAAAATTCATTTTCTTTAATACATCGTTAAACAATTTTACAATTACTTTTTGAGGGTCGTTCTCTGTATTGTTCTTAAAATATTTGTGCAACTGATTTGGCAATTGTCTATGAGAGCCTTTATAGATTTCGTCCAATGCACGTTGTAATTGGTTTTTGATAAATTCGTCTTGGGCAACACTAATAAAAAACTCTAAATCTGTAATTACCTTTTTCTCAACGGATGATAATTGTGCTTTGGTCACGTTTTTAGTCTCAATATTTTTAGCGACAGTTTTAAAGTGATTCAAAGCTCTGGATACTTGGTTATGATGATTTTCTGGTAGCTTAACCGATTTTTCTTTGGCATTGGCTTTGAAAATTTTTGCTGCATTCACAAAAGTCAATTCATGAACCACATTATTCTCATCGGTTTTATAAAATACTCCTGGATGTCCTTCGCTCTTTATATAAGTAATTGAAGCATTATCTACATTAATAAAAGAATCTACATTTGATGATTTACGAGCAATACGAGACTTTTTAGGAATACTTTTTATTTGGTTGAACTTATTGATGTTTTTCTTTTTAAACTCTCTCAATTCTTGCAAAAAGACTAAAGTTTCATTGATTTCCTCTTTTAATTTTGAACCATACAGACCAGCTTCACCAACTTCTTCTAATTGCGAATAGATTTGATTGTCTTCACCAAATGCACTATGAAAAGCCTGTAGCTTCTTAATGGCTGTATTGGTTAATTTTATTTGGTTATCTGATTTATCAGAAGGATAGAAATTAAAAACGTGAATTTCCTTGGCTTCAGTACCAATACGGTTAACACGTCCAATACGTTGCATTAAACGTGTAGAGTTCCAAGGCACATCATAATTTACGATTACATTAGAACGGTGTAGGTTGACACCTTCTGCCAGTACTTCAGTTGTAAATATGATATTATAATCATTTTTCCATTCTGATTTTGGTAGGTTTGCATCAAAGTTTTCTAATATGGTGGGGAACTTATCCTTTCTATTTGCCGCACTAATAGCTAATATTTTATTAATACCAATATCCTGTAGTGTTTCACTTAAATAATTTATCGTTTCTTTCGATTCAGAGAAGATTACCAACTTTTCTGAATGATTGTATTTTTTATTTAAAAATTTGGACTTCAAGTCTGCAATGAATTTATTTAGTTTTGGGTCGTAATCAATTTTTGACCATTCATCAACCAACTGTTTTATTTTCTTTTCGTCAGCTTTTAATAATTCAATGAAATCTTCTTTAAAAGCATCTGCCAAATAAATTTGGTTATTGCCACCTTTCTCATTGATTTTTTCCTCTAATGCTTCCTCATTGCCTTCATTTAAGTATTTATTCACATCGATATCTGGAGCAACATATACTTTGTCATCTTCAAACATCTTAATCATATGTCTTGTGTTTCTGTGAAGCCTTGACAAAGACATTTTAAACGCATAGAAACTACTTTCTAACCTTTTTACCAATAAGGTTTTCATGATGGCAGATAACCTATTTGAAATAGAGGTCACATCACCATAACGCTTTCTGTCTTCTTCGTTTATTAAATATTCAATCGCTCGATATCTATAGTAACCAATGCCATCAACCGGATTACGCATCTCGTCCATAGAAGTAAGCAGTGTAATTGTAGTATCAAAGAGAATACTTAAAGTGTCATCAAATTCATAGTTAACCTGATTAGGTGGGTTTATTTTAGGAAAAATAATACCTTGTTCTGTAATATCTTTTTTATAATCTTCATTATTTTCAATATCGGTACGACTTCTTCTAATTACTAATGGCTCAATGACTTTATCTCTAATCTTATCAAAAATTGCCTTAACTTTTTTTACATTAAGAATATCATCTTTCTTTAATTCGTCATACTCATCCTTTAGGGGTGTGAAAAAAGATTGTAGGTCTTTAACGCTTGGTAAGTTGGCATTCCTTCTATCTTGAAATAAATAGATTTGGTTTTCAATATCGGCAGGATGATTATTTAGAGGTGTAGCAGACAATAGCATTACTTTTTTGCGAGTATCTCCATTGGAACCAGCGATTCTTCTGTCACTCTTTGTAATGGTCTGTAATTTTTCATACATGTTAGAAGTGTCATTTCTAAACTTATGAGCTTCATCAATAATTATTAAATCATACTCATTAGGATTTGGGTAATTTTTATTATTCCCATCTAAAACTTTATGTAAACTTCCAGTAGATACGAACGAAGCGTTATTGTCTATATGAAAATCTTTTATAGTCGTTTTCCAGTTGTCTTCAAGAGCGGGTGGATACACAATTAAGATTTTAGTATGATATCCATTTTCAAATACAAATTTCTTTGCTATGATAGCTGCAACAATAGTTTTTCCTAAACCAACTACATCAGCTAAAAAGAAACCATTGTATTTCATTAGCTTTTCATATCCTTCAATGGCAGCTTCAGATTGATATGTTAACCTCGTATATTTATCTGGTATAAGCAAATCAATATTTGTAGGGTCGTACTCAATACGTTTTCCGAAATATTCTATGAGTAACTTTATGTAAAGTTCAAATGGTGTGAAATTATCATTTAAGTATGTCTCCTTTTGTAAGTTTGAAACATCTACAGGCAATATATCTATAGACTCACTCCATAAAGATTCAAATTCTTCAGAAGCAAATTTTATATCATCATAATCACGTAATTCTACATTGAACTCATAATTAGATTTTTCACGTGAACCTAATCCAGATTCTGTCAGATTTGATGAACCTGTAATTACACTTCCAGTTGAATACTGATTAAATTCTTTAGGCTTAAAGATGTAAATTTTGGCATGAAGATTTTTTTCTGGATGCGCTTTTATGGTAATCTTCTTATTGACAATGTCTTTTATCAATTGTATAATGCCATCTTCAATTTCTTTGGAGTAGTCTGCTCCTTGGATGTCTTCTTTAAGTTTTTTAATAAATTCATCTTTGGTTTCTTGAGGGTCAATTATGTGTTGCTGACCTAACGAATTATACTTTTCTAAAATCACATCTACATTAATTCCCACCAAAATTCTTATTTCGGGAATGTTCTCTAAATATGGTCTTAATTTGAAATAGCCTGTAGCTCTGAAATACCCTACTAAAGCATCAAAATTATGTATATTAGGTAAGTGTTTGAAAACTCCTTCAAACTTTTTTAAAAGACTGTTATTGGATTTATTTGTAAAAAACTTTGTAGACATTCAGTGGTTGATATTATTAATTCATAAAAATATAAATCTTTTTGTGGGAATTAGTAATATTTAGGATAAATGTTAAACCCAAAAGAACCCAGTGGTTTATTTGGGTTATGAAGCCACTGCAAATGCCTTTTGCTTTAGTTGGTTAACGTGCTCTATTAAATTTGATTTGTTCCATGCTTCTTCCTTTATTCCTGGAATAGCACCAATACCTTTTAGAAACTCTTCTTCCATTATTTTTTTAATGGCGGGTAAATATTCATTGGTTGATGCTATACTATCGTGAATGGTATAAATAGGAGCGAATGGATGCTCAACAGAAACTCTTTTTGCAATCCTATCAATAAACAAATTACTTTCTATACGTTGTAAGATTCTTGGAAGTATAGACTTGTCATATTCCTTGATATCATAAAATATCTGATAAACTTCTGGAAACATTGTTTTGAATAGTTTGACAAATTTAGATTGTGACCTAACATCAGAAAACATTAGTTTGAATACATTAGTTTTCACTTCATCTCTTGAAGCAATATCTATATTGAGTTCCTCATAAAACTTCACTTTTAAATTCTCATAGAAATTACCATTAATAGCTAATTTGAAATACTCTTGAAACCTAATGTTTAAAGGCGTTTCTTTAAAAAGTCCTAACATAATGTAGGTTGTTTTATTTACTCTATATTTAGTTACTTTAGAATTTAAACTATTTATATCTAATAGTGGTTGGTTTGTTAATCTCTTAAACTCTTCAACAGGATTATTAAAATCAATTTCAACTTTTTCTCCATTGTTAAAACTTTTTATCAAATAATTAGTAGATAAAAGTTTTGTGCTTAAAAAAACTTGGCTGTTTTTTAAATCGAGGGCGAATAGTTCTTGACCATCATAAGTAACGGCATTTCTATAAATACTGTTCATGTTAGTTAATGAACTATGATACCGCAAAACATTATTATCTCTACGAGGAATTGTCAAAGCGTCCTTAAATCTGCAAACCGCCATGTATGCAAAGTCTTTTTGCTTTAGTGGGATTTTTTCTTTTTTCTTTACTATATCATAATCTCTTAAACACTTAATAGAACTCTTCACATCATAGATTTCATTCATTGCCCAAAAACATAATCCTTCATCGATTTGGAGTTTATCGTCAAACCATCGGCTTAAATATTTATAGGATTTATTTTGAGATTGTATTGTGTTTAAATACGTTCTCAATTTCTTTCTAATAGAAGTATCTTGTATTGTTAAATCTGAACGAACAACACTTGTATTGTATGCATCTACAAACTTATATCCTTTACAATCTTTATTTATTTTATAAGATTCCTTTCGCTCAATGATTTTTAAGTCATTAATGAAATAGTTCCAATAGTCATAATAATTATGTACCATGTCCTGCATCATTTTTGACGACAATTTCACATACTCTTCTGAAACCAAATCTTTTTTCTTAACTCTTGCAATACTTATTAAGTGCAAAAGATAACGAGCTTTCTCTCTGCTGAATGGTTTAAATGTTGGATAGTTACTATATATAAGTTCATCCAAATCTAAATTTTCTGGAAAATAGTAATGCAACTTCATTATGCACTTTTGTTTTGGGTTAAAATTTTAATTACGTCGTCATACTCATAATAGAGTGTTTTTCCCATCGTTGTGTATGGCAAAGTGCCATTCACACGTAAATTTTGCAACGTTCCCGGTGAGATATTTAAAAGCGCTCTCACGTCTGTTGATTTTAACCACTTTTTTTGCTCTGTCTGGCCTCCTAAAATAGTTCTTAATTCTGTGATGATTTCCTGCTTTAGAGTCTTTAAATCATCCTTTGTAATTACTTCAAATGTCATAAGCTACTAATCTGTTTTAAAGGGTATTAAACCCTTGATTTCTATGTACTAAAATACGTCAAAAGGTCTTAATTTGAAACGAAAAGTTATAAACAGTTGTCAACAAAAAACGCATCTTTTACAAGCTAAAAACCCTTGAATTAACAAGGGCTTAAAGGGATTGTGTCGAAATATTATACTGCCGAATTAGTTCAATTGTTTATATCATTTAATTAGCAATCTTCTTCGATGCTTCAATTATTGCTCTATCAGCAAATTTCTGTTTTAAAATTGCCATATCATCACTAACTTTTCTATCTAATATTTTAGCATAATGTTGAGTCGTTTTCATTGATTTATGACCTAACATCTTGCTTACTGATTCCATTGGCACACCATTAGAGAGGGTTACAGTCGTTGCAAAAGTATGACGAGCTAAATGGGTCGTTAAGTTTTTATTGATTTCACATAGGTCAGCAATCTCTTTTAAATAGGCATTTGACTTCTGATTGCTCAATACTGGAAGTAATACACCTCTTGTTACAGCTTCGGGATGATTCTCGTATTTTTTAATAAGTTCTAAAGCGGTTGGAAGCAGGGGTATGCTACTTCGTGTGTCGGTTTTAGTACGCTTTGTTTTAATCCACTTATCTCCATCAATACCAAACACCAAATTATCTTTAGTGAGCTTCTTAACGTCGCTATATGCTAAACCAGTGTAGCAGCAGAACACAAAAATATCTCTTACTTGGTCCAATCGTGGCGTATGCAAATTTTTATCAAGCATTGCTTGAATTTCTTCTTGGGATAGATATTGACGTTCCACTTCTTTCAATCGAACTTTATAGTTCAGAAATGGGTCTCGATTAATCCAATTATTGGCAAGGGCTATCCGCACAATCTTTTTAAAATTCTTGATGTATTTGATAGTGCTGTTATGGCCGCAGTTTCTGACGCTCTTTAGATAAAACTCAAAGTCTGTTATAAATTGGTGGTCAACTTTTTTAATGCCTACGTCACTAACTTTGTATTGTATTTTGATAAAATCTTGTAGATGTTTTGATACAGTTTTGTAACGTTCCAAAGTTCCTGCGGAAAACTCTCTCCCTACTAATTTTTCAACTTGTTTGTTGTGGGTTTCAAATATGGATATGAGTGTTCTTTCTTTGTCCTCAACTCCTAAAAGTTTATTCTTTAAAGTCTCCGATGTTACAGGCTTATTGTCCTGAATTAAATCTCTTTGACTTTGATAAACCTTTGTAGTAAGTGAATCTAAATAGGCGTTCAGCTCTCGGACATCTTCAGTTCTTCCAATCGCTTTGTTTCCTTCATTGCTCCAGCGTTCTGATTCAATAGTGCGTTTGCTGCTGATTTCTGTGCGCTTACCATCAACAGTAATTCGCATGTAAATAGGGCTTTTACCCTGTGCATCTACTTTACTTTTCTTTAAGTAGAATAATAATCCAAATGTTTTGTTCATTCTGGTGACCTTTAAAATTATACATTAATTTACGAAATAATAAGGTCAAAATATCTATTTAAACAACTGATTTATAAACAGTTATTAACAAAATAGGTGACCTAAATAAGGTTTGAAAAAGGTCACCTAATAGGTCACNNTAAATTCCCAGCGGAGAAAGAGGGATTCGAACCCCCGGAGGTGTGACCCTCAACAGTTTTCAAGACTGCCGCATTCGACCACTCTGCCATTTCTCCTTTAGCGGTTGCAAATATAAAATGAATTTTTCATTGCTACCAACCTTTTTGATGTTTTTTTATAAAGAATTATTTGTGCACATTATTTCACATTTTCATATAAAAAAAGTTCCTACAATCGTAATTGTAAGAACTTTTTCATCGCAATTGGTTTTTTAATTTTACCAATTATCGATTTCTTTTTTTAATTCTTCTTTAGACTTTCCATAACGCTCTTGCACTTTTCCTGCAAGTTTGTCAAAGTTGCCTTCTGCTTCGGTGTATTCATCATCGGTAATTTTACCATATTTCTTTTTAAATTCACCTTTGATTTGTTTCCATTTTCCTTCTAATGTGTCAGAATTCATAATATAATGTTTTTAGAGTTAAACTTCATTGTTTATCAAATGTAGTCCAATCCCTCAAGGAATAATGTCTCAAAAAAATCCTATATTGACTCAAAACATTATTTAATAAACCTTTAACATTCATTCGTTTTCATTAATTTGGATATTGATTTTTTTTCGGCATAATTAATGCTTATAACTTGTATCTTTGACAGCAAATTTTAAAACATGAAGCATTTTTTTACATTTATAATTTTCTTCCTTGTAATTTCTGCCAACGCCCAAAACACGGCTATAGGCGTAAATGAAAAGTTAACGTTTTCCGCTTCTTACAACATGTCAGGTTTGCTTACTGAAATTGCGCAAGTAACCATGGAAACGAGTGAAGTGAAGACGTCCAATGCCAAGCTTCTTAAGCTCAAATGTTCGGCAGCCACTTATTCTAGCTTTGACAATTATTTTAAAATAAGGGATTTGTATGAAAGTTATGTGAGTCCTACCACATTAGTTCCTTATTTATATAAGCGAGATATCAATGAAGGAAACTATTTTAAATTTGAACAATACAAATACAATCGGAAAGCTAACACCGTTAGTAGTACGATGCGAAAGAAAAATACAGAGCAGAATACCACTGTAAAAATTGGCTCAAATACTAGAGATATTGTTTCTACTATTTACCATATCAGAAATCTGGATATTAGCCAGGCATCTCCAGGTGATTCGCAGAGCTTTACTTTTCTGTTTGATAATGAGGAATTGATTATTAATGTAAAATACTTGAGAAAAGAAACCATCAACACCAATCTTGGTAAAAAGGAATGTTACAAATTGGCGGTAAGTCTAAAAAACGATGACGCTCTCAAGGGCTCAAATGAAAATCTTTTGTGGTTGACAGCGGATGGCAATAAGTTGCCCGTATATGCCAAGTTCAAAATTGCTGTAGGTACTGGCGAGTTAAAATTAAAATCGGCTAAAGGCTTAAAAAACTAATATTATGAGACGATTATTTATCATTCTTGGCTTTATTGCCTCTATTCTTGCGGTTATCCTTTCGGTAACACCACTTTCAAAAATATCCTATATTCCAGCTATTGCGGCACTCATCTTCGGTGGAATCGCCTTTTATTTGTCAAGAGAAAAACAATATCCAAAAAAATCGATACAACTTATTTTTATGTTGACCATTATTTCGTTGATAATAACAACTTATAAAGCTGTTTTTAACGTTGTGGAAGTTGGAAATGTTGAAGGTTTGGAATTAAAAGAAAAAGAATCGGAAGAAAAAGCCATTAAAGAATTGGAAGGTCTTGATCTGGAAGAATTTGAATCTGATCTTGAAAACACCAACGATTTAAACAATCAGGATTCTATTTAATAATCCTAAAATATCATTATTTAAATTTAAGGGAATTTCGGTATTCCCTTTTTTTTTGTTTTATTTGACTGAAATATAGTGCATTATTTATGAAGGTATTATTGGTTGCTTCAGCATTAACAATTGTTGGAGCCTGTGCTCACAAACGACATAGTGAAAAACTAGAAGATGTAAAAAATAGCATCCAGTTTGAACAGGAAAATAAGGTTATTGAGTTTGCAAATACCATAACTGCCAAAGAGCTCAAAGGTTTTGTTTATGAACTTTCTTCCAATGAGAATAGCGGGCGTAAAACTGGTACATTCGGTCATAATAGAGCCTGTAAATTCATAAAGGATTATTATATCGGTAAAGATATCGCTTCACCTTTGGGAGGGGATAACTATTATCAGCCAATTCCAAAATCCTTCTTTTCAAAAGATTTCAATAGTTCACAAAATGTAGTGGCATATATCAAAGGTTCTGAATTTCCTGATGAGGTTCTGGTGATTTCCGCACATTCTGACCATTTAGGAATCACAGATAGCTTGGTCAACCCTGGAGCTGATGATAATGGTTCAGGCACTTCTGCAATCATGGAAATTGCGGAAGCTTTTAAGACCGCAGAACAACAAGGTTTTGGGCCGAAACGCAGTATTTTGTTTTTACATCTTACAGGTGAAGAAGAAGGGCTTTATGGTTCAAGATATTATATAGAACATCCAATTTTTTCACTTAACAATACCATTGCCAACCTAAACATAGATATGATAGGACGGGTAGATGAGCGGCACAAAGACAATCCGAATTATATTTATCTTATCGGTTCCAACCGAATTAGCACCGAGTTGCATTACATTTCAGAAGAAGCCAATAGAGAATTCACCCATTTGGAACTAGATTATAAATACAATGAAGAGAATGACCCAAATCGCTATTATTACCGATCAGACCACTATAATTTTGCACAATATGGCATTCCGGTCATTTTCTATTTTAATGGAGAACATGAAGATTACCACAAGCCGACCGACACTCCAGACAAAATCAATTATGAAATGTTGGAAAAACGTACGAAACTCATTTTCGCAACCGCATGGTACATCGTGAACGGTAAAACCAAATTGAACCCAGAGACCATTTGATTTAGTTAAAGTGTGTTAAAAGAACCTCTTTCAGAAGCACATATTTAGTATTTTTGCATTCTTTAACCATTAATAGCATTTTTAATGAAAAAATCACTCCTATTCGTTGGTGTTACATTCTTACTTTTGAGCTGTGGAAGTAACAAAACCAAAACTACTACAACTTCAACTACTATTGACCAAAAAGTCACAAAGGATGTTGATCCAACACCATATGCAACCACCATCACTTCCTCAGAGTTAAAAGAGATGCTTTATACGTATGCTTCTGACGAATTTGAAGGTAGAAACACAGGTGATAAAGGGCAAAAAATGGCTGTTGAATATTTAAAGGATAAATATGTATCCATGGGTATTCCATCAGCACTACCTAATAACAATTATTTTCAAGATGTTCCATTAGAGAAACAAAAATCTCCAGAGGTGACCTTATCATTAAATGGCAAGTCTTTTGTTAAAAATGAAGATTTTGTAGTGTATGGTTCGTCAAGTTCCCAAAATTTCACTGCTGATGAAATTGTGTATGTGGGTTATGGTATTGATAGTAATAACTATTCTGATTATACAAATCTAGATGTGAAAGGCAAAATTGTTCTAGTGAAAGAAGGAGAACCAAAAGACAATGCAGGTATTTATACTGTTACAGGTACTACCGAAGCAAGCAAATGGTCTAACGGACGCCAAGCGCTTACTTCTAAACGTGACGCAGCTAAAGACAGAGGTGCTAAAGCTGTGTTCTTAATGGACTCTGGTATGTTTGCTAGATATTTACCTTATTTTAAATCACAGGATGAATCTGGTACTGCTGGAAGAATTTCTTTGGAGAACAATACACCAGAAATGATCACCTTCCTTGTGAGCGATGCGATGGGTAAGATATTATTCAATAAAATCAATGAAGATACCAAACCTCAAATTGTTACTACCAAACTTTCTGTTGATGTAGTAAGCAGATCGGAAAAATTAGTTTCGGAAAATGTCGCAGCGTTTATAAAAGGCTCTGAAAAACCAGATGAGATTATTGTGATTTCTGCACATTTGGACCATGAAGGTATTAAAAATGGTGAAGTTTACAATGGAGCCGATGATGATGGATCCGGGACTGTCGCTATATTGGAAGTTGCCCAAGCATTTAAAAAGGCCGTTGATGAAGGCTACACTCCAAAACGTTCCATTTTGTTTTTACACGTGACTGGTGAAGAAAAAGGTCTTCTTGGATCAAGATATTATACTGACATCAATCCTATTTTTCCTTTAGAGAATACCGTTGTTGATCTCAATATGGATATGATTGGTCGTGTGGACGCGAAGCACGAAAATGACAGAAATTATGTTTATATCATAGGTTCTGATATGTTGAGCACAGAACTACACACCATTTCTGAAGAAACTAACAAAAAATACACGAACATCACTTTAGATTACACTTACAATAACGATACGGATCCTAATCGTTATTATTACCGTTCTGACCATTACAATTTTGCAAAAAACAACATCCCTGTCATTTTCTATTACAATGGAACTCATGACGATTATCACAAACCGACTGATACACCAGATAAAATACAGTACGATTTGTTGGAAACAAGAGCACGCTTGGTGTTCTACACAGCTTGGAATTTGGCCAATAGACCAAACAGGATTATTGCTGATAAAGCAGTTGAAAAAGCCACAAATTAAAGTTCAAATCTTTTATATAAAAAATGTCTTTCAAAATACAGAAAGGCATTTTTTTTTCTCTTTAAAATTGAAGGATTGTTAAAACTTTCAAAACTTTATTGTTTAGTTTCTATCCATTGCTTATCTTTATAAGTGTATTGGGGTGCTGATCAAAGTGGCTGAGAATATACCCATTGTACTGTCTCGGATAATACCGAGCAAAGGAATACAACAAGCAAAGGGAACAGACGATTTTATAATTGTTGTTCCCTTTGTTAGTTTATAAATTTTGATTGTAATCACAAAAAATTCTCTCCGTCAATAGAAATTTTGAATTCTAGGTATAAAATCCAGATTTCTTTTGCTTTGCTCGGCAACGGCTTTTCGTCCTACACCCTATTTTTAGTTCAAGCCACAAAAAAAGTCCTCAAATTTCTTTGAAGACTTTAGTTCTGGGTGGAAGACCGGGCTCGAACCGGCGACCCTCGGTACCACAAACCGATGCTCTAACCAACTGAGCTACAACCACCATGTAGCTGCATTTTTAAATGCGTGTGCAAATGTAATTTATTTAAGAGTTATTGCAAAGATTTTTTTTGAAAAAAATCAAATTAAATCAAACAGGCTATCCACACCCGTGTAACGTTCTACCGTAAAGCCTTCTCCGTATTCTACACCAATGATACGCCCTAAGTCTCTGGCTCGATATTCAACACTGTCTGTAAAATTCTTGCTGGAAATGGGAGTCTCTGGAAGTTTGCTATTAGGATTGTAAAATTGAGTTTGATACGCCAATACCGCTTTTAATTTTGTGTCTATGAAACCTGTAACATCTACAACAACATCGGGTTCTATGTTTTTCCATTGAATGAAATGGTACACGTGTTTTGGTCGCCATTGTTGTTGGGAGTTACCTCCTATTTCCGTTTCTATTTTCATCAAACCACTTAAGAAACAGGCATCACTTACCAATTGACTTCCTTTACCGTGGTCAATATGTCGATCTTCGATGGCATTACATAGGACGATTTCTGGCTGATATTTACGTATCATTTTGATGACTTCCAATTGGTGCTGTTTATTATTCACAAAAAAACCGTCAGCAAATTCCAAATTCTCTCTAACCGCAACTCCTAATATTTTGGCCGCAGCCTTGGCTTCCTCATCCCTTGTTTCAGCAGTACCACGTGTGCCCAATTCGCCTCGTGTCAAATCGATAATGCCTACTTTCTTCCCTTTTTGTATTTCTTTTGCAATGGTTGCTCCGCATCCTAATTCCACATCATCAGGATGTGCACCAATTGCTAGTATATCTAATTTCATTTTAATTATTTTTAATCCATTCATTCTGTTCAGCGATTGACAAAAATGTCCACGCCACCACTCTACTTACTTTATTGCCATGTATCATATCCAATATCTGTACATCTGTAGCTCCTAACTTTAATAAAGATGCTTTCATAGATTTCACATGGCTGATATTAGATACCAAACATGTAAACCAAAGGCACTGTTGTTTATAGTGTGAGCTTTCATATAAATAATTATGTACAAAAGCTTTTTCTCCTCCCTTATAACTTAACTCTTTAGCTGTTCCACTGAAGTTCCTTACGACTTTATCGCCTTGTTTGCCCAGACCTTTCCATTTGGTTCTAGATGCCTCTTGTGCTTCTTCATCATTTTTATAAAAAGGGGGATTACACATACTGGCAGCAAACCTATCTTCAGGTTTCATAATACCTTTCAAAATTTGCATTTCTTCTGTTTGAAAACGTAACTCTACGCTACTTTTCAAGCCATTTTTGTCAATAATGGTCTGTGCTGCTTGCAACGAACGCTTTTCAATATCTGTTCCTACGAACTTCCAATTATAAATAGCATTTCCAAGCAACGGATAAATGCACGATGCTCCAGTTCCTATATCTAATATTTTGATATTTGACATTACATTACTTCTTCTTAAATGCTCCGCCAAATGGTGAATGTAATCTGCCCTGCTGGGAATCGGAGGACACAGGTTTGCATCAGGGAATTCCCAAAAGGTGACGTTGTAATGATGAAACAATATAGCCTTGTTTAATGTCCTTACTGCTTCGGGATTTGCAAAATCTATGGTTTGAGTACTATAATCATTCTCAAAAACGAATGGTTTTAACGTTTCACAAGCTTTCGTTAATTTATCAAAATCATACTTATTGTTATGAAGACTGTTTTTGTGCAAACTTATGTTTTGTTAATTGGATTCTTGTTTTAGTCTGTTTTCAATTCTTGAATCTGGAATTAGCCATATGATTGCAACCAAAACAAACATAGCTCCAGAAATCCAAACGTTCATAAAAGCACCGATAATTCCAATGATATAGAAAACAGGTGACATTTTTCCTTTTAAATCTTTGCCTAATGCTTCCGCTAGTAAAGAGGTTTTTCCGTGGCTTTTAATAATAAGGTTTTGCAGGATGAAATATGCAATGGCGCATGCCAACAATATAACCCCATATAAACTTACAGTGGCTGTGGTGAAGTGATTTTCTCCCATCCAGCCAGTGACAAATGGAATTAACGACAACCAAAACAGCAAGTGCATATTGGCCCATAGAATCTTTCCTGTCACATGCTTAACGGTCTGCATCATATGATGATGGTTATTCCAATAAATTGCGATGTAAATAAAACTCAAGACATAACTTCCAAAAACAGGTAATAACTTTGTTAAATCTTCAAATTCACCACCATGCGGAACTTTTAACTCCAACACCATGATGGTTATGATGATGGCCAAAACACCATCTGTAAATGCTTCTAATCTTCCTTTGGTCATTAGTTGTAGTTTAATGAATAAACTCGGTAGTTCTTTTAACTCTGTGTTTGAAGTTTTAAAGTTTTTATTTTGGCAATTGCCTGTTCAATATCTTCCATCAAATCAGATTTGGATTCGATTCCAACGGAAAAACGAATCAGGTTGTCACTAACACCTATAGCATCCCGTTCTTTTTGCGTTAGTAAGGAGTGAGAGGTTTTGTGTGGTGACAACACAGTGCTTTCTACACCTGCCAAACTCATAGATGACTTGATCAACTTTAATTGCTTTTGAAATTTCATGGCATCCAATCCGTCAGAGAGTTCGAAAGAGAGCATTCCACCGAAACCTTTCATTTGAGCTTTTGCGAGTTCGTATTGAGGATGTGTTTTCAATCCAGGATAATAAACATTTTTGATATCTTCATGTTCATGCAAGAACTTGGCCATCTTTTTGGCATTTCTGTTTTGTGCCTTTACTCTTAATGCCAAAGTTTTCATACTTCTTTCGAGCATCCAAACCGTAAAATCACTTAAGCTGCTTCCTAGGTTTTTTGCGACATTCCATATAACTTCCATATGGGCATTACTGCATGCAACCGCTCCAGCAAGAATGTCTGAATGCCCTCCCAAATATTTTGTGGCGGAATGAATGACAATGTCTATTCCAAAGTCTATTGGGTTTTGGTTGATTGGACTTGCAAAAGTATTATCGATAGTGGTCAATAAGCCCTTTGATTTGGCCAAGTCTGCCACTCCTTTGATATCCGTGATGGTCAACAAAGGGTTTGAAGGTGTTTCGATATGAATCAGCTTCGTATTAGGTTGAATTACTGCTTCAAAATCTGATACCTCATACCCATCGGTAAATGTAAATTCAATACCATATTTAGGAAACTCTTCTCTTATAAAATTACTAGTACCTCCGTATAATGTATTTTGTACAACGATATGGTCACCTGTTTTAAGAAATGCCAAAAGTGCTGTACTTACTGCCGCCATGCCGCTACCAAAAATCATGGCTGCTTCGGCATGTTCCAAGGCTGCTATCTTTTTAGATAAGTGCTCTTGGTTAGGTGTATTGAAATAACGCGGATAGCGTTTGACATCTACCTCATCAAATTGATAAGACGTAGACATATATATAGGCGAAACAGCACCTTTGAACTGTTCGTCCTTTATCTCACCTACGTGTGTACAAATGGTATTTAATCCGTATTTAGATTTTGACATGACCTGAAGAATTTTTAATCGTTTAAAATTACAAATAATCTATTATACTTGAACGGTTTTCCATGTTCCTTTTTTAAACCAGATGATTCCAATTATGGCTACCAAAATTTCAGCAAAGGTGATGGCGCTAAAGACTCCCACAGGGCCAAACTCTAAAGTGATGGCAAACAGGTAGGCAAAGGGCAACTGGAACAGCCAAAAACAAACGAAATTGATGTAGGTCGGCGTTTTAGTATCACCAGCTCCGTTAAACGATTGGATAACCACCATTCCATATCCAAAAAAGATATAACCTGATGCAATAATCCGTAAGCAAAGGCTTCCGTTTTGTACTACTTCTGGATTGGTATTAAATAATGTTATAATTTGTGGTGCAAATAGTAAATAAATTATGGAGACTATTCCCATGAAAATGGCATTGAATTTACTCGTTTTCCACACCGATTTTTCAGCTCTATCGGGCTGCTTCGCACCCAGGTTCTGCCCCACCAAAGTAGCTGCTGCATTGCTCATTCCCCATGCAGGCATGATCGTAAACATCATTACACGGATGGCGATGGTATAACCCGCAAGGACTTCGCTGCCAAATTCGCTCATGATACGCATAAGAAACACCCAACTTGAAGTGCCAATCAGGAATTGCCCGATGCCTCCCAATGATACTTTTATCAAATTAAACATGACAGCTGTACGGATGACGATGTCCTTCACTCGTACTTTTATTTTACTATAACCATAGAATAAAATTGCCAATTGAAATAAGACAGCTGTTCCACGTCCAATATTCGTGGCGATTGCTGCTCCTTCAACGCCATAAGCAGGAATGGGGCCAAAACCGAAAATAAACATTGGGTCCAAAATGATATTGAGTCCATTGGAAAGAATAAGCGTCCACATGGCAACAGAAGCATTGCCTGCTCCACGAAAGATGGCATTGATAAGGAAAAGCAACATGATCGTGACATTACCGCCCAAAAGCCATTGCGTATAACCATGTCCTTCTGCTATAAGGTCGGGCTGGGCTCCCATAAGTGCTAAAATTTCTTTGGCATATAATATGCCAAAAATGCTTACTATGGTTGCAACTGCAATACCCAAAATAATCACTTGTACTGCCGCTTGTGACGCACCACCAAGATCCTTCTCTCCTACTCGTCTTGCAACAATGGCGGTGGCCGCCATACTTAAACCGATGGCCACTGCATAAACAAGAGTAATGACAGACTCCGTCAATCCTATAGTGGCTACAGCATTCACACTGACTTTAGAAACATATAGAATGTCAACAAGGGCAAAAATGGATTCCATTAACATTTCGAGTATCATGGGAATGGAGAGCATAAAGATGGCGCGCCTAATACTGATGGCAGTAAGATCCTGTTCTTTGCCTTTGACAGCGGTAATAAAAAATTGAATGAATTGTTTAAAAGATATCTTGGTTGATTGCATGATAAAACGATACTAAATGATACTTTATTGAACACTTTGGGTATTCAACTTTTGTTTGGTCGAAACGGCTTCAACAGGGTCGGATGATATTATCTATACAATCATAATGAAACAAATATCTGAAAAAATAAAATAAACTTCAAAATCATTTTTTAGGGATTGTAAGGGAATTCCATTATATTCGTAGTGCTATTAATAAATTACTTACTAGATGCTTAAAGCTATATTGTTTGATATGGACGGTGTTATTGTGAACACCGAGCCACTGCACCACAAGGCTTATTACCAAATGTTTAATGATGTAAATATCGATGTTCCGGAGGCTCTTTATGCCTCTTTTACAGGACAATCGACATTGGAAATTTGCAAACGCCTGTGTGCACATTTTGATTTGAAACTTGGACCTGAAACGCTTGTCGGTCTTAAACGTGACCACTTTAGGGAACTTTTTGAAAATGATGCAGAGTTGGCATTGCTGGATGGAGTTTTGGACCTCATTAAAGAATACCATCACAACGGACTAAAATTGGTGCTGGCTTCTTCAGCGTCGATGGAAAACATCAATAATATTTTTGAACGTTTTGACTTAGACCAATATTTTGTGGCTAAATTAAGTGGCGCTGACTTGGAAGCATCCAAACCTCATCCAGAGATTTTTGAAAAAGCTTCGCTAGCGTCTGGTCATGAGCCGCACGAATGCATCGTTATTGAGGACTCTACCAATGGCATTAGAGCCGCAAAAGATGCTGGCATTTTTTGCGTGGGCTATGACAGCTTACATTCACATGACCAAGATTATGGGTTGGCCGATGTGGTGGTGAGCGATTTTAGGGAGCTTTCGTATGCAAAAATCAATGAATTGTTTGTTGGGACCGCGGTATAGGTTTTTGTGAGTTATAAGCATATCATTTCTGTGATAATGTTGCCAATACATTTTCCAGATTTTCTAATGTGATTGTAAATCCAGCTTTGAAACCCATTTCAATCATTTTTTCTAAACGCGCAAGTGATTCATTGTAAATGGAAATATTCACGGTAGTGATGCCGTTTAGTTCGCTGAAATTATAATCCCATTCAGAACCAGTTGCTTCAGGATTTTCATTTTTGTCTGCAAAAGCATTGAGCATTTTAAAATTGGTTTTCGGACTTATGGATGTATACGTTTGAAGGATCCAACTTTCATTGCCTTCAGGACTGACCATTGCATAAAACCTGTTTCCTCCGACTTCAAAATTCATGTATTTGGTTTTTGCCGTAAATGGCGCAGGCGCGTTCCATTGATCAAGAATTTCGGCTTTCGTGAAAGCGTCCCATACAAGGGAAAGATTGGCAGCAAATTCCCTAGTTATATATACCGTTTTTGCTGCTTTATCAACGGTAAAATCAAATAGCAGATTGTTGTTCATTTTTTCTGATTTTTAAGTTTTATTAATACATTATCAAGTTGATTAAATTGGGCTTCCCAAATGGCTCTGTATTGTTCAAGCCATTTATCAATCTCTTTCATTTTTTCAATTTCGAGCGAGTAATAAATTTCCCTGCCTTGTTGTTCTTGTTTTACCAATTCACATTCGGCAAGTATGCGAAGGTGTTTTGAAACGGCCTGCCTAGTCGAGTTGAAATTTTCCGCAATGGCGTTAGGAGTCATGGCCTGCACTGCTATTAAAGCAATAATGGCTCTTCTTGTAGGATCTGCAATTGCTTGAAAAATATCTCTTCTCATTGCACAATTATATTATGAAACTATTTGGTTGCAAATATAAATGCAACTATTCGGTTTCGCAAATTTTTTATGTAAAATTTTTAAAAAAATAAAGTTCAATAATAGCTTTGAAGAGGTAGTGAAAATTGATGATATTAACTTTTGATTCCCGAATTTGGATTTTTTTGGTCCAAAGCTCTTAAAAAAATGAGTGCAATTCACCAAAACACTCAAGACTAATTGCATTTCTGTCAATTCAGAAATTAATCAAAGTTTTGATTAACTGGACTTACTATAATAACGCTTGCGCAACCAAAATGATACCCTTACCAATAAAATCAATGCAGGAACTTCTACCAATGGGCCTATGACTCCTGTAAATGCTTGTCCAGAATTAAGTCCAAACACTGCAATGGCAACGGCTATTGCTAATTCAAAATTATTCCCTGCAGCAGTAAATGCAACTGCTGCGGTTTTATCATACGTTGCTCCCACTGCCTTCGTGAAAAAGAAACCAACTATGAACATCAGCGTAAAATAAATCAATAATGGCACTGCAATAATCAGCACATCCATTGGAATCTCGACAATCAATTCACCTTTTAATGAGAACATCACCACAATGGTAAACAGCAAGGCGATTAAGGTCAGTGGTGAAATGCTTGGAATGAATTTTTGAGTGTACCACACCTCACCTTTAATCTTAACAAGAACATATCTGCTCAAAATACCCAACACAAATGGGATTCCTAAATAAATAACAACACTTTCAGCAATAGTACCAATAGAAATATCTACAATAGCGCCTTCAAACCCAAAATAAGGCGGCAACACAGTAATGAATAACCAAGCGTAAAAACTGTAGGCAAACACTTGAAATATACTGTTCAGTGCCACCAATCCTGCACCATATTCGCTACTACCTTCTGCAAGGTCATTCCACACCAACACCATGGCGATACATCGTGCCAAACCAATGAGTATCAATCCTACCATATATTCCGGATAATCTTGTAAAAAGATCATCGCCAGAATAAACATTAAAACTGGTCCAATAATCCAATTGAGAATCAAAGATATTGAAAGGATTTTGGTGTTTCTAAATACTTTGGGCAATAGGGCATAATTCACTTTTGCCAAAGGCGGGTACATCATTACAATCAGTCCAATGGCAATTGGAATATTGGTCGCACCAGAACTAAATGACTCTATATATTGAGGCATCGTTGGAAGAAAATAACCCAATCCGACGCCTAGCAACATGGCAAGAAATATCCAAAGCGTGAGGTAGCTATCTAAAAATGATAATTTTTTGGAAGTAGCAATAGACATGAGTTTAGATGATTTTTGAATAGACATAATAGAGTTCACTTGCGATTTGCAAACTTCTCTCTGCATATTTTTCCGCTTGTTGTGGAGTATTATCAAAAGCTTTTGGGTCTTCAAAAGTGATTGGCACACGTTTTTCAGCACCAACAATAAATGGGCAACCACCATCGGCCTGCGAGCAAGTCATAATGGCTGCAAAACCAGATGTTGGGTTAAAATCATCGTCATAGGTTTTAGAAAACCCAATAATAGGTTGCTGATTATCCGCATATTTAATAGCATAGACAGGGTTATCTCCTTCTGATAATTTTTTGATTTGAAACCCGTGTCTTTTTAAAGTTTCCACAACCATTGGGAACATAGCCGTAGCTTCCGTACCACCCGAATAGCAAGACACATTTTGTATCTTAAAATGATATGCCAAAGCTTGGGCCCAAACTTGTGATAAATGACTTCTGCGAGAGTTATGGGTGCAAATAAAATTGAGAATTATTTCTTGCTTATGCGAGTGTTTGTGTTGAATAAATTCAATTAAAGGTTGTAAAATCACTTTGCGTTCTTCTCTCACAGACCATATTGAGTTGATGAGGCTTTCAATGCCAGAAAAGAGTATTGGTTGTTTTGTTTTCATAGGATGCATCTCTTCTATTAGCAACAATTTCCATCAGGTGAACAGCAAGGCTCATCCCCTAAACTAGCCAAAGCTTTTTTGGGTTTCTCTTGAGGAATTCCACACTTATCTTTTGCAAGACAATCCGTTTGTTTTGTAGTTAGTAAAAAATTGGCCCCATCAAAATCCAATCCGAATTTCTGAATGGTATGTCCTTGGTATTCAACTTCAATATCCAGATCTTCAATGCGGATGATTTTTTCCGAAAGTTCAATAATATGTACCAATTTTTCTGGATGCAAGCGATGGTCATAATCATTTGAATCCCATAACTGAAAATTAACAACGGTTTCCGTTCTAACTGTTCCACCACAATCAATAAAATGTTTGGTGACTTTGCCTACTTCAGTGACATGGAAGTGATTTGGCACTAACGTACCATCAGGCAATTGAAATGCAATGGTTTGTAATTGGGAAAGATGTTTTTTAATTTGAGAAAGTTTCATAGTATATATGTTTATTTATTGTAATATTACGATTGAACAGGTTAAATTTTTTTTTAACAACAATTGGATTTTGTAACCTCTTGATTCAGGAATTCCAACATCACTTTTCTCATTTTAGCCCAATTGTCAGCATCTATGCAGTAGCACACACTGGTGCCCTCAACACTTCCTTTGATGAGTCCCAAAAGTTTGAGTTCTTTTAAATGTTGGGAGATAGTGGGTTGTGCAAGACCTATTTCATTTACCAAATCGCCACAAACACAGGTGTTAATCTTAAATAAATGTTGAAGAATGGCCACTCTCGCTGGATGTCCTAAAACTTTTGCGAACAATGCAATCTCATTTTGCGCTTCAGTAAATATTTCAGTTTTGGATAGTCCCATTTGATTTATTGTTTCATTGCAATATTACGATTAATAAATGACATAGACAAATTTTTATTACAATTTAAGAGTATCAAGAAGTCAGGCTGAATTTTTAATGGATAACATAAACTCATCAGCAACATAGCCTAATATATTCATAATTTGAATTAGCTTTTCACTCTGAACGTATAGGTCGAAATCAAATCCAACCCAATCAATAAATGCACATCATAGAAACCTGTTCTATCAAAAGTGTATTCAATGGTCAAAGAAGTATCATCTATCGTCGTTTTTTCAGGATGAATTTTCTGACTGGTACTTCCGTTATCAACCAAAAGCATAATGTCTTCTGACCTTACTGGCTTTAAAAGGTTACATTTGAAGGTTACTTTTTCGTGCCTTTGTATAGTATTGTGCATTTTTTTAGGCTCGTTGTAAGTACTTAAATTTGTATAGGCTTTTCCATAAATTATTGGAGATTCCAAAAAGCTTTCAAAAGATGGACCATCCTCTTCGATCAACAACCATTTTGTATCCACCGGATAATGATTGACAGAAAAAAGTTTTGGATGCGTTAAAAAATAACCATCGTTATAATTAAATTCAAATTGAAAGGTGTCGGCATTCGGCGTTCCACTTGCCCAAGTGGGGTCGCAAAGATACCATTTACCATTGAGTTTAACAGTGTTCCAAGAATGGTTGGGCATATTGATTTTGTCAACATCAATAGTACTCGTTTTAGCATATCCATTGACTACTTCGCAATCTATGCTTGCCAAATTCGCAAGTTCTTTGACTAAATACGCATACCCCGTACAAATGGCTTTTTTATCCTCTAGCATTGTTTTGAAAGACAGCTTTCTAAACTGTACGTTCCAAGCATTGAGCTTTAGGCTATCGTCTTTAAAACGTTGTCGCTTTCTCATGTTTTTTTCGTAGAGTCTATAATCATTGGCAATGTTTCCGCACACCCATCGATAAATGGCCCGAAACTTCTCAACATCGGTATGCAACTGTGATGTAAGTTGATACGCTAATTGAGGTAGATTATCAAGTTCATCCTTTTTGCATTCCAAGGCAATACGATCAGCTTTATTAAAATTGACAGAATCAAAATCAGAAAGCTGTGCACGGCTTTGGAATGCAAGGATGAATAGTGCTATGGATAGCATTGTTTTCATCAACTATGGTAAAGATTAATTGATTTACTCTTTAGAGCGTTTGGATTTATAAGGTGTATCGGTATTAACTGCTCCAATAAATTCTACCAAATCTTCTGTGAGTTGCAATCTTAAAAAGGTAGTGTTATCCTTGATGATCACATTTTGAGGCTCATACCCTAAATATGTTATCAACAATACATCGCCCGTTGTTAGGGGTTTGGGAAATGTGAATTCGCCATTAGCATCGGTTGTAGTTCCTGTATTGGAACCTTTCAGAACAATACTTGCACTCTCCAGTGGGCCTTCCGCATTGCTAATGACACCTTTAATGGTTCTTCCTTGCTGCTGAATTTGTGTGGGAGCAACTTTAGATGTTTGTGCATACACAGGATTCAATCCCATGAATGCCATCAGAAAAGTCATCAAAAAACCAAACATGTTCAGTCTTGGATTTTGGGTAAGTTTTACGTGTGTTTTCATAATGATATATATTTTAGTTTGTATCAAATCTAACCTCAAAAGCCTCTTAAGAAAAGTACTATTGAGGGAACGTGTATTTTGGATGAGTGAAGATACTTTATTTTATATCTAATTACAATTTAATTAACAGTCAGAAACGATCAAATAATCATTAAAAATACATTGAATATTAATGGATTGGATACATAAAATAGTGCTCCAATTTAAACTTTAACTCTTTTCCATTAACCAATTCATAAGTCAAAAACATTTGTCCCCAATGTTTCCCATCGGTAAAATTGGCTATCAACCATTTGTGGTTTAAAAGACGAATGCTGTTGATGAGCATCTTCCCTTTAGTCATGGATACATAGGGCACAATCGGATGATCGTCGCCTTTATAGTCATTCAATTTATAAAGTTCATCTTGAATAAAAGGAATCAATTGCATTGAATCGTAACCCTGGTCTTCAAAATAATCAAGAGCTTCATCATCATATCTCAAATCAAACAACTTCAAATCCGAGTTTTCATCCTGCAAGGCTGTTATCGAATCTTTGTAACGTTCCACTCGTGCCTCTGCCTTTTTGATGTCAACTTCATAACTTTCCAAAATATGCTTGGAATTGACAAATTGAAAAATAATCAACAGCACCGAGAAAATAAACAGGTACATAAAAATTCTACTCTTCATTGTATTAAATTGTTAATTGTAAGTTGTCGTATGCCAAAAAAACGTTTTCTGGCAATGTTTGTTGCACATCATCATGAAATCCCAACCAATGACTGATGTGAGTCAAATAAGCACGTTCAGGTTTAACTTTTTTAATCAGTTCCAAGGCTTCTGCTAAAGTAAAATGGGAGATATGTTCCTTTTCCCTCAAGGCATTCACCACCAAAACTTTCACGCCTTTCAGTTTTTCTGCTTCTTGGTCTTCAATAGTTTTAAAATCGGTTAAATAAGCAAAATCGCCAAACCGAAATCCAAATACCTGCAATCGGTAATGCAATCCATTGATTGGAACTACTTGTAAATTCCCTAATGTAAACGGTTTGTTTTCAATTTCAAAACATTCAACTCCCGGAGCACCAGCATACTTGTTTTTTGTTTCAAATATATAATCAAAACGCTGTTTCAACGCTTTTATAACTCTTTTGTGTGCATAAATTGGGATGTCGCCTTGCTTAAAATAGAATGGCCTGATATCGTCCAAACCTGCTGTGTGATCAGCATGTTCGTGTGTAAAAACAATTCCGTTAATCTTGTCGATCCCCACCCTCAACATCTGTTGTCTAAAATCTGGGCCACAATCCACCACATAGGTATAATCTTGCCATTCGACAAGAATGGAAACTCGCAATCGTTTATCTTTTGGATTGGTACTCAAACAGACAGGGTGGTCGCTTCCAATGACTGGAATTCCCTGCGATGTGCCTGTTCCCAAAAAAGTAATCTTCAAGTGTGATAAGTTTGCAACAAAAGTAAGTTTATTTTTTTGTATCAGTAAGCAAATTGATACCTTTGTAACGTATCATACTCAAACTACACAATGGAAATTACCTTAAAAGGAGACAGAGAATTTGAAGAGATTCCGTCGTTAAAAACCAAGGCACTTCGCATTAATCTTAATGAGAACATTTATGGAACCTTTGCGGAAATTGGAGCAGGTCAAGAAACCGTACGCCATTTTTTTAGAGCAGGTGGAGGATCTGGCACCATTGCAAAGGCCATGTCGGCCTACGACAAAGACTTTAGTGATGCCATTTATGGGATGGAAGATGATGGGCGTTATGTCACAGAAGCTCGTTTGAGAAAAATGTTGGTACACGAAATCAACTTGATTGAAGAACGTATCACGAGAGACAAGCATCCAAACAAGATGTTCTTTGCCTTTGCCAATACAGTAACCACGATCGATTTTGCCAAACAATACAAAGGCCATGGTTGGGTTGGTATAAAGTTCCAAATAGAACCAGACCAAGATTACAATGATATCGTCTTACATCTTCGCTTTAGGGAAAATGACGCACGCTTACAACAAGAAACTTTAGGCATATTAGGTACTAACCTAATTTATGGAGCTTACTACAAACACCACGAACCAAAGAAATTGTTACGCTACTTATATGACCACCTTGATAAGGATCAAATAGAGATTGATACGATTAATTTTTCTGGTCCGGCATTTAAAGATGTAGATAACCGTTTGATGAGTTTGCAATTGGTCAAAAATAGTATGACAGATGCCGTGATGTTTGCACCAGACGGTAATAATGTATTGCCTGCAAGAGTACTTTATAAAAAGAACATCTTGGCTTTGCGGGGTAGTTTTAGACCTGTTACCAAGGTAAACATCGACATGTTTCAGAAGTCTTACGAGATGTTTGTCAAAGAAAGTAAGGTCGATGTTGATAACACCCAAGTGGTCTTTGAGATTACACTTTCCAACTTAAGAGCGGAAGGCGAAATTGATGAGCAAGATTTTATGGACAGAGCCAAATTGCTTTGCTCCCTTGGGCATACCGTTTTGATTTCCAATTTCCAAGAATATTACAAATTGGTAGAGTACTTCTCACAGTATTCAAAAAACAGAATGGGCTTGGCTATGGGAGTCAATAATCTTGTGGATATTTTTGATGAGAAATATTATCGTCATTTAAGTGGTGGTATTTTGGAAGCCTTTGGTAAATTATTCTTCAAGGATTTACGTGTGTATCTATATCCAATGGAAAACGAAGATGGCACGATAACCAATAGCGAAAACCTAAAAGTGCATCCTCGTATGAAAGAACTTTACAAATTCTTCAAATACAATGGAAAAGTGGTTGATATCACTGATTATGACCATTCTATTCTTTCTATTTTCTCAAGAACTGTACTTAAAGCAATTTCAGAAGGTCAACCAGGTTGGGAAAGTATGCTTCCAGAAGGGGTTGCCAAAATCATTAAAGAGAAAAGCCTATTTGGCTACGAAGCTGAAGAAGTGATGCATAAGGAGTAAGAAACTCTTTTCAAACCACATATAGAAAAATCATCAAATAATGGCAGATCGCTCCACCAAGGACAAATAAGTGCCAAATGACATGATTGTATGGAATCTTTTCGAAAATATAGAAGATGATTCCGATGCTGTAAAATGCTCCTCCGGCAAACAATAAAGTCACTCCGTTTGTACCAATGAGCGTAGAAAGATTTGAAAAATCAAACACAATCAACCATCCCATAACCAGGTATAGCAAAGTTGAAAAAATTTCAAATTTGCCTGTAAAGAACAGTTTTAGTATCAATCCAAAGCCTGCAATGGCCCATACCGTCCAAAACAATTGCCAACCCAAACTTTCATTCAGCCCAATTAAAGTAACTGGTGTATAAGTACCCGCAATCAATACATAAATACTGATGTGATCTATAATTCTAAAGTAATGCTTGCGCTTCTCCCCTTTTACAGAATGGTAGATGGCTGATGCAGAAAACAAAAGAATAATGGAAAATCCATAAAGGATGACACTAAATAAGCTCCAATCCGTCTTGTGATTCGTAAAACTGATTAACAATACCAAACCAGCAATCCCCAATAAAGCACCCAAACCATGTGTCCAAGCATTCAATTGTTCTTCCAAAACCGACTGTTGTCGCTTCATCTAATCTAGTTTTCTGTAGTTTTGGCTGCCCATTTATCCTTAATCGCGTAGTAGTCAATTGGAAATGCAGGATTTTGACGCTCAAGAGAGCCGTTTTGAAAAGCTCTCAACAGAATATCTTCAATCATAAAATCTTCAGCTACGTTTTCCGGGTCAAATTCTTTCTTTAGGGAAATATCAAAAAGTTTGGCGGTATTATTCATCCAAAACGCTTTCCAGCCACTACGAAGGTCTTTAATGAGTTCAAACGTTGTTTCGCCTGTTTGTCGATGCATAAGTTTTACCAAGATTTGACCTTCTGTTCGAGTTAGTTTTTTCAACTCAGTTGTAAATTCGTCTTCAATATATCGCTGGATGATTTTTGTATATTGGCGTTTTTCACTTTTCTTTTCCAAAGTTGCCAATCGATTATTGAGTTCTACCAAACGCTCCGCAGCCAACTT
>DINI01000035.1 GCA_002426755.1 Flavobacteriaceae bacterium UBA5544
ATAAACAAACGATTGTCTTCCGTATCGAAATCCATTTTGTAGATGATGCCTCTTGGCACCAACAAATAATCGCCGTATTTGAAATCTAGATTTCCGAGATGTGTGCGCAATTTTCCCGTTCCTTTGTGAATGAAAATCAACTCATCGGCATCGGTGTTTTTATAGAAATAATCTTCTGTGGACTTTTTAGGCGCTGCCAATATGATACTACAATCACTATTGGTCAATACTGTCTTTCTACTATCTAAATAGTCGTTTTCTGGTTTTACTTGAAATCCGCGAAAGCGATAGGATTGAATGTGATTGGCTTTTGCAATCTTTGGCGCCACATTGTATTGTTTCTGTATTTTTTTGACCTGTGTGGGCCTTTGCTCATGGTACGAATTCGTGTACATTCCGTCAAAACCAATCGTTCCAAATAACTGTTCAGAATACAGTGAACCATCCGGTTTACGGAATTGTGTATGTCGTTTGGGAGGTATATTCCCTAATTTATGATAAAATGGCATTTTTTTGATATTAAATATTAGACATATAAAGTTTCAAGTATATCAACCTCAAACTTTTTGCTCATATAAAGATACAATAATGCGTACTTATTCTGGATTTCTTTTGATAAGAAAATGAAGGTAGGATAGTAAATCGGTCCAGAAAGCTTCCATAAGAATACAAATATCGGTATTTTTTTCAAAACCAAAAACCCAGGTTAAAAAACCACAGGCTTCTCTTCAATTCTGGTGAGTAAGTGTATTTTGCTTCCAATGGCCCTAAAAATGTTTCAATACCATAGCCGACTGCAAAACCACTGTAATCAATTTTTTTTATCCAACCTCCTGTGTCAAAAAGATTGTCTTCAACATTTGCAATATTGCCTGCCAAGGTAATGTGGTTTTTTTTGAAAATCTCATAATCTAAAGTGAGTGTGGACTTTACAAAACTATTTCCTAATAAATCCACATAGTCATAACCGTAGAATGAAACAAAATTATTAATGAAATTGTTACCATAACCACCTAAAGCAAAATTTAATGATGAAGGTGATTTTTCTCCAATTCGAAATCCTCCTTGTGTGAGAATATTCACAGAAAAATTATTTAAAGGCATAAAAGCGTAACCTAGATCAGCTTTTGCTATTGAAAACGGTGTAAATTCCTGATTAAAATGTGATGCATACAAGTACCAGTGAAAATCGCCATTGAAATAAAATCCTTCTTTAGGAAAATATCTATTGCTGTAAGTATCAAGTTTCAGGCTGCCAAACACACTTACATAATCAGTGTTTTCAAAAATAATAGCGCCACTATTTTGAGTGGTATTCAAAGTTTCTGATTTAATTTTTAAGCGCTTGTGCTCAACCCCCAAACCCAATGCAAAATCCTTTCTAAAAAGTGTTTGGAGATAAAACTGATTGGTCTGGTCTTGAATCTCAACTTCCAATTTGTTTAAACCTTGAATGGGCTCCTGTCCTTGGTCAACATACAGTTGAGCCGAGACGTTTTTTGAAAACTGATTAAATCTCGATCTTAGCCCAATACTCCAATAGAATCCCTTATCGATAAAATATTCAAAATTATAACGTACGTTATCCCCTAAAATCACATCGAGCGAAATAACATCATTATCGATTAAAAATCTTTTTTTTGTGAGATTTACCAGTGCTGCGCTTTTATACAAATCGTCATAATGTAAACCCAATTTTAAAAAAGTCCTGATTTCATTTTCAATCAAATTTGCCTTCATGTCATACCCATTTCCATTTGGAGACTCATGAAACTCATATTGAAACGTATCAAAATTATTGGTTGCAACAATGTTATTGACCCCTCGATTAAAATCAATATAACTTACGGTCGTATTTGGTTTTAATTTCAGTTTTCCCAATAAATACGCTCTTGTGTAACGTTTATTTCCAACAAAATTGATTTCATTGATTGTGATACTGTCTTGAACAAATTTTTTGCTTACAGGACTTCTGGAACTTTTAGTTTTTGGCAACAAACTTAAATCGTGGAATTTCATTAAAGCAGCGTTCTCACCTGATTCGATAATTTTCTTGCCTTCACTGAATGAGATAACCGTGAAATTTGAAATGTCGGGCTTGATGTAAATGTCTGTTTTCTTTGCCTTCAATTTCATATCATTAATAGTCCTGTAATTATTGATTTGAAGTAAAATATCTGGGGCAGAATTTAAGTCCTTTCTATCCGATAAACCATCCTGAACGTCCACGCCAATAATGACATCCATGCCTTTTGCCCTGAGCTCGTCAATTGGGTAGTTGTTAGTTACGCCACCGTCTATTAATATTTTATCGTCAATAAAAACAGGTTGAAACAACGATGGAAGAGCACCACTAGCAGCAACGGCCTGCGCCAAATTGCCACTATCAAGAATTACAGATTCTCCAGTTTCAATATTTGTGGCCATACAAAAAAATGGAATCGGTAATTTTTTAAAATCATCTATTTCAGTTACGTGGAGTGTTAATTTTGATAGAAGATTATAAACATTTTGACCTCTTGACAGTGCAGAAGGCAACGAAATCTTGAATTTTTCGAAGGGTAGTGTCACTCCATATTTTTCGGAATTATCGCGTTCATAGAAAGTTTTGGCAGCTCGAGGAATGTTGTCATTAATCACATCATCAAAATCCAAGCTTTTAAAGATGGAGTCCAGTTGCTTGCCTGTATAACCTGAAGCGTAAAGCGACCCAATAATGGCACCCATACTAGTTCCTGCCACATAATCTACTTTAATATTTAAGCTGTCAAGAACCTTAAGCACGCCAATATGGGCAAATCCCTTTGCGCCACCACCACTCAACACCAAACCGATTTTAGGCTCTTTTTGCAATGTTTTTTCCTGTGCTCTTGCAGAAAAACTGAAAAACAACAGTAGAATGAGTATGTAGATGGCTTTTTTCAACGGTTTATTTTTTATAAAACTCTATTATTTTATTTGCCCTTGACGCTCCAATCACCGACTTTAACTCTTCAAACGACGCTGTACTAATTCGCTTCACCGTTTTAAACTGTTTCATCAATTCAACAATGGTCTGCTCACCAATGCCAGAAATCGTTTCAAGTTCTGTGGTCAAAGCGCCTTTGCTTCGCCTATTTCTGTGATGTTCTATTCCGAAGCGATGCGCTTCATTACGCAATTGCTGTATGACTTTGAGCGTTTCGCTTTTTTTATCTAAATATAAGGGAATTGGGTCATCTGGGTAAAATAATTCTTCCAAACGTTTTGCTATTCCGATGATTGCAATTTTTCCCCTTAAATTTAATTGTTCCAAACTTTTTAAAGCAGAAGATAATTGCCCTTTCCCACCATCTATAATGATTAATTGTGGTAACGATTGTTCTTCATCCAATAAACGCTTGTATCGTCTATAGACAACTTCTTCCATAGAGGCAAAATCATCAGGACCTTCAACGGTCTTGATATTGAAATGTCTATAATCCTTTTTACTGGGTTTTCCATCTTTAAACACAACACACGCAGCCACAGGATTTGTACCCTGAATGTTGGAGTTATCAAAACATTCAATGTGTCTAGGCTCTTCTTTCAAGCGCAAATCTGCTTTCATTTGAGCCATGATTCGATTGACGTGTCGATCTGGGTCAATTATTTTTACTTGTTTTAACTGTTCAAGTCGGTAATATTTTGCATTTCGTTCCGATAATTCCAAAATACGCTTTTTATCCCCCAATTTTGGTACGCTTACTTTGACGTCTTCACCTAAATCTACTTCAAATGGCACATAAATTTCTTTGGATTTAGAATGAAAGCGTTGTCTTATTTCTGTAATTGCCAACTGAAGCAGTTCGTCACACGTTTCATCAAGTTTCTTTTTAATTTCCATGGTATGCGAGCGAATTATCGAACCATAGGACAATTGTAAAAAGTTCACGTAGCCATAACTTTCATCAGAAACGATCGAAAAGACATCTACATTACTGATTTTAGGGTTGACAACTGTAGATTTGGCTTGGTAGTTTTCTAAAATGTCGATTTTTTCTTTAATTCTTTGTGCCTGTTCAAATTCCATGGCATCCGCAAAAACTTTCATCTGCCGCTTGAATTGATGCAAGGAATCTTTAAAATTTCCCTTTAGAATTTCTCGAATGGAAGCAATATTTTCATGATAATCATCTACCGATTGCAGACCCTCGCAAGGACCTTTGCAGTTGCCCAAATGATATTCCAAACAAACTTTATACTTTCCAGATTCAATTTTATCTTCAGCCAAATCGTAATTACAGGTTCGGAGTTGGTACAGACCCTTTATCAAATCCAACAGTGTATGGACCGTTTTCATGCTTGTATAGGGTCCAAAATATTCTGAACCATCCTTAAAAACTCTTCTTGTTGAAAACACTCTCGGAAACCGTTCATTTTTGATACAAATCCAAGGATAGGACTTGTCATCTTTGAGCATCACATTATAGCGTGGCTGGTATTTTTTTATAAGATTATTTTCGAGTAGAAGCGCATCTGTCTCTGTTTCAACCACGATATGTTTGATGGTTACGATTTTTTTGACAAGGACCTTCGTTTTGCCGTAATCGTGGTTTTTATTGAAGTATGAACCGACCCTTTTTTTTAAATCTTTAGCCTTACCAACGTACAAAATCTTACCATTTGCATCAAAATACTGATACACGCCAGGTTGATGTGGCAGGGTTTGCAATTGAATTTCTAAAGTAGGCTGACTCATTTCTCAAAGATACCATTTCTACAAAAACATTTACATCAAATTATCGCCTTTGTAGTTAAATAATCTTTGCCCATTTACTAAAAAACACCACAACAATTCCATTTCTTTTTTCATACCTTGCAACTTCAACAATAGATTTTAGAATGCCCAAAAAAGTTATCGGTCGAATAGATAAAGCGGACTTCCCCACGCTTGATTTGTTTGATATTGACATAAAAATTGATACTGGTGCTTATACATCATCCATTCATTGCCATAAAGTTATTGTTGTAGATGATGTATTGGTTTGTTTATTTTATGATGAAGGTCATCCCCATTATAACGGAAAGGAAATCAAGTTTAAAGAGTTTTCCACTGCAAAAGTAAAGAGTAGCAATGGTATTGTCCAGAAAAGGTATAAAGTGAAAACATCTATTCTTTTATTTAATAAAAAATATAAGATTTCATTGACCTTGAGTACGCGCAATGACATGAAGTATCCGATTCTTATCGGGCGCAAATTTTTATCTAATAAGTTTATTGTTGATGTAACTCAAAAAAACATATCCCATAACAAAAAGAATAAATGAACATAGTCATATTATCCCGTAATCCTCATTTATATTCCACACAACGACTTGTTGAAGCAGCTAGACAGCGCAAACATACGGTTGAAGTGATTGATCCACTGAAGTGTGAAATTATTATTGAGAAAAAAAACCCGGCAGTACTCTATAAAGGAAAACCATTGGAAAACGTCGACGCCATCATTCCAAGAATTGGAGCTTCAGTGACGTTCTATGGAACCGCCGTGGTTAGACAATTTGAAATGATGAAAGTGTTTTCGGTTGTAGAATCTCAAGCCTTGGTAAGATCAAGAGATAAATTAAGAAGTTTACAGGTACTGTCTAGAGCTGGACTTGGAATGCCCAAAACTGTTTTTTCCAATTACACTAAAGATGTTGCCGAAGTTATAGAATACGTTGGTGGCGCGCCTTTGGTTATTAAACTGCTTGAAGGCACTCAAGGTTTGGGAGTGGTGCTTGCAGAGACCAAGAATGCTGCCGAATCGGTTTTGGAAGCTTTCAATGGTTTACAAGCGCGGGTGATTGTGCAAGAATTTATCAAGGAAGCAAAAGGTGCGGACATCAGGGCGTTTATTGTTGATGGAAATGTGGTGGGAGCCATGAAACGACAAGGTAAAGAAGGAGAGTTCCGTTCCAATCTGCATCGTGGCGGAAGTGCAGAAATTATCCAACTAACGGACGAAGAAGAAAATGCTGCTTTAAAAGCTGCAAAAGCACTTGGTCTAGGCGTTTGTGGCGTCGATATGTTGCAATCGGCCCGTGGACCATTGATTTTGGAAGTAAACTCATCTCCGGGATTGGAAGGTATTGAGGCTGCAACCAAGAAAGATATAGCAAAAAGCATCATCCGATTTATTGAGCGTAACGTTTAAAAAATTTATGACTTCAGAGTACAAAGATATTATTACAATTTTAGGTCAAGAAATACCTTTGGGAACATCAACCGAAATCAATTTTAATATTGCCAAACTTCACACAGCAACTAAAATTGAAGTCCCAGTAATTGTTGAGCGTGCAAAAAAGCCGGGCCCAACGCTTCTGTTTTCAGCAGGAATTCATGGAGATGAAATCAACGGTGTAGATATTGTACGCCAAATCATTGCTCGAAAAATCAACAAGCCAAAACGTGGCACCATTATTTGTATGCCCATCATCAATATCTTTGGATTCCTCAACAGTAAGCGTGCTTTCCCAGATGGTCGTGACCTAAACCGTGTATTCCCCGGGTTTCCGAACGGTTCTTTGGCAAGCCGAGTAGCCTACAGATTGGTCAATGAAATTATTCCCGATGTAGATTTAGTGATTGACTTCCATACCGGAGGCGCCAGTCGGTTTAATGCTGCACAAGTAAGGATTGTAAGGGAAGAGCCAGAACTGGAAGAGCTTGCCAGTGTCTTTGGCTCTCCTTTTGTTTTGTATTCCAACCATATTGCAAAATCCTTTAGAAGTGCCTGTTTTAATTTGGGCAAACCCATTCTTTTGTTTGAGGGTGGTAAATCGTTTTATGTGGACAATAATATATCAAAAATTGGTGTAGAAGGTGCAAAACGGATTTTAGCACATTATGATATGCTCAATTCTAAATTTAAAGCAAGCCCTCCAAAAATGACTTCTGTTTTTGTGGAAGAGAGCAAGTGGTTGCGCGCCAAACAATCAGGTATGTTTAAGGCTTTGGTGCCCGTTAATACCCATGTAAAATGTGATGACGTTTTAGGTCAGATTACCGACCCTTACGGGAAAGTGTATCATGAAGTGAAATCGCCAATTGACGGCTATATAATCAATGTAAATGAAGCGTCCCTGGTTTATCAAGGTGATGCATTGTTTCATGTGACGACGAGGGTTAAAAGTTGATTTTTTAGAAATGACCAAATCGGAATTAAGACTTTTTTACAAAAAACGGCGTGCTGAACTTTCTGAAGAATTTATCGAAGTTGAAAGTCTCGCCATTGCCAATCAATTATTGAAATTGGACATTTGGAGTCATTCCTTCTATCATATTTTTTTAAGCATTACGGAACATAAAGAAATCAACACTGATTATGTTATGAATATTTTAGCGGGAAAGGACAAAAATATGGTCATCTCCAAAACAGATTTTGAGTCTGTTGAAATGACTCATTATCTGTTAACTGACAATACTATGATTAGGAAAAACAGTCACAATATTCCCGAGCCTATGGATGGCATTGAGATTGTTTCCGAGAAAATAGAAGTGGTTTTTGTGCCACTTTTAGCCTATGATAAACAAGGTCACAGAATTGGTTATGGCAAAGGGTTTTATGATAAATTTCTTTCCAAATGTAAACCCGATACGCTTAAAATCGGTCTCTCCTTTTTTGAAGCTGAAGAAAAAATTGAAGGTATTTTTGATAGCGATGTGGCTTTGGATTATTGTGTCACTCCTAAAACAATTTACAGGTTCTAACTATTCCCCAATATCTTCATTCCAAATTTGTGGCTGTGCTTTTATAAAGTCGTTCATCATTTGTTTGCAAATATCATTATCCAAAATCATCACCTCAACACCTTTGGATTTCAATAAATCCTCCTCGCCCATAAAGGTTTTGTTTTCGCCAATGATGACTTTTGGAATCCCATATAAAAGAATAGCTCCAGTACACATTGAACAAGGAGAAAGCGTTGTATAAATCTCGCATTCGCTGTAAAAACTTGCCGGTTTTCGACCAGAATTTTCAAGTGCATCCATTTCTCCATGCAAAATAGCACTCCCTTTTTGGACTCTTCGGTTGTGCCCTCTACCAACTATTTTTCCTTTATGTACCAAAACAGAACCTATAGGAATACCTCCTTCAGTCAATCCTTTTTGGGCTTCAATGATTGCCTCTTCTAAAAATTTATTTGTGGACATAAGGTTTATTTTTTTTCAAATGCTTTTTTATTGAACACAATTAACATCCCGATCCCTGTGCTAATTGCCATATCAGCTACATTAAATACGGGTTCAAAAAAGGTGAAGTAATCGCCTCCAATAAATGGTATCCATTTTGGTAAAAACCCACTCCACATCGGAAAATGAAGCATGTCTACAACTTTGCCATGAAACAGCTCTCCATAACCTCCATCTTTAGGCAAGAAGGTCGCCACTTGACTATGGCTGTCATTGAACAAAACACCATAAAATACCGAGTCGATGATATTTCCCAATGCACCAGCAAAAATGAGCGAAATGGCAACAATCAATATAGTAGCACTCTTCTTTTTGATAGACGTTACCAACCAATAACTGATAAAACAGACGGCGACTATTCTAAAAACAGTCAATATCAATTTTGCGGTTCTGTCGGAAATGAAAGATATAAAATCACTCATCTTCGTGCCCCAAGCCATACCTTCGTTTTCAACAAAAACTATTTGAAACCAGTTGAATACAATGGTCTTATCGTTTAGTGCAAAATGGGTTTTGATATAGAATTTACTGATTTGGTCTATCAGCAAAATGACAACGATGAGTAAAGTCGCTTTTTTTAGGGACATTCTATGAAGTTAGATTTTGACAAAAATAAAATTTAATATGCTATAAACTAATAAACTTAACAAAACAAAAACGTCCTGCATAAAGCAAGACGTTTTTCATTTATTACATCCCGGATATCCTTGACGAGATTTCCAAATTGTGGAAATTTTATTGCTGCATGTTCTTGGCTTCAATACTCAAAGTTGCATGCGGAACCAATTTAAGACGATCTTTACTAATCAATTTTCCGGTTACTCTGCAAATACCATAGGTCTTATTCTCTATTCTGATTAAAGCATTTTTAAGGTCGCGTATAAACTTTTCTTGACGGATTGCCAATTGTGAGTTTGCTTCCTTGCTCATCGTTTCGCTTCCTTCTTCGAATGCCTTAAAGGTTGGCGATGTGTCATCAGTTCCATTATTTAAGTCGTTCATATAGGCACTTTTTATCAAATCCAAGTCATGAATTGCTTTTACAATTTTGTCTTGAATTAATGCTTTAAACTCAGCTAAATCTTTATCAGAATATCTATTGTTAGTTTCTGTGGTCATAATTTTAAATTTTTTTAATAAACAATTTGGTATTTACATCATCAAAGGCAACTTCTATACCACTATTTAGGTTATCTAGGATTTCTAACGTTTCGGTTAAGGTTTCTGTCTTAATGTATTCTAAATTTTTGTCTATGGCGTTAATAATCTGTTCATCTTTTTGAAATTGGACCACAATTCTATCGGTAAGCTCATAACCAGAATCCTTTCTTAAATTTTGGATTCGGTTTACCAATTCTCTTGCGATACCTTCTTTCCTTAAATCATCTGTTAAAGTTACATCTAGAGCAACTGTCAGTGCGCCAGAACTAGCGACCAACCAACCTTCAATATCTTGAGAAGTAATCTCTACATCAGACCGTTCCAATGTAATACTTTTTCCATTAACTTCAACGTCTAAAACACCGTTTTGCTCGAATTTTTTTATGTGTTCTGGAGTGAAATTTCCGATAACTTGGGCAATGGCTTTCATATCCTGTCCGAAACGTGGCCCAAGTGTTTTGAAATTAGGTTTTATTTGTTTTACCAAGATACCAGAAGTGTCTTCCAAAACCTCTATTGCCTTAACATTCACTTCATGCTTAATCAAATCTGCAACAGCTAAAATTTCCTGTTTTTGAGATTCGCTTTCCATCGGGATCATGATTTTTTGCAATGGCTGGCGCACCTTGATCTTTTCTTTGGCTCTTAACGATAATACCAATGATGAAATTGTCTGTGCCGCTTCCATTTTGCGCTCCAAACTTTTATCTACATAGGATGCATCAAATACTGGAAAATCTGCTAAATGTACACTCTCAAATGATTCTTTTTTGGTCACCGAATTCAAATCGATGTATAATTTATCCATAAAGAATGGTGCTATTGGAGCACTCAGCTTCGCAATGACAATCAAACATTGATACAAGGTTTGATAAGCAGAAATTTTATCCTGTTGATAATCGCCTTTCCAAAATCGTCTTCTGCTCAATCGCACATACCAATTGCTCAAATAATCCTGTGTGAAATCAGAAATGGCACGAGCCGCTTTGGTTGGTTCATAATCGGCATAGTATTCGTCCACTTTTTGGATCAACGTATGTAATTCCGAAAGTATCCAACGATCTATTTCTGGGCGTTGTTCCAAAGGTAAATCAGCTTCTGAATAACTGAAATTATCCAAATTTGTGTATAATGTAAAAAACGAATAGGTATTATAAAGTGTTCCAAAAAACTTACGCTTTACCTCTTCGATGCCTTCCAAATCAAATTTTAAGTTATCCCAAGGATTGGCATTTGAAATCATATACCAACGCGTAGCATCGGCTCCATAAGTAGAAAGTGTTTCAAATGGATCTACAGCATTTCCAAGACGTTTGGACATTTTCTGACCGTTTTTATCCAAAACCAGACCATTGGAAACGACATTTTTATAGGCTACAGAGTCAAAAACCATAGTTGCAATTGCATGCAATGTATAGAACCACCCACGTGTTTGGTCAACACCTTCTGCAATAAAATCTGCAGGATAAGCTTTATGTTCGTCTATTAAATCTTTATTCTCAAAAGGATAATGCCACTGTGCATAAGGCATGGAACCAGAATCGAACCAAACGTCAATCAAATCGCTTTCGCGTTTCATGGGTTGTCCGGATTTGGAAACCAAAACAATGTCGTCAACGATGTTTTTGTGCAAATCAATCGTAGCATAGTTTTCTTCCGAATTGTTTCCAATTTCAAATTCCTCAAAAATATCTTTTGCCAAAACACCCGCTTTGACCGCCTTTGACATTTCATTTTTTAATTCTTCAACAGAACCAATGCAAATTTCTTCTTTGCCATCTTCTGTTCTCCAAATTGGTAATGGAATTCCCCAATAACGTGAACGGGATAAGTTCCAGTCGTTGGCATTTGCCAACCAATTGCCAAAACGACCAGTGCCAGTGGATGCAGGTTTCCAATTGATGGTATTGTTTAATTCCACCATTTTTTCTTTGACATCGGTGACTTTGATAAACCAAGAATCCAAAGGATAATATAAAATTGGTTTGTCGGTACGCCAGCAATTTGGATAGCTGTGTTTATATTTTTCCACCTTGAAGGCTTTGTTGTCTATTTTTAATTGGATTGCCAAATCAACATCCACTGACACTTCTGGCGCTTCACCTTCGTTGTAATATTCAATCTTTACATATTTGCCAGCGTGCTCTCCCATTTCTGGTCGAAACTTTCCTTGTAAATCCACAAGTGGCACTAAATTTCCGTTCTCATCCTTGACTAAAAGTGGCGGAATTTCTGGTGTGGCCTGTTTTGCAACCAAGGCATCATCTGCTCCAAAGGTAGGCGCCGTATGGACGATTCCCGTTCCATCCTCAGTTGTCACAAAATCTCCTGAAATGACACGAAAAGCATTTTCTGGATGTTCGTAAGGCAACGCATACGGCAACAATTGCTCGTATTTGATGCCGACCAAATCCTTTCCCTTAAATTCTTTAACCACATAAAAAGGAATCTTTTTGCCACCAGACTGATAATCTAACAATTCAGGCTTAGATTCTACTTGATAGAATTTTCCAGCAAATTGTTCATTGACCAAATTTTTAGCCAAAATCACATTGATGGGCTCGAACGTATATTGGTTGTATGTTTCCACCAATACATACTCGATTTTTGGTCCAACCGTCAGCGCTGTATTACTTGGTAAGGTCCAAGGAGTGGTCGTCCAAGCCAAGAAATAGATTGTCCCTTCATTTTGTAAAAAATCCGGAAGTGAGCTTTCAATCGCTTTAAATTGTGCCACAACCGTTGTGTCAGTCACATCTTGATACGTCCCTGGTTGATTGAGCTCATGTGAACTTAATCCTGTACCTGCTTTTGGAGAATAAGGCTGGATGGTGTAGCCTTTATATAGCAATTTTTTGTCATATATCTGCTTCAACAACCACCAAACACTTTCCATATATTTTGGTTCATAGGTGATGTACGGTTTGTCCATATCTACCCAATAACCCATTTTTTCTGTCAAATCATTCCAAACATCAGTATAGCGCATAACTGCTTTGCGGCAAGCAGCGTTGTAATCTTCTACAGAAATGGTTTTTCCAATATCTTCCTTGGTGATTCCAAGTTCTTTCTCAACTCCCAATTCAATTGGAAGTCCGTGTGTATCCCAACCAGCCTTACGCTTTACTTGAAACCCTTTCATGGTTTTATAACGCGGAAAAATATCCTTGATGGCACGAGCCAAAACGTGATGCACACCAGGAAGTCCGTTCGCAGAAGGCGGACCTTCAAAAAACACATAAGGTGAATGACCTTCGCGAGTGGTGACGCTTTTATTAAATATGTCATTTTTCTTCCAATAATCACCGATTTCTTCAGCAACTTTTGGCAAGTCAAGACCTTTATATTCAGGGAATTTACTGTTCATTATCTCATTAATTCTTTTCGACGTGCGAAATTAATGATTTTTGATAAAATAGAGAGTGAAAATGAAGGAAAAAGGTGGTGAAACTATTCTAAAGAAAGTTTGTGGATTTGATTGCTCATAGTTCAGCGCAAAAATCGTTGTAATAGTAAACCATTTCAAGAATAGTTTTCCTAGTAAATTTTCGAGAATCTATTTTTTCAATTATTCCAGGACAGTTTTTAAAGTATGATTTTGCTGACTTTTTAAAATTTATCACTCCATCTAAATCGATAGCTTCTGCTTCACTTTCTTTCTTTATAAAAAATTTAAATGTGGTTTCTTTATGGGGTGTGCCACGTCCAGCACTTGGAAACATATAAACATTGTCAAAATTTATGCTTAAAAACCCATCACTTACCCAAGCAGTTTCTGATTTAGCATATACAAAGATTTCTCCTACTTCTACAACCTCCAATAACTTTGCTTCACTAAAATGCTGAACATTCACATAATAAAAAACAATATCAACTAATTTTGTATGAAAAGTAATTCCCTTCACCATTAAATCATCCCAAGAATCTACTTTTCCATCTTCCGATAACTTGAATTTGATTTTTGATTTACCCAAAAAATCTATGATTTTTGCATACCCTTTAATAGACGTATCATCTAAAAAATGAAGCGTCGCCTCTTGATAATTGTCCAAATTGAGGGGTATATTTTTAATATTAACCGCATGAATGTTTACAATCGAAAAGAAAGCTATAAAAAAAGTGATTAATCTAGGCATTTTCTAATTTGATTAATGACCTTTCTTAAATGCCTTATAAAAACGATTTGCTTTTTCAATAAGCAATTGTTGATCTTCAGAAGTTGTGTTTTGTTCCGAAATGACTCTTCCTTTTTTTAAGTGAATTTGTTTTGTCTCACTATTGGAACTCGACTTTAGGAACACCAACGTTTGATTTTTAAAATAATAAGTTTCAGAAATTGTTTTATCTGTTTTCTCAACATTTTCTATTTTGAATAATTCTTTTGTGCTTTCATCAAAATAGACGGTATACTTGAATGTACCGATATCCTTAAAACCTTCAGCATCTGTCAATGCACCGTCAGTAATTTCTTTTTTCAAACTCATATTGTCAACTTTTGAAACATAAGTATTTACTTCTTTTACAAGTTGCTCCTGGGATGCGGCCGTTTTTTTTGAGCCACATGAATAGAAAAGAGCGATAATGATAATCGGTATAATTGATTTTACTTTCATTTGAATTAATTTTAAACGATGAAACTCACCAAATCCTCAATTTTAGAGATCAATTGGACTTTGATGACTGTTTTTTTTAATGCTATTTTATTATACTTGGACACAAAAATAGTTGAAAAACCCAACTTTTCTGCTTCGAGGATTCGTTGCTCAACCCTTTGAACCGGGCGAATTTCACCAGAAAGTCCAACCTCGGCTGCAAAACAATAATCTTTGGGGATTGCGATGTCTTCGTTGGATGACAAAATTGAAGCAACTACGGCCAAGTCAATCGATGGGTCATCGACTGTGATGCCTCCCGTAATATTTAAAAAAACATCTTTTGCTCCCAATCTAAAACCTGCACGTTTTTCCAAAACTGCCAACAACATATTCAATCGCTTGGCATTAAAACCTGTGGCACTTCGTTGTGGTGTCCCATAAACGGCTGTACTGACCAAGGCCTGAACTTCTATTAGTAAAGGACGCACGCCTTCTAATGTTGCAGCTACGGCGTTTCCACTCAATTCTTCATCTTTTTTGGAAATGAGAATTTCTGACGGATTACTGACTTCCCGCAAACCCGTTCCTTGCATTTCATAAATTCCGAGTTCGTTGGTAGAACCAAAGCGGTTTTTATTAGCTCTCAAAATCCTGAAAATATGATTTCTATCGCCTTCAAATTGTAAAACCGTATCAACCATGTGTTCCAATATTTTTGGCCCTGCAATGTTGCCATCTTTGGTAATGTGACCAATCAAAATGACAGGTGTGGCGGTTTCCTTTGCGAACTTTATCAGTTCGGTTGTGCATTCCTTGATTTGAGAAATACTTCCAGAAGAGGATTCGATATAATCACTGTGCAAGGTTTGAATGGAATCGATGATGACGATATCAGGTTCCAAGGCTTCGATTTGCTTAAAAATATTCTGCGTTTTGGTTTCTGTGAGAATATAGCAATTGTCGCTATTAGGGTGAATACGTTCGGCACGCATTTTTATTTGTTTTTGGCTTTCCTCACCAGAAACATACAATGTTTTGTATGGAAGTTTTAAGGCAATTTGCAACATCAAAGTGCTTTTTCCGATTCCTGGTTCTCCTCCCAACAAGATCATCGAACCCGGCACAATTCCGCCTCCAAGTACCCGGTTGAATTCCTCATCCAACGAATTCATTCGCGCATCTTGCGATGCATCAATTTCATTGATTTTTAAAGGTTTTGAAACACGTTTAACAGCAGATGTTGGTGACTTCCAATCACTTTTTTCTTCCTTTTGGATGACTTCTTCAACAATGGTATTCCATTCTTTACAAGCAGTACATTGGCCTTGCCATTTAGAATATTGAGTGCCGCAATTTTGGCAGAAAAAAGTTGTTTTTACTTTAGCCACAAGATAATATTTAGGCTAAAATAAAGATATTTCTTCTATTAAAAGTTGTCTTGAATTGTATTCTTTTGTTAAAACCGGAGGCTATTCTTTCTCATCGCTTTCTTCGGACGCCAATTTCAATTTTTCTACTTGAGACATAATAAACTCTTTGTTGAATTGAGGTGTTTCTTCCATCGTCAAAGCTGTTTCATAGAGTTTTGTTGCTTTTTTCGTTTTACCCATTTTTTCAGCATGCAATGCCAAATAATAAGTTCCCAAGGAGGATTTAGGCAATTCCTTATTTGCCAATTTTCCGATACGCTCCAGCGATTCCAAATCTTCACGTTGGTCAGCCACTTCGACAACTTTTTCAAACTCTTCTTCAGGAATCGATTTGTGAATGCCAAATAAAGACTCGATACGATTATATCTTTTTTCTAGGTAATCATCTAAAGTGCCGTCATACGTTAGTACTTTTTCCTTAAGTTCTTTTTCACGCAATGGTTTATAAATATCAAAAATCTGCTCCAACGCTTTTGAAAGCGCACCTGTAACTAACGTGTAATGCGAATCCCCTTTTAGTTCATCAAAATAATAAGTCAAGGCTTTATTTTCGGTTGTTTTTAATTGTGCATCTGTAGCTTGAACCATTTTACGAATAGCTGGCACATCGTCATCACTGGTTGCCATATAATAAAATACATCATCTTTTAGCCATTTCACTCTATTGATAATGTTCTCATTCATATTACCCTTAAAGTCTGGACTTAAATTTATATAAGCTTGAAATACTGGCTTATCGCTGAACAGAAATGAATTTATGAAATTCCCCATAATGTCATGCCCAACCGCAACACGAAATTTGCTGGTTTTGTATTTTGAATCGATATATGGAATTAGTTCTTCACCTATAAATTGATAAAATCTGGCACCAGATTCGATTGGCAAACCTGTGACCTCATCAAAATAGCTGTCATAAAAACGTTCATAACCTTGAACAACACCAACCACAATAGATTCTGGCATTCCATCAAAATACGTTTGGTAGCTTACTTGACCCGCAACAGGTTCAAATAAATAATCACCATCAAAAACTATAATTACGGGGTGTTTTATCCCTGAAGATGGGTCGTAATTTTTAGGTAATTTAATTTTTAATTGTCTAGTTGTGTTTAATTTTCTAGATTCAAATTTTTCATATTTGACCTGCGAGAAGACAACAGAGCACACCAGTAAGAAGGCGACAAAAGTTAGGGCTTTTTTCATCGGTTAAATTTCTATTAGATTAGGGGCTGTAAATATACCTAAAAAATGCTAATAGAGGTTAAAATACCGAAATATTCGACGAAATGCACTAAATAATTTATTGTTGATCTTTTATAGCGTAGATTTTATCCAGCAAAATATCTTTATCAATAAACTCTGAAGGTTCCAATAACAGACCAGAATTATAATATTGAAGTGCTTTTTTAAGATTATTGTCCTTCTCATAATACATTCCTAAATAATAGGAGCTAATCATGGAGTCTGGATATTCTTTTTTTGCCAATTTTGACAATTCTTTTAATGACTCTAAATCATTTTTTTTGTTCGAAGCAGCTGCAATAGCCTTAAAATCGTTTTCAACAACCTTTTTTTCAAAACCGTAGAAAAACTCGATGTCTTTGTATTTCTTTACTAAATACTCATAAGGAGAGCCTTCAAAAGTAAGCACTTTGTCATTATATTCTCTCATACTTATAGGTTTATATAGCTCAAAAATTTGGTTCAAAGCTTTTGGAATTCCCAATCCAACCATTGAATAATGATCCGCATCGGTGAAATTGTCGAATCTATAATGCAATTTTGGATTTTCTAACACCTTCAATACAGTGTCGGTTTCCACAATATTTTTTTTCAAACTTGATATATCATTATCAGCCGTGGACAAATAATAAAAGGTGTCTATATCCAAAGTTGTTAAACGCTGCTGCAATCTTGTTTTCATTTCAGGAGCAAAATCTGGGCTAAACAGCACAAACGCTCTATACATAGGTTGGTCTTTAAACAAATAATAATTGATAAAATTGGCGCTCAAATCGTGGCCGATCACAATTCTAAAGTTTGACACACTGTATTTACTTTCGATATAAGGAACAAGTTCCATCCCCAAAAACTCGAAGAAATCTGCCCCATCTTGAGCAGGGAAAAACTGTTCATCATCATAATGAAAATCCTTTTCCCTTGTTGTACTTTGATTGACACCGACAACAATACATTTTGGCATCTCTCCCCAATACGATTGGTAATCAACATTTCCTGTAACAGGCTCAAATAGATAGTCACCATCTAAAACTATTATTAAAGGATAATCAACCTTTTCTTCAGGGTTGTAATTTCGTGGCAATTGGATTTTAATATCCCTAGTTTCGCCAAGTTTTGAGGATTGAAAAGGTTCGTAAATGACTTGGGAATTAACCTGAAACGTTATCAAAAACAGAAATAGGAATGTAATGTGTTTAATCATAGTCAGATGAATTGAAAAGCTATGCAATTTAAATAATTATTTGATTTTATTGTAAATAGGTAGCAATAGAAATGATAAACTCCCCAAAATAATAATCATTAGTGTTTGAGAAGACCACATGATCCAACCAAAAGCGATACTTGGATTTTCTGGAATACTGAACAAAGAAAAAGCGGCAGCAATTGCCAATGGATATACAAAGATACCTCCATTGGTTGCTGCAATGGTAAAACTACCTGCAATAAATCCTATTAAAAGTGCTCCAATGGATATTCCGTTCAAATCTTCTACAGCAAATGTTGTAAAATAAAACATAAGTAAATACATTGTCCAAATGAACACTGTATGAAATATAAACTTCCACTTATGTTTCATTTTGAAGATACTCAAAACGCCTTCCATCAATCCTTTGACGAATTTTTTTAGCTTGAGAGCTAATTTGGTTTTGCTACGCCTTAAGTACACAATAAGAAACGCAAATAATAGTATGGCCAACAAACCTGCAATTATCAGTTTTTTGGGTTGAAAGGATTTTTCTAATATCGCAAAGATGAAATCAAACTGGAGCACAAGGGTTGTGGCTACAATAAATAGCAAGATAAGAAAATCAGCAACCCGTTCGGCAACAATGGTTCCAAAAGCTTTTTCAAAAGGGACACCTTCATAATTGGTTAAAACAGCAGCCCTCAACACCTCACCGGACCTCGGAATTCCATAATTCGCAAGATAGGTTATAAAAACTGCCATTATGCTGTTTGGAAATTTAACACTATAATTTAAAGGTTCCAATTGATATTTCCAACGATACGCTCTTGATAAATGGCTTAAAAAGCCGCATAGCATTCCTAAAGAAATCCAACCATAATTGGCTGATTTAAAATACGGAAGAATGTCCTCAACTGGAAGTTTTGAAAATGTATACCAGCCAAAAAAAACAGCCAATAAAAGCGGAATAGAAATTCGTAAAACCTTTTTGGCTGCTATGTTCAAAATGTTATTTCAGTAAGTTAGTTGCTTCATTAGGAAATACTAAAGAAGGCTTGAAAGTTTTAGCCTCTTCAAAATCCATAAAAGCATAGGTAATGAGGATGAGCGTATCACCTACAGCTACTTTTCTTGCTGCTGCACCATTTAATGTAATTTCGCCACTATTTCTTGGACCTGGAATAACATAGGTATCCAATCGTTCTCCGTTGTCGTTGTTAACAACTTGAACTTTTTCGCCTTGTATGATATTTGCAGCATCCATCAAATCTTCATCGATAGTAATGCTACCAATATAATTGATGTCAGCTCCTGTGACTTTTACTCTGTGAATTTTAGATTTTACTACTTGAATTTGCATGTGGCAAAGATACTTAATTTAGTACGATATTATCGATGAGTCTTATATCATCCGCATATACAGCTATAAACGCTCTATATGATTTGTTTTTTGATTTTCTGTTAATTGTTTTTAGTGATGCTTCATCAGCAATGATAAAATATTCCAGTTCTAGAAATTCATGTTTGGCAAACTGATTTTTGACCCACTCGGTCACCTTATTAGCACTTTTTGTGCCAAATTGTATTTTGGCAGATTTTAAAGTCTTATATATAAAAGGTGCTGCTTTTCTATATTGTGGTTTTAAGCGCTCATTACGCGAACTCATGGCTAAACCGTCGTTTTCCCTATAAATGTCGCATCCAACAATGGTGACAGGAATATTATAATTCTCAACCAGTTTTTGGATGATTCTCAATTGTTGAAAATCCTTTTTGCCAAAATAGGCTCTGGTTGGTTTTATAATCTCCAACAATCGCTTCACGATCGTTCCAACACCGTCAAAATGTCCTTGACGAAATTTCCCTTCCATTTCATTTTCCAATCCATCAAATTCAAAATGATTAGAAGTAACATTGCTCCCATAAATATCTTCAACTGAAGGAGCATACACGAGGATATCCTTGCTAAGCGTTTTTAGAAGTTCAACATCACCTTCTAAATTACGAGGGTATTTTTTAAGATCTTCTTTATTGTTGAATTGTGTGGGATTGACAAAAATACTGATAACCACCACATCGTTTTGCTCCATTGCCTTTTTGATCAATGACAAATGTCCCTGATGTAAGGCACCCATAGTAGGAATAAATCCAATGGATTTTTTTTGGGTTTTTGAGGCCTCAATAATTGGATGGATTTCTTCTTTATGATGATAAATCTTCATTTTATAACAAAACATTAACAGCGTGCAAACTTAATATTTTACTAACAATCTGCATAAATTTTTGTAATTTTGCGTGTTTTTTAATTCTAATTTTTTTTCGGCCTGATTTATGTAGCCTGTTAAAAACATTCATGTTTAGAAAAATAACAGGTTCTGATTGACGATTAAAAAACAATAAATATATTTATATGAAAGATAAGAGGATATTGTACGTGTCTTCCGAGGTTGTACCCTATTTACCAGAAACAGAAATTTCATCCATGTCGTTCGAAGCCCCAAGGATGGTAAATAAGCAAGGTGGACAAATACGAATATTCATGCCGAGATACGGAAACATCAACGAGCGCAGGCATCAGTTGCACGAAGTGATACGGCTATCGGGAATCAATCTTGTAATAAATGACTTGGATATGCCTTTGATTATAAAGGTTGCATCTATTCCAAAAGAACGAATTCAGGTTTATTTTATTGACAACGAAGATTATTTCAAGAGAAAAGCCACACTTACTGATGAAGAAGGAAAGCTTTATCCTGATAACGATGAACGGGCTATCTTTTTTGCAAAAGGAGTCATCGAAACCGTTAAAAAACTGAACTGGTCACCTGATATTATTCACGTTAATGGTTGGCTCGCGTCTTTACTTCCCCTTTATCTAAAAGAATATTATAAAAATGAACCGTTGTTTAATGATAGTAAAATTGTCACCTCTGTGTACAATCAAAGCTTCGACGGAACGTTAGATAGCAATATGTTGGCAAAAGTGAAATTTGACAACATCGACGAAAACATCATTAAAGTTCTCGAAAACCCAACTTATAATAACATCATGAAAGTTGCGATAGATCATTCTGATGCTTTGATAAAAGGTTCAGCAGAAATTCCTAAAGAATTGGAAGAATACTTAAAGGCATCAAAAAAACCGGTTTTGGAATACTTTTCCTTAGATGATTTCGCCGATCCTTATGCAGAATTCTACAGCACCCAAGTATTAAATTAGACATTACGTACATGAATAAAATAAAATTCGCCCTAAAAAATATTGCTGTTTTAGCAATTTTAATAAGTTCTTTTATTGCCTGCGATAAAGATTTTGCAACTGTTGGTTCAGATATTATTGGACAAAATAATTTTAATGTTGATAGCACGAAAGAATATCCAGTTATTGCATATACCAATCCATTGGAGCCAGTACAAACCAATAACCTGCCTGTGAATTATTTGGGAGCTTACAAAGATCCTATCTACGGTTTAACAACTGCCAGTTTTGTGAGTCAATTGGGAACCAATCTGTTAGATCCTGATTTTGGCGAAAACGTTGAGATAGATTCTGTTGTTATGACAATTCCTTACTTCAGTACAAGAGTGGAGGTTAACTCTTCTGGAGAGACAATCTACGAACTGGATTCCATTTTTGGCAATGGAATGATTGACTTGTCTTTTTATGAAAATACGTACTTCTTAAACACCGTAGATCCAAATACAGAATTTGATTCTCCTTTAAGTTATTATTCAAATACTACCTCTGGCAATGGCGCTATCAACGCAGCTCTCCTTGAGGGTCCGCCAATTATTATATCAAGCAATGCGACCATTCCAACTAACACTATTTCTAATTTCAGACCGAGCAACGAAGAAATAAAGCTCAAAGTAGATGATGAAATATCTGAACGATTGGCTCCTGCACTAAGGGTAAAATTTGATATCGATTATTGGCAAGAAAAAATTCTTGACAAAGAAGGCGAGCCAGAATTGAGCAATGCCAATAATTTCAACAACTATTTTAGAGGAATTTACTTTAAAGCTACACCTATTGGCAACGATGGCTCCATGGCGCTTCTCAATTTTGGTTCATCGGCGGCCAATATTACGATCTATTACACAAAAGATCCTTTTACAGAAGGGGCGGACAGAGTACAATCAACCTATATAATGACATTTACAGGTAATAGAGTCAATTTCCTAGAAAATCAATTCGATTTAACAATTCCTCAAGGTAATTCTGTGACTGGAGATGAAAATTTGTATCTAAAAGGTGGTGAAGGATCTATTGCAGTTGTCGATTTATTTAATGCTGGCTCTTTTGAAGATGGTTATTCCCCAGAATTTAATGCCTTCAAGAATACCTTTGTTGAAACCGATGTGGATGGAAACTATGTAAAATCCAAACGATTGGTCAATGAAGCCAATTTGGTTTTTTATGTAAACCAGGAAATTATGCAAGGTAATGGAGATGAACCTGAACGCATCTATTTATATGACTTAAAAAACAACACTCCGTTAATTGATTATTATGTTGATTTGTCGAATACCACTGTGCCGAACAACTCCAAAACAAATCATTTGGGTGTGTTACAAAGAGTTGGTGACGATGCTTCTGGCAATGGAATTAAATATAAAATTAAAATTACCGAGCATATCAATAATTTGTTGATGAAAGATTCTACAAATGTCAAGCTCGGTTTATCCGTATCTGGAAATGTCAATCTTGAGAATTCATCGCTTCAATATAATGTTTCAACAACAGATGATGATGAAGTAAAAATGTCGCCTGTGAGTTCCATTGTATCACCACGAGGAACAATTCTGTATGGTAACAATACAGCCAATGAACAAAAAAAGTTATATTTAGAAATCTATTATACCGAACCAAATAACTAAAAAATATGTGCGGAATTGTTGGATACATTGGACATAGAGAAGCATATCCTATTATTCTTAAAGGACTAAAACGTCTAGAATATAGAGGCTATGACAGTGCCGGAATTGCTCTATACGATGGCTGTGATATTAAATTATCAAAAACAAAAGGCAAAGTTGTTGATTTAGAAGAGCGCCTGGAAAAAGAAATCTCAACCAAAGGAACTCTCGGTATTGGACATACCAGATGGGCAACCCATGGTGTTCCAAATGACGTGAATTCACATCCACATATCTCCAATTCTGGCGATTTAGTCATCATTCACAATGGTATTATAGAAAACTATGACAGTTTAAAGACGGAACTTAAAAAACGCGGATACACTTTCAAATCTGATACAGATACAGAAGTCTTAATCAATTTGATTGAAGATGTCATGAAAAATGACAGTTTAAAATTAGGGAAAGCTGTTCAGATTGCCTTAAATCAGGTAGTAGGAGCATATGCCATAGCTGTTTTTGATAAAAAAAAGCCCAATGAAATTGTCGTAGCAAAATTAGGTAGCCCTTTGGCAATTGGGATTGGGGAAGATGAGTTTTTCGTAGCAAGTGACGCCTCTCCTTTTATAGAATTCACCAAAAACGCCATTTATCTTGAAGATGAAGAAATGGCCATCATTCGCAGAGGAAAAGACTTAAAAATCAGAAAAATAAAGGACGATTCTCTTGTGGACCCTTATGTACAAGAATTACAAATCAATCTTGAACAAATAGAAAAAGGTGGTTACGACCATTTCATGCTCAAGGAAATTTACGAACAACCCAATGCCATCAAAGACACCTACAGAGGTAGAATGTTGGTAAATGAAGGCATTATAAAACTTGCCGGCGTTGAGGATAATATGAAAAAATTCTTGAACGCAGACCGCATCATAATTGTTGCTTGTGGCACCTCTTGGCATGCTGGTTTGGTTGCGGAATATATTTTTGAGGATTTAGCCAGAATTCCTGTAGAAGTAGAATACGCTTCAGAATTTAGGTATAGAAACCCTGTGATTACAGAAAAAGATATTGTGATTTCCATTTCTCAATCTGGAGAAACAGCAGATACTTTAGCGGCCATTAAATTAGCAAAATCCAAAGGTGCTTTTGTTTTCGGTGTTTGTAATGTTGTCGGTTCATCCATTGCAAGAGAGACGAATGCTGGCGCCTACACGCATGCGGGTCCCGAAATTGGCGTTGCTTCAACCAAAGCATTTACAACTCAAATAACTATTTTAACGTTGATCGCCCTTCGTTTGGCTAGAGCAAAAGGTACAATTTCAAGTTCTGATTTCCGATTGCATTTACTAGAATTGGAAATGATTCCTGAAAAAGTCAAAAAAACGCTGGAGTCTGAAGAGCATATCAAAAAAATTGCTGAAATCTATAAAAACTCTCGGAATTTCTTATATCTAGGAAGAGGGTATAATTTTCCTGTCGCCCTTGAAGGCGCTTTAAAATTAAAAGAGATATCTTACATTCATGCTGAAGGTTATCCCGCTGCCGAAATGAAACATGGGCCAATTGCCCTTATTGATGAAAACATGCCAATTGTGGTGATAGCAACCAAAAAAGGACATTATGACAAAGTCGTCAGCAACATTCAAGAGATCAAATCACGAAAAGGAAAAATCATTGGTATAGTGACAGAAGGCGATGTGAGTGTTAGGGATTTGGCAGACCATGTAATTGAAGTCCCAGAAACCTTAGAGGCCTTATCCCCATTGCTTACTACAATTCCATTGCAATTACTATCCTATCATATAGCGGTAATGCTCGGTAAAAATGTGGATCAACCTAGAAATCTTGCAAAATCTGTTACTGTAGAATAATTATTTTCACATCAAATATTAGCTAAAGCCCTATAAACCCTCAACAGTTTGAGGGTTTTTATATTATCCCCATTTTGAATTCTGTAATTTATAGGGTGTTTTATTGTGAATATTTCCTATGCATGCATAATTTTTTGGAATATTTCCTTTTTAGTATCATATAATTATTTATATTGCTATACTAAATTTAACTAATTCCCGAAGATGAAAACATTATTAAAGATTATGATGTTGTTTTGCTGCGCTACAACGTTTGCGCAAACAACAGTAAAAGGTACTGTGACCGATAATAGCGGCCAACCCCTTCCAGGTGCCAATATTATTATAGATGGCACTACAACAGGAACGATTTCCGATTTTGATGGAAATTACACATTGACTTATAATCAAGCCCCTCCATTCAAAATCACGGTGAGCAGTGTGGGTTTTGAATCTCAGACCCAAGAAGTCACAACAAACCCTCAAACACTTGATTTTGTGCTCGTTGAAGGAACATCTTTGGATGAAGTGGTCATTTCTGCTTCAAGAACGCCTGAACGTATTTTTGAATCACCTGTTACCGTAGAAAGATTCGGGTTAAAAGAAATAAAAAATACTGCTTCTGCAGATTTTTATGATGGATTGGAAAATTTAAAAGGTGTTGATATCAATACCAATAGTTTGACATTTAAATCCATTAACACTAGAGGTTTTGCAACGTTTGCAAACAATAGGTTTATGCAATTGGTGGATGGGATGGACAATTCATCTCCTGCCTTGAACTTCCCTATTGGAAATTTAGTTGGTATGAACGAAACTGATGTTCAAAGTGTAGAGCTTCTTCCTGGTGCTGCATCTGCTTTGTATGGTGCAAACGCCTTTAATGGTATTCTTTTTATGCGCAGTAAGAGTCCATTCGATTTTCAAGGAATCAGTGGCTACCACAAACAAGGAATTACCTCGCAAGAAGCAGGTGGAGACAATTCCTATAGAGACACAGGTATCCGAATGGCATACAAATTCAGTGACAAATTTGCTGCTAAAGTCAATTTTGGTTGGTTACAAGGCACCGACTGGACAGCTAATAATTACGATGGTAAACCAGGCACTGGTGACACAAGAGCAAGTGTGGGCTATGATGGTTATAATATTTATGGGGATGAAGTTTCAACAAATATTAGAGCCGCTTCAGGATTGGGCATTATACCAGACGTAGTCGTAAGTAGAACCGGGTATGAAGAGCGTGACCTAACTGATTATAATGCGGAAAGTATTAAAGCAGACTGGGGATTGTACTACCGCCCTTGGGGAAATGATTTTGAAATCCAGTACGTGGGTAAAATTGGTAAAGGAAACACCATTTATCAAGGCACAAACAGATATTATATCGACAACTTTACTCAACTTCAAAACAAAATTGAGATAAAAAACAACAACTTCTTTTTAAGGGGCTATTTGGTTTCTGATAAGGCTGGAGATTCCTATGACATGGTGTTCACTGGAATCAACATCAACCGTGCTTGGAAATCGGATACTCAATGGTTCGGAGATTATATTCAAACCTATGCTGGGGCAACTCTAGGTGGTGCTACAGATGCCCAAGCCCATGAATTAGCTCGAAATGTTGCGGATGAAGTTGTAGACCCAGGAGGAGATGATGGTATCGAGCGTTTAATACCAGGTACACCTGCATTCAAATCTGCTTTTGACAGAATTACAGCCGACCCCGACTTCTCTAAAGGATCAAAATTCCAAGATGCTTCAAAATACTACCATGCAGAAGGTAATTACAACTTTAGTCATTTATGGGATGTTGTTGACATTCAGGTCGGTGGGTCTTACAGAAAATATGTATTGAATTCCTTTGGAACCATCTATACAGATTATGATGAAACAATCCCATATTCCGAATATGGTGTTTATACACAATTGCAGAAAGATTTTGAACTAAATGAAGAAATGAGTTTAAAGCTAACAGGTTCCGCTCGTTATGATAAATCAGAGTTTTTTGACGGTTTTGTTTCTCCGAGAATATCTGCTGGTTTAACAGTTAATGAGAATCATAACATTCGAGCTTCAGTCCAAACAGGGTTTAGAAACCCAACAACTCAAGATTTGTTCATAGGTCTAGATGCTGGTAGAGCAATTTTGGTCGGATCAGCACCTGACAATTTAGATAGATATGTTCGCTCCTATGACGTTAGTGCCGCTGGTCAAGCCGCATTCGGACAACCAGCCACTATTTCACAATCTGGTGGAGCAGCTTATACCAATTCATATTTAGCATCCTCTGTTAGTGCATTTGCGGCATCAGAAAACCCTGCGGATCTAATAATTGGCAATTCGGCCCTTGTGACTCCAGAAAAAATCACCACTGCCGAAGTCGGGTATCGCGGAAAAGTTAAAAAAATAGTCGTGGATATGAGCGTCTATTATAATAAATACCAGGATTTCATTTCGGGAGAGGTAGTGATTGCACCGTTTTATGGAACGGTTGGTGACAACTCTCTTTCTGTTGCTGCAATTGCAAATGGCGATTATAAAGTATATCAAACATACACAAATTCCAAAGCTGATGTCAATTCCTACGGAGGCTCAATAGGTTTATCTACCAAAATTTTTGGAAACTTTGATTTAGGTGGAAGTTATACCTACACAAAACAAGATTTTGATCAAGCTGCCTTCCCTGACTTCAGAACAAGTTTCAACACCCCAGATCACAAAGCAAAAATTTCTTTTGGAAATACTGATTTATTCAAAAATTTCGGATTCAATGCGGCTTGGAGATGGAGCAACAACTATTACTGGCAAGCCACCTTTGGAGACGGTGAAATACCTGCTTATCAAGTGATTGATGCGCAACTTAATTATCGTGTGCCTTCTTTAAAATCATCATTTAAAGTTGGAGCCACTAATCTATTAGGGGATGAGTATTTCACTGCAATTGGCGTTGGAAACGTTGGCTCAATGTACTATGTTTCTTGGACATTAAACAATTTATAATTTAACATAAAATCATTTTAAGATGAAAACTATAAAATATATACTTCTTTCGGCCGTGCTTATTGGGTTTACAGCCTGTAATGAAGATGAGTACGATTATACGCCTGATCCTGAACCATTACCAGCATTAACAACTGGTTCGGTGGATTTTTCAAAATATGTTTCCGTAGGTGCTTCGTTTACCGCAGGATATACTGACGGTGCTTTATTTGTTGCTAGCCAAACAAATTCATTCCCATATATTTTGAATCAACAATTCTCTAATGCTGGAGGTAGTAATTTCACCCAACCATTGATGAATGACAATATTGGCGGTTTACTATTCAGCGGGAATCAAATAGCAAATCCGAGATTGTTTTTTAATGGAACAGGGCCTCAAGTTTTGCCAGCCACACCAACTACTGAAGTAACAAATGTACTTTCAGGACCATTCAATAACATGGGTGTTCCTGGAGCAAAAAGCTTCCATTTTGTGGCTCCTGGTTATGGTAACGTTGCCGGAGTGCCAACAGGTCAAGCAAATCCTTATTTTGCTAGAATGGCTTCGTCTGCAAGTGCAACAATTATTGGTGATGCTTTAGCGCAAAATCCAACTTTCTTCACACTTTCTGAAGTTGGCGGTAATGATGTGTTATCTTATGCAACCTCTGGTGGAATAGGCGTTGATCAAACAGGAAATATAAATCCAGCGACCTATGGTGGAAATGATATTACGGATCCAAACGTATTTGCGCAGGCATTTTCTGCTGAAGTAACTGCATTGACATCCAACGGGGCAAAAGGAGTAGTTACAAATGTACCTTACATCACAAATTTACCTCATTTCACAACAGTTCCTTTTAATCCGTTAAGCCCTTCAAATCCAAGTTTTGGACCACTAATTCCTACGCTTAACGGTGTATTTGGACAATTAAATCAAGTATATGCCTATTTAGAATCAGTTGGAGCTATTGATAATGCCGCTGAGCGTTCAGTAGTTTTTTCAACTACTGCAGCAAGTGCCGTTGTAATCAAAGATGAAACATTAACCAATATCTCTGCTCAAATTGCTGGAGTTTTAAATGCAAGCCCAACGTTTCCAGCTTTTGTGCAATCTTTTGGGCTCCCTGCTGCTGCTGCACCTCTTGTAGCTAATTTGTTAGGCAACTTTTACGGGCAATCAAGACAAGCAACTGCTTCAGATTTATTTGTGCTACCTAGTAGTTCAATTATTGGTACTCCAAACGCTACTACTTACGCCTATTTGATTTCTCAAGGACTGCCAGCTTCTTTGGCTGGACAATTCTCGGTAGAAGGCGTAACGAATCCTTTAGAAGATAAATGGGTCCTTATTCCAAGTGAACAATTAGCAATTAAGACTGCAACGGATGCATATAATTCTACGATAGCAAGTGTTGCTTCTGCAAATGGTTTAGCATTGGTAGATTTTAAAGGCATATTGGAACAAGCGTCAACTACTGGGATTTCAAGCGGAGGTTTTACATTTACTACTGACCTGGTAACTGGTGGATTGGTAAGTTTAGACGGTATCCATTTGACCTCAAGAGGTTATGCAGTAATGGCTAATAAATTTTTAGAAGCGATTGATGCTACCTATGGTTCAAACTTTATTGCAGCCGGTGTAATGGCAATCCCTGGTAATTACCCGACAAATTATCCTTCCACTTTACAATAATTTGTTTTATAAATCTTTAACAAAAACGCCTTCAAATTGAAGGCGTTTTTTTATACGCAAAAAACCATAAAAATTGCCTTTTATTTTAAATTAAAAGATATATCTTTGCAGCGCGAAAAAAGAGTGATTTCGCATTAATTTTCAATTCAACATTAAACAGATAAGTAATGTCAAAAGTTACAGGTAAAGTTGCACAAATCGTTGGTCCAGTTATCGACGTAGCGTTTGAGGCTGGTTCAGAGCTTCCAAAAATCTATGATTCGTTAGAAATTAAAAGACCTGATGGCTCTTTGTTGGTTCTAGAGGTTCAATCTCATATTGGTGAAGATTCAGTTCGTACCATTGCGATGGATTCTTCTGATGGATTGAGCAGAGGCACCGAAGTTGTTGCAACTGGCGCTCCTATACAAATGCCAATTGGCGAGGATGTTTATGGACGTTTGTTTAATGTAATTGGTGATGCTATTGATGGATTGGGTGATTTGCCTAAAGCTGGTGATGCTGGTTTACCTATCCACAGACAAGCACCAAAATTTGAAGATCTATCAACGTCTACAGAAGTTTTATTTACAGGTATCAAAGTTATCGATTTGATTGAGCCGTATGCAAAAGGTGGAAAAATTGGTTTATTCGGTGGTGCTGGTGTTGGTAAGACGGTATTGATTCAAGAGTTGATTAACAATATTGCAAAAGGTCACGGTGGACTTTCAGTATTTGCTGGAGTTGGAGAAAGAACTCGTGAAGGAAATGACCTTTTGAGAGAGATGTTGGAGTCTGGTATTATTAAATACGGTAGCGACTTTATGCACTCCATGGAAGAAGGTGGATGGGATTTATCTAAAGTAGATAAAAACATCATGAAAGAGTCTAAAGCGACTTTCGTGTTTGGACAAATGAATGAGCCTCCTGGAGCACGTGCGCGTGTGGCGTTATCAGGATTGACCATTGCTGAATATTTCCGTGATGGTGCTGGAGAAGGACAAGGAAAAGACGTTCTTTTCTTCGTAGATAATATCTTCCGTTTTACGCAAGCTGGTTCTGAAGTATCTGCATTGTTAGGCCGTATGCCTTCAGCGGTAGGTTACCAACCAACATTAGCAACAGAGATGGGCGCGATGCAAGAGCGTATTACATCTACAAAAAGAGGTTCCATTACTTCTGTACAAGCGGTGTACGTACCTGCGGATGACTTAACGGATCCTGCTCCTGCAACTACATTTGCCCACTTGGATGCTACTACAGTACTTTCCCGTAAGATTGCGGAGCTTGGTATTTATCCTGCTGTGGATCCATTGGATTCTACATCACGTATTTTAACGGCTGCCATTTTAGGAAACGAACATTATGCATGCGCTCAACGTGTAAAAGAGTTGTTGCAACGTTATAAAGAATTACAAGACATTATTGCCATTCTTGGTATGGAAGAACTTTCTGAAGATGATAAATTGGCGGTAGGTCGTGCAAGACGTGTACAACGTTTCTTGTCTCAACCGTTCCACGTAGCAGAACAATTTACAGGTATCCCAGGAGTATTGGTAGATATCAAAGAAACCATCAAAGGATTTAACATGATTATGGATGGTGAATTGGATCACTTGCCAGAGGCTGCATTCAACCTTAAAGGGACTATTGAGGAAGCAATAGAGTCTGGAGAGAAAATGTTAGCGGAAGCATAAATAAGTTGGCAGTATTCAGTAGCAGTCTTCAGTGACTGGTAACTGTAAACTGCGACTGCAAACTTAAAAAATATGTATTTAGAAATTGTATCACCAGAAGCCACATTATTTAGTTCAGAAGTTGATTCTGTGGTTGTGCCTGGCGTTATGGGAGAGTTTGAGATGTTAAACAATCACGCTCCTATTGTGTCGCTTTTAAAAGAAGGCATTGTTAAAATTAAAACACATACAATTAGTCATTTGGTGTTTGATGAGTTACATGCTTCAGTGAAACCACATAACGATGATAAAAATGTTTTAACAGTTCATATCAATTCCGGAACTGTTGAAATGAAAGACAATAAAGTGATTGTATTAGCGGATTAATACAATGTTCTTTTGATAAATATAAATAAAACGTCACGCTCTTTAACGTGGCGTTTTTGTTTATCATAATTTTGAACCAAGCCAGTTTAATTGATTTTGCTTGATTGTTGTACTAACTTCTTCTGATTGTGAATCCATTAATCTGATATCGTAAGTGACATCTGTTTTGTTGGTAAGCATGGTTTCTTTTCGAACTCCAAAACGCTCATATACAATTGGAATTGTTTCGTCAACATTAAAAGTATTCAATATGGAATTAATGGAAACATTACCGTCCATAAAAACCAAACCAATTCGAATGATTTTATCGTCTTTTTGAAATCCTGCTTCATAAGCTGATGAACCAACCTTTGGATTACCCATAATTTTTTGACTCCTGACATTGGCTCCGAAGTCGATTTCATTTTTAGTTTCCAAAACGATCCCCATGTTCTTAAAAAGCCTTTCAAAATCTGGCATTGCACTTTTATAGATGTAGTTATTGAAAAAGGCATCGCCTAATTCTTTCCCTGCATATGTGTTCAAGGTTTGATGCAAATCTTCAACAGTGTAATATTTCTGATTTTTTCCATAAGTCTTCCACATCAGTTTCATAAAATCATCAAGATTTAAATCTTTTTCCCGTAAGGATAGATCCAAAGCCAAACCTAGCATTTCACCATAATAATAATAAGAAATAAAGATGTTCCCAAAATTAGTGTCATCGATAGATTTAGCCGCATCATTAAACGGTGCGAGGTTGCTCATTTCAATAGGATTGAAATACTGTCTTCCTGGAGAATTCCAAACATAATTGAAGCCTCTTGACATATCCCTCAAATAATAATCTTGGCTCCATATGCCTGTTCGACATTGGGTTAATGCATCATAATAATTCGTAAATCCTTCGGCAAACCATAACTCACCGCTCATGTTAGTCCGTTGAAAATCAAAAGGCTCCAAATCTGAAGGACGTATTCGTTCGACATTCCAACAATGGAAAAATTCGTGCGCAACAGTACCAATATTTTCTTCGATACCCCCAACTGACAAACTACGAGTGCTTGGAATCATTGTTGAATTGCGATGTTCCATCCCATCACCAGTGGCATTTGGCATATAGCAAGCCAAGAACGTGTATTCGCCATAATCGTAGGTTGGCAACTCGCCAAAAACTTGTTGTTGCTCTAAAACCAGCTTTTTGACTTTTTCAAAATAAGTATCCAACTGCTCATCTGTGGCTGTTGCATCATGCAACACTAAATTGATGGTCTGGTTTTTTACCTTGAAAGAACGCTTTCTGAAATCTGAAATTTCAACAGGGCTATCCATAAAATATTGCAAGTCTTTCGCATAATAGGTGTGATTTGACTGGAACTTTAACTGTGTTGCCACTTTCCAATTAAGGTCTTCGCGAACCTTGAAGTTGACTTCTATCTCTTGTTCGGACAATTCGGGAACATACATGAACGTTGCTGGTATGTTGAGATGTGCATGCGTTTCATCAATTTGGGCATAGGTGCCATCGCCATGATTGGCAAACAAGGTATAGCTGACAATAATAGTCCCATCGTGTCCTTTGACTCGCCATGCGTACGGATCAGGTCGTGTGGCCTTTAATTCATTGCCTTTACTATCTGTTACTTTTACATTGTACACGTTTTTGACAAATTCATGAAGTGCGTAGCGCCCTGGTGATGAACGCGCCATAGTGAACTCCACTTCATCAGATTTTAAATTAGAAAATGTTGCGATAACGGTCGCTTCGTGGTGTACGGCATTTTCAAAAGAAATGGTATATTTTGAAGATACCTGGGCTTGTAAAGCGCCAATGAAAAAAGCAAAAAATAGAAGATAAAATATTCGATTCATAAATTGAAATTTGGAAACTCAAATATACGATATCCCGTTTTTTAATCTTTGATATATTCCAAAATATCCGCTGGTTGGCAATCCAATGCTTCACAAATGGCTTCCAAAGTAGAAAATCGAATCGCTCTAGCTTTGCCTGTTTTAAGGATTGATAGATTTGCAGTGGTAATTCCTATAATATCCGCAAGCTCATTGCTTCTCATTCCTCGTTTTTCGAGTATCACATCAAGATTGATTGTTATGGGCATCTTTAGATTGTTAGCTCACTATCATCTTTAAAATTCTTGGCGTTCAAAATGACTTCACTTTGAATTATAAAAAACAAACCTACCATTATCAAAAAAAACGATAACATAACATCAGAATCGTATAAGGAAATATGACTCATAGTCAGTTTCACAATCCATACTGCAAGAAATACAACGAAACTAAAAATTCCACTCGCAACAAAATAGTTACCACTCTTTTTTAAATGCGTTACCACTTTTAAATCAAAATATTTGTTGGACAGCAAATGTCTCGCCACTTTTCTTAAATGGTAAAGCCCCACTACAAATATGATATAACCGATTAAACTTACAATTACAATCACCCAGTGAATCCAAGTCCAATCCTCAACAGGGAAATCCATCATATTAATTTTTGCAACTCCAAATGGCATTATAAAAATAATCCCGATGATGCCAACTGATTGAAATATAAACAATATATCTACCAATGTTTTAAAAAGAATATTCTGTTTCATAAAATTATCGTTTATCGATAACAAACTTATAAAAAATTATCGAATAACAATAATTAAAACAAGTTTTTGAACTCTTATACCGACAAATCAGCGAATTTTCTGTAACAATAAATCAATTTATTCTACCAATAATATAAACGCTATAAAATTTGACAACTAATATGAAAGCGTTTATCTTACACGTCTAATTTAATACTTGGCACTATGCTAGAGTGGTTTTCAGATTTAGAATTATTTTCAAAATTTTACTGGCTCATTACCATCATTGGTTCGCTCGTGTTTCTCATCGTAGTGATCATGACCTTTATGGGAATGGATGGCGCTGATGATTTTGAATCTGTGGATGCAAGTATCGATGCAGATACTGGGATTGAATTCCAATTCATCTCTCTTAAGAACCTGATTGGTTTTTTTACCATTTTTGGCTGGAGCGGAATTGCCTGTATCGATGCAGCGCTTTCAAAACCAATCACCGTATTGATTTCGGTTGTATGCGGGTTGGTTATGATGACCATCATGGCATTGATGTTTCATTATATGAAAAAATTATCGGACAGCGGCACCTTGAACTATAAAAATGCACTAGGTGAAATTGGCGAAGTGTATTTAAGCATTGGATCTAACCGTTCAAGAATGGGAAAAGTAAGTGTGAGAGTGCAAGGCACGCTGCGAGAACTGGATGCCCTTACCGATTCCTTTACCGAATTAAAATCAGGAACCATCATCAAAATTGTGGATGTTACCAGCAATGGCATTTTGATTGTGGACCAAACCATAAAACCAATTGAACCAATAAACCCAGAAAATTATGAACTACCTCCTAGCTCAAGATAGCTTTAATTTAGGATTGCCTATTGCAGTCATTGTTGCTATACTTTTTGTATTTGTCTTTTTAATCATTTTAATCAAACGCTACAAGCGTTGTCCGTCAGACCGTATTTTGGTAGTCTATGGAAAAGTAGGTGGCGGACAGTCTGCCAAGTGCATCCATGGTGGTGCTGCCTTTATTTTTCCAGTGATTCAAGATTATGAATTCTTGAATTTAACACCGATGTCAATCGAAGTTAATTTGGTGAACGCCTTATCAAAACAAAACATTCGTGTCAATGTGCCTTCACGTTTTACCATTGGTATTTCTACCGAACCAGGCGTTATGCAAAATGCGGCGGAGCGTTTGTTGGGCTTGGCAATGCAAGACATTCAGGAATTGGCAAAGGAAATCATTTTTGGACAGTTGCGTTTAGTGGTTGCCTCTATGGACATTGAGGAAATCAACAACGACAGAGATAAATTCTTGACCAACATTTCACAAAGTGTAGAGTCAGAGCTTAAAAAAGTAGGTCTTAAACTGATCAACGTGAACATTACGGATATCGTTGATGAATCTGGTTATATTGAAGCTTTAGGTAAAGAAGCAGCTGCCCATGCCATCAATGCGGCTCGTAAATCGGTTGCCGAGAAAGTAAGGGACGGTTCCATTGGGGAGGCCAATGCCGTTCAGGACCAAAGAACACAAGTTGCTGCTGCCAATGCACAAGCAGTGGAAGGTGAAAACACCGCCAAAATTGCTGTTGCCAATTCCGATTCCTTGCGACGCCAGCGTGAAGCTGAAGCAGAACGTGTTGCCATTGCCGCAGAAAAAGTACAGTCTGCAAAAGCTCTCGAAGAATCCTATTCAGCAGAAAAAGATGCCGAATTGGCTAGAGCGGACCGTGAGCGCTCCTCTCAAATGGCAGATATTATTGTCCCTGCCGAAATCGACAAACAAAAAGTTGAGATTGATGCTGAAGCAGAGGCAGAACGCATTAGAAGACGTGCTAAAGGTGAAGCCGATGCGATTTTGTTCAAGGCGCAAGCGGAAGCCCAAGGACTCTATGAAGTACTGACCAAGCAAGCTGCCGGTCTTGACCAAGTGGTGAAGGCTGCCGGAAACAATTCCAAAGATGCCGTGCTGCTATTGATTGCAGATAAATTGCCAGAACTTGTAAGAATGCAATCCGAAGCTATCAAAAACATCAAAATAGATAAAATTACCGTTTGGGAAAACGGCGGCAATGGCGATGGGAAATCGTCAACGGCCAACTTTCTTTCAGGAATGTATAAATCAGTTCCACCATTACAGGAAATGTTCAACATGGCAGGTATGGAATTGCCAGAGTATTTGAAAGGAAAGGACAAAGAAGCAAATACCATTAAAACGGAGTCTGCGAAAAAAGGAACGCCCAAAGAAGACCAATAGCGCAATTCATGTTGGAAGACATTAACATTTCCCTATAATTTATTTCGTAACGTTTTCTTAACTTTGCTCGTTCTAAAACAAAAAAACTTGGCATTAGACCTACAAGACATTCCTCGCGTACAGACTATAACCAAAGAGGAGTTTTTAAAGCATTACTTTAAGCCACAAAAGCCTGTGGTCATTGAGCGCTATATAGAAGATTGGCCGGCTTATGAAAAATGGTCTCTGGACTATATGAAAGAGACCGTTGGTGATAAAATCGTGCCTCTTTATGATGATAGACCCGTAGATTACAAGGACGGTTTTAATGAACCTCACGCCAAAATGAAAATGAGCGATTATATCGATTTGTTGAAGCGTGAACCTACAAAATTCCGTATTTTTCTTTGGAATGCGTTAAAGGAAGTGCCACAGTTGCAAAAGGATTATTCGTATCCGGATTTTGGATTGAAACTGATGAAAGGTTTGCCGATGCTATTTTTTGGTGGTACCAATTCGCATACCTTTATGCATTATGACATCGACTTGGCCAATATTTTCCATTTTCATTTTGAAGGCAAAAAGCTCTGTATTTTATTCGACCAGAAACAGAATAAGTATCTTTACAAAATTCCTCATTCCTTGATTACTCGGGAAGATATTGATTTTTCCAATCCTGATTTTGAGAAATGGCCAGCACTTAAACAAGCCAGAGGATATGTCACCGAGTTGAAGCATGGCGAAGTGTTGTATATGCCCGAAGGCTACTGGCACTATATGAAATATCTAACTCCGGGCTTTTCCATGAGTTTGCGGGCTATCGCTAGAAATCCCAAGAACTTTGGGCAGGCTGTTTATAACATATTTATCTTACGCCATTTTGATAATCTTATGCGTGGCATCAAAGGTCAAAAATGGATTGATTGGAAAAACGAAGAAGCTATTAAGCGTACCAATCTGGGCTTAAATAAAATTCAATCTTATTAAAAACTTATAATATATTTGCCCGAATTTAATTATTAAAGAAACTATCATGAAAAAACTAATCCTATTATTAACAATTTTAAGTGTTTCGCTTGTCCATTCACAGGCTTTTAAAGGGAGTATGGACAATAAATTACAGATAGGCGCTAACATTCAGGATGGTGCCACTGGTATTAACTTGAGTTATGATTATGGCCTTGGGGAGAATATCTCTGTAGGCGTTTCTTCTGCCTACGCTTTGAGTATCAACGATGCTATAGATGCTGATTTTGGTGATCGATTTGATATTAAAGGTCGTTTCAATGCACATTTGGGAAGTGTCCTTGACATTGATGACAATTTTGATCTGTATCCAGGCTTAAGTTTGAGCTTAAAAAACTTTGGTGGCCATGTAGGCGCTCGTTATTTTTTCTCGGAAGGATTTGGTGTGTTTACCGAAGCTGTGTTTCCTATTGCCAAATACGATGCCAACGATTTAAAGCCTGCTGATTATATCCATAACCAGTTTGTTGTGAATTTAGGCGCGGTTTTTAGCTTATAAAATATCTTATCATATTTCATTAATCAGCACTGTCTTATGAATGGTGCTGATTTTTTTATGCAGGTTTTTGTACTATAGCATCAGCTATTGTATGGCCAAGATATGTAGTTTACCTTAAGTTGAGTCAGCATAAAGTCAGCACATAGTCAGTATATAGTCAGTATAGAGGGGTATTCTGTATTAGGAATCTTTGAGTAATTTGGGGTGTTGATTGCTATTGATAGCAATGGATTGTTTTGAGAGCTGCAGCTTTTATTGAATCAATTGATTGACCTTATCGTACACCAAATGACTTTCCCAGCCTCGGTATAGGAGGTAATCGGCGAGTTTCTTTTTCTTTTTTTGAGTGTTTGTTTCTTTGATGCTGGCTGCTTTTTTCTCTGAAAGTTCGTGGAAGGTTTGCATGTACTCGGCATCCGTGATTTGTTTGAGGGCTGCTGTAATTAGGTTTTTGGTGATGTCTTTTTGTTTGAGTTCTTGGGTGATGCGGTATCTACCCCATTTTTTGATTCGGAATTTCCCTCTTACAAAGGCGTTGGCAAAGCGTTCTTCATTTAGAAAATTGTTGTCGAGTAGATGAACGATAATCTGGTCGATGGCTTGCGGAATCATGTGCATGTTTAGCAGCTTTTGATTCACCTCTTTGTGGCAACGCTCTTGATAACTGCAATACTGCTCTAGTTTTCGTTTTGCTTCTTCTACGGTATATGTTTTGGTGCCATTCATGGATGCAAATTAATAACATATTGATAACACCACAAATTAATCCTCAATGGTTTATCCTTTTTAAATTTGCCATACGTCCCATTATTGGGATTCGGTGCATTGCTGTATTTGCGTTCAACGGATTATTGTGCTGATGGTCGAAATTCATATAGAATGTATGGTTTACAAACATCTATAAGGTGCTTATTTTACGTATGTTAAGTAATAATTTGTAGGAGTTTTGTTGATAAGTTGAACGGTTGGAACGATTTAAACTACAGCAAATTAGCATATATTTGTATGTTTGCCCGATTGGGCGCTTTTAATAATTTCCCTTATGATTAAAAAATACTCCCTCGTATTCGTAGCCTTCTTGTGCTTTATTTTGTCTGGTTTTGGGCAGACGACAGTTACTTATGATTTTTCTGCATCAGGAGCAGTCACAGGTTTAGATGTAGTTTCTCCTGGTATAACTTTAGACGCTAATATAGGTTTTGGGTCTTTTAAAAATGGTGGAACTGCTAATCCCGCTCTAAATAGCGGTCAATTAAGGTTATATCAAAACGCAACTAAAGGTGGTTCTATTAAAATATATGCTTCTAATGGCGTTACTATTACAAAAGTTGTTGTCAATGCTTCTGTCACAACTGGACCCGCAGGATACACAGTTGACGGAGGGGCAGCTACGAATTTAATCGCAAGTACTACTTATACAATGAGTGGTATTAGCGCAACTTCTGAAGTAGAATTTTATCAAAGAGATGCAAGTTCAGCTAATCGAATTTATGTTAATAGTTTTGAAGTTACTTATACTTCAGTACCTAGCCACACTATTACCTTTAATGCAAATGGCGGTACTGGTACCATGTCTAATCAAGCTATAAATGAAGGAGCTTCTGCGAATTTAACAACCAATGCTTTCACCAGAACTGGTTATACCTTTGATGGTTGGGCTACAACTGCTGCTGGTGCTGTTGCGTATGCGAATAACGCTTCTTATACTATGGGCACATCCAATGTGACTTTATATGCCCATTGGGCAATAAACAACTACACAGTAACTTACGACGGAAATGGCAATACTACCGGAACAGCTCCAGGTGCTAGCAATGGAAATTATAACACATCCATAACATTACCAGGTGCTGGCTCATTACTTAAAACTGGTTTTGTTTTTAACGGTTGGAATACTGCCACCAACGGCAGTGGTACCCATTATAATGCCGGGTCAAGTTATCTGATTGGTTCATCAAATGCAACATTATATGCGGAATGGCTTTCCACATCACCTCCAACTATTAACAGTTCATTAACTGCTGCTGGCAATTTAGCTTCAGCTTTTACCTATACCATCACAGCCACTAATACTCCTACAAGTTTTAATGCCACGGGGTTGCCAACTGGATTAACTATTAATACAACTACAGGTGTGATCAGCGGAACTCCTTCTGTAACAGGACCCTACAACGTCAGTATTTCTGCGACTAATGCTTATGGTACTGACACTAAAACTTTGGTTATCACTATTAGCGCTGCACCGGCATGTGCGCCTCCTATCTGGGAAGAAAACTTTGATTATGGTTGCATGGATGCAGCGGATATTTCAACAACTCTTGCATTTCCTACTTGGTCTTTCCAAAGTGACGGAGCTGACCCTTTAAAATACAGTGCCACTGGTCTTTCTTATACAGGTTACGCAAGTTCCAGTATTGGAGGAAGTGCACAATATCAAGGAGGTGGTGATGATGATATAAAAAGAGAAATCAAATATGCCGACAACACATTCCCTGCGCCAGGCAATCCTAATAATCCCAATAATAATCTTTTTGTTTCTTTTCTAATTAATATGACTGGTCTAGGTACATCAGATTATTTTGTCTCACTTCAAGATGGGAGCAATAATTTTTATGGCAGAATGTATGCGCGTTCTTCTGGATCTGGTTATCAAATAGGGATCGTCAAATTTAATGGTACAATACAATGGAGTTCTGTTTTAGATCATAATAAAACTTATTTATTGGTCTTGAAAAATGAGTTTGTTGTAGGTACAGTTAATGATGTATTAAAATTATGGATAATAGAATCCGGCGTACCTGTATCTGAATCACTTGCAGGGAGTGCAACACTACAAGCCATTACAAATGATACAGATCCGGCACCTGCAACTGGTTCATCTATTAAGAATTTTATTCTTAGACAAACGGGAAAAGAAAATGGTTTTGTTGATGGCATTCGTGTTGCTACATCATGGGAAAGCCTGTTTTGTGGCACTGCTCCAGTGGCAACAACTTATACTTGGACAGGAGCAAGTTCTTCTTCATGGTCTACTGCATCAAACTGGTCACCAAATGGTATTCCATCAAGCATAGACAATATAATAATCAACTCACCTGGAACTAATATATTAAATATAACAGATTGTCGTGCAGTAAAAGATTTCACTTTGAATGGAACTGGTAATTTTACAGCTAGTGCTACGGGTGTATTTACTATCAATGGTGATATAACTTATGGTGGTACTGCAAATGCGATTTTAGATTGTGATAGCCAAGTGTTTATTAAAAGTGCATTATCGCAGCCAATTCCACCATTAACGTATGGTAATTTAGATGTTTTGGGTGGAAATAGAGTTTTCTCTCCAACTGGAATTATTAAAATATGCGGTGTCTTTAATGTTGTACCAGACCCAAGTACAAGTATTTATACGGTTACAGGAAGTACAGTTGAGTATATTTCTTCAGACTCAGGTTGGGTAATGACACCATTTACTTATAATAACTTAACATTTAGTGGAACTGGTGTTTTCTCAATTGGCTATTCTAGTCCTGCTGCAAATAAAATAGTAAATGTATTAGGTAATTATGTGCAAAGTGCTGGTTCAGTAATATTAGGTGAAACTGCTTCAAGAACTGCTACTTTAAATATTGAGGGTGATATGACTATTTCTGGTGGAAATTTTGATATAAATAAAATAGTTGGAAGTAATGGTGTAATAAATCTGAAAGGTGATTTAAGTGTATCAAACATAGGACAATTAACAGCAACTAATTCAGGAAGTAAAGTTAATTTTATTGGAACAGGTGATGGTAGCACAGAAGCACTCACGCAGACTATTGATGTTAAAAACACAAATTCGGTTTATTATACAGCTTTTAGCATAAATAGTGGTTTTACTAAACTTATTAATCAAGATTTATATCTTGGAACTAATTCTTCATTTGAAGTTAAGAGTGGTGCAATATTTAATTTTGGATATGCTACCGATGATATCACTCCATTAAATGTTGTAAGAGTAAGCTCTCCAACATTGAGAAGTGGCCAATCGTTTAATGCACAGGGTGGAAGCACATTAAAAATAACTTCACCATTTGGAGTTTCCAATGGAACAAGCGTTTATACAGGAAATGTACAAATAGGAGCAGATGCTACAAAAAGGTTATTTAATACAGCTGCAACCTATCATTACATTGGAAAAGCCAATCAAATTTCGGGTAATGGTTTACCAAATGCAATTACAGGTAAAGTAATTGTAGAATTAGATACTGATGCTATAGTATTTAATGCTTCTGGAAACAAAACATTTGCAACCGCAGGAACTTTAGAAATTAGAAAAGGAATAGTTGTCGATACAAGTACTGATAGTTTTGGTAATGCTGCTTCTAATAATGGAAACTTAACAATGTCTGGTGGAAGATATAGAATCTTTAAAGCAAGTACACAGCCTGATTTATCAGGAACTTATAATTTAACAGCTGGTGTTGTTGAGTTTGCAGGAACATTATCAAAAACTATTAGAAGTCCAAAATCGTATCAAAACATTGAAGTTACTGGAGATAACGTTGGGAATTCCAGCGGAAATATTACTTTAAATGATAATGGTACTTTTACTGTTAAAAATGGTGGTATTTTTGAAATGTCCAATAATTCGATTGTTGGGCCGACTGGAGATCAAACCCTGACAATTGAAAGCAATGGTGTCTTTAAATGCGCCATTGAAACTGGGTTTTATGGCCCTGGTGTTGTACTACCAACTCCTTCACCGGCAGTAAGAGATAATATTGAAACCATTGTACTACAGCCTGGCAGTATTGTAAATTATAACAGAGCCCCTCCACTAATTGGTGACGGGAGCCAGATAATTACGAGACCATACTCTGGTGGCTCACCTATTCCTTATCAGAATCTTGTAATTTCAGGAACTGGAACCAAATCTATTGGCGACCCTACTGGCATCGATGTGAACCAAAATCTGGATGTGCAGTCGGCATCCTTGCAAATTGACAATAGTAAATACATCAAGGTTCAGCAAAATGTTACTTTGGCAGGGGAAATTTTTGTAAGTCCTCAAGGATCATTAGTACAAGTGGATAATGCTGGTACATTTACATTCACCTCTGGGACAGCCAAAAATACACTTTCTAAACTGACGCATCCACTTCAACATTGGTATGACTATACCTATTGGAGCTCTCCTCTGAAAGCTGCACAAATTGAAACAGCCTTGTTTACGGCTCCAGCTAATAGACGTTTTAAATTCGCAGCTTCTGCATTTAATGACGATTTAATTGAGCTTAATAATTCTGGTTCAACCAGCCCAGGACAAGATGATATTGATGATGAGGGCAATGATTGGGTAAATCAACAAACGGGGACTATGACTCCTGGTTTAGGTTATGCAGCAACACATAATAATATAGCTTTCACTTCAGGCAATAGCTATCAGTATATTTTTGAAGGAACACCAGCTCCTCTTGGAGGCGGTACTTTCAATACTGGTAATATTTCTGTAAATATCTATATTGATCCATTGGCCTCGTATAACAATTGGAACTTTATTGGAAACCCTTATCCTTCCGCAATCAGCGCACTTAAATTTTTTCAAGATACGAGTGCCTTTTTGGAAGGTGTTATTTATCTTTGGTCACAACGTACTGATTATGATGCCAATGCATCGGGTAACGAAGTTTACAACTTTTCACAAGACGATTATGCAATGATTAATTACACTGGTAGCCTTGCAGTTGGTACAGCTTCACCAAGTGGCTCAAATATCCCTAATGGTTACATTGCCTCTGGGCAGGGGTTCTTTGTTATTGGGAAAAAATCAGGAGTTGGATCAGCTGGATACATCAATCCAGTAGTTTTTAATAATTCCATGAGAGAGACTGGTAACAATAATCAGTTTTTCAGAACTTCTGAACAAACTCAATCCAATAAACTATGGATAGATCTCACCTCTGACAATGGAATATTTAACCAAGTGCTTGTCGGATATATTGATGGAGCTACGGATGCATTTGATGGTATGCATTATGATGCCTTAAGGAATCTATCCACTGGTGCGCGTTCCATCTTATATATGAGTATTCCTAATACTGATAAGAAATTTGCCATTCAAGGTAAAGAACCTTCCAGTTTAACCCTAGATGAGGTTATTCCTTTGGGCTTTTATACTTCAATTGATATCCCAACTATTTATAAGCTATCCATTGAACAATTGGAGGGCGATTTCTTGACAAACAATACAGTCTATTTAAAAGACAACCTATTGAATCTTACTCACAACCTATCTACTGGAGATTATACGTTTACTTCTGAAGTTGGTGAATTCAACAACCGTTTTGAAATCGTATTTAGAGATCAGGCGCTTTCGGTAGTTGACAATGAAATCCTTGCAAGTGGGCTGACCATTATCGACCTTCCAAACGGACAGGTGAAGTTTACTGTAGGAAACAATTTGGACATCAAAGCTATCGAGATCATTGATATGCTGGGACGAACTTTGTATCAACTAAAAGGTGACAGCCCTGTAGAAGTTTATGACCTCAACAATTTGAGCCAAGCGGCCTATATTGCCAAAGTCATATTATCAAACGGACAGGTGATTACAAAACGCGCGGTGAAACGAAAGTAGCATTCCGAATACATTATATCTATAAAAAAGCCTCAACACTTGTTGAGGCTTTTTATTTAAAGTGTATATTTTAAAGATACTATCAAATTACGTCCCGCTGCCGATATTCCGGAGGAATAGGGCCTGTACCGCTGGTCTGTAATGTTTTCTAGACTTGCCGTGACCGTCAAGGCATCAGAAAATTGGTATTGCGTGCGTAAATTCCAAGTGAACCATGATGGCGCATATGGGTTGCCATTCGCATCCAAGGCGTAGATGTAATCCTTTTCGGTTTCTGAAGGCGCCAATTGGTAGAACGACAGTTCGTTGTTATATTCTGCAAAGGCATCGATTTGAAATTTGTTGTGTTTCCAAATGAGGTGTGTGTTTCCAAAGTTTGGTGCGGCGTGTCGCAACGGTGTTTCTGCGCCACTATCGTCTTCTTCTTTACCATTGATGGTGTTGTATTGGGAAGTCAGTTTTAAAGACTCACAAAAATTCACCACCATACCTACCTCAAAACCATAGACTCTTGCAAATGCTGCGTTTTGAATTGCCTGCACATTGCTTAATTCACCATCGTATTCAATCTCTGTCTGGCCATTGAGGCTAAAATCCCTTCTTACCAATGCATTGTCTAAATAGGTATAATAGGTAGCCATATCCAAAACAACAACATTGTCGAAGTTCAACTTTAAACCCAATTCGCCACCATAGGCATATTCGGGTTTTAAATCGTTGTTTGGCACAACCACCGATCCCGGTTCTGAATCAAAAAGTTTACCGATATCATCAATATTTGGTGCCCTGAATGATGTAGTTCCATTTAATCGCCATTCAATTATATTGCTAGGTGTCCATGTCATACCAGCCGTTCCTGTAAAGGCACCATTATTGATTTTTGTGGTATTGTATGGCAAATTAAGATATTGGTTGTTTTCTGTAAAATCTGCATTGATCCGTATGTGATTGTAACGCAATCCGCCTTGAAATACAAATTTTGTGTTCGGTTTATATTTTAGGCTGGCATACCCTGCTATGGATTGCCAATCGGAACCATTTGGGTATCTTGATACTGTTGGGATGGAGGTATTTGTACTGATATTTTCTTCATCGCCTGTGGAGGTTACTTTATTATAAACATATTCAGCACCATAGAATAGTTCGGTATTCTGCCCTAATTGTTTTTCCAAATCGAGATTTGCCGATATGGCATCCACTGCTTCTTCCCGTATGTTTCTAATGTCATTATCAAAGTCACGGTCCATACGGCTTTCTTGGAAATTTTGGTAGGCCACTGTCGCCTGAATTTTGTCATATAGATTGGAATCACTGCTCAATTTGGTCAGCTGTAGATTTCCCATAAACCAGCGTTGTGGTCCGTAATTCCATTCTGCAGAACGCAAATTATCACCTCGATAGCGAATCAGCCTATCATATCTTGAATAATCGGAGGTTGTGGAATAATACAATCCCATATCGAAACTCAAATTATCGGAAGACTCATAACGTGCCTTTTGCATCACATTGATTTGGTCATAACCGGTAGGCACTTGAACCAAGGGATTTGGATTGGAGACCACAGTATCAACTCCATCTATCACTTCAACATATTCTGGGCGCAAGTAATCGTCCGGGCCCTTGCTTCCCATTCTTAAATCATCAAAATCGGTGTAACTCACACTGGTCAAAAATGCCCATTTATTGAAACCGAAATTCAAATCTATGTGCCCCGTTTTTTCTTCGTTTGCTGTAGCATAACGTACCAAGGCATTGGCTTTGAAAAACAAGGAATCAGAATAGGACGGCTGTGGTTTTTGAGTATAGAAACTCATCACGCCTCCAATGGCATCGCTTCCATACACCACAGAACCAGCACCCAATGTGACTTCCGTATTTTGAACTGTGAATGGGTCTATTGAGATGACATTTTGAAGATTTCCGCCCCTAAAAATGGCATTGTTCATACGTACACCGTCTACAGTAATCAGCAAGCGATTTGTAGAGAATCCTCTTATCATTGGACTTCCGCCACCCAATTGGCTTTTTTGGATATAGACATTCCCGGTACTTTCCAACAAATCAGCACTGGTCTGAGGATTGGAAAAGGCAATTTCTTTGGCGCTGACATTCATTATTTTTTGTGGAATGTCGCGTTTGCTTTGTTCAAATTTGGAAGCAGACACTACGACTTCGTCCAAGCCCTGTGTTTTTGCAACCAATGTCACCACCCAATTGTCTGTTTTGATGTCGGCTTTAGTTAGTACCGCTTTTTCGTGAAATAGGTGCTGAAAAAAAATGGGTTCATTGTCCGAAAAGATATCTAAATTGACGTATCCATCAATATCGGTTGTTGCGGTTTTATCTTTTTTTTCATTGTAAACAGTAACACCAGGGACTGGTAGCTTACTTTCTTTTTCGATGACTTTTGCTTTCTGTGCCAAAAGCGTCAGGGAATACATCAGACAGATGCCCATTAATAGATAATGCTTCATAAATGATTTTAGTTGGTTATTAGTTAAATACTTGGTTAAAAACTGTCAGCGATTTAGGTTTTTTAAAATCTCCGAGATGTAATTCAAAATAAAACAAAAGCATCGTTAGAAACGCTTGTCTTTGTTTTGAATTTAATTTAACCGAATTTAAGGCATCAAAATTTATGCCCAAGAACTGTTTTAGGGTTGTTAAATTTTCATCTGAAATGGAGTAAAAGTTCACGGGTTTTAATTCAAATTCGCCTGTATTCAAATTAAAGTAAGGGTTTGCCATGGTGGATATCTCTGGATAAAACCCGAGGTGCTTGGTAAGATTGAGCAAGAACAGCAAATGGAAATTCGCAAAATCCACCTCATGGTCAAGCCAGATGAATGAAGTTTCTAAATAATCATATAGATTGTCGTTACGTTCTTCTTCTTTTAAGACGGAAGTCAGGACTTCAGATAAAAACATAACAATGGCACTTTTGAGGATGTTGGAATGTACACTTTTGTAAACCGTATGCAATTTTACGTCACTGATGAATTGAAGGGATTGGTTTGCTTTATAGTTTTCTTCAATTTGCAATTGTGTCAATGGCTGGAAATAAACGGTTTTGGCACTTCCCTTTGTGCTTTTCAGAACCCCTCGCAACAAATAACTGACCACACCTCTTTGACTTGTGTAACATTTAACAATGAGGTCGTTATCACGGTATTTTAATTTGGAAAGGACAATGGCCTTGGTCTTGATTAACATAAGCTCATTGTTAACGGGGTTATCTTATGATCAATAATTTTAGAATCTTTGTCTCAAACGAATCCAGATCGTTGATTAAAATGAGATATACTCCTGATGCCACGATATTATTGCCAAGATTTCTTCCATTCCAAATTGCGGTTCCTCCGTCAATGGCAAAATTATAGCCTGTTTTAGAAGAGCGCAGATTGACACGAGACTGTGCCTCTGCAACTAAATTTCCTTCAATATCCGTAATCTTTATATTGACATTTTCCGTCAATCCTTTAATTTTTACACCATTTGTAATGTCATTCAAATCGGAAGATCCCAACAAATTATATTCAGGTCTTACCGGATTAGGATATACAAACGCATTATTGAGTTCGTCCTCTGGTTTGGAACCACCAGATGAAAAAGCCACCAATCCTTTACTTGTAGCTATAAAAACTTTTCCACTTTGTGGATCTATGGAAATGTCCCTTACCTGATTGGATGGTAAAGGGGAGTTGTCTTTGGTAAAATGATAGATGGTTTCCTGTCCGTCCGGTGAAAAATAAAAAACACCCGAATCATCGGTTCCAACCCATTTGTTGTTTGAGCCATCCACCTTGATATCTGCAATGAATTGTAATGATAATAGTTCTTTGGGTACACCTTCCTCTACGATCACAATTTCACTGGCTCTAGGATTTGGATCTGTTAAAAAATTAGAAGTATTATACAGTACTCGCAACCCACGATAAGTTCCAATCCATAACTGATTTCTATTATCAATTGCCAGTGACTTTATGTTAGTTGTAGGCATGTTCTGCTCTTGGCTGTATAATCTTCTGATTTTGGTTGTGCCTCCATTTTCATTGTATCCAATTACCCCGTTTTTAGAGCTTGCGGTCCATTTAGTCCCATTGTTGTCAATGACCAAGTCACCAAAACCCCTCTCATCCTGTATAGGATCGGCAATAAGCTCACTGTAGCTATACGATTGCCATTGCTGTGTGCCTGGATTATAGGATTTTAGCGGTCTTTCCAATAAACTGGTAATCGTCCATAAAATGCCGGTCCTATCAAACGCAGATCCACTAACACGAATATCGATATAATTTGGGTCACCGCTATCAAGAGACTCAAGAGCGCTATTGGTCTGATCATACAAAATGGTCGGTTCTCCATTATTAAACTCCAACAACCCACTAAAGTATGAACTGACGAATACTTGTTGAGGATTGAACGGGTTGACACTTATATCCGCTAGATTTTTAGCAGTCAACAAGCTATCATAAGGAATATTAACCCATTGTTCTTCAACCAGATGGCTTATTCCATAACTTTGGATGGGATAGGCATTATAATACACATCATAATCTCCATAAGTAACCCAAACTTCATTATTACTCGCATTTATTTTAAACATGTCATTTCGCAAAGGACCATCAGGTCTTATAACCATATAGTCTTGTGGATTGGACAGTGCTGTACCAAGGACACCGAAGTTTTTAGTTCCAATATAAATGTTATTATTTGCCAAGGTTGCAGAAGTGAATTGTGTATTGTATTCTGAATTGGTTGAAGCTGTTGCAATGGCATTAAAGGCACTATCATACACAAATGTACTATTGAGAGTAGTAACTATTAAATCCCCATTTACCGAACGCATATCTACCACCGTTGCTCCATACGTTAGAAGCTGATTAAAGGAGGTGTTGATAATCTCAAAGATGCTGTTGTTGGAATTAATGGCGTACAGTTTATCATTTACACTTTCAATCGATAGGAAATTGCCACTGTTAAGCGTCTGCCATTGCTGATAGTCTATAATATTTGGATTGTCTAGCGCTGCCCTTTTGATGGCATTATTATTGAAACATGCCGCGTAAATAAATCCGCCAAAAACAGTCGTTTGTTTTACACTAATTTGACTTCCGGCATTTCCAATGAAATAGGTGTCACCGAATTCCAATCGTTGCAAATCATATACTGAAATACCATAATCGGTTGAAATGTATACCAATCCGTTGTATTCATTAAAATGATTGATCAATTTTTTATTTGGGGCAACGGTTTCCTTTTCCAAAATATCAACAACTGAAAGAATGGAACCGTCCGATTCAAAATAGACTTCCATAAGTCCATTTTGATACCCGATGATTAGGACTTGATACTCATAGCTATAATGAATGGTTGTAATGGTCTCACCCGATAATCCATCCACTGTAGTGATGGTTTTTAACTCATTGGTGGCTAAATCGTAACTAAATATGGCATTTTCGGAAGCAGCATATATTTTGCTCTCGCTTTGTGTGACATCTTTAATGTCATAATACGAAAAATGACCTTCCCAAAGAGTCGAAAAATTTTGGGAATGACCAACCATGGAGGTTATCAAAAGAATAAAAAAAGTAATTTTTCTTAACATAGAACAATTAGTAATTGCCAAAGATATTTATTACTAACGAGAAAATACAACGAATCATATATACTTCAATAAAAAAGCCCTCACAACTGTACGTTATGAGAGCTTTTGTTTTTAGATGTATAAAGTATTATACTACGCCTTGTGCCAACATAGCGTCTGCCACTTTTACAAACCCTGCAATGTTTGCACCTTTTACATAATCTACATAACCATCTTTTTGTGAGCCATATTTCACACAAGATTGGTGAATATCATTCATGATGGCGTGTAATTTTTCGTCCACTTCTTCTCTTGTCCAGCTCAATCGTAATGAATTTTGACTCATCTCTAGACCCGATGTTGCTACCCCACCAGCATTGGATGCCTTACCTGGCGAAAACATTACTTTTGCCTTTTGGAACGCCGTAATTGCCTCTGGAGTTGTAGGCATATTTGCTCCTTCTGCCACAGCAATCACTTTATTTTTGATTAAAGCGTTTGCCTCTTTTTCGTTCAATTCATTTTGAGTCGCACATGGCAACGCAATATCACATTTTACAGACCATGGCCTCGCGCCTTCATGGTAGGTAGCAGATTTATATGTTTTTACATAATCACTTATTCGACCACGTTTTACATTTTTGATATCCATGATTTTAGCCAATTTTTTGGCGTCAATACCGTCTTTATCATAGATATATCCTCCAGAATCGGACATCGTTACCACTTTTCCACCAAGTTCTGTTGCTTTTTCACATGCATATTGTGCCACATTCCCAGAACCTGAAATCACNNCCTTTTCCTGTAAACACACCTGTAAACTCATTTCTCAATCTCTTATATTGTCCGAACATATATCCTATTTCACGACCTCCAACTCCGATGTCCCCAGCAGGTACATCTGTATTGGCACCGATATGACGGAACAATTCATTCATAAACGACTGACAAAAACGCATCACTTCATTATCACTTTTACCTTTTGGGTCAAAATCAGAACCGCCTTTACCACCGCCCATTGGAAGCGTGGTCAAAGAATTTTTAAATGTTTGTTCGAATCCCAAAAATTTAAGGATGCTTAAATTAACGGTTGGATGAAAGCGCAGACCTCCCTTATATGGACCAATTGCCGAATTAAATTCAATTCTAAATCCTCTATTAACCTGAGTATTGCCCTTATCATCAAGCCATGGCACTCTAAAAATGATGGTGCGTTCTGGTTCGACCATTCGCTCCAATAACATTTTTCCTTTGTATTTAGGATTTTCTTCAATAAAAGGAATCACCGTTTCGGCTACCTCATGAACAGCCTGTAAAAATTCAGGTTCATGACCGTTTGTTTTTTTAACAAGCTCTAAAAAAGCATCTATTTGATCTTTCATTTATACTATTTTTTTGGAATAAATATATTCGGTTTGCTGTGCAAAGATACATTATCTTTAAAATTTACATATATATTTTTTCATATTCTCATTAAACATTTGAATGATTGAGGATATGTCAAAAAACGGTCGAAATAAACTTAATATGCACGATGCAACTGATTTATTTGGTAGTTATCGCAGTTTTCATATATTTGTTGATAACTTTGCCCTCAATTAAACAAAACCATATGGCGCTTAATTTTAAACAGTTAACATTTATATCTCTTGTTTTATTAGGTATAAATAGCGGATTTGCACAACTTGGTTTTTCGCACGAAATAGGGGTAATTGCTGGGCCCGTAGCATTTCAGTCAGATTTTGGAGTACGTCACAATTTAGAGACCAACGCAGGGAATACGGGGTTTGGTATTGGAATCGTTCATTATATAAACTTTTCTTATAGAGCGGATTGTAACTGCTATTCTACAGATACTTATTTTAATGACCACTTCAAGTTAAGAAGTGAAATTTCTTATAATACCACTAAATTGAACCATTTTGGTGAATGGGTGGATAATCCAAGCCCTTCTTATGACCAATTAAGGCACCACTATGGAAAAGCCAACAATTTGGATATTGGAATGCAATTGGAGTTTTTCCCACAAAGTATTAGAGCGTTTTCGGCAACACGCTACTCATTTGCGCCTTTTTTAAGTTTAGGACCTCATTTTACATCTTACAATCCAAAGGCATCTACCGATTATGTGGATCCTGCGGGCTTGGCTGATTATGGAAACATTTATGATCCGAGAAATATTTTCAGTTCATGGAGACCGGGCCCAGGAGATGATCCAAGCTACTACCCAGTTAAAACCGATGGTGGCACCACTTGGTCTGTAGTTGGTAGTGTGGGAACTCGGTATAAATTGACTATTCTTTCCGATTTGATGATCGATTTAAGATGGCAATATTTCTTTAATGATGAAGTGGATGGGTTAGACCATAAGTTACCTTCCAGCAAAGCCAATGACTGGTTGGTATGGCTCAACTTTGGTTATATCTACTATTTGGATTAATCTTGCTTTTATACAAAACAAAAAAGACCTGAAACTTTATTGCTACAGGTCTTTTAATTTTATACGTTTAGGCGTTTATCCGATGGCTTGTTTTAAATCTTCAATTAAGTCTTCAATATCTTCGATACCCACACTCAACCGAATCAACGAATCGACCACACCGGTTTTTTCACGCTCTTCTTTTGGAATGCTTGCATGGGTCATACTTGCTGGATGCCCAGCCAAAGACTCCACCCCTCCAAGGGATTCAGCCAACGTGAACACTTTAAGTTTTTCCACAATTTTGATGGCTTCCTCATAATTATTCCCTTTGGTTGTAAAGGAAATCATACCTCCAAAATCATTCATTTGTGATTTTGCAATGGCGTGGTTTGGATGGTTTTCAAATCCTGGCCAATACACTTTTTCGATTTTTGGATGCGAGGCTAAATATTCTGCAACCGCTTTCCCATTTTCACAATGGCGTTGCATACGTATATGAAGGGTTTTAATTCCTCTTAAGACCAAAAAACTGTCTTGTGGACCACAAATGGCACCACTAGCATTTTGGACAAAATATAATTTATCAGCCAAGTCTTTATCCTTCACAATCAAAGCTCCCATCACCACGTCGCTATGGCCACCAAGGTATTTGGTTGCTGAATGCATCACAATATCAGCACCTAAATCTATTGGTTGTTGTAGATAAGGGGTCGCAAAAGTATTATCGACCGCTAAAAGCAAATTGTGCTTTTTGGCCACAGCCGAAGCAGCCTTAATGTCGATGATATTCATCATTGGGTTGGTTGGTGTTTCAACCCAGATCAGTTTTGTGTTTTTATTGACATACTGTTCAATATTTGAAGCATTCTCCATTCCAATAAAATGGAATTTTATGCCAAACCCTTCAAATATTTTCGTGAATAAACGATAAGTTCCACCATACAAATCATTGGTTGAAATAACCTCATCTCCAGGCTTTAACAATTTCATGATGGCATCAATGGCTGCCAAACCTGACCCGAATGCCAAGCCGTGGTTTCCGTTTTCGATACTTGCTAGCGCATTTTCCAAAGCATCACGTGTTGGATTGTGCGTTCTGGAATACTCATAGCCTTTATGCCCCCCAGGAGTGGATTGGGCGTAGGTGGATGTTTGATATATTGGCGGCATCACAGCTCCATAAGCCTTGTCATGTTCTTGTCCACCATGTATGGTTTTGGTATTGAATTTCATCTATATTAATTTATTGATTTTTAATGGTCAGAAGCAAAAAACAAATTACTTTTGCTCTCGAAAACCATCGGATTTTTATTAAGCCCAACAAATTTAGGCTTTAATTCGAAGGTTACAAAAGGAAGTCATATCTTTAATCAATGTTTAACAACTACGCTATTACTTTGAAAAAATTCAGTTTGTTTTTGGGTGTTTTTTTGGTTCTTTTTTCCTGCAAAAAAGATAGTATTCCTCTCTCCTTTTCCGATCAATCCATCGAAAAGACTCAAAATGCCAACATAACTATCAGCTATCCAAAGGCTGAAGGTGACAAAATCATTAGCACTAACATCAATAAAACAATAGAAAATTTTTTGGCGAATGAAATTAACATGAGCGAAAAAACAGATAAAGCCTTGACATTGGATGAAGCCATCAAGGGTTTTGACCAAGAATACAAAGCATTTAAAGATGATTTTAGTGATTCTACCCAACAATGGGAAGCTTTGATTGAAAGTGAAGTGAATTACGAGTCCGAAAACATTATCTGCGTTACTGTGAATTCCTATCTAGATACAGGTGGAGCTCATGGAAACAGTCATGTGACCTTTTTGAATTTTGACAAAAAGACCGGGAAATTACTTAAACGAGAAGATATCATCACCGATGAAGACGCCTTCAAAGACATAGCAAAACCTTATTTTGAAAAGGCGACCAAGCCTTTATCTAATGATGAGAGTGAAGAAGATATGTTCTTTGGAGAAGCGTTCCAACTTCCTGAAAATATTGGCTTTAATAGCGGGGGTGTAATTCTACTTTATAATGTTTACGAAATTGCTTCTTATGCACAAGGTATTACCGAGTTCACAATTCCGTATAAAGAAGCCAAACCCTTTCTTAAAATCAATTTAGAGTGATTTTGTAAAACGTCTTACGACTGGTTCTACAGTTAAGCCTTGTCCTATAATTGAAAATATTACTATGATATAGGTAATCACGAGAAACAATTCCCGATGCATATCATTGGTCAGACTTAAAGCCAAAGCAATTGATATACCTCCTCGCAATCCACCCCAAGTCATAATGAGATTGGTTTTTGGGACGAAATCCAATCGTTTTGCAAAAAACTTAATTGGCAACCATAGCGAAGCATATCTACAGAATAAAACCAATGGCACAGCAATCAATCCTGCTAGTATAGAACTCATTTCAAACGTTAATATCAACATCTCCATTCCTATAAGCACAAATAAAATGGTGTTAAGAAGAACATCCACCAGTTCCCAAAACCTGTCCACGTAGGTTTCTGTTTTTTCAGACATTGCCGCACTTCTAACAATATCATTCCCAATAAATAATCCTGCCGTGACCATTGCCAAAGGCGCAGACAGATGAAATTTATGCGCTATTAAGGTGCCTCCCATCACTGTGGCAATAGTAATAATGACTTCAACTTCATAATTATCAATCGCTTTTAGCATTTTGAAAGTTCCATAACCGAGTATCAATCCAAGAACGATCCCTCCCAAGACTTCCCTTCCAAAAAGTTCGACAATATCCATAATTTCAACAGTCTCGCCAGGAGCTGATGCAATGGCAAAAATGGTAAGAAATACCACAACGCCCACACCATCATTAAACAACGATTCACCCACAATCTTGGTTTCTAATCTTTTTGGCGCTTTTGCCTTTTTTAAAATTCCTAAAACCGCAATTGGGTCAGTTGGAGAAATCAAAGCTCCAAACAATAGACAATAAATAAACTGCACATTCAAACCAATCCATTGAAGTATGTAATACATCGAAACACCTACCAATGCAGTTGAAATCAACACTCCAACCGTCGCAAAAACAATGACGGGAGCCCGTTGTACTTTTAATTCTTCAAAATTGGTGTGTAAGGCTCCAGCGAACAATAGAAAACTTAACATAACGTCCAAGAGAACCGTTTCAAAATCGATATTGGAAATCAATTCACGTTCGTGTGTCAAAAGTGTGTCGTTGAATTGACCAATGACAACCAAAACAAGGGTGAACAAAATAGTGATAATCATCAACCCAATAGTTGTTGGAAGTTTAAAAAAGCGCGCATTGATAAATCCAAAAAGTGCCGCCAATACTACTAAAATTGAAATAATTGAGTAATACTCCATACTTATATAGAACGTTTAAGAGCCAAGATATACCCTAAATGGATGCCTTCATGAAAATTGTTAAACTCAATGGCTTCCATAACATTAGTAAGTGTGTTTTTGGTCGTCACGGTATATTCATTATAATTTTGGAAGACCTTATTTTCATAATCTTCCTTTGTTTTTTCGATAGTAGAAAAAAGCAAGCCTTTTATTTCATCAACTTCTGCTTCCGTCAAATCTCTTTCGGGTCTTGTGCCTTTTCTAAACTTTGAAATCATCTCTTCTGAAATGATGGGTGATAAGCCTGATAGTTTATACACCAATGATTGCTGTACAGCAATGGTATGTGCAATATTCCAAATAATATTATTGTTAAAACCGTCAGGGATTTTATTTAATTCTTCCAACGAATAGGTTTCCATAATCGTTTTTAAAACCGCTCTACTTTTAAGTGTAATGTCAAAAGCCCAATTCATAATGGTATATTTTTTCTTTAAAAGTACTTAAATTTCTTTTGAAATCATTTTACTTTGCAATTCAATTCCTTCCTTATGAAAAAAGTTTACTACCTTAAAACATGCAGTACTTGTGTTAGAATTTTAAAAACATTGAATCTTCCAAATGACTTCATTCTTCAAGACATTAAGGAAGAAGATATGACCATGAAACAACTTGAGGAATTGCATAAACTTTCAGGTAATTACGAAGCTTTATTCAGCAAACGCGCCAAACTTTATAAGGAAATGGGTCTAAAAGACCAAAAACTTTCAGAAAAAGATTATAAACATTATATTCTTGACCACTACACCTTTTTAAGCCGACCGGTAATCGTATACAATGACCAAATTTTTATAGGCAACAGTGCTAAAACTGTGGAAGCTGCAAAAAAGGCCATCCATGGATAAACGTATTTGGGCCCTTGTGGCTGCATTTATTGTACAAGTGCTTTATGGGATCAACTTCACATTTGCCAAGGTGCTGATGAACGACAATTTTGTCTCTCCTTTTGCATTGGTGATTTTGCGCGTCGCAGGAGCCACCATATTATTCTGGATTTTCAGCCTTTTTTTACCACAGGAGAAGATAGACAAAAAAGATTTTTTCAAGTTTTTTATTGCGGCGGTTTTTGGTGTGGTTATCAATATGCTTTTGTTTTTGAAAGGTCTTGAATTAACAACACCTATACATGCTTCCGTTATTGTAACCATTACACCAATCATTATATTGTTACTGTCCTCATTTTTCCTTCATGAAAAAATTACCAAATTAAAGGTTGTTGGTGTAATTCTGGGCTTTTGCGGCGGTATCCTATTAACCGCTTTGGGAACTTCCACACGTGTTGGAGACAATCTATTTTTAGGAAACCTGTTTATATTTATCAATGTCATTTCCTATAGCATTTATATCATCTTGATCAAAAAATTAACCAATAAATACCATCCATTTACATTTATTAAATGGTTGTTTTTATTTGGTTTTTTTATGGTATTGCCTTTTGGCTATACAGAATTCACAGAGATTCAATGGCAGACTTTTACTCCCTATGTTTGGTTTTCGGTTCTGTTTGTGGTTGTTGGAGCCACCTTCGGCACCTATCTTTTGAATCCTTTGGCATTGCGAAATCTTAAAGCTTCCACCATCGGCATTTTTATTTATTTGCAACCTGTCATCGCCGGAATTTTTGCCATTATTATGGGATCCGACACTATTGGATACGTTAAAATAATAGCAATGCTGCTTATTTTTTGTGGTGTTTATTTAGTCACAAAAAAGCCGAAAGTTTCAGATTAGATTTATAGGTTTTTTTCCGTGCTTGCGCGTATCTTCCTTGGTTAGGATTTTAAAATCCTTTGATTTAGGAAATGAATCCAGTTCTTTTTTTAAATGGTCTGGTATCGGAGTCAAACTTCTGCTTTTTAAGTTTATCCATGCGCCAAGGATTTCACAATTTGCTAAATTTTCTCCTTTCTTGTTGTAAAAATTATGCTCTAATTTAAAAAACATTCCATCTTCACTTAAACCCGTTACTTCCAAACCCACTCTGATGGGCGTTCCTAAAAAAGCTTCCTTAAAGTAATAGATATGCTCATAAAAAATAACCGGACTGATGTCAAATTTCGCCAGATTTGACAACGAAAAGTTGTGTTCTTCAAAAAAAGCCACACGGGTATGGCTCATAAAATTGACATAAGCCGAATTGGCCAAATGCCTGTTGGCATCGACATCACTCCATCGTATTTCAAAATCCTTTAGATACATATTTTTATATGATTAAAATTGAAAAGACAAATTTAGAGTTTTCTCACCGCTTTTCAGCAATTCCAATATGTTATTAACCTATTAAAACTGATGATTTTTAGTACCTTTGTTCAACTTTTAAAATAAGTCCATGATACAATCCATGACCGGATACGGAAAATCTGTGATACAGCTTCCGACTAAAAAAATATCCATCGAAATAAAATCACTCAACAGCAAAAGTCTTGATTTGAACACGCGGATGCCTTCAATTTATAGAGAAAAAGAGTTGGAAGTCCGAAAATTAATTGCCTCCCAATTAGAACGTGGCAAGGTTGATTTTTCTTTATTTATGGAAATTACTGGCGAAGAAACCTCCACACAGATCAATAAAACCGTAGTCAAACAATACATCAAACAATTGAAAGAAGTGGTGGATGGTGACGAAACCGAATTGCTAAAAATGGCCATCCGATTACCTGATGCCGTGACCACCGAGCGTGATGAGATTGATGAAGATGAATGGAGTGAAATCTTGGCAGAGATACGGTCGGCTTTAGAAAAAATACATCAATATCGTTTGGACGAAGGCAAAAGTTTGGAGTCTGAATTTTTTGATCGCGTTAAAAATATTTCAGATTTGTTGGATGAAGTCATAACGATGGATCCAGAACGAATTGAAGGTGTTCGTGAGCGTTTGCACAAAGGTGTTGCAGAATTAAAGGAAAAAGTTGATGAAAACCGTTTTGAGCAAGAATTGGTGTTTTATATTGAAAAATTCGACATTACAGAAGAAAAAGTTCGCTTAAAAAATCATTTGGATTACTTTCTTAAAGCTTTGAAATCTGATGATTCCAATGGCAAAAAATTAGGATTTATCAGCCAGGAAATGGGCCGCGAAATCAATACGATTGGTTCCAAAAGCAATTATGCACCAATGCAAAAATTGGTAGTGCAGATGAAAGATGAATTGGAAAAAATAAAGGAACAACTTCTTAACGTGTTATAATGAAGCAAGGCAAATTAATCGTATTCTCCGCCCCTTCAGGCTCTGGTAAAACCACTATTGTAAGACATTTACTGAAACAAAAAGAGCTGAACTTGGAATTCTCTATTTCAGCAACATCTCGCGAAATTCGTGGTGAAGAGATTGATGGTCAAGACTACTATTTTTTATCATTCGAGGAGTTTAAGAAAAAAATCAAGAACGATGAGTTTTTAGAATGGGAAGAAGTGTATCGCGATAATTTCTACGGAACCTTAAAAACAGAAGTAGAGCGAATTTGGTCACACGGCAAGCATGTTATTTTTGATATTGATGTGTCGGGAGGCCTACGTATCAAACGAAAGTTTCCAGCGCAGACTTTGGCAATTTTTGTTAAACCACCCAGCATCGACGAACTTAAAATCCGTTTGAAAAATAGAAAAACGGAGAGTAATGATAAAATAAATATGCGTATCGCCAAAGCGTCAGCTGAACTAGCCACTGCTCCTTTGTTTGATAAAGTGGTCATCAACGATACACTGGAGCATGCTTTAGAAGAATCCTACGATTTAGTTTCCAATTTTATAAAGGATAATTGATGAAAATCGGTTTGTATTTTGGAACTTTCAACCCAATCCACGTTGGACATTTGACGATTGCCAACCATATGGCAGAGTATAGTGATTTGGACCAAATATGGTTTGTAGTCACCCCTCAAAGTCCTTTTAAAGTAAAAAGCTCTATGCTCGATAACCATCAGCGGTTGGAAATGGTGTATCGTGCCACAAAAGATTATTCAAAATTACGTCCTAGCGATATAGAGTTTAACTTACCACAGCCCAATTATACCATCAATACGCTGGTCTATCTTCAAGAGAAATTTCCAGAACACGGGTTTTCCTTAATTATGGGTGAAGACAATTTGAAAAGCTTTCATAAATGGAAACACTACGAGTTGATTTTGAAAGGACATGATATATATGTGTATCCAAGGATTTCGGAGGGCACAGTTGAAACCCAATTTGACAAGCATCCAAAAATACATCACGTGGCTGCTCCAATTATGGAATTGTCTTCCACGTTTATTAGAAACTCTATCAAAGAAGGAAAAAATGTTCGACCTATGCTACCCGAACATGTTTGGGAGTATTTGGATGAAATGAATTTTTACAAGTAACCTCATCCAATTTCAATTCATGAGATGACTTCTTTCATGGGAATTAAAAATGATAAAACGCATTCTCATAATGGGTTAATTGCTCTACTTTTTTGTTCTTCAACACAGCAATGATATCAAATCGCGTTTCTAATGGAATTTCATTTTCAATCACAAAGGCATCCATCGCTTTTACCAAATTCTTTATTTTTCCTTTGGTCACAAATTCTTGTGGGTCTCCAAAAAACTCTGAATTTCGAGTTTTAACCTCAACGCAAATTATCATATTGCCGTATGTTGCAATAATATCAACTTCCGCTTTTTGAAACACAAAATTACGGGTGATAATCTCGTAGCCTTTTGCGAGCAAAAAATCAACCGCGAGTTGTTCGCCAATTTTCCCTAGTTCATTGTGGTCTGCCATTTTTAATCTCCAGTTTACAGCCAGCAGTTGCCGGTCTATGATTGATGCTATTGGGATTTGGGCTTTTATTTGATCGAATTTAAGCTTCTTAACTGACTTCCAACTTATATCCTACACTATGCACATTTGTGATTTTTATGGAAGCATCCTTCTCAAACTTTTTGCGCAGTTTAGAAACATAGGTATCCAAACTCCTTCCAACAAAAACACCGTGGTCTTCCCATATTCGTTTTGTCAATTCATCCCTTTTCACAACTTCGTTGAGATTTTCATTCAATATCTCCAGCAGTTCACATTCTTTCTTGGAAAGATTGATTTCGTTTTTATCATAAACCAACTTGTTCTGTTCAGGATAAAATTCATAGTCTCCAATCTTAAAAAATGAACCATCTTTTTCATCACCACCTATTTTGCTTTTCTTAAATCGATACAAAAATCCAAATCCTATAAACGCAATGGCAACTATCGACACATATTCTATAGAATTTGGATTCTGTGTTTCAACAAATCGAACCTGAATACGGTAACAATTTGAAGGTAGATTCCTTCCGTTGCAGGGAACGATACTATTTTCTTCCAGATTTTTTATCTCATAACTATAGGCTATTTCATGATCTAAACATTGAACAACCTCAATACGATAATTATCGGGGAGATTTGCTTTCGCAAAGCTGTTTTTTACAATTGATACAAGAGTGTCGGGTTCAATGGCCAAATCATGCTGAAATTGCAATTGATATTTGTTTCTTTCAATTTTGGTGATTGGCAATATCAATGATGTGGAATCTTGGTTGGATAACAGGAGCTTATTACCAACATCTCTTAACGCGATCTTACTGACTTCAGAAAATTCTTCATCGGGTTTCTGACACGATGTAAGATGGCACAGAAACAAAATAAAAACGGGAACCAATAATCTTAAACGCATACATCTTTCCATAATTACTGTAAATAAACTATAAAAATGTCACTTTTTACAACTGTTGACACATCTTTTACATTTTTTTGACACTGTTTTTCCAGTTGCGAGATAGATTTATCAAAAAATTAAAAACCTTAAAACCAAACAGATGAAAAAGCAAGTTTTATTATTTACAATTGCATTAATAACAATGACCTATTCCAATGCCCAAGAAAAACTCAACATCAATACATCAAAAAGCGAACTCAAATGGTATGGTGATTATACCTTTTATTTTGGAGGTCATTACGGAAACGTTACTTTTAAAGAAGGTTATTTTATCAAGTCACAGGATGTGATTGTGGGAGGGGAATTTGTCTTGGACATGAATTCCATTACCAGTACAGATATTGAAAAAGCCGATGCCAATGAAAGTTTAGTAAACCATTTAAAAGATCCCGATTTTTTTGATGTTAAAAAATTCCCACTGGCAAAACTGAGCATTACTAAAGTGAAATATCAAGACAGCACCCATATGCATATTGAGGCAGATCTTACCATCAAAGGGATTACAAAACCTATCAATTTTCAAGCTGAAGTAGATTACAGTAAAAAACAAATGACCACAAAGTTTAAAATTGACCGTACACGTTGGGACATTAGTTATAACAGTAATATAAAAGATGGAGCAATTTCTGATGCTATTGGATTTGAAGTTAAATTAAGTTTGTAAATGAAAAGACATAAAAATGACAAAACAGCTCATATTCGCTACACTCCTTTCTTGCTTTTCAATCATAACCTTTGGACAAGAGAAAGATGACCTGCATTTTTTAGAAGCCGATAGCACTTGGGCAAAGGAAATTATTGAATTCCCATTGGGTTTTGCGCCAGAAATTCCGTTTGAAGGTTATGAGGATTTACGGTTTGCAGAAGGTTGGTCGAATAAAGACAGTCCTGGATTTTGGTCCTACGTGTGTGCCTGGCGCGTCAATGGCAGAATAGAACCAACAGCCTCGATGCTGGAATATTATATGCAACTTTATTTTGATGGGTTAATGAATATAGGCCCAAACCGTATTGGTGATGAAAACATACACAGTACAGCTGCGGTATTTCACAAAGAAACGGAGACTACTTACGGAGGAAAGATAAAGACCTTTGATACCCGATATACTAAAAATTTGATGACGCTGAATGTTGAGATTGAAGTCCAATTTTGCCCAAATTCCAATGCTACAATTGTTCTGTTTCGGTTGTCACCAAAGGAATTTGAAGATGGTATGTGGGTTAAATTGAAAAAGGTAAAAGTGAAAGATGGGTTTTGTGATTAGTAATACGGAATTCTAATTTTTAAATTTCAATTCCGTCTTATCCTTTCCCACCTTCAACTCAACCATGCTTCCCAAAATCATCGCACGATTATCTTTCTCATGACCTGCAGGCATATTGAACGCCACTGGAATATTTTTATCGGCCACAATGTCGAGGAAAATTTCTTCAATGGTACGGCCAAAATCTTGGTCGTTATAGCGTACACGACTGATATCGCCTACCAAAATCCCCTTGCAATTGTCAAAATAGCCCGCACGTTTCAAACTTTGCAACATGCGGTCAATGTGATAGGCATACTCTCCAACTTCTTCAAGAAAAATAATATCTCCAGAGGTGTCTATGCTCGTTTTGGAACCCAACATGGTGTGCAAAACGGTCAAATTTCCGCCCACCAAAGGCGCGGTCACTGTTCCTGTTTTGTTGTAGTTTGAACCTTCCAATTGGTAGGAAAGGTTTTTACCAAAAATGGCATTCTTTAAGGTGGAAATTGCCTCTTTTACCTCGCTTTCATCCTTGGTCAAACTTGTACACATCATGGCGTGAATGGTTTCGTAGCCCAAATTGTGAAGTTGGTTGTGTAATGCTGTAATATCCGAATAACCAATAATCCATTTCGGATTTTTTTTAAATTGTGTATAATCCAGTTTATCAATGATTCTGACGGTTCCATAACCGCCTCGTGCCGCCCAAATGGCTTTTATGGAAGGGTCATTCAAGGCCTTTTGTAAATCCTCACAACGTTCGTCATCTGTTCCAGCAAAATGCCCATGTTTACTAAACACATGTTTTCCTATAACTACATTCAATCCCCAACTTTCAAGAATGGCTTTGCTACGTCCAACTTCATCGGTTCGATTTTTTAAAACACCGGATGGCGCAACAATGGCAACAGTGTCCCCTGCTTTTAAATATGGTGGTTGTATCAATTTTTTTTCTGAATTAGATGCTGAATTGTTTTGTGCTGAAACCTGTTCTCTCACAGAGAAAATAGTCACGCAACATATAGCAATTATTAATGTGAATTTTGACATAGCGTAAATGTACATTTTTTTTCTAAAACCCTTTCAAAATGCGTACTTTTGTGGCTTCAAAAACGATACCAAAAACATGTCCAAACGATATACCATTACAGCGGCTTTACCTTACACCAACGGCCCAATCCACATTGGCCATTTAGCTGGTGTGTATGTGCCTGCCGATATTTATTCACGCTATTTGCGTTTAACAGGAAATGATGTTGCCTTTATTTGCGGAAGTGATGAACATGGCGTTCCTATTACTATTAAAGCAAAAAAAGAAGGGGTTACACCTCAAGATATCGTTGACAAATATCATGCGATTATAAAAAAATCGTTTGAAGAGTTTGGAATTTCATTTGATAATTACTCACGGACTTCAGCAAAAATTCATCACGATACTGCGCAAGAATTTTTTAAAACCTTATACGACAAAGGTGAATTTATTGAGGAAGTTACCGAACAGTTATATGACGAAGAAGTCAATCAGTTTTTGGCAGATAGATTTGTCACTGGAACTTGTCCAAAATGTGGCAATGAAGAAGCATATGGCGACCAATGTGAAAAATGTGGAAGTAGTTTAAACGCTACCGATTTAATCAATCCGAAATCGGCCATCACTGGAAATGTACCGACCTTAAAACAGACCAAACACTGGTTTTTACCTTTGGATAAACACGAAGCGTTCTTAAAAGAATGGATTTTAAAAGGTCATAAAAAAGACTGGAAACCAAATGTCTACGGACAAGTAAAATCTTGGATTGACGATGGTTTGCGTCCAAGAGCTGTGACCAGAGATTTGGATTGGGGAATTCCCGTTCCCGTTGAAGGTGCGGATGGAAAAGTATTATATGTTTGGTTTGATGCGCCCATCGGCTATATTTCTTCCACCAAGGAATGGGCAGCGCGTGTTGGAAAAGACTGGGAACCCTATTGGAAAGATAAAGACACCAAATTGGTGCATTTCATCGGGAAGGATAATATCGTGTTTCACTGCATCATTTTCCCTGCAATGTTAAAAGCGGAAGGCAGTTACATTCTTCCGGATAATGTGCCAGCTAATGAATTTTTAAATCTGGAAGGCAATAAATTATCAACCTCAAAAAACTGGGCGGTTTGGTTACCAGATTATTTAAAGGAATTTCCAAATCAGCAAGATGTGTTGCGTTATGCCTTAACAGCAAATGCGCCAGAAACCAAGGACAACGATTTCACTTGGGCAGATTTCCAAGCTCGGAACAATAATGAATTGGTGGCAATTTTTGGAAATTTCATCAACCGTGTTGTGGTGTTGACCGACAAATATTACCATGGAATTGTTCCATCGCCTTCAGAATTCTCTCAAATAGATGATGAAACCTTGGCGGCTGTCAAAGCTTACCCAGATGTGATTGCAAGTTCTATTGAACGTTATCGTTTTAGAGAGGCGAGTCAGGAACTGTTGAATCTGGCACGACTTGGCAACAAGTATTTAGCGGATGAAGAGCCTTGGAAACTTATCAAAACCGACGAAGAACGCACGAAAACAATCATGTTTGTGGCACTTCAGATTGCATCTGCTTTAGCCACGTTGAGCGAACCGTTTTTGCCTTTCACCTCTGAAAAATTAAAAAATATCCTAAATGTCAGTTCGAGTGATGCGACGCAGGAGCATCGTATCGAGAACAGTTGGAATGACGTTTCAACCAAAAACATCTTGATTCAGGCAGGCCATCAAATAAGCAAAGCCGAATTATTATTCTCAAAAATAGAAGACAATACCATTCAAAAACAATTGGAAAAATTGGAAACAAGCAAAAAAGCAAACGAAATAGCAAACAAAAAAGTAGAGCCTCAAAAAGAAACCATTACCTACGAAGATTTTGCAAAATTGGACATGCGTGTCGGCACTATCATTGAAGCCGAAAAAATGCCAAAAGCAAATAAATTGTTGGTGTTGAAAGTGGATACAGGTATGGATATCCGAACCATTGTTTCTGGTATTGCCGAGAGTTTTACACCAGAAGAAGTCATTGGAAAACGTGTGACGGTTTTGGTTAATTTAGCGCCAAGAGCCTTACGAGGTGTCGAGAGCCAAGGCATGATTTTGATGACGGAATCCGCTGACGGGAAGTTGGTGTTTGTGAATCCGGATGACGCAAATGTGAGCAATGGTTTGCATATCAGCTAATCGTTTTTGATGGCTTCATTACGTTAAGGCTTTACTAATTCCTTCGCTTTATTTGGTTGGTTTTTCTAAATTGAAAAACTTTAAAACACTAAAAAAATGAAATTAAAATTGATATATCCTTGTTTAATGGTCGCTGCCCTCGTATTTGGTTGCAACGGAAACAAGAAAAAAGACGCCGTCATGATGCCCAATACAGAGCTCATCGGTGATAACAGCATGACCTCACTTGATTGGACCGGAACTTACGACGGTGTTTTGCCATGTGCCGATTGTGAGGGCATCAAAACAATCATCAGCATCAACCAAGATAACACGTATGTTGCTAAAGATATTTATGTAGGTAAACCTGATAGTCTTTTTGAATCCAATGGTACTTTTAAATGGGATGAAAAAGGTCAAAAAATCATCTTTTCTGATAAAAATAGAACGTCTTATTTTGTTGGAGAAAATACATTGACACATTTGGATAAGGATGGCAACAAAATTTCAGGCGATTTGGCTGAACGTTATATTCTTAAAAAAGTTAATGACGAATTGGTAGGCAAAAAATGGCATTTGGTTTCTTTCAAAGGCGAAGAAATTCAACTCAAGGAAGCCAAAGCCGAGCATCCTTACATTGAGTTTGCGGACGATTTTACTATTTCCGGTTACACGGGTTGCAACAATTTACGTGGTGGCTATACACTTGACGATGCTCAAAAAATCGGTTTTTCACAATTGATAAGCACCAAAAAATTCTGCCCGGAAATGGAAACTGAAAATGAATTTCTGAATGTGATGGGAAAGGCATCCTATTATGAATTTAAAGAACATGCTCTAGTAATGCATGATGAAAATCATTCGCCTTTAGCAACATTTAAGGCAGCAAATTGACTTCATTAAAACTTTAAAATTCTAAAACTGTTTGAAATTCCTTCGAACAGTTTTTTTATCTTCGGTAGAAATTCAACCAAAAGGTCGCTATGGCAGTATTCTATCCGCGAATTTCACAATATATCTCCCTGGCAGTTATGACACTATTGACACTGTTGGCTCTAAATCAAAAGACCATCAGTGTTTTTTATATTTTATATCTGTTTTGGTGGGATGAGTTTTTGAAAACAATTTTTGATTTGGCTCGATATGCCATCCTGAAAAGAAAGATTCAAAACCCCAAAATATATCTTTCTATCATTAAAAGCAGATTGTTTTTGTTGCTGGTCTATCTCGTTTTTATTGTTGTGTTTTTTGCATTGATTCTTAATTGGCGTGACACCGATTTGGTGCTTATCAACTTTGAAGTATTGTTTTTTAAGAATTGGCTCTTCAACTTCAGTATTATAACCTTTATTTTAAGAGAAATATATAATTTTCAAAATGACATCAGAGGATACGCACCTCATCATATGTTATCCAAAGGAATTATTACACTCCATATGTCGTTGGTTTTAGGAATGCTCTTTTGGTTTTTGGTCACGAAAAAGTTTATGTTCTTTATGGATTATGCAACGCTTTTTTCCGTGATACCTTTTTTGCTCATTAAACTCTTTTTTGAAATCCAAGAGATAAAGAATCGTCTCATACGCGAATTTTAATATAGCAATTACATTGATGTTTGTATAACATTATCCACCCATATGCCTTTGTTAATAAAGTTTGAATCCTTATCAAAATACATACCCCAACCATTTCTTTTATTATTCTCAAATCCTCCATAATAAATAGCTTGAGTGTCGCTGAACATGTAAAAGCCGTGGCCTTGTCTTACATTGTCTATCCAATTACCACTATAAACATCCTTGTTGCTCCAAGTGATGGTCGCTGGACCGTTAATTTTTCCATTCTTAAAAAACCCAGTAGTTGCGGCACCATCTTGGTAAGTCAATGTCCCAAAACCTTCAGTACAGTTACCTAAACAACCATTGGATGTTTGATTATTCTTATAGGCTTCAAACATATTAATCACTTGTTTCCCATTTTCATAATAACCAGCACTCGAAATAACGTTATTCGTGAAATAATATCCATAACCATGCTGCTTACCTATCTTCCATTCACCTATATATATCTGATTTGACTCTTTCCATCGATACGTTCCAAAACCATCACGAAATCCATCTTTGAAGTTTCCCATATAATTACCGCTGTTGTACATCTGCAAACAATATCCATTGGCTTTACCATTTTTGAACAACCCAAGAAGTGTATATTCGTCTGTCTTGTATTCACCGTAGCCATCTATGCAATTACCGTTTAGGCAGTTGGAATCTATTTTAGGCTTTGTAATAGTACTTACAATATTATTATAGTATGTCAATTCTATAGTTACTAATTCTGCATCATATTTAAAACCGTACGCTCTTCTTAAATTATTGTATTGGTCTAAACTTACATCGACAAAATCTGGATTGTATGCTTCATGCCCAAGAGTGTTATAAGTATATATTTCTGGATTGTTCCTATTGGACATATAACTTTGCCTGTCTAAAGTTGAAACAGGAAATGCACCTTCTTTGACTCGCAACACGCCATTTTTATAGGTAAATACTTCTATTTGCAAATTTCCATCTTCTTTAATGAGATAATCAAAGTTGAAAGTATATGTCCAATCATTATTTATTTCGTGTTCCTTAATGATTTGAGAGTTGGCATTATAAGTATATTCTACACCTCCGGAATCTTTACCACTTTCATTCCTATATTTTTTAGATATTAAATTTCCATTTTTGTCATAATTAAAAAATGTTTTAGAATTCCCAGGAAGTGCTATTACTTCAGCAATTTGTCCTTTATCATTGTAAACTATTTTACTTTCATACGTTTTTGTAACCTTATCTTGGGAATCCAGAAAAGACATTTTTGTGGACTTGAGTACACCTTTGCTTGAGTATTCATATTCATGAAGTACTTTGGACGTGCGCGCAGGTTGTGTCACTAATTTTCTAACCAAATAGCCATCTTCATTAAAAGATAGGTTAAAAAGCTTATCGCCCAAGGAAATACTATTTGATTCCTTTACGGGACCATTTAAATTATAATGGTTTAAGGTGTAGTAGATGGCACACGGATTAAGTGGTGCATTTTTCCAATCTATTTTTTGAGAAAAGAGATTTGTTGCCACTAAAAATGAAATGAATGTAAGAATAGGTTTCATAAAATATTATTTTGGTTAAAACAAAAATAGGATTCAGTTGAAAGTCAAACCATACGACAAATGCCGTATATTTTTATCAGATTTTATCTTACTATCTTTGTCCTCAAATATTAGAATACCGATTTATGACCTTGATTTCTTATATAAAATCGCACACCCAACTTCCAGAAAATTCTATTAAAAACACAGTTGAATTATTAAACGAAGATGCCACCATACCCTTCATTTCCCGCTATCGTAAAGAGCGAACTGGTAATCTGGATGAAGTTCAAATTGGGAATATTGTAAAATACAAAGAGCAGTTTGAAGCCTTGGAAAAACGAAAAGTTGCTATTCTTAAAGCTATTGAAGAACAAGATGCCTTAACACCAGAATTAAAAGAAAAAATCGAAGCCGCTCAAGATTTAACAACGCTTGAAGATTTGTATCTACCATTCAAAAAAAGCAGAAAAACCAAAGCCGAAACCGCCCGTAAAAATGGCCTGGAGCCTTTGGCAAAAATCATCATGAGCCAAAATGCCAATGATGTCGAATCGATTGCTTTTAAATATGTAAAAGACGAAATTACTTCAGTAGAGGATGCGTTGGAAGGTGCAAGACATATCATTGCCGAATGGATTAATGAACGCACGGATATCAGAAACAACATACGTCACCAATTGGAACGATTTGCGATGATTTCCACTAAAGTAGTCAAAGCAAAAGCAGAAGAGGAAAACGCGCAAAAATTCCGTGATTATTTCGATTGGGAAGAGTCTTTAAATAAGATTCCGTCACATCGATTATTGGCTATTTTAAGAGCCGAAAGTGAAGGCTTCATCAAGACAAAAATCACCATCGATGATGACAAAGCAATTTCTAAAATTGAAGACAGAATCATTCGTTCCAATAATGACTGTTCAGAGCAAATCAAAATTGCCATTCAAGATGCTTACAAGCGACTGTTATTGCCATCTTTAAGCAATGAAGCTTTACAAAATGCGAAAACCAAAGCGGATGACTCTGCCATTACTGTATTCGCAAAAAATTTAAAACAGCTCTTATTAGGTTCACCTTTGGGAGAAAAACGAGTTCTCGCTATTGACCCTGGATTCAGAACGGGTTGTAAAGTAGTTTGTCTCGATGCCCAAGGCGGTTTATTATACAACGAAACCATTTATCCACATCCACCAAAAAGTGATACCGTTGGCGCAATGAAAAAAATCAGCTCATTGACGGAGGCCTATCAAATTGAAGCCATTGCGATTGGAAATGGAACGGCATCCCGCGAAACCGAAGCCTTTATTCGAAAAATCAGATTTAAAAATGACATTCAAGTATTCGTGGTGAGCGAAGCTGGGGCGAGTATTTATTCTGCATCGAAAATTGCCCGTGAAGAATTCCCGAATTATGATGTAACAGTTCGCAGTTCGGTGTCCATTGGACGACGACTGCAAGACCCATTGGCAGAACTGGTGAAAATCGACGCCAAATCCATAGGTGTGGGACAATATCAACACGATGTAGACCAAACAAAACTTAAAAAGGAACTGGACGTTGTGGTAGAAAGTTGCGTGAATGCCGTTGGTGTCAACCTCAACACCGCAAGCACAAGTTTGTTGAGTTATGTGTCTGGCATCGGACCAAAGTTGGCTGAAAACATCGTGAACTATCGTGATGAACATGGTGCGTTTTCTTCAAGAAATGATATTAAAAACGTACCACGTTTAGGCGGCAAAGCTTTTGAACAAGGTGCGGGATTTTTACGTGTAAAATCTGCTAACAATCCATTAGATGATTCTGCCGTCCACCCTGAAAGTTACGCGATTGTTGAAAAAATGGCAAAAGATGCAAGAAAAAAAGTATCAGATTTGATAGGAAACAAAGCCGAACTCCAAAAAATTGATTTAAATAAATACGTTACCAAAACAGTCGGTTTGCCAACACTTCAAGATATTATCAAAGAATTGGAAAAACCAGGCTTGGACATTCGAGAGCAAGCAAAAGTGTTTACATTCAACCAAAACATTAAAACTATCAACGATTTACAAGAAGGTCAATTACTTCCTGGAATTGTCAACAATGTGACCAATTTTGGTGCCTTTGTGGATATTGGTATTAAAGAAAGTGGGCTGATTCATGTGTCGAATCTTTCAGACTCTTTTGTGTCTGATGTCAATGAGCACGTTAGTTTGCATCAACAGGTTATTGTGAAAGTGCTGGACGTAGACGTTCCACGAAAGCGCATTCAGTTGAAATTGCATAAATAACCATTTACGACCGATGCATTCGGTCCAAAATCTCAACGACTTCCGCTTTTTTCCTTACTGAAACAGGAACCGTTCCCTTATTTTTCAACAATAGATAGCCACCATCGGTTTTTATAAAAGCACTGATGGATTGCATGTTCACCAAATGACTTTGATGTACTCGTAGAAAGCCATAACTATCCAACATATCGGCAAAGTATTTGAGTGTTTTCGTTACAAATACCTTTTGATTATCCTTCAAATAAAAAATTGTATTGTTGCTATCCGCCTCACATCTTATGATATCATCTAGGCTGACAATGATGATTTTGTCCAAGGTATGGAGTGAAATTTTATCCGGTTTTGATTCGGGCGACGCGAGTGTTTCCTTTAAAATATCAAAACGCTCCTTATTGGGTTGAAGTTGCGATTTGGCACGTTTGATGGCATTTTCCAAATCGGATTCCGAATAGGGTTTCAATACATAATCAATCGCCGCAAACTTGAAGGCACGAATGGCAAATTCATCACTCGCTGTCACAAAAATGATTTTACTGGTCAAATCTGGGAAAATCTCAAGAATATCGAAACCAGTCCCATCTCCCAAAATAATATCCAAAAACAAAATGTCAGGTTGCGATTTTCGAAGAATTTTTGCAGCCTCAACCACGCTTTGGGCAGTGTTGATGATGTTTATTTCTGGATGCAGTTTTTCAATATCACTTTTCAATAGTTGAAGTGCATCCATATTGTCTTCGATGATGATGGCTGTAAGCATAATTAAAAATCTGTTTTTAGCGGAATTTGAAATGTGATTTTGGTTCCTAAAATTAGGTCTTTTGATTTGATTTCTTCAATGACCAAGGTGTCTTTTCCAGCAATGGATTCGATGCGTTCTTTGGTTACTGTCAAGGCCATGGATTGATGGTCGGTATTTGGTTTGGCATTTTGTGAATTGAAAATCCCCAATCCATTATCCACAATCGTACAGTTTAGAAACTCATTTTTTGTTTGGAAAATAACTTTCAATTCGCCTTCCCGTGGACCTTTTAAAATCCCATGACGAATCGCATTTTCAACAAACGGCTGAATCAACATCGGAGGAATCAAAATTTCCTCTTCATCGATATCGGACTCTACTTCAATCTCATACTTAAATGGTTTTGGCGACATCAATTTTTCCACCTCAATGTAATGTGTCAAGGTTATAATCTCTTGTTTCAAAGTAATGGTCTCTTTTCTGGAATTGTTCAAAATTTCTCGTAACAAGGTCGCAAAAGTGTTCACGGTCGTGTTCATTTTCTGCGGATTGCTGCTTCCCATCGCCTTGATACCATTTAATACGTTGAAAATAAAATGCGGATTCATCTGCAATTGCAAGGCTTTATGTTCCAATGACAGCAAATGGTTTTGAAGTTCCAAACGTGCTTTGTCTTCAGCATTTTTCCGTTTGATACGCTTCAAATAACTCCAAACAATCAAAAGAATCATCAATAAAACTGTTGCAATCACCAACCATTGAAACCATGCTTTTTGGTACAATGGACTCTCAATAAAAAATGAAAAAGCAATTGGGTCGCTTTGTTCCCAACGATAATTTCTGGACTGGGCAACAAAGGTGTGAGGTCCATAACCCAAACCTGCCAGATTTTGCTCGGTGCTCTTTGACCACGGACTCCATGGACCGTCATTCAATTTAAAACGATATTCAATGTCTTTGGGATGGCTAATGTCGACCGTCCGGTAGGTAAAAGATATCTGGTTTTGGTTCGGACGCAATTGCAACACTTTTTCGGACGATTGCGATGTATAAAATCCAAATGAATCAATCGGCTTATAAGCCACTTCTATTGATTCAAAATCGATTTTTGGCTTCACCGACACCTCCTTTTGTTCTTGGTTGGCTTCATATTTGGTCAATCCATACAAGGCTCCAAACCAAAGATTGCCTTCCGAGTCGATATCAACCGCGTTCAGACAAGTTTCAATTCCCAAAAACCCATCGTTTCTACCAAAATGAAACACATCCAAAATTTTTTGCTCTTGATTTAAAACCACTTTGTCCACACCCTTTTCCGAACCAATCCACAGATGGTTCTCCCTGTCAAAAATCAATTGATACACATTGTTGGAGGTCAACGTTTTTTCTCCGGATAGTTTTTTGAAACTTCTGTTTTCATCGGTTTTGGTCATCCAAACGCCATTTCCAGCGGTTCCTAAAAAAAGCATATCATCCTTAAATACCAAGGAATTAATGGCTGTTTTATCATCCAACACTTGTCCCAACTCAACAACTTTGTTGTTGAAAATATAGCCCAAATGACCATTTTGCGTACTGTACCAAATGCGTCCTTGGGAATCCGTTTTCATATCTTTCAACAACAAATCGATAATGCCTTCTTTTTGTCCAAAAGTTTTCAGGATAGAAATGTTTGAAGTGTTGGAATCGAAGGTCATTTTCACAATACCATCGCTATAGGTCGCGACCCAAATCGTATCTTTTTGCACAACCAACTGCCGAATCCAATCGGACGGAAAGCCATTGGTTGTGTTGAAAATATGGTTGTTGATGGTGGGGACTTTTACCGAATCTACCTTGATATTGTTGAAATCTTTTAGGTTAAGTTTCAAACTATCACGCATGGTTTTTTCATGAAACAGCAGACCTTTTCCATCGGAACCTGCCCAAATATTACCGTTGGCATCGCTGGCAATACTTTTGATTTTCACATCCTCAAAACCTTTAATTTTTTCCAGTGGATGAATTCCCAAACCATCAATTTTCACCAAACCTTCCTCCGAATTTGAAATCCAAAGTCCAGAATTTGAATGATGCACCGCATAAATCCGATTGCCCTGAAGTCCGGTTTCCTTATCAAAATGGGTAAATTCATTCTGAAAATATTTATACAAACCTCCGCCACTGGTCGCAATCCAAATGCTGCCTTGTCGGTCGGTCATACATTCCCGAACGTGCGACACCGAAAGCCCAGAACGTGTTCCAATGTGTTTTTGAACTTGGAAATTCTCCGTGTCTAAAACCGTAATGCCATCACTATCGGACGCCACCCAAAGTTGGTCTTTGATGATGGACAACGAATTGATGCGTTGCAATTCTTCAATCCATTCTTCTTTGTTGGCCTTCACATCCAAAATTAAAATGCCGTTGATGAAGGTGGACGCCATCAATTTTGAATCCACTAGCACCAAAAACGTAAACTCATGAGCGTCATAAAGTTCTACTCTGGAGTTATTGGTCAGCACGTTACATTTAAAAAGACCTTTGCTGCTTGCTATCCAAAAATTAGTTCCATCAAACACTATCGAATTAATTTGTGCGGCATCCAATTGCGGATTTAAATTCAGTTTTTGGACTTGATTGTTTTTCGTGAAGGCGTAAATTCCTGCTTTGGTACCAAAATAATTTTGATTTTCATATCTGAAAATGGTCATCACCTCTGGCATGGGATACTTCTGAAATTGCGATTGATTTCTAATCGAAAGTCCTCTTCTAGTAGCAATAAACAAAGTGTCTTTTACAAAAAACAAATCATTTACATAGTTGGATGCCAGCCCATCACTTTCATCAAATGTTTTGAAACTGTCGCCATCAAAGCGTGCCAAACCTCCACCCTGCGTACCCAACCACAAATACCCAATCTCATCTTGAAAAATGGCATATACTTGCGATTGCGGCAAACCATCCTCGAGCGTGTACGAACGCAGTTCATTAGTTTGACTGATGACTTGCGCGGTAAAACTTACCGCAAAAAGGAAACACAAAAAATGTTTGATGGACACAATCATTCAGTTGAACTGGTTAAAACAAATATAACTAAAGTAAAAACGTATGCTTAACTAATTCTCGTTTTCAGAATCATTCCACGCATAATTCTGCAATACATTCACTTCATCCACTTTAAAGGCCTCTTTGTAAACGATTTCCAGTTTGGTGATTTTGTTCACGTTTCCAAAAATCTGGCTCGGAAATACATAAATGGTTTCTGGTGTTGCATCCTCTCCCATATTCACAATGGGTGGCAATAAGATGGATTCCACTTCATTGGTCATTAAAATATATTGTGAAATCGTGTAGGCATATGGTTCTAAATAGGACAAATCCACACGAATGATATCGTTTATGTCCTTCAGTTCAGGATGTTTTAAGCTTTGCACCCGAATGTGGTCGATGCTTTTTGAAGATGCAATTTGAAATGTCGATAAGACTATTTGCGGATATTCCGTCAATACCAGGGACGCCATGGCGTTGATAGTTTCTTTATCTGTTGCCATTTCATTTATGACGACGGAATAAGACTTGTCCGTCAGGAATTCCTGGGCATTCACAAATTGAATTCCCATTATAAGCATGAGTATCTTTATTAGATGTTTCATTTTGAATCGTGTTTAGTTCGCTGATTTACATCAAATGTACCTCACATGATTCAGGAAGTTAGGGGTGTTTTAGTATCCGTTGAAGCTGATTTAGAATTCGTCAATTCACTTTCGCAAAAGAACTCAAAGTTCCTTACTAACAAGATAGGCTGTATAACCGATAAATGTGAGCAATAACAAGCCCGCTTCCCATCGGTCGAGTTTCTTCTTTTTCCCCGTGAACATGGCGAGAAATAAAAATGCCGTTCCACCCAGTAAAAAATAAATATCCGTATTAAAAACACTGCTGAATTCAACAGGTCGGACTAAAGAACTTATCGAAAGAATTAAAAAAATATTGAAAATATTGGACCCGATGATATTCCCAATCGCGATATCACTGTTTTTTTTAAGTGCTGCCACAACCGAAGTCATCAATTCAGGCAACGATGTGCCTGCTGCAATAATGGTCAACCCAATGATTTTTTCACTAACGCCCAAACCGCTTGCAATGGACACGGCATTGTCCACAATCAATTTTCCACCAATGACCAAACCAATCAAACCAGCGATGATAAAACCCCAAATTTTCCAGTTTGAGGCCGGAACCACTTCAACTTCTGTGATGGTGACATCATTTTTCATCTGTTTATAAATGTAAAACAGGAACATCATGAACATCATGAGCAATATAAAACCATCCAATCTAGATAAGCCAAGCTCATTGGAAAACAGATAACCATTGGCAAGTACCAAGAACACAATAGCTGCAAAAAATGAAATGGGAATCTCCTTCCAAACGGTTGAGGATTGCACAGTAATTGGGTAAATGAGCCCAACAATACCAAGAATCATAAATAGATTGAAATTATTGCTGCCGATGATATTTCCCAAAACAATATCGGAATGCCCTTCGTAGGAAGCGACTGTATTTACAACCAATTCTGGAGCGGAAGTTCCGAAAGCCACAATGGTCAAACCTATGGCCAAGTCTGGAATTTTGTTCTTTTTGGCCAATAAGGTAGAACCATCTACCATAAAATCGGCACCTTTTATCAAGAGTGCAAAACCCACAAGGACGAGAATTGAAGAGAGTATCATATCGAAAAATCAGTGCGTAAATTTAGGTGATAATTTGGCACCAATTACAATTTATGGATTGGCTCCCAAAATAAAAAACCATCCCAAACTTTGCAGAATGGGATGGCTCCAAATAACATTCTTATGCAGCGACAACTGATGATTTTTGAATGTTATCGGTAATTAATTGTTTCCATTTTTCGGCGCGTTTCAATTCGAAATCTTCTGAAAGACGGTCTTCAATATCATATAGATTAAGGGTCACCGATGGCTTTGAGTAGAATTGAAGTTCCAAATCCATTTGTTGAAGTTCGGATTCCAATTTCTTTTCGCGTTTAATATCTCTGGTGTTTTTATGAATGACACAGGATTTGACGTTGTTCAAATCAACTCTTACAATTTCATTTTCAGGTGATTTGATTTTTACGAAAAGCAATACACTTTTTTCTTTATCAATTCCGATAAAATTGTGGTTCCAAAATTCTTTCTCGGCGAATTTTAAGTTTTCGCCTTTAATTAAATCCTTGATTTTTTTTTTACTTTTTATGGATGATTTTTTACCGATATAGGTAAACCAAATGAAGGGCAAGATGCCCAATAAGGTGATGAGCACAGTCGTCACCGTTTCTGATAGTTTCATTGTTTGTATATTTAAATTATAATTTGAAATCTGTGAATAGCAACATATCTCCACAGAAAAAGGAGAAATAAGTTACGTCTGAAGAAGTCACTTCAAATTATGTAAAACAATGAAAAGGAAAAATGATGGTGGTAGAAGTCAGTTCGAGTTCAATCGCATTCCCGATTTGGAAATACAGCAATCTCGACTCATAAGCACAAGCGATTGGTTGCTGAACTCTATCAAACGTCCTGACAATGGGTAGATTGGTATCTTGTGAGGTATCTAAAAGCTGATTGAAATAAGAGGTCAGCTCAATTATGGCGGCACTTTGCTGGTGACCCGTAGTAATCACCTCATCGTTCGCCGAGGACACCAATGGTTTGTGTTCCTGAACCTGTGAAGGCAACAGAACCGTCAACCAAGTGAACAGATTGAGAATCAAACTTTGAAAGGCAAACATCTGCAATAGATTAGAGTACAAATGTAGCAAGTAAATTGTTTAGATAACGTTAAAATTTGAAAATGAAAAAACGGACGGTTTTTCAACCATCCGTTTTAAAAATTAGCGTTTTCGTCTGTTCTCACGCTTTTTCCTCCAAGGCGCTTTCTTTTCCCAATCGCCAGCCATGATGCATCCATAAGGCATCACCTCATCGATGACCATTCCCAAACCGAATTCTTCCATTTGGTTTCTCACTGTTTGGGCATTTTTATAGGCACTTGGCAACTCTGTAATATCGATTTCCTTTGAAAAGAATCGTACATCGAGACCTTTGGTTTCCTCATTGAAAATTTGCATGATACTTCCTGTTTTGTTTCTTCTGTGTTGGGTACGGCTCACATTCCTTCCGGCACCATGTGGCGCAAAGCCTAAATTGGTATCCGTCGTTGTGCCTTCTACAATCAACACAGGTTCAGACATGTTCAAAGGAATCAACCTTGGCCCTGTAATATCAGGCATAAATTTGGCATCCAACGGTGTGGCACCTTTCGCGTGATAGAACAAATCGCCATCTTTAAACACGAAATTGTGCTCGTTCCAAAATCGGTTTTCAATGTCGATTTCCAAAGTTTCAGAAACCGAATCGTGAAGGACTTCGTGATTTACCTTTGTCCACTTTCTGATGATTTGCAAGGCTTCCCAATAGGCTTGTCCTTCGTCTGTTTCATAAGGAATCCAAGCGTTTTGCTTCAAGGTTTTGGGTGACAATTCCTTTCTGAAATTTTCCGCCACTTTCATCCCTTTTTTGTACAGCAATGCTCCCGGACCTCTAGACCCATGGTGTGTCACCAACATGGTATTGCCCGTTTTCTTTGACTTTCCAACAAACAAGAAATGGTTACCATCACCTTGTGTTCCCAAATGTGCTCTAGCCGCCTGAATGGATGGTTTATCATTCAAAAACCAATTTGACTCAAATGCTTCCAACAATTCCTTTGGAAATCTAAATTGTGAATCCCTATCTCGCCCACCAGGACCGAAATGTGTGTTGGCATGAGCGGCATCCAAGACATCTTTTGTGTCTGCTTTTCCAAAATCCGTCAGCATCACAGAGCAGCAAATATCCGCACTATGCATTCCCGGATGGATGGCATTTTTGGCGACTGCGACGCCACCCACAGGAATGGTCCCATCAGGACCCGCAGGACAGGCATCTGGCATAACAGCACCAGCGACCATAGTTGGCGTTTTCATCAAGGTTTGCATGGAATTAATAACAGACTTGACGTTGTCCTCTTCCAATTCGTTTTCTGCCTTAATATTGGTAGCAAACTCAATCGGTTTTTGATGCAACTCCAAAGGTTCTGGTGATTTGAACTGCTCCAAATAGTTGTGCATTTCATCACCTTCCAATCGGTTTGTATTGATATGTTCAATGGCTTCCTTGAACCATTTTCCTTGTCTAAAACCCAAATCGATAAGGGTTTGACCGTTTATTTTATGTGACATTTTAATTTCATTTATAGTTTGTTTTTCCGCGTAAGCGGTTGCAGCGGCATCCTTTTGCCTTTTCGGCAAAAGATACAGCGGAAAACGCGACCACGCCTTTTTTCGCGTGGTTACGCCCTTAAAATACTCATTTTCCAGAGAAAATCTCTTTTAATTGAGTGACAACACCACCATTTCCAGAGACGGTAATCTCACCGATTTTTTCGGCAATCTTTTCTACGTACTCCATTTCTTTAAGCTTGAACAACATCTCATTTTCTTCCATCAACTTCGCAGTGTTCAACAAGCTACGGGTAGAAGCGGTTTCTTCTCGCCTTGTAATGATGTTGGCTTGCGCTTGCTTTTGTGCAATTAAAACGCGGTTCATGATGTCTTTCATCTCACCGGTCAGAATAACGTCTCGCATACCGCAGCTCAAAACTTTGACACCCAAATCGGATGCTTGTGTGGCGACGTCCTTAAATACTGCCTCGGCAATATCATCTTTACGTTCCAACAATTCATCCAAAGTGTAAGTACCAATATATCCTCGCAATGCCAACTGCATGGCAATGTACAATTGCTTTTCGTAGTCTTTGCTTCCCAAAAGCGCTTTCTCGATATCGACAACCTTGTACTGTGTGTAAAAGTTGACACGGATGGCCGCTTTGTCTTTGGTCAACAATTCTTGACCTGAAATTTCCAATTGCAATTGACGCAAATCGACTTTTGCTATCTTGATTGTGGTATCATTCCTCCAGAACCTGTAAGTTCCGGCATCCAAGGTTTTGGTGTACACATCGTCTACCAAAAGTACTGCTTTTTCGTAGGCAGCGACTTCAAAAGCTCGGATGTATTGGTTCAATGCATTCTTACCGAAAAGTGCCTTGTCGATTTTCTCGGTGATGTAAATCTTGCTTACATCGGCACGGACGAACTCGCGTTCAATCAAACCTTTCCAGTACACATATCGGCCATATGTCAAAACGGTTTTAAGGTTTTTGTTTTCAAAAACCAAGACCAATTCGGTATCCTTGACCTCCACAATGTCCAACATCGCCTCTAACGTTTTGTCTTGAAGCAAGAGTTCCAACGCAATTGGTGCAACGAAGCTGTTCGCAAGGTCGTACACCAATACACGTAGGTTGAAACCAAACAACCAGTGTGTTCCTTGGGTAATCACTTTTTGGTAATCTCCATTTTTGAAGACCAAACCTACTTTTCCTGAATTAATTCTTACTCGTTTCATGTTTTTACATTTTTAATTAAACAATACATGTTGACAATCCCGTAACGGAGGTTTTGTCCGCTTCAAAAACCAATAACGAGTGCCACAGATTTTGAAGTTTATTTTGACGTGATTTTCACGCAACTTTCACTTAAAAAAACAGTCGATTGCAAATCATCTTGCCAGTACGGAAATACTCATATTAAAAGCGTTGATAGTCAGTGTTAGTCATTGGGATTGAAAACTTAAATCCTAAAAAAGGCTGTTGTCAACAATCTGAATAAGCTACAGTCACTATGTCTGCAATTAAAAATCAGTATTTCAAGGTACTTTTAAGATTGCTACATTCCCGCGTAGGCAGGAATCTCCGGCGATTTGCAATCTTCTGTTTTTGTCAATTTTTGTTGAGCAGTGTGACGGACTGCTTGGCTATCAGTTTTACAAGATGATAAGCTTTGGTGTTGATGGATTTTGAGTCCATAACCTACTTTAAAAGAGTAGTGCTCTATCCGTTGAGCTACAAGAATCGAAATCTTGACCGGATTCGAACCGGCAACAACTACAACCTATTGTTCTAACCAGACTGAACTATCTCAAAAAGACTTGAGAGTGGGAATCGAACCCACGACCTATAGAGTCGCGACCGTTTTTTGGATAACAGTCCATCCTTCAAGTCTAGTTGGATATAAAACATGATACATCGCTGCAACATTTTATACAATAGTGTCATACAGAAACACACAACAAGACTAGCTTGATATCACATTCCTGCGTAGGCAGGAATCTTTGTGGAACAGACAGGACTCGAACCTATATCTCCAGAGCTTCAATCTGGCGCAATGACCGTCTTTGCTACTGTTCCGTTTTAAGTGTCCACCAAGGGTCGAACTTGGTCTTGAAAGACAATACTTCCCGTGCGAGCCGTTACACTATGGACACTTTAGTTGAGGCATTAGGAATTGAACCTAAATAACCCAAGTTAAAAGCTTGGTGCTTTATCTATTAAGCTATGCCTCAATTTTGAACTCCGTAAGGGAATCGAACCCTCATCTTCTCATAGAAAGTGAGATGCACTAACCATTATGCTAACGGAGCATTCGCAGTACCGACGAGATTCGAACTCGCAACGCCTCGGGAGACAACCGAGTACTCTAACCATTGAGCTACGGTACTAATTGTGGGAATTAAAGGATTCGAACCTATTCAGTATAACACAACTGTTTTACAGACAGTTTCAGCTCTCCAACGCTGACGAATTCCCAATAAATCGGAAAACTCTCATTTGCCGATTTTTTTACAACAAATTATTCAATCGGTTGCGAAGCCAGTTTTTATCTGTTTTTACGGCTTCTTCCTTTTGAACAGCTTCTGTTTCACAAGCTTTGTTGTTTTTGGCCTGTCTTTTTTTGACCACTCGTGAAATGACCTCGTCCNNGGTTCGCGCAAAGTCAATCAACTTTTGGGCTTCGTCATAATCTTCATTGTTCACCAAAAGCCTGATATAGTCTGGATACACATCTGGAATATCCAATCGCACTGACAAGGCTTTTTCGTAATACTCCTTTGCAGCTTCATAATCGCCCAACTGCTCTGCTTGTGCTTTTGCCATTAAGCAAAGTGCCTTAACGTTTTCCGGGTCATAAGACAAGGCATAGTTCAAAGCTTCCATCGCTTTTTCAAGTTCCCATGGATAGGCTTCCATCGCACGAAATAAATACCTGTTGTGTAAATTAGTTTCCATTATATTCATAAATTATTAGTGTCTTAAAAGCGCATAACTTTTATGTGCCCTAAAACTGTTCAGATTGATGTATTCTTGATTTTTTGGAATAAAAAAATCCGAAACAGTTGGTTTGCTTCGGATTCTTCTCTTGAAAGTAATTATCTACAGAAAATACCGAAGCCGTGTGAATGACTCTAGGTCATATCCTTTTGGTTGAAATGCTGTACTTATGTGACGCATGGCTTCTATATATTTAATTTTTGTTCGTTTTGCAGAATTGTATTTTGAATTCTGCGTTGCAAAGATTAGAGCAATTTTTGAATTGTGCAAATAAAATTTTGATTTATTTTATTGATTGTCAATTAGTTATAAAAATTTTTAGACATAGAAATTCCTGTCCGTTTGATACAGATACTTGAGGTAAATTGCAATAGATTGTTTTTCAATCGCTTACTCTTCAATGGGTTTTATATGTGTTTTTAAATTTCAGATTAAAAAAATTTGGTTTTTTTTCATAAAAAAAAGCGCCCAATTTCTTGGACGCTCGTAAATATTATAGATTTTTTGGTTTAAATCATCTTCAAAACAAATCATAAATAGCAACAAAACGTCCTCTCTGGAATGGATTTTTCATCTCAATTCCACGATAATCGTACTGACTAAACAGTGACCAAGGTGCTTTATGTGCTATTGTGTTTCTCATTTGTGTTGCAAATATGACATATATTTTCTTACAAATCCAAATTTCCATTGAAAAATTATGCCGAATTCCGACTCGCATTGATGTTTCCAAACAGCGAACGAGTCACCAGTTTTTCATAGACTTCAATCTGTTCCTTGTCTGGATTTTTCTCTTTCTGAAGTTCCTGAATTTTCTTCAAGGCATATTGCTGAATGGTCAGCAATGGCAACACAATCGATTCGCGAACATCAATCGATGCCTTTCCTGCTGGTTCTTCTTCCATTAAGTTTTTGTAGCCTGTCAGTTTTAAAAGTAAACGTTTTGTGGTTTCATACTCATCGTGGATGATGTTCCAAAATTCTCCAAATTCTTCATCTTCTGACATGTACTTTGTCAGTCCAAAAAAGGATTTTGATAAGGACATCATACTGTTTTCTATCAAGGTTTTAAAGAAACTCGATTGTTGATAGAGTTGTTTTACATTTTCAAATTCCCCTTTGTCTTCGTAGCATTTTAAAGCTGTTCCGACGCCGAAGAAGCCTGGAACGTTTTGTTTTAACTGACTCCAACTTCCAACGAATGGAATGGCACGTAAATCTTCAAACACCAAAGCGTCTGATTTTCCTCGTTTGGACGGACGGCTTCCAATATTGGTTTTTGCGTAGTATTTTAAGGTACTCATGCGCTCCAAATAAGGCACAAACATTGGATGACTCTTGAAATTCACATACGCCTCATAACTCTTGCGAGCCAAGCCATCCATGACTTTCACGTTGTCTTCTGACATTTGAAGATTGGTTTCATTCAATCGATTTAAAATTCCTGAACTTATCAATTGTTCCAAATTATATTGCGATGAATCCAAAGTTCCAAAATTTGAAGAAATAGTCTGCCCTTGAATCGTCAATTGCACTTCCTTATCTTCAATCGTTGGGCCCAAAGAAGCATAAAACTGATGCGTTTTGCCACCACCTCGGGCCGGTGGTCCACCACGTCCGTCAAAGAAAAGGACGGTTACGCCATATTTTCTCGACATGGCTGTCAAGCGTTCCTTGGCTTTAAAAATTCCCCAATTGGCCATGAGATAACCTCCATCTTTCGTTCCGTCGCTAAAGCCCAGCATGATGGTTTGTTTATTGCCTCTTTTTTTGAGATGTTTACTGTAAGTTGGATTGGTGTACAATTCTTCCATTATTTCAGGTGCATTTTCCAAATCGGTAATGGTTTCGAACAGTGGTCCAATATCAACAGTTAATTCATCTTGGAAAGCCACCAATTTCAGCATGGCATACAATTGCATCACATTTAAGGTCGTTTGATTGTTACTGATGATGTAACGGCAACAAGCCTGTTCGCCATTGGAATCTTGAATGGTTTTGATGACTTTCATCGTTTCCAGAGATTTTAAAACATCTTCATCTTGAATCAGGTTTAAATCAATTTTTCCTTTGACATTGGATAATAATTTGACTTGCTCCTTTTCGGACAAATCGTGATAATTCTTTGGAAAAATATCACCTCCAGAATTTATGGACGCATCTACCATCGCATTAAAAACTGTGGTGTGCGCACGACTATCTTGTCTAATATCCAAAATGGCAAAATGATACCCGAACAATTTGGTTTTATTGATTAAGCTATTGACAGCGTCCACGTACAACGATTGATGGTCTTTAATGATGATTTTTTTTATGGCTTCCAATTCCGCAACGAATTCATCAAGTTCTATGGTATGTTGTGCGATAGGGCTGATACTGCCTTCGTATAATTTGGATTCCAAATGCGACAGACGTTCTTCAACACCCACAAACGTTAACTTCCGTTTGAGCTGACGGATGTCTCTGTAATAATTTTTAAGAATGGTATGTTTTAATCGTCTTGCAACTCTCAAAGTGATTTCTGGTGTCACAAAGGGGTTGCCATCTCTATCGCCACCTGGCCAAAATCCGATATTGATAATGTCGTTGGTCAATGGTTTGTCTTCAAAAATGTTCTGTTGAATATAATCGAAAATTGCTCCAAACGACTTATAGAATACATTCTCCAAATACCAAATCAGACTCACAGCTTCGTCATAAGGTGTTGGTTTGGTGTGTTTGAAAAAAGGTGTTTTTCCCAACTGCGCCAACAAATCATTAATGGTCAATAAATCGTTTTTCTTGATGGCTTCTGTTAAATCAGTGATGATTCCCAGAACAGCACCTGGATAAAACTGGGTTGGATGCGCTGTCAACACAATTCGGACTTTGAATTCTTCCAAATATTGTTTTAAGGTTTCCAGTTTCTCATCTGAAGTTGCAGATTCTTTCAAACTTCGCAAAGTTCCGATGCCATCCATATTATTGACAATGGGAAACGATGCGTCTTCAATCGCATCAAATAAAACCACTTGACGTTCTATATATTGGATAAACCGGAACAATAAACTTATCTGGCTTTCCTTGCTACGTCTATCTTGATATTTTTTAAAAAAAGTTTCCACGATGGCTGTTGGATTGTTGCCATCAGCAAATCCTTTTTGGCAAGTTTCATGAAACAATGGCAATAAGGCACCAGTTTTTGTAATGGTGTCGAAAGGCAAGGTCATGAAAATACTGTTGTAGATTTGATAACGCGATAGCACATTTTGATTGAACCGCGTGAGTTTTGGTTGTGTGGACATTGATTTTTTAACTTTCAATAAAAATAGTGAAGCATTTGGAAAGAGCATTACACTTTAATTGTTTTTTATGTATAAATGTACATTTTTACCATATTGACAAAATGTTGAGCGAATTCCCATTTTTTAAATATTTCTATCATTTAATTTCTTGATATTTCACCATATTTAATTACTTTGAACCCTAATTTTCAAATCCAATAACTCTATCTAATCTTTTCTATTTTGAAACAAAAAGTTCCATTTATATTCCGCTCTATCCTTTTGACTTATTTTTTTGGTTTTAATTGCTTTCATATCCACTCACAAACTACAGAAACAGATAGCAAAATTTTAGCGCCATTCAATGATTACACTAAAATACCTAGGGAAGTTGCTTATGTGCATCTCAATAAATCTATTTATTTAAAAGGTGAAACACTGGCATTTTCTGCATATGTGTTTGACAAAAACAACAAGACGCTTTCAAATCTTACAACCAATTTGTACTGTACTATAAGCGATAAAAACAATGTTGCCATTAAACAAGCATTAATTCGTGTGGAAAACGGTATTGCTTCTGGTCAGTTTTTTGTGGACAGCCTTTTTACCTCTGGCAACTATACGTTTAAAGCCTATACCAATTGGATGCGTAATTTTAATGAACGCAATTTTTATTCACAGTCTATTGAGATCATTGATACTGATCTCACTTCAGAGCTCAAAACAAAAACGATTTCCAATGTGGTTGATGCGCAATTTTTACCTGAAGGTGGCCATATAATTGCAAATACCGAAAATTCAATCGGTGTTGTTTTTAAGGATAGTTTAGGGTTTGGAATCCCTTTAGTGGAAGGAAAAATTGTGAATGATCAGGGTGTGGAAATCACCACCTTTAAAACCAATGAATTTGGCATTGGAAAATTCAGTTACATCCCAAAAAGTGATATCGTTTATAAAGCGCAATTCAATGTAAACAATAAGAATCAAGAGCAAACTTTAGGATTTGCCAAACCTAAAGGCATCAATTTAAAGTTGACTGATTTAGGAACTAAAATAGCGCTTACCTTCAATACTAACGCTGCAACGTTACCCGAATTAAAAACCAAAGCATACACCCTTACCTTTCATGATGGAAAATCCATAAAGGCGGTCAACATCACTTTTGATGAAAGTACTCAAGTGTCAAAAGTCGTAGATTATGACGATTTATTCAAAGGAATGAATGTGATTACGTTATTTGATGACCATCAAAATCCAATTCTTGAACGCTTGTTTTTTAAATATGACGGATTCAATTTTCTTAAAACAGGAACGATTACTTCAAAAAAAGATATGGATTCCATCAACATTCAATTGCCAATCATTGGAGCCAATCCATCAAAATTTAGCAGTTTTAGTATTTCAGTCTTACCAAATGGAAGCAAATCTTATAATCAACAACACAATATTGCTTCTTATTCTTTATTACAACCTTATGTAAAAGGGTTTGTTGAAAATGCTGCATATTATTTTACGGATATTGACAGGAAGAAAAAATATTATTTAGATAATTTATTGCTCACCCAAGGCTGGAGTAGTTATGATTGGGACTATCTATTTACAAATGTTCCAAAAAATCTATATGGTTTTGAAACTGGAATTACCATTAATGCTACCGTAAACAGAAGAAATACAGGGCAATTTTTGGTATATCCAACTCGAAAGAGCAAATCAAATCTTTTGGCTTTGGACGCAGATGAAAAAACCTTTCAACGAACAGAGTTTTTCCCATATGAAGATGACAAATTAAAAATAGGCGAAATCCTTAAAAACGGAAAGGTTGAAAAACCATCAGTCTATCTCCAGTTTAATCCTTCAAAAATTCCTGCATTCAATTTAAATTTTGAAGTTTTGAAACCAAAAGGAAAGACGCTTATGGAATATTCTGATTCAGAAACCTTCAAACCCGCTTGGGAAAAAGTGGAAGAATTGGATGAAGTTGTCATCACCACCGAAAAAGAAGCAACTCGTTTGGAAAAATTGAAAAAAAACAGTTATGGCAATATAGACATCTTTGATGACGCCAAACGTCAGCAATTTTTTGACATTGCCTCTTATCTGTCTGCCAAAGGCTTTAGAGTGACAAGTAACGGTGCTGATTTGTCAATTATCAACACAAGTTCACCAACGCCAAACAATAGAGTTCCTTTAGTGTATTTAGATCAAGTCTTGCTTTCTGATTTTAATATATTGTTGAATTACCAGATGAACAATGTCGATTATATCATCATCGATAAAAATGGATTTGGGGAGGGTATCAGAGGCAGTGCAGGTGTTATCAAAATATATACAGACCCAAGCGTATCACTTTATAAACTTTACGGAAAAAGCTATCAAGAATTTGATGTGCCTTTGACATTCAGCGAAAAGAAACGTTTTTATACGCCTGTTTACACTTCGTATTCAAGTTCGTTTTTTAGAGACTTTGGGGTGATTGGTTGGATATCAAACGTTTCTTTGTCTAGCAATGGAAAATTGAGTTTTAATGTTTTTGACACCCAAAATTCTACAATTGACCTTTATATTGAAGGCACAACAGAAGACGGAAGTTTTATGTCTGAACTAAAAACAATTACCATAAATTAAGTGAAGAGCAAAAAAAATTCCTCAAATGAGGAATTTTTTGGATAATTAATTCTTCATTTTCAATTTGCCAAATACATCCCAAGTTTCAATTTCCAATAAGGAATTTGTTCTTCAAAATGTAAAAACATTGGTTTTAGACCTTCACTGCCTCCCAATTCTTCTTTTGCTTTTTGTATCGTTTCGATTTCTTTGGAAGTAATAAATTGATGAAGGTCGATTGCTTCGCCATCTTCGTGCATTTTAATGATGTGTCCGTAAATGGTATCTTCTTTCAACTGGCGTTCAATAGAGATTTCCGAAATACTTTTGCCTTGCTTGAACAACTCATAACTTTGTTCATGTGTTGGTAATTTACTTTTTGAAATTGATTGATGTTCCGCAATCACTTTCAGAAATCTTGTGGCGTATTTTTCTTGTTTTACTTTACCAACACCAAGAATGTTTGCAAATTCTGATTCGGTAGTTGGTAATTGTGCTTCCATATCTTTCAAACTGGCATCACTAAACACGATATAGGCCGGAACGTTTTCTTCAATGGCAATGATAGAACGCATTTTTCGCAATTTTTCAAACAAGCCATCATCCATTACTGTTTTGGAGCGTTCCTTTTTCACTTCAGGAGTCAATTTTTGAAGTGTCGCCAAACGCACTTGTCTATCTTCGAACAAAATCTTTTTTGCTAAAGGTGTCAGCAACAGACGACCATTCTCATGAAAACGGATTTCTAAAACACCTTGATTTATCATTTGCACACAATATTGCTGCAAATCGAGCCAAGAAACATCTTTGGCCGCTCCATAGGTTTTGATATGTTGATAGCCCTTCTCAAAAACTTGAGCGTTTTGCGCACCGCGAAGCACATCAACCACCATCCCGAGCGCTTCTTCCTCTTTCAGACGTGCTACGGCTGAACACACTTTTTTGGTCAAAACTGTACCATCAAAATAATTTGGTGGCGCTTTACAAATATCGCAGTTTCCGCAATTCTCTGTTAAATGTTCACCAAAATAATTGAGCAACGCGACACGCCGACAACTCAACGCTTCAGCAAATTGCTGCATTCTTTCGAGTTTGGCAATTTGATACGTTTCGTTTGAAGAACCTTGAATGAATTGACGCAATTGAATGACATCTGCAAAGCTGTAAAACAATAAATTATGAGAAGGTAAACCATCACGGCCACCACGGCCGATTTCCTGATAATATCCTTCAATATTTTTTGGCATATTATAATGAATAACCCAGCGCACATTGCTTTTGTCAATTCCCATCCCAAAAGCAATCGTTGCAACTATAATCGGGACTCTATCATTGATAAAATCTTCTTGGATTGAATTTCTCTCTTCCGAAGATAAACCAGCGTGATAAGCTTTAGCATCAAATCCACTTTTGTTTAATTTCTTTGCCAACGTTTCAGTACTTTTTCGGCTTAAACAGTAGATTATGCCACTTTCCTCACGTCTTGATTCAAGAAATTTTAAGATTTGATTCATTCGATTCGTACCTGGACGCACTTCCAAATAGAGATTTCTTCGGTCAAATGAAGCCAAATGCACAGACGCATTTGGAATTTGTAATTGTGTTAAAATATCAGCTTGCGTGGCCTTATCTGCCGTTGCGGTGAACGCCACGATTGGAGTTTTAGGAAATTGCTCCTTTAGATACCCCAACTGTGTATAGGCAGGACGAAAATCATGTCCCCAAGACGAGATGCAATGGGCTTCGTCAACGGCAATCAAACTGATTTTAATCCCCAAAAGATGAGGCAACAGATTTGATAAGGTTTCTGGTGCAACGTAAAGGAGTTGCAATTTGCCTTTCGCCAATTGGGAAAGTATCTCGTTTTGAACATCATGTTGCTGACTGCTGTTATAAAATGCGGAAGGAATACCGTTGGCACGAAGTGCATCCACTTGGTCTTTCATCAACGCTATCAAAGGTGAAATGACAATGGCAGTCCCTTCCAAAATTAAAGAAGGCAACTGAAAACAAAGGGATTTTCCGCCTCCTGTTGGCATAATGGCCAGAATATCTTTCCCTTCAAGAATATCGTTGATGATTTTTTCTTGATTTGGTCGAAAACTATCATATCCAAAATGGGATTTAAGTAGCGTATATATGGAATCTTGTGCAATCATTTTTCAAATTTACTAATTAAACATAAGGATGTCTCATCAATTTGTATTCAATGAAAAAATTCCAAATTCCTACTATGTTTTCTGGAATTTGGAATTTATCATTTTGAATAAGATTAAAGCCTTTTATTTACCTCCCAACATCATCAACTCACTACAAACAATTTCTGTGATGTATCGCTTTTCACCTTCTTTGGTGTCATAACTGCGTGAGGTCAATTTACCTTCAATGGCTACTTCTTTCCCTTTTGTAAGGTAATTTTCAACAATTTTGGCCGTAGTTCCCCAAGCGACAACATTATGCCACTGTGTGTCCGTTACCTTTTCGCCTTTCGCGTTTTTGTAACTCTCATTGGTGGCGATAGAAAATTTCGCCAATGTTTTTCCTGATTCAAGATTGATGATTTCAGGGTCGTTACCTAGATTACCAATCAACTGTACTTTGTTTCTTAATGTGCTCATGATTTTAAATTTTTTACGTTAAACAGTTAATACTATTGAATATCGTTCGGTCAATTCAACAAGGCAAAGATGCGGTGGTTTGCAAATGCTATTCGGTTGTTACGTATTTAAAATCGTTTGTAAATGTTTGTAAACGTTTACAAATGGATAATTCATTATATTTGGGGCATGGCCAAACTCATCAGCTATCTTTACCCCATCACAAAAAAAGTTCCGTCCGATTTTAGCGGAACCTTGGAAATCACTTGGTATAACGGTAAAAAGCATTTAAACACCAAAAACGCCAATTATTCGTATGGGTTACTTCAACGGATTTTAAAATTTGGTTTGGACAAAATTGACCTAAAAAAAGTGAATTCCATATTGCTTTTAGGGCTTGGCGGTGGCAGTGTTGTACAAACATTGCGACAAGATTTCAACTTCGAAAAATCGATTGTAGCCGTTGATATCGATGCTAAAATTATTGAGATTGCTAAAAATGAATTCAATCTTAAGGATGACAAAAATTTAAACATCATTTGTGAAGATGCCTTATTGTTTATGGATTCCAACAACAAGCAATTTGATTTAATCATCATCGATTTGTTCATTGATATAACCGTTCCGAAAGAGTTTTTGGCACTATATTTTTGGCAACAAGTTCTTAAATCGTCTTCCGTTAATGGTGTCATATTATTTAATGCTTCTTTGGAGAAAACCAAAAGCAACGCGTTGCAAAACGTGATCGATTATTTAAAAAGTAAATTTTTAACTGTTGAAGTTTTTGAAAAAGTGAACAACACAAATACAATTATCATTGCAAAAGGTTTGTGAAACACTGAAAACGAATAATTTGTATCTTGTCAATGGATTTTAAATCAAACAACTTATGAGTAAAGAATGTTTGGAATGTGGTGAAAAGATTGTCGGACGTACCGACAAAAAATTCTGTAGTGATGCCTGTCGGAATTCGTACAACAACACCATCAACAAAGACAGTAAAAATCTGATTCGGAATACGAATAATTGGTTGCGAAAAAACTATCGCATTCTGGAAGCTTTGAATCCCGAACAGAAAACCAAGGTCTCAAGAGCAAAATTGATAGAAAAAGGATTTGATTTTAATTACTTTACAAGCATTTATACCACCAAAGCCGGAACTGTTTATTATTTTGTTTATGACCAAGGCTATTTGCCCATAGAAGGTGATTATTTTGCCTTGGTCAAAAGGGAGAGTTAATTATTCTGGTCCTGAATTAGTTGTTTTTGTCGTAGAGTTCCAATTTTGACCCTTTAACTTTAAAGCGGCTTTCAAAATATCTTTTTGGCTTATTTGTCCTACCAATTTACCGCTTTCAATAATTGGAAACCGCCGGTGTTTGGATTCCAAAAAAACATTGGCCGCATCAAACACATTCATATTACCATCAATGGTATCGACATTTTTTATCATGCGCTGTTCCACCGTGTCGTCTTCCATTGGCATATTGTAGTAACGACTTTCACTGATTTGTTTTAAGCAATCACCTTCCGATATAATGCCTACCAATTCATTATTATCATTCACAACGGGTCCGCCAGAAATTTTATGTTTGATGAGCATTTCCACAACGTTAATGACTTTTTGCTCGGGTTTAAAAGTGATTAAATCCTTGGTCATAAAATCCCTTACCTTAAAAGGAAGTGATTCTGTACTTGATTGCTGCTTCCGTGCGCCTTGAAAACTTTTGATTGCCATAACTATTTGATTTTAAAGAATCTTAAATTTAGGCAAAATATGTCATTTAACCTAACATGAAATTGGAGTCAAATTATTTTGTATTTTTATAAGACCAACCAACACTAACTAATCATGTTAAAAAAAGCCGCTGCACTTCTGCTCATTATCATTGCTGTTTATTGGAGTTTTTATGCGCTCATACCGCACTCGATTTCGGGTTTAGATACTTCTGAGTCCGAATTTTCTACTGATAGAGCCTTGGTTCAACTTAAAGAAATCTCAAAACAGCCTCATTTTACAGGTTCTGAAAACCACGAAAGCGTTAGAAACTATATTGCAAAAGAGCTTGAAAGTTTGGGTTTGGAAACTCAAATACAAGAAGGAAATACCTTAACAGATTGGGGAACTTTTGTAAAGCCTAAAAATATTCTCGCTCGTATCAAAGGTTCAGACAATTCCAAAGCCTTGCTATTGCTGTCGCATTATGACAGTAATCCGCATTCTTCCTATGGTGCAAGTGATGCTGGTTCAGGAGTTGTAACAATCCTTGAAGGTTTGCGTGCTTTTTTAAGTAAAAATAAAAGACCCAAGAATGACATTATCATACTTATTACAGATGCAGAAGAATTAGGGCTGAACGGTGCTTCTCTTTTTGTAAATAAGCATCCTTGGGCTAAAGACGTGGGCTTGGTCCTTAATTTTGAAGCACGCGGCAGTGGAGGCCCAAGTTATATGTTGGTGGAAACCAATGGTGGTAACCAAAAACTCATTGAGGGATTTAAAGCGGCCCATCCTGATTATCCCGTTGCAAATTCTTTAGCTTACAGCATTTATAAAATGCTTCCGAATGACACCGATTTGACCCGTTTTAGAGAAGATGCCAATATCGATGGATTTAATTTTGCTTTTATTGATGACCATTTTGATTATCATACGGCTCTTGATACTTATGACCGTTTGGACAGGAATACATTAGAGCATCAAGGAAGTTATTTAATGCCTCTATTGAATTATTTTGCAGATGCCAATCTTAATAATCTGAAAAGCAAAAACGATGATGTCTATTTTAATGTACCCCTTTTCAAAACGATAAGTTATCCGTTTTCATGGGTTCTACCGATGCTCATCATTGCCCTATTGATTTTTATTGCATTGGTGTTCTATGGCATCAACAAACGCACTCTGGAGTCCAACGAAATGGCAAAAGCATTTTTGCCGGGCATAGCTGCGGTAATCATTAATGGATTGGTTGGTTATTTCGGTTGGAAAGCCCTTTGTGCCATCTATCCGCAATATAATGAAATGTTGCATGGCTTCACCTATAATGGCCATGCCTATATTTGGGCATTTTCCCTGTTTTCCATCGCCGTATGTATGTGGTTATACAGTAAAGTCTATAAACCAGAAAACACGGCTAGTTTGGCGGTTCCACCTTTGTTTTTGTGGTTGGTCATTTGTGGCGTCATCGCTATTAAACTTAATGGCGCCAGTTTTTTCATTATTCCTGTTTATTTTGGGTTGATTAGCTTATTTGTGTTGGTTCGTCAAAAACATCCAAACATCATCCTTATGACCTTGTTACTGTTTCCGGTGTTGATGATGATGTCGCCTTTTGTACAAATGTTTCCAGTTGGCTTGGGATTGAAAATGCTCATTGCCTCAACACTTATGGTGTCTTTGATTTTTTCTCTATGCATTTCCGTTTTTGGATTTTCGAGATATAAAAATCGATGGTCTTATGTTTTGTTTGCGGCTTCAATAATCTTCTTGATTTTGGCACATTTCAAATCAGATTTCAGTGAAGAGCGCCCAAAACCTAATAGTTTAGTGTATGTCTATGATGCCGATAGAGATGCTGCTGTTTGGGCAACCTACGACTATATTTTGGACGATTGGACCAAGCCCTTCTTGACTGATAAACCAGATAAAGCCGAAGGCTTTTTAAATGAAAAATTCAGTAGTAAGTATAAAACTCCATTCACATTTAGCAAAAAAGCCAATATCAAACCTTTGAGCCTTCCCTATATTGACAAACAAAAAGATACCGTGATCGCGGGTTTGAGACACGTTAAATTGTTTATCACACCGCAGCGAAAGGTAAATCGGATGGAATTTTTTGCGGATTCAACATATAAATTTTTATCTTTTAATTTAAATGGAATGAAGGTGGAAAAACCTAAAAATGCCGTTTCGGTATTTGCCAATCGAAAAGGAAATCGTCTGTTTAGTTATTATGTATCCGATGAAAAATATCTCGAAATGGAGTTTATCATTCCTGCTGAGCAGAAAACTGAATTCATTATGTACAGCTCGTCCAATGATATGCTCGACAATGCGTTGTTTGATGTTCCCAAACGTCCAACGACAATGATTCCAAAACCATTCGTTCTGAATGATGCGGTTATTGTCAAAAAAACAATTGCACTTGAATAAAAACATAAGCATCATTGGTTGCGGTTGGCTAGGTTTGCCTTTGGCGAAACAATTTATAGAAAACAATTACAAAGTAAAAGGCTCGTCCACTTCCATCGAAAAAATAGACATTTTAAAATCTTTTGGAATTGATGCCTTTTATGTAGAGTTGACCGAACAGGGTGTCAAAGGCGATATCCAAAACTGTCTTTCAGAAAGTGAGATTCTGGTGCTGAACATTCCTCCTGGATTGAGAAAGCATCCTGAAAACGATTTTGTAAATCAAATGCAATTTCTCATAACTCATATAGAAGCCTCTTCCATTAAAAAAATCATTTTTATAAGTTCCACTTCCGTATATGCCGATGAAGAATCGATTCCAACCATTACTGAAGAATCAATAAAAAATCCTGATTCACCATCAGGGAAACAGTTATTGGAGGTTGAAAATGTAATTGAAAATAACAAAAGCTTTCAAACGATTATTCTTCGATTTAGTGGTTTATTTGGCGACCATAGACACCCTGCAAAGTCCCTGTCGGGAAGATCTAATTTAAAAAATGCCAATGCGCCAGTAAATTTGATCCATCTTAAAGATTGCATTGGCATCATCCAAAAACTAGTCAAAAAAGATGAATGGGATGAGGCATTTAATGCTTCTACAACACCACACCCATCTCGAAAAGATTATTATACTTCCGTTTGCAAAGCAATGGACTTACCGCTTCCGAAGTTTGATGAAGACCTCCCAAGTAAAGGGAAACACATTGATTCTTCCAAATTAAAACGGCAATTAGGTTATGAATTTAAAGTCAAAATTGAATAATTAGCAAATTGTTAAGATTATATCCTATTAATTTTTATAGTTTTAGCCCGTTAAAAAAATTTACAGTAACAGATGAAAAAATTAATACTTCTTTTAGTTGTTATGGCTTCTTTCAGCATGACCGGCCAAACAAAAAACGAACTTCAAAAACATTTTGAAGCGTACTACAAACAGATGAAATTACAAGGTGACGTGCAAGGTGTTATCAATGCGATGACCCATTTGGATGTGCTCAAACCAACACAGGCGAGAAAAGATACGATTGCCTATTTATATGTCTCCGAAGGTCAGAATGTACAGGCACTTAATACTATTGGAATCGAAAAAAACGCCACTGATTCTGATTTGAATGTGGAAGTGAAAGCAATTGCCTTAAAATCATTGAATCAGCCAAAACGTGCTTTAGAGCATTATGAGGTATTATTTAATAGAAAACCAAACCCATATATGGCCTATGAAATTGCCGATTTAAAACTTCAGCTGCAGGATTTGGCGGGCGCCAAAACGAGTATTGAATATGGGTTGGCAAACGTAACGGATGACATGAAACATGCGTTTTATGAAATGCAACAACCTTACGAAACTTCTTTAAAGGCAGCCTTTACTTACTTGAAAGCACTTATGATTTATAATGAAGACACAACGAACAATGTAGAAAGTGCCATCGCCACATTAAACCATGCGTTGGTGATGGATCCAAACTTTAATCTTGCAAAAATCAGCAAAGATGCGTTGTTGAAAAAGACAAAACAGTAATCTATATTGTTTACTAAATAAAAAAAGCAGCCCATGGGCTGCTTTTTTGTTATCTCATTTTCTGACTACCAAATTCTAACTCGCTTTTCAGGAGCCAAATACATTGGGTCTCCTTCTTTAATATCAAAAGCTTCATAAAACGCATCAATGTTTTTCAATGGTTGTGTAGCTCTGTTCATTCCAGGAGAATGTGGATCTGTTTTAATACGTGTTCTTAATGCTTCATCGCGCATCAAAGTTCTCCATACAGTTGCCCAACTCATAAAGAAACGTTGCTCTGGCGTAAAACCATCGATGTTTTCAGGACGTCCGTTTTCTTTAAAACTTTGCTGCAACCCATCATAAGCCGCAAGTACGCCACCTAAATCTCCAATATTTTCACCAAGGGTAAACTCTCCATTGATATAAAGACTGTCGGCAACTTCTACACTACTATATTGGTCAGCCAAGGCTTTACCTCTTTTTGTAAACTCTTCCAAGTCCTTGTCAGTCCACCAATTTTTTAAATTTCCGTCGGCATCAAAACGTGCACCAGAATCATCAAAAGCATGTGAAATTTCATGACCAATCACCGCTCCAATACCCCCATAATTAACGGCATCATCGGCTTGATAATTATAGAATGGAGGTTGCAAAATAGCAGCCGGAAAAACAATTTCGTTATTCAATGGATTAAAGTAAGCATTCACCGTTTGTGGTGCCATGCCCCATTTTGTTTTATCAACAGGTTCATTGATTTCAGAATAGTTCTTTTTAGTGGCCCAATCTGCTACGGCCAACATGTTTTCAGCATAGCTGTTTCCGCTTTTGACCATCATTTTTGAATAGTCTTCCCATTTGTCTGGATAGGCAATCTTTACAGTAAACTTGTCCAATTTTTCAATCGCTTTTAGCTTTGTATCTTCCGACATCCAATCCAATGCTTTGATACGAACTTGGTATGCCGCAATAATATTGTGAATCATTTTTTCGGCTTTCGCTTTTGCTTCAGGCGGAAATTTTGCATCCACATATACTTTTCCAATGGCTTCACCCACAGTATTGCTCACAGTTCCTAAGGCGCGTTCATCCGCAGGTTGTTGTTTTTTTGCACCATTAAGTGTTTTACTGTAGAAATCCCAATTTGCTTTTTCCATATCGGTAGTTAACATCCCAGCAGCGTTATTTAGGGTGGACCAACGAACCAATGTCTTAAGGTCTTCAATGGAAGTGTTTTTCAATATTGAATTCAATGCTGTCATATATGCTGGCTGCATGACCATCACTGTATCTAGTTTTTTATTGATTCCTAAATCCCTAATGTATTTTTCCCAATTGATGGTTGGAGTCATTGCCTGCAATTCTTGAAGACTTTTTGGGTTATTGTAATTACGCATATCACGGCTTTGCACTTTATCCAAACGTGGTTCTGCCAATTTTGTCTCAATCTCTAGAATCGTAGTGGCGGCTTTTCGAGCTTTATCACCTTCTATACCAATATATTTGTACATTCTCACAATATGATCCATGTACTGTTGGCGGATTTCCTTTGATTTTTCGTCCTGTTCTACGTAGTAGTCACGATCTGGTAAGCCTAAACCCCCTGGAGTAATGTAAGGAGCGTTCATGCTACTATCATTTAAATCGGCAAAAGAAGCCAAGCCCATAAATGGTCCTGAAATAGCATTGTTTTGTGCCAAGGTAGTCTGCAAGTCCTCAACATTTTTGATAGCATCAATTTTATCGAGATAAGGCTTTAATGGCATAATGCCTGCTTTATTTCTTGCAACTGTATCAAGTTCTGTTTGGTAAATTAAGATGGCTTTTTTTTGGTCAGTTCCATCTGCATAAGCTTTGTCTTCAATCGCTTTATTCATTAAATCCAAGACATCTTTGCGTGTGGTTTTTCTTAATACACTAAAACCACCCCATACCGATTCGTCATCCGGAATGGTGGTGTTCCTTTGCCAACTCCCATTGACATAGGTGTAGAAATCATCTTTAGGACTTACGGAAGGATCCATATTATCCATAATTAATCCGGGTGTTTTTTTCTCTTTAATCATAGGTTTTTTCTTTGGTACGTCTTGTGAAAATGAATTGAAACTCATTAGTAGGACACCAGAAAAAACCAATACTTGTTTCATATTGGTTTTAATCATAATAAAAATTGTTTACGGTTTTCATGAATGCTTCGCATATCATGATTATTTAAAGTCTATAAATTTACTTAAATATTAGAGGCTAAAATCCTTGAATTGTTACATCTTAACAAAACATTAATAAAAATGCTCAATTTTGAATGCTCTTAATTGTAGGGTCATCAATCACTTGGGTCTCAAGTTCAAATTTTTTATTGATTTGGAGATGGAGATTGGAAGTAGCCACCAAAAATTCCTTGATGTTATTTAAAACCTCTTCTTTTTTAGTCGTATTGAGTTTTAGCGTGCTGTGAAGTTTTAAAAGCTTGGTCTCCAAAGCTATTAAGCGTTCCTTTATTGCTGGAGTAGCAACACTGGCGGGTATATCATCTCTTAAATCTTTTAAAAAATTCATGAGCAATTCGTTCTTTCCTCCAAAAAACGAAAAATCAGCTTGTTTTAAGTAGTCGATTTGCATCATCAATTCTTGGTAACGCTGCCAATTGACAACTGCGTTTTTAGCATCTGAACTTAATACATAGTCGGTATATTTCAAATTCTCAATATCCTTTGCGGTAATGCGTTGTGCATCTTTTTCTTGATTCGACATTTCATTGGTTGCTTGTTCGGTTTTGGAATTACATCCTAACATCAAAAACAAACTAAATAATAACAATAAGGGTCTCATAATATATCAACCATTAAAAATTCAAAAAAATATGATTCAAAGATACTTAAACTTTAAAAGAATCAATGAGACAATCTACCAGTTAAAAACGAATTTCCGTCTTAAAATTCGTTAATTTTTGAAACTTTAAATTTTCTCTCGCTTATATTCTTATTACTTTTGTTGAAATAAAAAAGCACATCAACATGCCTTCAAAAATACTCATTATAGGAGCTTGTGGTCAAATCGGTTCAGAACTGACTTATAAATTACGTGAAATACATGGGAATGAAAACGTAATTGCNNATATTAATATGTGTTGAAAAGCATAAGATTGACACCATTTACTTAATGGCCGCAATGTTGAGTGCTACAGGAGAAAAATATCCTATGAAGGCTTGGGATTTGAACATGAATTCTTTGTTTCATGTGCTGAATCTTGCGAAAGCCAAATATCTATCTAAAGTATTTTGGCCTTCGAGCATTGCCGTTTTTGGGCCAACCACCCCAAAACAACAAACACCACAACATACCATAATGGAACCAACGACGGTCTATGGAATTACCAAACAAGTTGGCGAACGTTGGTGCGAATATTATTTTGACAAATATGGAGTTGATGTGAGAAGTATACGATACCCTGGCATCATCAGTTGGAAAACCCCGCCCGGAGGAGGCACCACCGATTATGCCGTGGAAATTTATCACAAAGCAAGTACCGATGGGAAGTATGAAAGCTTTTTGTCCGAAGACACCGAACTGCCAATGATGTTTATGGATGACGCCATCGATGCGACCATTCAGTTAATGGATGCTCCCGCCAACCAACTGTCCATTCGGTCTTCTTATAATTTGGCTGCAATGAGTTTTACTCCAACGGACATTGCATCAGAAATCCAAAAACACGTTAAGGATTTTATCATTACTTACAATCCCGATTTTAGACAGCAAATAGCAGATAGTTGGCCAAAATCGATTGATGATAGTTATGCTCGTAAGGATTGGAATTGGAAGCATCAATTTGATTTAGAAAAAATGACCAATGAAATGCTACTTCAATTGGAAAAAAAATACGCTGCAGCAAAAAAATAATTCTATAAAGTGATGACATTCTAAAACAGTTTCGATATATCAATAGTAACCACTATTAAAACTATTGATATTATGAAAACGTCTCTCTCACTTCTGGCTCTTTTTACGATTCTTCTTTGTTCTTGTGGACAACAACAAAAAGAAACGAATGAATTTACTGATTTCGATTATAATTCCGAGAATCCATACAACAATAATGAGAGGAACCCTTCTGAAGAAGGCGAAAAGGATGTAGCCATCAACAACCCGAACGGACAGCTCAAAGCTTACAAAATAATGAATCAGCAATTTGGGATGGTTTTTGGAATCATGCCAATCCCTCAATCTTGGGAAGTTGCGGACAAAAACAAAGAAAATGTTCTTTTTAAAGGTCCGGATGGTGTAAAAGTATATGGGGAACAATTTGCGTCGTTCTACTATTCCAACAATCAGCAACAAAATTATTATTCGCAACAAAGTGGCAGCCAAATTAAAGCTCCCAAAAGTGTTGATAGAGTTATCAATGAAGACCTGAAGCCTTTTTTAGAATCCAAAGGCATTCGATATATTGGTCAATTCCCATTGCCACAATTGGCTCAATCTGACTTAAATTTTCATAATTCTATCTTTAAAGCCACTCCCGAACAAAGAAACTATCAATGTATCGTGACGGAATGGGAAGACAAAGAAGGGAAGAATAGATCGGTCGGAATTATCAGATATTTCACCGCACAATACACCGCCATTGGAGGCATGGATTGGGGTTATACCATAAATTCCATGGAGGCACCCATATCCTCTTTTGAACAGGCAAAAAAAGATTATATCAATGCCTTGATTAATTTTCAGGTAAATCCGCAATGGTTACAAGCCAACAATCAGTATTATGCCCAACTATCACAACAAAGCAATGCTGGACATCAACAACGGATGGCTGATATTCAGGCACAAGGACAAGCGGCAATAAACGCTGGGAATACCTACAGTTCCATTGCTGACAGTAACTATGAAAGTTGGAAACGAAGAAACGCGATGAGTGATGCCGGACAAGCTAAAACTATTGATGGTATTTATGAGCGTAGCAATATGAACGATCAGTACGGCAATCAATATAAAGTGGAGGGCTACTATGACAATGTTTGGAAAGGAGCAAACGATCAATACATTGGTACCAATCATACCAATTGGAATCCCAATATAGATAATGCGACCAATAATACTAATTGGGAACAATTAGAATACACTGATGATAATTATTAGAATTATTGCATCCTAACATTTCATCTTAATAAAATACACTTAATCAAAAATCATGTAAAAAATTGTATCTTTCTGTTATCTTTAATCTTAAGATGCAAAAAGTCCACAATACATTCACTCCTACCGACCAAAGTACTCAATTTATTGAAGGCTTAAAACGCAATGACGAGCGTATTCTTAAATCACTGTACCAAAACAACTATGGCAAAATAGAAGCTTTGGTCTTAAAAAATAATGGTACAAAAGATCATGCCAAAGACATCTACCAAGAGGCGTTTATTGCCGTTTGGCGTAACGTGAAAGAGGAAAAATTTGTACCTCAAAACGAGACGGCTTTGCAAGGATATTTATATACCATATCCAAAAACAAATGGATGGATTATCTACGTTCCAAACAATATAAAAAAACAGTTCAGGTATCAAAACTCGTTCATTTTGATCCTTCTGATCATGGATATGAAACAACAGATGATGACATTTTTAAAGAAAAACGATTAGAAGGTATCATGTCGGTTTTTAAAACAATGGGAAGCCCGTGTAAAGAATTATTAACCACATTTTATTTTGAAAAAAAATCATTGCGCGAAATAGCAGACGAATTACAAATAGAAGAAAATACCGCACGAAACAAAAAATACAGATGTATGGAAAAACTTCGTGAACTGGTATTAGCCTCTAAATCATAAAAAATTGAAAGATAATAGCAATATAACACAAGAACTTCTTGAAACCATTGAGCGGTATTACAACGACTCAATGTCAAAGGAAGAACGCATTGAATTTGAGACCAAACTCCAACAAGATACCACATTTAAATCCCAGGTTGAAGACATCAAATTATTATTGTTTGGAATAGAATCCCAATCTCTTAAAGAAAAATTGAATGAATTCCACGGGGAGTTACCAATTCAAATGGAAACCGAAGATCCATCATCAAAAGTGAGGTTTTTACATTTCCGAAAAATTGCAGCTGCAGCCATTATTATAATAGCATCAGCTAGTTTTTGGTTTTTCAGTGGCTCCTCCAATGAACGCCTATACAATTCCTATTTTTCACCTGACCCCGGGTTACCAACCACCATGAGCAGTTCAAATAATTATGACTTCTTTGATGCCATGGTCAATTATAAACAAGGTGATTATCAAAAAGCAATTGACAAATGGGAAACGCTTCAACAAAAGGAGCCAAAAAATGATACTGTAAATTACTTTCTTGGGGTGGCAAATTTAGCTGAAAACAAGACGGATGAAGCAATCGTCTTTTTAAAAGAGACTGCTTCAAAACAAGAGAGTGTCTTTAATGATGATGCCAACTATTATTTGGGGTTGGCCTATTTAAAAAACGATGACAAGGAAAATGCAATAAAATTCCTAAAATTGAGCACTAATGAAAATAGCAAAAAACTGCTTGAAAAATTAAAATAAACCATGCTAAAGTTTAAACTAATCGGCATATTGATTTGTTTTAGTTTAGGCTATTCCGTTCATGCTCAAAACAATCATTCAGAAAATTTAAAACATCTTGACCAACTTCTCACTGATAAAAATTACACGGAAGCACAATCTGTTTTAAAAAAGGAGATTGACAATTTACAGGCAAAAAAATCCTATTATCTTTTAACGGATTATATTTACTACACTGGTAAAATTCAACTTCAATTACAGAATTCTTCCATCGCAACGAGCGCTGTAAAACAGTTTATAAAAACGATCGTTTCATCAACAGATTCGTTAAAAGTGCTGCGACAAACCCAATTGGAACTGTCATCGTACTACGAACTGATTGGTGACTCACAAAAAGCGTATGATGCCAACCTTGAAGCTTTGAAATTGACATTAAAATGGAAAGAAGCAACACCTCAAGATTTAGGATTGGTAGAGAATAATCTAGGAACGTTATCCAATAGAAAAGGGGATATTGCCGCAGGTCTTGAACATCACAGAAAAGCTCTAAAACATTACGAATCCTATCCAAAAACCGACAAAACCAATCTTTACATCCTTTACAATTCGCTTGCAGGCTCCATGTGGTATGTGTCAAAAATAGATAGTGCCTTGTACTTTTATGAAAAGGCAGACAAGACCCTAAAGCTATTGGAGCGAAACCCGATGAACTCCTACTACAGGCCGGCAATTATCAACAATAATATTGCAGCTATCTATTCGTCACAAGGGAATTTGGATAAAGCTCTTGAAGCCATGCGGCAATCCATCACTTATCTCAATCAATTTCTAAAAACCGATGTCAGCGACGCCAAAAAAGAAAGTGGCAAAGAGTTTTTATATATGTCCATTGAGAATTATGCTGGTATTTACAAGGACATTGGAGATTTTGAAAAAGCAAAAGAATTGATTGAATATTCATATAAAGAGAAGCAAAAACATTTTGACCCCGAAAACCCTGAACTGTTCAAAGCAAAAATTTTATTGGGACAGATTTATCTTGCACTCAAAGATTATAATCGTGCTGAAAAATACTTGGACGAGGGCATAGCTCATATAAAGAGAACAGATGGCGGCAATAACTCTTGGGAAGCAGACGCCCATTATTACAAGGCCAGTTTAAATGATCAATTGGGGAAAAATACAATTGCTAAAAAAGAATTTGAAAATGCCGAACAACTTTACGAAGCAGCTCTTGAAGGTGCTTATGATGAACTCTATTTAGATTTCATAATTAATGCCACAAACTTTTATGCCAGAAACAATGACAAGGAGAAAGCCTTAAAAATGGCCGAAAAAGCTTATAATTATATCAAAGAAAACCAAGGCTCAACAACAAGTTTTGAAATTCAGCAAGCCTTGAATCTCGGTGAAATCCATTATGAATTGGGAGATTACACATCAGCATTTGAAAAAGGTCGCGCAACTGAAGAATTGCTAAAAAAGACACTTCCCACACAGACCAATCCTTTGGATTCCACTAAAATTATCCTTTACAAACCACAGACAATTCTACTTAAAACGCAGTCTGCTTATAAATTGCACAATCAAAAAGATAATACCGCTTTTTTAAAAAATGAGTTTAAGGAACTAAAGGATGCCATTTCAATAGTAGAAAAACAAAAAACATTGATTGGTGAAGATACCAACCTTTCTCTTTTGATAGAAAACAATTCGGAGCTATTTGAGTTTGCTAAACAATTGGCTTTGGAACTTTATCAAAAAACGCAGGACAAAAGCTATCTCAATGAGGTCATAAGTTTGCACGAGTCCATACTTTACAATCGTATTCGTTCACGGTTGAATTCTAGAACTTCAATGGCCTATGCGAATGTTCCAAATACAATTTTAGAACAGGAAAAAACAATCCAAAAAGAAATTAACAATGCTTTAAAGGAAACCAACAACATTGAAGGTTTTATGAAAGCCAATTCACAATGGAATACCTATTTGGAAACCCTTAAAAAAGACTATCCAAAATATTACAAACTCCGCTTTGCCTCCATCTCCAAATCCCTAAAGGATATTGGGCAAAAACTTCCAGAAAACACGACAGTGATTAGATATGTGTATGCCGATGATGAATTGTTTGCCATTTTAATATCCAAAAGCAACACTAAACTTTTTAAATTGAACCCATCAGGCATCAAAGAAAAAATCGCCCATTTACAAGATGAAAATTCACTATTTGAAAATAATTATAGCCTTCTAAATGATCTCCACACCACCCTATGGAAGCCTTTCAATCAAGATATTAAGACCGACCGAGTTGTTATTATTCCTGATAGGGATTTGTTTAATCTTAATTTTGAGATGCTGACTACCAAAGTTGTATCAAGTTACAAAGAATTGGCAACTAACAGTCTGTTATCCAACTATATTATTTCATATAATTATAGTTTGTTCTTAATTGATAAAGGCAGTCAAACCATTGGTTATAAAGATAATTTTGTGGCATTTGTGCCAGAATTTAATGATAAAATGAAATCTGATTATCAATTGGCGATTCAAGATTCATTGAATTTGGACAAAACCTATTTAACTCTATTACCTCAACCATTTACAAAGAATTTGGCAAACTATTCAGCTAGGTTATTCAAGGGCACTTCTTTTTTAAACGAAAAATCGACAGAACACATTTTTAAGAGCAGCGCCAAAGAACATAAAATTATTCACATTGGTACACATGCCGAATCGAATAATATCTCGCCGGAACTATCGCGATTGGTTTTTGCAAAATCAATGGATTCGACCAATACCGATGACAACTACCTTTACACTTATGAGATTTACAACACCAATTTATCATCAAACCTAGCCATTCTAACGGCTTGTGAAACCGGTAAACCAACGTATCAGGCTGGTGAGGGAATGATTTCACTCGCTCATGCCTTCAATTACGCGGGCAGTGAAAGCATTTTGACAAGTCTTTGGAAAATTGATGAACAATCTAGTGCAAAAATTATAGAATCGTTTTATAAGTATATCAAAAAAGGCTGGGCAAAAGATAAAGCGCTTCAACAAGCCAAACTAGATTATATCGCTACAGCAGAAGGTCGAACAGCACATCCACAGTATTGGGCAGGTATGGTGCTCATTGGAGATACTGCACCAATTGACATGCAATCTTCTTCTAGTCTTATATATTGGTTGTTAGGCACTTTAGCTATAATCGTTGTTGCTGTTTATCTTTTAAAAAGAAAACCTAAAATATAAAAAAGAGCCATTAATTCTAATGACTCTTCAGTTACAATAAACCCTAAAAAAATTTCCCTAGATTAATAGCTTGCGGTTTATTAGTATTACATCGTGACCATTTAAAAATGTCATCACTTTGCTGAAAAAGTTTGAACACTTGTCAAATTTCAATTTCTATAATCGTCCACTTTAAACTCACGCCATGTTTCCCCGTTTATAAAAGCATTTTTGTTGGGGTCGTCATAGGTGGTGTTGGTTCCAATATAGTAACCTCGGGTGTTGACCCAATAGCGGTTGCTAGTGTGATTTATCTTGGTTTTTGTTCCTGTTTCTGGGTCGATAATATTGGTCTTACCTAATATCACGTCTGCTATATGTTCTTGTCGTAGGCTTCGCGCTTCCAAACCAGCTTCCCATTGTTTCTGATTGTTTGCTCTCATTTCCTGATCTGCTTCCCATTGTTTCTGACGTTGTTCCATTCCTCTTTTAAATTCGGCTTGTTGTCTTTCAGTCTGCTCGTCTATTTTTTGAACAGCGTATTGGGTTTGCTGATTCATGGTTCTAATCCATTCTGGATTAATCTGTCTATTGAGCATTCCATTGAGGTAATCTTGTCGGGCTTGTTCAAAATAGAGTGCAGGCGCACCAACAGCGCCCATTTGAAAACCCCATAGGATATCGTTTTGGCCTTGATCAAATTGATAAAAGAATATTGTAACCCATTTTGTACCATCGGGATCTTCCCATTCAAGGGCAGTCGCATCAAATTGTGTAGGATTTCGCTGTTGTTTGTAAATCATACTACAAAAACTCTTATAACCTTCCAACAACGGTGTGATTGGATATTTTTTAACCAACTTTCGGTTAACTTTGTTTGCAATGGGCATCAATATTTCTTCAATAGTTTGATCCATACTCAATGGATATTTAACTTTTACACCCGTTTGCTGATACATATTCATCATCATCGGGTCATTTGAATAAGAATAATATTGCCCAACTTCCCCATAAACTTTTACCCCATTTGGACCTGTAAAAGCAAACTCCCCACTCTTGTGCTGCTCCCATTCTTTTGGAAATGGAATGCGTTCGGTGACCATCCCATTTCGAGAATCGGTATTGTAGAAATACTTGAGCCGTGGAGCATCAGTATTTTTTATAGAGTTTTCCGTCATAGGTTCATTTGAAGTCATCTCTGCTCTTTCCATATTAGTATCTAATTGGTTTTCGGCAGATTCCTTTTTGCTTTCAATACACGATAGAAAGATACATGTGAGTATCAAAAAAATAGTTGGGTGGCTCTTTTTAGAATTGTTCATGATGTTAATTTTTAAGGATTTTATGTGATTTGAATCACCTTCAACAGAATGTTTAACCGACAGTAAAAAGCCGCCAACCCGCGTGTTGGCAGCTCTTACCCATACATAACTAACTAAAATTAATTGCCTATTGTTTAATGACTCGTTTTGTAATAGAACTGTTGTGGCCAGTTATTTTCACGAAATACATTCCTGACGAAAGGTTTTCCAAAGAAATTTCTTTAGTCAACCCCATGTTTTTAAGGTCAAAGGTTGAAATGATTTTTCCTGTGACATCAGTAATCTGGCCGTTTTCCAATTCTAGATTATTGACGTTTTTGATGGTCAAAATATTCCTTACTGGATTTGGATATAATTGGACTCTAGAATAGGACAGTTCGAAGTCGTCAACACCCAACGTTATATTTACCAATTTAAGCACCACTTGATTGTCATTTCTACAGAACACGTCAAAGGTGTAGGTCATGCCATTATAATCGGTAGCTGTAGTAGGTGCCAAATTGCATTGTGAAATTGTTCCTGTGGTGGTTGCCACAATGAACTCATTGTTAAGAACTGGTGCAAAATTCAAGGTGACGTTTACGGTGCCATCAAAAATCACATTCGTCCCATTGATGGCCAAGACATCGTACTGTGTGCCAGAGGTCAAACCATTCAATTCAACATCTAAAACAGAAGTAGCAGATGATTTGTAGGTCCCATTCACATTTAATATTCCTGGTGAACCGCCTGGAGCAGTGGTACCGTTATTGGTAAAGTTTGCGGCTGATGGCAAGTTGATGGTCGCTGTTCCTTTTATAATTCCATCAACTGAATTAGTAAAATTGTACCCGTTTTCAAATCGTAACGTACCTGAAGATGCATCAATAATTCCGGAATTTACAAATGGCTCTGTAATATAAGTAATGTCACTATTCTCTGATTTTTTGAACAATCCCCCATTATTGACCATTTGTCCCCCGCCATTCCCTGGAAAAAAGATATAAGAAGCCGATTTGATGTCAAATACGCCAGCCTCCAAATTATTAAAAACGGACGTATCAAACATATAAAAATCCCCTGCACCAGATTGATAGGTCATGACACCTGAATTGTTGAAAACAGTGGAACCACCCATATTTTTGGTACCTCCAACAAAATTAAAGATGCCTGCATTGGTCAATGTTCCATTCCCATTGAGGGTCGCACTTGCCATTGAAATGCCAGAACTTCCTGAAAAATCAAACGTTGCTGCACCTGTTACCGTGACTACGTTGTTCCACACAAGTGTTCCGTTGACAAGCCCTGTCAATGTACCTGAAGGATTTATGGTGGTGTTCCAATTCAAAGTACTGCCCGAAGTGACATTGTAAACACCACCATTCAAAGTTTTCTGCCGAATGTCGAATGTTAATATTCCTGTATTCACCGCAACAGTGCCTGTGTTCACCATATCAATGGAAATATAAGTAGTCGCACTCCCTGCCGTTTTACGAATGGTGCCTGCGTTGTTTAAAACCGGAATCCCTCCATTTCCGGGATAAAAGGCATAATTGTCTGCTTTTAAATCAATGATACCACCAGATTGATTGTTAATCATTGGGTCATCGTATAAATAAAAATCGCCCGCTCCCGATTTAAAGGTCATGGTGCCTGTATTGTTGAGAACTGTAGTTCCTCCCATAGCTTTGGTCCCACCAACCAAATTAATCATTCCTGTATTGGTCAAAGCACCATTCCCGTTCAAAGTGCCTGTTGCCCAATTTAAGGCATTGGTTCCAGTAAAACTAAAGGTGGACGTTGTAGCCACGCTCACAACACCATTCCATGAAAGCGTACCATTCACCAACCCTGTAAGGTTGTTTGAAGCGTTTATGGTAGAATTCCAATTTAAATTACTATCTGTACTTACATTGTAAACACCACCATTCAAAGTTTTTTGCCGTATATCGAATGTTAATGTACCTGTATTCACAGTTACAGTTCCTGTGTTAACCAAATCAATGGACAAGAAAGTAGTTTCAGTTCCTCCTGTTTTTTTGATAGTTCCAGCATTATTTAGCACAGGAATTCCTCCATTGCCAGGATAGAACGCGTAATTGTCTGCCTTTAAATCGATGATACCCGCAGCTTGATTGTTGATGGTTGGATTATCGTATAAGTAAAAATCGCCCGCTCCAGATTTAAAGGTCATGGTACCAGCATTGTTGAGAATGGTGGTGCCACCCATGGCCTTTATGCCTCCAACAAAATTTAACATCCCTGTATTGGTCAGTGTACCATCGCCATTTAGTTGGGCAGTGGTCAAACTTAAAGCATTGGTTCCGCCAAAATTAAAGGTAGCGGTTGTTGCAACACTCACAACATTGTTCCAATTGACGCTTCCTCCCACTGTTCCTGTCAAAGTTCCGGATACATTCATAATCGCACTCCAATTCAAAACACTGCCTGCCGTGGCAGTATAAACACCTCCATTGAGTGTTTTTTCACGTATATCCAAAGTCAAAGTGCCGCTGAAAACACTGATGGTCCCAGAATTGACCAAGGAGGTCGAAATATAGGCCGTATTGACGCCTCCAGTTTTTCGAATCAGTCCAGAATTAGTTACGTTGGTTGCTCCACCATCTCCAGGATAAAAGGCATAGACATCCGTTTTAATATCAATGATCCCACTTGCCTGATTGTTAATAGCGGCCGTATTATACATATATAAATCGCCACTTCCGACGTTATAGTTGATAGTACCTGCATTGCTGATAGTGGTTGCACCCAATAATAATTTAGTGCCTCCGACCATATTTATAGTACCGTTATTGGTCAATGTGCCATCTCCAGTTATTGATGTACCACCCCAAGTGACTGTTGTATTTGTTGCAAAGGAAGACGCATTTGTAAATGACAGGACATTGTTAATGTTCAATGTAGAGTTCCCTTGAACCACAATAGACCTCGTAGTTCCTGCAACATTAAGATTTACCGTTTTCCCAGTGGGAATTATAACGTCGGTAACTGAAGTTGGCAACTGATTCAAACTCCAGTTAGCTGCATTTCCCCAATTAGTGTCAACATTCCCAGTCCAAGTATTGGTTTGAGAAAAAAGCGTTATGGACAACGCAAATAGAATCGTAAAAAGTAAACATTTTTTCATAAGTATATAATTTAATGGATTAATAGCTAGATGCTTTTCTATTTTTCTAACGTCCATATGAAAAAAGGTCATCACTATTTATAAAAAATAAAAGTAAGGAGACTTATATGATTCAGGGAAATGGCTACTGGATTGGGGAAGCAAGAATCATCTTTGTGTGAAGAAATTCACATGAATCAAAGGCGTCAGGCTTTTTTTCTTTTCTTAAGAAAAAATAGTAGAATCGCCGACGTAAATAATCCCAAAGCCCACCACCATATAGGATTGGTACTGTGTTTAAAATGGATGGGGTCTGTATTGCCAATCAACACCAAGCCCGCCCAATATTCTGGGGACGCAGCGCGACCTTCAGCGGTGGACAGGTATTTTAATTTTGCTTTTTTAAGCGCTTCACCCTTTGGCAATCCATCTGATAGAAAATCATAAAAATAACCTACAATTTGGGTGCTGGAAACCTCATCAATGTCCCAAAGGCTTGTTAAGATACTTTCACTTCCTGCGTAGTTGAAAGCATGTGCCAATGAGATGGCGCCTTCTCCAGGTTTATAACTGGGTTTACCAGTTTCGCATGCGGTCAAAATGGCCAAATTTGAAGATAAATCTATGTTATAGATTTCATAGGCATAAAGCGAGTTGTCATCAAAGTCTGTAGTGTCTTTCAACTGTTTGGCAAATACCAAACGACTCAATTCCGGGCTGATGTTGTTGGATTCGGCATGACTGCCTATGTGGATGATTTTATGCTCTTTTGCATTTTTCACAAATAGCGTTTTGCTGGCGTTTTGATTCATAAAATAATCTCCGCCAAAGACATTTGAATATTTTTTTATAAGCTTCTCACTAAAGGGTTGTGGCAACAGATTTAAATATGTTTTATCAAATCCAATGGAATCCTTGATGCCAATTTGATACTTTTGTTTCATTTCCTTATTGAAACCCGGTGCAAATCCTACATAATTTTCAGGATAATTGATAACTTTTCTTTGGTCTTTGTAGAGCAATAAGCTGAAATTATAAGAAATATCATGAGTTGCTAGCAAACTATTCGTGCTAAATTCCTTAAAATCCTTAATGGGTTTTGGCGTCAACATTTCAAAACTCAAGTTGAATAATTCCCTATCTGGGATGATAACCACTTTTTTGGTCTTTACATTTTTTTCCAAAGGTTGCCAAAGCGACTTGTAGAGTTGAAAAAGCAATTTGCTTTTGGTCTCTACGGAGAAATCCTCTTTGGCCAATGCCTTTAACTGTGTCTCCAAGCTACTGCTTTTTAAAGGAATTAAATTTTTGTTGGAATGGGACACCACAAAGGCGTACAGTTGTTTTTCAATAAAAAGATAGCGAACCACTGTTGTGTTGGAAGGAATTTTTTCCTGTAAATCCTGTATGTTTTCCTCCAGCGTTTGGTAACGCATTTTGTAATACTCTGGGTAGTTTTTTTCCAAGGATTTTATAAAGGTCTCCCATTTTTTGGAAGCGTCAATGTAGGAGCTAATTCCAGAATCAGTGTTATCCAATGACTTTGTGATATTGTTCTTAAGCTCATTTTCTTCATCTAGAACCTTTTGAGGAACGTTTTTAAAAGACAAATTTTCGCGGAGATTGAGACGGGAACGAATGCGGTTGTAAATGGCCGATTCATGAAGCGACATCACTTGGTCCAAATAAGCATCGTCCTTTGTTTTTTCGTACAATTCCAAACGGAGCTTTTTGGCAAAGTTTAAAAGCTCTTCATTTTCATTGATAAGTATCGTAATATCTTCATGGGTCGTCACCACTTTTTTTCGCTGGTCCAAAATGGCAATGCCTTCTTCCAAGCGTGCCAAAAGATCCTTTAAAAATTGTTCACTTTTATCATTGGTGCAGTAATATTTTGAAGCCGTGTGTATCAAAAGGGCACTTGGTTTTCGGTATTGCGCAAGAATGGAATCTCCCACCGTTAAACGGTCGGGGCCACTGCTGAGTTTAAAATTCAATGCTTCATCGCTATAATTCAATGCCTCCTGGTAATCCTTCACAAGAAAATACACTTTGGCCAAATTGATGGTTTGGTAATAATCTTGCAATGTTTGGCTTAAATCACCTTTTTTCATGGCAGTATAGGTGTCTTTCGCTAAGGAAACAGCCTTTTCGGGCTCGTTATGTTTGGCATAGAATTGTGAGAGCTCAATCTTGTGCGATAAAACGTCCCTATTATAGGCGCCTTTCAAAGAATTTGTATATAAGCGTTCTGCCTTTTCGTAGTGTTTTTTGGCGTTTTCAACATCACCGGTCAGTTCATAAATTGTTGCCCGAGTGGAATTTGCAGCGGCATCCCAATACATATCTGCCCCAGGGCTTGTCTTTAAAAGTTCCAGTGCGTTATCAATGATTTTTGAAGCACCTTCATAATCGCGAAGGGCTGTCTTGGCTTCCGCCAATACGATAAGAGAAGTGATGATGTGGATATCATTGGCTTCATACAACTTTAATTTTTGCTCGTACGCAAATTGCATCAACGCTTCAGAACGTTCATACTCTCCCAAGGTATTGTAGAAAGAGGCCAAATTATCCAAGGTGGATGCAATTGACCCTTTGGCCCGTTGTATCCTGCCTTCATCCGTGGCAAGCTTGATGTAGTTTTGATATCCCTCGATCACCTCATAGGATGTTTTGATGGCTTCTTCGTTTCTCCCAAGGGCATTGTAGATGACCACCAAATTTGACTTTACCAAAGCAGGACGATAATATTGGTTCATAATATCATCCTTATCTGTTTTCTGCAGCACATTGATGGCTTCCTTAAAATAATATTGGGCACTGTCAAGTTTTGCTTCTTGCCAAAGCAGTCCTCCCAGGGAATTGTACACCTGATTATAAAATACGTAATCTTGTGCTTTACTTTTATTCAACAACCGTAAAGATTCCTGATAGTTTTTCTTGGAAAGTGGATAATTTCCCAATTGTGTCGAATAATATCCCAAACTATAATATATGGATGCATAGTCTGTACTTTCGGGTTTGGTAATCTGTTTTGCATAAGGCAACGCTTGCTGCAACAGGTCATAGGCTTTTTGAGTTTGACCAACGTCTTCATACACCCAACCCATTTCCGTAAAGGCAACTTTAATTGCTATGGGGTCTTGGGTTGCCCTAATTTCCTCGGTTAAGGCTTCGGCTTTTTTGACGGAGAGTTTTTTGTCCCCATTATTCAATTTAAAACTGCCCACAAATTGCATGTGCATGGCAAGGCTATCGTATCTTTTTTCTGCTCTGTAGATAGCGAGGTTGTTTGCCAATTGCACCCTTGCCTTTTCCAACGAATCTTGTGCTACCAACTCCTGGATGTATTTAATGCTTTTTGGTTGATTGTCTTGGGAAAAGCTACTAATGGTCGAAACTAAAACAAGAATCATAAATGTAAGATATCGACCCATAAGAGTTATTTTAAGTGCTCAATCTCCTGTAAAAGTTCAGTATTTCTTGAGGATGGATTTTTCTCGAGCAATCGTTTAGCTTCGTTAAATTTTCCTTCTTTTATGTTTGCCAAAGCGGCATAGTAAGCGGCATCTTCCTCAAAGATGCCTTCGTTGTATTGCTCTTGGTTTTCTAGATATTGCAACGATTTTAGAGAATTGCCTTCTGCCAAATGGGAAACACCTATAAAGTAATTAAGTGTATCATTGGTTGGGTTGTCCTTAAGCAACACTTGCCACTGGTCGATGGCACTTTTATAATTGCCTTGTTTGTAGGCTACCATGCCTTCATAGAATTCCACCGAATTTGTGGTTCCCATTTTCAGCGGCAGTCCAACATCTGGTTTGAAGTGTTCTACAAAAAGCTTTTCAGAGGCTGAAGGTCGTTGTATAAACCAGAAAATTCCAATTAATACGACGAGAACTGCTGCCATTGAATACCAAATAGTTTTGGCATTTGATCGTTTCATAGAAACAGTTTTTTTATCCAAAATATGAGAATGAAAAGCCTTGATTTTAGACTGCCTAATACTATCTTCGATTTCTTCTCGAATCGTTTGAATTTGCTTTATTTTTTCTTCGAGTTGAGGTATATTGAGTAGAGATGCTTTGGATACCTTTTGGTCATCCAAATGCGCTTCAATCAGACTCCACTCTTCAGGTGTGATATGTATGTTGGGGTTCATTCTATCAATTTAATTCTGATGCCAATTCCTTTAATTTTTGAATGCATCTATATTTTTTATTCTTTGCCGAAGCTTCTTCTATATTCAATTGTTCTGCAATTAGTTTGAGAGATGTCTTCTCGAAATAAAATTGCGTAAGCAACTCTTTACATGCTCGGCCCAATTTTTCAAAAGCACCCAAAGTGATGGTCAATTGTTCTTCTTTCTTATCTTTTTCTTCTTTAAACAAATTATCATCTTCTGCCATTGAAACGATGTAGGTATCCAAAGAAACCTCTCTGTTTTTTCCCTCCCTTCGTTTTATGTCTATCCATTTGTTCTTTGCTGCCGTAAACAAATATGCTTGGATTTCAGTGATGGTTTGTGGCGAAAATTTACCATCACTCAATTTTTTCCAACATGAAAAAAAGGCATCTTGAAAAACGTCCTTTGCATTTTCAAGACTTCCACCATGCGCCAAAATGTGCCGTTTGGTTTTGGGATATTCTGCAATGTAAAATTCTCTAATTGGTGCTTCTTTATTGGTTAAAAAAGCATCCAAAAGTGGAAATTCCATTTGATTTTGAGTCGTATATTCCATTGATAATATGTGGGAATATACAATTTTTTCAAGTCAAATTTTCATCACATCATAAATTTTAATTATGACACACTTTGCTCATTATCTGGATAACGATATCTATGAAAAAGGTCATCATAAGGATTCCATTAAAAAATTATTTACTTTAGTGATTCTGATAGATTCTTATGTTTACCATCAAAGTCGATAGCATATTATTGGAACATTGCCAAAAAATGGTAAAAACACACAGTTTTGGAAATCGATACACAGCCAACGGAAATGAAGAGCAGCAACTCACGGGCATTATTGGACAGTCCGTAATCATGGAAGCATTCGGATTGGGATATGTCGATGGTAAAAATGGATTTGACAATGGTGTAGATTTGATGGTCAATTCAAAAAAAGTGGATGTCAAAACGATGGGAAGAACCACAGATGTAAAACGCAACTACACCAATAATTTTTTGAAATTGCAGGATTATTTTGAAACGGATATTTATCTGTTTTGCAGTTTCCATAAAATCAAGAAAGAAGTCACGGTTTGTGGTTGGATTGATAAACCAGGTTTCGTTGAAAAGCGTAAACTATATCCAAAAGGAACCACTCGAACCAGAAACGACGGAACCATCTTCACAACTTTTGCTGATTTATATGAAATAGACATCATCCATTTAAATGATGTCAATAGTTTTGATGATTTGAACCGACAATGGGAAAAGATATAGGCTTTATTTTCAAGATGTTAAGCGAATCGTACTTCAGAAAGTATCGAAATACTGATTTTTAATCACTAAAATTTACAATTTGTTAATAACATCTTGATAACAACCTGTTGATAACGCAGGCTTGAAAGTATTTTTATTAATTTTATCCTACAATAACTCCCCAAAAGCCTATTGATAAGAGTATTTTATAAATATGAAGAACGTTTTTCTGTTTTTAACGCTGTTTTTCCTGTGTGTTGGTTTGGGAAACGCACAGGAAACGACCATAAAACATACGGTATCGAAAGGTGAAACAGTTTTTCAATTATCCCGAAAATACAATGTTTCCCCAGAAGAAATTTACGCCTTAAACCCTTCGGCAATTGATGTCATAAAAATTGGGGAAGTCTTATCCATTCCAAAAAAAGAGAATCAAACCGCATCTTTTTCTACCTCAAGTGATAACAGTACTGTATCGAATATAATTACATATGCCGTTGTGTATGGGGATACTAAATATAGCTTGGCAAGAAGATTTGGAATTTCTGTGGAGGAACTCGAACGTCAAAATCCGCATACAATTAATGGGCTTCAAGCGGGGCATATCCTTAAAATACAAAGTCAGCAAAGTAGTACTACAACAAATGCCAATTTCACCATAAAGAAAACTCATCTAGTGCTCAAGGGTCAAACTCTTTGGGGAATATCAAAAGAAAACGGCTTAACTGTTGAGCAACTCGTCAACGCCAATTCTGATATCTTGAGCGGTATTTTACAGATAGGACAGGTTTTAAAAATACCAACGCCTTATGATACCTCCATAACCGATTCCACTGACACGTATGTTGTGCAGCGTGGTGACACAAAATATGGTCTTTCAAAAAAATATGGGGTAACCATTGATGAACTTGAAAACGTTAACCCTCAAATTGTAAGAATGCTAATGGCGGGGCAAACCATCAAAATCCCAAATGAAGCTAATTTGGTTGCGATTCAGTCCCCAAATGAAATAAAACAACCAGAAACAGAAGAAATCAAAACGACTGAAGAAACGGTGAAGGTTGAAACTGTTGAAGAAACAGTAAATGAGCAAACCGTTGAACCAGCTACTTCGTCAGAAAAAGACCCTGAAACAATAACTGTTCCCGAAGCACAAAACAGTGCTTCCTTTGTAGATTACGAAGTGAAACCAAAAGAGACATTGTATGGCTTATCAAAAAAGGCTAAAATGAACATTTCCGATTTTGTAGCGTTAAATCCTGAATTAGCTAATGGCGTTAAAGTAGGGATGGTAATAAAGATGCCTTCTACCAATTCCGGTCAACCCCAAACAGTAGTTAATACCGAAGTCACACCTAAAAAATCAAATCAAAAATATGTGGATTTAAGCCAATCCATCAATTCTGTCAAGAAAACTCAAATTCTAATGTTTTTACCTTTTTCAGAATCCCAATTCAATACTGATTATAATAAATATATTGGTTTTGGAGAAGTTGAAGATGAATTTATCAGAGAGCATTTAGAATTTTATAGAGGATCCAAAATTGCTCAAGATTCCGCTAAAGCTTTAGGCCTCGATTTCAATATAAAAATTGTAGAAACCAACAATACTAAAAGAAATACTAAAGCACCCAGTTTAGCAAAAGAACATACCACCGATGCTTACGATGCTCTTATGGTCCCGTTTTATGAAAATGACGTAGAAGAGATAGCAAAATTAGTTAAAGAAAAAAACATCCCCGTTGTTACAACCGGCTCGATAGTTCAAGAGCAAGGGCTAAAAAACATTTTCAATAGTGTCCCAAGCATAAATTCCAAGCGTGATATTATGTTGGACTACATGAACTCTAAAAATGGCAATCTTATTGTTGTATGTGACGTGGCCCGAAAGGAAAGTCAAACCTATATTTCAAATTATTCACCTAATGCAAAATTTATTGAGGTAAGCAAGAAAGGGACGTTCAATGCGGATGAATTCATATCTCTACTCGACGACAACAAAGTAAATTATGTAATTTTAGAGAGCGAAAAGAATAGCGTCTTCTTAAGTACAACCAATTTAATGTTAGGTCAACTTTCTACTTATTCGATCCAATTAGCACTTTTAGACAAATCGTTAATACCAAATACGGATGACATTTCTAAAAAACGCTTTGTGATTTTACAAATGTTGTATCCTTCTCTGACACCGTTAAAAGAAACAGCACTTTCTACCAATTTTATCGAATCCTATAAAAAAGTTTATAGTGTTGAACCAACTCAAAACGTGAAATTTGGTTTTGATCTGACATTTGACACATTATTGAGAATTTCACAGGCGAAAAGTTTTGAAGCATCTGCGGAAAATGATATTACTGAATATACAAACTTAAAATTTGATTATAAATTAAATGATATGGGTAGCCATGAAAATAAGGGAATATATATCATTCAATACAATACCGACGCTACCTTAAAAGAAGTTGAATAAATATAATGGCATTTCGTTTATTCTGTTAAATTTGTACAACTGCTTTTTTATGCAGTTCATCGAATAATAGACCAGCAAAGCCTACTTATGATAAAACAAATGTGTCTGTACACTCGCAAAAGTCTGCTTATTACTCTTGTCTTGATGACTTTGGGGGTCATCGATGCTTTTTCTCAATGTCCAACAGTAACAAATCCAACGCAAACATTTTGTGATGTCCAATCACCTATAGTTGCCAATTTACTCGCTATTGACAATGGCAACGGTGTACGATGGTATGCGACTGCAGTTTCTACCTCGCCACTATCTCCAGCAACAGGTTTAATCAATGGTGAAGACTATTATGCAGATGATAATTCAGGAACTTGTGGAGCAAGACAGCGTGTGGACGTTATTATCTATGGTCCGCCAATAGGGCTTAATTTTCAAGGGGTGTGTGTAGATGACCCCATGGAAGCTACCATTGCTGATTTGGTAGCAAGCGGAAATGATGTAAGATGGTACAATGTGCCCAACGGTGGCGTAGCTCTACTTCCTACGACAATATTGATGGACAATACCATTTATTATGCCGATCAGTCGAATCCAGCTACTGGATGCAGAACCTCAAGACTTTCCGTATTTGTAAATGTAGGTGTTGTACCTGTTCCTACGGGAGATGCTGTTCAGGAATTTTGTTTAGATCAACAACCAGGTCCAACGGTGGCCGACCTTGAAGCCAGTGGGATTAATAATTGGTATAGTACAATTTCATCGGCTGTACCATTAGACCCTTCCACACCTTTAGTTGACGGGGCAAGCTATTTTGCGACAACTGTGGATCCTCCTTGCGAAAGTATGGAGCGTTTCGAGGTGTTGGTGGTATTTAATATGCCCAATGACCCAGGCACGAATGGTAGTATTCCTATTTGCGAAACTGATGTAATTATAACACAAACGGTTGACTTGTTTGATGGTTTAAATGGAACTCCAATGACGGGAGGTACATGGGTTGGTCCATTTCCAACGACAAATGGAAGTATTGGTACCGTAAATATAACGGCGATGACCGTTGCCGGAAGTCCTTACACTTTTACATATACAGTGGATGCGTCTGCTGGATGCTCTCAATCTTCGTCTACGGTAGACATTACGATAATACCTCCTCCAAATGCGGGGACAAACGGTTCAGTGACCTTCTGCGGGAACGGGACGCCAACAGACTTGTTCGACAGTCTTGGCGGAACGCCCGATACCGGCGGGACCTGGAGCCCAGCACTCAACAGCGGGAACGGCCTGTTCGACCCTTCCGTCGATGCCGCCGGAACCTATACCTATACCGTAGCGGGAACACCTCCCTGCAACGATGCCACCGCCACGGTCACCGTGACACTCTTGCCGCCGCCAAATGCGGGGACAAACGGTTCAGTGACCTTCTGCGGGAACGGGACGCCAACAGACCTGTTCGACAGCCTTGG
>DINI01000036.1 GCA_002426755.1 Flavobacteriaceae bacterium UBA5544
AATTGATTTTAGTTTACAGTAAACCTATAAACCAAATCATTGCCACAAAACCACTAATGAGTGAAGTGCCCTTTTAAGTGAGGGAAATGGTTATTTTATCAATTTCAATGTTTCCGAGCGCTTGATTTTTCCCGTGTTGGTCATTTTGAATTTTGGAACGTTGTAGATATGCTTTGGCGTTTCAAACTTATCCAAATCTTCAAAAACGGAAGTATCCAGAGCATCCGTATCGCTTTCCAAAACGATGATAAGTTCTTCTCCGAACAATGAATCAGGCATAGATGCTACAAAAAATTGATGGGGAATTTTACCTTTTAACTTCTCCTCTATTTGTTCTGGAAACAATTTAACGCCTCCAGAATTAATCACATTGTCGATACGTCCCAACCATTCGAATTCGGTTGGCGAATGCAGTTTCACCAAATCATTGGTCACCACTTTTTCTTCAGAAACCTTTGGTGCATCAATGACCAAGCAACCTCTCTCGTCTTGAGATATTGATATTTTAGGAAGCACCTTAAAATAAGGCTCTTGCGATTTATTATTTAATGGCTTTAGGGCAATATGTGATGCCGTTTCTGTCATTCCATACGTTGCATAAACCTTGGTTTTGATGGATTGTGTCAAATCAATCAAATGTTTTGAAACGGAAGAACCGCCAACAATTATGATTTTTATATTGTGAAGATATTTTAATGTAGACTGCAACTGCATTGGCAACATCGCCGTAAAATTATAAACTTTGTCATAATCAAAAATCGGTTGTGATGTGGGCTCAACCAAATCCATATCTAGACCAAGAACCAAAGCTCTGACCAACATCATTTTACCAGCAATATAGTTTGACGGTAAACAATGTAATGCTGTGTTTCCTGGTTTTAACTTCAAATAATTACCTGTAGCTATACTTGAATTAACCATAGCTTGTTTATTCAAATTAAATTCTTTAGGTTTTCCTGTTGAGCCTGAAGTATGTACTTTGATATAAGATTTTTCATCCAACCAATCTAGAAGAAAATTGCCTGTAATCTTTTCATAGGGCTCACCTTCTTTGATCAAACTATAAGCTACTTCTTTAAGTTGGTCGTGATCATAATTATTACCATTGAGCTTAAATTTTAAATGAACTTTATCAAAAGAAGGTGTCATGTTTGGTATGAAATTAGATATACAAAACTAAAATATTTTAAAGGTTCTTTACCAATTATTAATAATAAATATCTATATATTTGAAATCAAAGCCAAATTATATGAAAAACGTCTTATTTGTTTTAGCCATGATTCCCTTTTGGGGATTATCACAAGACTTTTCCAATGAGGATTATGTTTTTTTAAAACGCCACGAACATATTAAAATAGGTCTCTCCAAACAAAATTTTGACATCACCAAACAAGTTGCCGAGCAAGCAGAATATTTGACTTCAAAAAAATTATATTTTGCCAACGAAGCCATGCATTTTGATAGTTTTACCTCCATAGAGGATATTGACGCATTTACTTATCTACCAGAAAGAGATAGCAACGTCAAAGTCGATTATATAGAAACAAAGCGTGAGTTTGATAATGGTATTTTTTACAGTGACCAAGAATCTAAAATTTTCACATTTCCTGCGGTTACGAAAGGTGCAATTACCAATCTTAACTATAAAGAAGTTATCAAGGATCCTCATTTTTTGGGTTTGTTTCGATTCGGAACCTTTGTTCCAACCAAAAGTGCCCAATTGTCGATAGAATTTCCTACAAATGTCTCCATTGGATATATTGACTTTAATACAAAAGATATCTCTGTAGATTTCAAACAAGAGACAAAAAAGAACACCACCACTTATACATGGTCCGCGAATAATGTAAAAGGTTATCAGGGTGAAGATGACGGGGAATCCATGCTACATTTTGTGCCTCATATCATTGTTTATATCAAAAGCTATGAATATAAAGGTCAAAGAATCAATATTTTAAATGATGTTAACGATTTATACAAATGGTATGCTTCTTTAGTAAATCAAATTGACACTAATGAGCTAGAAAAAGTTTATAAAATCGCAGACGATATCACCAAAGCGCTTCCAAGCAAAAGAGAAAAAGCTGAAGCAATTTTTAATTGGGTACAGGATAATATTAACTATGTTGCCTTTGAAGACGGACTTGGAGGCTTCATTCCAAGAGGCGCTGCAAGTGTTTGCGATAAACGTTATGGCGACTGTAAAGACATGGCCAACTTGCTCTACGAGATGCTAAATCATGTTGGCATTGAAGCCTACAGAACTTGGATTGGCACTAGGGATAGGCCTTACAGTTATAAGGAAGTGCCAACCCCAATGGTGGACAATCATATGATTACCGCAGCTATAATAGATGGCGAAACCATCTTTTTGGATGGAACCGATAGTTATGTTCCGTTTGGGATGCCAAGCTCCTTTACACAAACTAAAGAAGCGCTTCTGGGCATAGACGACACAACTTTCAGACTGATTACAGTTCCTGTCCAAAAACCAGAAAAAAGTGTGACAGATGTTTCAACTGTTATCAATATTGAAGATGATAAGTTTAAAGTTTCTGAAAAACGTTTGCTTACAGGGTATGAGAAAGTAGATTTTATAACAGACTATCTTTATAAAAAGGATACTAAAACTGAAGAAGAATTTCTGAATACAACACTAGAGTTGGGCAATAACAAAACCAATTACACCCATATTTCAAAAGAGAACTTTGACAATAAAAAGGAGGCATTGGAATTGTCTTTTGATTTGTCCATCGACAGCTACGTTAAAAAAGTTGGAACCAAATTGTTTATCAATTTAGATATCGATCGAGTACTTTCAAAAAGTAAAATAGATATTGATGACAAAAAGTATGACAAAAAAATTGACCATACTTACACAAAAAACTATGTGACCACATTAAATATTCCGGAAGGATATTCTGCGAGTTTTATTCCAGAGACCTTATCGTTTGAGAATCCAAATTACGGATATAACATCACATATACTCAAAAAGATAACGTCATAATTCAGCATAAAACTATTTATATCAATACTTTAAGAGTTAAAAAACAAGATTTTGAATCTTGGAACGATTTTATTAAAAGCCTTACCAAAGCCTACAAAAAAAGTATCATATTAGAGCAAAACCAATGATAAAGAACATACTATTCGTCCTGCTTCTAGCAAGCACCAATTGCTTTTCACAATATTACAAATCGTATGATTGGAGCGAAAAGCCAGTAATGCACAAAATCACCTCTGATGAAGAAAAAGAACACTCCATTGGTATTTTAAAGAAAAGTATTGTGGAGTATACGACAGCTGCGTTATCCTCTGATTTAAATCAATATGAAACCACACACACCATCATCCGTGTAAATGATGAGAAAGGAATTGGGCAACACAACAGGGTTTACATTCCGATGTATAGCGTGAAAAATTTGATTGATGTCAAGGCACGAACCATCAATTCCANNTATGGTGATTTTAAAATTTTTGCTATCGAAGGTGTTGAAAAAAACTCTGAAATAGAAGTGCTATATACTGTTGAAAAAGAAGCCGATTTATTTGGCAGCGAGACCTTGCAGAGTGATTATCCCATCAAAACTGTTCAATTTTTATTCATTACTGGCGAATTAAATTCTGAAGTGAAAGCTTACAGGACTGCATCAAAATTTGAAAGTGTGACAGTCGATGGGAAAGCGTCAAAGTTATTGGATATTAGAAATATGCCTGCAATGATTGAAGAGGAATATGCGACTCCCAATGCTAATAAAATTGCAGTAGTGTATCAGTGTTTCCCAAAGGGACAAAATATCACACAAGATATGTTTTGGACCAATGTGGTAAACAACGTTGGAGGAAAAATAATCCCTGAAAAAATAAATAGTAAAGCGCAGGAAGATATTGATAACATTGTCAAGGACAAAAAAGATTTGAGCAATTATGAAAAAATAGTTTTGGTTGATAATTTCATCAAAACAAACTTCACCGTAGTCAAAAACAACAATGCAGAACTTTCAGATATCGATTATGTCTTAAAAAACCGCTCTGCCAGTGATTTTGGAATTCTAAAAGTCTATGCCAATTATTTTAAAGGTCTTGGTATTCCTTATGAATTGGTCATCACATCCAATCGCTTTACCTATAAATTTGACCCAGATTTTTTCATTCCAAATATGTTGCGCGATTTCTTGATATATCTCCCTGAAGAAGAAAAATATGTGTCGCCAGATAGAATAGAGTATCGTGTGGGGGAAGCTCCTTTTAACATGCTCGGAAGTTATGGACTATTCATCAAAGAAAACTATGAATATTATTTCAGTAAAATTATTCAGTCTGACCCTGATTACAGTACTATAAAACGCAAGGTTGACATCAGTTTTAATGATGATTTTGAAAGTGCCACCCTCAAGCAACATCAGGAACAAACCGGGCATTGGTCGGTCACTAGTAGAGCAATTTTAAATTTATCTACCGATCAAGGCATCAAAGAATACAAAGATTATCTCACAGGTTCAGGCATTGAAGATAAAGTTGTGGAAAGCTACGAAGCACAGAACACCGAGATGAATCAAATGGAATACAACGTTCCATTTATCACCAATAGTACCATCAGTTCAGAATCGATTATTGAGGATGCCGGAGATAGTTATTTATTCCAAATAGGAAAGGTGATTGGAACACAAAGTGAGTTGTATCAGGAAACCAAACGCATCAACCCAATAGAGATGACCTATCCAAATCAGTATGATTATACGATAACGGTTCATATTCCAGAAGGTTACGAGGTAGAAGGATTAAATAGTTTGAATATTGATAAAAGTTATAAATCTGATTCTACAGGCGAAAAGATTTGCAAATTTGAATCAAGCTATAAATTGGAGGACGATAAATTGATTGTTACAATTCAAGAATTTTATAAATCAAATGAATATGCCTTGAACCGATACGAAGAATTTAGAACAGTGATCAATGCTGCTTCCGATTTTAATAAGGCTTCCATCCTATTCAAAGCAAAATAAATTTGAATGAAATCGGCAGTTCTTTTAATTGCCGATTTCATCCAATACTTTATAATCTTCTAAAGGCGGTTCGCTGACTTTTCCGAAAAGTTTCTCTTTCCAATTAGTCCATTTATACTTTTTTGCCATCACAAATAGGATTAACGGATATACTATAAACACCGGCATGATAATATCGGATAGTGTGTTTTGGGCTTGTTCTGCAGTATATTTAAATATTGCATCGGTCTGTAAGGCAGACCAATCGGAAGTGACCAGCAAGGCTGCCAATAAATTATTCCCAAGATGAAAACCTAAAGCCAACTCTAAGCCTTCATCCATCAAAGTCATTATTCCCAACAAAAGTCCTGTGCCAATGTAGAATATCATAATCATTGGGCCAATTTCCGCCATTTCGGGATTGGCGCTATGCGCTACTCCAAACATCACCGAAGTGAACAGCAAGGGAAACCATCGATTTTTAACAATAATGCCTATTTGCTGCATAAAATAACCTCTGAACAGATATTCTTCCAATCCTATTTGGAATGGAAATAAGACAATGCTTATCAGAAATAAAATACCAAATTTCACTGGGTCGAATTGCAATACGATATCTGAAGAATCACTATAATAGGAGATTGCAAATGTGATGATCGTTATAATGGTAACAAGAAAAAAAGAAAAAATTGCCCTTTTCCAATCTGGTTTTGGTCTTGAGGTAGTTAAAGAAGTAATGCTGCGATGATGTACGAACTTGACAAGTACAAAAAGCAATCCCAATAAAAACGCAAATGGCAATAGATTGATAATCAATGATAATGCAGATGGTATTTGTTTCATCATTTCATACATTGCATCCATGTCTTCTTTTGAAGTAAAGAGAAACATGATAAAATTTAAGACAAAAATTCCAGAAATAAGGACGCTTGTTACGATGAACATCCAGAGTTCATTTTTTCCTTTATATGCCTGTTGTATATAGTTCATATTATATCAAATTAAAATTCCATTGCATTGAATTATCGTAATGCAATGTACCATTTTTTACCTTCAAAGGCGAATCAAAATTGTTGGTAAATAAGCTTCCCGTTCCAAGTCCTTGAAATACATTTGCTTGTAAAATATATGTCCATTGGGCAATGGCATTTAACCCCACATTGCTCTCCAATGCACTTGTAATCCACCAACCGATTTTTTCATTTATTGCAAGTTCTATCCACTCCTCACTGCCTCCAACACCACCCACAAAACTAGGCTTCAAAATGATATATTGTGGTTTTATAGTTTGAATAAGTGCTCTCTTTTCTGTTACATCAAAAACACCAATCAATTCCTCATCGAGAGCAATTGGTAGTGGAGTTTGATCGCACAGTTGTGCCATCTGGTCCCATTGTCCAGCTTTGATAGGTTGCTCTATGGAATGCAAATCCAATCCTGATAGTTGTTTTAGTTTTTCTATTGCATCATCAGGTGAAAATGCGCCATTGGCATCCACACGCAATTCGATGTCTTTAGAAGTGAATTCCTTCCGAATGGATTTCAATAGATTCAACTCCGTTTGAAAATCGACGGCTCCAATTTTTAACTTGATACATTTAAAGCCACTTTCAATCTTCTCCTGAATTTGCTTCTTCATGAAATCCTCCGTTCCCATCCAAATCAATCCGTTAATTGGGATAGAATCCCTTCCTTTGGTAAATTCCGAAGGAAACAATTCAAATTCAGTGTCGCTATTCAAGGATTTAAAAGCCATTTCCAACCCAAACTGAATACTTGGAAATTCCTTCAATTTATGAAGTAACATACTTAGACCTAAATGGATATTTTTACAGGTCCAACCCAAGGTCGCCTCATAATCTGGTCTGTCATCAATAGATAAACCTCTTAAAATACCACACTCACCAATGCCTTTTTTACCGTTTTCATTAAGAATAAGAAACCAAGTCTCCTTCGTTTTTAGGATACCGCGAGACGTACCGCTTGGTTGTTTGAAGTTTAGGATGTATTTATGGTATGTTGCTGTCATATGATGGTCAAAAGTAGGTAAATAATTTTGTATTTTTAAGCATACCAAATTGACTATTGATGCCGGAATTCCCAAATATCATTCTCTTTGCCATTCCTTTTTTCATCATTTCGATGTTATTGGAATTATATGTAACAACAAAAGAAAATATTAAAACCTATGAAACAAAGGATGCATTTTCATCCATCGCCATGGGACTTGGCAATGTTGCTTTGGGATTTTTGAGCAAAGCTTTGGTGCTTTTGGCGTTTATGTATGTCTATGACCATTTTAGAATGTTCACAGTTCCTTTGACTTGGTGGTCTTTTGTACTGCTGTGTTTTGCGGATGACTTTTCTTATTATTGGTTTCATCGCGTTTCGCACGAGTGTCGTTTGTTTTGGGCATCACACATTGTGCATCATTCATCACAAAAATACAATTTGAGCACTGCGTTACGACAAACATGGTCTGGAGGGTTTTATTCATTTGTGTTTTGGTTATGGTTGCCTTTGATTGGTTTTCACCCAGGAATGATTTTATTGCAGATGTCCATCAGTTTACTTTATCAATTTTGGATACATACAGAAGCCATCAACAAAATGCCAAAATGGTTTGAAGCTATCATGAACACACCATCCCATCATCGCGTTCATCATGGTAGTAATCCAATCTATTTAGATAGAAACCATGCGGGAATCTTGATTATTTGGGATAAATTATTTGGAACCTTTCAACCTGAACTAGAAGAAGAAAAAGTTGTGTATGGATTGACTTCAAATATCAATACCTATAATCCTTTAAAAATTGCGTTCCATGAATGGGTTGCAATGTCAAAAGATAGTCTTTCTGGTAAAAAATCCTTGGGTAGTCGTTTAAAATATTTAATAAAGCCTCCAGGATGGCGCCATGATGGAACAGGAAAAGTTAGTAATGATTTGAGAAAAGAATGGAACATGACAAAGACAACATCCAAATAACTATGATTTGTCCTGATTTCGTTCATACGAATGTGGCAAAAAATGCATTGATTGGCGATGGTTCCAAACAACATTCACAAGATGCGGCAACACAAAATAGATTGTCAGTTCAAGACTTTTCCATATAAATGGTAAAAACTATCAATAAAGAAAAATTTGAAGCCTACCTTGGTGTCTTTTGGGATGTGAATTGAGGTAAAAATTATATCATTTCGCTCATAATTCAATACTCTCCCCAATCTCCAATAACATCAAGTCCTTGTTCTTGTCAAAAAATTTGCGCTTAGCTTCTTCATGGTCAATTTCGATATACCCAAAAGTATCATAATGATATCCCAATACCTTATCACATTGCACAAAATCACTTGCCAAAATGGCTTCATCAATTCCCATGGTAAAGTTGTCACCAATTGGCAAGATCGCTAAATCTAGTTGTATTTGGAGTGGAATAAGTTTCATATCCATGGTTAAAGCTGTATCTCCAGCAATGTAAATATTTTTACGTTCTCCTTCAATCACAAAACCTCCAGGCTGTCCACCATAACTGCCATCGGGAAAAGAAGAAGTGTGTATGGCATTGACATACTTTACGTTGCCAAATTCAAAATCCCATGAGCCTCCGTGGTTCATTGGATGGGTTTCAAAACCTTTATTTTCAAAATATGTAGCGATCTCAAAGTTGGACACAATCATAGCATTAGTTCGTTTTGCAATAGCTTCCACATCCAAAATATGATCTTGATGTGCATGGGTTAGCAAAATATAATCTGCTTTAAGGCTATTGATGTCTATATGGGAAGCCTTTGGGTTAGCTGAAATAAATGGGTCGACGAGTATATGTACTTCATTAACCTCAATTCCGAGACTGGCATGTCCGTAAAATGTGATTTTCATATTTAAACTATTTTGATATACAATTTAAGACAAAAAAAATAACTTGAGTACAACTTGATTCAAAAAACTAATATATCAAAACAGAAAAAACTCAAGCAGATTTGAAGAAATTGCTTGAGTTTTTAAGCCCCAAATTTTATAACCAACTTAATAGCAAATTTCTGTTGGTATGAAATTATTAAATAAATATATGAATTAAATATTTGATTTGCAAACATTTAACATTTTATTTACAATATATACCCAATCCCTAAAAGCAAGGAAAATAAAAATGTAGTCAATGCCAATACCTTTAATTGGGAATCAAAGTCGTTTGGTTGTGTCGCTTTATTTATTTTTTTAATATGAATTATCAATGGAATGAAGGTGATATAGAACAAGAAATTCCATAGAGATGTGTAATATAAAATTGAAAATAAAAATGAAATAATTATCGCACTAACTATCAGCGAGATATGATACGTTTTGGCTTTTTTCTTGCCTAACTTGACTGCTAAAGTTATTTTATTTGAAAGTTTATCAGAATCAATATCCCTCATGTTATTGAGGTTTAAAACCCCCACACTTAATAAACCAACAGAGATTGCCGGCAGAATAACGAAATGATTCAATTGTTTTGTGAAGAGAAAATAACTCCCAATAACACTGACCAAACCAAAGAAAATAAATACAAATACATCTCCCAGCCCTTTATATCCGTAAGCAGATTCTCCAATTGTATAGGTCAGCGCGGAATAGATGGCAAACCCACCCAATACCAAGAAAAACAAACCATAGAAGAAATATTTTGTACCAAAAGCAGCAAAAATGAGTCCGACGGTCAACATGATCACTATCAAAATGTTTTTTCTAATGGCGTCAATCATTTGATGTTCGGAAATTTGACCACTTTGTATAGCGCGTTCAGGACCAACCCTATTTTCATTGTCTGTTCCTTTTATACCATCTCCATAATCATTGGATAAATTTGACAATATTTGAAACCCAATCGTTAAAGCAAGTGCAATAATGAAAACAGCCCAATTGAAAGCGCCGTCATAATAACCAAAACAACCTCCAATAATAATTCCGGAAATTGATAAAGGTAAAGTCCTCAAGCGCATGGCGGACAACCATATTTTTATATTGCTCATAAAATCCTGAAGCTTATGGAATCCATTTTTTTTCGAAGTTTGGCTTGCGCTTTTCAAGAAAAGCATCACGCCCTTCTTTAGCTTCATCCGTCATATAGGCCAAGCGTGTTGCTTCGCCCGCAAATACTTGTTGACCTACCATTCCATCATCTGTCAAATTCATGGCAAACTTCAACATTTTAATGGATGTTGGTGATTTTGCCAAGATTTCCTGTGCCCATTCAAAGGCCGTTGCCTCTAATTCGTCATGTGGAATGACAGCATTGACCATTCCCATATCAAAAGCTTCTTGTGCAGAATAATTCCGTCCAAGGAAGAATATTTCGCGAGCCCTTTTTTGACCAACCATTTTCGCCAAATAAGCCGAACCGTAACCTCCATCAAAACTCGTGACATCAGCATCTGTTTGTTTAAAGATAGCATGTTCTTTACTTGCTAATGTTAAATCACAAACCACATGCAAACTGTGCCCGCCACCTACAGCCCATCCAGGAACAACTGCAATAACTGCCTTTGGCATAAAACGAATCAATCGTTGTACTTCCAAAATGTTCAAACGATGATACCCATCCTCTCCAACATAACCTTGATGCCCTCTTGCTTTTTGGTCACCTCCACTGCAAAAGCTCCAAATTCCATCTTTAGTAGAAGGTCCTTCGCCGGAAAGCAATACAACACCAATATTTACATCTTCGTTGGCATTGTAAAAAGCATCATAAAGCTCGCTCGTTGTTTTTGGTCTAAATGCATTGCGTATGTCTGGCCTATTAAAAGCAATACGAGCGACTCCGTTACATTTCTTGTAGGTAATGTCCTCGTATTCTTTAACGGTCTCCCATTTTATGTCAATCATATTTTGAAATTTCTGAAGTAAAAATAAAGTATATAAATAATTAAAAAAACTAGACTAAATAAATTCCGTCATCCTTAATTTCTATCAATCGTTGTTTGTATAACGAACCTATGGCTTTTTTAAAGTTTTTCTTACTCATTTGAAGCACCTCCTTTATGTCATCTGGATGGGATTTGTCGGTTAATTTGAGATACCCATCATTATCCTCAAGTTCATGCATAATTGTTTCCGCGTTGGGTTCTATATTCCGATAGCCAATTTTCCCAAGCGAGATGTCCAATTTATTTCCTGGCCGTATTTTTTTGACCGTTCCTTTCATTTTATCACCAATACTTAACTCCTTAAAGATATCATCGTTAAAAATCAGTCCTGCGTGAACATTATTTACTATAACATTCATACCAATATCTGAAGGATGAGAAATGATCAAATCAACTTCATCAAATTGCTGAACTGTCAACTCTTTATTATCAAGATAATGATTTGTTTTACTCGACGCTACAAGCCTATTTGTTTCTTCATCCAAGTAACAATAGACCAAGTACCAACCTCCTCGCTTCATTTTGAAGGCTTGTTCTTTAAAAGGACAAAACAATTCTTTTACCAATCCCCAATCCAGGAATGCACCAAAAGGTGCCACTTCGCTGCAACGCAACATTGCAAATTGGCCTTTGGTTATGTATGGTTTATCTGTTGTGGCTACAGGACGTTCCTCATTATCGAGATAGACAAATACTTCCATTTTGTCCCAAATCTTAAACTCTGTCGGAACATACCTGTTTGGCAATAAAACCTCCTCGCCTTGAGCATCTCCTAAATATAGACCCTGTTCGGCCTCACGAATGATTTCTAATGTATTGTATTCTCCAATATGTATCATAGCACAAAGGTAAGGATATTAGTGTTTTTGGAAATAAAAAAGCGTTACAACTTTGCAACGCTTAATATATTCATACTTTAAACTTTGTGGCTATTTGTACGCTCCTTCTTTTTTGAAATGCTTTGTCAATAAATAATAAACGACTGCTCTATATTTATTTCGATTGGAACGGCCATATTTTTCGATTACTGCATCAATTCCTTTATCTAAATCAGGGCTGTCTTTTAAACCTAACTTTTTGATAAGAAAATTATTTTTTACAGTAGCCAATTCAGATTCATCACTCCCTGATACCGTTGCGGCATCCGCATTATAGATAGAAGGACCACAACCAACAACAACTTTGGTCAATAAATCCATATCGGCATTTACGCCACATTTATCTTTTAAATCTGCAGCGTACTTGGTGATTAGCTCGTCTCTTTTACTCATGTTTTTAATTTTTTGATGTTATTATTTAATTATTCTTATAAATTTAAGGGTTTATTCGAAACAATCAAAAAATTATTGTCACCAAATTGTTATCAATTATTTGATGAATTCAAAATAATTAAGCAGAATTTCATCGTTTTGTGTTCTTGGGGTGAAAACTTCAAGTATTTTAGGTGATTCAGATTCCTTATAAAACTCCTTCAAAGTAGCTTTCAGCTCTTCTTCATTCGATGCTTTTTCATAGTCAAATCCGTACATTTTTGCCAAATGCTCTCCAGTTAAATTATGCTTGGTCTCGAAATAGGTGTCAAAATTTTCAGAATTTTTGTGTCCAGGTAGAATTCTAAAAATACCTCCGCCTTGGTTATTAATTATGATAATTCTAAAATTCTTCGGAATATAATTGTTCCAAAGTCCATTGCTGTCATAAATGAAACTCAAATCGCCAGTTATAAACACGGTTTGTTTCTCTTTGACCACTGCACAACCAACAGCTGTGGAGGTACTACCATCAATACCACTTGTTCCACGATTACAAAAGACTTCAACAGTCGGGTCGATATCAAAAAGTTGCATATATCTGACGGTCGAACTATTACCCAATTGCAAGACACTGTTTTGAGGCAAACTTTCTGCCAGTACTTCAAACGCCTTTAAATCACTGAAAGGTACTTGCTTCAAATACTCAATATGCTTTAACTGGCGTTTGAATTTAACCGGCCTCCAAGTTTTTTGATAATCACTTTTTATCACGTGAGTGATTTTTGGCAAAAATTCAGAAAAAAACTGATTTGGAGTTGCTTCTATGTGCTTTTCGAGTACAAAGAAAGTGTCGTTAGCTGTTTTTTTGTCAATATGCCAATGATGTTTTGGTTGATACTTTCTTAAAAATGCCTTTATTTTTTTGGATACAATCAAACCACCAAAGGTGATTAAAATATCAGGTTGCAACTTTTTGAATTCCTCTTCCGTCAAAGGTGCGATGATCTTATCAATACTCGGAAAAAATTCTTCGTTGTGAATATTTGAAATAGTTTCCGTAAAAACAATAACACTATTGTCATTCGATAGTTCTTCAACCCATTTTTCATCCAAATGATTTGGAGGATTTGCACCAACTAGAATCATTTTGCGTGTAGATTCGTTCCAATCGACAAGGCATTCTTCAATAATGAGTTTCTCGACCTTCTTTTTTTCCTTTACGTCCCATGATTTCAACTTTGGCTTTACAGACATCTTGTCCGTCAGTTCATACAATGGCTCATCAAACGGCACATTGATATGCACAGGGCCACCTTTATGAACGGCAAGGTTGATGGCTGTGTTGATTTCCTCTTCATTAAAGGATTGAATATCATCCTGAAGTCCTAAAAAACGTTCCAGCTTATCTTCAATATTTTTAAAAATAGGAAGGTCTTCTTGCTCTGAAAGATTCAATTCGTCTTTCAAATCCAATTTCAAATTAGCTGAATGTAGAATATGATTTGCAAACACATTCTTTTGATTGATGGTTTGCCCATCGCCTATGCCGACCAAATGTTTGGGCCTATCCGCAGATAAAACGACCAGAGGAATATCACTATAAAATGCTTCAGATATGGCTGGGTAGTAATTGAGCAACGCACTACCGGAAGTACAAACAACTGCAGCAGGTTGTAATAATTGTTGGGCAATTCCCAATGCGAAAAAACCGGCACTTCGCTCATCAACAATACTGTAACACTTAAAAAAAGGGTCATTGGTAAAACCGATGGTTAAGGGTGCATTTCTGCTTCCCGGAGAAATTACAATATGCTTTATGTTTTTTGCTTTAAAAAGCTGAACGACCGTTTGGGCAAGCGGTATTTTTGGATACTTCATTTTAGTTAATTCTTGTGCCAAATTTACGAAATACGAGCGCCAAATACAATTACAAAATGCTTTTAATCACTTGGGATTTTGATACCGTTTCTTCCCACTCACTTTCTGGCACTGAATCCTTTGTAATACCACCACCAACATAAATAATCGCTTGATTATCTTTCAATTGCATACAACGCAGGTTAACATACAGATTCGAAACTGTTTTTATGGACGCATAGGCATCGTTTTCAACATTACGTCTGTTGGAATTTCGAGAAGTTTTTTCTTTAACGTTTAACTCACCCAAAAAACCTGTGTAAAACTCTCTCTCATAACCTTCATTTTCCAGGATGAATTGTTTGGCTTGTTCTTTTGGCAGTCCACAAACAGCCGGTGTTGGGTGAATTGCTTTCAGCAGTTGTTTTAGATTTAAAGTTTCAGCTTGAAAATTGGCAGAAATGATAGTTTTTATGTGAACTAAATTTCCAGCTCTGACAGTTTCAGCTTCAAAAACTGTCAGGTTCTTAACTGAAGACTTCAAGCCACTGACAATGAAATCGGTTACGAATTGTTGTTCCTCTATTTCTTTCTGTGGCCATACAACATCCAAAGTTCCATTGAATTTTTGTGTACCCGCCAACGCCATTGTTGTCAATCGGTTGCCTTCAATCTTTAATAAAGTTTCTGGTGTTGCTCCAAGCCATAAACCAATTTTTGGATGGTACCAACAATAAACAAATGCATTGTCATACGAGTTCAAAAGCTTGCTGAAAATATGGATTGGATGACATTCTTCAAGAGTAACATTTTCTCTACGGGAAAGCACCACTTTTTTAAAATCATTGCTGTTTATGGCCTCTATCCCTTTCTGGACAACAGATATGTGAAATTGCCGCTGGTCTTGATTTGTTAGGACATCATTTGGAGATGACTTTCTTTCGATGGAAGAAACAAACACACTTTGAATACTTTTGGATTTTGAAAAAGGAATCAGTACAGCACTTTTACTATCATCAAATGGCGAAAACACAAAGCCACTTTCAGTGTAATCGGAACTGAAATGTATTTCTTCATCTTCTTGAAGTAATGCTTTGATGGTAGCTTCATTGGGTTTTCGATATGCTACAAATGGAAGTTTATCCCTATATTGGCACCTAACATCATCAAAAAAATCTTCAATATCCATCATTTTGATTTAGGCAAGGAAATGGTCGACAATCGACAGATGGACACCAAATTATCAGCATCATCAGTGATTCTAATATCAAGCAATTGTGTGGTTCTACCCTTATGCAAAAAAGTAGCTTTGGCGTAAACATGACCTTCTGTTACACTTTTTAAGTGGTTTGCGGTGATTTCCAACCCACGAACAAACATGTTTTCTGTATCTAAAAAAATATGGGATGCAAAACTTCCTACGCTTTCCGCCAATGCGGCCGTTGCACCACCATGAAGAACGCCATCTGGTTGAAAAACCCTAGAATTCACGGGCATTTTAGCAACTAGAAAATCCTTTCCATAATCAATCATTTCAATGTTTAAGGTTTCCATTAGTGTATTTTTGCTGACTTGATTGGCTTTTAATAAAATTTCTTCTTTCGATAGTTGCATGGAAAAACTGTATTTTTATAGTAGAATGTAAAATTACGAAAAACATCGGCGGAAATGAATGCACCTTACCTCGAAAATGAGTTTGTAAAATTAGCGCTCTTGGATTTGAGCAATTACAAACATTTGATGGATATTGCAACACAAGAAAACTTGCTGCAATATTCTCCGTCTGATATTTCTACTCCAGACGCCTTGGAAGACTACGTAAAAACTGCCGTGGATGGTTATTATCATAAAACCACGATACCCTTCATCATCTTTGATAAAACCAAAAATGCGTATGCAGGCAGCACGCGATTTGGCTTGATACATTGGCAAAACAAAGTATTGCATATTGGTTGGACTTGGATTGGCAAGGAATTTCAAGGAACGGAACTTAACAAAAACATGAAGTTTTTAATGCTTCAATATGCGTTTGAAGAATTAGGTTTTGAAAAAGTGGAATTCCGGATTGATGAGCGCAATATCCGTTCCCGAAAAGCGGTGGAGAAACTTGGAGCCACGTTTGAAGGCATATTGCGGAAAGATACCTTAATGTTGGATGGGTTTAGGAGAAGTACGTGTTGTTATGGAATTTTGAAGGAAGAATGGAGTGAAATTAAGAAGGGAAAATTCTTCTTACATATTTGAATTATGTTTCTAAAGCTTCAGACCAGATTTTTTGTTTATTTAAATTGAATGCCTCAAAAACAACTTTTCTAATATTGTCTTTGTCTAGAAATCGAAATTTATTATTACTATAATAATCCTCAATAATTTCAAGATAATCAACTTCTGATATCAAATTTTCCTCCTTTAAGTTTTTAATTAAAGCAGTGAAATAATAAAATTTTAGGTTTTCATTCGTCATGTTAAAAATATTAATTTATCACAAAGTTATGGGATAAATTAAATCTTTAAATATGAACTTACTAACATCTGTTAATAAATCATTTTCTCAAAACAAACACTGTTCTCCACACCTTTATACTGTCCATAATTTGGGATGATGTGATAACCGCTTTTTTTATAAAGCGCAATGGCCTCCGGTTGTTTAAGTCCTGTTTCCAAGATGCATTTTGAATATCCCAATTCCTTTGCCCATATTTCAAGTTCAGATAAGATATTTACCGCGATGCTTCTACCTCGCATTTCGGGCAACACATACATACGTTTGACTTCCATCGAAATGTCATCGAAAGGTTTTATGGCGCCACAACCAACAGGAATTTGGTCTTCATACGCCACTAGGCAGTGTTTAATATTAACAATAGCATTAAACTGATGATAAAAATCGTGGTCTTCACCATCACGAAATTTTAAATCGGCATCCAATAATTTTACCAATTTGATGAAATCGTCATCGGATGAGTTGGTTCGTCTTAAAGTTACCATTATGAATGTGTCAATTTGGAAATGATTTCTTTTGTTGGAAGAATTTCCTTGGTATATTCAATACTCGGTCCTGCCACCCAAACGGTTTTGTAGGTTGCTTCTTTGGCTGCTTTTTCAGTGGCGCGCATTCCAATTGAAAAACGAATCATTTTTACCCATTTTTTGAGTTTTTTATGCTTGTTCAACATCGATTCGAGCCAAGATTCTTTGGTGCCGATTTTTTGAACATACGGCGTATTGATAACGGTACATGGCGTTCCGGAAATCCGTTGCGTCATTACGATGTCTTTAGCTCCATAATCCACACACGCCTGTTTGTATTCATCCGTGACGTTTGCTTCAACCGACGCAATAAACGGACTACCCACAGAGACGCCATCAGCTCCGTAACCCAACATTTCATCTATATCAGCCTTGCGTCCTACTCCACCTGCGGAAATCACAGGAATCGAACAGTTCTTTTTTAACAATTGTATTAATTCTTTAGGTGAAAAATTGCCACGATGTCCGCCAGCTTCATTATTGACGGCTATCAAGGCATCACCACCCAAACTCTCCACTTTTTGGGCAAATTTTAAATCGGTAACATCACAGAAAACTTTGATGCCTGCTTTGTGCGCTTGGATGATGGTTTCTTCGGGGCTTCCAAGAGACGTGATAATAAAATCGCACCCTTCTTCACACAAGACCCTCAATTGTTCTCTATATTTTGGATTTGATTTGTTGACAATTAGATTAAACCCGAAGGAGCCGCCTTCTACTTTTGCAGCTTTCAATTCCTGAATGGCAGCTTTCAGTTCTGGCAAAGTCCTGTAATTCAATGCTGGGATACAACCGGCAATGCCACTATTCATCGCTTCTTTGACCATGGCAGTGTTGGACACCAAGAACATGGGTGCCATGATGATAGGATGCTTGATATTGAGAAGTTGGGTGAGTTTGGTTTGCATTTTTCAAAATTGATTATTACAAATATAAACAATTAGTATGCATGCATAACAATTCACAGATTACCTAAATAAAAAAACGCAACCATCTCTGATTGCGTTTTCCTCTTGTTTAACTATAAAACTACTTTACTTATTTCACCTCTTCAAAATCTACATCCTCAACATCACTTCCTTCGTTAGCGTTTCCGCCTCCTTGTGGAGCGTCAGGACCTGGTTGTCCACCACCTTGTGCTTCAGCTTGCGCTTTGTACATTTCTTCGCTGGCAACTTTCCAAGCTTCGTTGATTTTCTCCAATGCTGGGTCTATAACTGCCAAGTCTTTGGTTTCGAATGCTTTTTTCAATTCTTCAAGCGCTTCTTCGATTGGTTTTTTCTTATCATCCGATAATTTATCACCAAACTCTTTCAATTGACTTTCTGTTTGAAAAATCATGGCATCGGCAGCGTTCAATTTGTCTGCTTTTTCCTTTGCTTGCTTATCAGCTTCTGCATTTGCTTCAGCATCGGCTTTCATTTTCTTGATTTCCTCTTCGGTCAATCCTGAAGATGCCTCGATACGGATATCCTGTGTTTTGTTTGTCGCTTTATCCGTTGCAGTCACGTGAATGATACCATTGGCATCAATATCAAAGGTCACTTCAATTTGAGGTGTTCCTCTTCGTGCTGGTGGAATCCCATCCAAGTGGAAACGTCCAATGGTTTTGTTATCTGCAGCCATCGCTCTTTCACCTTGCAAGACGTGGATTTCCACGGAAGGCTGATTATCGGCAGCAGTTGAGAACACTTGTGATTTCTTCGTTGGAATTGTAGTATTCGCCTCAATCAACTTTGTCATCACATTCCCCATCGTTTCGATACCAAGAGATAATGGCGTTACATCCAATAACAGAACGTCTTTCACATCACCAGTCAATACACCCCCTTGGATGGCGGCACCTACGGCTACCACTTCATCAGGGTTGACACCTTTACTTGGTTTTTTTCCGAAGAATTTCTCCACAGCTTCTTGAACTGCCGGGATACGTGTAGAACCACCAACCAAGATGATTTCATCGATATCACTTTTTGAAAGTCCCGCCGCTTTGAGCGCTTTTTCACATGGCTCAATGGTACGTTTTACCAAATCGTCAATCAATTGCTCAAATTTTGCTTTGGTCAATGTTCTTACCAAGTGCTTTGGTCCACTTGCTGTGGCTGTCACATAAGGTAAGTTGATTTCAGTCTGTCCAGAAGATGACAACTCGATTTTTGCTTTTTCAGCAGCTTCTTTTAAACGTTGCAATGCCATCGCATCTTTACGCAAATCAATATCTTCATCTTTTTTGAATTCATCAGCCAACCAATCTATGATTTTTTGGTCGACATCGTCACCACCTAAATGGGTATCTCCATCTGTAGACAATACTTCAAAAACACCGTCACCCAACTCAAGGATGGACACATCATGTGTACCACCACCAAAGTCAAATACTACGATTTTTTGGTCTTGTCCTTTTTTATCCAATCCGTAAGCCAAGGCTGCAGCCGTAGGTTCGTTAATGATACGACGTACTTTCAAACCTGCAATTTCACCCGCTTCTTTGGTAGCTTGACGTTGTGAGTCATTAAAGTAAGCTGGTACGGTAATCACCGCTTCGCTTACCGTAGTTCCCAAATAATCTTCAGCTGTTTTCTTCATTTTTTGAAGAATCATGGCTGATAATTCTTGTGGTGTATACAAACGACCATCGATATCCACACGTGGTGTATCGTTGTCACCTTTTACTACTTTATATGGTACACGTTCAGCTTCATTTTTTGATTCTGAATACTTATTTCCCATAAAACGTTTGATGGAATAAACCGTTTTGGTCGGGTTTGTTACCGCTTGACGTTTTGCTGGGTCACCAACTTTAATCTCGCCTCCATCAACGAAAGCAATGACAGACGGCGTGGTGCGTTTACCTTCTGCATTAGGAATTACAACTGGCTCACTACCTTCCATTACCGAAACGCAAGAGTTGGTTGTACCTAAATCGATTCCAATTATTTTACTCATAATGTTATATGTTATTGTTGACTATTAATTTTTATTTTCTCTTTGTATATGTCAATGACTGTGCCATGACAGAAAATATGACATGATGTCATTTTTTACATTCTTAACATTTTCTAAAGTTATTCTATTAGGTATTTGTAGTATTTTTAAAATCTAAAATAAATAGACCATGAAAAAATTATGTATTGCATTTTTAACCATATTCGCCATTGTTGCAACCTCATGCGAAGGTGACCCAGGACCTCCTGGTGCTGATGGAGTTAACTTCGTAGGACAGTCATTTGAGAGAACCATAAATTTTACACCAGCAAATAACTACGAGGAATATATTCAGATTCCACTTACCATTGAACTTTTACCAACGGATATGACTCTAGTTTATATACTTTGGGAACAGGATCCATTAACTGGCAATGATGTATGGAGGCTTATACCACAAACCGTGTATACTGATAGTGGAGAGGAATTTCAATACAATTATGATTATGCATTTGATGAGGTCAGAGTATTTATAGATGCGCCTGTAAATTTTGATTTTAATAGCCTATCGGCTGCAGCTACCTTAAACCAAACATTTAGGGTGGTCGTATTGCCTGTTGATTTTGTTAACAGTAGAAATCTTAATGTCAATGATTATAATGAGATCAAGAATTATATTCAATAGAAGACTACTATTTGATTCTTGAATAACATTAAAGAAGCCTGAAATTAATTTCGGGCTTTTTTCTTCATTCTTCGCAATATCTTATTAATCAAGTTGAAAGCAGAATTGAGCATGAATCACAAAAATTGCTATAACAAACTGTATATTTGTCCCATAAATTAAACGTTTTCAATGGAGTGTATTTCAGTTTTTGATATGTTAAAAATAGGCGTTGGCCCTTCGAGTTCACATACCTTGGGCCCTTGGCGTGCCGCCGAACGATGGATTAACGAGTTGAAAGCCAACAACAAATTTGCTAAAGTAGAAAAAATAAGTGTTGACCTTTATGGTTCGTTGTCATTAACAGGAAAAGGCCACGCTACAGATTATGCAGTCATGTTGGGATTGAGCGGTGCAAATCCTGAAACCATCCCTACGGAAAGTATTGACATTATTATTAGTTCAATTAAGAACTCAAAAACCTTGATGTTCAATAATGAATTTCCTTTGAACTTCAATCCAGAAACAGACATCGTGTTCAATCGAAAATTTCTTCCATTTCATTCCAATGGAATGACATTTACCGCAACCATCAATGGAAGACGTTCCAAATCGACCTTCTACTCTATCGGAGGCGGTTTTGTGGTAAAGGAAGAACGCAAAAACTCCAAGAGAAATAAAGCCATTTTCCACAATATGTTTCCCTATCCTATTCAATTGGGGACAGAATTACTGGCTTATTGTAATGATTTGAACCTTCCAATTTCAAGCGTCGTTCTAGAAAATGAAAAATCCATTAGACAGATTGAAACCATTGATTTTGAACTTCAACGCATTTGGAACACGATGTTAGAATGTATGTTTATTGGCTGTCATACAGAGGGGAATCTTCCTGGAGGATTGAATGTGCGACGTCGCGCTTATGACATGCATCAAAATCTCAAAGGTGATATCGCTTATGAATCTCCTCATGAATGGTTAGAAAGCATTCGCAAAACGGAAGTAAAGTTCAGACAAATCCTGAAGTGGGTCAGTTGTTTTGCTTTAAGCGTGAATGAAGTCAATGCCTCTTTAGGACGAGTCGTTACAGCACCAACAAATGGTAGTGCAGGTGTTATTCCTGCGGTATTAATGTATTATATGGTAATAGAAAACCATGATGCTGACTTTAAACATATCAAAAAGTTCCTTTTAGTTGCGGGAGAAATTGGCAGCATTTTCAAAAAAGGCGCCACCATTTCGGCAGCCATGGGAGGTTGTCAGGCTGAAATTGGTGTTTCATCTGCCATGGCAGCAGGCGCGTTGACAGAATTGATGGGTGGCACACCTGAACAAGTTTTGGTTGCTGCAGAAATAGCTATGGAACATCATTTGGGCATGACTTGTGACCCAATTGGAGGTTTAGTGCAAATTCCATGTATCGAACGTAATGCAATGGGCGCCATTAAGGCAATTAACGCGGCCGAACTAGCTTTAGATACGGACCCACACAATGTAAAAGTTCCTTTAGACAAAGTAGTTCAAACAATGTGGGAAACCGCAAAGGACATGAACACAAAATATAAGGAAACTTCAGAAGGAGGTTTGGCCGTTGGTGTGCATTTGTCGGATTGTTAGGCGAATTAGTATTGAATTTTATATTATATTTCGGCTCTCAAAACATATCAGTTACGTACACACTCAATGAAGTATTCCCCATTAAAAATATGCCTCTATATAGTGCTCACACTCTTGGTGTTATTTGGAATTACCTATATAAGCGGTTCTAAAACTATGGGCAATGGGACGACACAAGAAGGTTTTTTTATTGGGGACGTTACTATAAAATATCCCAAATCCAACACATTTTTAGAACAACAAGCAACTGACAAATCTAATATCAAGTCTTTAGATAGCATCGTTGACAATATTGAAGGTCTGGTAAAGGCGGTGGATGATAAAGATGAGGAAAACCTCACGGCCAAAATTCCGGATTTTACTAAAATTGATACTTCAAAGGTTCAACGCATTAGCTACCCAAAAAATCATTCAGCGTTTGTGGCACAATTGCGAGAGGATTTAAACAGTACCCAATGTCGCATCATTCATTATGGTGATTCACAATTGGAAGGCGATCGTATTTCAGCTTATTTACGGAATAGATTACAAGGACTTTATGGAGGCAGCGGTCCAGGTTTTGCTTCTATTGTTCAGGTGTATGACAATATCAGTTCGGTGGTGACGCATTCTGATAATTGGACACGTCACGCCTATTTTGACCCAACGCAGAAAAAGTTTCAACATAAAAAATATGGCGCTTATTCTTCACTGTCGCGATTTACCCCTGCATACGAAACTGTGGACAGTCTTCTACTCGATTCTCTAAAAATCACAAATGCGACCATTGATATAGGCATTCCCACGAAGTCGTATGGATTGTTGAAAAAATTTACAAAAATAGGGTTGCATTATGGGAATTGCATCGCTCCGACCACTATCAAAATATACAATGACGGGGTTTTAATAAAAAGTGATGTGCTTGTCAATGATGTCAATTATCATAAGTTTCCTATTGATTTATCCTCAACTCCATCCAATCTTAAAATTGAATTGGAAAGCAAAATCAGCCCAGATTTTTATGGTCTGACATTGGATGGTAGCAGTGGAGTTACGTTAGACAATGTTGCGATGCGTGGGTCATCCGGGACAATATTTGCAGGTACGAATGCCACCAACTTTCAGCAGATGTACCAGCAATTACAACCAAAGTTGCTCATCTTTCAATATGGAGGAAATTCGGTTCCTTACTTAAAAGACTCATTGGAAGTTGTGGAATATGCAGGTTATTTAAAAAACCATATATCTTGGGTGAAACGAAAAAGCAACAATGCTAATGTTATTTTTATTGGACCTTCGGACATGACAACGACAGAAAATGGCAAGATGATAACCTATCCACTTCTACCCTATTTGAATGAAAAATTGAAAGAAGTCTGCATTGAAAACGACATTGCATTTTGGAGTATGTACGACGCCATGGGCGGAAAAAACTCTATGAAGCACTGGGTGGACCAAGGTTTAGCCGCAAACGATTATACACACTTTTCCCCCTCTGGCACCAAAATCATTTCAGAATTATTCTTTCTGGCGTTGTATTTGGACATAACCGACATCAAATGAAGCAGATTTTAATAATTCTTACTTTTATATTCACTCTAAATCTATCAGCGCAACGTTATGTTCTCGATAGTGTAAAACCCAGTATCGAAACACTTATCAATTATGAAGGCAATACTTTTAAAATGGCGTCCCAGTCACCTGCCTTCAATCAATTCTTTGCCAAGTTGGATAGCATTTACGATGGTAAAAAAGAAAAATTGCACATTTTCCACATTGGAGGATCCCATATTCAAGCAGATATCTATTCCAACAAAATAAGAACATATTTACAGAACACTAATGAAGTATCACAAGGTCAACGAGGCTTTGTATTTCCTTACCATTTGGCACATACCAATAATCCAACCAATTACCGTATAGAGGCTACCAAAGACTTATGGCAAGGGTACAGATGCTCTATTAGAAAAGATTCCATTGCCTGGGGTTTGGCAGGTGTAACAGCGGTGTTCAGGATTTATGAAGATACGATTCATATAAAGTCTAACTATAAAAATTACACCAAAAAACCTTACGAATTCAATAAACTACGTGTATTCTACAATACGTGGAAGAACGATTATGATTTATCTATATTAAATCCAGATCTGTTGGTGTCTGATACTCTGAATCTCAATAAAATGTATCGCGAATATCGCTTTAATACGTCCGTGGATTCTGTGGCAATGCGTGTACACCTAAAAGATACAACAATTGTAAATCCTGAATTTGCATTGATGGGAATTGAATATATGAATGATAATCCTGGCGTTGAATATACAAGTATTGGAGTCAATGGTGCCAGTTTTGATTATTATCAACGTGCTGTCTACTTCGAAAAACAGCTTGAACTCTATAAACCAGATTTATTTATCATCTCCATCGGTACAAATGATGCCTATATGCCAAAATCAAAGTTTGATGCCGAAAAATTTCGTGCCAATTACGATGCCTTTATACAAATGATTCAACGCGTGAATCCTGAATGTGCCATCCTCTTGACAGTTCCAAATGATGATTATTATAGAAGAAAATATCAAAACCCTAATACAGCCATTCAACAACAAATCATTATGGAATTGGCAAGAAAATATTACATGGCTGTTTGGGATTTTTACGAGATTATGGGAGGTTTGGGGTCTTCCAATAAATGGTACAAGAACAAACTGATGCCAAGAGACCGTATTCATTTTACATATTTGGGTTACAGTATTAAGGCAGATTTATTTATGGATGCGCTCATCGATGCGTGGTCGAATAGTACAAAGAGAGACAAAGAGGAATTGTTGAACCACTATCATACGTTGAATGAATAGACTCTACGACATTTTCAAATTTTCCGAGGATTTCCCTTTGATATTTACCCAAGCGAACTTTTGGATTTTCTTTGCTGTGGCATATTTTCTGTTTGCACTTTTTTATAAGAAAATAGCCTTAAGAAATTCTTATTTATTCCTCATTTCTCTGTTTTTCTATTACAAAACAAGTGGCTTGTTCATTGGAATACTGATATTTAGCACGTTAGTGGATTTCTTTATAGGCAGAAGCATCNNGTGGTAAATTGGTTGGCGCATTGGGGAAATAGTTTTAATGATCAAAATTATTTTACTGTCGATAAAATTATTTTACCTGTTGGAATTTCGTTCTATACGTTCCAAACGATTAGTTATAGTGTGGACATTTTCCGAAGAAAATTAAAACCATTGCACTCTATTCTCGATTTTGGATTTTATGTAAGTTTCTTTCCTCAATTAGTTGCAGGCCCGATTGTAAGAGCAGAAAGCTTTGTACCCCAAATTTCGCAACCTACAACCGTTACCAAAGCCGATTTTGATGCTGGAACTTTTATGATCCTTAAAGGGCTTATCAAGAAAATGTTCTTTGCTGACTTTATTGCAATGCATTTTTTGGACCGCGTTTTTGACGCCCCCGAAATGTTTTCAGGATTTGCAAATGTGATGGCGATGATTGGGTATTCGCTTCAAATTTATGGTGATTTTTCAGGATATACAGATATTGCCATTGGGCTGGCATTGCTAATGGGTTTTAAACTGCCTATCAACTTTAATTCACCTTACAAGGCCACAAACGCTGGTGAGTTCTGGAAGCGATGGCATATATCCTTATCCACTTGGCTTCGCGATTATCTTTATATTCCTTTGGGAGGAAATCGTCAAGGCACAACAGCATCTTATATCATTTTGGGTGTGATTGTTTTGGGTACTTTGTATGCATTCCAAAATCTGTATTTGGTTTTTGGAGTTTTGATTTTGTCACTTTTTGTATTTATCCTTTCACAATTCAACACTCAGGTAAAAAACCATATCAATACCAACATCAATCTGATGCTAACGATGCTCATTGGCGGACTTTGGCATGGTGCTTCTTGGAAATTTGTGATTTGGGGTGGACTCAATGGATTGGGGATTGTAGTCTATAAATATTGGCGAAAAATCAGTCCATGGGAAGCTAACCATCACTGGTATGCCCGTTGGTGGAAAATCGCCATTACTTTAACGTTCATCACTTTTACACGTATCTATTTTAGAGGAGAAAGCATGAATCATATTGCACGATGGTACAATCAGGTAGCATATCACATGGATTGGCAGTATTCATGGGACATTATCGTGCATTACCAAATGGTTTTTTGGGTGATGTTGCTGGGTTATGTGACACATTGGTTGCCACAAACCACCAAGGACAACATTGAAGGATTGTATGCCAAAAGCCCAATTCCTGTAAAGATTTTTGTTGCGGCTGTTACCGGTGTCATTTGTTACCAAGCATTTTCTACTGACTTTCAACCGTTTATTTATTTCCAATTTTAGTTTGTGTTTTTCGATTGTTCATCTATCAAATTTAGGGTGAATCCGATACATTCAAACTCCTAAAAATTCCAAAGCGCTAAAACGTCTCACATTTCTAAAATAATCTCACTATTTTTACATCATCAAACCAGAAACTATGTCAGTAGCTAAAAACGATTATAAACGAATTACCGTAAAAACCTTGGTTGATATGAAAGCCAAAGGTGAAAAGATTTCGATGCTCACCGCTTACGATTATACCATGGCAAAAATCGTGGACGGCGCTGGTGTAGATGTCATTTTAGTGGGTGATTCCGCTAGTAATGTAATGGCAGGTCATGAAACAACTTTACCAATTACGTTAGACCAGATGATTTATCATGCCGCAGGTGTTGTACGAGCCATCAGCCGTTCGTTGGTGGTCGTGGATTTACCTTTTGGCAGCTATCAAAGTGATCCAAAAGAAGCCTTACGTTCTGCCATTAGAATTATGAAAGAGTCTGGAGGCCATGCCGTAAAACTTGAAGGTGGTAAGGAAGTAAAGGAATCCATCAAAAGAATATTAAATGCTGGAATACCTGTGATGGGGCATTTGGGCTTGACACCTCAATCCATTTATAAATTTGGAACTTATACTGTAAGAGCCAAAGAAGAGGAAGAAGCTGAAAAATTAAAGGAAGATGCTTTAATGCTCGAAAAATCAGGCTGTTTTGCTATTGTCCTTGAAAAAATACCTGCTAAACTGGCAAAAGAAGTTGCCGAAAGTGTCAGCATTCCTATTATTGGAATTGGTGCTGGGAATGGTGTGGATGGACAAGTTTTGGTTCTTCACGATATGTTAGGGATGACCTATGAATTTCAACCTCGTTTTTTACGTCGCTATATGAATTTGTATGACGATATGACGAGTGCTATTTCCAAATATGTCAAAGATGTGAAAGATATCGATTTTCCAAACAATCAAGAGCAATATTGATTGACAGTCGCAGTGTTCCGTAAATAAAAAATATTCGTGTCTATAAATACCGATAAAATTCTTTCAAATAAAAATAATCTTCAAATACTCTACGAAGACAACCACCTCATCATTATTAATAAACGTGCTGGTGATATTGTACAAGGTGACAAAACAGGTGACAAACCTTTGAGCGAAGTTGTAAAATCATTCATCAAAGAACGAGACAAAAAACCGGGTAATGTATACCTAGGTGTGGTGCATCGTCTTGATAGACCAACCACGGGGGCAGTACTGTTTTCAAAAACAAGCAAAGCCCTTCCCAGACTCAACAAACTTTTTGTAGAAAAGAGTGCAAAGAAAACATATTGGGCCGTAGTGAAGCAAATGCCTCCAAAAACTTCAGACACATTGACACATTGGCTAAAGAAAAATCCAAAAAACAACAAATCTACTGCATATACGAAAGAAGTTGCTGGTAGCAAAAAAGCCATTCTACACTACAAAGTGTTAAAGCAACTTGATAATTACTTCTTGCTTGAAGTCACTCTTCAAACTGGTAGACACCACCAAATCCGTTCGCAGCTAGCAAGTATTGGTTCCACTATCAAAGGTGATTTAAAGTATGGCGCTGATCGCAGCAATCCGGATGCGAGCATACATTTACATGCACGAGAATTGGAATTTGCCCATCCTGTATCACAAGAGATTGTCCATGTATTGGCTCCCCTGCCAACTCACGATTCTGTTTGGGAAGCTTGTGCAGATAATTAATTATGTAAAAAACATGAAAGCCAACATATTTTTTTCACATCTCCAGCCTTAAAATAATGTTTAAAAAAAGTAGAAAACTATCTGTGCATTTTATGGTTTTTGTTTTATGTCATAATTAACAAATTATAGTCAAACCGAGACTAGGTTATGCCGCCTCTCCTTGCATATATCTCATAATACGTTCCATACGATAAAAATGATGTTCCAAATCATTCTGACAGTCACGCAACTGTTCCCTTATGGGCAGACGACCTTTTCTAAAAGACACTAAAAAGGCAATAAAGAAAAAAGCTGTAAATATTACCATAAAAGCCTGTGACGTTTTGCTCTTATTGTTAATAGTGAATTTCATCATCTTTTTTTTCTTTGGAATATTTACAATGTATGCGTCATAGCTTTCATACCCCAAATAATGACATAACGATTGTACTACAAAAGGTTTTAGACACACTTCCTGATTTTCTAAAAGGCGTTTATAATAGTTGCGCAAACTCTTTTCTCCAAATTGCTCATGGCTATCCTCAAAAATGTAATCGGATAAATGGCGGGAAAGATGTGTTGGTTTATCTGATGAAATGGTGTCCTGTGCTTTTTGGAAAGCCTGTTGTAATAAATTGCTGTGCATAATTATGGATTTGAGAGATTAATATTTGCTTTTTTTATTGAGGAAAACCGTATGGAATTTATTTTCCATGAAATTTCCACAGCATTTCCCTCGCTTCCCAGAGATAGATGTTTTATTTGCCTTAAGAATTTTTGGAAAGCCTTAAACGCGATAAGGCAACGCGAATTCCAAAATATTGATTACGGAGTAACAGGATTAAAGTTGTATAGCCCTGGGAAGTGATTATACTTCTTTAAAACTGCACTCCATACTTCCCAAAACGAAGAGGTAACTCTTCAAAAAAGTAGTTTCACAGTGCTGCTAAACTCTCCTTTTTGCGATGGCTTAACAGTACTATTAATGTTCAATTTTAATACTTACAAAATGAAAAAATTATTAGCAATATTCTTTACGGTTTTCCTCAATTTGGCATTTTATTCTTGCACACCAGCAGCGATGCAAGATGACACACAAGAAACACCACAAGCGTGCTGTGGTGGTGACGGTGAAATTTTACCTCCACCACCAAGTATAGGAGGATAAATTGAAAATACTTAGTACATTAGAGGAATGAAAGCTAATCCACTTCCATTCCTCTATCTATTTACAATATTCTTAATATTTGATCTAGTTGGAAACTTTAACGCTCTAGCTCAAAATAAAAGGGACAGCTTAAAATATTATTATACACTTCTAACTAGCCCTAAACAAGCAAGTGACCTAACAAATGCATATCAATATTTTGAAAGCAATTTGCAGAACAATTTGAAACAAAAGGATACTGTTGCTGCTATCAATGATTTAAGATACATGGCTAGCATCCAAAATAATCTGGGACTTTTTTATGATAGTGAAAAGACAGTAGTAAAAGCCCTGAAACTATTAAACCAACAAAATAGAAAATATGATACTAATGCAGCCATAGGCCTTTATAATCAGTTAGGGATAATTCATCGTTCTTTATACAACTATGACAAGGCTATTGAATTTTACAGAAAGGCTTTATCCGCTAGCTCAAATGCAATGGATAGTATAAAGATTCTTAATAATATGGCCAATGTTCATTCTGATGAAGGGGATTATATTTTAGCGAGAACAGAATTTAGAAATATTTATAAAAATAGTATCAAGTTAAAGGATACATCAACAATAGCCATGGCATTGGACAATCTTGGTTATGCATCCACAAAACTAAATGATGCAAGTGGCCTAGAAGATATGCTAGAAGCACTTGAATTGCGCAAGAGTTCGAATGACACCAAAGGCTTATATGCCAGTTATAAACATCTTACCCAATATTACCATGATTTAGGAGAAAGCGGGGAAGCTATGTATTATGCCGAAGAAGGATATAAGTTAGCCAAAGTGATAAATAGTGTCAGTTTTTTAGAAGATGCCCTCTCCAATCTGATGAATGTTAAAGCTGATCCTTTGACATTGGAATATAAAACCATTACCGATAGCATTACCAAGACTAAACAACTACAAGAGAATAAATTTGCTGAAATGCAATACAATTATTCCGAGTATCAACGAAGAGCCCAAGAAAGCCAATTGGCAGCCTCGGAACAACGTTCTAAAACTCTTGCATATCAATTTCTAGGGCTCACAATACTACTTATGGCACTGTTCTTCTATATTATTTTGCGGAATCGGCACAAGAAAGAAAATTTGCTGAAAGTCTATGAGACCGAAACACGAATCTCCAAAAAAGTACATGACGAAGTTGCAAACGATATTTTTCAAGTAATGAGCAAATTACAGTCTAACCAGCGTGTGGATGAACCTTTCTTGGATGAGTTGGAAGGGATTTATTTCAAAACCAGAGACATCTCCAAAGAGAACAGTGATATCATGCACGAGGATTTTAAAGAGCAACTGCAAGATCTTTTGAGAAGTTATCAAAACGAAAACGTCAATATTATAACCAAAGACTTAAAAGAAATCAATTGGAAAAACCTTAGTGACGTAAAAAAAACCACCTTGTACCGTGTACTGCAGGAGTTAATGACCAATATGAAAAAGCACAGTAAGGCCACCCTTGTTGTAATCACCTTCAAACAAGAAAAAAATAAACTACACATCGTTTACAAAGATAATGGCGTTGGTACCGATTTGCACAAGGGTAGCGGATGTCATAATATGGAAAACAGAATGGCCTCTATCAAAGGAATTATTATCTTTGAATCCGAACCTTCAAATGGCTTTAAAGCTTCATTAACTGTTTAAAATATGTTTAAGAAAGTTTTATTATCTGATGATTTGGGAAGTATCTCTCAAGGTGTATATACTACTGTCAGTCAATTAGGTATTAAGGACATAAGACAAGTTCAATATTGCGATGATGCATATATAAGAATCAAGAAAGCAATTTTGGATGGCGAGCCTTATGACCTGTTGATCACCGATTTATCATTTCAACCAGATCATCGAGAACAGAGTTTTGCTTCAGGAGAAGAACTCATCAAAATTGTTAAAAAAGAATTTCCAAAACTAAAAGTTATAGCCTTTTCCGTTGAAGATAGGTTACAAAAGGTAAGAACCCTTATGTATACCTACCATACCGATGCCTATGTGGGTAAAGGTAGAAAAGGACTGCAAGAGCTTACTGAAGCGATCAAACATGTATATGAAGGTGGAACCTATTTATCACCTCATTTGGAAAAAGCCTTAAGCAACAATTCAGACCTTGAAATGAATGATTATGAGCTTGATTTATTAAAATTGCTTTCCGAAGGCATGTCGCAAGAAGATATCAGCGAACATCTGAAAAGTCAAAATATCTCCCCAAATAGTGTAAGCTCTATTGAAAAGAAAATTACCAAGTTACGTATTCAATTCAAGGCCAACAATGCCATACATTTGGTTTCTACAGTTAAAGATTTAGGATTAATTTAATAGCTCATTGAGGAAAACCGTAAGGATAAGACTATTATCGGCCTTAAATTTGAAGTATCGATATTGACATCTACAATATTCGATTAATAGCGAAGCCCAAAGAGATATACACCTACTTCAGTATATCTCTTTGCTTTTTTATAAACTTTCAAAAAAATAAAAACAGATTTTACAGGAATTTTATTTTTTTTTACAAATGTCTATCAAAACTTGATAAGTAAAAAACACCTCTTGACTTGTTAAAATTAGATTTTTTCAGTTTTTTGACATTCGAAACCCTTACAGTTACTGGACTTTGCAAGCATTCTTCAAAAAAAAACTATTTTTTTTCATTAATTGAGGAAAACCGTAAGGAACAGTGAAAATATCGCCTTAATATTGCACTATAAGCTGGTTAGCTTTGTTACGGGAGAATACTCGAAGGGTGTATCAATTAAGATGCGCCCTTCTTTTTTTAGCGCTGAACATATCAAAATCAATGGATGTTTATAAATTCCAAAATCTCTTCATATCTATCGACCCAGGGGAAAAAGTAATGACTCATCATAGGAACATGTTTTTTGTTGAGATAATGAATCTTTACATTGGGCTGATATTTGTTTAAAGCTTCCAAAAAAGTCAAGTTTTGACTCTGGATGGACGGATAGGTTTTTTCGCCAACATAGATTAAAAATGGTGGTGATTGTTCATCTAAAAAATAAACTGGAGATGCATTTCTCCAATTTTCAGGATTAAAGGTCCAAGTTACATCATAATTATGCTCGGATGTTGGTGGGTACTTATCTAAATAAGATTTCATGTCCAGACCAGCAGCATCATTGAGAATCACGCCTTTGACTTCATCATTTTTTATTCCATATTTATGATTTGTTGTTACAAGTGCAATTAGATGCCCACCAGCAGAATGCCCCATAAGATAGATTTGTTCCGCATCGCCTCCATAAGCTTCAATATGGCCTTGTGTCCACCGAATCGCCTTTACCACATCTTCTGCCATCCCTTCATAATTGGTGTTAGGGCTTAATCTATAATTTGGAATAACGGTTACTACATCGTTTTTGGCAAAATTGCGTCCCAAAAATCCATAAATATCCTTGTTGCCTTCTTCCCAATAGCCACCATGAATAAAAATAATCACTGGCAGTTTGTCTGTTGCAGATTTTCTTGGGGTAAATATGTTGAGCAAATTAGCATCCTCTCTTGATATTTGTTTTGATGTATGATAGGAAATATCTTTTATTTTCTTTGAAGCGCATCCTGAAATAATAAAAGTGAAGAATACAACTAGAATTAGGTTTTTCATTTATTTTGAATGGACAAATTATTTTACGACGTGTTTACGAGAATTTGTTAAGATTGGTTTTACAAATCAATCAACACATTAGATTCTGATAAATCACCACCGGAGGATGGTCATCGAGGCAAATTGCTTGACAACACCTTATATAACCAACTTGTTTTTTAAATTGCATTATCTATAATGTCCTGTACACATTCCGGGTTTAACAATGTAGATGTGTCTCCAAGACTGGAAGTGTCTTTTTCTGCAATTTTTCTTAAGATACGTCGCATAATTTTACCTGAACGTGTTTTTGGTAGTCCTTCCGTAAATTGGATTTTATCTAGTTTGGCGATTGCCCCAATTCGTTCGGCTATCAATTGATTGATTTCTTTGCGCAAATTATCATGGTTACGACCTTCGCCAGTTTCTTTTAAGGTGATGTAACCATACAAAGCGCTTCCTTTGATTTCATGCGGAAATCCTACGATGGCGCTTTCTGCAACAGCCGGATGTTCGTTGATAGCATCTTCAATGGGAGCTGTTCCTAAATTATGTCCTGAAACAATAATCACATCATCCACTCGACCTGTGATGCGATAATAACCAACCTCATCTCGTAAGGCACCATCTCCTGTAAAATATTTGTTTTCAAATGTTGAAAAATAGGTATCCTTATAGCGTTGATGGTTTCCCCAAATCGTGCGGGCCATGCTTGGCCACGGAAACTTGATACACAAGCGTCCCTCTTTTTGATTTCCCTTAAGTTCTTCACCTGTTTCGTCCATCAAAGCAGGCTGTATTCCTAAAAATGGTAAGGTTGCATATGTAGGTTTGGTTGGGGTGATAAAAGGCAATGGTGAAATCATAATCCCTCCAGTTTCCGTTTGCCACCAAGTGTCCACTATTGGGCTTTTGCGTTTTCCAATGGTATCGTTGTACCAATGCCAAGCTTCTTCATTAATAGGTTCGCCAACCGTTCCCAAGACTTTTAACGAGGATAAATCAACATTTTCAGCAAAAGACAAGTTCTGTTTTGCCAAAGCACGAATGGCTGTTGGTGCTGTGTAAAATTGGTTTACCTTGTGCTTTTCGACGATTTGCCAAAAGCGTCCAAAATCAGGATAGTGTGGTACGCCTTCGAACATGACTGTTGTTGCTCCATTTGCCAACGGTCCGTACACAATATAACTATGTCCAGTAATCCAGCCGATATCTGCAGTACACCAATACACATCATTTTGTTTGTATTGGAAGACATTCTTAAACGTATATGCAGCATAGACCATATAACCAGCAGTGGTATGCAACATCCCTTTTGGCATACCAGTCGAACCTGATGTGTAGAGAATAAATAAGGGGTCTTCAGCGTCCATGATTTCTGGCTCGCATTCTGAAGATGCATCATTCAATAAGGGTTGTAGCCAATGGTCACGACCTTTTTGCATTGTGATGTTTGAATTGATGCGTTGTACCACCAAAACTGTTTTGACATTTGGGCATTCTTTAAGGGCTTCATCTACAATTCCTTTGAGGTCAATAGTTTTATCCCCACGAAATGAACCATCTGACGTTATCACTAATTTACAATCGCTATCATTGATACGCGTTGCCAACGCTTTGGCTGAAAATCCAGCAAAGACAACATTGTGAATGGCTCCAATACGAGCGCACGCCAACAAAGCAATTGCCAATTCCGGAACCATTGGAACATAAATGCAAACCCTATCCCCTTTTTCGATACCCTTATCTTTAAGAACATTCGCCATCTTGCAAACACGTTCGTGCAATTGTTGATAAGTGATATGTTCTGTGGGTTCATCGGGATTGTTGGGCTCAAAGATGATGGCATTTTGTTTTCCTCGAGTGATTAAATGCCGATCTATACAGTTTTCGGTAATGTTCAATTTAGCACCTTCAAACCATTTGACTTCTGGTTTGGAGAAATCCCAAGACAAGACTCTGTCCCATTTCTTTCTCCAAAGAAAATGCTCTTCGGCAATTTCTTCCCAAAAGTTTTCTGGTTCACGAACCGATTTGCGATAGACTTGAAAGTATTCCTCGAGGGTTTTGATGTGGTAGTTGCTCATTTTTTTAATATTCAGTGTTCAGTGCCAGCTTTTAGTCTTTAGGTTCAATTTCAATAGCAATTTAAGATATCTATTTGGCATTAAAAAATGCTTCTTCTTTTTTTGTCATTAAACATCAGTGAATCAAAAAAAACAAATCCAAATGAAAGCTTCATCAAAAACCTGTAGTGGTTTCAGGCTGATTCAAATTTTATTTAAGACAAAAAAGCAACTTTGTTCGGCTAGATGTAAGTAAATTCTATATTTTCCTCAAATACTTTTGATTTATCACCTGAAAGTATATATTAGCGACCTAAACTAGTACCGCTTATGTCTCAAAAGTTATGTTGCCTCATTTTAATGATGAGCCTTTCGATGTCTTTATTTTCGCAAAAAGGTGCAGAACCAACCGAAACCGAAAAAACCAATGCCTCAAAATTAAAAGTTTTATACCCTGATGACCATGTTGCCTTACAGGAGAATTCTGATATCATCACGTTTGATTTTGACAAAAGAGAACAAAAAGTAACTGTTCAGCAGCTCTTAAGCCAAGATTATATTAATATGGATTCTAGGGCTGACATTCAAATGTATTCTTTTTATGACGGCGAAACTACGATTGAAACCTTTGACATCAATTTAAAAAACGGAAAATCAGCTGGTTTTTATCTTAAAGATGAAGCTTATAAAAGCTCTGATTTATTTCATAATGATGCAAGGGTCAAATATACCCACGTTGATTTTCCTTTAAAAGGCTATCGATACCTTACAGAAATAGAAAAGCACTACAAAGACATTAAATATTTTACAAAAATATATTTCAGCAGTGAATATCCAACCGTAAAACGTACCCTAAAAATAGAGATTCCGGAATGGTTGGATGTTGAACTAAAGGAAATGAATTTTGAAGGTTACTCCATTAAAAAAGATGTAACCACTGACGCAAAAGGCAAATCAAAAACGTATACCTTCACCATGGAAAATGTGCCAGCCATGTTTGATGAAAGCAATGCTCCAGGACCAACATACATTTATCCACATATTCTCGTTCTTGCCAAATCCTACACTTATGATAATGCCGTACATCCTATTTTTGAATCCACACAAGATTTATATAATTGGTACAAATCGTTGGTAGATGAGTTAAAAAATGACAATTCATCCATAAAAACAAAGGTGGCAGAATTAACAGCCAATGCTAAGACGGACGAAGAAAAGATAAAAAACATATACTATTGGGTACAGGACAACATTAGATACATCGCTTTTGAGGATGGCATCGCCGGTTTTAAGCCTGACGAAGCTTCCAACGTTTTCAATAAAAAGTATGGCGATTGCAAGGGAATGGCAAACCTTACCAAACAAATGCTCGTCGAAGCAGGTTTCGACGCCCGCTTGACTTGGATCGGCACTAAACACATTGCATACGACTACTCCACTCCTAACCTCTCTGTAGACAATCACATGATTTGTACACTCTTTAAAGATGGTAAAACAATCTTTTTGGATGGAACCGAAAAATTCAATGCCTTTGGTGAATATGCCGACCGTATCCAAGGGAAGCAAGTGATGATAGAAAATGGCGATTCGTTTATTTTGGAATACGTGCCAACACACGATGCGCAATTCAATAAGGAGAATATCAGTTACAATTTAAAATTGACCGACGAATCCATCACTGGGAAAGCTGACAAAACCTATAGAGGTGAAAGCCGTTCTAGTTTACTGTATTATTTCAATACGCTAAAAAATGACAAAAAAGATGAGTTTTTGGAATATTACCTTAACAAAGGCAACAGCAATATAAAGGTTACTGACATCAATACTACCGACTTACAGGATAGAGATGCTAACATTGATATTTCATACGATATCGATATCAAAAATGCGGTGTCTTCATTTGATAATACGGTATATGTAGATTTAGATATCGATAAGGAGCTTTCAGGCTATGAACTTGACAAACGCAAGACCGATTATCTGTTCAGTTCCAAAAAAGATTTGGAATCGACCATCCGTTTGGAACTCCCACACGGTTATAAAGTTTCGCATTTGCCTGAAAATATTTCTGTTAAGAGCAAAAACTATGATATGTTTGTCGGATTTTCAAAAGAAGGAAATGCAATTCTTTACAAAAAACGCTTCAAGATAAAAAATGCCCAAATCGAAACCACCGATTTTGAAGAGTGGAATGATTTCATTAAAAAACTGAATACCATCTATAACGAACAAATTATCCTAACAAAAGAATAACCCCATGAAGATTAAATTACTATTCCTTTTAACACTTACTTATTCTACTTTTTCAATAGCTCAAAGCAAAGAAGAGCTTGCTGCAAAAGAGTTTTTTTGGGGTGCCAATGATGCTTATAAAAATGTGACAGAGATTCCCGCTAAATGGAAAAATGAATCAGCCGTCGTATTGTATAAAAACGAGAATTACGATTTTCATAAATTTGGTAAAAATGTAACCTATACAGCTTCCGTAAGAAAACGCATTAAGTTATTGGATAAAGCTTCCGTTGAGGAGTTCTCTGAATTTACATATACCAAACGTTTTCGTTCTTCTAAAGGTCGGTTTAGTTGGAGAGAAAAAGGAAATAATTTTGTTGGAATTAAAATTGTAAAACCTGATGGTAGTGAAACCGAGCTTGATGTTGAAAAAGAAGCTGTTGAGGTCGATGGAGAGACCAAAATGGCAATTTCAAATCTTGAGGTTGGTGATATTATAGATTTCTATTTTTATAGATTGGAGCCTTTCAAAAGTACGTACGCCTTTGGTTTTGATCCTGTGGAAGTGAGTTTGGGAGAAGAATATCCCATTATGGATTTCAAATTGTTTTTTGAAACTGAAAATGACTTTTTTATCAATTTCAATTCTTACAATGGAGCACCGGAACTTAAACAGATTGAAACCGATAAAAAGAGCTTTAGACGTTATGAACTTGTAGCCTCCGACATCGAAAAAAATGAATATCCCCGTTGGTTTCTTCCTTTAGTGGAATTGCCTTCCTACAAGTTTCAAGTATATTTTGCACGTTCTGGTTCCTTTGAGGACAGAGCCATGGCATTTCTTCCAGAGAAAGAAAGCATCATTAAAAAAAGCGTAACACAGCAAGAAGTATTGGATTTATATGATTCAAGATTCAAGCCAGACGGTGATATTGGTGATATTAAAGATTTCTTCAAGGGCAAAAACTATAGTTCTAAAGAAGATAAAGTTTCGGCAGCATATTATTACATGCGCCATTATTATTTAACCCGATTCATTGAAGCCTTTTATGTTCAGGAAGCGAAAATCACATATAATCCATTCATCTATTACGGAAATGACGTGGTATTCATACAAAACCAGAAACAATTTATCCGTCATTTTACAGAATTTTTAAAACGTGAGAAAATTGATTATGAAATTGTCGTTGCCAAAAAACGTTTTGATGGCAGCATAGATGATTTATTAATTGAAAAGAATATTGAAGTGATGGTAAAAGTTCTAACACCAACACCAATGTATGCATCCTTTTTTGGAGTACATACCAGCATCAATGAATATTCCGCTCAAATTGAGGGAACGGACATCTATTTACTATCAGCAACCAAAAACAAAATTGACGTTATAAAAAGAGGCAAATTACCTTCATCAGGCTATACCGATAATGAAACAAAAAAAGACATTGCTCTCGCTTTTAATGATGACCTTTCAGCAATTGCATTTGCCATCACCAATAGTTTTAAGGGTTTTGAGAAGGAAGCTCAATTAAATGAACGTTTGCTTTATACCGATTATGTAAAGGAAGATTATGCGTTATACAATACCGAATCTTTCTTGGAATTGATACGCAACAAAAAAGAAAAAGCCAAATTCAAAAAGGAAATTGACGCCCTCAATGAAAAATTGCTTGAAAATCAAAAGGAACGTTTTAAGAACAATGCCCAACTGGAATTCAATGTAAAAGAAGCTGAAGATTATGGCTATAGCATAGATAACACAGGACGCTATGGATTGGATACCTATTTAACCTTTACAGAGAATTTTAAGGCTAAAGGGGATGATTTCCTCAAAAAAGCGGGTCCAAACTACATCATGGAAATTGGCAAACTCATAGGTGGACAAATAGATCTTACAGAAAAAGAACGTAAACGCACCGAAAACATCTACATGGACTACCCTAGAAGTTATAATTATCAAATTCGTTTTAATATCCCGAAAGGATATACAGTTTCCGGATTGGAAAAACTTAACAAAAATGTTGACAATATAACCGGAGCTTTTATCAGCAATGCCAAAATTGAAAATGGCATGCTTGTCATCACTACATCAAAACAGTATAAAAACAATTATGAGCCAAACAGTAATTGGCAACAAATGATTGCATTTTTGGATGAGGCAAACCAATTTACAAACGAGAAGATTTTATTGAAGAAAGAATAAACGTTTTAACAAAAAAATTGAAAGCCATCAGTTCAGCATTGAATTGATGGTTTTTTTTATGTCTTTAGTCTTTGAATATACCCATTGAATTCTTTCACAACTTTGGGCGCCATAATAATAGTAGCCGTCATAGTAGGTATTGCCATCAAAGCAAAAGTTCCATCTATCAAATTGAGCATTACACTTAATGGCGTCACAGCTCCAAGAATAATACTTGTAATATAAAAATAATTGTAATAGTGCTTATTATTTGCCCCAAATAGGAATGACATACATTTGGTTCCGTAATAAGAGTACGTAAACAGCGAAGACATGCTAAAGGTTGCGATACAAATTAGCAACAAATACCGCCCATAAGCTGGCATTGCATCATTAAATGCGGTTGCTGTGAGGCTGACGCCATTGGCGTCACTGGTTTGCCAAACGCCTGTCACTAAAATTGCCAACGCGGTTAACGTACAAACCACCAAAGTATCGATGGCTGGTCCCAACATGGCAACCAAACCTTCACGCACAGGTTCATTTGTTTTAGATGCTCCATGAGCCATAGGAGCAGTACCAATGCCAGCTTCATTGCTGAATGCACCTCTTCTAATTCCCAACAATACCAAACCTCCCAACACGCCTCCAAGAAATGAATCACCAGCAAAAAAGTTACCTTCAAAAGCATCAGTAAACATCAACAAGAAATATTTAGGAACTTCTTCAATATAAAGTCCTAAAATTATCATCACTAACACAAAGTATAGAACCACCATACTCGGCACCAATTTTTCAGCAATCTTACTGATACGATCCAAACCACCCAAAATCACAATGGACGTAATTGCAACCAACACAATGCCAATTGCCAGATTGGTCCAATCAGTAACTTCAACGCCGTTGGGCTCCAGAAGAATAAAGTTTATAGCTTGTTTTAATTGATTTACGTTGAAAACCGGTAAAGCCCCAATCAATCCTGCAATACTGAAAAATATGGCGAGAGGTTTCCAGTTTTTGCCCAATCCTTCCATAATAAAATACATGGGGCCGCCTTGAAGCTCACCATTGCTATCCTTTCCTCTATATAAGACTGCTAAAGTACAGGTAAAGAATTTTGTCGACATTCCGATGATGGCACTCACCCACATCCAAAACATGGCACCCGGACCTCCAACATGTATGGCGACTGCCACACCTGCAATATTACCCATGCCAATTGTTGAAGACAATGCGGTCATCAAAGCCTGAAAATGACTGATTTCGCCAGGGTCATTTGGGTCATTGTATTTTCCCCTCAAAACCTGTATGGCATGACCTATAAATCGGAATGGTAGAAATTTGGAAAGAATCAGCAAATACAACCCGCCACCGATGAGCAAAATCAACAATGGCAACCCCCAAGCATAGCTTGCAAAGCGTTCGAAAATTAATTCCAGCGTTTCTTTCATCGGATGGATTTAAGTACTAAAGATATGGCTTTCCATACATATTTTAAGTTTATCAATCAAAAAACAAGTATTGGCCAAAAAGTTATTAATTTTGAATTTTAACATTATATTTACATTTACAACGACTACTATTGAAACCTCAATCAACACGGTTATACTTTCTAGATGCTGTACGGGCGTTTGCAATCTTGATGATGTTGCAGGGGCATTTCGTCGATACGTTGCTCAATCCCCTTTATCGTGATGATGTGTATCCGGCATATATCATTTGGTCTTATTTTAGAGGAATTACCGCCCCGGTATTTTTTACAATTTCGGGTTTGGTGTTTTTGTATTTGCTGTTGAAAGCCAATCAAAAAGGTGATGATTCCATCAGAATTAGAAAAGGCTTGTCAAGAGGTTTAATGCTATTAGTAATAGGATATGCGTTGCGAATTCCTTTCTTCTCATGGCTCAAAGGTCAATTTGACACTTACTTTTTGGTGGTAGATGTCTTGCAATGCATTGGTGTATCTCTATTACTGATTATTGCTCTATATTATATTTGCAGAAAGAACAGTTATATTTTGTCTGTTGTATTGTTCACGATGGGTATTGTCATTTTTCTTTGCGAACCATTGTATCGTGACTTGGCACTCCCTAATGTCCCATTAGTTTTTTCTAATTATTTATCAAAGGCAAACGGTTCGGTATTTAACATTATTCCATGGTTTGGGTATGTAGCATTTGGTGGTTTTTTGGCAACCATTTTCTTTAGAAGTTCTCAATCCAAACGCTTTAAACAAGTGACCGTTGTTACTTTTTTTACGCTTGGAACCTTATTGCTTTGGTTTTCAACTGATGCTTTACATATATTATATTATTTAACTCATTTTGAATTACTTGAAAGATCTGCAAATTATAATTATTTGTTTTTACGACTTGGAAATGTATTTGTGTATTTTGGAACGTTTTACATGCTGGAACGTTTTATGAAACAATCTATTGTGACTAAAATCGGTGAGAAAACGTTGAATATTTACGTGGTGCACTTCATTATTATTTACGGTAGTTTTACTGGAATTGGTCTAAAGCACTTTTGGTACAAATCTCTTGAACCTTGGGAAGCAGTGTTTGGTGCTTTGGCCTTCATCATTGTGGTGTGTTTGATTGTTTTCCATATAGGCAAAACCAATGTCTTTATTTACACACATCTACGAAGGTTGCTACATATTGTTATTAGAAGGAAAGACGGAAGTGTCATAGTTGGAGATGAAAATAGCGACGAAGATATTCCCGACAATATGGAAGAAATAGAAACGAATAAGTAAATTCACCATCGACCTTCCTGAAAAATTTGTTTTCTTACTTTTTTGATTTTCTCACTTCAATTGTATATTAGTTAGATAAATCTTAAATTTGGATAACTTCCTAAAAATCATTTTCTATATGTTTCTAAAACAATCGCTTTCGTTTGTATTCATCTTTCTCATCGCCATCTTTCAAATCAACGCACAAGAGCTTTACGAGATGCAAAAAGACAAAGAAAACAAATGGGTTAGCTTTGAAAATAGCTCTGGCGACAAAGGTAAAGGCGGTATGGAAAACAGGACTGCAAAAGGTCATGCTTTCGACATCGTAAAAGCGGGAGCTTCCATTGACCTTATAAATATCAAGGGCTCTGGGACAATCAAACGAATGTGGATGACTTTTAGTGATAGATCCCCCGAAATGTTGCGTGCTCTTAAAATCGAAATGTTTTGGGATGGCAGCGACAAACCTGCAGTCTCGGCTCCTATTGGCGATTTTTTTGGGGTCGGTCTAGGTCAGCGGGTTCCGTTTGAGAGCGCCCTACTTTCTGACCCAGAAGGCAGGTCGTTCAATTGCATCATCCCGATGCCTTTTAAAACGGGAGCACGAATTATATTTACCAATGAATCGAGCAAAGACTTGGTCGCACTTTTTTATGATGTTGATATTTTGATGGAATCCCACGAAGAATCGATGCTTTATTTTCATGCTTATTGGAATAGGGAAAACAAAACCGCGCTTGGTAAAGATTTTCAAATTCTACCTAAAGTGGAAGGCAAAGGCAAATTTTTAGGCTGCAATATTGGTGTGGATTCTGACCCTAGCTATGAAAAGACTTGGTTTGGTGAAGGCGAAGTAAAAATGTATTTGGACAAGGATACCAAATTTCCAACACTTGTTGGCACGGGAACTGAAGATTATATAGGCACCGCTTATGGACAGGGGACTTTTGCCCATCAGTATCAAGGATGTACTGTGGCCAATTTAGAGAAAAGCGAATTTGCTTTTTATCGTTTTCATATTCCCGATCCAATTTATTTTTATAGTGACATTCAAGTGGAGATACAACAAATTGGTGGAGCGATGAAAGCAAAGGTGAAAGAATTAAAAGACAATGGGGCTTCGCTTAAACCAATCAGTATTCATAATGACGATGGCTTCAATAAATTATTGGAAATGCCGAAGAAAATCGATTTGAGTGACCCAACCCTTCCGAATGGTTGGACTAATTTTTATAGACAAGACGACGTATCTGCAACTGCCTATTTTTATTTGGACAAGCCTTCTAATAATCTGCCAGCAATAGCTGATGTTGCTTCTAGGATTTCGGATCTTCCAAAAAAGGATTAGGAAAATTATATTGTAAATCAAACTTGCCTCAAAAACTCCAAGACATTTTTTTCGATTCTATTTTGAATGTCCGAAACATCAGCTTTTACAAATGGTTCTCCCATTATATTCTCAAACAATTCGATATAGCGTTCACTGACAGTTTGAATATATTCATCTGACATTACAGGAACTGTTTGTCCTTTCAGACCCTGAAAATCATTTGCAATCAACCATTGCCTTACAAACTCTTTGGATAATTGTTTTTGGGCTTCTCCTCTATCCTGACGCTCTTGGTATCCTTCAGCATAAAAATAACGTGATGAGTCCGGTGTATGTATTTCGTCAATTAAAACAATTTTACCATCTTTTGTTTTACCAAATTCGTATTTAGTATCAACCAAAATCAAGCCTCTGCTGGCAGCAATTTCAGTTCCTCGTAGAAACAGTTTTCGTGTGTAATCTTCCAATACTTCATAATCTTCTTTAGAAACAATGCCTCTCTTCAAAATATCTTCACGGGAAATATCCTCGTCATGGTCACCCATCTCTGCTTTGGTGGCTGGTGTAATGATTGGTTTTGGAAATTTATCGTTCTCCTTCATTCCTTCTGGCATTTCTACTCCGCAAAGCATTCGTTTTCCAGCTTTGTATTCTCTTGCCGCATGGCCTGACAAATAGCCACGAATGACCATCTCCACTTTAAAAGGATCACATAAATGCCCAATGGCCACATTCGGATCTGGAGTTGCAATTAACCAATTAGGAACCAAATCTTCTGTTTGCGCCATAAATTTGGTTGCAATCTGATTGAGAATTTGTCCTTTGTATGGAATTCCCTTCGGCATTACTACATCAAAAGCACTTAAACGGTCGGTTGCAACCATGACCAATAAATCATCATTGATATTATAGACTTCCCTAACCTTGCCCTTATAAAGATTTTTTTGCTTTGGGAAATTAAAGTTTGTGGTCGTTATGGTGTTCATTTTATAGAAATATTGAAGGTCATTAGTTATTGCAAAAATAAGGCTATTGATAATTACTTCATAAAAAAAAGAGCAGTAAAAACTGCTCTTTCAATAACTTTTATTGCTTTCGATTAAAATCTCAAGTTGTAAGTTGCTCCAATTCCAACCACTTGGATATCAACATCATTATCAGCAAAAGTATTCTGATAGTATGCGAAGAAATTCCAATCATCATTGTGGTAACCAATTTGAGGGTTTACATAAAGACCTCCTTCATTGTTATCAACATTGGTCAAGAAGCCGTAACCGAAGTCAGCTCCAAGAAACAATCCTTTTGGTTGAAAATAATATCTGGCAAAAGCCGCTGCTGGAACAATACCAAAATCTTCACCACCATCTTTGGCGAAAAAATGTGTGTAACCTGTAGCCAACCCGATACCAAAATTAGGTGTCACCAAGTATTGACCCTTTAAATCCAATCCTAAAGCGAAGGAAGAGAAATCATCGGAATCACCAACAGGCAATCCTGTATTCAAACCAATTTTTAGCCATGAATTGTCTGAATTGACATGATCAATATCAACATCTTGAGCAAATGTTGTCCCCGCAACGAACAACGCGAATAATAAAATAACTTTTTTCATTTGTTTAACTATTTTTAAATATTAGTAGAAAACCACTAGGCAAAACTTATACCAATATTTCATTTTATAACGACGTCTACATGAAAAAATATTTAAAGAATTGATTTTGAAATCAGTATCCGAGATGACAAAATTTCACTACCTGTCAGGTGTATTTGTGCTAATTTGCCTGTTGAACATTTCGTGTCAGAATTTCTCTTTACTCGCGGTTTTCTATGCCTTTATAGGCTTCGATAATTTTTCTTACCAATTTATGACGAATCACATCCTTCTCATCCAGCATGATAATGCCGACACCTTCTACGTTTTTTAAAATCAGTAAAGCTTCTTTTAAACCGGAAATGGTTCGTCTTGGCAAATCTACTTGCCCGGGGTCGCCTGTTAATAAGAATTTGGCGTTTTTACCCATACGCGTCAGGAACATTTTCATTTGGTTATGTGTCGTGTTCTGTCCTTCATCCAAAATAACGAAAGCATTATCCAAAGTACGTCCACGCATGAACGCCAAAGGAGCAATTTGAATGGTGCCGTTTTCTAGGAACAATGCCAATTTTTCTGCGGGTATCATATCCCTCAAAGCATCATATAAGGGCTGCATATAAGGATCCAATTTTTCCTTTAAATCCCCTGGAAGGAAACCAAGATTTTCTCCCGCTTCAACCGCAGGACGCGTTAATATGATTCGCTTGACTTCCTTATTTTTCAAGGCCTGAACTGCCAATGCCACACCTGTGTATGTTTTTCCNNGTTAGCATTTCCATTCGACGGTCAAATTCCTCGAGAAGGTCTTCATCGCCATATGCCTTTATTTTATTGCCTCTTGCGACTATTTTTAACTTGGGGAAGTATTTTTTTAGAAGTTCAATATTAACATTTTGCTCACCGAAAAATTCTTTTGGAGCGATTTCTTCCAGTTCAATTATTAGTTCATTCAAAAGCTATGGGATTTATTAAATTATCAGTTTTGTTTTATTAGTTTTGTGCAATGGTTCAACGGCCATCTTTTTATCGTCATTGTTACAAATCTAACGGAAAAAATCAAACGTCGTTGTCTTCTTTTATTTAAAAATCAAATATTTTTCAACAATAAGAGTTTATAATTTTATCAAGTAACCGACTTAAACAAACTGCATTCATCAATCTATGGCAATCATTACATTAACGACTGATTTTGGCGAAAAAGACCACTATGCAGGGGCTATTAAAGGTGCTATTTATAGTGAATCGGAAGATTTGAAAATTGTTGATATCTCACATTCCGTTCAGCCCTTCAATATTCTTGAAGCGGCCTATATCATTCAAAATGCCTATACCAGTTTTCCCAAAGGAACTATCCATGTTATAGGCATAGATTCTGAACTGAATCCGGAGAACAAACACATCGCTGTAAAGCTGGATGACCATTACTTTATCTGTGCCAATAATGGTATTATGAGCATGATATGTTCAGAGATTGCGGCCGATAAAATTGTAGAAATTAATATCCATGACAAGATTGCCACCAATTTTCCTGTACTGGATGTGTTTGCAAAAGTAGCCTGCCATATAGCTCGCGGTGGCACTTTGGAAGTTATTGGTAAAGTCATTGACCACATTAAGCCTATCAAAAACATGTTGCCATTTGTGAATGACGAAAAAAATCAAATTATCGGGAATGTCATTTATATAGATAATTATGGGAATGTCATTACCAATATAAAACAAAAGTTTTTTGAATCTGTGCAGAAGGGACGTGAGTATGAAATTTCGGCAAGAAACTACAAGTTTACCAAAATCCTGAAAAACTACAGTGATATTGTTAACTTTGACACCCCAATTGAGAACAGAAATGATGAAGGAAGGGGTTTGGTACTGTTTAATTCGTCCAGTTTTCTTGAGATTGCCATTTATAAAAGTGATAATGCAACCGTTGGTAGCGCTTCTACTTTGATGGGCTTGCAGATGAGAGATACGGTGACCGTTAATTTTATTAAATAAAAAGATGTTCGTAAGAATTGTAAAAATGAGTTTTGAGCCTTCAAAAATTAAGGAGTTTCTTTCTAATTTTGAAGTCAAGAAACACCACATCCGTAATTTTGAAGGTTGTGAGTTTTTGGAATTGTATCGTGATAAGGAACAAACCAATGTATTTTTCACTTATAGCTTTTGGAACAAAGAATCGGATTTAGAAAATTACAGACATTCTGAATTATTTAAGGGCGTTTGGGCTGAAACCAAAATATTGTTCAATGACAAACCTGAAGCTTGGAGTGTGGATAAAATACATACACTTAAATAAATGCTAGCAATACTTAAAAAAGAAATCAATTCCTTCTTTGCGTCACCAATTGGTTATTTGGTGATTGCGGTATTTTTGTTGCTCAACGGTTTGTTTCTTTGGATGTTTAAAGGTGATTTTAATGTGCTCGATAGTGGTTTTGCTGACTTATCGACGTTTTTTCTTTTATCACCTTGGATTCTCATTTTCTTGATTCCAGCGGTAACAATGCGAAGCTTTTCAGATGAAAAAAAACAAGGCACGTTAGAATTGTTGCTGACCAAACCTATTTCAACTTTGCAGATTGTTTTAGGAAAATATTTTGGAGCTTTCATACTTATCATTATTGCATTAATTCCAACACTTCTTTATGTCTTTACCATTTCAAAATTGGGAGCTATTGAAGGTAATTTGGATGTTGGCAGTATCTTGGGTTCTTATTTCGGCCTTTTGTTTTTAGTGGCCGCTTACACTTCCATTGGCATTTTCTCCTCTACCCTGTCGGAGAATCAAATTGTGGCATTTATTATTGCTGTGTTTATCTGCTTCTTCTTTTACTTCGGGTTTGAGGGACTTTCCAATTACAAGATTTTTGGTGATGCCTTATATTTGGAAAAGCTGGGTATGGAATCCCATTTCAAAAGTATGAGCCGAGGCGTTATAGACACTCGTGACCTTTTATATTTTATTAGTATAAGTATATTCTTTATTGTATTAACAAAACTAAACATCCAAAAAACATAAAATGATTCCTTCTGTAACACTTGTTGTTTTTTTACTCATTGTCTTTGTACTTATGTTTCTGTTCGTGAACACGATTGATAAACGAAAATGGCTCACTTTTATCATTAGTGTCATCGCAACTCCGTTTATCTACTTCTACGGATTTTATCCAATGGTAAACATTTTCAGTAGCTACCATCACGAAAAGTATTTTGATTCCAGTAGTTGGAAAGGAAGTCCTTCCCTTCGTTATGAAATGAGCGATGATTTGGTGGCTTCCAAAGAATTGATTGGACGCTCAAAAGATGATGTCAGAATGTTGTTGGGAACTTATGAATGGTTGAGTTGGAACGATTCCATACATGATAAAGACCCAAATTATTGGAATTATGGGTTGGGCATTGAGCCAGGTGCCATGAATGATCAAAAAGATAATATGTTGGTGGTTTTTAAGAACGATAAAGTGGTTGAAGTGGAATTATACCAAGCGCCAATAATAGAAAAGGAACCAACAGGAAGCGAAGAAGCTACGAATGCTGAAGAATAAATCACATATCAAAAAGATTGTACTCTTATTGCTCCTTCTCATCCTTGTGAATGTTGTGGGCAGCCGTTTCTATAAACGTTTTGATTTAACACAAGACCACCGTTATACCCTATCCCAATCAGCTTTGAATACGGTTAAGGATGTAGAGTCACCCATTATTGTGGATGTGTTTCTCGATGGTGATTTTCCTTCTGAATACCGTCGCTTGCAAACGGAAACCCGCCAACTTCTCGAAGAGTTTTCGTTGTACAATTCAGAGGTAAAATTCAACTTCATCAATCCGTTGGAAGATGAAAAGACCAAGGATGCCAACATCCAACAATTGGTCAATCGCGGACTGGAACCTTTACAGCTATCTACAAAGGAAAGTGGTAAATCATCCCAAGCATTGATTTTTCCCTGGGCTTTGGCAAGTTATCAAGACCAAACGGTAAAAATTTCTTTAATAAAAAACACCATTGGAGCTACAGCTGACGAAACGGTAACCAACTCCATCCAGAATTTAGAATATGCGTTTGCAGAAGGTTTCAAGAAACTGGTCACACCAAAAAGTAAAAAAATAGCCATCCTTAAAGGTAATGGCGAATTGGGCGATGGTTATATCTATGATTTTGTTACGAGTATTCGGGAACAATATTTTATGGCCCCTTTTACGTTGGACAGTGTGATTAACAATCCACAAGGGACTTTAAAGGGGATTGAGGATTACGACTTATTGATTGTAGCAAAACCTACGGAGGCATTTACTGAAGAAGAAAAATATGTATTGGACCAATATGTTATGAACGGTGGCAAAAGTCTTTGGTTGACAGAATCCATCGTCATGGACAAGGATAGCCTTTATAATGATGCAGGTCAAGCGGTTGCTATTATGAGAGATTTAAATCTCAATGATTTCTTCTTCAAATATGGCGTGCGTATCAATCCCTTGATGGTTAATGACCTGTACTCTGCCCCAATTTGGTTGGCTATGGGCGAAGGAAGTCAGGCGCAATTCCAACCGTTGCAATGGCCGTATTCCCCTTTGGCTGGTGCAAACCCAGATCATCCCATAACTAGCAATCTCAACCTTGTGAAGTTTGATTTCGCAAGCCAAATTGATACGCTTAAGAATTCCGTTAAAAAAATCATTTTATTGCGCAGTTCTGACCTTACCAAGCTCGATGGTGTTCCAAAAGAAGTCAGCCTCGAGATGGTTACGCAAGATCCTAAACCCGAAACCTATACCAAAGGACCTCAAACATTGGCCGTGCTGTTGGAGGGCGAATTTACCTCTGTTTATAACAACCGTATCAAACCATTTAAACTTTCAGAAGAAAAAAACACAAGTGTCCCTACCAAAATGATTGTAATTGCGGATGGTGATGTCATTAAAAACGATATGGTGAAAGGCAAACCGCAAGAGTTGGGATTTGACCGATGGACAGGTCGCAAATTTGGAAATAAAGAATTCTTGGAAAATGCCGTCAATTATCTATTGGATGATGGTGGACTTATAAACATTCGCAGCAAGGAAGTGGTCATTCCATTCTTGGATGCACAGAAAGTAGCTGATGAAAAGACCAAATGGCAATTCATCAACATTGCACTACCATTGGTGTTTTTGGCGCTTTTTGGCATCCTCTTTAACTATCTCCGAAAGAAGCGATATGCCTAACAGTTGTTAATAAGTTTTGTTTTATTAAACAAGCTGTTTAGGATATATTTGTAATACCATTAAAACAGACAAAATTAAACGCATATAGATGAAATTTATCGTATCGAGTACCTATTTATTAAAGCAATTGCAAGTTCTTGGAGGTGTCATCAACAACTCAAACACCTTACCAATTTTAGATAATTTCTTATTTGAATTAAAAGATTCAAAACTTACGGTTTCTGCAAGTGATTTGGAAACCACCATGTCTTCTGTTGTAGATGTAGAAAGTGATACAGATGGAAGCATCGCGTTGCCAGCACGTTTGTTGTTGGATACCTTAAAAACGTTTCCTGAACAACCATTGACCTTTGTGGTTGAGGACAACAACACCGTTGAAATCAGTTCCAATCATGGTAAGTATGCTTTGGCTTATGCCAATGGAAGTGAATTCCCTAAAGCGGTGGCACTGGAAGACCCAAGTACAACAACCATTTCTGGTGATGTCTTGGCAACTGCCATCAGTAAAACTATTTTTGCGGCAGGGAATGACGATTTACGACCAGTGATGAGTGGTGTATTTTTTCAGTTTTCTACTGAAGGTTTGACGTTTGTGGCAACAGATGCCCACAAATTGGTAAAATATACCCGTGAGGACATCAAAGCATCTCAAGTAGCGGAATTCATCATGCCAAAAAAACCTTTGAACTTATTGAAAGGGATCTTGGCAGCAAGTGACGAAGCAGTGACCATTGAATACAACGATAGCAATGCGAAGTTCACGTTTGAGAACTCTGTGTTGGTATGCCGCTTGATTGATGGAAAATATCCGAACTATGAAGCGGTGATTCCAAAAGAGAATCCGAATAAATTGACCATTGACAGAACACAGTTCTTAAACTCTGTGCGTCGTGTGAGCATTTTCTCAAATAAAACAACGCACCAAATACGTTTGAAGATTGCGGGTGCTGAATTGAATATCTCTGCGGAAGACATTGACTACTCCAACAAAGCAGAAGAGCGTCTGACTTGTGATTATCAAGGTGATGATATGCAGATAGGCTTCAACTCGCGTTTCTTGACGGAGATGTTGAACAACTTGAGTTCTGATGATGTGCAGTTGGAAATGAGCTTGCCTAACAGAGCAGGTATCTTAACACCAACTGATGGCTTGGATGAAGGTGAACGAGTGACGATGTTGGTTATGCCTGTCATGCTGAACAATTAACTATTGGTGAATGGCAATCAAGAATTGCACTATTAAATAAATAAAAACGCCTACTTCTTCAAGTAGGCGTTTTTCCTTTATCCATTTAAAACTAAGATCACTAACTAATAAAACTAAAAGATAAAGGATAGGTTGGTGTTTCTCCATTGCTGGCTTTAATGGCGTTAATCACTGGGAAAATAATGGCTGATATTCCGAGTACGATAAATCCTAAAAGGCCCAATCCGAATAATAGGATCAACGGGATGCAGATGATGAAATATACGATAAGGCTCAATTGAAAATTGATGATGTTCTTGCCGTGTGCATCCATTTGATGTACATTATCTTTTTGTGTCGCCCAAATGATCAGTGGCACTATTAAGCTTCCAAAGCCTGTAACCAAAGTTACCAATTGGCTTAAATGTGTAATAACGATTAATTGTCTGTCTTCTCTCATGGCTAATGTGATTTAATTGATTGATGTACTTATATGACGTTCTAAAAATTAGAATGTTACATTTCATCCTAAAATTTCGTAACTACCGAAGNNAGTTATTTGGTTGTTCCTCTTAAAACTAGATTGGTTTTAATGGTCTTCACTTTGGAAGCTTTGTGTGTGCCATCGGTGATGCGTTCCAATAGCAAATCGACCGAGGCTTTACCGATGTCGATGGCGTGCTGGGATACTGTAGATAGTTTTGGTTCTGTGAATGGTAGGACGTTTTCATCTGAAAAACCTATGATGGATAGACTTTTTGGTACGTCGATACCTCGTTTTAAGGCTTTATGAAGTGCTACAACGCCTGTGGTGTTATCAACGGAAAGGATGCCATCTATTTTAGGGTATTTGTTGTACAATGCTTCAATAGTGTCTTCTATGGAGTCGTTGTTTCTTATGTTGATGATGATGGGCTTGTTTTTGTAGTTGGCGGTTTCTTCCAACGCTTTTAAATAGCCATTGACCCGCAGTTTGCCCACGCTTAATTCTTCGATATCGCTTAAAAGAACGATCTGTTTTCTGCCTTCTTGCAAAAGGTGTTTGGTGGCTTCGTATGCTGCTCCAAAATCGTCGATGATGACTTTGTCGCAGTCTATGGTATCGGACACTCTATCAAACATGACGACGGGAAGATCTTGCTGCAGGATGCTCTCTATGTGCTGGGTCTGGTCTTTGATCTGTGTTTCTTCGGCGATGGAGATTATAAAACCGTCAACGCTGCCGTTGCCCAATACTTCTAGGCTTTGCAGTTCTTTGACGTAGGATTCGTTGCTGATGCATATCATGATGTCGTAGCCTTTTTTTGTGGCTTCTTCTTCGATACCGTAGAGTACTTTGGCGAAAAAATGGTTTAGAATGTTGGGAATGATGACTCCCAAGGTTTTGGTCTTATTGCTTTTGAGGCTCAATGCTACCTTGTTTGGCTGATAGTTGAGATGCTTTGCCAATGCTTTGACGCGCTCTATGGTCTCTTTGCTGATTTCGTCGCTTTCGTGCAGTGCTTTGGATACTGTAGAGATAGAAACGTTGAGTTTTTCGGCAAGTTGTTTGAGCGTGACCATGGTTTTTAAAAGAATAATGTATGCATTGATAAAAATACATTGTTTATTTTGATTTAAAAAAGGGTTGTTGAAATTTAATTAAGGGTGTAGAAGGGTTACCTACGGAATGATCGTGTGCCAGTATGGGTACTTGATAGAACAGGAAGCTCACCACCTATCTTTAAAGTTGCCCGCTATACTTTTATTAGTGCGCTGGAACGAAATGTCGGCGGGAACGCTATGTATGACGGCGTGAATGCTATTTATGACGGCGGGAACGCTATATATGACGGCGGGAACGCTATATATGACGGCGGGAATGGTATTTATGACGGCGGGAACGCTATGTATGACGGCGTGAATGCTATTTATGACGGCGGGAACGCTATGTATGACGGCGTGAATGCTATTTATGACGGGGTGTAAGCTTTTTATTAAAATTGTCAATGGCTTTTGAAATGAAGTTTATTAGAATTTAGGATACCGGTTTTTCAATGGATGTATTTGATGAATGATATGTATTACTGGTTTGGATTTGGGAATTACATCCTGCATAGGGCCTTTGCTGTAACTCAAGGGGACATATTATGGGTGGATGTTTATAATTTTGAGGCTTAAGATTTGAAAAATCTTTATCTGCTTTTATATATAGTAATCGCTAGTGCTGGATTTGTTTTTTTTCTATTTTTAGTACATATAAAAATATCGGCCATGACAAAGGATGCTTTATTGCCAACTGTGACCCTCAAAACAAGTGTGCATCGCAAATCGCATCAGCTTTTGATGTGTTTTGAATATAATAATGGCCTCATTGAACGTGTAAGAAAGATTCCGAATGTGTTGTGGAGTGCGACGCTGCGATGCTGGTATGTGGCTTATGTGGAGGGGTCTTTGGATGTTGTGTGCACTGCATTGGAGGGTGTTGCGAGGGTTGATACCGCGGCGTTGGTTGGGATTGAGGCTTTGCGACCTATTGCGGAGAAAAAACATGAACGTGTGCTGAACGAAGGGCAACGAGCTCTTCTTAATGGTTACTATAGATATTTACAAGGTAAACGCTATAGCATCAGTACGGTAAGGACGTACTCGTATCTGGTTGCTGATTTTGTGGAGTTTTGTGGCGGTAAAGGTCTGGAGGCGTTGACCAATAGGGATGTGGAGCTGTTTATTGAGGGCGTTTTGAAGTGTAAAAGTTATAGCATCAGTACGCAACGGCAGTTTATCAGTGCGATGAAGCTTTTTGTGGCCCTGTACCCTGTGGTGCGGATTGATGGACTGGAGTTGACCAGGCCAAAGAAGTCGCAGAGTTTGCCATCGGTACTATCGCAGGAGGAAGTTCTTGAATTGATACGGTGTACCAAAAACCTGAAACATAGGGCGATTATTGCGCTACTTTATAGTTGTGGATTGCGGGTGAGCGAATTGATACATTTAAAATTGGCAGATATTGATGTGGACAGAAGGCAGGTGCTGGTGCGCAACGGTAAGGGTAGAAAGGACCGTTATGTGAGTGTGGCCGATAGTTTTTTGCCACTTTTGGCCGCTTATTATCATAGCTACAAGCCGACGGTTTATTTTGTGGAAGGTGAGAAAGGAAAGGTGTACAGTGCTGAGAGTGTGCGGCAGTTTTTAAAACGGAACGCGAAACTTGCCAAGATTGGCAATGTGGTTACGCCTCATACGCTGCGGCATAGTTATGCGACCCACTTGCTTGAAAACGGGGTTGACCTGCGCTATATACAGAGTTTGCTGGGCCATGCGCGCCCAGAAACGACCATGATTTATACGCATGTGAAGCGGAAGGATTTGATGCAGATAAGCAACCCACTTGATGTGGCGTTACAGAACTATAAAAAGGGGGATATACCAAACAAAAATATACTTATATCCCGTAATGGGAGCGTATAAAAGGTTATATTTGTTTGGATATAACTAGTTGCCCACAAGCTTGAAAAAACAAATATGACGAAAGAAGAACTCTTTGAATCTTACAAAAATCTCAATTTAGGTAAGAATCCTATTTGCGAAAAATGTATTGAATTTAATAATTCTTCCTTTTTTTCAAAACCGATTTCAGTTTGGAAAGTTGGAGATGAATTTCAAAATGAAACGAACAGAATCTTATTTGTTGGAAAAGTTCATCGAGGCGAAAATCTCGGTCCAATGATAAATGATTCATTTCAAGACGCAACAAAAGTTGGGAATAGTTTATTAGAATATAATTCTTGGGCTTATTGGAGTTATACGAGAGAAATAATTAAAAGTGTTCACGGGAATATAAAAAAAGGTAAAGAGAAAATTGCGTTTACTAATTTGATAAAATGCAACAATTCTCGAACAACAGACGAAACAACTGATTTTACTAAAAAGAGCTGTTTGTCAGATTTAAAAGTTGTTTGGAATGAAATTAAAATTTTGAAACCAAACAAAATTATTTTTTACACAAATACTGATTATGACAATTACATTATAAATTACAAGCCATCGGAAAATTTTGAGGATTTAACAGACAAACACAAAAAAGTAAAAATTGGAGCAAAATTTATGCCTTGGTGGAATAGAGTTTTCTATGACGAAAATGGAGAAATTATAACGGAATTTTTGAGAGTTGGACATCCAGAAAGATTGAAAAAAGCGGAATTTATAAGCAAAGTGTCAAACTGGGCGAAAAAGCCAGTGGGCAACAAAGTATAAAAACAATAGGGCAATTAGTTGTTAAACCGAAAGGTTTGGGCGCATTTGCGAGTTCGCCAAATTTTTAAATTTGGCTATATTTAAAGAAAAAAATAAACATAGAAATTTAAAAATTCGGCTTGTGTTCAACCGAATAGTTTGCGCTCTTTTTCAGCCCTACTGTTCTTATACAGAGCCGTTGCCACCAATTAGAAAATGACAAAAGAAGAAATTTACGAAAAAGCAAATAGTGTTATCGGAATTGAAGGAATGACAGGAAATGAACGTCTTTTCGCAAGTGGATTAATGGACTCGTTTGACAAAGCCAAAAAGAAAGACAAATATTTAGCAAGAACAATTTTACAAGCTTTAAAATTTGACGAACTTTCAATAAGCCGAATAATTGGCTATTCAATAGATTCTCTGAAATATCCAAACGCTTGGGATTTTCCGAATGAAAACTCAAACGGTCTGAATAATGACGAAAAAGCAATTTTGGAATACTCTGACCTGAACGAAATCGGAATGGGAGCGCCTTTACGTGGAATTTGTCAAATAAAAACAAATGAGAATAAAAGTATTTTGATTGGCAACAATTGTGGTGGACCAGCAATTTGGACAACAAATGGATTAAAAATAGCAATTCCGATTTGGGAAAAGTCATTTTTTAGTGGAACATTTCAAAGAATTGGAGTTGTAGATTTAAAAAAACAAACTCTGACTAAATACAAGAAAAAATTCCGAGTTTTAGATTTAAGGTCGTTTAGTGGAAATCTAATTTTAGGAATTGATAGTCCAATTCACAGAATGAAAACTGTCGAATTTGATTATGAAAATGAACCGATTGAAAAAGTAGTCGGAATAAAATAACTGGTGGCAACAAAGAACTGAGTTAAA
>DINI01000002.1 GCA_002426755.1 Flavobacteriaceae bacterium UBA5544
CTTTATAAATATAATTATTTTGGAAGTTTGGTGTCCAAAATCAGCCAAGACGGGTTTTTTTCCATGGAAGAAGATAACGGAAACTTAATCCTTCAAAAGGAAAAAAGTCTCTATTATCTTCCAAAAGATGGTAGTGAATTCTTGCCAATTCCGCTCAACGAATTGTTAATAAATCAGTTTTTGGTAACCAACGAAACCTTGTATATTTACGATTCGAAAAAACTTCATCAATACCAACTAAAAATCAAGTAAATATGCACGTTGCAATTGCAGGAAACATAGGAGCCGGAAAGACCACTTTAACAAAGTTGTTGGCCAAACATTACAAATGGGAACCGCAATTGGAAGACGTCGTAGACAATCCATATCTGGACGATTTTTACAACCAAATGGAGCGTTGGAGTTTTAATCTGCAAGTTTACTTTTTGAACAGTCGTTTTCGCCAAGTGTTGCAAATCCATCAAAGCGGCAAGGAAATCATCCAGGACCGAACCATCTATGAAGATGCACATATTTTTGCGCCCAACCTTCACGCCATGGGTTTGATGACCAATCGCGATTATGAAAATTACCGTTCATTATTTGATTTGATGGAATCGTTGGTCAAAGGACCGGATTTATTGATTTACTTGCGCAGTTCCATCCCAAATTTGGTGTCCCAAATCCACAAACGTGGACGTGATTATGAAAACTCCATCAGTATTGACTATTTGAGCCGATTGAACGAGCGTTACGAAGCGTGGATTCACGGTTATGACAAAGGTAATCTGTTGATTATTGATGTGGATGATATCGATTTTGTGACCAAGCCAGAAGATTTGGGTTTTGTCATTAATAAAATCGATGCTGAAATCAACGGACTTTTTTAAGACCTTATCATTTCCCTAACATATTTTTGATTTTAAAAATGTATTTTGGTCTTGTCCGAGATTTGAGACGTGCCTTGCTACGCTCATTTATTGAAGATTTGTACATACATACAAGAATTTATGGCCTCATTATACAACAATAAATATTACCATCGCGACCTTTCTTGGTTGCGTTTTAACCATCGCGTATTACAAGAAGCCGCAGACAAGCGCAATCCATTGTATGAACGCATTAAATTTTTGGCGATTTTCTCGTCCAATTTGGATGAATTTTTTCGTGTCAGGGTTTCAGACATTCGACAGATTAAGGATTTGGAACTGGACAAACCCTTACGTAAAAAATTAATCACCAAGCCGAATGCCGTTCTGAAAGAATTAAAAGTTCAAGTAGATACGCTTCAGGAAGAATTTGGTGCCATTTTTCAAAATGAAATCATTCCAGATTTAGCATCGGAAGGCATTCATTTGATTAAATACAAGGAGTTTTCAAAAGAACAAAAGAAAGTGGCGGAAGCTTATTTTGATAACAATCTTGCAGATAAAATCGATTTGAAAAGTTCTTATTTCACCTCCAAGGATTCGGTTTTTGTCGAAAATGAAAATTCATACATCACAGCACAGGTTTCAAAAAATGAATTCCAAGTGGTGCCAATTCCAAAAGATGAACCACGCTTTTTTGTGTTCCCTTCAAAGACCGACACTTACCACATTACCTTCATTGATGATATCATCAAGTATAACCTGTATCGCATTCAATCGGACTTGAAACTTTCTTATTATGCCATCAAAATTTCACGCGATGCGGAATTGTATATTGAGGATGAATTCTCCGGCAATTTGATGGAAAAAATCAAGGAATCGCTTCCAAAACGAGAAACAGGGCAAGCCACACGGGTACTCATCGATAAACGAATGCCAAAGGAATTTCAGGAAATTCTTAAAAAGGCTTTGGACATTACACATGCTGATATCGTTTTGGGTGGCACGTACCATAATTTTAAGGATTTTTTCAAGTTTCCCAATCCAACCAAAAAGGATTTATACTTTGAAGCATTGCCACCATTGACACATCCGGTCACTTCGCAATTTGAGACCATGTTTGAGGCGATTGACACCAAAGACCAGTTGATGCACTTTCCGTATCAATCGTTTGAACCTGTGATTAAATTATTGGAGGAAGCTGCTGTGGACCCAACGGTAAAAGTCATCAAAATGACCATGTATCGTTTGGCTGAAGATTCCAGATTGAATACAGCGATTGCAAATGCGGCCAAAAACGGCAAAAAAGTGGTGGTGTTCATCGAAGTGAAAGCTAGATTTGACGAACACAACAATCTCAAATGGGGCGAGATTTTTAAAGAAAATGGAGCTCAAGTGCTTTACAGTTATCCAGGCATCAAGGTCCATTCAAAGATTCTGTACATTGAACGGGAAGTTGACAAAGAAACCAAACATTACTGTTATATCGGTACAGGAAATTTCAACGAAAAAACGGCGACACTCTATACCGATTTCGGGTTGATGACCAATAACAAAAAAATCTCCCAGGAACTCAACAAGATATTTTTAGTGCTTGAAGGAATTTTTATCGTACCGAAAGCCAAAAAACTGTTGGTCTCACCGTTCACCATGCGGTACAAATTTGTGAGTTTGGTTGAAAATGAGATTCTGTCGGCGCAAGCTGGGAAAGAAGCCTATATTATTTTGAAGATGAATAGCCTTCAAGATAAAAACATGATTAAATTATTATATGAAGCAAGCCAAAAAGGGGTTCAAATAAGACTTTTGATTCGTGGCATGTGCAGTCTGGTTCCGGGCATTAAAGGTCAAAGTGAAAACATCTATGTGACCAGTATCCTCGACCGATTTTTGGAACATGGACGTGTTTATATTTTTGGAAATGGTGGCGACGAAAAAATGTACATTGGTTCAGCCGATTGGATGACTCGTAATTTGAGCCATCGTATTGAGGTGGTAACGCCAATTCTGGACCCTGACCATTTTAAAACGATTCGTGATGTCATTGATATTCAATTGGCGGATAACGTAAAAGGGAGAATCATCGATGCCAAACAGAAAAATGAGTACGTGAACAATAATGAGCCTAAAGTCCGTTCGCAATATGCCACTTACGATTATTTTAAAAATCTGAAGCAATAAATCCATTGTCACGTGCATGCTCCATGGCTTGTTTGCTGCTTTCCACCAATAATGCGGGTGTCGTTTTGTAATTTTCATACAAGCCTTTCACGCGAAGCATTTTCTTTTTGTGCTTAACACTTCTTAAATAAATCGCTAAAATTCGCTCGGGATAGGCTTCAGCAATTTCCAAATAAATATCAGCATCGTGTTCGCCACTATCACCAATCAAAATCAATTTTAAACTTGGATAGGTTTTTAGGATGTTGATGATTTCCTTTTGTTTTTGAGGTTTTTCAGCTGAATTTTTTCGAAGCCTGAAAGCTGCAAAACTACGAAGCAAGATAGGTCCTTTAGGGAAATTGTTTTTCTTCAGAAAGAATTCCAGATAACGATACATATTCCAAGGACTGTGGCTGACATAAAAAATGGGATTCGTTTCTTTTCCAGAGTTTCCGCGGTGCAATAAATGATAAAAATCCGCTGCGCCTTCCAAAGGGATTCTGCTTTTCGCTGTCTTAAAAAAAGTATTGTAAATCACCCGCCATTTAAAAANNCCTGGAAATCGATTTTTGAGTTGAATGACCCGAGTTTGGGTGAAATCCTTATAGGAAAGCTCGACATTCATCCAGCCTTCGTCGTTCGTCATTTCTTTTAAATTTTCGACAGAATCATCTACCAAGAAATAGCCTTTGTCATCAGTTTGGGTTTCAATAATATGATTGTTGGGTAATTTTAGAAGCAGTGTTGTGTTTCTAATTTCATCAGTTTCAAAACGCTTATAAGCGTTAATCAACAATCTGATGGGATGTTTGCCTTCAAGGTCGATGGATTCGTCTTCGAGCGCACGCCCACGAATGTATAAGTGCGAATCCGTTCCATAGCTTTGAAACACGATAATCTGTAATGGGTCTTTTTTGAACCAACCCATAACTTAAAAGTGCCAAGTTTGTGGCCAAAGCCAAATAATCAATAATCCGGAAGCCACTGCGATACCGAAGGCCACAGCTATCCATTTAGCTATCTCTTTTGCGCCGATGACAATCGCCATAATTCCTTTGAAAACTAAATTGGAAATGGATGCCAAGAGAATCAATTTCCAACCTAAATCGGTTTGTAAGCGTTCGCCCTTTACCATTTGGGACAGCGATAATGTGATGGCGTCCACATCTGTCAAGCCGCTAATGATAGCAACGATGTACAAAGCTTCATTGCCAAACTGCCTTTTCGTGAAAGCCACAAGCAATAGAATAAACCCATATAACAATCCGAAAATAATCGCACCTTTGAGCTGTGCCGGATTTTCAGGTTCTGGCATTTCATCGCCTTCTTTGTTGTTTTTATTTATCAAGTAAAACAATCCGACGGAAATCAAAGCGATGATGATAATTTCGAAGAGTAAAGGCAACATCATCATGGACAACTTTTCTGGAACCACCACCGCAACTTCAATCAACACCCGAATTAAGGATACCACAGATGCCGTCGTAATTACAAAAACAGCCAATTTACCTATGGATTTTTGGTCTTTGGTTTTTCGAGCATAACTGACCGTGGTTGCCGTACTGCTTATCAATCCGCCTAAAATACCGTTGGAAATGATGCCTACTTTTTTGCCCACCAATTTATAAATGAAATAACCCACTACACTTATTCCAACAATGAGTGTCACCATCAGCCAAATATTCCTTGGATTGATGACATCCAACGGTCCGATGGTTCTATCGGGAAGTATGGGAAGAACGATGAGGCTTATGCCAGCCAAGGTCATGATGGCAGACAAATCCTTGTTGCTCATTTTTTCAATCAAATCGTGCAAATGTTCCTTGACATACAATAAAATGGCCATGGTGGCACCGACCAAAACGCCAATCAGTTGACTGCCCACCACCAAATACGCACCAATGGCGAACATTAGCAAAGCTGCCACTTCGGTGGTTTGTCCTACATCGGCTTCATCAAATTTTTTCAATTTTATGACGTTTGCCATTATCAACATCGCAGCAATGCAGAGACCTAAAACAGGAAGAATGAATGGATTATCATATTCACGAGCTAAAAAGCCTGCAATCACACCCAACACAGAAATAAGTGTGAATGTTCTCACACCTGCCATTTCGTTATCGGTTTTTTGGCGTTGCAATCCTACCAAAAGCCCTAAACCAAAGGCAATACCCAATGTCGTTAAATCGCTATAGTTCATTATACCAAAATACAAAAATCCCACAAAAAAACCCTATCGGTTGGATAGGGTCTTTATAAATTGAGTAAAGAACAATTATTCTTTGTCTTTTATTTTGATTTTCAAACCTTCAACATCTTTTAGTTGCGCACGAACTTCTTCTTCAGTTCCTGTAAAGGTTTTGGTTTCTGTAGTTGTTTCACCGTTGACTGTTCTTTTGATTTCAACATTTGCAGTTACCGTATCGTTAGAATCGTTTTTCAACATTTCTACAAAGGTTTCTGTTTTGTCATTCAAGTTTTCACCACCAGCAATCACACGCTCTTCAACTACTTCAATGTTTTCATTTACTTCGGCACCATCAGCAGTGTGTCCTCCTAAAATTGGAGCAATTACCAAGCCTATCAAACAAGTCAACTTAATTAAAATATTCATTGAAGGTCCAGACGTATCTTTGAAAGGGTCACCAACAGTGTCTCCAGTGACAGCCGCTTTGTGTGCGTCAGAACCTTTGTAAGTCATCTGACCGTTGATTTCTACACCAGCTTCAAATGATTTTTTAGCGTTGTCCCAAGCACCACCAGCATTGTTTTGGAACACTGCCCAAAGTACACCGGAAACAGTGACACCAGCCATATAGCCACCTAACATTTCAGCAATCAATTGATTGTTATCTCCGTAAACCAATTTACCAATCAATACAATCGCGATTGGGAAACCAATGGTCAAAATACCTGGTAACATCATTTCGCGCAATGCCGCTTTTGTTGAAATTTCAACACATTTGCCGTATTGTGGTTTTGCAGTTCCTTCCATAATTCCTGGAATTTCCTTGAACTGACGACGCACTTCATATACCATGTCCATCGCCGCTTTACCAACAGAATTCATTGCCAAAGCAGAAAACACCACTGGAATCATTCCACCAACAAACAACATCGCCAAAACTGGTGCTTTGAAAATATTGATTCCGTCGATGCCTGTAAAAGTGACGTAAGCAGCAAATAAAGCTAAAGAAGTCAAGGCCGCAGAAGCGATTGCAAATCCTTTACCTGTCGCAGCAGTTGTATTACCAACAGAATCCAAAATATCGGTACGTTGTCTTACGATTGGTTCTTGTTCACTCATTTCGGCAATACCACCAGCATTGTCAGAAATAGGACCAAAGGCATCAATCGCCAATTGCATGGCGGTTGTTGCCATCATCGCTGAAGCAGCCAAAGCCACTCCGTAGAATCCAGCCAATGCATAAGATGACCAAATCGCTGCAGCAAACAACAATACCGTTGGGAATGTTGAAATCATCCCTGTTGCTAAACCAGCAATGACGTTGGTTCCTGCCCCTGTTGATGATTTTTGCACGATTGCCAACACTGGTTTTGTACCCAATCCTGTGTAATATTCTGTCACTGAAGAAATGGCTCCTCCGACGAATAATCCTATTAACGTCGCATAAAATACACGCATTGAGGAAATGTCATGAAGACCTTCGCCGAAGAAATGCATTTTCATAGTTTCTGGCAACATATATTTTACCAAGATAAAACAAGCGACCACCGTCAATCCGATAGAAACCCAGTTTCCAACATTTAGAGCGCCTTGAACTTGCTTTTCTTTTGCATCATTATTTTTAATTTTTACCAACATGGTTCCGATAATGGAGAACAAAATTCCAAAACCAGCAATTGCCATTGGTAATAAAATTGGGCCTATTCCACCGAAAGCATCTTCAATGCTTCCTCCCATATCCTTAATCACATAATTACCTAAAACCATGGCTGCTAAAACTGTAGCTACATAAGAACCAAATAAATCGGCACCCATACCGGCAACATCACCAACGTTGTCACCCACGTTATCTGCAATCGTTGCAGGATTACGAGGGTCATCCTCTGGGATACCAGCTTCAACTTTACCAACTAAATCGGCTCCAACGTCAGCAGCTTTGGTATAAATACCACCACCAACACGAGCAAACAAGGCAATGGACTCCGCTCCAAGGGAGAACCCGGCCAATGTTTCCAAAACAATGGTCATTTGTTCTGTAGAAGTCCAAACACCACCCATGAAGAAATGGAACAATATGATGAAGAACGCTGTCAGACCTAAAACGGCAAGACCAGCAACACCAAGACCCATCACGGTTCCACCACCAAAAGATACTTTTAAAGCTTGAGGCAAACTTGTTTTAGCTGCTTGTGTGGTTCTTACGTTTGTTTTGGTTGCGATTTTCATTCCCATATTTCCAGCCAACGCTGAAAAGAAGGCCCCGAAAATAAAGGCCACCACAATAAGAATATGCGTAGTAGGAACAATAAATGAAATTCCTGCAAGTGCAATACTTGCTCCGACAACAAAAATTGCCAATAATTTGTATTCAGCATTAAGGAAAGCCAAGGCTCCTTCGTAGATATAATCTGAAATCTCTTTCATTTTACCGTCACCAGCATCTTGTTTTAATACCCAAGTACGCTTGATGAACATAAAAGCTAATCCGATTGCTGCCATTAGTATTGGCACGTAAATCATAAATGAATCCATATAGTGTTTGATTTGTTAATTGCTGGGCAAAAGTAGTAAAATAGAATTAATTACAAAACCCTTCCATATTTATAATGAAAGGGTTTGGAATGTTAGTTATAGGTGTTTTTCTAAATAGTAAAACTACCGTTTTTCTTGTGTTCGCTATTTTCATAACGTTCAATACATTTATTAAGGATGTCATAAGCTTCAGAAGCATCACCCCAACCGCCTACATCTACTTTTTTCTCTTCAAGGTCCTTGTATACTTGAAAAAAGTGCTCAATTTCCTTTATTCTATGTGGGTTTAAGTCTTCGATGTCTTGATACTTGTTCCAAATTGGGTCTGATACTGGCACACAAATCAGTTTTTCATCAGGTCCTTTTTCGTCCGTCATGTGGAACACACCAATTGGTTTCACTTCCATTACACACATAGGGAATGTTGGCTCTGTACCCAAAACCAGCACATCCAAAGGGTCTTTATCAAGCGCAAGTGTTTCTGGAATAAATCCGTAGTCTCCTGGATACATCATGGATGAGAAAAGCATTCTATCAAAACGGATTTTCTTTAATTGGAAGTCATATTCGTATTTATTACGGCTGCCTTTTGGGATTTCGATTAGTACATCGAAAGTTTTTTTTCCTGTTAATGTCATGTCATTTTATTTTCGGAGTGCAAAGATAGGGAAGTAAAGTAGTTTTTCAATTTTGAACCACCGGACTTTTCGATAAAGTGTATTTTTTTTCAAATACAAAATCAGAAACTAAATCCAAAACTGCCAGTAACTCCAAAATTACGAGCCTCTGGCACATTGCGATAGTTTCCACGAAAGTTAAAATCTAAACGGAAAATCTTGAAAATATTACCGACACCAAAACTATATTCATAATAGATTTCATCCGTTGGTGCCACATAGATAAGTCCAGAAGCATTCAAATCGCGATTGCCTTGGGAAATATCACCCCAAACACCTCTTATTCCAATGATTTCCCGGAGATTTGCCTTCCTCAAAAATGGAATACGGGAAAAAAAGCGACCATTGAAATTATGTTCCAAGTGGACAGAAGCATAAGTGTCCGTGACAAATTCATAAAAATCCAATTGAGAAAAAGTATTATAAATCGAAAAATAAGATTGATTGCCAGGTACCACACTTAATAAACCGAGCGGAACGTCCCCAAAAGTTTTACCAACTTCAAATGTGGTTGTCAAGCGGCCCATACCGCCTAAAGCCCAAGGCTGTATATACGATGCCTGAACCTTGGTATAATCAAAATCGCTACCAAAAATACCTTTGTCACCTCGTGTTACAATGGCAAATAAACTGGCGAAATCATCATTTGCAGTTCGACGTTCCACACCAAAACCAGTCATTTTTCGTCCTGGATAATAGGATATGGATAACGCATTTTCGTATTGTTGAATCGCAGACTCTGTAGTAGTTTGAGTGTCATCTGTATAATAATCCAAACTGAATGTGTTAGAAGCTGATTCGAGAGTTCGGTAGGTACCACTCAATCTGAAATTTAAGTTTTTTACAGGTTCGAGTTCAATGGCTACCGTTGTTAAATTCACGCTGGTCAATTTGTCGTTGGTACTCGTTCCTATGACAGATGATGAGGCTAGACTTCTACCCAATACATCAGTGGAAGAGGTCAAATTGGCGCCTATTTGCTCAACATCACGACGATTTCCTGCAGAGATTATCAAGCGGTTTTTTTTGTCTAGTAGCCACTTACCGGAAATTCCATATTTAAATTTATCGTCTTTAAAACCATAGGCAGTGTACCCTTCTATGCGCCATAAATCATTCTGTCCGAAATATGTTCTACCCCCAGCTCGAAGTCGAACACCTTCAACATCATTGTTACCAAATGTTGCGAAAATGGGTCCATAATCTAGGTTAAGACTCGGAAATTCTATATAGCCTGATGCAAGAATACTTCCTATATTATAAAGACGCTTGAATTTTTTGACCGTTTTTAGGGTATCGAGCATTTTGTAAACGCCTTTTTCGTCCTGATTTAAAGACTCCAATCGATTCTTTTCCCAAAATTCATCATCTCTATTATAGACATCAGCATTATAATCATACACTTCTTGACTGTAGAATTTCTCGCCTTTTGGTTGGTTGAATTGATAATTATCAAATAAAGTTGTACGCTTTCCATAGACACCTCGTGCTTCTTCTTTTTTTCTAAAAGAAAAATCAGACATCATATAATCTCTTTTAATAAGAAAGACCGAATCATTCAATACTTCAAATTCCTGTTCGATATAAATGTCTTTCACCCAGTTGATGTTTGCACTTTTGGACGCTTGCATGCTGATTTCCTTAATTGCAAATGTGGAATCGTTCACCCAAAAATCACCTTTAAAAGTCAATTCGTTCTTTCGGCGAGGGTAATAGAGAATATTGTAACACCATTTATTATCGATATAAGCACTGTCTGACAATACGTAATTATAAGTATTGATACCGGTTCTGGATAGTGGGCTCACAAAACTCTTATCAAAAAATTTCAAATAGTTGTCGTAAATGTCAAATTCCGAATAGAGGTCACCCACAAAATCAATGATGATTTGATTGTTGCTGAAACCGGAATTTTTATTTCCTTTTAAATCTTCTTTTTCTTTATTGATTTTGTTGTCGCCATAAACAACACTTGACGCTTCATTAATAAAGATGGGTAAATAGGTTTTTCCTGTGACTGCGGAAGTGTCAACTTGGTCAAAAACGAATTCCATGCCTTTGAATAACTTACTTTTTATCAAAGCACTGTCAATGGTGTTGAGGTCGAACTCTACCTTTTCGTATTTTGTATATTGGTATTGGTCGAATTGACGCAATCCGTTTTTTCGTTTGCGCTCCCAAATTTTCTTTAGGATGGCAATTGCTGGATTTTCAGATTCTTTTTTTGATTGTTTTCCTGTGACTATGACAACCTCGTCCAAAGCAGAGGTACCTTCCTTCAATATGAACTTTAAATCGTAATTGACTTTTTTAGTCAATTTTATTTCAAGTGTTTCATAACCTAAAAACGATATGTTGACTGTGTCCCAATTGTTGTTGGATTCTAGGTAGAATCGTCCATTTTCATCTGTAATAACACCTTCTGTGGAACCTTTAAAAAAGACATTCGCATAGGCCACAGGAGCATTTTGTTCATCCAATACATAACCACTGATTTTGGTCTGTGCAAAGGCAGATATGATTCCGAAGAAAAAAAATGGGACAAGTAGTTTTAGATTCATAAGAAAAAAAACTTCACCAACAATCGTGCTGATGAAGTCTATATAACGCAAAAAAATGCGAATTATTTATACATTACTTTTTTCACCGCTTTGATCACTTCCTCACTATTTGGCAACCATTCCTCCAATAAAACTGGTGAGTAGGGCGCTGGAGTGTCAGCAGTATTGATTTTTATAATTGGAGCGTCCAAATAATCAAACGCTTCTGATTGTACTATATAGGTAATTTCAGTAGAAACGTTTCCGAAAGGCCAAGCTTCTTCCAAAATAATCAAACGATTGGTTTTCTTTACGGATTTTAAAATCGCCTCCTTATCCAAAGGACGAACAGTTCTAAGATCAATGATTTCACATGAAATGTCATCTTTTTCCAATTCTTCAGCGGCTTTGTAAGCTTCTTTGATAATTTTCCCAAAAGAAACTATGGTAACATCTTTTCCTTCGCGTTTTATTTCTGCAACACCTAATGGTATTGTGTATTCGCCTTCAGGCACTTCTCCCTTATCACCATACATCTGTTCACTCTCCATAAAAATCACTGGATCGTTGTCTCTAATCGCAGATTTCAACAAGCCTTTTGCATCGTATGGATTGGAGGGAACCACCACTTTCAAACCAGGTGTGTTGGCAAACCAGCTTTCAAAAGCTTGTGAGTGCGTTGCTCCCAACTGACCTGCGGAGGCTGTTGGTCCACGGAATACAATCGGACAACTGAACTGTCCGCCAGACATCTGTCTAATTTTTGCGGCATTATTAATGATTTGGTCGATACCAACCAACGAAAAGTTGAAGGTCATATATTCTACAATTGGTCGGTTCCCAGTCATTGTAGAACCAATTGCCACACCGGCAAAACCAAGTTCTGCAATGGGAGTATCTATGACACGTTTTGGGCCGAATTCATCTAACATTCCTTTGGATGCCTTGTATGCTCCATTGTATTCTGCAACTTCTTCACCCATTAAGTAAACGCTTTCATCCCGGCGCATTTCTTCACTCATGGCTTCGCAAATTGCTTCTCTAAATTGAATTGTCTTCATTGTAAAATTTTAAAAGGAGTAGCAAAAGTAAGAATAAAACAAAAACTATTTAGTGAAGAATTATTTTAAATTTATTATGCATGCATAGTAAATATGTAGAATAAAATAATTAACTTCGTAACCTATTAAAATAGATTGCATTTTTAAGAGGAAATTTGCCTTTAAATTATATATAATTCAAAATTCTTCTCTAAAAACATTAACTTTTAAATAATATCATAAAAATGAAAATACTTGTATGTATTAGTCACGTACCTGATACGACTTCAAAAATCAATTTTACAGATGGTGACACTAAATTTGATACCAATGGTGTTCAGTTTGTTATCAACCCAAATGATGAATTTGGATTAACTCGAGCTATGTGGTTTAAGGAAAAGCAAGGAGCTACGGTCGATGTTGTGAACGTTGGTGGCCCAGAAACAGAACCAACTTTGCGTAAAGCTTTGGCAATAGGAGCTGATGGTGCTATTCGTGTCAATACACCTGCAACAGACGGTTATGCTGTGGCAAAACAATTGGCCAATGTGGTTAAAGAAGGTGGTTACGATTTGGTAATTGCTGGACGTGAATCCATTGATTACAATGGTGCGATGGTTCCAGGTATGTTGGCTGAATTGACTGGCGCTAATTTTGTTACCAATTGTATCAATCTTGAAGTTGATGGAACCAATGCAAAAGCAATAAGAGAAATTGATGGTGGTAAAGAAACGGTCTCTACAACATTGCCACTTGTGATTGGAGGCCAAAAAGGATTGGTTGAGGAAAGTGATTTGCGTATTCCTAATATGAGAGGTATCATGATGGCGCGCCAAAAACCATTGAAAGTAATGGAAGCTGTGAATGCCACTAAAGAAACATCAACTGTGAAATTTGAAAAACCAGCACCTAAAGGGGCTGTGAAATTGGTGTCTCCAGATAATTTGGATGAATTGGTAAGTTTACTTCACAATGAAGCCAAAGTAATTTAATTAACCTCAAAAAGAAAAACATGTCAGTTTTAGTATATACAGAATCAGAAAAAGGAAAATTCAAAAAAGTAGCTTTTGAAGTGGCATCGTATGCCAAAGCCGTTGCCAATCAAATGGGAACAACGGTTACAGCCATTGCCATAAACGCCGATGATGTTTCCGAATTGGGAACTTATGGTGTTGACAAGGTGTTAAAAGTGAATGATAGCAAATTGGACACTTTCAACGCAAAAACATACGCCAATGTCATTAAACAAGCTGCAGAAAAGGAAGGTACCAAAGTAGTCGTTGTAAGCCAAAGCGCAGACAGCAAATATTTGGCACCAATCTTGGCGGTCAATCTTGATGCTGGCTATGCATCCAATGTGGTAGAAGCACCAACAAGTGCGTCACCATTTACCGTCAAACGTACTGCATTTACCAATAAAGCCTTCAACTTTACAACCATAGATACCGATGTAAAAGTTGTTGGTGTCTCCAACAATTCGTTTGGATTGGTTGAAAATTCCGGAAGCGCAACGGCTGAAAATTTCTCACCGAATATTCCAGAAAACGGTGTGCATGTCGATTCAGTTGATAAAGCTTCCAACAAAGTGAGCATCGCTGATGCGGAAATCGTGGTTTCAGGTGGAAGAGGTCTGAAAGGACCAGAAAATTGGGGAATGGTTGAAGATTTGGCAAATGTTCTTGGAGCCGCAACAGCGTGTTCAAAACCCGTTTCCGATTTGGGTTGGAGACCTCATAGCGAACACGTTGGTCAAACGGGAAAACCAGTAGCCGCGAATTTATATATCGCCATTGGTATTTCTGGAGCAATTCAACATTTGGCAGGTATCAACGCGTCCAAAGTAAAAGTTGTCATCAATACAGACCCAGAAGCACCTTTCTTTAAGGCAGCAGATTATGGAGTGGTAGGTGATGCTTTTGATATCGTTCCTAGACTTACAGAAAAATTAAAGGAATTTAAGGCACAAAACGCATAAATTTATTAACTTGTAACAGCAAATGGACTGTTTAAATTAAGATGGATTGGCAAAATTTCTTTTTGTCAGTTGGTAAAGTCCTAATTTAAACAGTTATTTGCGTTTTATAAAGTATGAGTTTAGTTCGGTTAAATATAAAGGGAATTTCTTACAGCCAAACGCAAAATGGTGCGTATGCGTTGATATTGAATGAGGTAGAAGGCGACAGAAAATTGCCGATAGTCATTGGGGCTTTTGAAGCACAATCCATAGCCATCGCTTTAGAAAAAGAAATACGACCTCCACGACCTTTGACCCACGATTTATTCAAGAATTTTGCAGACCGATTTGACATTGTGGTCAAGCAAGTGATTATTCATAAATTGGTGGATGGCGTGTTCTACTCCAGTTTGATTTGCGAACGCGATAAAATTGAAGAAATCATCGATGCCCGTACTAGTGATGCTATTGCTTTGGCGTTGCGTTTTCAAGCACCTATCTTCACTTATAAAAACATTCTCGACAAGGCAGGAATTTATCTAAAAGTGAATCCAAAAAAAGATGATGAACAGGAGGATAGTATTTTGGTTGATGATTTGGTTGCTGAAGAACTTGAATCAGCTTTTCAAGAAACCTACAAAGGCAAAAGTATTGAAGAATTACATTCCTTGCTGGACGAAGCTGTCGCTAATGAAGATTATGAAGCCGCCGCAAAAATTAGAGACGAAATTTCCAAACGATAACTAACTTTCATTCATATGAAGCATTTCTTTTTAGCATTTACAGCTATTTTTTTTGGACTTACAACAACTGTTTTATCACAATCCATCGAAAAAACTTGGCAAATAGATGCTGTTAAGAACCAAGAAGGTGTTAACTTATATAATGTCAATACCGCTACCGATTCGCTTCAACTCAAAAATGGCGAATTTTCTTTTTCACTCAAATCCAAAGATAGCGTCACGGCTTCCGGAAATTATTTATTTCAGAATAACTTGTTGGTTTTTTATTACGATAAGCCTTCGGATGATGTAAAACGATTTAAAATTACCCAACTTACAGATTCTACATTGGTTTTTGGAGATAAAGAAATTGCCTATATTTTTAAAACGCCAAATGTTAAATCTGCAACATTAACAGAAGCTACAACAGAAGGGATTGTGCCAAGCGAAGGTTTTTCTATGAATAGCTTGTTTCGTGGTATTTTGGGGATGGTTGTATTGCTGTTGCTTTCATTTTTATTAAGTAAAAACCGGAGAGCCATCAACTGGAAAACAGTTGGATTTGGCCTTGCAGCACAATTGTTGCTCGCCATTGGAGTGCTCAAAGTGCCTTTTGTACAGGCAATGTTTGAGTTTGTTGGTGGCATTTTTATCAATATTTTAGATTATACAAGAGCCGGTAGTATCTTCCTTTTTGGTGGATTTATGAATATAGATTCATATGGTTTCATATTTGTTTTTCAAATATTGCCAACTATTATTTTCTTTTCGGCACTAACATCCTTACTATTTTACTTGGGTGTTATCCAGAAGGTTGTATCTGCCATGGCTTGGGTGTTGACAAAACTTTTGAAAATCTCTGGAGCAGAGAGTTTGAGTGTTGCTGGTAACATTTTCCTTGGGCAGACGGAAGCACCGTTAATGATTAAAGCTTACCTCGAAAAAATGACCAAATCGGAAATTTTGTTGGTCATGATTGGAGGAATGGCGACCGTTGCAGGTGGTGTTTTAGCAGCTTATATTGGATTTTTGGGAGGTGAGGATGAAGCTCTAAAATTATTTTATGCCAAACATTTGTTGACAGCATCGGTGATGGCTGCGCCAGGTGCGATTGTTATTTCCAAAATGTTATATCCACAACTTGAAGAAATAGATTCAAACATTGAAGTCACTCAAGATAAAATTGGTTCCAACGTATTGGATGCTATTGCCAATGGAACAACCGAGGGTTTAAAATTAGCAGCAAATGTGGCGGCAATGTTGTTGGTCTTTGTGGCATTGATTGCCATGCTCAATGGTATTTTGGGGGGTATTGCGGGTTTTGATGGGTTCACCATAAAGTCTCTTAATATTGATTGGCATTTTACTTCTCTTAACCAGATTATTGCAGATAATACACCGTACAAGACGGGACTTTCGCTGGAATTCATTCTTGGCTATATTTTTTCTCCATTAATGTGGTTAATCGGCGTAGCAAAAGAAGATATGGCACTGATGGGACAACTTTTGGGCATCAAATTAGCTGCAAGTGAATTTGTTGGTTATATACAATTGGCAGAACTCAAAAATGTAGCCAATGTCATGCATTTAAAATTTGAAAAATCAATCATCATGGCAACCTATATGTTATGCGGATTTGCCAATTTTGCTTCCATAGGAATTCAAATTGGAGGTATTGGCTCTTTGGCTCCTGGACAGCGCAAAACCTTATCGGAATTTGGTATCAAAGCATTGATTGGCGGAACTGTGGCGTCTTTGTTATCGGCAACAATTGCTGGGATGATTATTGGTTAAAAAAAGTAAAAATATGTTTGGAATTAAGCACATTAAATTTGATTCAATGACTTATGTACTCCATTTCAAAAATGGTAACATAAAAAAAGAGGGAAGAGGATTGTCATTTTTTTACTTTGCACCGAATAGCTCCATTGTTGCCATTCCAATGGGAAGTAATGATTTGCCATTTGTGTTTAATGAATCCACGAACGATTACCAAACTGTTACCATTCAAGGACAAATAAGTTACAAAATCAATAATCCAAAAACATTAGCTGATATTCTGGATTTTACTGTTCAGGATAATGGACAATATAAAAAGAACGATATAGAAAAGCTTAATCAGAGGATTATCAATGAAGCTCAAACGGCGACTTCTGCCTATATTCATGGTATAAAACTAAAAGAAGCCATTCGATCGGCCAAATCCATAGAAGAAAACATAGGTGTGGGGTTAAAATCTTCTGCCGCTATTGGTATGTTGGGGATTGAGATTTTAAGTGCCAATATTCTGTCTGTTCAGGCAACTCCAGAAATGACACGGGCTTTAGAAACAGAAACTCGTGAACGATTGCAACAGGAAGCTGACCAAGCTATTTACGTCAGACGAAATTTTGCTGTTGAACAAGAACGAATTATCAAAGAATCTGAATTAAGCACAGAAATTGCAGTTGAGGAAAAGCAAAAGCAAATTGCAGAAAAGAAAATGGAATCTGAAGTTCAAAAAGCGGATAATCAAAGAAAGCTTCGCGAAATGAAAATTCAAGCTGATATTTCGGTAGAAAATCAGAGAAAATCACTGATAGAACAAAAATCAGCAAATGATAGAAAAGATGCTGAAACCCAAGGTTACGTTTTGGAAACAACATTGAAGCCTTATAAAGAAATGGATTGGAAAACATTAACGGCTTTAGCTAATAATAACGATCCCAAATTCAATATTTCATTGGCTTTTAGGGAATTGGCAGAAAATGCCGATAAAATAGGTAATCTAAATATAAGCCCTGAACTTTTAGAATCGATTTTAGGAGATAGGAAAGATGCCAAAAAATGACTTTTGAGTATGCCATAATTGTTAAGAACAAAACAAGACTCGAAAGTCTTATTGAGCGTTATAACACAAAATCTCAAGCACAATTTTACATAGAGCGTCTAGGGGGCAACTTTCAAGATTATATATTGGAGGATCAAATTTTCAAGGAATCTTTAAATTCTCTTCAAACACAACTTTCAAAAAAAATTAAAAATAAAATTGTTGAAAGGGAATATATCCCTTCTTATATTTTTTCTGATAAAAATCTTATTGTAGTCATCGGTCAAGATGGATTGGTCGCCAACACTGCCAAATACTCAAAAAATCTACCAATTATAGCTGTCAACCCAGATAAGGAACGGTTTGACGGTATATTGCTTCCATTTGAAATTGCTAATTTTATGAATGGTGTCGAAAATGTAGTCAGTGGAAATTATCAATCAAAATCCATGCGTTTTGCCGAAGCCAATTTGAATGACGGACAGCGACTTTTGGCATTTAACGATTTGTTTATAGGCACCACCTCACATGCATCGGCAAGATATAAAATTGCATATAATAAAATGGCCGAAGAGCAGTCTTCCAGTGGTCTAATTGTGTCTACATTGGCAGGTTCTACAGGTTGGTTAAGTTCGGTTTTTAATATGGCCTATGGAGTAACAGGGATATTTGAGAAAAATCTTAAACTTAAGCAACCTAAATTAAAAGAGAATGAATTGCTGTTTGCCGTTAGAGAACCTTTTAAAAGTATAAGAACGCAAACTAATATAACGGCTGGAATATTACGGAATCACAATAAATTAATAATTGAATCATTCATGCCCACAAATGGTATTATTTTTAGTGATGGCGTGGAAAGTGACTTTTTAAAATTCAATAGCGGGGTAATAGCAACAATCGGTATAGCCAAGGAAACTGCTAATATAGTTTTGAACGAAAGCGCTACATTGAAACATTGATTTAGTTAATAACTTTTAATATAAAAAAAGGGTTGAATCCATTTGGTTTGACCCTTTTTTCTATTTTTAAATTCTGAAAATATTTAGTACAAATAATGAGATTCCTGCTTTCACAGGAACAAGCTTATGAAACAATATCACGACCTAGTAAAGCATGTATTAGTGCACGGAAACCAAAAAGGTGACCGCACAGGAACTGGAACCAAAAGTGTTTTTGGCTACCAAATGCGTTTTGATTTAAGTGAAGGATTTCCAATGGTCACCACCAAAAAACTGCATCTAAAATCAATTGTGCATGAACTACTTTGGTTTTTAAAAGGCGATACTAATATCAATTATTTGACAGAAAATGGCGTGCGCATTTGGAATGAATGGGCAGATGAGAATGGTGATTTAGGCCCTGTATATGGACATCAATGGCGTAATTGGAACAATGATGAGATTGACCAAATCAAAGAAATTGTTGAAACTCTAAAAACCAATCCAAACAGCCGCAGGATGCTGGTTTCGGCTTGGAACCCTTCGGTCTTGCCGGACAACTCAAAATCATTTTCTGAAAATGTTTCTAATGGAAAAGCGGCCTTGCCTCCATGCCATGCGTTTTTCCAGTTTTATGTTGCCAATGGAAAATTGTCTTGTCAATTATATCAACGCAGTGCCGATATTTTTCTCGGTGTGCCTTTCAACATCGCTTCTTATGCCTTGTTTACCATGATGATGGCTCAAGTTTGTGGTTATGAGGCTGGAGAGTTTATCCACACATTTGGCGATGCACACATTTACAACAATCATTTTGAGCAATTGGAATTACAACTCTCTCGTGACCCAAGACCACTTCCAAAAATGATTCTCAATCCTGAAGTCAAAGATATCTTTGATTTTAAGTTTGAAGACTTTACCTTGGTCGATTACAATCCACATCCACATATCAAAGGAGAAGTGGCTGTATAAAAAAAAAGAGCCCTCTTAAAAAGAAAGCTCTTCATCTATTTTATATGTAATTATTATTACAAATTCAACACGCCATTTTCAGAACCTAATCCGTTTGAAGTATAAGAATCCGCTTGATCATCGTTAACGAAAGTTCCGTCAACTAAATATCTAAATTCGTAAGAATTGTCTTTTTCCAAATCAACGGTTCCTCTAAAATTGCCGTTTTTAAATTTTTTAAGCTCAACTGCTTTTTTCTCGTTCCAATCGTTAAAAGTACCTACTACTTTTACTTTTTTTGCGTCTTCAGCTGGTAAAGAAAAAGTTACTTTACAAACTGGTTTGCTTTTTAAATATTGTTTAGTAATTGCCATAATCTAAATTAATTAATTTTTTGCAAATTTATAAAACAAACCTAATTTTCTATCTATTAATTGTCTTTAATTCAAAGAATTATCATTTTGATAATATTTGACATATAAACAATTAAACTTTTGAAAAAACCAAGTAATTATTTATGAGATTGTTAACTTTAAAACTAATTCTTTGACTCTGATTTTCAGTAGGTTTAAATCTATAACGTTTTCGATTTTCTGATTTTTAAGTCTATATTTCCTTATAACGATGTCGTTAAAAAAAGCTAACTTTACACCTCTAATAAGCAATAAATATGTTCGGAAAAAAGAAACCGGTTCCTCAGATAGATAGGGAGCAAATGGAACTCATCCAAAATGCGCAACGACGTATCAAGCAAAAACGACGTCTATACATTCATTTTGTCATTTTCTTGATTGGAGCTGTTTTTCTAATTGTTCTAAACACTGTTATTGGCGTTGGGGAAACGACCAAAATTGCAGGTATGGATTGGTTTGTATGGGCTATCTTGGGATGGTTGTTTTTGTTTGTATATCACCTTTTTAATGTGTTTATCACTCATAAATTTATGGGAAAAGCATGGGAACAGGAACAATTGGATAAATTAGTGACAAAACAAAAGGAACGCATCGCACAGCTTGAAAAAACGATTGATTCAGACACCTCTTTAGTTACAAAATCATCTTCTGTAGAGGAAAAAAAAACTCCAATAGTTAACGGTTTGACGCTTATTGTCGCTGCTGGCGAAAACGATGCCATTGGGAAAGACAATCAATTGATTTGGCATTTGAGTGATGACCTCAGGCGATTTAAGGCATTGACCTCTGGACATGCCATTATAATGGGAAGAAAGACTTTTGAGAGTTTCCCAAAACCTTTGCCAAACAGAAAGCATATTGTTATTAGTCGGCAAAAGGATTATCAGGCTCCAAATGGTGTTATTGTAGTGAATAATCTTGAAGATGCGATTGACGCTTCCAAAGGTGACCTTCAACCGTTTGTTATCGGTGGTGGCGAAATTTATAAACAAGCCATGCCGTTTGCCAGTAAAATTGAATTGACACGTGTGCACGAAAGTTTTGATGCTGATACGTTTTTTCCAAAAATAGATCCTTCAATATGGAAAGAAACTGATAAAACTTTCCACTCAAAAGATGCAGGACATGAGTACTCGTTTTCGTTTTTAACTTATGAAAAATATAAATTTTAAAAATTCGAGGTGAAACTTAAAAGAAGAAGAAAATTAGTCACCTATCTTAATATTCTGGATCAGCCAATTCGGTTCAATCCGTTTTTGTTCAGTAGAAAATTCTTTTTATGGGCGTTGTTGGGCCTTCTTGGTGGTGTCATTGCAAGTGTATACTGGTTGGTTTTAGAGTTTTTAACACATAGGTTGTCGTTTTTTGATGGTTGGCAAGTAATCCCAACAATGGCTATATGTGGTTTATTAGCAGGATTGATCATACATTTTATTGGCGATCCAGGAGAAATACATCTGATTGTCAACAATATCAGATTCAATAAAGGAAAATTGGACCCAAAAAATAACCCCTCGATGATTTTGTCTTCTTTACTGTGCATCGCTTCAGGTGGAAGTTTAGGTCCCGAAGCACCTTTGGTTCAGGTGACAGGATCTACAGGGACTTGGCTCGGGAAATTGTTTCGATTGAAAGGTGAAGATTTACGCTCAATGAGTATCGCAGGTATGGCTTCAGGGTTTACCGCATTATTTGGTGCACCTTTGGGAGGAAGTTTGTTTTCTTTGGAAATTTTACATCATGAGCATGCCGTTGAATATTATAAGGCCATTATGCCGGCATTTGTGGCAAGCTGTTTTAGTTATGTAATCTTTGCACTTATCATTCATTTGGGGATCGGTCCTATTTGGGATTTACCATCGTATCAAATGTTGGACAAATTTGATTTTATTTATGCGGTCTTATTTGCAGTCATCGCGACATTTGTAGGCTGGATGTTCATTTACTGCACTAAATTTTTTAAATCGGCCTTCGGAAAACTCAAAGCTCCTATTTATATAAAAACGCTTATTGGAGGAATAGCTCTCGGGGTTATTGTATTCTATCTTCCAATAACACGTTATTTTGGACATCATGAAATTAGTGAGCTTTTAATTCAGGATTTTCCGTTGAAACTGCTTTTTGCAATTTTAATTTGTAAAATCATCGCTATTTCCATCACTGTGACTTCGGGTTGGCGAGGCGGATTTATCATTCCACTCTTCTTTTCGGGAGCAACGTTAGGTTTGATTATTCATCATTTTATACCATCCATAAGTTTGTCCTTGACTATTGTGAGCTGTATGGCTGCCATCAATGCCTGTGTGACCAGAACACCCATGAGCACCACAATTTTATTGGCAACTTTAACCGGATTTACTTATTTTATTCCCATTTTATTTGCAAGTTTAACGGGCTATTTCTTGGCACCAAGGATTCCTTTTATTTCTTCTCAAATGGAAGCAAAGTCAAAGAATGTAGAATAGGTTTTTTTAAATTGTAATGTTAATGAAAGGCATTTTAAAGATTTTGATAGTTATGATTGTTACTTCCGCTTTTGGTCAAAGGGAGGAGATCATCACTTTAAAAGATTCCAAAATCCATTTGACCACTTTTGGAAAAGGAAAACCAATTCTTATCATCAATGGTGGCCCGGGAATGAATAGCGAAGGCTTTGCTTCTTTGGCAAAAGAGCTGGGAAAAAGTCATCTAGCTATTATCTATGACCAACGCGGCACTGGGAAATCTGTAATAGACACTATTTCGGCTGAAACAATGACCATGGATTTAATGGTTGAGGATATTGAAACCATCCGGAACTATTTGAAAATTGATAAATGGATTGTTTTGGGACATTCTTTTGGTGGGATGCTTGGTTCTTATTATGTTTCAAAGCATTCAAAAAATGTCGAAGGTCTTATCCTTTCGTCTTCAGGTGGCATAGATTTGACACTGCTCAACACCTTAAATATAACCTCTCGACTAACTCAAAAAGAACAAGACTCACTAACCTATTGGAACAGAAAAATTGCTCAAGGAGATAATTCGCATTACGCTCTATTGAAGCGCGGAAACTATTTGGCGAATGCTTATTTATACGATGACACATTTATTGACGTGGTGGCTGAACGGTTGACACAAGGCAATAGGACAATTAATGGACTACTTTGGCAGAATATGCGAGAAATCAATTTTGACTGCTCGGAGCAACTGAAAAATTTCAGAAACCCCGTATTAATCATTCAAGGAGAACAAGATATCATAGGGAAAGATATAGCCCAGAAAGCACATCATACATTTGAAAATTCTAAAGTTGTTTATCTGGATAAATGTGCACACTATGGTTGGTTGGAACAGCCTGAAGCATATTTTGGAAGTATAAATAAGTTCTTAAATTCACTCAATTAGAAATTCCTCAACCTTATTTCCCTAATTTTGCTCCATGATAAAAGACCTTCAACTTCGAGTCTCCATCCGTGAAGAAAAACAGCCAGATATTTTAACACTAAAATCTGCTGAAGTATTAGGAGTTTCTGAAAGCGATATTACAGGAGTGAAAGTACTTCGGAAGTCGATTGATGCAAGAAAAAAGCTGATAATTTTTAACTATAAAGTAAGGGTTTACATCAACGAACCAGTTCCTGAAACGTCAGAATACCATTTTGATTATAAAGATGTTTCCAAATCAAAACCCGTCCACATCGTTGGATTTGGCCCTGCTGGAATGTACGCTGCTTTGCGATGCATCGAATTGGGATTCAAACCCATCGTCTTGGAACGCGGAAAAAATGTTCAGGATAGGCGACGCGACTTAAAAGCCATCAACCAAGACCATTTTGTCAATGAAGATTCCAATTATTGTTTTGGCGAAGGTGGTGCTGGAACGTATTCTGACGGAAAATTATACACACGAAGTTTAAAGCGAGGTGACGTTCGACGCATTTTTGAAAACTTGGTGTTTCATGGTGCAACAGACCAAATTTTAGTCGATGCGCATCCACATATTGGCACCAACAAACTACCGAAAGTCGTTCAAAACATTCGGGAAACGATTTTAAAGTATGGTGGAGAAATTCATTTTGAAACCAGAGTAACAGACTTCATCATTAAAAACAATAAAATCAAAGCAATTCAGCTTCAAAATGGAACTGAATTGGAAGCCAATCGCGTGATTTTAGCAACAGGACATTCGGCCCGCGATATTTTTTATCTACTTAATAAAAAGAAGATTGCCCTTGAGGCAAAATCCTTCGCAATGGGTGTTCGTGTGGAACATCCGCAACACATTATCGATTCCATTCAATACAGTTGTACTGGTGAACGTGATGAATTATTGCCAGCAGCCGCGTACAGTTTGGTGGAACAAGTGAATGAGCGAGGCGTGTATTCCTTTTGCATGTGTCCTGGCGGATTTATCGTGCCTGCGGCTACCGCAAATGGCGAAGTGGTCGTCAACGGCATGTCGCCTTCCAAACGCAACAATCAATTCGCCAATTCGGGAATTGTGGTTGAAATTAACACAGATAAAGATTTATACAAATATGAAAAGTTCGGCGTTTTAAAAGCTTTGGAATATCAAAAGGATTTGGAACGTTTGGCATTTACAGCAGGAGGAAGAAGTCAGGTCGCCCCCGCACAACGCTTGACGGACTTCGTTGATGGCAAATTATCTCCAGATTTAAACCCGACATCCTATCAACCTGGGTTGAAATCCGCTCCGTTGCATTCACTCTTGCCAAAATTGATTGGAGGACGGTTGCGAACTGGTTTCAAGGTTTTTGGTCAAAAAATGAAAGGTTATTACACCGAAGAAGCCAATATCGTGGGTGTGGAATCCAGAACGTCTTCTCCAGTGAGCATTCCAAGAAATGAACATTTGGAGCATCCCGAGGTCGAAGGATTGTTTCCCTGCGGTGAAGGTGGCGGTTATGCCGGTGGCATTGTTTCTGCTGCCATGGATGGAGAGCGCTGTGCGGAAGCCGCAATCAAGGGATTGTAAACGGTTTTGAAGCCTTAAAAATAAGCAGAATGAAAACTGAAAAAGAGAAAATGATTGCTGGCGAATTATATCGTCCTACTGATGAGCATCTGGTGAATGAGAGACATGCCGCTAGGGTTTTGTTTCAAGAATTCAATGCCTCCAATGAAGAGCAAAAAGTAAAACGAGTGAAACTGCTTCAAAATTTGTTCCAGAGCACGCCAGAAAACCTGTATATAGAACCTCCATTTTATTGTGATTACGGCTATAACATTCGACTAGGAAAAAACGTATTCGTGAATTACAATTGTTGCATTTTGGATGTGAGTACGGTCTCTATTGGCGATAATGCCATGTTCGGTCCGAATGTTCAGATTTATACCGCAACACATCCTCTTGCATACAAATTAAGAAATAGCGGTGTAGAATATGCCAAACCAATTGTAATAGGAGATAATGTTTGGATTGGAGGCCATTCAGTTATTTGTCCTGGCGTTACCATTGGCAATAATGTGGTGATAGGCGCTGGGTCCGTAGTCACAAAAGACTTTCCAGATGATGTTTGTATCGCCGGAAATCCAGCTAGAATTATTAAATCCATTGATAACAACTGATTTAATCCAAACTTCTATCTCTAAAATTTTAATTCTTATTTTTGCAAAATCAAATGAACAAAAAAATGAACGCATATATATTTCCTGGCCAAGGTGCCCAATTTACCGGAATGGGTCTCGACCTTTACGAAAAATCGCCTTTAGCACAAGAACTGTTTGAAAAAGCCAATTCCATTCTTGGTTTTCATATCACGGATGTGATGTTTGAAGGTTCTGCCGAAGATTTAAAAGAAACCAAAGTAACGCAGCCTGCCGTGTTTTTACATTCAGTCATTTTAGCAAAAACTTTAGGAAACAGTTTTAAACCAGATATGGTTGCTGGTCATTCATTGGGTGAACTCTCCGCCTTGGTTGCCAATGGTACACTTTCATTTGAAGATGGATTAAAATTAGTGTCGCAACGTGCTTTGGCCATGCAAAAAGCCTGCGAGCTTCAGCCAAGTACGATGGCAGCGATTTTAGGTTTGGATGATTCGATTGTAGAAGATATTTGTGCTAAAACGGAAGGAATTGTAGTGGCTGCAAATTATAATTGTCCTGGTCAATTGGTCATTTCGGGTGAAGTGGATGCGATTAACATAGCGTGTGAATCGATGAAGGAAGCGGGTGCCAAACGCGCATTGGTATTGCCAGTTGGAGGTGCTTTCCATTCGCCTTTGATGGAGCCAGCTCGTGAGGAATTGGCCGCTGCCATAGAGAACACATTGTTTAATAAACCTAATTGTCCAATTTATCAAAATGTCACTGCCAATGCGGTGAACAATGAGAATGACATCAAGAAGAATTTAATGTTGCAATTGACAGCACCTGTGCGTTGGACACAATCTGTACAGCAAATGATTGCCGATGGCGCTACGTTGTTCACTGAAGTCGGTCCTGGAAACGTGCTGCAAGGCTTGGTCAAAAAAATAGATAGGGAAGCACAAACTGCCGCTGCCACTTTAGAATCAAACACTTAATTACATGAAATTATCCCGAACCTTAAGCATCATAGTATTGATTGTTGCCAATATTGCCATTGACCAAATATCCAAAGTGATTGTCAGACTTGAAATAGCAAAAAATGAAATCATTCCAATCGTTGGTGATGCTTTTATCATGACCAATGTAGAAAACAAAGGTGCATTTTTGGGGATGGGAAGTGATTTGAGCGACACTTCAAGATTGATATTTCTGTTGATATTGCCGATTCTGGTTTTAGGATACGTCGTTTATTACATCCTTAAAAACAAATCATTGGATAGAATGAGTTTGATTGCTTTTTGTTGCATTGTTGGTGGAGGCATTGCCAATGTCTATGACCGTATTGTTTATGGTTCCGTCACCGATTTTTTCCATATCGATTTGGGAGGTGTGTTCAGGACTGGCATTTTCAATGTAGCAGACATGTCGGTTTCCTTTGGAATGATTCTCCTGTTGATTGCAAGTTTTACGCACCGCAAAAAATCTTCAGAAAAAACAGTATCTGAAGACATTGAAAATTAATCTTATTGGAAATTTTTTGGCTTATCTCGCCAAATTGCACTCTTCGCAATCCTTTACTTCACCATAATAAGTCTCTCTGTATTTGTGAAGCGTTTTGTATGGAAAACTCAAAAATTGCTTTTTGATATACGTGACTCTCGTGTGTAACAAACCCATTTTTGGAGTATAACGTTCTTCGGGTTTGGTTTCTCTTTTAATACTAATCAATTTCATTTTAATTCCTTTATCATTCGATGCAAAGAAACAGAACAAATGATAAACATCCAAGGGTTTAAGGTTAAATCAGTGTTAATCAATATGTTGATTTAGAATTTGTTAAAAAATTGGGGCCGAGCTTGTGATATCAATAGAAAAACCACACATAAAGTGAATATTCTTTACATATGGTTTTTCAGGATAATCCTAGTTAGTTAGTTAATTGAGGATTATTGGATTTAATCGGCAGGTTATTTTTTAAATAATTGCTTTTCTGTAAGGGTACGTCGAGGACCCATAAACCTACCTTGTACAATTTGAGTATCATTGCTATCCCTAACAGTGTAGGTAGTTCCTACTTTTTCTACAGTAAAAGAAGTTATTGCGTTGCCATTGCCATCATTCAATCCGCCAGCATTCAAAGGAAACAGACTTGACAGATCCACGGTTTGTACAAACACCCCAGATTTGATGAAATCAATAGAGACTGGTATGTTGAGATTTTCCGCAGACGTATTGCCATTCCCAGTCCAAAAACTTGCGTCAATTGTATAAACTCCATCCGCATCAGTTCCCAAAATAATCAGTTCCTCTGGGCAAAAATCGTAGCTCGTTTGTACATAATCTCCATCAAATATCAATTCCAAATCCAAGTCAAGACCTTCTTCAATGTCACAAGCATCTGCGCCACTATCAAGATAATCGCCCGCCCAATTTAATCTGGTAATTAAGTCTTCCCCAACATAATTTTCAATATTAATCGTTACTTCCTCATTTATCAAAACCTCCAGAAGATTTGTGGCCGTGAATCGTAATGTGACTGTTTTTGTTGCATTGAGCAATTCATCTTGAAGAGTTTCAATGTCGATGTTAAACGATGTGACGCCTGGAGGAAATGTTGCTATATACCCGGAACCACCTTGGTATCCATACTGAAAATAGCCAGAATCAAACCAAGTGTTGTATGGTACGACAATATCATCCAAATCAATTGGTACATAGCCATTGCCTGAATTGACATCACCATCGGCGGGTTCCACCACTACGATTGGGTTTCCCTCTTCATCCAACACATCAATACGAATGTCTATTTTGTTGGCAACAGGATATTCCACATTGAGATTGAACGTAGCTGTTTCGCCTTCTGTGACTCTTATGGATTTGTTTTCCACAGTCGCTGTAGGTTTTCCTCTTCTTTCAATGCTATCATCATCTTGACAAGAGGTCGAAACCAATATTCCCAGTACAGAAATAAGAGTAATTATGTATAGTTTTATTGTTTTCATAGTATTTGTTTTAAAGTTTGGTGTAAATAACATTATAAGTATCATCGCCTCCCACCGTGACATTCATCACCATATTACCAGATTCATCAACAGTACCAGAACCGCTAACAGGATTTCCACCAAAGGTGTCACCCAACGGTTGTGAATCGATTGTGATGACTCCGCAATTTTCAGTGAAGGTAAAACCATTTCTTGCTGCGTTGTTTGGTGGTGCTGTAATATCAAATCCTCCAGGTTGACTACTAAATCTTCCCGTAGATTCGGTTAAATACAAAGCATCACCTATTTGGGTAATCACCTCATTGGTAAAATTGTAAACTTGTCCTGTTGAACGAGTGACCATGATATCAAAGGTCCCAGCGGCATCGGAGAAGCATACACCACCTAGATTAATGGTTACAGTTCCAAACTCACCTTCTTCAGTGCCATTGTTTCCAATAACTCCAAGAGACGAGTTGACTAGATTCAGAACTATGGTTTTAGGGTTAGCAACATCAATGCTTCCGGTATACACATTTATATCAATTGTTCCAAAATCCCTGTTTGCAGGAATGGTTGCCGTTTGGCCTCCCGAAACAAAATCATAATCAGTGCCAGCCACTGCCGTACTCGATGGGTCGACTTGGAAGGTTACCGCAATTTCTGGTGTATTGGAAAAATTTCCGCCACTAATTAAGTCTACAGGCTGTTCAAACAATTGCGTGGACCCATCCGTCAAAAAACTTGTGGTGGAGGTGGAATTTTTGAACCCGACGACATAGGGTGTAGTGGCAAAACCTTCTTCCAATCCTTGCCGTTCGTCATCCACTAAACACGACACATTCAACAATGTCGCAATCAATAAAATGCTTATTCGTTTTATAGTTTTCATAGTATATTTTTTAATTAACATCCCAAAAAATAGTGGTATTAAATGCTGAATCCGGTGTTTGTCCATACACGCTTACATTAGCCGTATTACCTACATATTCTGAAGTTGGATAAAGCAGACGATTTGGTCTTGAGGTTCGAGTGGTAATTTCCGATAGTGGCATATTAGCCGGAAATCCCGTCCTAGTATGCTCTATCCATGTTTCGGCACCGTTGATGCCTCCCAAAGCAATCCATTTTTGTGTAATGATGGCTTCAATTTTATTGATTGAACCATCCCATCCGATTTTGTCTACACTATTGGCGCTCATGATATACGCATCAGCTCCATCAGCTCCAACAAGATTAAATGAAGACCGAATTGCGTCCTCAAATAATGATTTGGCCGATTGTCCGTTTGATAAATAGCCTCTGTGCACCGCTTCAGCTTGTAGTAATAATGCTTCAGCAGCGGTCATAATCATGGCATCCTGTTCAGGTGCGCTCAATAATCCTGGTCCAATTTCCGAGGGAAGACCGACGCCACCTTGTGTATTGCCAGTAATTTCCGTTTGGCTGCCTCTGGTCATATAAAATCGTTCCAATCGGTTATCGAAAACGCCTGTGGTCGTTCCATTTAAAAACTCAACCAAAAACGTTGTTGGTCCAACAACATTATGGGCATTGGTGGCAATACCTCCAAAATCGCCAGCATTATAACCATAGACTTCCGCAAATGGACTCATCTTACTGGTCTCATCTGCATATCCTGGATTTACAGTGACGTTTTCATTTAATCCAAGAAAAGTGGCATCAGGACTATTAAGCGTTGCAAATTCACCTTGTATATAGGTCATGATGGAACTGTCTTGTTCTGCTAGATTCATTAAACGTACCAACAGTTTTAACTTAACGGTATAGCCAAATTTTTTCCATTCCTCTACATTCCCATCGAACATATAATCGCTTCCAGATAAAGAAACTGCTGTATCAGCATCGGTTGAGTTAATGAGTGAAATAGCTTCATCAATTTGGTCAACCAATGCCTTGTAAACATCCAATTGATTGTCGTATTCCGCAAACAAATTATCTCCTCTCATGTGCGCTTGAGAATAGGGAATGTCACCATACAAATCGACCAAATATTGAAAATAAAACGATTTTAAGATTTTAGCAACTGCTTTATAATAATCATAGTTCCCATCACTTTCAAAATTGATGATTTGAGTTAAAGTGCCTGTTCGGATATAGAGCCTATCCCAAATCTGATCATAAAAATCAGCATTGATTTGATGGGTAAACTCGGCGTTGAATGGCGTCTGGAATTGTTGGCTGTTTCCTGACCATGTAGCCAACATCGTATTTCCTAACTGGTTCATGTCGTTCATCAATACCTCTACTGGTCTTGTTTGCCCTGCGGCCAATAGAATTTCTGGTGTCAGATTTTCCAAATCTGGACCATTTGGATCAGTGTTCACATCTAAATAATCCTGACATGAAATTGTCATTGTTGTCAATGTCAGAAATAATATTAGGGTTTTTATATATGTTGTGTTTTTCATAATTCAGTATTTTAAGTATTAAAACTTCAACTTCACATTCAAGGTGTAAAATTTGGTTGGAGGTGTTTGGCTAAACTGTTCCAATCCATTTCCAATCTCTGGGTCATGATAGCCTCGATTTTCCTTTGGCAAAACCGTCAAGAGATTTCGACCACTGACACCTAGCACCACTTCGTTTAAAAAAATCTTTTCCAACATGGGTCCTGTTAGGGAATAACTTAAAGCAACTTCCCTTACCTTAAATGCAGTGGCATCAATTACAAAGTTTTCATCCACACCAAGGAAGGAAGCATCTTGAATAAAATTTTGATAGGCAGCGTATTCACTGACATTGCTATAACTTGGTCCAGTTAAGACAGTCGTATTCAATTCACCTGAACCTTCGACGGTAGAATTTGGGAAAATGAAGTAACCTCTTCCATTTTCTGCAGTTATAAAGCTCCGACCTTGCCCTGTCAAATTGTTGTATACATTGGAATAAAAGGAATGCCCAGTCCTAAAATCACCAGTGGCTGATAATGTAAAGCCTTTATATTTGAAAGTTGTATTAAAATTGATGATATAATCTGGTGTTACTTTTCCAAGAATCTTGAGTCCTGAACCCACTTGAGGTTCACCTGCATCGTTGACAATAACCCTACCTTGTTCATCGCGCTCATAATAGCTTCCCTGAATTAGAGGAAATTCTTCACCTTCAATGGCGTAAATTCCTGGTGTTCCTCCAAGAGTAACCACAGAATTGGAAGCTTCAGTCACTTTTACAACGGTTGTTTTTGAGGTACTATACCCAATATTTGCCGTCCATACCAAATTTTCGGTTTTGATTGGCGTAAAACCCAAATCCAGTTCAAAAGCATCCGTTTTTGTTTCACCAACATTGATTAGAGCTTGCGTCACACCGGAGGAGCTTGAAGGCGTAGTATTCAACAATTGGTTTTCGTTGATGTAGTGCGAGTATGAACCATCCAATGTAATGAGAGGCCTACCATTAATGTTCAAGAGTTCCAAATTTATGAGTGCTTCATAAGTGGTCACAAACTCTGGTTCTATTCCAGCGGCTGTTGTATTGCCTGGTAAAATAAAGGCATTTGCTCCTGTAGAAGAATAAGGAAATCCGGGAGCTTGTGTCCCTGAATCCACGATGCGATGAGGTTGTAAAGCACCGACATTTCCGACTTTGGTATAGCTTACGCCTAATTTTATTTTATGAAACACATCATTTTGTATTTCAGGAAATGCGCGTGTAGGAATAAAGGATAAACCTGCTGAAGGATAAAAGAATCCCGTATCACCAATATTGGCACCATTAAAAAACAATCTTGAACTCCAATCCTGTCTTCCCGTCAAATTCAGGAACAGATAATCTTTATAGCCGAAATCCATGTTCACAAACACAGCTTGGGATCGTTCTTTGGATTTTCCTTCCGCCACTTGCAAACCACTCGAAATATTATCAACATCATAAAAACCTGGAATGGTCAAATCCCTTCCATAAGTTTCATGCAGATAAGCGGTTTCTTCAAAAGTATTGAACCCGAGCAACGATTTAAAGGATAAATCTTTTGCTAAAGTGTAATTGAAATTCACAAAAGCATCGGTATAGATACGTCTTAAGGAACCTGTTTCAATTTCCAGATTGGACGTGATGTCCCTTGTATCTCCGGTCACTGTATATTCTTGTTCAAAGGCATTTAGATAATCTACAAAGCGATAGTTGGTATTCATGATGGATGGCCGTAGTGAAAAGCTGATATGCTCATTAAGGTCATAAGTTAAATCGGCTGATAAATCCGTCCGTTCTTGAGTGGTTATGATACGCGAATTTTCTTTTACCCAATACGGACTATTGGCAAAGGCCGTCCAAGAATCGTGATTATTCCCAGAGTCAAAATCCCTAATGTCAATATTACTCGGTGTTTGTAAAAGCTGAAAATAGATTTGATCGGCAATCGTAACGGTTCTATTGGGATCGTTTTCATAAGCTGAGACCACATCAGATTTAGTGGTGGTGTATCTCGATATGGCTCCAAGTTTGAGCTTTCCAAAAGTTTTTCCAACATTCAAAGAGAAAAAATCGCGTTTTAGCTTATCATCTGGAATCAAACCTTCCGTTTCTCTTGTATTGGCCGTCAAGGTATAGTAACCATCCGAATCGCCTCCGCTCAACGTAATACCATTTTGAAATGTGGTTCCGACTTTGAAAAAATCGGCAATATTATCTTTCCTGAACTCATAGGTTTCATATCTAAAATCATTGACGGTAGGGTAAGGCAATCCAACGGGCTGGAGAGAACCATCAAACTCTGGTCCCCATGAACCTTGATCAAAGGCATCTATTTCGCCCCAATAACCTTTTCCATACCGATCTTGCATCTCTGGCAAAAAAGCGATATCCTCAAAAGTAGTGGAGGAGTTAAGTTCAATGCTCAACATTCCCTTTTTGTCGTTCCCTTTTTTGGTAGTGACAATGATGACTCCCGAACCACCCTTGGCGCCGTATAAGGCTGCACCTTGGGCACCTTTGAGCACATTGACGGATTCAATGACCGAGGGATCTAAACTCGACAATATGGCTGCCGATGAAATAATATTGTCTATGACCACCAACGCTTCATTACTCCCCGAAATGGACTTCACACCTCTTAAAATAATTTGGGTATTTGGATTGACTCCAGAGGAAACCGTATTGATTTGTAGTCCAGATACTTTTCCTGCCAATGCCTGAACTGCATCTGGATTGGATGCCTGTGTGATGCTTTCTCCCTTTACCAATTGTGAAGATGAGGATATTTCATCTGGCTTTCTTTTGATGCCCAATGCGGTCACCACCACTTCGTCCAGTGTGTTGTCTGGTTGCATTGTTATGTTGAGTACATTTGCCACGCCCACTGTAATGGATTGTGTGGCATAACCAACATAACTGAATTGCAGTACATCTCCAATTTTTGTATCGATGGTGTAATTTCCATCAAAATCGGCTGATACTCCCGTTGTCGTTCCCTGAACGATAACGGTTGCTCCGGCTAACGGCACATTGTTCTCATCGGTTATAATGCCCGAAACAGTTTTTTCTTGGGCAAATGCAAACGCTGAAAATAACAAGGTCGCTAAGAGCAGACTTAAATTGTAAAACTTCATTCTCATAAGACTTAATTTTGATTAATGTTTGAATATTGCCTTATACAGGCAATGCTTTTATATCTGTTGAGATTTTTTTACTTGAAAAAAAGAATGGCAGACTTATTTCGAAGGCTAATCCAAATAATGAACTACAATTTTTGAGAACAAAGTTTTAGTGGACTTTTAGTTATAGTAGTTTATCTGCCAAACCATTTTCCTACAAATTAAAAGAAGAACCGTAGGGTTTTGGTCAATCCCGATAATAGTTTACCTATAAACTATACTATGGTTTGGCGACAAGTATAATATTGAGAAATGAGGTGCGTTTGTTTGAGGGTATCGTATCTTGAAGCAGCTTTTAGTAAGATGCTCTTGACATGGAATCTCTAAATTGTGAAGGTGTAAGCCCAGTCCTTTTTTTAAATGCATTGTTAAAGGATGCTTTGTTGTTAAAGCCAACCTCGTAAAGGATCTCGCTGATATTCATTTTATGACCATTTGTAATCAATAACAGTTCTTTTGCTTCATTAATACGGAAATCGTTCAGGAATTCATAAAAATTCTCATTAAAATGCTCATTGATAATTTGGGATGTATTGTGTCTTGAAGTGTTTAGTTCGTCCGAAAGTTTGTCAAGACTGATCGAATTGTCCTTATAAATCTTTTTTTCGATCAATAAGTCCATTAATTTTTCTTTTAGCTCCAAGGAAAATGTTTCGGTTAAACTCGATTTTTGATATTTTGATATTGATTCTCCATCCACATAGATACTATAAGATTCCAAATTAAAGACTTTAGGCTGGATGTAAGCCATGCTCGAAACATATAATACCATCAATGACATGGACACCACTTGTGAATGGTACAATAATTCATTCACATTAATTATGATTCCACTAACCGCAATTCCATATACAAAATAGGATATCAAATAAATAACATGCATTCGATAGATGCCTCTTTTCCAAAACTCGATGACATCATCGGAATTTGAATTCTCACCAACTTGCTTTTTAGAGTACAGCTTATTTATTAAAACTCCATAAACTAGCAATGACACCAACTTTGGAATAAAAATTATATACAGAAAATCTGTCTGCTTATATAAAGTACTTGTTCCCAACTGAATTTTAATTTTTTCTTCCATTGGCAGATCATAGACAGGAAAAAGTAAAATCAATAACACAATTGCAGGCAGAAAATGTAAAAGATCAATAGGCCTTAATCGGTAATTCTGGGTAATTTTCTTAAAATATAAATAAAGCAGCGGACCATATAATAAAGCTCCAATAGAGGCCATAAGATAGGTGTGAGGATATTTTAAACTATAATTGGAATAATAGAAAACAAATTCCAGAATAAATAATGAATGGATGGCCACAAAACCAGCAATCAGAACTTTAGTTATAGTGTTGCTATTATTTTTAAAGCAAATCATCAATGCGATAAAAAATCCAATGAGAGCAACATAAAAATAGACGAATACCAATATATTGACTCTGGGAAGATATTTATCTGCAATCGAATCAAAATCTGGAGTATGTTTTATGGAATCGAAAGCATCATTATCAAGTATCGATAGATCTGCTGTGCGTTTTAAATATTTGTCGATATATAGAATGGCTTTCTCTTTGTTCTTGCTAGAAGCTGAAGCTATTGCCAATAGCTGATATACATTAGCTGAATCAATTTGTTTTAAATCATACGGTTTTAAAGATGATTTGTTAATTGCAAAATCGGTTGGAACATTATATTCAATGATCGCTCCATTTACATTGAGAGAAAATGCAATTAACAAGAAGCATACTATGTTGAATGAGCAATTCATTTAGTTGGATTAGCCTAGTAATAAAGTTATTATATTATTGCTTTTCTAAATCCAAAAAAAATCCTAAAATTTTCTTAATAAGGTAAATCCCGATAAAAATTTACCTCTGGAGTCGATCAATTTTTATAAACTTTCCCTTCTTTCATAACGAAAGCTACTGCCTCCATAGTTTTGATATTTATTGTTGGGTCATCATGGGTGGCAATGATATCAGCAAAAAAACCAGGATTGATTTGACCGATTTCTTGTTCCATCTTTAAAATAACGGCTGGAGTGATGGTTGCACTTTGAATGGATTTCATCGCTGGCATTCCGGCTTCGACCATATATGCAAATTCCCTTCCGTTTTCTCCATGAAAAAATACCCCAGCATCAGTTCCGAAGACAATTCCAACACCTTTCTTGTAGGCCCTCCCAAAGGTGTCTTGGATTTTTGGTCCTATTTCCAACGCTTTTGGAACAACAACTTCTGGATAATAGCCTTCTATTTTTGCGTTATCGGCAACGGTTTTTCCAGCGGTTATAGTTGGTACAAGATATGCATCGTGTTTTTTCATAAGTTCCATGGTTTCGTTACTCATCAACGTTCCGTGCTCGATGGTTTTAACACCTCCAAGAATGGCGCGTTGCATTCCTTCATCGCCGTGCGCGTGTGCAGCCACATGAAATCCGTAATCCTTGGCCGTGTCACAAATAGCTTTGATTTCTTCGACTGTGAATTGTGGATTCTGACCACTCTTGGCCACGCTCAATACGCCGCCAGTTGCAGTGATTTTGATTAAATCTGCCCCATTTTTATAGCGTTGTCTTACTGCCTTTGCGGCATCTTCAACGCCATTAACCACACCCTCTTTTGGGCCGGGATCTCCCATCAATTCTTTATTGGTTCCATTTGTTGGATCAGCGTGATCTCCAGTAGTTGCCAATGATTTTTCCGCCGTAAAAATTCGAGGTCCGACGACCAAACCTTGATTGATTGCGTTCCGTAGAGATACATTTATGCCACTGCCTCCTAAATCGCGAACCGTTGTAAAACCTGCCATCAATGTTACTTCTGCGTTATGCAAGGATTTGAAAGCAAAATCAGCATCGTTCAAACTAAAGCCTTCGGAATATGCATTGGGACTCGTTTCCATTTCCATGTGCACGTGCATGTCGGTCAAACCTGGCATGACGGTTTTATCTTTTAAATCAATGACAATGTCTTCGGGCGTTTTTGGTCCAACAAAACCATCTTCCACTGAAAGGATTTTTTTACCGGAAACGATGATTGTTTTATTGGTCAAAACCTTTCCTTCCTTGGTATCAATTAGTTTTCCGCAATGCAAATAGGTGTTTTGTCCAAACGCAAAGACAGAAAGCGTGAGGATACATAATTGGATTAATTTTTTCATTATGATGGTTTTAGATATTTCTAATATGCCGTTCCCATTTCCAAGCTGATGACATGGCATCCTCCAAGGAGGATTCAGCTTTCCAGCCTAATTCGTCATTGGCTTTTGTGGTGTCTGCATAAGCTTGAATGACATCACCTTCACGTTTTGGTGCAAATTTGTAAGGCAACGATGTTTCCGAAATTTTTTCAAACGAATTGATGACCTCCAACACAGAACTTCCTGTTCCTGTTCCTACATTAAAGGTTTCGTGGTTGTAATTGTTTTTTCCATTGATCAAGCGCTCTAATGCGATAACATGTGCTTTTGCTAAATCAACAACGTGGATATAATCCCTAATGCAAGTACCATCTGGCGTTGGATAATCATTACCAAAAACGGAGAGTTCCTTTCGGAGTCCAGCAGCGGTTTGAGTAATGAATGGCACCAAATTTTGAGGCACTCCAATTGGCAATTCTCCAATTTTTGCACTTGGATGTGCACCGATAGGATTAAAATAACGCAAGGAAATAGAATTTAATTTAGGATTGACTTTGCAGGTATCCTTAATGATTTCTTCCCCAATTTGCTTCGTATTTCCATAAGGCGATTCCGCTGGTTTTGTTGGAGCGTTTTCAGTAATTGGCATTTTATCGGCTTGCCCATAAACCGTACAAGACGAACTGAAAATGAAATTGGAAGTTTCCAAATTCAATACCGATTTCAACATATAAATCAGCGTATTGAGATTGTTTTCATAATAGAGAAGCGGTTTTTCAACACTTTCGCCTACCGCTTTACTGGCCGCAAAATGAATGACACCAATAATATCTTTATGGTTTTCAAAAAAGTCTTCAACTTTTGATTTCTCCTTTAAATCCATTTGCTCAAACAATGGTGTTTTACCTGTAATCGATGTAATCCCAGCCAAAACTTCAAGAGATGAATTGGATAAATCATCAATAATGATCACTTCAAAACCTTTTTGTTGTAATTCCACAACCGTGTGAGAACCTATAAAACCTAATCCTCCTGTAACTAATACTTTCATCTGTCTATACTATTTGATTTTTAAAGGACATATGGAACATCCTAAATTGACATTATCCTATTTGTAAAAAAACAAGCAAGGATGTTTCGTTTATGAATTTGAATTTACAAAATTGATAACGGTAGAGGTGATGAATTCTATCTGTTCATCATCCAATTCGGTATGCATTGGCAAGGAGATAACCTCTTTTACCAATTGATTGGTGACGGTAAAATCGTCCTCTTTATATCTAGCATCTTTGTAAGCTTTTTGAAGATGCAAAGGAATTGGATAATAAACGCCACAAGGAATCCCTTTTTCTCCTAAATGTTTTACCAAAGCATCACGATTGGAGCCTTTTATTTTTAATGTGTATTGATGAAATACATGATTGTCTTCATGGCCTTCTCGATGTGGGGTGATAATATGTTCATAATTTTTGAATGCCTTATCATAAGCATTTGCAGTTTTTATTCGAGCATGGTTATAAGCATCCAAATTTGGTAGTTTAGCATTGAGAACCGCAGCTTGAATAGAATCCAATCGGGAATTGACACCAACCACATCATGGTGATAGCGTTCATACATTCCATGGTTTACAATTCCTCGAATGTAATGGGCCAAATCATCGTCATTTGTAAAAATGGCACCGCCATCTCCGTAGCATCCTAGATTTTTTGAGGGAAAGAAAGATGTAGAGGCCACATGGCCAATTGTTCCTGCCTTTGCTTTCATACCATTGCTGTAAGTGTATGTAGCTCCAATGGCCTGCGCATTATCTTCAATAACATATAGATTATGTTGTTTGGCAATCTCCATAATGGCTTCCATATTCGCACATTGTCCAAACAAATGTACAGGCACTATTGCTTTTGTTTTTGGAGTGATGGCTTTTTTGATAGCATCGATATCAATATTAAAACTGTTTGGGTCTACGTCCACCAGCACAGGTGTGAGTTGCAATAAAGCAATGACTTCAACGGTTGCGGCGAAAGTAAAATCGGCTGTGATAACCTCATCTCCCGGTTTTAGATTCAAGCCCATCATTGCTATCTGAAGAGCATCTGTACCATTGGCGCAAGGGATGACATGTTTCACATTTAGATACTGTTCTAAATTTTTTTGGAATTCATGTACTTTGGGGCCGTTTATATATGCCGTGGTGTCAAGAACTTCAGCAATTGAGGTGTCAACAACAGATTTAATTTTAGTATATTGACCCTTAAGGTCAACCATTTGAATTTTATTCATCAGAAGTAATTATACATTAAGAAAGATGGTTTGCATACGCATCGCAAGGTAGCGAATTTACAAAATTGTGCAACGACAACCAATCGAATTATACTAAAGTGATGTATTTTAGCAAAAAAGAAATTACTTGCGCTTTTTATATACCATTGGAATTTATATTGCTGGTTTTCTCTTGAAAATCGTTGCGCTTTTCAACCACAAACTGAAAATGGGGGTGGATGGACGTGCAAACACCTTTGAAATTTTAGAGAATGCTATTCAAAGTCATGACCAAACATTGTGGTTTCATTGTGCTTCTTTGGGGGAATACGAACAGGGGTTACCTGTTTTTAAGGAATTGCGAAAATTATATTCAAGCCATAAAATTCTTTTAACTTTTTTTTCGCCTTCAGGTTACGAAATTCGAAAAAATACAGATGTTGCAGATGTAGTGGTTTACCTTCCAATGGATACCATGGCAAATGCAAATCGCTTTTTGAATCTTGTGCATCCAGAGTTGACGGTCTTTGTTAAATATGACATCTGGCCAAACTATCTATTGCAACTCAAAAAGCGGCAACTAAAAGCCATTTTGATTTCGGCGCTTTTCAGAAAGAAACAATCTTATTTTAAGTGGTATGGCTCTATGATGCGAAGGACGTTAACTTCTTTCGAACATATATTTGTGCAAAATGAAAACTCCGAGAATCTTCTTAAAAGTATCGATTTTCAAAACGTTACCCTTGCTGGTGATACGCGTTTTGATAGAGTGAGTCATCAATTGGAGCAAGATAACCATTTGAGTTTTATTGAAGAATTTAAAGGAAATAATATCTGTGTAGTCATTGGCAGCTCTTGGCCTGAGGATGAGGAATTATTGATTAAATTTATCAATGAGGATACTTCCAACGACGTTAAGTATATCATCGCACCTCATAACATAAAAACCAATCAAGTAAAGGACTTGGTGTCAAAACTTCGTCCCCGCACTATTTTGTTTTCAGAAATGGAAGGTAAAGGACTGTCGGATTATTCCATATTTATAATCGACACCATCGGTTTGCTCACAAAAATATATAGCTATGCAGACATTGCCTATGTTGGGGGTGCGATGGGAACTACTGGGCTACACAATATTTTGGAACCTGCAGTCTTTGGAGTGCCCATTATCATTGGTAAAAATCACGATAAATTTCCCGAAGCTAAACAGATGATTGACATGGCAGGTGTTGTTAGCATCAAAAATCAGAATGAATTAAACGAGGTGCTTAAAGGTTTTATCATGACGGAAGTAAAACGAATTGAATTCGGCGAATTAAACAGTCGATTTATAGCTTCCAATAAGGGAGCGGTCGTCCGAATTGTCGATTACCTGCGTATATAAGTTAAAGATTTAATGGATGATGATAATAATTGACGCATCCAACTTTTACTTTAGTAGCTACAATTAACACTAAATTCAATTACAATGAAAAAAGTATTTTTAAGTATGCTAATGGTAATGACAATGAGCTTGTCATTTACCTCATGCAGGGACACAGAAAAAAAGGCGGATGATGTTCAAGACGTTATGGATGATGCTGGTGATGCCATTGAAGATGCTGCAGATGATGTCGCCGACGAAACTGAGGGCGCTCTTGAAAAAGCAGGTAAAGCTATTGACAATGCTGCTAAAGAAACTAAAGAAGCGGGGAAAGCCATCGATAGTGCTGCTAAAGAATTGACAGATGATGATCAATAAACATGATATTTAATGTAGAAAGCCTTCCAATACGGAGGGCTTTTTTATGAAAAAAAAGAAATCTTTAACATTATCAATAACTCGTCCCTACCCAATAATTACGTATTTTGTTCAATAAATTAATAACTCCACAAAAGAATGAATTACAAAATTAAAGTCACACTCATCGCCATCGGTTTCGTAATCGTAGGCGCAAAGGCACAAGAGACTAAAACAGTGGTCGATAACATTGTAAAAGAAGCTACAGAAAATTCGCAACTGCCCCAACTCGCACATCATTTGCTCGACGTCATTGGCCCTCGTCTCACAGGAACACCCGAACTAAAACAAGCAAACGATTGGATTGTTTCTAAATACAAAGAATGGGGCATTGATGCGGAAAATCAACAATGGGGCGATTGGAAAGCTTGGCAACGTGGCATCACGCATATCGATATGATTTCGCCACGTGTACAATCCCTAGATGGTATGCAACTTGCTTGGAGTCCTTCTACAGGTACTAAAGGTGTTACAGCAGAAGCCATCATCCTTCCAATGTTTAATTCAAAGGATGATTTCACCAATTGGCTGAAAAGTGTAAAAGGGAAATTTGTGATGATTTCACCCAATCAGATCACAGGACGTACTGATGACAATTGGGAAGAATATGCAACTGAAGAATCCTTTGAGGCAATGAAAAAGGAACGCGATTCCATGAATGATATCTTCAAAGAAAACCTTAAAAAAACAGGGTATAGCAATTGGAGAGGAACGGGATTAAATGAGGAGGGTATTAAATTGCTAGAAGAATCTGGTGCGGCAGGAATTATTGCATCTTATTGGTCAAGAGAAATAGGTTCTAACAAAATTTTTGGTGCTTCTACAAAAAAAATACCAACCGTGGACGTTCAACTGGAAGATTACACCATGTTATATCGTCTGGCAGAATATGGTGACAAGCCTGTCTTGAAAATTGTGGCGGAATCAAAAGATTTGGGACGAACACCTGTTTTTAATACTATAGGAAGTATAAAAGGAACAGAAAAGCCAGATGAATATGTCATTCTTTCTGCGCATTTAGATTCTTGGGATGGCGCTACTGGCGCCACAGATAATGGTACAGGCACTATCGTAATGCTTGAAGCGATGAGGTTATTAAAAAAAATGTATCCAAATCCAAAACGCACCATTATTGTTGGGCATTGGGCGAGTGAAGAGCAAGGTCTAAACGGATCTCGTGCGTTTGTGGAAGACCATCCCGAGATGATAACGAATATCCAAGCGGTTTTTAATCAGGACAACGGTACAGGTCGAGTTGTAGATTTGTCAGGAGCGGGATATTTGCATTCTTATGAGTATATCACAAGATGGTTGGAAGCTGTCCCAAATGATATTTCAAAACACATCAAAACCGAATTTCCAGGATCACCTAGTGGTGGTGGTTCTGACAATGCTTCGTTTGTGGCCGCTGGTGCTCCATCGTTTAACTTAAGCTCTTTAAGTTGGGACTATGGCACTTATACATGGCACACAAATAGAGATACCTATGATAAAATAGTGTTTGATGATGTGCGCAACAATGCAATACTTACGGCAATACTTGCCTATATGGCTTCAGAAGATGAAACAAAAACATCCAATGAAAAAAGTGTTCTCCCTAACAGTAGGCGTACAGGCAAACAACAAGAATGGCCAACCCAACGTGCTCCAACCCGTAACGGTGGTACGGATTAATCTTAAAGTTATATATAATAAAAAACCTCTAAATCGATTTGGTTTAGAGGTTTTTTTATTAAAACAGTTTAAATTTTAAAGTCCGAAAGCCGCTTTAACTTTATCTACATAGTCTAATTTTTCCCAAGTGAATAACTCTACATCAAGAGTAATATCTTCGCCATTTGGTTGACTGAATGTTTTGGTAACGGTTTCCGTTTGTCTTCCCATATGTCCATAGGCAGCAGTTTCACTATAGATAGGATTTCGAAGCTTTAGACGATCTTCGATAGCTGCAGGACGCATGTCAAAGATTTCACTAACCTTTTCTGCAATTTCTCCATCGGTTAAATTATAAGGACAAGTGCCATAAGTTTCCACATATATAGACGTAGGTTTTACAACGCCAATTGCATAACTCACTTGCACTAGTATTTCGTCGCAAACACCGGCAGCAACAAGATTTTTTGCTATATGACGAGTTGCATAGGCGGCACTTCTATCTACTTTACTAGGATCTTTTCCAGAAAAAGCACCACCGCCATGAGCTCCTTTTCCACCATAAGTGTCCACGATAATCTTACGGCCAGTTAAGCCGGTATCGCCATGAGGGCCACCAATCACAAACTTTCCGGTTGGATTGATGTGATAAGTAATATCATCATTGAACAACACTTGAATGTGCTCCGGTAAAGAAGACTTAACTCTTGGAATCAATATCTCCACGATATCCTTCCTGATTTTTGCCAACATGACATCATCGGTATCAAAATCATCATGTTGGGTAGAAACCACAATTGCATCAATACGTTGAGGGATATTATCATCACTGTATTCAATGGTCACCTGGCTTTTAGAATCAGGACGTAAATAAGTAATGTCTTTGTTTTCTCGACGTAAAGCTGCCAATTCAATCAATATTCTGTGAGATAAATCTAAAGCTAAAGGCATTAAGTTTTCAGTTTCACGAGTTGCATAACCAAACATCATTCCTTGATCACCTGCGCCTTGTTCTTCTTTGCTAGCTCTATCAACCCCACGATTGATGTCTTCAGATTGCTCGTGGATTGCCGAAAATACACCACAAGAATTGCCATCAAACATGTACTCACTTTTTGTGTATCCAATTCTATTGATGGTATCTCTAGCAATTTTTTGAACATCGAGATACGTATTCGATTTTACCTCGCCTGCTAGAACCACTTGTCCTGTAGTTACCAAAGTCTCACAAGCTACTTTTGATTCTTTGTCAAATGCCAAAAAATTGTCAATCAATGCATCACTGATTTGATCTGCTACTTTGTCCGGATGTCCTTCAGACACACTTTCTGATGTAAATAAATAGGCCATAAACTCTTTTTAAATTATCATTATTTTTTGAAGATAAATTGAGATTGCGAGGTCGCTAGAGAAGTTGTAAACTAACTGCTTTAGCATTTTTTAATGAGGTTGCAATCAGAACAAATTTTTCCTCTTTTTTAATTGCGACAAAAGTACATATAATATTGAAACTAGAAAAAATATTTCATAAAAGAAAAGTCTCTAGCGCAAACGCCAGAGACTTTTCAACCAATAATAAAAACATAAATTAATGTTCGTTCAATCTAAAATCTGGATATGCTCCCATGCCATGTTCATGAGCGTCAAGCCCTTCAATTTCTTCTTTTTCTGAAACCCTGATTCCGACAGTTTTCTTGAGGATAATCAAAATAATAAACGTTGATACGATACAGATACCGGCATAAGACGCAATTCCGATTAATTGGCTTATAATTTGGTCAAATCCAGCCAATGCTCCAAAAATGCCTACGGCTAAAGTTCCCCAAATTCCGCAAACCAAATGAACTGCAATGGCTCCTACGGGATCGTCTAATTTAAGCTTGTCCACTAAAGCAATACCTAATACAATAATAATTCCTGCAATACTTCCAATTAAAATGGCATCTGTTGGACTCATTTGATCTGCACCTGCGGTAATGCCAACTAGCCCTCCCAATATTCCATTAAGAAACATGGTTAAATCAAGATTTTTATAACGGATGGTTGAAAATAAGGCTGCAACAACACCTCCTGCGGCTGCGGCAAGACAAGTTGTTACAAGCGTTAATGAAGTTAATCCTGGGTCAGCTGATAATACAGAGCCTCCATTGAATCCGAACCATCCTAACCATAAAATTAATACACCTGCAGTTGCTAAAGGAATGTTGTGCCCAGGAATGGCTTGTGGTTTGCCGTTTTTGAATTTGCCAATTCTCGGACCTAACAGAAATACAGCAACCAAGGCTGCCCAGCCCCCAACAGAGTGTACCAATGTAGAACCCGCAAAGTCGTAAAACGGTGTTTCTAATGTTTGTAAAAACCCACCTCCCCATTTCCAGGATCCAGCAATTGGGTATATTACACCAACATAAATGACGGTAAACAACATGAAGGGTCCAATTTTTATACGTTCGGCAACTGCTCCAGAAACAATGGTAGCGGCAGTGGCAGCAAACATACCCTGAAATAAGAAATCTGTCCAATAGGTGTAGCCTTCATTGTAGGCTAAATCTAATGCGCCATCCGCGGTTAAAGGGGAGTCTAAACCAAACCCAGAAAAACCAATAAAGCCATTAAAATCACCAGGGTACATCAAGTTAAAACCAACAAAGCAATAAAGCAATAATCCGATACATATAATAAATATGTTCTTGAAGAGTATATTGATCGTATTTTTTTGTCTCGTCAATCCAATTTCTAGAAGCGAAAAACCTAGATGCATGAAGAAAACGAGCGCTGTACAGATCATCATCCATACATTATTTGTAGTTAATAATTCCATAATAAATAATTATTTTAGTTAGTTATTTTAGGGTTTGACCACCTTTTTCTCCTGTTCGTATTCTATATACTTCATCAATATGTGAGACAAAAATTTTTCCATCTCCAACTTCTCCGCTCGAACCGGCTTTTAGAATTGCTTTGATGGTGACATCCTCAAAATCATCGTTCACCACAATGGATAGATAGCGTCTTTGAATATCGCTTGTGCTGTAAGAAACACCTCGGTAAACGTGCCCTTCTTTTTCGTTCCCAAGACCGGTAACATCCCAGTAAGAAAAAAAGTTAACGCCTACACTGTGTAGTTCGTCTTTAACATCAGAAAACTTGGATTTTCTGATAATCGCTTCGATTTTTTTCATTGTTTATGTATTATAGTTAGTTGAATTTGTATACTGCGGCAACTAAAAATGATGCAAGGCTTTTAGTTGGCATTAAATCATTATCCACGTATGCGTCATAAGACCAGCTGTCCAGGCGAACTTCCGGGATAATTGTTAGATCTTCTATTTTATAATTGGCAGATAGGGTTGCGGCAAAAACGGTGTCGTCATCAAATTCATCATAGTGAAATCCGAAGTATTCTCCTCTTAATCCTAATGCAAGTTTTTCGGACAAGGTATATTGTGGGTAGAGGGCGGCTCCATAAAACCCGCTTCCATCTGTATCGTTATAAGTAGCATTGATTCCAAGAAAAAAGGAATCTGTTGCATTGTAACCTCCTGTGTAATCAACTTGAAATGTTGCTTCCGTGTTGTATGTTTGATTACCATAGATGAAATTAAGATACTGATCTTTGTAACCGACCTGTGCACCGAATGTGTAACTGCCATCTATATTTATTTCGGTATAATCAGTACTGTTCATTACCGCAAGTAAAAGCGAAAAATCATCGGAAAGCGTAATATCTGCTTTTAATCCAGTATGAGAGAACGGCCCGTTGGAAAACATATATGAGGTACTATAATTGAAATTGTCTACAGGCGAAATGACCTCATACCCCAAAAAAGTGTTGAAATTTCCTAATGTCAACCTTACCTTGTCACTCACATTCCAATAGGCATAGAGTTGGTTAACAATATTGCTAGACCCAGTTGATAAAAACACAGCATCTTCGCCTCTTGGCCCAAAGACCAAATCGGCAACGAAACCCACTTTTTCTCCTTCATATTTAAAAATGGCATTAGCCATGCCAAGGCTAAAGCCGCTGCGGTTGGCGAACGATGTTCCTGGATTTAAAAAATAGTTCCCATCTTCATCTTCAAAAGCCTGATTTGGGCCTGTAAGGTTGGTTCTGTAATAGGCATCAACACTTCCGCTAATGGTGAATTTTTTTTCAGTTTCTTCTTGCGCATATAAAGTGATAGAGAAAACTAATAATAAAAGTGTAAAAATTGGTTTCATATTGATTGGATTATTTGGTTAATTGAATTCAAATCTAATTTTTATTTTAAAATACCCATAAAAAAATAGGGTTTAAAGAATAATTTTTATTATATTATTATAATCAACCCTATTTTTTTATGGGTACAATGTAATTAATTCAATTTTTTTAAGAATTTTAAAATAATGATTTTGAAGTAAAATCAGAAAAAGTTCATTTTAGACTCAAAAAAATGATGTTTTTCAAATTTTCTATGAAAATAATTTATGCATTTCATTGTTTTGTTGAATATTTTTTATTGCGTATTTCGTAAAAAATAAGCCTCTGATTGTTGATTTTTCAGTTTTAGAGCCTCTAGTTGTGAATATGAGAAAAGTACTTGTCCTTTTTTATTTATTAAAAACAACCACTTATATTTAATTTGATCAAGGGGGTTTTTGGACCTCAAAAATTGAAGATTATGTTGCAAAAACAAGGACTTTATTTGCCAGAATTTGAACACGATAATTGTGGCGCAGGATTCATCTGTAGTTTAAAGGGAAATAAATCAAATGCCATCATACATAAGGCACTTGAAATCCTTGAAAAACTAGAACATCGAGGTGCTGTTAGTTCGGATGGAAAAACGGGTGATGGCGCAGGAATATTGATTGATATTCCTCATGAATTTTTCGTGAAACATTGCGATTTCAATTTGCCAAAATTTGGAGAATATGCCGTCAGTAATGTGTTCTTGCCAAAACGGGAAAATCAGCGAAGCTATTGTGTTGAAAAATTTGAGCATTATATACAAGGACAAGGTCTGCATATACTGGGTTGGAGAGATGTTCCTATAGACGCATCCGTTTTGGGACAGGTTGCTTCTGAAAGTGAGCCATTCGTCAAGCAGGTGTTCATCGGTAAGTCGGATAAAAACCAAAAAGATTTTGATTTCAATCTCAAATTATATACAGCGAGAAAACAAGCAGAGCATCATATCTATAATTCAAAATTATCCGAAAGTTCTAGATTCTATCTTCCAAGTCTTTCAACAAAAACTATCATCTTCAAAGGCTTATTAATTCCAGAAGACATCAAATTATATTATAAAGATTTACAAGACCCATCGCTCGTCACACGTTTGGCCTTGGTACATCAGCGGTTTTCAACCAATACATTTCCAACTTGGGATTTGGCACAGCCGTTCCGCTATATGTGCCATAACGGTGAAATCAATACACTTCGGGGCAATGTGTCCAGAACCTTATCCCGTCAGGAATTGATGGAAAGCGATTGGTTTGGCGACGAACTGAAAACTATTTTTCCAATCATTCTTCCGGGGAAATCGGACTCTGCACAAATGGATATGGTGGTGGAATTGCTATTGATGACGGGACGCTCGCTTCCTGAAGTGATGATGATGCTCGTGCCGGAAGCTTGGGAGAAAAACCCAGATATGTCCGAAGCTAAAAAAGCGTTTTATGAATACAACTCCTGCATTATGGAACCTTGGGATGGCCCAGCGTCCATTCCATTCACCGATGGTAATTATATAGGTGCGCTTCTAGATAGAAATGGTCTGCGACCATCAAGATACACAGTCACAAAAGATGGGTTTGTCATTATGTCTTCAGAAACTGGTGTTATTGATATCGACCCGAAGAATGTGGAGCGTCATGGTCGCTTGGAGCCTGGCAAAATGTTTTTGGTGGATATGAATCAAGGCCGAATTGTCAATGATGATGAAATTAAGGAAGCCATTGTTTCCAAACATCCTTATAAAGAGTGGTTGGCTAAAAACTTGGTGCATTTGGCGGCCATTCCCGCTAAAAAAGGACCAATAAAGCATAAAGAAGACCCCTTGGCAAAACGTCAAATTGTATTTGGATATACCGAGGAAGATATGAGTGTCCTCATTCAACCGATGGCACAATCGGGAAAAGAACCGATTGGTTCCATGGGGAATGATGCGCCGATTGCAGTGTTGTCTGAAAAGCCACAGCTGATTTATAATTATTTCAAACAATTGTTCGCACAAGTTACAAATCCACCTTTGGATGGTATCCGTGAAAAGTTGATTACTGATATTAGTTTGACACTTGGTAGCGACACCAATATATTCAAAATCAATGAAGACCAATGTCGAAAGTTGAAAATCCAAAACCCTGTGATTTCAAAACATGATTTGGATAAAATAAAAAATTACACGCAAAATCCAGATTTCGTAGTGACAAATATTTCTATTTTATATGAAGTAGATAAAGGTTTGAATGAATTGGAACGCGCGTTAGAGAATTTAGTGAAAACTGCGTCAAATGCCATCGATGAAGGTGGGAATATCATCATCCTTTCCGATAGAGGTGTCAATAAGAAGATGGCTCCCATTCCTGCACTTTTGGCATGTTCTTATGTGAATCACGAACTTTATAAAATCGGCAAACGCGCCAAAGTCAGTATCATTATTGAATCTGCCGAGCCACGTGAGGTGCATCATTTTGCATTGCTTTTTGGATTTGGTGCGAGTGCCATCAATCCATATATCGTCAATGAAATTGTTCAAAAGCAAGTTCAGGATGACGAGGTTCTGGGTATGGATTACATTCAGGCCATTCGAAATTACAATCGTGCCATCGGAATGGGTATTTTGAAGGTGATGAACAAAATTGGAATTTCAACCTTGAATTCCTACCGAGGTTCACAATTGTTTGAATGTATCGGATTGAATTCGAAATTTGTCAATACGTTTTTCCCAAATACGGTCACAAGAATTCAGGGTATTGGTCTTCAGGAAATAGAAAAAGAAATTTCAAAACGTCACCGAAAAGCGTATGTGGAGCAATCTGTGGACGCCGATTTAGGTTTGGAATTTGGCGGCAATTATAAATGGCGACGCAATGGCGAAAAACACGCTTTCAATCCGTTGACCGTTGCAAAATTGCAGGAATCGGTTCGAAATAATAAGCATGCCACATTCAAGGAATATTCTGATTTGGTAAACGAACAATCCAAACAATTGATGACCATTCGAGGGCTGTTCGAATTCACAAATTATGACCCAATTCCGTTGGAAGAAGTAGAACCTTGGACCAAAATTGTCAAGCGTTTTAAAACGGGCGCCATGTCTTATGGGTCTATAAGTAAAGAAGCCCATGAAAATTTAGCGGTTGCCATGAATCGTATTGGCGGTAAGAGCAATTCTGGCGAAGGCGGTGAAGATGAAGAACGTTTTTACAAAGATTCTAACGGTGATTGGAAAAATTCTGCGATTAAGCAAGTGGCTTCGGGTCGATTTGGAGTGACTTCAAATTATTTGACAAATGCTTCTGAAATTCAAATAAAAATGGCCCAAGGGGCAAAGCCTGGTGAAGGTGGACAATTACCTGGATCAAAGGTGAATCGCGAGATTGCCAAAACCAGAAATTCTACGCCGTATGTCGGATTGATTTCACCACCACCACATCATGATATTTATTCCATTGAAGATTTATCGCAATTAATATATGATTTGAAATCGGCCAATCGCGATGCAAGAATCAATGTAAAATTGGTATCAGAAGTTGGTGTTGGCACCGTCGCTGCTGGTGTAGCCAAGGCTAAAGGTGATGTCATTTTGATTTCCGGCCATGATGGTGGAACGGGTGCAACGCCATTGACCTCTTTAAAACACGCAGGATTACCATGGGAATTGGGATTGGCAGAAGCACAACAAACCTTGGTGATGAACAATTTGAGAAATCGTGTGGTTTTGGAATGCGACGGACAACTGAAAACAGGTCGCGATGTTGCCATTGCGTGTCTGTTGGGTGCCGAAGAATTTGGGTTTGCAACGGCGCCATTGGTCGCTTCTGGATGCATCATGATGCGCGTGTGCCATTTAAATACGTGCCCTGTTGGGATTGCCACACAAAACCCAGAACTACGTAAAAAATTCCAAGGAAAACCGGAGCATGTGGTCAACTTTATGTATTTCGTAGCACAAGAGTTACGGGAAATTATGGCCGAATTGGGATTCCGAACGGTTGATGAAATGGTCGGTCAGGTGCAAAAACTCAACCGAAACAAAACAATCGACTTTTATAAATCCAATGGTTTGGATTTGTCGCCAATTCTACATCAAGTCAGTGTTCCGCAAGGCACAAAATTGTATAATACCGAAACACAAGACCATGATTTGGAAAAAGCCTTGGATTTTAAAATCATCCGTCAAGCGCATCCTGCCATTTTCAGAAAAGAAAAAACGGTTCTGGAATCTAAAATCAATAATCGCGACAGAGCTTTTGGTGCCATCTTAAGTAATGAAATTTCCAAGATTTACGGTGCTCAAGGATTACCTGAAAATACATTGAAAATTAATTTCACAGGCTCCGCAGGTCAAAGTTTTGGAGCTTTTGCTACCAAAGGCTTGACGCTGGTCATCAACGGGAATTCCAATGATTATTTAGGTAAAGGGCTTTCTGGAGGTAAATTGGTCGTGAAAGTCCCTGATACCTCCACACTCATTCCAGAGGAAAATGTCATTATTGGAAACGTCGCCTTATATGGTGCAACTTCTGGTGAAGCCTACATCAACGGAAAAGCAGGTGAACGTTTTTGTGTCCGAAACTCCGGTGCAATCGCGGTGGTGGAAGGTATAGGCGACCATGGTTGTGAATATATGACAGGCGGGCGAGCCGTTATTTTAGGTGAAGTGGGACGGAATTTTGGTGCCGGAATGAGTGGCGGCATTGCTTATGTATATGACATCAATGGCACATTTAAAAATCACTGCAATCTGGAAGGTTTGAATTTGGAACCTGTTATTGAGACTGAAGATATTACCGAGTTAAAAAAATTGGTGGAGAATCATTACAACGCGACCTTAAGTCCTTTGGCACAGCGAATTCTCGAAAATTGGCAAACTCAATTACCAAAATTCATCAAAGTATTGCCAGAGGAATACAAACAGGCATTGATTAGATTGGAACAGGAAAACCTTGTAAAGCAATAAGAGTATGGGAAAGATAACAGGATTTTTAGAATATGAACGGGTTGATGAACCGTACGAGAAAGTCGAAGATAGACTTCAAAACTATAACGAGTTTACGATTCCTTTGGAAGAAAAAAAATTGAAAGACCAAGGCGCACGTTGCATGGATTGTGGCATTCCCTTTTGTCATAGTGGCTGTCCTTTGGGCAATCTCATTCCAGATTTTAATGATAAGGTCTATAAAGGACGGTGGAAAGAAGCAGCTCAAATTTTGCATGCGACCAATAACTTCCCGGAATTTACAGGTCGATTATGCCCAGCGCCATGCGAGGAAGCTTGTGTGCTAGGGATTAATGAAGACCCAGTGACCATTGAAAATATCGAAAAAAACATTGCAGAAACTGCGTTTAAAGAGGGTTGGGTAAATGCACATCCACCAAAATTTAGAACCGGAAAAAATGTAGCCGTCATAGGCTCTGGCCCGGCAGGATTGGCCGCTGCGCAACAGCTCAATCGAGCAGGGCACAAGGTGACCGTATTTGAGAGAGATGCCAAAGTGGGCGGATTATTGCGTTATGGAATCCCTGATTTTAAGATGGAAAAGCACATTATAGACCGACGTGTTGCTATTTTGGAAGAGGAAGGTATTTTATTTGAAACAAATGCGCATGTCGGAGAAAATGTCAGCGTTGAAACCATCAAAGCAGATTTTGATGCCGTTTTATTGTCTGGTGGCGCAACTGTTAGAAGAGGAATTCCAATAAAGGGAAATCATTTAAAAGGCATTCATCAAGCGATGGATTTCTTAAAGTTGAATAATCAACATGTGGATGGTCTTATAGGATTTGAGGATGTGATTTCAGCAAAAGAGAAACATGTGATTGTCATCGGCGGTGGCGACACAGGGTCGGATTGCATTGGTACGAGCAATCGTCATGGGGCGAAATCGGTCACGAATTTTGAGATTTTAAGCAAGCCTTCGGAAGGTCGACCAGCGCATCAGCCTTGGCCGTATTGGCCCATGCGATTGAAAACAACATCTTCCCACAAAGAAGGAGTGGAACGTTTTTTCAGTATTTCAACTAAAGAATTTTTAGGAGACAAAAACGGAAATTTGACGGGTTTAAAAACCGTTGAGGTCGAATGGATTTTTAAAGAAGGTGAACGTCCGGAATTGCTTGAAGTTCCAAATACCGAAAAGTTATGGGAATGTGATATGGTCTTGTTGGCACTTGGGTTTACAGGTGCTGAAAAAACATTGGCGGAACAATTCGGACTGGAAATGGATTTTAGGACCAATATCAAAGCATCCACGAAAAATTATGCAACCAATGTGCCAGGTATTTTTGCCGCTGGGGATATGCGTCGCGGTCAGTCGTTGATTGTATGGGCAATTTCTGAAGGTCGTCAGGCGGCTCATCACCTGGATGCTTATTTAATGGGGCATTCCAATTTGCCTTTGAAAGACGATAATGATTTACCAAGGGTCTAAAAGATGAAAAACAGGATAGTCAATTTAAAGATTTGTGTCATTGTCAATTCCACATGAGTTGATACAGGGTATTGTTGTTAGAACTTTAAGCCTGGTATCAATTGAGATTCAGGCTTTTTTATTGAATAATTTATGCTCTTTGAACATCACACGAAATAATATTTAAGTAATTGAAAAACAATAAATTAAAATAAAATTATATCAAGTGGCTTTAATCCATTATCAACAAATTCAAATTTAAGCCAATCACAAAAAATTAATTTAGAACCATATAAGTAATAGGAGTATGTATTTTAACGAACAAAGCATCATCTACCACAACGGTAAATTTCTTCATCCAAATGACCCAAACATCGGGTTGTATGGGCAATCCTTGCATTATGGCAACGGTGTTTTTGAAGGCATCAGAGCTTATAAAACCAAGCAAGGAACAAAGATTTTCAAAGCAGAGGCACATTACAAACGCTTACAATACGGAGCTAAAGTCATGGGCATTCCATTCAATTTTTCAGTGGACGAATTAGTCGCAATCACGTATGATTTATTGGAGAAAAACAATTTTCAAGATGCCTACATCCGACCGTTGATTACAACTGGAGCAGATATGAGCTTGAAGACATCTTCGGAATCCAATCTCACCATCCAATGTTGGGAATGGGGAAAATATATGGGTGACCGATTGCTGAAAGTGAGGACATCGTCTTTTGAACGCCCAAACCCAAAATCCTGTTTTGTGGAAGCAAAGGTCACGGGGCATTATATCAATTCGGTGTTGTCCACAAATGAGGCCAAAAATTCGGGATATGATGAAGCTTTATTGCTGGACATGTATGGCAATGTAGCGGAATGTTCTGGAGCGAATATTTTTATGGAGAAAGATGGCAAACTATACACACCAAAAAAGGGAAGCATCATGCCAGGCATTACACGTTCCACAATTTTGGAACTCTGCAAAGAAGAAGGCATTCTGGTAGAAGAAAAACACTTTAAGTTGGAAGAATTGAAACAGGCGGACAGTGCATTTTTTACAGGAACCGCTGCGGAAGTTGTGGGCTTGAAATCTTTGGATGATTACGAATTTCCATTGGATTGGAATCAGTCATTTGGAAATAAATTAATGCATTTGTACAAGCAGGAAGTCTTGTGTGAACGAAAAGGAACGCTATCAAAAGCCGTATGAAGGAATTGAATACATATAGTAAAACAGTCACCCAAGACCCAACGCAACCAGCTGCACAAGCGATGTTGCACGCCATTGGATTGAAGACCGAAGACTTTTTTAAGCCAATGATTGGTATTGCCAGTACTGGTTACGAAGGCAATCCCTGCAATATGCATTTGAATGATTTGGCAAAATTGGCAAAAGAAGGCACCAAAAACGAGGATATTGTTGGGTTGATTTTTAACACCATTGGTGTGAGTGATGGGATTTCTATGGGGACGCCAGGAATGCGGTATTCACTGCCATCCCGTGATATCATTGCCGACTCTATGGAAACTGTCGTGCAAGCTATGAGTTATGATGGATTGATAACCGTTGTTGGCTGTGATAAAAATATGCCAGGAGCTTTGATGGCCATGATTCGTTTGAATCGCCCAAGTATTTTGGTGTATGGTGGTACGATTGATTCGGGATGTCACAATGGTAAAAAGTTGGATGTTGTTTCTGCTTTTGAAGCTTGGGGAAGTAAGGTCGCTGGCACCATGAATGAAACTGAATTTCAACAAATTGTTGAAAAAGCATGCCCAGGAGCAGGAGCCTGTGGTGGTATGTACACAGCCAACACCATGGCATCTGCCATCGAGGCGTTGGGAATGACTTTACCTTTTAACTCATCAAATCCGGCCTTGAGCGATGCCAAAAAAGAAGAATCCATTAAAGCGGGTGAAGCCATGCGTTTGTTGTTGGAAAAGGACATTAAACCTTCGGATATCATCACAAGAAAATCCTTGGAAAACGCCATTCGATTGGTCACTATTTTAGGTGGTTCGACCAATGCGGTCTTGCATTTTTTGGCAATTGCCAGAGCGGCACAAATAGATTTTACACTTGAAGATTTTCAGAAAATAAGTGACAACACACCATTTNNATTCCCGCAGTAATGAAATATCTATTGAAAAAAGGAATGCTCCACGGAGATTGTATGACAGTTACAGGAAAAACCATAGCTGAAAATTTGTTGGACGTTGCCGATTTGAAACAAGGACAGGACGTTATAAAATCCATAGAAAACCCGATTAAGATTTCGGGTCATTTAAGAATGTTGTATGGCAATTTGGCTTCTGAAGGTAGCGTCGCAAAAATCACAGGAAAAGAAGGTTTGAATTTCAAAGGAAAAGCTAAAGTGTTTGATGGTGAATATGCGGCGAATGATGGTATTCGAGATGGAAAAGTAGAAAAAGGAGATGTGGTAGTCATCCGCTATGAAGGTCCAAAAGGCGGTCCAGGGATGCCCGAAATGCTAAAGCCAACCGCTGCAATCATCGGAGCTGGACTTGGAAAGGATGTTGCTTTGATTACCGATGGACGTTTTTCTGGAGGCACCCATGGTTTTGTGGTTGGTCACATCACACCTGAAGCCCAGGAAGGAGGCACCATCGCTTTGGTAAAGGATGGGGATATTATTGCCATCGATGCAGAAACAAACACGATTTCGTTGGAAGTGTCCGATGAAGAATTACAAAAAAGAAGACAACAATGGAAAGCACCAGCTTTAAAGTTTAAAAGAGGTGTGCTTTACAAATATGCAAGAACAGTGTCCTCGGCCTCTAAAGGTTGTGTTACTGACGAATTCTANNCGCATTTCCGGTAGCGAAGCCATCATCAAATGTTTGTTGGCTGAAGGTGTTGATATTCTTTATGGTTATCCAGGTGGTGCGATTATGCCAGTCTATGATGAACTTTTCAAGTATCAAGACAAAATCCATCATGTATTGACACGCCACGAGCAGGGCGCAACGCATGCCGCACAAGGTTATGCTCGTATTTCTGGAAAAGTAGGTGTCGCGATGGCAACTTCTGGTCCTGGAGCTACCAATTTAATAACAGGGATTGCCGATGCACAAATCGATTCAACACCTTTGGTGTGCATTACAGGTCAAGTGGCGTCACATTTATTGGGAAGTGATGCCTTTCAAGAAACGGATATCGTTGGTATTTCTACACCAGTTACCAAATGGAACCATCAAATTACGAAGGCATCTGAAATTCCAGCGGTCATTGCTAAAGCATTTTATATTGCGAAAAGTGGTCGACCTGGACCAGTTTTAATTGATATTACTAAGGATGCCCAATTTGAAGAATTCGATTTTTCTTATGAAAAATGCAAAGGGGTTCGTAGTTACAATCCTGTTCCAAAAACGGATATCGACGATGTGAAATCTGCGGCACAATTGATTAATGCAGCAAAAAAACCAATGATTGTTTGGGGACAAGGTGTTATTCTTTCCGAAGCGGAAAATGAATTGAAAGCCGTAATTGAAAAAGCTGGAATTCCCGCTGCTTGGACCATTCTTGGTGCATCTGCGATTCCAACCGCGCATCCATTAAATATTGGAATGGTTGGCATGCACGGCAATTATGCACCCAACAAATTGACCAATGAATGTGATGTGTTGATTGCCATAGGAATGCGTTTTGACGACCGAGTTACGGGAAATCTAAAGACTTATGCCAAACAGGCTAAAATCATCCATTTTGAAATTGACCCAGCCGAAGTTGATAAAAACGTCAAAACAGACGTTGCTGTTTTGGGCGATGCCAAAGAAAGTTTGAAACTATTATTGCCTTTGTTGGTTGCCAATTCCCATCCGGAATGGCATCAAAAGTTTAAAGATTTATATGCCATCGAATTTGAAAAAGTCATCAAAAATGACATTCTTCCTATTAAGGAAGGCTTGACGATGGGTGAAGTATTGAAAGAAATCAATATCCAAACTAAAGGTAATGCAGCAATTGTTTCTGATGTTGGTCAACACCAAATGATTGCTTGTCGCTATGCCGAATTCACCACTACCCGAAGTAACATCACTTCAGGAGGTTTGGGAACCATGGGGTTCGCACTTCCAGCTGCGATTGGCGCAAAAATGTCTGCTCCAGACCGTGACGTAGTTGCCATTATTGGAGATGGTGGATACCAAATGACGATTCAGGAATTAGGCACTATTTTTCAACAGAAAGTTCCAGTAAAAATTGTAGTGTTGAACAACGAATTTTTAGGAATGGTGCGTCAATGGCAGCAGTTGTTTTTTGACAAGCGCTATGCATCTACCGAAATGACCAACCCAGATTTTGTAGCCATTGCAAAAGGCTATTATATCGATGCCCAAAAAGTAACGAAACGCTCTGAACTTAAAGATGCCGTCGCAGAAATGATGGCATGTGAAGGCCCATATTTTTTGGAAGTTCGGGTAGAAAAAGAAGATAATGTGTTTCCAATGATTCCATCAGGAGCATCGGTTTCAGACATTAGATTGGAGTGAGGAAAAAGTATCAAGTATAAAGAAAAGATAAGTGAAAATAGAGAAGAGAAAATAGACCAAGAATATCGGATTGTGATTTACAGAAGAATCAAGTCTTTACTCTTTTCTCTCTTTTCTTTTATCTAAAAATAAAAACAATGAGCACAGAAACAAACACCTATACAGTCTCCATTTACACCGAAAACAATATCGGATTGCTTAATCGCATTTCTGCCATATTTCAGCGGAGACATATTAATATAGAAAGTATCAATTCGTCGATTTCAGAAATCGAAAATGTTTCCAAGTGGACAATTGTGGTAAATGTAAGTGAAGAACAAATCAAAAAAATAATCGGTCAGATTGAAAAACAAGTGGAGGTCATCAAAGCCTTTTACCATCGGGATGATGAGACCATCTACCAAGAATCATGTTTGTTTAAAATTAAGTCAGACTTGCTATTTGATGAACGTCAAATTCAAAATATCATCAAAGAAAGCAATGCTAGAATTGTTACCGTCAACAAGCAGTTCTTTGTTATTGAAAAATCTGGCAGAAAGGAAGAAGTCGAGTTACTGTATAGAGAATTAAGCCCATTCGGAATCATGCAATTTACGCGTTCAGGTCGTATTGCAGTGACCAAAGACGAAATGAAAATAACACAAATGCTGCAACAGGCATTTCAACATTAAAATTTAAAAAACAATGTCAAATTATTTCAACACATTATCATTAAGACAGCAACTGGAGCAATTGGGAAAATGCCGATTCATGGACACTTCAGAATTTGAAGATGGGGTAAATGCCCTAAAAGGTAAAAAAATTGTCATTATAGGTTGTGGCGCACAAGGTTTGAACCAAGGCTTGAACATGCGAGATTCTGGTTTGGATATTTCTTATGCGCTACGTCAAATTGCCATCGATGAAAAACGCGATTCCTATAAAAATGCTACCTCAAACGGTTTCAATGTTGGAACCTATGAAGAGTTGATTCCAACGGCAGATTTGGTACTGAACTTAACGCCAGACAAACAACATACGAGCGTGGTGAAAGCTGTGATGCCATTGATGAAAAAAGGGTCTACATTAAGCTATTCCCATGGATTTAATATTGTTGAAGAAGGCACCAAAATAAGAGAGGATATTACGATTATTATGGTGGCGCCAAAATGCCCAGGAACTGAAGTTCGTGAGGAATACAAACGTGGGTTTGGAGTGCCAACATTAATTGCGGTGCATCCTGAAAATGACCCAGAGGGCAAAGGATTGAGCCAAGCAAAAGCATATGCCGTAGCAACTGGTGGTGATAAAGCAGGTGTTTTGGAATCGTCCTTTATAGCTGAAGTGAAAAGTGATTTGATGGGCGAGCAAACCATTTTGTGTGGTGTGCTGCAAACAGGAGCTATTTTATCTTTTGATAAAATGGTCGCGGATGGCATCGAACCAGGTTATGCAGCAAAATTAATTCAATATGGTTGGGAAACCATTACAGAAGCCTTAAAACATGGTGGCATCACCAACATGATGGACCGCTTGTCCAATCCAGCGAAATTGAAGGCCTTCGAATTGGCAGAAGAATTAAAAACCATTTTAAAACCATTGTTTGAAAAACATATGGATGATATCATTTCAGGTCATTTCTCAAAAACGATGATGGAAGATTGGGCAAATGATGATGCTAATTTGTTGAAATGGCGCGCTGCTACTGGCGAAACGGCGTTCGAAAAAACAGAATTGACGTCTAAACATATTCCGGAACAGGAATATTTTGACCATGGCGTTTTATTGGTTGCGTTTGTGAAATCAGGTGTGGAACTGGCATTTGAAACTATGGTGAGTGCGGGAATTATTGAAGATTCCGCTTATTATGAATCACTTCACGAATTACCGTTGATTGCGAATACAATCGCTAGAAAAAAATTATTTGAGATGAATCGTGTTATTTCGGACACGGCAGAATATGGTTGCTATTTATTCGACCATGCCTGCAAACCTTTGTTGAAAGATTTTATGGAATCTTTGGATGTAAATGTTGTTGGAAGACCCTTTTCAAAAACCAATGCCACAGATAATCTGGAATTGATAGCGGTAAACGATGCCATTCGCAACCATCCTATCGAATCCGTTGGAAAACGTTTACGTGCGGCCATGAAAGCGATGAAAGTCATCAAAACAGAAGAAGTGGCTGTAGAAGATTCTGTATTGGTTTAATATGGAAATCGACACCAAACCATATCAACTTTCAATTGCTTCTGTAGAAGCCGCCGCCAGAAAACTGGAAGGTATCGCCTCGGTTACGCCCCTACTTAAAAACCTTCAATATTCAAAACAATTTGAGGCGAATGTATTTTTTAAGCGTGAAGATTTGCAGCAGGTACGCTCGTATAAAATTCGAGGTGCCTATAATAAAATTTCATCTTTGAGTGCGTCTCAAATTGAAAATGGCATTGTGTGCGCAAGCGCTGGTAATCACGCACAAGGGGTTGCGTTATCTTGCAAATTGTTGCAAATAAAAGGAACCATTTACATGCCGGCACCCACGCCCAACCAAAAAATTGAACAGGTCAAAATGTTTGGTGAAGACTTTGTCGATGTGGTTTTGGTAGGAGATACTTATGATGACGCCTACCATGCCGCCATTCGTGAGTCAGAACGCTTGAGCAAAACATTTATCCATCCATTTAATGATGAAAAGGTGATTGAAGGGCAAGCGACTATTGGATTGGAAATCATGGACCAAGCGGAACACCCCATTCATTATGTGTTTGTTCCTGTTGGAGGTGGAGGGTTATCAGCTGGGTTGTCTTCGGTGTTTAAAGAATTGTCTCCGAACACAAAAATTATTGGAGTGGAACCAAAAGGAGCGCCTTCAATGTCTACATCATTAAAAAACAAAAGAAATACCGAGTTACACCATATAGAGAATTTTGTGGATGGCGCGGCAGTGAAACGTGTGGGTGATTTGAATTTTTCCATTTGCCAACAGAATCTATCTGATATGATTACCGTGGATGAAGGTAAAATTTGCCAAACCATTCTCGATTTATACAACAAGGAAGCTATTGTGGTAGAGCCCGCAGGAGCCATGAGCATTGCGGCTTTGGAACAATATGCTGACGAAATCAAAGGTAAAAATGTGATTTGTGTAGTGAGTGGAAGCAATAACGACATCACACGTACCGCAGAAATTAAGGAACGTGCACTTTTATATGCCAACTTAAAGCATTATTTCATCATTAAGTTTCCGCAACGTGCAGGTGCATTGCGCGAGTTTGTGGTGGATATTTTAGGTCCGACAGATGACATCACCTATTTTGAATACACCAAAAAAACAAATAGAGAAAATGGAGCTGCCGTAGTTGGTTTGGAGCTAAAATCCGTAGATGATTTGCAACCATTGATAACCAAATTGAAGCTACATAATTTTTATGGAGACTATCTTAACGATAAACCCGATTTGTTTCAGTTTTTGGTATGAGTATAACATTTACTTAACGACTTTCAATTTTTTACTTCTTAATTTTATAACTTAAGAAGACACTAAAACTATATTATGACCACACCATTTCAAGACATTCCAGCAGAATTTCAAATAAAAACATTGGTACGCCAAGAAACCTATTTGGTTTCTGGTGAATTGAAACACTGGGAAGGCGACGTCAGTGAAGTGTATTCCACCATATCTTCAACAGCTACCTATCAACCAACGTTGTTAGGGAGCATTCCAGACTTGGGAGAAAAAGAAGCAATGGAAGCTCTCGACTCCGCAGTGAAAGCTTACAATAAAGGACAAGGTCTATGGCCAACGATGAAAGTTGTGGACAGAGTTGCATGCATGGAAAAATTTGTAGAACAAATGAAAACCAAGCGGGAAGAAGTGGTCAAATTGCTCATGTGGGAAATCGGTAAAAACTTGCCCGATTCACAAAAAGAGTTCGATAGAACCGTCGAATATGTCGAAGACACCATTGAAGATTACAAACAGTTGGATAGAAATGCGGCAAAATTCCAAAAACATGATGGGGTATATGCCCACATTCGTCGTGGACCGTTGGGGGTTGTTTTGTGTTTGGGACCTTATAACTATCCATTGAATGAAACGTTTGCCTTATTGATTCCAGCCTTAATTATGGGAAACACGGTCATTTTCAAACCTGCGAAACATGGCGTTTTGTTATTGTCACCATTACTGGAAGCGTTTCAAAATAGTTTTCCAAAAGGTGCGGTAAACATCATTTATGGAAGAGGTCGAGTTGTCGCCACACCAATTATGCAATCCGGAAAAGTAGATGTCTTGGCATTGATAGGAAACAGTAAATCGGCAAATGCGCTTCAAAATCAACATCCGAAGAAAAACAGACTGCGCTTGGTGTTGGGATTGGAAGCAAAAAATCCAGGTATCGTCTTAAAAGATGCTGATTTGGATTTGGCCATTGATGAATGTATTGCAGGTACAACCTCTTTTAATGGTCAACGTTGCACAGCGTTGAAAGTTTTGTACGTACATACAGATATAGTTGATGAATTCAACAAGCGATTTTCTGAAAGGGTGGATGCACTAAAGTTTGGAAATCCTTGGGAAGCTGGCGTTAAATTGACCCCGCTGCCAGAACCTAATAAACCTGCCTACATTCAAGAATTGATTGACGATGCTTTGGAAAAAGGAGCTAAAATCCTAAACAAAAAAGGTGGCGAAACTACTGAAAATTATATTTTCCCCGCAGTCTTATTTCCGGTTACAAAAGACATGCGAGTTTTTCAGGAAGAACAATTTGGTCCCGTTATTCCAGTCGTGCCATTTACAGATATTGAAGAACCGTTGGATGACATGGCGGAATCGAATTATGGGCAGCAAGTGAGTCTGTTCGGGAAGGACATCAAAACTTTGGCGCCATTGATTGATACCTTGGTGAATTTGGTTTGTCGTGTAAATTTGAACAGTTCCTGTCAAAGAGGGCCAGACGTGTATCCGTTCACAGGAAGAAAAGATTCTGCCGTAGGGACGTTGAGTGTGCATGACGCTTTACGTTCGTTCTCCATTAGAACTTTCGTGGCATCCAAAGACAATGGGTATAACAACGCCATCCTTAACAAGCTGTTGGACAGCAAGGCATCAAATTTTGTGAGTACTGATTATATATTATAAAAAAGTTAAAATATATTTGAAATGTTAAATAAATAATTACTTTTGAAGTATGATTCTAATGAAAAATAAAATACGTCCATCAAGTCCCGTAAGCGCATTGCGCAGGACACGCAGTGCATTCTAGACTTTGAAGCATTTCACTAACGTATATTTTATTTTTTTACCTTGATTACATCAAATTCCATCTTAAATTTCCAAAATTCAGTTATTCTAAACAATAACCGGTTTATTTTACATTCTCCGATGAGACGTCGCCCTTTGGGTGTATTCTGTTTTTGAACCTAGGTGAGTCCGGTTCTTCATTTCAACTATCTTTTATCAATTTTTAATTTTAATTATCAATACAATGAAAATTATCATTGCCGATACATCGCATTTTAAGTATGCAGACATTATATGTGAGACCATTGCCGAATCTGCCCGAGTTAGAGGGACAGGAATAGCGAAGCGTGCACCAGAATATATTAGAACAAAAATGGAAAATGGTAACTGCGTCATCGCTTTGGAAGGCGATACGTTTGCCGGATTTTGTTACATAGAAGTTTGGAGTCATGGTAAATTCGTCGCCAATTCTGGATTGATTGTTCATCCTGATTTTAGGGAACAAGGCTTGGCTAAAAAAATCAAACAAAAAGTGTTTGAGCATTCCCGAACAAAATTTCCTGACGCAAAAATTTTTAGTATCACTACCGGGTTGGCAGTGTTGAAAATGAACAGTGAACTGGGTTACAAGCCTGTGACGTTTTCAGAACTGACCACCGACCAATCCTTTTGGAACGGTTGCCAAACGTGTAAAAACTATGATATCTTGCAACGAACCGAACAAAAAATGTGCTTGTGTACAGGCATGTTATATGACCCAAATAAAAAATCAAAACCTGAAGGTCATGAACATGAGTTTGACAAAAAGGTTTGGACACGATTAAGAAGCATCAAGCAAACGATGTTTCTCAAAAAAGAAAAAAAATGAAAAAATTAGTTTTAGCATATAGTGGTGGATTGGACACATCGTATTGCGCGGTGCACTTATCGAAAGATGAAGGTTATGAGGTGCATGCCGTTAGCGTCAACACTGGTGGATTTACATCGGAGGAAATTCAGAGAATCGAATCCAACGCTTACAAAATGGGCGTTTCCACCTATAAAAATATAGACGCGATAAATTCTTACTATAACAAAGTAATTAAGTATCTCGTCTTTGGGAATGTCTTGAAAAACAATAGTTATCCATTGTCCGTAAGTGCCGAGCGCATCATTCAAGCCATCGAAATTGTGGAATATGCAAAAAGTATCGATGCAGAATATATTGCCCATGGAAGTACGGGTGCTGGGAATGACCAAGTGCGTTTTGATATGATTTTCCAAACCTTGGCGCCTCATATCGAAATCATCACGCCCATTCGCGATAAAAAATTGGCAAGACAAGAGGAAATCGATTATCTAAAAGCCAATGGTGTGGACATGTCTTGGGACAAGGCAAAATATTCCATTAACAAAGGCCTTTGGGGAACAAGTGTGGGCGGCGAAGAGACTTTAACGTCCGAAAAACCATTGCCAGACACAGCCTATCCGTCACAATTGAAAAATGAAGGTTCTGAAAAAGTTATTTTAACCTTTGAAAAAGGGGAGCTGGTCGCCATCAATGGCAAAAAAAATAGTCCAGAAAAAAATATTGAAGTCTTAAATGATTTGGCAACACCTTACGCCATAGGGCGAGACGTTCATGTAGGCGATACAATTGTTGGGATTAAAGGACGTGTCGGATTTGAAGCCGCCGCCGCATTGATTATTATTAAAGCACATCACCTGTTGGAAAAACATACTTTGACGAAATGGCAATTACAGCATAAAGAATATTTATCCAGTTTTTACGGCATGCATTTGCACGAAGGGCAATATTTAGACCCAGTGATGCGAAATATCGAGTCATTTTTGGAAAGTAGTCAAGCCAAAGTTTCTGGAGACGTCATAGTCACACTAAAACCCTATCATTTCTCTTTGGATGGTATCAATTCGAAACATGATTTAATGAATGCGAAATTCGGCAGTTACGGCGAAATGAACAAAGGTTGGTCAGCCGAGGAAGCCAAAGGATTCATCAAAATCATCGGCAATCAAAATAAAATATATCATCAAGTAAATTCAGAATCATGATAAACGTCGGAATTATTGGAGGTGCAGGTTATACGGCTGGCGAATTGATTCGCTTATTGCTCCATCATAAGAATGCAACCATCGATTTTGTTTACAGCACTTCCAATGCGGGTAACAGCGTCAGTAGTGTGCATCAAGATTTGATTGGCTCTACGGATTTGAAGTTTTCAGACGCCATCAATCCAAAGGTAGATGTACTGTTTCTATGTTTGGGCCACGGGAATTCAAAATCTTTTTTGGAAACCAATTCTTTTTCAGAAAGAACAAAAATCATCGATTTGAGCAATGATTTCCGATTGGAAAACGACCGGATTTTTCAAGATAAAACATTCGTATATGGATTGCCTGAACTTCAGAAAGAGGCGATAAAAAGAGCAAATTACATCGCAAATCCTGGTTGTTTTGCAACCGCGATTCAATTGGCCTTATTGCCATTGGCAGAAAAGCAATTGCTTGAATCGGATGTTCATGTCAATGCGGTCACAGGTTCTACTGGGGCTGGCACGATGTTGTCCAATACCACCCATTTTACGTGGCGAGATAACAACTTTTCATCCTATAAATTATTTGACCATCAACATTTGGGAGAAATCAATGAAACTTTGAAACAGTTACAATCGGATGTAGCGTCCGAAATTCTTTTGATTCCAAATCGAGGGAATTTTTCAAGAGGAATATTTGCAACCGCATATACCAACTTCAGTGGAAGTCTGGATGAAGCAAAATTGATATACAGAAATTTTTACAAGGATGCAGCCTTCACCTTTATTTCGGATGGTGACATTCATCTAAAACAGGTCGTCAACACCAATAAATGCCTGCTTCATCTTCATAAACACAACGATTTATTGTTGATTACAAGCATTATAGACAATTTGTTGAAAGGCGCTTCAGGTCAAGCGATTCAAAATATGAATTTGATGTTTGGGTTTGAGGAAACGGAAGGATTGAAACTTAAAGCTAACTTTTTTTAAATATGAAAATAGCCATCATTGGAACAGGTAATTTAGGACAATCCATAGCCAAAGGATTGATATCCAGTAATGCCATCACATCTCTATATTTGACCAAACGAAATCCTGAAACCATTCAAAAATTTGACGGACAAAAACTTGTGACCGTTACTTCGGATAACGTATTGGCAGTTCAAAAATCGGACATTCTTATTTTTGCAATTCAACCTTCACATTTAGAAGGTGTTTTGAAGGAAATTGAACCATACTTAACAGAAAACCATATAATTATTTCAACAGTAACTGGATTTGATATCCCTAAAATGGAATCGATTGTAGGTGTGGAACGATTTATTATTCGTGCCATGCCAAATACAGCGATTGCTGTTGGAAAGTCCATGACGTGTATTTGTAGTAATCAAATGGGCAAGAAACGCATCAAAGTGGCAGAAGCTATTTTCAATCGTTTAGGACATTCCATGATTATTCCGGAAGCACAAATGCAAGCGGCAACAGTAGTGTGTGCCAGTGGAATCGCTTTTTGGATGCGACTCATTCGTGCCACAACACAAGCAGCCATTCAACTGGGATTTGATGCAAAAGAAGCACAAGAACTGGCAATGTATACCAGCGAAGGCGCTGCCAATTTATTGATTGCGAATGGAAACCATCCCGAAGAAGAAATTGACCGAGTTACCACACCAAAAGGCTGCACGATTGAAGGGTTGAACGAAATGGAACACAAAGGTTTGAGTTCATCATTAATTCAGGGAATGGTAGCGTCTTACAATAAAATCAGTAATATTAAAAAAGAACAAGTATGAGTTTGTTTAATGTGTATCCTTTGTTCGACATCACACCTGTGATGGGGAAAGACATGTATGTGTATGATGAAAAGGGAACGGAATATCTCGATTTATACGGTGGCCATGCAGTGATTTCCATCGGACATTCACATCCAAAATATGTGGAAGCAATTTCATTTCAAGTAGAAAAATTGGGTTTCTACAGCAATGCGATTCAAAATCCGTTGCAAGAAAAATTAGCGGAGCGTATCGTAACGGTATCAGGTTGTAAAGACTACCAATTATTTTTATGCAGTTCTGGAGCAGAAGCCAATGAAAATGCACTGAAACTGGCATCTTTTCACAACGGAAAACGTAAAATTTTAGCCTTTAAAAACTCATTTCACGGTAGAACATCTGCGGCTGTGGCAGCTACTGATGACAGCAAAATAGTGGCACCTTTGAACACACAACATGAAGTTGATTTTGTAGACTTGGGGGATTTGAATTCGGTTGAAAATACTCTAAAACAAAACGAAACCTGCGCAGTCATCATTGAATGCATTCAAGGTGTTGGTGGTTTGGACCAGAGTACTACCGAGTTTTATCAAGGGTTGGACAGATTATGTAAAACATATAATACCATTTTGATTGCGGACGAAGTACAATCTGGTTTTGGACGTACAGGTGATTTCTTTGCGTTTCAACGGCATGGATTGCAACCCGAAATTATTTCAATGGCGAAAGGTATGGGTAATGGTTTTCCAATTGGCGGAATTTTAATTCATCCTTCCATCAAAGCATCTTATGGACTTTTGGGAACCACGTTTGGAGGAAATCATTTGGCTTGTGCAGCGTCTCTAGCAGTATTAGAAGTTTTGGAAGGAGAAAAATTGATGGAAAATGCGTCTAAAATGGCAGATTATTTTGTGGAGAAAGCTAAAGATTTACCAAATCTTAAATCCATTAAGGGTAGAGGTTTAATGCTTGGATTGGAGTTTGATTTTCCAGTGGCAGAATTGCGGAAGAAATTGATTCATCAACATAAAATCTTTACAGGAAGCGCCAAAAATCCCAATTTGATACGAATTCTTCCACCATTAACGATTCAAAAAAATCATATCGATGCCTTTTTTGAAGCTTTGAAATCGGAATTATAATATGAAAAAATACACCCAAATAGAAGATATTACAAATCTTTCTGAAACAATAAAGGATGCCATTTTGTTGAAGATGAATCCTTACGAGTTTGAACATTTAGGAAAACATAAAACCTTGGTAATGCTGTTTTTTAATGCGAGTTTAAGAACACGATTGAGCACGGAAAAAGCTGCAAAAAATCTTGGAATGCAAGTGATGGTCTTAAATGTCAATGATGCTTGGAACATCGAGTTTGAAGACGGAAGCATTATGAACGCCAACTCTTCCGAACACATCAAGGAAGCGGCACTTGTCATTTCACAATATGCCGATGTGATTGCAGTTAGAGCATTCCCAACCTTGACGGACAAACAAAAAGATGAGTCCGAATATGTGTTGCAAAGTTTTATAAAGTACGCAACGGTACCAATCATCAATATGGAAAGTGCCACGGCGCATCCTTTGCAAGCCTTGGCAGATGCCATTACCATTTCCGAACTGGCGGATAAACCAAAACCAAAAGTTGTTCTGTCTTGGGCACCACATCCAAGGGCGTTGCCGCAGGCGGTTGCCAATTCATTTATAGAAATGATGCAGAGTTTAGAGGTTGATTTGACGATTACGCATCCCGAAGGTTATGAATTGAATCCTGACATAACAAAGGATACACCAATTAACCATAATCAAAAAGAAGCATTAAAGAATGCCGATTTTGTGTATGTGAAAAACTGGAGTAATTACAATGACTACGGAAAAATTCTAAATCAGGATGACAATTGGATGATGACCCAAGAGAAACTGGGAACGGCAAAATTTATGCACTGTCTTCCCGTGAGACGAAATGTAGTCGTCGAAGATGCTGTGTTGGATGGGGATAATTCTGTGGTCATTCAGCAGGCAAACAATCGAACATTTGCAGCACAAGTGGTTTTGAAACAGATTTTGGAACATTTATAAAATGGAAACGTTAAAAGTCATAAAAATAGGAGGGAACATCATCGATGATGAGGCAGCTTTGGATGCGTTTTTATCTGAATTCTCCAAAATAAAATCACCAAAACTATTAGTTCATGGTGGCGGAAAATTAGCAACACAGTTATCAAAACAAATGAATGTTGAGGTCAAAATGGTTGACGGAAGACGTGTTACAGACCAAGATACTTTGGACATTATCACTATGGTGTACGCTGGTAAAATCAACAAACAGATAGTGGCTAAACTACAGTCAAAACAATGTAACGCACTTGGTTTTACAGGTGCTGACGGAAATTCTATTGTGTCGGATAAAAGACCTGTCAAAACAATTGATTATGGATTTGTAGGTGATGTGAAACACGTTAACCCGGCTGTTTTGAATCTCTTGTTAGAAAATGGTATCACACCTGTATTCTGTGCCATTACACACGATGAAAAAGGTCAGTTGTTAAATACCAATGCAGATACAATTGCCTCCGAATTGGCAATAGGTTTGGCTTCTTTCTATCAAACAGAGTTGTATTATTGCTTCGAAAAGAATGGGGTTTTGCAAGATATCAATGATGATAATTCAGTCATTGAACATATTAACACCACTGCCTATGAAAAACTAGTTGAAGACGGAATCATTTCCGATGGCATGTTGCCAAAACTTAACAACTGTTTTCATGCCATTCAAAAAAACGTCAAAAAAGTATGTATTGGAAAACCAGAAATGCTTTTCGATGCCTCGTCAAAATTCACAACCATAACAGCCGACTAATGCAAGAAAGACTGACTACAGATGCCATTGCATTGCTAAAAAAATTGATAGAGACCGAATCTTTTTCCTCGGAAGAAGATAAGACTGCCGCACATATTGAAGAATGGTTCAAGCGTTTTGAAGTAGATTATAAAAGAAACCAAAACAATGTATGGGCGGTCAATAAACATTTTGATGAGGTCAAACCCACCTTGTTATTGAATTCGCATCACGACACGGTAAAACCAAATAATGGCTACACCAAAGACCCGTTTAAGGCCATTGTTGACAATGGAAAATTATTCGGTTTGGGCTCCAATGATGCAGGTGGTTGTTTAGTTTCCCTGATGGCGACGTTTACCTATTTTTATGATGAGAAAAACCTAAACTATAACCTGGTTTTGGTTGCTTCTGCTGAAGAAGAAAGCAGTGGTCCAAATGGATTGAATAGTATGCTAAACATCATTCCAAAAGTGGACGTGGCGATTGTAGGAGAACCAACATTGATGAATTTGGCGATTGCGGAAAAAGGCTTGGTTGTTTTTGATGCTAAAGTAAAAGGCACCGCCAGTCATGCAGCGCATCCAAATGATGATAATGCTATTTATAACACGATTGATGTGTTGAAATGGTTCAAGAATTATAAATTTGAAAAAGTGTCCGAAGTTTTGGGAGAAGTCAAAATGACGGTAACACAAATCAAAGCAGGAACACAACACAATGCCATTCCTTCGGAAGTGGATTTGGTGATTGATGTGCGGGTAAATGACCAATATTCCAATAAAGAAATTGCGGATATTTTGATGAAAGAATCGCCCTGCACAAGTATCGAAGCACGCAGTTTACGGTTGAATTCGTCATCGATTCCTGTGGAGCATCCTTTGGTACAAGCCGGCATTGCTTTAGGTCGCGAAACCTATGGTTCACCAACATTGTCCGACCAAGCAGTTTTAAGTTGCCCGTCATTAAAATTGGGACCTGGAGACAGTACGCGTTCACATACGGCCGATGAATTTATTTATATCAATGAAATCGAAGAAGGCATCGATATTTATATTAAATTATTAAGAAAAATATTGTAAATAGAAGTCTGTCTGGTCGAGCGAAGTCGAGACCTATATAATTAAACTAGTAACTTAACAAAATAAAGTAGGAAGAGATTCCTGCTTTCGCAGGAATTTATATGAAACTCTGGGATAAAGGCTTATCAATCGATAAAAAAATAGAACAATTTACTGTTGGAAACGATAGGGAAATTGACATGCATATTGCAAAATTTGATGTGCAAGCATCCCGAGCCCACGCAAAAATGCTTCATAAAATTGATATTCTTACATCGGAAGAATTGTCAAAATTGGAAGAAGGTTTGGATGAGTTGGCAAAACAAATCGAGAACGATTCTTTTGTAATTGAAGAACAATTCGAAGACGTCCATTCAAAAATCGAATTTGAATTGACCAAAACCTATGGTGACGTCGGAAAAAAAATCCATACGGCACGTTCTCGAAATGACCAAGTTTTAGTTGCGTTGCAATTGTTTTACAAAGAGAATTTAAACCTGATTTTTGCTAAAACAGAAACATTGTTCAACACACTGCTTGGTTTGGCAGAAACCCATAAAGACAGCCTTTTGCCAGGTTATACCCATCTGCAAGTGGCCATGCCATCGTCGTTTGGATTGTGGTTTTCTGCCTATGCGGAAATATTGATTGATGATGTCTATCTGTTGAAAGCAGCCATTAAAACAGTCGACCAAAATCCGTTAGGTTCTGCGGCAGGTTATGGCAGTTCATTCCAGATTGATAGAGAATTCACCACCAAAGAATTGGGTTTTTCAACCTTAAAATATAATGTGGTTGCTGCCCAAATGAGCAGAGGAAAAAGTGAACGCACTATTGCGGCTGTATTAGGAAGTTTATGCAACACACTATCACGTTTTGCAATGGATATTTGCCTTTACAATAGTCAAAATTTTGGTTTCATTACCTTTCCTGACGAATTGACTACGGGCAGTAGTATCATGCCGCACAAAAAAAACCCTGATGTGTTTGAATTGCTTCGAGGGAAATGCAATAAAATTCAAGCCTTGCAAACGGAGATGGTGCTTATCACCAATAATTTACCAAGTGGGTATCACAGAGATTTTCAGCTTTTGAAAGAAAATATCATAAACGCGATTGAAGATGTCAAAAATATTTTGGATATTTTCAATTATGCCATTCAACAAGCCATCATCAAGGATATTGATTTGAAAGATGCCAAATATCAACATTTGTTTACCGTAGACAGCATCAATAATTTAGTGTTGGAAGGCATGACGTTTCGGGAGGCCTATCAAAAAATTGGAGCACAGGTTCAAGATGGAACGTATCAACCAGAGACTTCAAAACAGCACACGCATATTGGGAGTATTCATAATTTGGGCTTGGAGGACATTAGAAAGAAGTTCCCCAATTAATCTCTTGTCTCTAGTCTCTTATCTTTAGTCTATTTTAAATAATAGTGGATTGCCCCAAGTGAATGTTCATAAAATTCTTATTGCTATCCGTTGGGTTATTGATAAAATCTTCTATGAAACTTCCTACTTTACTTGTAGATATTTTATTGGCGCTTGAATTCAAATCTGGTGTGGTTATTTGAAGTTTCAACGATTTTTCAATGCCTTCTTCAATCAATTTTGCTTCTTCATGCAATCCAAAATGCTCCAATAACATGGCAGCCGATAAAATGGACGCAATCGGGTTCGCAATCCCTTTTCCGGTTGCTTGCGGATACGACCCATGAATTGGTTCAAACATCGCATGTTCATCACCAATGGAAGCAGAAGCCAACAACCCAATCGAACCACCAATCACGCTCGCTTCATCGCTGATGATATCGCCAAACATGTTTTCGGTCAAAATCACATCAAACTGACTCGGGTTCAAAATCATCTGCATCGCCGCATTGTCCACGAATAGGAAATCCAAAGCCACGTCGGGATACTCCGCCGATATTTCCGTAACAACTCTACGCCATAAACGAGAGCTTTCAAGTACGTTTGCTTTATCCACAAGTGTCAATTTCTTACGTCGTGTCAAAGCAGCCTTAAATGCCAAATGTGCAATGCGTTCTATTTCAAAACGAGAATATTCACACAAATCGGAAGCTGTATTTCCATCTTCACTGGTCTGCTTTTCACCAAAATAAATGCCACCCGTCAATTCCCGATAAATACTAATATCAGTGCCTTGAATAATCTCACGCTTGAGAGGCGATTTGTCCAACAGCGTTTCATAAGCTTTTACAGGTCGAATGTTTGCGTACAAACCCAATACTTTTCGCAGTTTTAATAAGCCTTGTTCCGGACGCACTTTTGCCGATGGGTCATTGTCATATTTTGGGTCGCCAATCGCTCCAAATAAAATCGCATCGGCATGTTTGCACAAATCCAAGGTTTTGTCCGGCAACGGATGGCCCGTTTTGTCAATCGCAATTGCACCAACAACGGCCTCCTTAAATATGAATGCATGATTGAATTGAAGTGCAATCGCCTTCAACACTTTTATGGATTGGGCGGTCACTTCTGGACCAATACCGTCACCTGATAGAACTGCAATGTTTAATTTCATACTAATATGTTTTTTGCTTCTCAAAAGCTTCAATAATATCCTTTTTACTCAATAAATAATCAATGTCATCGTAGCCATTAATCATACAGGTCTTTTTATAAGCATCAATCTCAAAAGATTCTTTAAAAGAGCTGTCTTTGATAGAGATAGTTTGTGCTTCCAAATTGACCACTAACAATGTGGATGGATTTTCTTTTATCGTTGATAACAACACCTTTAAAAAATCTGCCGAAACCTGAACAGGAAGTAAGCCATTGTTCAAGGCATTTCCCTTAAAAATATCTGCAAAAAAACTTGATACAATCACTTTAAAACCGTAACCCGTTAAGGCCCAAGCCGCATGTTCACGACTGGAACCACAGCCAAAATTATCACCAGCCACCAAAATGCTGCCATTGTATTCGGTCTGGTTTAAAATGAAATCGTCATTGATGTTTCCGGTTTTGTCAAATCGCCAATCCCTAAACACATTTTTCCCAAAACCTTCGCGGTCCGTCGCCTTTAAAAATCGAGCCGGAATGATTTGGTCGGTATCGACATTTTCAATATTCAACGGAATCGCTGTTGATGTTAAGGTTGTGAATTTTTCCATGTTTACTTCCCACGAAAGTGAGAATCTTTTTTATTAATAAATCTTTATAACTTGAACTTGAACTTGAACTCGAATTTGAAATTCAACTTCACTTTCAACTTCACCTTCAGTTTAACTGCTTCGTAATATCAATAATTTTTCCTTCCACTGCCGTTGCGGCCGCCATTAACGGACTTGCCAAAATGGTGCGTGCACCTTGTCCTTGTCGCCCTTCAAAATTTCTGTTGGAGGTTGAGACGCAGTATTCACCTTGGGGAATTTTATCATCATTCATGGCCAAACACGCGGAACATCCTGGTTGACGCAATTCAAAACCAGCGTCGTCAAAAATATCTTTGAGTCCTTCCTCAATAATTTGAGTTTCTACTTGCTTACTTCCAGGAACCAACCAAGCGGTCACATTTGCTGCTTTTTGTTTCCCTTTGATATAATTGGCAGCAACTCTAAAATCTTCGATTCGCGAATTGGTACAACTTCCGATAAACACAAAATTGATAGGCTTATTGATGAGGCTTTCTCCTTTTTTGAAATTCATATAATCCAAGGATTTTTCAAAGGACGCATCGCTGGTTTCAGGAATATGTTGTGAAATTTTGATGCCCATCCCTGGATTGGTACCATAGGTAACCATTGGTTCGATATCTTCGGCATCGAAAAAATATTCCTTATCGAAGGTTGCGTCTTTATCAGAAGGAAGTGTTTTCCAATATTCTACTTTTTTGTCAAATTCATCATCTTTCGGAGCAAATTCTCTTCCTTTTATATAGTCAAAAGTGATATCGTCAGGAGCAATCATGCCACCTCGAGCGCCCATTTCAATACTCATATTGCAAACAGTCATCCGGCCTTCCATGGACATGTTTTCAAACACATCGCCTGCATATTCGCAGAAATATCCAGTGCCTGAATTCGTGCCCAATTTTGAAATGATATACAGAATCACATCTTTTGCCAACACCCCATTTCTTAATTTGCCATTGACTGAAACTCTCAAACTTTTAGGTTTGGTCAATAACAAACATTGACTTGCAAACACTTGTGCCACTTGACTTGTGCCAATTCCGAAGGCGATGGCACCGAAGGCGCCATGAGTTGAGGTGTGACTGTCGCCACAAACAATGGTCATTCCAGGTCGGGTGATACCCAGTTCTGGTGCCATCACGTGAACGATACCATTGTATTTATGACCAAGTTCATAGAGCGTAATATTGTTTTCCTTACAATTTTGAGAGAGCTGTTCCAACTGATTTCTAGAAAGCGCATCTTGTATTGGTAAATGTTGATTTTGTGTTGGGGTATTATGATCTGCCGTCGCAACAATTTGGTCAGGACGAAACACAGGAATGTTGCGTTCTTTCAATTCATTAAACGCCTGCGGACTCGTCACTTCATGAATCAAATGTTTGTCAATATATAATACCTGTGGCCCGTTTTCAATCGCATCGACCACATGGGCATCCCAAACTTTATCAAAGAGTGTTTTTCCCATTACGCTGAAATTATTTGCTGATACACATTGCTGGTTTCAATGATTTGATGGATGTCAGAGTCATTGATTTCCTTCTTGGTATCCGCAAAGTTTAAGAAATTGACATACACTTCATCCAATTGAAGTTTTGTCAACTCGTACCCCACATTTTTAGCACGATAAGCCAATGCAGCGCGTCCGCTACGAGCCGTCAACAAAATTGCGGATTCGGTGACACCTACATCTTTTGGGTCTATAATTTCGTAAGTGGATTTATTTTTAATCATTCCATCCTGATGGATTCCAGAACTGTGGGCAAAGGCGTTGGAGCCCACGATAGCTTTGTTCGGCTGTACATACACGCCCATACTTTCAGAGACTAATTGGCTCATGCCGTAAAGCATTGACGTATTAATATTTGTATCTAAATCCAGATAAGGATGTTGCTTCATAATCATCACCACTTCTTCCAAAGAAGTATTTCCTGCGCGTTCGCCAATCCCGTTGATGGTGCATTCAATTTGTCGAGCGCCATTGATGATGCCTTCAATGGAGTTTGCTGTTGCCAAGCCTAAATCGTTATGGCAATGACAGGACAAAATGGCTTTGTCAATGCCTTTGACATTTTCCATTAAATACTTGATTTTTGCTCCGTATTCGCTTGGTAAGCAATAGCCCGTAGTATCAGGAATATTTAGCACGGTAGCACCCGCTTTAATGGCAGCTTCGCAGACTCTTGCAAGATATTCATTATCTGTTCTTCCAGCATCTTCAGCATAAAACTCCACATCTTCTACAAAAGACTTTGCATATTTGACGGCATTAAAGGCTCTTTTTAAAACGTCTTCTCTGGTAGAATTGAATTTATACTTAATGTGCGAGTCAGACGTGCCGATTCCAGTGTGTATTCTTGGTTTTCTGGCGGATGCCAAGGCTTCAGCCGCCACTTTGATGTCATTTTCAACGGCCCTGGTCAATCCGCAAACAGTGGCATTTTTAACTAGTCTTGCAATCTCTTTTACGGACTCAAAATCGCCAGGACTGGACACCGGAAATCCCGCTTCAATCACGTCAACACCTAATAAATCCAGCTGTTTTGCGATGATTAATTTTTGGTTTGTGTTCAGTTTGCAACCTGGCACTTGCTCGCCATCTCTCAAGGTTGTATCAAATATTTGAATGTGTGTTTTCGACATTTATCAAAATAAATTTTCGTTTTGTACCGCTAATGTATATTTTGGAATTAAATTAATGTTGATATTTGATGTGGGTTTTACGATGTTCAACATAAAATTAACTATGTAAAATATTGAAATTTAGTATTTTAAATCAATTATTGCGTGATAACTAAAGACCAAAAAGACAATCTATTTTCCTTGATAAAATCACTGAATAAGTCAGAAAAGCGACAATTCAAGTTGTATGTTGGCCGATTGGATGTAAATTCTGATTCAAAATTTTTAAATCTTTTCAATGTTTTGGACAAGGCAAAAACCTATAACGAAAAAGAAATTGTGAAGAGCGGCGTTGTCAAAAAACAGCAATTAGCCAATGTAAAAGCGCATTTGTATAAACAAATTCTTATTAGTTTACGACTCAATCCATCGCACCAAAATATTCGTTCGCAAATACGGGAACAGCTTGATTTTGCATCGATTTTATATCACAAAGGGCTATACAAGCAAAGCCTTAAGATTTTGGATAAGTCTAAAGAAATGGCAATTCAAAACGAAGAGAAAAATTTGGCTTACGAAATTGTGGAGCTTGAAAAAGTTATTGAATCCCAATATATTACCAGAAGTATTTCAACACGAGCTGATGAACTGTCCGTTCAAGCAAAAGAATTAAGCCAGTTGAACGTCATTTCGAGTAAACTATCCAATTTGTCTCTACAATTGTATAGTATCATCCTTAAGACAGGCTATGTCAAAAACGAGACTGAAAGCCAACAAGTAACGACCTATTTTCAGGATAGATTACCGAAATATGATTTTAAAACTTTAGGATTCCGTGAAAAATTGTGGCTTTATAAAACCCATCTATGGTATAGTTTTCTGCTTCAGGATTTTTTGAATTGTTATAAATACGCCACAAAATGGGTGGATTTATTTCGTCAGAATCCAAATATGATAAGCTTGAACCCAGTTTTTTATTTAAAGGGAAATAATTACTTGTTGGAATCGATGTTCTTTCTTCAGAACAAGCCCAAATTCCTCAAGGCTTTGCATCAATTTGAAGCTACGGTATCACATTCAAGCTTTCCAAAAGATGAAAACGTGGAAACCTTGGTATTTCTATATCTCAATTTTCACAAAATCAATCAACATTTTATTGATGGAAGCTTTGAAGAAGGTTTGTCGCTCATTCCAAAAATTGAAAATAATCTCAAAAATTACAGCAGCCGCATTGATGCCCACCATAAAATGATTTTTTATTACAAGTTTGCGAGTTTGCAATTTGGAGCTGGAAACAATAAGCAATGCATTTTTTATTTAGATAAAATCATTTCCAACAAAACGCTTGAAATGCGAGAAGATTTGTTGTGTTTTGCGCGTGTATTGAATTTAGTAGCCCATTATGAAGCTGGTCTGGACTATCATTTAGAGACCCTTTTAAGAAGTACTTACAAATTCCTGATTAAGATGAATGACCTACACGAAGTGCAAAAGGAAATGATAAAATTTATTCGAGGGCTGCAGGATATTTATCCACATGATTTAAAAAATGCATTTAAGGAACTTCACAGAAAATTGAAAGTTTTTGAAGAGCATCCATATGAGCGTCGAGCGTTTTTGTACTTGGATATTATTTCATGGTTGGAAAGCAAAATTGAAAGCAAACCGGTTGCAAAAATCATAAATGATAAGTATCTCGCAAAATTGCACTAGGTTTTTTCCGAAAATCATAAAGTTTTAAAAAAAGTGTCCATAAAGTTTGGAATTCTAATTTTTGTGTCGCAATATTTGTACTCACAAAGTTCAATAACTTACTGAAATGTTATCAAGAAAGGTGGAGGGATTAGACCCAATGAAGCCTTAGCAACCCTCTACGCTCGAGCGTGGTGAAGGTGCTAAATTCTACTTGAGTTTTGATTCATTAATCGAAACTTGGATAGATAACCAAACGTAATTACTCATCTGTAATTATTATTTTCTTTTTAACATTTTTCTATTAAGTACGTCTGTGAAGACGCATTTGGCTTTTTGTTTTAATCCATTTATTAACTCAAAAAAATTAGAAAAATGAGTACACAAAAATTCGCGACCAACGCGTTGCACGCAGGACATGATGTCCAAAAAAATGGTGGAACCAGAGCCGTTCCATTGTATCAATCCACAGCGTATGTATTTAACAATGCAGACCATGCAGCCAATTTATTTTCTTTGGCGGAACCTGGTTACATTTATACAAGACTCAACAACCCTACCAACGCTGTTTTGGAAGAGCGCTTGGCATCGCTCGAAGGTGGCATTGCTGCCGTAGTAACTGCTTCTGGAGCCTCTGCCATTTCTACAACCCTATTTACACTGTTGAAGGCTGGAGACCATGTTGTGGCATCCAATAGTTTGTATGGGGGCACTTATAATCTGTTAAGCGTCACCTTGCCAAGGCATGGTGTCACCACTACCTTTGTGGATCCATCAAACCCTGAAAATTTTAAAAATGCGGCACAAGAAAACACACGTGCATTTTTTATTGAATCATTAGGAAATCCTAAATTGGATGTTTTGGATATCGAAGCTATTTCAAAAGAAGCAAAAGCTGTTAGAGTGCCTCTTATTGTCGACAATACGGTGGCAACACCATATTTATTAAACCCAATAGAATATGGCGCAAACATTGTTATCCATTCATTGACCAAATATATCAATGGAAATGGAACAGCATTGGGCGGTGTCATCATCGATGCGGGAACGTTTGATTGGACCAACGGAAAATTCCCTGAATTTACAGAACCTTCGGCGGGATATCATGGTTTGGTATATAGTGAAGCTTTGGAAGCTGCCGCATTTATTGCTAAAGTGAGAATTGAAGGTTTGCGAGATTATGGAGCCGCGTTAAGTCCATTCAATGCATGGCAAATCATTCAAGGGTTGGAAACCTTGCCGTTGCGCATTAAAAAACACAGTGAGAATGCTTTGGAATTGGCAAAATGGCTACAACAACAAGACGAAGTGGTTTGGGTCAATTATCCAGGGCTTGAATCCAGCGAGTATAAAGAGTTGGCAGATAAATATCTTCCGAATGGTCAAAGTGGCATCGTTACCTTTGGAGCCAAAGGTGGTTATGAATCTGCTAAAGCCATTGCTGATGCCACAAAACTGTTTTCATTATTGGCAAACATAGGAGACACAAAATCCTTGATTATCCATCCTGCTAGTACCACACATCAGCAGTTGGACGATGAAGCCCAAGAAAGTACAGGCGTCACCAAGGATTTGATTCGTCTATCCGTTGGCATTGAAGATATAGAGGATTTAAAGACCGATTTAAAAGAGGCTTTCAAAACTATTCATAAAGTACATTTGGTGTAAAGATTTAGTGTTCGTGACCGTGGCAGTTTTTAAGTTCTGTTGCGGTTACGAACTTACTTTTAAACATCTCCATATTTTAACCATTTCTAAATGAAACCACTTCAATACATCGCTATTGACAATTATACCACGGAAAGTGGCAAATCATATGCCATTTCATTATCCTATCAAACATTTGGTCGGCCACTTCATGAGGCACCAATTGTGTTGGTCAATCATGCCTTGACGGGAAATAGCAATGTCGCGGGAGAAGGAGGATGGTGGCTGGATTTGATTGGGCCCGATAAAATAATTGATACCAAGGTGTACACCGTTTTATCGTTCAACATTCCTGGCAATGGTTATGATGGCTTTGTTATTGAAAATTATAAAGATTTTATTGCAAGGGATATTGCCAAATTATTTCTGGAAGGTTTAAAACAACTAAAAATCAATCGGATTTTTGCCTTGATAGGCGGTTCGTTGGGTGGCGGTATTGCCTGGGAAATGGCTTTTTTGGTACCCAACTTGGCTGAACATTTGATTCCTGTGGCAACCGATTGGAAATCCACCGATTGGCTCATTGCCAATTGCCAAATCCAAGAGCAGTTTTTAGTGAATTCCAGCAATCCGGTGCACGATGCCAGAATGCATGCTATGTTATGTTATCGAACGCCGAAATCTTTTAAGGAACGTTTCCAACGGAGTAAAAATGACAATTCGGAAATTTTTAATGTCGAAAGTTGGCTGTTGCATCACGGTAACAAATTGCAGGAGCGATTCCAATTATCGGCGTATAAATTGATGAACCAATTGTTGAAAACGATTGATGTCACAAAAAATAACGGTGGCAGCGCGGATATTTTAAATACCATTCAATCAAACATCACCATTATTAGTGTGGATTCTGATTTGTTTTTTACTGCGGAAGAAAATCGCGAAACCCAAAAATTGTTAGCCTTGATTCATCCGAACGTGACCTATAACGAAATCAATTCAGACCACGGGCATGATGCTTTTTTAATGGAATTTGAGCAATTGGAAAAAATAATTGAACCCATTTTTAGACCACATACAGCACATAAAAAAATGAAAATATTAAAGTTTGGGGGGAAATCCTTGGCGAATGGAGAAGGTCTGCAACGTACCATTGCCATCATCAAGAAAAAAGTAGAAGAAGGTGAAAAAATAGCCGTCGTCGTATCGGCGCGTGGGAATGCTACCGATGAATTGGAAGGAGTTTTAACCAAAGCGTCGCAACGTCTGGATTATAGAAACGACTTTGAGACGTTCAAAACCTACCAGTCGGAACCTTTGCAATCAATTGACTTTACGGAAGAATTTTCGGCCTTGGAAAACATATTTCATGGCATCACGCTTTTAGGCGATTACAGCGATAAAATTAAAGCGGAAGTCTTGGCGTATGGCGAAATTATTTCAGCAAAACTCATTACTGTTTTGCTGAAAGCTGAACACATAAATGCCAATGCGATAAATACCACAGCTCTTATCAAAACAGAAGGTGATTATCAAAATTCGCAACCGATTCAGAAAATTTCCAAAGAGAATGTCTTGGCGCATTTCAAAACCTTTAATGGAACTACCGTCAATATTGTCACTGGATTTATTGGTTCCAATTCCAAAAATGAAACGACGTTGTTGGGCAGAAATGGCAGTAATTACTCGGCTTCACTTTTGGCAAATTATTTGGATGCAGAAGAATTGCAAAATTATACGCATGTCAACGGCATCTATACCGCCAATCCAGAGTTGGTGGTCGATGCCCAAAAAATTAGGGAACTCTCTTTTGCAGAGGCAAATGAATTGGCAAATTTTGGAACGACCGTTTTACACGCCAAAACCATCATCCCGCTACTGGAAAAAAATATCAAATTGCGCATTTTAAACACATTCAATCCAGAAGATGAAGGTACCTTGATTACAGCAAAGGCCAACTCCAAGGAAGTGACCTCGCTATCGGTTTTAGACAATGTTGCACTATTGAACCTGGAAGGGCGTGGCTTGTTGGGAAAGGTAGGTGTGGATGCGCGAATTTTCAAGGCGTTGAGCCATCACAATATCAGCGTCAGCATCGTGTCGCAAGGGTCTTCAGAACGGGGTATCGGACTGGTTATTGACGCTGACAAAGCGACGCAGGCCATCATTGCGCTGGAACGCGAATTCGAAAACGATTTTTATTCGCAAGACGTGAATAAAATTGAAATTATAGACAATGTGTCCGTCATTTCAATCATTGGTATTGAGTTGGGTTCGTTTCACAAGCCGTTCAATGCTTTAATTAAAAATCAGATAACGCCGTTGTTGTTCAATAATACGGTGACAGGCAGAAATGTGAGTTTGGTAGTTCGAAAAAATCAATTGCACAAGGCGCTGAATGTAATTCATGGTGAAGTCTTTGGTATTTCCAAAAAAGTAAACATTGCGATTTTTGGCCACGGATTGGTGGGTGGCGCGCTCATCAATCAAATTCTAAAATCGAAGGATGAGATTGAAAAACGAAAAGGCATCTGTTTAAACATTTTTGCGATTTCAAATTCAAAAAAAATGCTTTTGAACAGAAATGGCGTTGATGAACAATGGAAATCGACATTACAAAATACTTCGAATCATAGCAACATCGAGGACATTATCGCTTTTGCCAAAACTCATCATTTAGAAAATTTAATTGCGGTCGATAATACATCAAGTTCGGAATTTTATCAGAATTATAAACCTTTGGTTGAAGCGGGTTTCGATTTGGTATCTTCCAATAAAATCGCAAATACGATATCACACGACTTTTATTCTGAACTTCGTCAAATATTACAAACGCATAACAAAAATTATCTTTACGAAACCACGGTTGGAGCGGGGTTACCATTGATTGATACCATTAAATTATTGCATGAATCAGGTGAAAATATTACGCGAATCCGTGGTGTATTTTCTGGAACTTTAAGTTATTTATTCAATAATTTTTCGGTGGAAAACAAACCGTTCAGTAGCATTCTTAAGGAAACTATTGACAAAGGATTTACCGAGCCAGACCCTCGTGAGGATTTTTCAGGAAATGATGTCGCCCGAAAATTGTTGATTTTGGCAAGGGAACTCGATTTGCAGAATGAATTTTCGGATATTTCCATTGAAAATCTCATTCCTGAAGCGTACAGGGATATTTCCACGGAACAATTTTTGAAGCAATTGAACGTCTTGGACGCTAAATTTCAAACCATCAAAAACCAACAAAAAGAAGGCCATGTCCTGCGATATGTGGGTGATTTGTGTGGCGATTTGTCAAAAGAGAAAGGGAATTTGGAAGTCAAATTGGTCTCCATTCCCACCGATAGTACGTTGGGACATGTAAAGGGTTCAGATGCCATTTTTGAAATTTTCACGGAATCCTACGGAGAGCAACCAATCGTCATCCAAGGCGCTGGTGCAGGTGCTGAAGTCACGGCCAGGGGCGTTTTTGGCGATATATTGAGATTGTCAAAACATATTAATTAGAGTTAAAAAATAGATTATGAATAACCAATTTGAAACCGATGCGATACGCCAACAAATGGAGCGTTCTCAATATTTGGAGCATTCCACGCCAATGTATCTCACATCGAGTTTTGTGTTTGAGGATGCCGAAGATATGCGTGCTTCCTTTGCCGAAGAAAAAGACCGAAATTTATACAGCCGCTTTTCCAACCCAAATACCACGGAATTTGTCAATAAAATCGTGACCATGGAAGGTGCCGAAGATGGCTACGCATTTGCCACTGGAATGTCTGCGATATATTCCACTTTTGCGGCTTTGTTGAGCGCCGGGGACCACATTGTTTCTTGCAATTCTGTGTTTGGCTCCACGCATACGTTATTCACCAAATATTTCCCAAAGTGGAACATTGAAACGAGCTATTTCAAAGTGAATGAAGTCGATACAATAGAAAGGTTAATTCAGCCAAACACCAAAATTTTATATATCGAATCACCAACGAATCCTGCCGTTGATATCTTGGATATTGAGTTGTTGGGAACTATTGCCAAAAAGCACAACTTGTTGTTCATCGTGGACAATTGTTTTGCAACGCCCTACCTCCAAAATCCGATAAAATTTGGTGCCGATTTGGTCATTCATTCAGCAACGAAATTGATGGATGGTCAAGGTAGGGTATTAGGAGGAGTGACCGTGGGGAAAGCCGATTTGATAAAAGAAATCTATTTATTTTCAAGAAATACAGGTCCAGCCATGTCGCCTTTCAATGCATGGGTGTTGTCAAAAAGTCTGGAAACCTTGGTGGTGCGAGTCGATAGGCATTGCGAAAACGCCTTAAAAGTGGCTGAATTTTTGGAAGCGCATCAAAAAGTGAAGTTTGTAAAATATCCCTTTTTAAAGTCACATCCACAGTATGAGGTTGCCAAAAAGCAGATGAAACTCGGCGGAAGTATTGTGGCATTTGAAGTCAAAGGAGGCGTCGAAGCGGGGCGTAAGTTTTTGGATGCCTTAAGAATTTGTTCCTTATCAGCAAATTTGGGTGACACGCGCACTATTGTCACACATCCAGCATCCACCACACACAGTAAATTGTCTGAAGATGAACGATTGGAAACTGGAATTTCAGACGGATTGGTACGTGTCTCCGTCGGATTGGAGCATGTAAGTGATATTATTAACGATTTAAAACAGGCTTTGGCGTGATTGTAAAAAAAGTATCTTTGTGGGATGCTTTCAAATAAAACCAAATACGGAATCAAGGCACTGACCTTTTTGGCGCGGCAAGAACATGGAACACCAGTTCAGATTGCTACAATTTCCAAAAGTGAAAATATTTCGCTTAAGTTTTTGGAAAGTATTCTTCTGACACTGCGTAAAAATGGAATGTTGGGCTCAAAAAAAGGGAAAGGCGGCGGATACTATCTGCTAAAAGACCCGAAGGATATTAAAATGACCACAGTGATGCGAGCTTTGGAAGGTCCAATAGCGATGGTGCCCTGTGTGAGTTTGAATTATTATGAAAAGTGCAAGGATTGCCCAGACGAAAAAGTGTGCTCCGTACATAGTTTGATGATTATGGTCCGGGACAGCACCTTGGAGATTTTCGGAAACACATCATTGGCAGATTTGGCTTATTAGCAATTCCGCAAAAAAAGCTGCGTATTTTTAGGTTATTAAGTTAGGATAAAGTAAAATAAATAAATAGGTTTGCATAATAGTCTATTAAATCGATAGGATAAAAAGAAATATATTGAAATGACACAAAAAATTGATATAGATATTGAGTATTGGAATGAACAGCTCAAAGAAAAATCGCCCGATGAAATCATAGAGTGGGCATTGACTCTTACAGAGAATCGCATCGTGACTACAAGCTTTGGAATTTATTCTGCCATATTGTTGAGTACAATGGTTAGGCATGACAAGGCTATAAAATTCATTTGGTGCGACACCTTGTTTAATCAGCCAAGCACTTACGCACATGCCGAAAATTTAATAAAGACTCATAATTTAAATGTCTATAAATACCAACCTCTAAAAACCAAGGAAGAAATTGACATTACTATCGGTTTGCCTAGTGTTGAGGATGAAAACCATGCTGCCTTTTCGGAGGTGGTAAAACTAGAACCTTTTACAAGAGCTTTAAAAGAGCATCAACCTGATATGTGGTTTACAAACATTCGGGTGCGACAGACAGAATTACGGAACAAAAAGAACATTTTAAGCTTGAGCAAAGATGGTATTTTGAAAGTCAGTCCGTTTTATTATTGGACGGATGCCGATTTGGAAGCGTATTTAAAAAAGCATCATTTACCTAAAAATTCAGATTATTTTGATCCCATCAAAGCCTTAAAAAACAGAGAGTGTGGGATTCACTTGCAATAGAAATCAAATAGTATGCAAAGTTTTAGAACCGAATTAGAAAACCCAATTGTTGAAAAGGATATTATTGATTTAGCCAATAAAATCGAGCTTTTCAAAAACGACAAGATTGATGAAGAAAAATTCAGAAGTCTGCGTTTGGCACGTGGTGTGTATGGCCAGCGGCAACAAGGTGTGCAAATGGTGCGTATCAAATTGCCCTATGGAAAAGTGACAAGCCAACAATTGCATCGCATTGCGAATGTTTCCGATGAATATTCCCGTGGCCGATTGCACATCACCACACGTCAGGACATTCAAATCCATTATGTCGATTTGGACAGAACTCCGCAGTTATGGGCCGAATTGGAACGTGATGATGTCACCCTTCGTGAAGCTTGCGGGAACACCGTCAGAAACGTGACGGCAAGTGAAACCGCGGGTATTGATATAAATGAACCGTTTGATGTGTCGCCGTATGCCGATGCTGTGTTTAAGTTCTTTTTGCGAAATCCGATTTGTCAGGAAATGGGTCGAAAATTCAAAGTATCGTTTTCTGCTTCAGATGAAGACACGGGCTTGTCTTATATGCACGATTTGGGTTTTATTGCCAAAATTAAAAATGGAGAAAGAGGTTTTAAAGTGATGTTGGGCGGCGGATTGGGTTCACAGCCACGCCATGCAGATGTGTTGTATGAGTTTTTACCAACCGATAAAATCGTTCCAGTCATGGAAGGCGTGTTGCGTATTTTTGACCGTCACGGCGAACGCAAAAGCAGAGCGAAGGCGCGAATGAAGTTTCTAATTAGCGATATAGGATTGGAAGCGTTTCAAGCTTTGGTCGATTCTGAACAGAAAGCCATTGGCTACGATTCATTCCCCATCGCTATTGAAAAGTATCCAATTTCAATTCCAAAAAATGTTGAAATTCCAACCGTGACGCTTAAAAATAAAGAAGCTTTCGAACAATGGAAATCCACCAATGTCATACCACAAAAGCAGGAGAGTTATGTTGCAATCGGCATTAAAGTTTTGTTGGGTGATTTCTATACAGATAAAGCCCGCTTATTGGCGGATTTGGTGGAAAACTATGCAGCAGGCGAATTGCGTTTGACTCTGCGTCAAAACATACTCGTTCCGTTTGTAAAGGAAGAATTGCTGCCTTTTTTCTATCAGGAATTGGATAAATTAGGATTTGCCGAAGCAGGTTATAACAAAGCCGTCGATATCACTGCCTGTCCAGGAACGGATACCTGTAATTTGGGAATTGCCAGCAGTACGGGCATCGCTGAAGAACTCGAACGGGTCATCAAAAATGAATATCCTCATTATTTAAATGATAAGGATCTGGTCATAAAAATCAGTGGTTGTATGAATGCCTGTGGGCAACATAATATGGCGAATATTGGTTTTCAGGGCATGTCCGTTCGCACGCCAGACAAGTTGGTGGCGCCAGCACTTCAAGTATTGTTAGGGGGAGGAAATCGTGGTAATGGTAACGGAATTTTTGCTGATAAGGTGGTAAAGGTCCCAAGCAGACGAGGCCCGGAAGCCTTGCGTCGTATTCTCAATGATTTTGAGGCAAACGCCGAAGGCAAATTGTTTTTGGAGTATTATTTGGAACAGGGTGAAAAATATTTTTACAACCTATTAACTGATTTATCCGATGTGACCAATTTGACCCAAGAGGATTTTATCGATTGGGGTACTAATGAAGAATACGTAAAAGCCATCGGAATCGGTGAATGTGCTGGTGTGGTCATTGATTTAATAGCAACGTTATTTTTGGAAAGTGAAGAAAAGATTGATAATGCAAAAGAAGCCTTGACGAACAAAGTATATTCAAACGCCATTTATTTTGCTTATAGTTCCATGGTGAGTTCTGCAAAGGCATTGCTATTGTCCGAAAATATTTCTACAAATACCCAAGCCAACATTATTAGTCAGTTTGATGCTGAATTTGTAGCAAGCGAAAAAATAAACTTGGGAACCACATTTTCTGAATTGATCTATCGCATCAATACTAATGCACCTTCAGAAGAATTTTCCAAAGTATATATAAATAGTGCTGAACAGTTTTTAAAAACTGTAAGAGCCTTTCGATTTCAGGAACAATCTGCTAAAAATTGAAAACATGAACGAGAAAACATCCATAAAAATTCCAAAACTGACCATTGTAGGAGCCGGTCCAGGGGATCCAGAGCTCATCACCATCAAGGCCATTAAAGCCATTCAATCTGCGGATGTCATTATGTATGATGCTTTGATTGATATTGCCTTATTGGACTATGCGTCATCACATGCTGAACTTATTTTTGTAGGCAAACGTAAAGGCTGTTACGCTTATCAACAAGGCCAAATCAATGAGTTGATTGTCGCGAGAGCCAAATCTCACGGCCATGTGGTGCGATTAAAAGGCGGTGATCCATTTATTTTTGGTCGTGGTGCTGAAGAAATCGATTTTGCTCGCCAATTTGGTGTTGAAACTTATATGGTTTCAGGCATTTCGTCATCATTGGCGGTGCCAGCGTATCAAGGCATACCTTTGACAAAACGAGGGGCTTCCGAGAGTTTTTGGGTGATTACGGGAACTACCAAATCACATCAATTATCTAAAGACATTATATTGGCCTCACAATCGTCTTCCACGGTTGTCATTTTAATGGGAATGTCAAAACTCAAGGAAATCATGAACATCTTTTCTTCGGAAGGAAAGCAAAATGTACCCGTAGCTATTATTCAAAATGGCACTACAAAAGACGAAAAATTCGGCATCGGAACCGTCGCTACAATTTGTGATGTGGTAGAACAGCAAAATTTGTCAAATCCAGCTATCATCGTCATTGGAGAAGTCGTCAATCAAAGAGTTCAATTGGATTCCATAAAAAAAGAAGTCATTGCAGACATGCATCCCAGTGACAAAGAAACGGTGAATCAAGTTTCTCGTTCGGTGGAGGAGGCTTCTGTTCGAAATAATTTATACCCGGTTTTCTTACGTATGCATCAAATCCAAACATTAATAGTTGGCGGTGGCAATGTAGCATTGGAAAAATTGACATTTTTATTAAAGTCAAGCCCCAATGCAAATGTGGTGATGGTCGCACCTTTTTTTAGGGATCAAGTTCGGGAGCTCGCATTACAGTTTCATATTCCATTGATTGAAACCTCTTATGAGGAATCTTTTCTAGTTGATAAAGAATTAGTCATTGCTACCACAGATAGTTTGGAGGTCAACAAGCAAATTTATCGAGACGCCAAAAAAAGGCATTTATTGGTAAATGTGGCAGACACTCCAGAATTATGTGATTTTTATCACGGAGGTATCGTCACCAAGGGCAATGTGAAAATCGCTATTTCCACCAATGGAAAATCTCCGACCACTGCCAAACGATTACGCCAATTTTTTGAAGAAGTCATTCCACCTGATATCAATACGATGGTAGAAAATTTAAACAGTTTTAGAAAAACAATCAAAGGTAATTTTGAAGAGAAAGTAAACAGAATGAACAAAATCACCGAAACCTTAATTGACAAATAACATGATTACAACAGATATATTGATTATTGGTGCAGGTCCCACAGGTCTGTTCACCGTTTTTGAAGCGGGATTATTAAAATTGAAATGTCATTTAATTGATGCGCTTCCGCAACCTGGAGGACAATGTTCAGAGCTGTATCCGAAAAAGCCGATTTATGATATTCCGGGCGTCCCCGATATTTTAGCTGGCGATTTGACCAAAAACCTCTTGGAGCAAGGCAAACAGTTCGAGCCTGGTTTCACTTTGGGGGAACGCGCAGAAACCATAGAAAAACAAACAGATGGAAGTTTTATTGTCACAACCAACAAAGGTACCAAACATCAAGCACCAATTATTGCCATTGCAGGTGGTTTGGGAAGTTTTGAACCGAGAAAACCGCTGATTGATAACATCGCCCATTATGAAGATAGAGGCGTGGAATATTTTATCAAAGACCCAGAAATTTACAGGAATAAAAAAGTGGTCATTTCGGGTGGTGGCGATTCTGCCTTGGATTGGAGCATAATTCTTGCAGATATTGCTTCCGAAGTCACATTAGTTCACAGACGCAATGAGTTCAGGGGTGCTTTGGATTCCGTTGAAAAAGTGCAGGAATTAAAACTTCTTGGAAAAATTAATTTGGTGACACCCGCAGAAGTTGTTGCCCTGTATGGAAACGAAAAAATTCGAGGTGTGACTATAGAACAGGACGGTGAGAAATTTTTTCATGAAGCAGACCATTTTATTCCATTGTTTGGCTTGTCTCCAAAGTTGGGACCGATTGCAGATTGGGGTCTCGAAATAGAAAAAAATGCCATCAAAGTCGATACATTTGACTATCAGACCAACATTCCGGGGATTTTTGCCATAGGCGATGTCAACATCTATCCGGGGAAATTAAAATTGATTCTCTGCGGATTTCATGAAGCCACTTTAATGTGTCAATCTGCCTATCAAATTATCAATCCTGGCAAAAAATATGTGCTCAAATATACTACGGTGAGCGGAATCGATGGGTTTGATGGCTCACGAAAGGAAGCTCCGAAGGCCGTGGTACAGGCGATTATATAAAATTTAGTATATCTTTAATGCAATGTTGCCATCCATAAGGTCGGTATGATTTGTCCATGGAATTTATTTGAATAAAAGTTGGTTTTAAGTTTTTTATCACTTAATTTCGCCCACAGTTCTTATTAATAATGATTGTTATCACGAAAGGTAGAGGGATTAGACCCGTTGAAGCCTTGGCAACCCTTTGTAAAAAGAAGGTGCTAAATTCTACTAATTAGATTTAATTAGACAGATAACCAAAGTAAATTTTTCTTACTTTCCTGATGACATTCTTTATACTTTTAAAAAGATGTCAGACATTAAACATACTTTACAAAAACGCATTTTGGTCCTCGATGGTGCCATGGGTACTATGTTGCAACGCTATAATTTCACCGAAGAAGATTATCGTGGTGAGCGATTCAAGGATTATCCCTCATCATTAAAAGGGAACAATGATTTATTGTCTTTGACGCAGCCACATGCCATTGCAGAAGTTCATGCCAAATATTTCGAAGCAGGAGCAGATATCGTCGAAACCAATACATTTTCGGGCACCACCATCGGAATGGCTGATTACAACATGGAAGATTTGGTGTATGAGCTCAATTTTGAATCCGCTAAAATCGCTAAAAAAGTAGCCGACGAATTCACAAAAGCGAATCCAAACCAACCGCGTTTTGTGGCAGGAAGCATTGGCCCAACCAATAAAACCGCAAGTTTGTCGCCCGATGTCAACCGTCCGGAATATCGCGCCATAACTTTTGACGAATTGCGAATCGCTTACAAACAACAAGTAGAAGCCTTGATTGATGGAGGTGTTGATGTGCTTTTAGTTGAAACTATTTTTGACACCTTAAATGCAAAAGCTTGCTTATTCGCCATCGAAGAAGTGAAGGAAGAGCGCAACATCGATATTCCTGTGATGGTTTCAGGAACCATTACGGACGCTTCAGGACGAACACTTTCAGGGCAGACTGTTGAAGCGTTCTTGGCATCCATTTCACATGTACCATTATTAAGTGTTGGTTTCAATTGCGCTCTTGGAGCAGAACAGTTGAAACCGTATTTGCAACGCTTGTCAAACGAAACCGAATTTTATACATCGGCTTATCCAAATGCAGGTTTGCCAAATGCTTTTGGTGAATATGACCAATCTGCAAAACAGATGCAATTGTTGGTGGAGGAGTATCTAAAAGATGGTCTCATTAATATTATTGGAGGTTGTTGTGGCACGACACCAGAGCATATAAGGGCAATTGCGGATGTGGCAAAAAATTATAAACCAAGAGAAATAAAAGTATTTGCATAATGGCTGAAGGTGACTGTAAGAAGTATTTAACCCTTTCCGGACTGGAACCACTCGTGGTGACACCGGAAAGTAATTTTATCAATGTAGGAGAGCGAACCAATGTGACTGGGTCGCGAAAGTTCTTAAGATTAATCAAGGAAGAAAAATATTCGGAAGCTCTTGAGGTAGCCAGACACCAAGTCGATGGTGGAGCTCAAATCCTTGATGTTAATATGGATGAAGGGATGCTCGATGGTGTTTATGCCATGACCACATTCCTAAATTTAATTGCATCAGAACCCGATATTTCCCGTATTCCCATCATGATTGATAGCTCCAAATGGGAAATCATCGAAGCTGGATTAAAAGTCGTGCAAGGAAAATCGGTCGTGAATTCCATCAGTTTGAAGGAAGGCGAGGAAGCATTCATCCAACACGCCAAATTGGTCAAACGTTATGGCGCGGCAGTCATTGTGATGGCTTTTGATGAAGACGGACAAGCGGATACTTACGAACGAAGAATTGAAATTTGCAAACGTTCCTATGATATTTTAGTGGATAAGGTCAACTTTCCACCACAGGACATCATTTTTGACCCCAATATTTTCCCTGTCGCAACAGGAATGGACGAGCATCGCAAAAATGCGCTCGATTTCTTCAATGCCACCAAATGGATTCGTGAAAACCTACCTTACGCCAATGTTTCTGGAGGTGTCAGTAATGTGTCGTTTTCTTTTCGGGGAAATGACACCGTTCGTGAAGCCATGCATGCCTCATTTTTATACCACGCCATTCAACATGGAATGAATTTGGGCATCGTCAATCCTGCGATGTTGGAAGTCTATGATGAGGTCAACAAGGAATTGATGGAGTTGGTGGAAGATGTGTTGTTTGACAGAAGAGATGATGCTACAGAGCGTTTATTGGATTACGCGGAAACCGTAAAGGACAACAAAAAAGATGAAAATGTCGCTGTTCAGGAATGGCGAAATGAACCACTTCAAGATAGAATCACACACGCTTTGGTTAAAGGAATTGATGCTTTTATCATTGAGGATGTTGAGCAAGCTAGACGGGAATTTGACCGTCCAATTGAAGTCATCGAAGGTCATTTGATGATTGGAATGAATGTGGTGGGCGATTTGTTCGGAAGCGGAAAAATGTTCTTGCCACAAGTGGTGAAGTCCGCTCGAGTGATGAAAAAAGCGGTTGCCTATTTGCAGCCTTTTATCGAAGCTGAAAAAGATGGAAAAGTTGAATTTGCAGGAAAGATTTTGATGGCAACCGTCAAAGGCGATGTCCATGATATCGGGAAAAATATCGTCAGCGTCGTTTTGGGCTGCAACAACTACGAAATTGTCGATTTAGGGGTCATGGTGCCTCCAGAAAAAATCATTGAAACAGCCATTCGAGAGAATGTTGACATCATTGGTTTAAGCGGTTTGATAACGCCTTCGTTGGATGAAATGGTCTATGTGTCCAAAGAAATGGAAAAGAAAAATCTCAATATTCCATTGATTATTGGTGGTGCCACAACGTCCAGAGCGCACACCGTTGTGAAAATTGCTCCAAACTATAATCATACCGTAGTTCATATAAACGATGCCTCAAGGGCTGTGACTGTGGTTGGAAATTTACTGCAAAAAGACAATAGGATTTATAAAGAACAGATTCGTGAAGAGTATGATAAATTCCGAGACCAATTTTTAAGGAGAACAAAAGAAAAGGAATACATCTCAATAGAAGAAGCCAGACAAAATAAGTTCAATATTGATTGGAATACGTCAGAAATCACCAAACCAAAAGCATTGGGAATTCAAGTTGTTGAAGATTTAGTTTTGAAAAAATTGGAAGATTATATCGATTGGAGCCCTTTTTTCAGAAGTTGGGATTTACATGGAAGCTATCCAAAAATCCTTTCGGATGAAGTGGTTGGAGAACAAGCCAAAGAATTATTCGCTGATGCCAAAGTCTTATTGAAACGTATTTTTGATGAAAACTTATTGAAAGCCAAAGGCATTTTCGGACTCTTTCCCGCTAACACGATTAACGATGATGACATTGAAGTAACCCAAACCAACAACCAACACAAATTTCTAACCCTCCGCCAACAATCCAAAAAACGTGAAGGCGTTCCCAATATCGCCTTGGCAGATTTCATAGCGCCAAAAGATAGTGGGAAACAAGATTATATTGGTGCATTTTGTGTCACTGCTGGTTTCGGTACGGATGAATTGGCAAAAGAATTTGAGAAAAAGCATGATGATTACAATTCCATCATGATAAAAGCCTTGGCAGACCGTTTAGCAGAAGCCTTTGCAGAATATCTGCACAAGGAAGTTCGTATCAATCATTGGGGTTATTCACAAGATGAGAATCTTACTAATGAAGATTTAATCAAAGAAAATTATAAAGGCATTCGTCCAGCGCCAGGATATCCAGCCTGTCCAGACCATTTGGAAAAACCAACCATATGGAAATTGTTAAATGTGAAAGAAAATATTGGAGTTGAGTTGACTGAAAGCTTGGCGATGTGGCCAGCAGCAAGCGTCAGCGGATATTATTTTGCCAATCCTGAAGCCAAATATTTTGGACTTGGAAAAATCGATGAAGACCAATTAAAGGATTATGCCAAAAGAAGAAATATCAGCTATGAAGAGGCCGAAAAATGGTTGAATCCAAATTTGGCAGAAACTTAACAGATACATGAGAATTAATTAAAACATAAACCTTGAAAAAGTCGTAATCTTGCAGCAAAATTAGAACACAGAAAAATGAAAAAAATAAGTATTGAACTTCGATTCGTCATTCAATTGATTTTACTCACAACTGTTTCTTTATTGGCTGCATACTTTATGGCTTAACAAACTTTTGGAAAGCATATCATAAAGCATGAAAGTAACCGAACATATTACAAAAGCGAATGGAAACACCTTATTTTCATTTGAAATTTTACCACCCTTGAAAGGTCAGCACATCAAATCCATATTTGATAATATTGACCCCTTGATGGAATTCAAACCGCCATTCATTGACGTCACTTATCATCGCGAAGAATATGTCTTTAAGGAGCAGGAAAATGGACTTTTGAAAAAACAAGTCGTGAAGAAACGCCCTGGAACGGTCGGGATTTGCGCAGCCATTCAAAATCGCTATAAAGTCGATGCCATTCCGCATATTTTATGTGGTGGTTTTACAAAGGAGGACACTGAAAACTTTTTGATTGATTTGGATTTCTTGGGAATCCAAAACGTGATGGCATTGCGTGGTGATGCGGTAAAAAATGAAACCTATTTCAGACCAGAAAAGGAAGGGCATGAGTACGCCAATGGTTTGGTGAAACAGATTCAAGCCATGAATGATGGAATTTATCTTGATGAGGAACTTCAAAATACATCAAAAACCAATTTCTGCATTGGTGTTGCCGCATATCCAGAAAAACACATGGAAGCGCCTAGTCTCGACAGCGATATCCATTTTCTCAAAAAGAAAATTAAGAATGGTGCGGAATACGTGGTGACCCAAATGTTTTTTGACAACCAAAAATATTTTGAATTTGTAGAAAAATGCCGAAGCGAAGGGATAACCGTTCCCATTATTCCGGGATTGAAACCTATTGCTACCAAAAAGCAGTTGAACCTAATTCCACATCGTTTTCATGTCGATTTACCCGAAGCCTTGATACTTGAGGTCATCAAATGTCAGAATAACGACCAAGTTAGGGAAGTGGGCATCGAATGGTGTATCAATCAATCCAAGGAATTGCAAAAAGCTGGAATTCCTGTGTTGCATTATTATTCCATGGGAAAAAGTGAAAATATCCGCACGATTGCGTCTAAAGTTTTTTAACAAAAAACAACTTTTCATCGCCATAAAATAAGTGATAAAACCGTACTTTTGCAGCAAAATTAGAGGCTGCATACTATGAAAACATCTCAATTGGCTGAAGGCCTAAAAGGTTCGGAAATCATCAAAATCGCTGGAGAAGTAAACGCTTTGAAAGCACAAGGCGAAGTGATTTACAACCAAACCATTGGTGATTTTGATTCCAATATTTTCCCAATACCAGCCGAGCTGAAACAGGGTATTGTGGAGGCTTACAATGATAATCAAACCAATTATCCTGCTGCAAATGGTGTGGAGCCTTTGCGAAAATCGGTTTCCAATTACCTTTCATCTCATTTGGGCTTACAGTATTCTCCGAATGAAATTTTGATTTCTGGCGGTGCACGCCCTTTAATTTATGCCATCTACCAAACTATTTTGGATATTGATGATACGATATTATATCCCGTGCCATCATGGAACAATGATGCTTACACCTATTTGGCAAGGAATAAATCGGTGGCTGTGGAAACAAAACCAGAAAATAAATTCATGCCAACGGTTGACGACCTCAAACCGCATATCAAGGATGTGAATTTGATTGCGTTGTGTTCACCATTGAATCCCACAGGAACCACTTTTGACAAGGATACCTTGATTCAAATTTCGCAATTGGTTGTAAATGAGAACAAAAGACGTGCATTAGAAAATTTGAAACCCTTATACGTTATTTATGACCAAATCTATTGGCAATTGACCTATGGAGATGTCGAACATTACAATCCTGTAAGCTTGGTGCCTGAAATGCGGGATTACACCATTTTTGTGGATGGGATTTCCAAAGCATTTGCGGCCACTGGTGTTCGTGTTGGTTGGGCTTTTGGACCTTCGGCGGTCATTGATAAGATGAAGGCGATGTTAAGCCATATTGGGGCTTGGGCTCCGAAGGCAGAACAAGTTGCAACGGCAGGCTATTTGAATCAAACTGAAGCAGTTTCAAAATTTATCAATCAGATAAAGGAAGATTTGGAGTATCGTTTAGGGACCTTTTATGAAGGATTTGAAAGATTGAAAAACCAGGGATTTCCTGTAAAGGCAATTCAACCTGAAGCGGCATTGTACCTAACGGTGCAGTTCGATTTGTTGGGAAAAACTACAGATTCTGGCCAGAAGCTCACCACAATTCAGCAAGTCACAAGTTATTTGTTGCAAGAGGCGAAATTGGCCATCGTTCCTTTTTATGCCTTTGGTGCGTCAACAGAATCCAACTGGTTTAGATTATCGGTGGGCACTGCAAAAAAAGAAGACATTTCTTCGATATTCGAACTGCTTGAAGCGGCTCTCGAAAAATTAAAGTAGGAATAACTTGATTGGTGTCGTAAGAATATTAATTATTCCTTTATTTTTGTGACATAAGCCCTGTGAATGCAAAAGTTAGTTTTTACTTTTTTTCTGCTGATTTCCGTACTTGCGTTTTCGCAAGATGATAAAAAATCCTTTGAAATCGATGCGAGTCTGTTCCACGGTACTATTATAGAGCATAATCCTGACATTTCACATTTGATTACGGACCATCCGACAGGTTTGATTTTGAGTTTCAACAAAAAAACCTACGGGTTTAGGGATTGGGAAAGTCGCTACAACTATCCCGATTGGGGGTTTTCATATATCTATCAGGATATGAAAAATCAGTATTTGGGAGAAAATCACAGTGTGTATGCGCATTTCAATTTTTACTTTTTGAATCGTAATTTGATGTTCCGTATTGGTCAAGGCATTGCGTATGCGACAAAACCTTACGATAAATATGAGAATTACTTAAATAATGCCTACGGTTCGGATTTGTTGAGCTCGACCTACCTTCAGCTTAATTACAAAAAAGAAAATTTGTTTGAAGGTTTTGGCGTGCAAGCTGGTGTGTCCATCATTCATTATTCCAATGCGAATGTAAAGGCACCAAATAATTCGACCAATACATTTGCCTTTAATATTGGGGCTAATTATTTATTTGACCACGAAAATAAACCAGATTACATCGCTTCAGCAGAGGAGAAAAAATTCACCGAGCCAATCAAATTTAATTTTGCATTCCGTTCAGGTGTCAACGAAAGTGATGTCAATGGAATGGGGCAGTTCCCGTTTTATGTGTTTTCTGGTTATGCGGATAAACGATTGAATAGGAAATCTGCAATTCAATTGGGAACAGATGTATTCTTGGCTAAATTTTTAGAGGAATTAATCTATTATTATTCAGTCGCTTTTCCAGAATATGGTATTAGTGGAGATGAAGATTGGAAACGTGTTGGAATTTTTGTCGGACACGAATTGTTCATCAACAAAACGTCTTTTATAACGCAGTTGGGCTACTATGTCTATTATCCATACGATTTCGAAGGCCGTGTTTACAATAGAATTGGTTTACAACGGTATTTTGGCGATAAATTTTTTGGAGGTGTCACTGTAAAAGCGCATGGCGCAAAAGCGGAAGCCGTTGAATTTAGTGTTGGCGTAAGATTATGAAAAAACTAATTTACATACTATCGGTTGGTCTATTGTTTGCCTGCAATGGTGATAAGGTGCCTAATTGTTTTCAGAATGCGGGTGACATTATTCAACAAGAGTTTCAAGTATCAAATTTTGATAAAATAACCGTTTTTGAGCGTATCGAATTGATTCTGACAGAAGCTCCAACAGAAAGTGTTGTAGTGGAAACGGGAGAATATCTGATGAATGATATCAAAGTAACTGTTGAAGACGGACGTTTGGTTTTAAGGAATGAAAACGGTTGTAATTTGGTACGTGATTATGGTCTCACAAAAATTTACGTCAGTGCACCAAATCTTACAGAGATAAGAAACAGTTCAGGTTTGACCATGCGAAGTAACGGCGTTCTAAATTACCCAGAACTGACCTTAATTTCTGAAGATTTTAATGAGGAAGATGCCTATCATACCGATGGGGATTTTAATGTGCAGGTAAATTGCAATAACCTGAATGTGGTAACGAACAATCTCTCCAATGTTTTTATAAGTGGTACTGTAAATGATTTGGTCATTGGTTTTTATTCCGGTGATGGGCGATTTGAAGGCGCTAATTTAGTGGCACAAAACATCGAAATTTTCCATCGTGGCAGTAACGATATGATTTTGAATCCACAGCAATCCATCATTGGTGAAATTAGAAGTACAGGCGATGTGATTTTGGTGAACGAGCCGCCAATGGTGGATGTCCAGCAATTTTACACAGGACAGTTGATTATTCAGAACTAGATTTATCTATTTTCAACTTCAACTTCAACTTCAATTTCTAGTTCGAGGTTAATTCCCTAAATAAACTTTCCAAATTCATGTTTTTCTGATTCAATTGAAGAATCTTCAAACCGTTGTCATGGGCAAAGTCAAACACCATGGAGCGCATGTCCTCTTTGGTTGAAAACGTCAATTCATATACAAAATCATGCACGTTTTTGACAGTAGTAACGTGTTTAAGTTTGTTTAAAAGTACATCTTCCACCCGATAATCAAATTCTACTTCAATAATTTGAGCTTGGTCGGCTTTTAGGTCTTTTAGTTTTTTGTCCGCCACAATTTTACCTTTATTGATAATGATGACGCGGTCGCACATGGCCTCCACTTCCTGCATGATATGGGTGGATAGGAACACCGTTTTTTCCTGACCAACATTTTTTATCAGATGTCGAATTTCTACCAATTGATTTGGGTCCAGACCAGTGGTCGGTTCGTCCAGAATCAAAACATCCGGATTGTGCAATAAAGCGTTTGCCAATCCGACACGTTGGCGATAGCCTTTAGAAAGTTGTCCAATTTTTTTATGAGCTTCGGGCGTCAGTCCTGTCAACTCGATAACTTCTTCAATACGATTTTTATGCACTTTATAGACGCCAGCATTGAAATTTAAATATTCTTTGACATACATTTCCAAGTACAGCGGATTGTGTTCCGGTAGATAGCCAACCAATTTCTGTACCTCTGGCGATTCGTTTTGCACATCAAAATCATTCACTTTGGCAAGACCTTCGGATGCTTTGATGTAAGTGGTCAAAATCTTCATCATCGTTGATTTTCCTGCACCGTTGGGCCCCAAAAAACCAACAATTTCTCCTTTATTTATTTTAAATGAAACCTTGTCCAAGGCTTTTTGCTCGCCATAAACTTTCGATAAATTTTCAACTTCGATTGACATGTGTCAGAATATTTATTCAAAAATAAACAATATTAGCTATCACAACGAATTGCGAAATCGTAATAGTTTCAAAACATTGAAAAAAGATTTTGTTTTTTGGATTTATTAATTACTTTAGCTATTCAAATTATGAAAACAACAAATCATACATATCAAAATTGGTTCTATTTCTTTTTTAGCAAAAGAAACGAGACGTTGTATGTATAATTTATAAACAATAAATTTTTATATAAGTCTCGATGAAAATCGGGACTTTTTAATTTTAAACCCAATTCAAACGTTGATAACATCAGTTTCCATACAAGGAATTAAAGGCTCTTTTCATCATATCGTGTCACAACAATGGTTTGATACTGCTGTTCAGGTGGTTGAGTGCATGACTTTTGACAAAGTGGTGGATAATTTGCTAAAAAGCAAAACAGACGCCGCCATTATGGCGATTGAAAATTCGATTGTTGGCTCCATTATCCCGAATTATGCCTTGATTGACAATAACAATCTGCATATCATAGGAGAGCATTATTTAGACATTCAACACCATTTGATGGCGTTGCCAAATCAAACCATCAAAGATATTCAGGAGGTGTATTCTCATCCCATGGCATTGTTGCAATGCAAGGAGTTTTTTAAAAAGCAGCCACACATCAAACTGATTGAAGATAAAGATACCGCCGAAGTGGCACAGCGTATCCAAGAACATAAGTTGAAAAATGTCGGTGCCATCGCGAGTACATTGGCTGCTGAATTGTTTAACTTGGAAATTATTTCAGAAAGCATTCAAACGATACAACATAACGAGACACGTTTTGTCATTGTAAAAACCACAAATTCGGAAATTTCTGAAAACGATATCAACAAAGCGTCCCTAAAATTTGAACTGGAACACAAAAGAGGAAGTTTGGCAAGTGTTTTAAACGTGTTGAGCGACTGCAAATTGAATTTGACAAAAATACAATCCTTGCCAAAAATAGAAACCCCTTGGAAGTATGCCTTTTTTGTGGATGTCACTTTTGAAAACTATAAAGATTATCAGAAAGCTAAAACTATCATTCAGATAATGGCGCAGGAATTTAAAATATTAGGCGAATATAAAAACGCAAAATCATGATTCAACCATCCAACCGATTAGATAATGTTGAAGAATACTACTTTTCAAAGAAGCTGAAAGAAGTAAACTTGCTCAAGGCGCATGGCAAACCTATCATCAATTTAGGAATTGGCAGTCCCGATTTGCCGCCTTCACCTCGTGTCATTGAGGTGCTAAAAGAAAGTTTGAGTGATGCATCGGCGCACAAATATCAGAGTTATATCGGTTTGCCCGAATTAAGAGAGGCCATGGCGACATTTTATAAAGAACATTATGGAGTTGCATTGAGTCCGTTGAGGGAAATTCTCCCACTAATGGGAAGTAAAGAAGGCATCATGCATATTTCCATGGCATTTTTGAATGAAGGTGATGAGGTGTTGATTCCCAATCCGGGATATCCAACCTATGCCTCCGTTGCAAAATTATTGAATGTAAAGCCACGATTTTATGATTTGATTGAGCGCAATGGATATGAGCCCAATTTATTGGCTTTGGAAAAGTTGAATCTTGACAAGGTAAAGCTGATGTGGATTAACTATCCGCACATGCCCACAGGAGCAATGGCTTCCAATAAAGCCTTCGGCGATATCATTGCTTTCGCAAAACGGAACAATATTTTGGTGGTCAATGACAATCCGTACAGTTTTGTATTGAATGATTTTCCAAGAAGCATATTAAAATATCCAGGCGCAAAAGATTATTGTTTGGAGTTAAATTCCTTAAGCAAAACCTTCAATATGGCGGGTTGGCGAGTGGGAATGGTATCAGGAAAAGTGGAACATATAGATGCCATTCTTAAGGTGAAAAGCAATATGGATTCCGGTATGTTCTACGGTATCCAAAAAGGCGCCATTGAAGCCTTGAAGAGCTCTAAACTTTGGTACAGTAGTATGAATAGCGTTTATGAAGAACGCCGTAAGCTCGCTTGGGAATTGGCGGACGCATTGAAATGTACCTACAATAAAGACACAGCAGGAATGTTTGTCTGGGCAAAATTGTCTAAAAACAACCATTCTGAAGCATATATTGATGAGTTGCTGAAGAAAAAATCCATTTTTGTTGCTCCAGGAACCATTTTTGGGTCCAAAGGAGAAGGCTACATTAGATTGTCGTTATGTGCCACCACGGAAGATTTTGAAGAAGCGATAGCAAGAGTAAAGTAAATATGAAAAACATATATATCATAGGAGTTGGATTGATTGGCGGCAGCTTTGCGCTGGATATTAGACAAAATCATCCAAATGCAAAATTTTTTGGCATAGACCATGACGATTTACATTTGGATGACGCCTTGGATTTAAAATTGATAGACGCCAAAGCTACCTATGAAGATTTAAAAAATGCGGACTTGGTCATCCTTTCAATTCCCGTGGATGTTGGGATTTTGGAAGTGCCTAAAATTTTGGAAGCCATTTCTGATACCACTCTAGTCATGGATGTAGGTTCAACAAAACTTCCAATTTGCAAAATTGTTGAAAACCATCCTAGAAGGCGCAATTTTTTGGCAACCCATCCCATCGCGGGAACCGAATTTTCTGGACCCAAAGCCGCCATTCACAAGTTATACAAGAATAAAACCATCATCATTTGTGAGGTTGAAAAGACGGCTTTCAAATTGCAGGAAAAAGCCTTAAAACTCTTTTCAGATATAGGAATGCGTATTCGCTATATGCATCCTGATGCCCATGACAAACACATTGCGTATGTATCGCATTTGTCGCATATCAGCTCGTTTATGTTGGGCAAAACAGTCATCGAAAAAGAGAAGAACGAGCGGGACATTTTTGATATGGCTGGTAGCGGATTTGCAAGTACGGTGCGTTTGGCAAAAAGCTCCCCAGCAATGTGGACACCGATTTTTAAACAGAACAAAGACAATGTGCTCGAAACCTTGGAAGAATACATCCATAATTTGACACATTTCAAAGAGATGATGCAACGCGATGATTATGAGGCTATTTTCAGTGAAATGCAAAACACAAATCACATCAAGGATATTTTAAACGGAATAGAATAAAGAAGAAATTTGGAAGTACGAAGTTAGAAGTACGAGTAAATAAATCACAAATAAGACAAAAATCAAGTGCTAAATTCCAATGACTATTTATAAATGAAGCTGGAATTGGAAATTATAACAATTGGAATTTTTAGAAATTATGGAAAATAAAAAAGAATTAAGAACCTGGTTGGATGATTTAAAACTGGACCATCCATTGGTAATTGCAGGGCCATGTAGCGCCGAGACAGAAGAGCAAGTATTGAAGATTGCACATCAACTAAAAGATACTGATGTCAATTATTATAGAGCTGGTATTTGGAAACCACGCACACGCCCAGGAATGTTCGAAGGTGTAGGCGCGTTGGGATTGAAATGGCTTCAAAAAGTCAAGTCCGAAACAGGGATGAAAACGGCCACTGAAGTTGCTAACAGGGCTCACGTAGAATTAGCTCTAGAACATGATATTGATTTACTTTGGATTGGAGCGCGTTCTACCGTAAGCCCATTTATTGTTCAGGAAATTGCAGATGCATTGAAAGGCACGGACAAAATCGTGTTGGTCAAAAATCCGGTAAATCCAGATTTGCCATTGTGGCTGGGCGCAATTGAGCGTTTGGCATCTGCTGACATCAAAAAATTGGGAGCCATCCACAGAGGTTTTTCAACCTACGAAAAATCAAAATATAGAAACAATCCGGAATGGCAGTTGGCAATTGAATTGCAAACCAAGTTCCCAGATTTGCCATTGATTAACGACCCATCACATATTACAGGTAAGCGAGATATGATTTTGGATGTTTCACAAACCGCCCTCGATTTGAACTTTGACGGATTGATGATAGAAACCCATTTCGACCCTGATAACGCGTGGAGCGATGCTGCACAGCAAGTCACTCCTTCCGCTTTGGTGCAGATTATGAAGGATTTAAAAATCAGGAAAGAATCAGACCCAGAAGCAGAGTACAATTCTAGCTTAAATAATTTAAGAGCAAAAATTGATGTGATTGACAATCAGGTGATTGAATTATTGGGCAAGCGTATGAAAGTAGCAGACGATATAGGAGCCCTTAAAAAGCAAAAAAATGTTGCAGTACTCCAAAGCAAACGGTGGAACGAGATTTTAGGAAAAATGGTATTGGAAGGAGAGGAAAAAGGCTTAAGTGAAGAATTTATCCTCAAAATGTTTAAGGCCATTCACCAAGAATCAATCAATCATCAGGAGAAAGTTATTAAAGAATAAAACAAAAAAAGCCTCAAGTAATTTTGAGGCTTTTACTTTTTTAATTCGTCGGTTTATTTCGTTTAAAAATATAGCGCGTAATAAAAATGCCTTGCCCATCATCCTTTCCACTATCACTTTCCACGGCACTGGTTACAAAGGCCAATTCCCAACCTTCTTCAACCATCGTATTTATTTTTGAGGTGACTACTGCATCATTTGCTGCTATGTTCTGAAAACGGATGCCACCAATGTTATAAAAGTTCAGAAGTTTGGTTTCTTCGAAATTTTTCACACGAATATCACCTCTATCAGATTTATTACGCTCATCATCTTCTTCAGTTCTACTAGACGTAAAATCTTTATAATTTCGTTCTTCTGAAGCCGAAACAATTCGTGACCGTCCCAATCCACTTGGAACGATTGATTCTACACTTGTTATTACTTTATACTCCACTTGAGCGTTGGAGTCCATAAATGACATAAAAGCTATTGCCAAAATGATTCCTAATTTTTTCATAATACGAGTTTTTGAATTTTAAAGTTAAGATAAACATTTTTTAGACTTAAAAGTTGTTATTTTGTTACATTAAATTGATTGAATGACAGGAACCGTTTATAAATCGACTGGAAGTTGGTACACCGTAAAAACTGATATTGGTGAAATATATGAATGTCGTATCAAGGGTAAGTTTAGGCTTAAAGGTATCAAAAGCACCAACCCAATTGCCGTAGGTGATATCGTTGATTTTGAAATTGAGACGGATAATGACCAAGTCTCTGGAGTCATTCATCAAATTCATGACCGCAAAAACTATATCATCAGAAAATCGGTCAATCTTTCAAAACAGACCCATATCATAGCGTCTAATATCGATCAAGTCTTTTTATTGATTACCATTAACAACCCACCTACGCTAACTTCATTTATCGATAGATTTTTGGTTACTACCGAAGCCTATTCTATCAAAACTATTTTAGTATTCAATAAAATTGATGCTTATGACGAAGAAACGTTGTTAGAACTGAAATTTTTGGCGCATTTATATCAGAAGATTGGCTATGAATGTATTGAAACTTCAGCAACGACAGGAGTAAATATCGATAAAATCAAAACCATAATGATTGGGAAGGTAAGTATGTTTGCAGGCCATTCTGGTGTGGGAAAATCAACTTTGGTCAATGCCATCGAACCGGGTTTGGATTTAAAAACCAAAGAAATCTCAATGCAGCACAGTCAAGGACAGCATACGACTACTTTTGCCGAAATGTTTGATTTGAGCTTTGACGCGAAGATTATAGATACTCCAGGTATTAAAGGTTTTGGAATAGTGGATATGGATAAAGAGGAAATTGGAGATTATTTTCCTGAATTTTTTGCCCTAAAACAAGATTGTAAATTCAATAATTGCTTACATGTGGAAGAACCAAAATGCGCCGTCAAATACGCTTTAGAACGTGACGAAATAGCCTTTTCGCGTTATAGGAGTTATGTTCAAATGTTGGAAGGTGATGATGAGCATTATAGAACAGAGGAATGGATGCATTGAGAATACAATAACCAGTAAAAAAACTTAAGGAATTTTAGAAACTTAATGAAAGCAGTTATTCAAAGAGTATCATTAGCAGGCGTTACCATTGAGGGCGTAAAAGTAGCTTCAATAGGTGAAGGTTTGCTTGTCTTACTGGGAATTGTAGAGGAAGACACGTTAGAGGATATTCAATGGCTTTCCAACAAAATCGTGAACCTTCGGATTTTTGAAGATAATCAAGATGTGATGAATCTTTCTTTAAAGGAGATTGGCGGTGACGTTATAGTGGTCAGCCAGTTCACACTACATGCCAACACCAAAAAAGGTAATCGACCGAGTTATATAAATGCAGCAAAACCAAATATTGCAATTCCTCTGTACGAATCGTTTATCCATCAACTGGAGACCGATCTAGGAAAAAAAATCCAAACAGGAAGATTTGGTGCCGACATGAAAGTAGAACTTCTTAATGATGGTCCAGTTACCATTATAATCGACACAAAAAATAAAGAATAACCGATATTTTACCTTCGTTTTTTTTGTTCTTTTATAAATAGTTCTATTTTAGCGATTCCTAACTTTAACAAATGATAATAAGACTATTCCTACTTTTGGTTTTGTCGTCAGCTTCATTACCTACTTTTTCACAGGAAGATCCTCTCTTGGTTTCTCTATTGATACCTTCAGAATTGACCAAAAATTCAAATGCAGTGGTGCGTTGGGATGACGTCAATATTGAAGTCAAGGCATATAACAAAATGGTCTATAACAACAAGCGGATTGTGACCATTTTAAATTCTTCAGGCGATTCCAAGCATGGAGCAGTCATGTTCTATAATGACAATACCAATATTAAAAAACTGGAGGTCAAAATCTATGATGCTTTTGGTAAAGAGATAAAAAAATTCAGAAAAAACGATTTTGAAGATGTCAGCGCAGTGAGTGGAGGCACACTTTATTCAGACGATAGAGTAAAGTACATGAACTACACGCCCACGACCTATCCTTACACCGTCTTGTTTGAAACGGAAGTTGAATATCGCTCCACAGCTTTTTTACAAGGCTGGTATCCAATTGAAGGCTATTTTACAAGTACTCAAAATTCCAATTACAAAATCAATAATATTTCAGGAGTACCAATCAAACTCAAAACTTCAAATTTTGAAGATTATGGAATTGAAAAAATCAGCGATTTTGAGTATTCTGCCAAGAATTTAAGCGCCATTAATCCTGAAGAATACAGTCCTGATTTTTACAATTTCGCCCCTGTCTTAAAAGCCTCCTTAACCGAATTTGATATGGAAGGGGTCAAAGGCGTAAACAACGATTGGAAAGATTTTGGGCAATGGATGAACGATAAACTTATTAAGGGAACAGAAATTCTTCCAGAAAAAGTAAAGCAAGACATAAAATCGCTCACTGCAAATGCAGACACAAATCTAGAAAAAGCCAAAATAGTCTATCAATACATGCAAGATAAGACGCGTTATATCAGCGTTCAAATTGGTATTGGAGGTTGGAAACCCATGTTGGCAAGTGATGTTGATAGGTTAGGTTATGGCGATTGTAAAGGGCTGTCCAACTACACAAAAGCATTGTTGGATGAGGCAGGTGTAGAGTCCTATTATGCCATCATTTACGGTGACAGGGACATTAGAAATATCGATAGCTCATTTTCTTCTGTACAGGGTAATCATGCAGTGTTGTGTATTCCACATGAAACGGATTATATATGGTTGGAATGTACAAGCCAAACAACACCATTTGGTTACAATGCCAATTTTACAGATGATAGAGATGCCCTGGTCATTACTCCAGAAGGTGGAAAAATTGTGCACACTACAATCTATAAAACCGAAGATAATCTATTGGACACCAAAGCATCCATAAGTTTATCGGAAACAGGAGATGTCTCTGCAAACATAACTACAAAATCATATGGTACGCAGTTTGGACGGCATGAAGGTGTTCAAAAACAAAGTCAAAAAGACCAAAAATTACATTACAAGGAATATTGGAGTTACATTAATGGGTTGAACGTTGGCGAAATGGATTATGTTGTAGATAGAGAAAGTATTGTCTTTACAGAGAATATTCAAATTAATGCAGAACGTTATGCTTCCAAAACAGGGAACAGGCTTTTATTACAACCCAACATGTTGAATCGAGTAGAATCAGCTCCCAAACGTTATCAAGAGCGAAAAATTCCGTTTGAAATGGAAAGAGGATTTACCGATATAGACGAATATGAAATAGCGATACCAAATTCTTTGGAGGTTGAAGCATTAATGGAAGATGTGAGCATAAAAAACGAATTTGGAGAATATGTGGCTACCATTTCTCAAATTGCAGATAATAAACTTCTTTATCAAAGAAAATTTGTCATCAATAAAGGGTCTTATAAAAAGGAAGATTATGAATCTTTCAGGAAGTTTTGGTTAGACGTTGTAAAATACGATAAAGCCAAAATAGTATTAATATCTAAAAACTAAACCATGAAGTATTTTGCGATAACATTTTTGTTGTTTTTTTCTATTGATTCTTTTGCTCAAGATAATCGTTTTGGAAAAGTGTCAGAAGAAGATTTTAAAACGTATGAAAAGCCTATTAATCCTTCAGATAATGCCACAGTAATTTATAAGAACCATGATATCAAATTCAAATTTATAGAGGGCTCGGGTTTTGTTCAAATTAATGAAGTGCATGAGCGCATCATTATTCATACTAAAGAAGGATTTAATTGGGCCACAAAGAAAATAAGGTTGTACAACAGGACATCATCCAATAGCGAACGTTTACAAAATTTAAAAGGTTATACCTACACATTGGAAAATGGTAAGGTTGAAAAGGAAAAACTTAGAAATGATGGAATGTTCGAAGAAGTGGCAAATAAGTATTGGAAATATGAAAGTTTTACCATGCCCAATGCAAAAGAAGGCTGCATAGTGGAATATTCTTATGAAATAATGTCACCTTATTCTCAAATTGATGATATAGATATTCAATATACAATTCCGATTTTGCAATATGAATTAAAGATTGCAACGCCAGAATATTATATGTATAACAAATTGCTAAATCCAAAAGCGGCCTACAATCCAACCATAAGCGAAAGCAGAAAAAGTAACTCCATAAAATTTAATAACAAAGAAAGGTCAGACGGATACGTTACCCGTACTGGGTTTAGTCAGTCCACTCTAGATTATACAGAGAATATTCTTACTATAAATGCAACTAACATACCTGCATTAAAAGAAGAGCCTTTTGTTGATAATTTAGATAATTATAGAGCAAAATTAATAATGGAATTGACTGCCACAAAATATCCAAATGAGCCGGTTGAGTCATATTCTACTACTTGGGAAAATGTGACTAAAACCATATACAATGATGAGAATTTTGGGGATCAGTTAAAGAAAACAGGTTATTATGAAGATGATTTAAATGCACTTATAAACGATGAGACTGACGCACTCAAAAAAACATATCTTATACATGAGTATGTAAAATCAAAGATGAAATGGAATGGGTTTTATGGGTATACTTCAGAAAATGGTGTAAGAAAAGCATATAAAGATGGAGTTGGGAATGTAGGTGATATTAACCTGATGCTTATATCCATGTTGAGAACAGCTGGGATAAATGCCAATCCAGTCTTAATCAGTACAAAAAACAATGGAATTCCTTTGCTTCCTACACGTTCAGGATTCAATTATGTTATTTGCGCGGTAGTAGCAGATAATAATGCTATTTTATTAGATGCAACTCAAAAACATTCTGCTCCAAACATTCTGCCAGTCATGTCAATCAATTGGTTGGGACGTGTTATTAGAAATGATGAAAGTTCAGATTGGGTGGAACTGACTCCAAAAACACCATCTAAAGAGGTGATTTCCTTGAATATAAAATTGAACGAAGATTTGTCAGCAAGCGGAAAGGTGAGAAGTCAATATACTGACTACCAAGCTTATGGTAAAAGAGATAGGTTTGAAAACTTTAGCAATGAGCAAATGGTAGAAAGTCTTGAAAAAAACAAAGGAGAGTTGGAAGTTTCTAATTTAGAGATTGAGAACATGAATAATGTTACACAGCCTATCATGCAATCCTATGAGTTTTTATTGCAAAATGCCATGGAAGAGATTGGTGGCAAATTGTATTTTACACCATTGATGTTCCTTGCGCCAAAGGAAAACCCTTTCAAGGAAGATAAGAGAAATTATCCAATCGATTTTGTGTATCCAATTGCGGATAAATATATGGTGAATATTGTGTTGCCTGAAGGATACACTGTCGAATCCATTCCAGAAAGTACTAAATTTGAATTTAATGGAACCGAGGGCGCTTTTACGTATATTAGTAGGCAAAATGGAGGAATGTTGCAAGTTACTATTTCACTCGATTTGAACAAATCACTCATTTTGGCTTCAGATTACGAACAGTTTAAAAAATTCTACCAATTTATGATAGAAAAGCAAACTGAAAAAGTAGTCCTTAAAAAAGTTTAAAAATGGATATCCAAAATGCCCAAAAGATAGTTGATGATTGGATTAATGAGCATGGTGTTCGCTACTTTAACGAACTGACAAACATGGCACAGCTCACTGAAGAAGTGGGCGAGGTGGCAAGAATCATTGCAAGACGTTATGGGGAACAAAGTGAAAAAGAAAGTGATAAAGACAAAGATTTGGGCGAGGAATTGGCGGATGTTGTGTTTGTCGTATTGTGCTTGGCAAACCAAACAGGAATAGATCTGCAAAAGGCTTTTGACAAAAAAATGGACAAAAAAACCAAACGCGACCATGACCGTCACCATAATAATAAAAAGTTGAAATAGGTTGATGGTACTATCACTTCACAAATCCACGATTTTAAATCGTCAATCATCAATAACAGTAACAGGCTCAAAAAGTGAGTCCAATCGATTGCTATTGCTACAAGCCTTATATCCAGAAATTGAAATTGAAAACCTCTCTAATTCTGACGATTCAAGAGTTATGCTGAATGCACTAAACTCAAAGGAAAATTTCATCGATATTCATCATGCTGGCACCGCCATGAGATTTCTCACGGCTTTTTTTGCAACACAAGAAGGACGAGAAGTTATTCTATCAGGTTCAGCTCGAATGAAAGAAAGACCAATAAAGGTTTTGGTGGATGCTTTGAGTCACTTGGGTGCTGATATTTCATATTTAGAAACCGCTGGTTGTCCACCATTAAAGATAATGGGAAAAACCATCACAGAAAATCGAGTTTCATTAAAAGCGAATGTCAGTAGCCAATATATTTCAGCGTTGATGCTCATCGCGCCAAAACTTAAAAATGGTTTGGAGCTCACCTTAGAAGGTGAGATTACCTCCATCCCATACATTAATATGACCTTGGAATTGCTAAACCAAAAAGGGATAGAAACGTCTTTTGAAAATAATATAATTAAAATAAAACATCAATCATCTATTATCAATCCTGAATCGTTAATCGAAAGCGATTGGTCATCGGCATCCTATTTCTACAGTATTGTGGCATTAAGTGGTATAGGTACAGAGATACTATTATCATCGTATAAACAAAATAGTCTTCAGGGTGATTCTGTTTTGGCAGATATCTATGAAAGCTTTGGTGTCAAAACTACATTCCATGAGAATTCCATAGCAATAGAAAAAGTAAATGATTCGCATCAAGACCATATCAACTTCCAACTGAATAATTCGCCAGACATTGCACAGACAATTGCCGTCACATGTTTCGGTCTAGGAATGGGATGTCATCTTACAGGACTTCATACCTTAAAAATAAAAGAAACGGACCGATTGCTAGCACTCAAAACTGAACTCGAAAAATTGGGAGCAACTGTGGATGTTACAAATGACTCCCTGACATTAAAACCGTGCCATACGATTAAAAGTGACATTGCTATTACTACTTACAATGATCATAGAATGGCAATGGCTTTTGCCCCTTTAGCTTTAAAAACTGCACTAAAAATTGAGGATGCCATGGTTGTTTCAAAATCCTACCCAACCTTTTGGGAAGATTTAAAATCCCTGGGTTTTAAAATAACAGAATAATAATCCGTCTTTTACTTGACAACCCCTACTTTCAGATTGTATATTTGCAGCCTGAAAAAATATTACTAAATGAAATTATCAAACTTCAACTTTAAACTTCCAGAAGAATTATTGGCTGAGCATCCAGCAGAAAACCGTGACGAAGCTCGTTTAATGGTTCTCAATCGAAAAGAGAAAACAATCGAACATAAAATGTTCAAAGATTTGATTAATTATTTTGATGAAGGCGATGTCATGATTCTTAATAATACCAAAGTGTTTCCAGCACGTTTGTATGGCAACAAGGAAAAAACAGGAGCTAGAATTGAAGTATTTTTATTGAGAGAACTGAACGAGGAGCAACGTCTTTGGGATGTTTTGGTAGACCCAGCACGTAAAATCCGAATTGGAAACAAACTCTATTTTGGGGATGACGATACATTGGTGGCAGAAGTTATCGATAATACAACCTCTAGAGGTCGTACATTGAGATTTTTATACGATGGATCTTATAAAGAATTCCGTCATAAATTGACCGAGCTTGGGGAAACACCATTGCCTAAATACATCAAAAGAGAAGTTGAGCCAGAAGACGAAGAACGTTACCAAACAATCTTTGCGAAAAAAGAAGGTGCCGTAGCAGCTCCAACTGCAGGCTTGCACTTTTCAAAACATCTATTGAAACGTTTGGAAATCAAAGGTATTGATTTTGCCGAAGTAACATTGCACGTTGGATTGGGAACTTTCAACCCTGTTGAAGTTGAAGATTTATCAAAACACAAAATGGACAGTGAAGAAGCGTTCATTGAGCAACACGCCGCGGACATTGTAAACAATGCAAAAAAGAACAAAAAGCGTATCTGCGCGGTTGGAACCACCACAATGAGGGCCATTGAGAGTTCGGTGTCTTCCAACGGAATGCTTAATGAGTTTTCAGGTTGGACCAACAAGTTTATTTTCCCGCCATACGATTTCAGTATTGCAAACTGCATGATCACTAACTTCCACACCCCAAAATCGACGCTTTTGATGATGGTATCTGCTTTTGCTGGCCACGATTTTATGAAGAAAGCCTATGAAGAAGCGGTTAAGGAAAAATATCGTTTCTATACGTATGGCGACGCTATGTTAATTTTATAACACGGTCATCATTATTATATTTTAGGAGCCTTGTTTATTCAAGGCTTTTTTATATGGCATTACCCTAAAGGGTCGCGCTTTCGCTACTCGCTTTTATTGTGGTTTGGCACCACAATAAAGAGCTCAAACAATAGCTCTATCGCTAATGCTAAATTCAGGATATGGAAAAATGATTCGTGAATTCGTGGCATCATTTAAAAACACCTTATTTTTGTATCATAATGGAAACCACAAAAAAAGACATACGAGCATTGACCAAAGACCAACTTCGAGAGTTTTTCGTTAAAGAAGGCGACAAAGCATTTAGAGGTAATCAAGTGTATGAATGGCTTTGGAGCAAAGGTGCACATTCGTTTGAAGATATGACCAATATCTCAAAAGAAACACGCGAAATGCTCCAAGAAAACTTCGTTATCAATCACATCAAGGTGGACCAAATGCAGCGAAGCAATGACGGGACCGTCAAAAACGCTGTCCGTTTGCATGATGGATTGATTGTGGAGTCTGTGCTAATCCCAACCGCAAAACGAACCACAGCTTGTGTGTCTTCACAAGTTGGTTGTAGCTTGGATTGTAAGTTTTGTGCCACTGCCCGTCTCAAAAGAATGCGTAATCTCAACCCAGACGAAATTTTTGACCAAGTGGTCGCCATTGATAAAGAGAGTCGTTTATATTTCGATCGTCCTTTGAGTAATATCGTATTCATGGGAATGGGCGAACCACTTATGAACTATAACAATGTGCTCAAAGCAATTGAGAAAATCACATCACCAGAAGGGCTTGGGATGTCACCAAAACGAATCATTGTATCAACATCAGGAGTTCCAAAAATGATAAAAAAAATGGCTGATGATGAAGTCAAGTTTGGTTTGGCAGTTTCCCTGCATTCTGCCATTGATGAGGTTCGTACATCCATCATGCCTTTCAATGCGACCTTTCCTCTAGCGGATTTAAGGGAAGCTTTGGAATATTGGTACGCCAAAACCAAAAACACAATTACTTATGAATATGTGGTTTGGGATGGTATCAACGACACCAAAAAGGATGTTGACGCACTTATAAAGTTCTGCAAATTCGCACCCAGCAAAGTCAATCTAATTGAGTATAACCCCATTGACGATGGAGAGTTTCAACAGGCAAACTCACAAGCTTTAGATATGTATATCTCCATGCTAGAAAAGAATAATATTACGGTGACGGTAAGACATTCAAGAGGCAAGGATATTGATGCTGCTTGTGGTCAATTGGCTAACAAATCATAAAAAAACTGCTTCCAAAATATTGAAAGCAGTCTATGAAATGGAGTATAGTAAATAAATTATAGAACTATTTTCTTTCTGATAACTGTATTAGTAGCTCTATCGTTTAATTCAAGAATATAAATACCGGTTGCAACAGCACCAGCTTCAACGACGTAAGTATCATTAATTGTCGTTCCATTAAGAACAGACTGGCCTGATGTAGCGTATAATCTATAATCTGTATTTTCAGGCAAATTATATAATGCTATACTTTTGTTCAATGCTACAATTTTTATGTTGTTCATAGTAGATTCATTGACACTCAAAGTCTGACCGGCATTGATAGGTTCGCCAGCTACAGAATTATAGGCGTAACTTTTGACAACCCAGGAAGTAGCATTTGCATTAACATCGAGTCTTGCCCAACCATAATGCGTTTGGCCGCTAATGTTAAATCGTAAACCGATATACTTATCCGTGACATCCACAAAATTCCCATCGTTAGCAATTAGTGAGCCATAATAGCTAAGTGCCCAATTTAAAGACTGATATCCATTTGAAAACCCATTATTATTCCAAGTCACTTGTCCGTTAGAGATAACACCACCAGAATTTAAAGCAAATGGATAACCATAGTTTCCAGCAGACGGGTCGTCAATAAGAGTTTCGTTGGCCGCATCTTGAGGGAAAATTGCTAAACGGTTAACAATTATACTTGAAGAACTGCTGTATTGTAATTGAATAATGTCAAAATCAATTGTGCCATCATTATTCAAATCCAATGCATAGTCGGTATTAATCCCTCCATTATAATCCGGAGTAATGTCTGTATATACTATTTGCCCGCTTGCATCAGCTACCCCTGCAATAGCAACAGTTAAAGCTCCATATTGGGCAAGACGTTTTGATAAAGTGTTCCGAGTAGTTTTCTCCATTTGTAAGAATTTTATGTGTTTAATTTGGATTAAAATTAAAAAAAAAAAATTAGAATCAATACATTTTAAGTTAAAAGTAGCTACAAGGTATTTTTTTTATGGATTTGATAAAAAGCTCCCTTTATTTTTAATTTATGAGTCTTTTAGAGGAGATTTCTTGCAAAGATTTTATTTTTACAATTAATAAGAATGTGATATTATGAGAAAAGAGAAATATATTATAAATTCTAAAGGGTCTTTAGGTCTATTGGCTTTGGGAGATGTTGGACTCACAGAATGGAGAAAAATAAAAAAAGCAGAACTAGATAAAGAGAAGGATAAGAATGAAAAAAAGTAAAGTACTTTTAATTGGTTGGGATGCCGCGGATTGGAAATTAATAGGGCCATTATTGGCAAAGGGTCAAATGCCTGCTTTAAAAAGTTTGATCGATAAAGGTGTTTATGGGAATATGAGTACTATGAACCCTCCATATTCACCTATGCTTTGGTCGTCTGTAGCGACAGGAAAAACTCCGGATAAGCATGGGGTATTAGGTTTTATTGAGGTGTTACCCGACAATAGTGGTGTTAGGCCTGTTACCGTTAATTCTAGAAAATCAAAAGCAATTTGGAATATTTTACATCATCAAGGCTTAAAAAGCAATATTGTGGGGTGGTGGCCAAGCTTTCCTGCCGAACCTATTAATGGTGTAGTGGTTTCTGATAAATTTCAAAAGGTAAAGCCTAATCCAAAGGAAAAAAACCCACTCATTAAAGGGGCCATACACCCTGAATCCAAGATAAAGGATATTAAGGATTTGAGGCTTTTTCCGTGGGAGATTACCGAAGAACATATTTTACCAATAATACCCAATGCTGGTAAAATTGATCAAGAAAAGAATAAAGGTCTAGAATCGTTTGCTAAAATTATGGCAGAAAACACGAGCGTTCATGCTGCAGCGACAAATTTAATGCGAACTACAGAATGGGACTTTATGGCTGTATACTATGACTTGATTGATCATTTTTGTCACGCATTTATGAAATTCTATCCACCAAAATTACCAGGTATTGCGCAAGAAAGTTTCGATGTATATAATGAAGCCGTTGTTGGAGCGTATCGTTATCAAGATATGATGCTAGAACGTATGATAGAATTGGCAGGTGATGAAACGACCATTATTGTGATGTCCGACCATGGTTATGAGTCCGGGCATAGACGCATATTGAAAATGCCAAAATATCCTGCAGCTCCCGCGTTGGAACATCGCCAGTTTGGAATATTTGTCGCAGCCGGGCCTAATATAAAAAAGAATGAGAAAGTATTCGGATTAGGTCTTATAGATGTAGCACCTACGATTTTAAGTATGTTCGACTTGCCAATTGGTGAGGATATGGACGGAAAAGTAGCCCTAGATATTTTCAAAGAGATTCCAGCAATTAAATATATAGACAGTTGGGAAAATGTTCAGGGTGACTTTGCACAACATAAAGTGGAGGATTCCACAGGGCTCAACGATTCCGAAACGATGCAGCAGCTTATCGATTTAGGGTATATTGAAAGACCCGATGATAATATTGAAATCACAGTTTTGAAAACGAGCTGCGACTGGAAGCACAATCTTGCTAGGGTTTTATTGGGCAAAAAGGATATATTAGGCGCTAAAGAGATACTTTTAAACCTTAAGGATGCAAAATACCCCGTATATCACGAATCTGATTTTGAGGGTGAAAAAGGAAAATTTTTGACCAGACAAGGTTATAACGTTGGAGATACGGTTGTAAATCTTATTCCGTTTTACATGGATTTACTTAATATTTCATTAAAAGAAAACGATTTCGAAAATGCCGAACACTTCTTATCAGAGATGAGGAAGCTTGATAAAACCTTTGAACTCAATACTTCACTTTCCGAGGCAAAAATAATGATAGGCAAAGGTAAATATAAAAAGGCGTTAGAATTATTAGAGGAATCTAAAAGGAAAAGACCCAATGCTCAAATTTGGTTTCAGATAGGTATAGCCCATAAAAAAATGTTACAATATGAGAAAGCTAAAGATGCTTTTGAGAATGCATTAAAATTAGAAATTGATAACGCCAAAGTACATCAGGCGTTGGCGGATGTCTATATACAATTGGGTGAGTATGAAGAGGCCGCAGACCATGCTTTGACTAGTGTGGAACTTATAAAATATTTCCCAGAAGCTCATTATACTTTAGGTCAAGCACTATCAAAATTAGGTGATGTAGAGAATGCGAAGATGGCTTTTGAAATGGCTATAAAATTGAGGCCTAAAGAATTTCAAAGAGCAGAAATGGCCTTGGAAAACATTCAAGAGAAATTAGAACAAACAGACAAGAGTGATTATAAATATCGTAAAGATCAGATAGTGATTGTTTCTGGTATGCCTCGGACAGGCACATCTCTAATGATGCAGATGCTAAATAAGGGAGGTCTTGAAGCGTTAACCGATGACAATCGAAAGCCTGATGACTCAAATCCTAAAGGCTATTTTGAGTATGACCCAGTGATGTCCCTTCACAAAAACAATTCTTGGTTGCATTTAGGGAAGAATAAATCCATAAAAGTTGTTGCGCCTTTATTAAAATTTCTTGATCCAAAATATCGATATAAAGTTGTTTTCATGAACAGAGATTTGACAGAGGTTGTTAAGTCCCAACAAAAAATGATTGGTAAAGACCCAGAAAATCTTCCAATAAATCTTTTAGAATCCTATAGAAAGCACCTTCACCAAGTTGAAACATGGAAGGAAAAAGAGCCAGGTGTTGAACTCATTTACCTAGATTATAAGGATGTGCTTAATAACACCGATGAGGTAATCGAGAAAGTAATATCGTTCATTGGGCAAGATCTGGATAAAGTATCTATGGCGAAGTGCGTTGATAAAACTCTTTATAGAAACAAAGTCTGAAATAACAATATATAACTAAATAGCTTAATCCAAGCATTTTTAGTACGTTTGTGATGCTCATTAACCAGAATGGTTTCTTTTGAAAATTGTTGAACAAATAAAACTGCCTATTGCCTACGAAATGGAACTCTTCGAACAGAAGTTTCTATTGTCCATGTCGAGCAAAGTGGCGCTTCTCAATCGCATCACCACTTATATTGTCAACCGAAAGGGCAAACAAATGCGTCCTATGTTTGTATTCTTGGTAGCAAAAATGGTGGATAATGGTCAAGTAAGTGAGCGTACATATCGTGGGGCATCTGTCATCGAATTGATACATACGGCTACTTTGGTACACGACGATGTGGTGGACGACAGTAACCGAAGACGCGGCTTTTTCTCCATAAATGCGCTGTGGAAAAATAAGATTGCCGTTCTCATTGGTGATTATTTGCTTTCAAAAGGATTGTTGCTTTCGATTGACAATAATGATTTCGACCTTCTCAAAATTATTTCGGTGGCTGTTCGTGAAATGAGTGAAGGTGAATTGCTTCAAATAGAAAAAGCACGTCGTCTTGATATTACCGAAGCCATATACTACGATATCATCCGTCAAAAAACCGCAACGCTCATCGCTGCTTGTTGCAGTCTTGGTGCCGCTTCGGTAAAACCAAATTCTGATGATGTCGAAAAAATGCGAAAATTCGGCGAACTCATTGGTATGGCCTTCCAAATAAAAGATGATTTGTTTGATTATGGTGAAGAAGCAATTGGAAAACCGACAGGCATAGATATCAAAGAGCAAAAAATGACCTTACCATTAATTTATGTTCTGAATAATTGTTCTTCTAAAGAAAAAAAATGGCTCATCAATTCCATAAAAAATCATAATAAGGATAAAGAGCGCGTTAAAGAGGTAATTGAATTCGTCAAAAAAAATAACGGCTTGGAGTATGCCATCTCTAAAATGGAAGCTTTTAAGGATGAAGCATTAGTGCTGTTAAATTCCTATCCAGATTCTGAATTCAAAGCATCGTTGATATTGATGGTCAATTATGTCATCGAACGAAAAAAATAATTTTTAAGATTAAAATTACTGACAATCAGTTATTTAAAATTATTTTAATAACTTCAGGCAACCATTGTTACACCTTTTGCGTCTTTATCAATAGAAGACCTAATAAAACCGCTTTTGAAAGTCATTCAACTTCATAACAACACTACGGAGCTAATCAGTAAAGCAGCGAAAAACAATCGCGAGGCACAGCTCGTGTTGTATGAATTGCATGCGCCGAAAATGTTGAGTGTTTGTCGCTATTATGTCAAAGATGTTCAAAAAGCTGAAGAAGTAATGTTGAATGGTTTTTTAAAAGCGTTCACACATGTAAGTTCTTTTAAAAATGAAGGCAGTTTTGAAGGTTGGCTGCGACGGATTATGGTTCGAGAAGCCATTTCGTTTCTTCGCCAACAAAAGAATGTGGAATTCATGGTGGATGAGTTTGAAGTCAATAATGATTCCAGCAACAACATCAATACGGAGATTGAAGTTGCAGAAATTCAGCAATTGATAGATGATTTGCCAGAAGGTTACAAAATGGTTTTTGTGATGTATGCCATAGAAGGGTATAAACACCAGGAAATTGCAGACATACTGAAGATTACTGAAGGCACCTCCAAATCACAACTATTTAAGGCACGACAGCTCTTGCAACAAAAAATAAACGAGTTAAATAGAACAGGTTATGGCACCAATTAAACAGGAAGAACAAATGAGGGACAAGCTCGAAAAACGAAGCTTGCAACCTTCACCAGAAAGCTGGGCAACCTTGTCCAAGCGTCTGGATGCCGAACAGAAGAACAAAAACAAATCACTGTTTTGGTGGTTTGGAATTGCCGCGAGCGTTGTTGGAATCGTGTTTGTGACAGCGATGTATTTCAACAATACATCTTTTGAAAACAATACGCCGACAATTGTAGATAGCAACGACGATGTGATTCAGAAAGACGAATTTAAAAAGGAGGAAGTTGCTGTTGAAGACATCAAACCGGTAGAGCATTCTCCAAAGGAAACCGAACAAAAATCAAGCGCAAATATCAATCGTCCTAAAAAGAACCAAATCCTGAATCAAATACATCAAGAAGAAATGGCGGCACAAGTGCAACAATCATCTTCTGAAATATCAATAGATAAAGTAACGGAAATCAAAACATCCGAACTCACTTTTGAAGAACAAAAAGTTCTGGATGTCGTGTCGGTAATCAATAGTTTAAAAACAAACGGCAAAACAGTTACAGATACTGAAATTGATAGCTTACTCAAAAGAGCTCAAAAAGAAATTTTGTCCAACAGACTATATAACGAAACTACTAGAACAGTTGATGCCAATGCATTGCTTCAAGACGTTGAGGCCGACTTGCAACAATCGTTCAGGAGTAAGGTCTTTGAAGCCTTGCAATCAGGTTATGAATCGGTAAAAACTGCAGTTGCCCAGAGGAATAACTAATATTAGAATTTAATCATCAATTAAAAAACGAACAATTATGAACACAATCACTAAACTAGTTGTGCTGGTAAGTCTTTGTCTAATTTGTAGCAAAGCAAAGGCACAAGACACCATTCAGGAGCCAGTTTTAAACTATAAAATTGAAAGCCTTGAGAAACAAAAAGAAATTATTGAAACAGAAGAAAAAGATTTTTTAAAATTTGAGGTGGAAGCCATCAACAAGCGTCTCGACAACCGAGAAATCACAAAAGACGAAGCGGATAAATTAAAGCAGGAAGCCGCTAAAAAACGCGCATTGAACATTGAAAATCGGATTGCCATTATCGAAAATAAAATTTCTCTATTAAAAAGGAATAATGACGAGTATAATGAAACAATTGAAAGTCCAAATCAAATAGGAATTTCCATTGGTAGTTTTACGGGCTTGAGTTTTAACGGAAAGAAGAAACCTAGAAAATATGATAAAAGGACCACCAGCGCTTTGGTCTTTGCAGTAGGATTGAATAACGCCATCATCGATGATGTGGAGTTTGGTAAAACACCATATAGTTTCAATTCCGGGTTTGTGGAATTAGGCTGGGCATGGAAAACCCGATTATTGAAAGAGTCCAACGCAGTACGTCTTAAATATGGTTTCTCATTCCAATGGAATAAATTCTCGCCTAAAGATGACAAGTATTTTGTTGAAAACGGAAATATGACGCTGTTGGAAACATTTCCTGATGAATTGAAGGAATCTGAATTTAGAGTGACGAATTTGGTAGTTCCTGTGCATTTTGAATTTGGACCGTCTAAAAAAATTGAAAAAGACACCTATTTCAGATACACTACAACTACGCAATTTAAATTCGGTATTGGTGGCTACGCAGGTTTTAATATCGGTACACAACAAAAGCTTCGTTATAAAGAAGATGGCGATAATGTGAAGCAAAAAATCCGTAAAGATTATAACACCACTGATTTTGTGTATGGTTTAAGTGCTTATGTTGGCGCGGGCGGTTTAAGCTTATATGCAAAATATGACTTGAACACACTTTTCAAGGACCAAGCAGTGGACCAACATAACATTTCACTTGGGATGCGATTCGATTTGGATTGATACGAATCGAACGCAGTTAGTCAAAAAGGTCTTGAATAATTTCAGGACCTTTTTTATTAGTCTGTATTTTCACGCTTTTTTTCGCGTTCCGCCTTTCGTTCTTCCCGTCGTTGTTGACGTTCTTCTTTGCGTTCTTCTTTTTCTGCGGCCTTATTGGCATCATCCTTCGCATCTTGAAACGCGTCCTTAAAATCTATATCATCATCGACTTCGCCTTTGAAGGCCTTAATCCAAGCATTCCCAAAAATATTGATAACCGTTGGCCAAACACCGGCTTCAACATTGTTGAGGTCACCTTCCAGAGGAACTTTGGTTGCTAACGTATCAGTCCGTTGGTTTTTTAAGATGAATTTAAAAAAGCCTACAAACCCTTCCCATAAAACTCCCAGAACGCCATCATCTTTACCAATCAATTTGGAGTCTGTCAAAAGTGGTTTCATATAGCCTTTCATGTATCCATCAGCGATAGCGATTTCACTGTAAAGACCAAAAGTGCCTCTTTCAAAATCGATACCCGCGTAGTGTCGTGTAAAATCATTCAGAGCCGTGGCATTGGAGTTTTCTAGCGCGAATGACAAATCCATATCAGGAATTTCCTTAATAATGTTCATATTTCCATCCAAAGTCATATTTCCATTTCCAAAGGTCACGCCTGTTGCATGGATTGGAGATGGCAAGGTCCGTTCTTTCGACTTCACATTTCGAAGATTATCGGCATATAGTTCGACTTTAGAAATGTTGAGGTCAATATTTGGATTGGCTTGCAATTCCACGAAGGCCAACTTTCCGTTATGAACTTCAAAATGATTGATGTCTATGGGCACAATATCGGTTAAAGCTTTGGTCCAATCCTCCACATCCGGTTTTTTTCCTGCAGTTTGCTGGTCTTCAAAAACATAGATGACTTCTGGGCTGGTCATGATGATTTCGCTCACAATTTTTCCATGAAATAGCGATTTCCACTCAATGGAAATATCACTTTTAGGGAAATTCAAAAAAGGAACTTGGGTTTTGGCATTCACTTTATTTAAGTACAATCCATTGAGTACATAAGCACCACGTATCAAGGCGATATCCACATCTTCTACCTGTCCGTAATATCCAGGAATATCAGCCAGAACTTTATTGATATTGTCTCTCACCAAGATGGGCAGATACAACCTAAAAGCGATTAACAACACCACAATAATGATGGGAACTGTATACCGCTTTTTTTTATAGATTTTACGCTTCTTTTTTGTGGACATAATAGGTCATTTATGTTAAAATTACGAAAAAGGAAGTTCGACAAGCGTTGATTTAATAAAGTTTTATACTTTTTTTTGAAATTGGTATCTACCCATAATTAAATTCCTTTATACTATTTTTACAAAAAATATACATTTAGAAATTCTGTAATCTTTGATTTCAAAATCCACCATAGAACAAGTATTCGAAACCGCTCGTGTTGAAGAGGTCATTGGCGATTTTGTCAATCTTAAAAAATCGGGAAGCAATTTTAAGGGTTTGAGTCCTTTTAGCGATGAACGTTCACCGAGCTTTATGGTGAGTCCTGTTAAACAGATTTGGAAAGATTTCAGTAGTGGAAAAGGTGGGAATGCGGTTACATTCTTAATGGAACATGAACATTTTACCTATCCAGAAGCCATCAAATATTTGGCAAGAAAATATAATATTGAAATAGAGGAAACCGAACAGACCGACGAGCAAAAAGAAGAGGCCAACGAACGCGAAAGTCTTTATTTGGTAAATGAATTTGCGAATGATTATTTTCAAAAAATCCTGAATAAAACCGACCAAGGAAAAGCGATTGGGTTGAGTTATTTTAAGGAACGCGGTTTTACAAATGATACCATCAAAACATTTAATCTTGGTTATTCCTTGGATGAATGGCAAGCGTTCACAGATGAAGCTTTAAAAAAGGGATATCAATTGGATTATCTCGAAAAAACAGGCTTGACCATCGTGAAGGACGACAAACAATTTGACCGTTTCAAAGGTCGTGTGATGTTTCCAATACACAGCATGAGTGGTAGAGTCTTGGGATTCGGAGGACGTATTTTAAAGGCGGACAAAAAAGCCGCAAAATATGTCAATTCCATTGAAAGTGAAGTCTATCACAAGAGCAAAATTTTGTACGGATTGTTTCATGCGAAACAAAGTATCGCCAAGGAGGATAATTGTTTTTTGGTCGAAGGTTATACAGATGTCATCCAATTTCATCAAACTGGCATTAAAAACGTCGTCGCTTCATCAGGAACTGCGTTGACGCCAGAACAGATTCGCCTTATCAATCGTTTGACAAAAAACATCACCGTGCTTTTTGATGGTGATGCGGCAGGTATTCGTGCGTCCATTCGAGGAATTGACTTGATTTTGGAACAGGGCATGAACGTAAAAGTGGTGATGTTCCCAAATGGTGAAGACCCAGACAGCTTTGCAAGACAAAACACGCTTGCTGAATTAAGTGCTTATTTGGAAGACCATTCAAAGGATTTTATTCAGTTTAAAGCCTCATTGTTGGTGGAAGATGCCAATAATGACCCAATCAGAAAAGCGGATACGATTCGGGATATAGTCAATAGTATCTCCAAAATTCCTGACCCAATCAAAAGGGAAATCTACATTCAGGAGTGTTCCAGGATAATGGACATCAGCGAGGAAGTGTTGTTCAGTACGTTGGCGCAAATCAGTAAGAAGGAACATCAAGAAGCCAATAAAGAATATAAAGCTGAACAAAAGGCGTTTAATGTCATCCGACATGAGCAACCTACCAAAAAGGTGGATTATCAATATGAGCTGGAACGTAAAATCATTGAAATCTTGCTGCTTTATGGTAATGAAATTGAAAATTTTGAAGATTTAGTGTTGAAGGAAGATGAAACAACGGGCGATTTAAATTTAGAACCAGTTGTGCATCAAGCGAAAGTCTTCGAGAAGATTTATCTCGACCTTCAGGAAGATGAGATGCAGTTTTCAGATGAAAAATTCAAAACTTTATATTATTCCATTATTGACACGCTTCATCAAGCTGAAAATTTCCAACTGAAAGATTTTATTGGGAAGCTAAATCAAGACATGGCCAATGAAGTCACCACGATTTTAATGAATGACGAACGTTACCGTCTTCATGATTGGCAACGCAACCATATTGTTCCAAAAGAGAAAAAAGAGACCATCTCCCAATTGGTAACTCAAACCATTTTAAGTTTGCGTTGTTTTTTAATTGACCAAAAAGTATTGGAATATCAAAGCGAAACCAAAATGCCAGAAGTCAATACGCTTCCAATTATGGAAGATATTCGCGATTATTTAAGGCTTAAAACGCTGCTTTCCAAAAAACTGGGTAAAGTTGTAGGTGGCTAAAATTAAGTAAGTTGCTGGTGTTTAGCCTGATGGATTAAATCAACCAAATTGGTCACATTCAATTTTTTGAACAAACGCGCTTTGTAAGTACTCACTGTTTTTTCGTTAATGTCTAATTCTTGAGCAATTTCTTTGTTTTTCTTGCCAGAAGACAGCAATTTTAACACTTCAACCTCTCTTGTAGAAAGTTTTTTGAAAAGTTTGCTTCTGACGTTTTTGGCATCATTGAAATTTAAATGTTTAGACATCGCTTCACTTAAATAAATGCCACCATTATAAACTTTCAAAATGGCTTCTCTAATAGTGTCAGTTGAAACTGATTTATGAAGATACCCAGAAGCGCCAGCTTTTATAGTACTGACAGCATAAATTTCTTCAGGTTGATAACTAAGCATGATTACTTTCATCTCGCCGTGTTCTTTTTTTATGGCTCGGAGGGCCGTGATGCCATTTAGTTCGGGAAGATCAATTTCGGAAATGATGACATCCACTGGTTGGCGTCTAACAAATTCAAAAATTTCAATGCCACTACCTTTACTCCCAACGACTTCAATATCCGGGTCGTTCTCAAAGAGAAGTTTTAGGCCAGTTCTTACAACAGGATGAGAATCCACAACCAATACCTTAATCATGATAATATATATGTTAGTTAGAATAACAAAAGAGCGCGAATTTAAATGCCTTTAAATTCTAAATTTGTGGAGATTTGCTTTGCAAAAGTAGTAAAAAAATCAATAGATTGGTAATGATGTAAGCAGAATCTCAATTATTATTTTAAATCCTTGGGGATTTCACAAATTGGGATAGGGCTCATTTTATGCTGATTGTTTTTGTTATAACGCATAAATATCTCAAATGCTTCACGCTGTCTTCCAGTAAAATCTGCAGCTGTTTTTCCTTCATCTTTCATTGTCATTGCCCATTCAAGTTCTGGGTAAGATGCACCTATTTGGTCTTCATCGCTCCGAGCATCCCCAAACAAACCGTCGCTCGGAGCGGCTTTCATAATTGATTTTGGCACTTCCAAAAACTCTCCAATTTTATAAACTTCAGATTTCATCAAATCTGCAATCGGACTTAAATCGACGCCGCCATCCCCATATTTTGTGTAGAACCCAACCCCGAAATCTTCGACTTTATTTCCAGTTCCGGCAACTAGCAAACCATACAATCCTGCATGATAATATAAAGTAGTCATACGCAATCGAGCCCTAGTGTTTGCCAGTGCCATATCTACTGTTGCTTGTGTTCCGTCAAGTGATACTTCCGTTTTGAATTCTTCAAAAACCGGTGTTAAATCCACGAGTTTGTCTTCTACATTCTGAAATCGTTTCTTTAGTTGAGTAATATGTTCTTGGCCTCTACTGACGTGGCTTGCCGGCTGATGGATAGGCATTTCTACACACAAAACTTTTAGTCCAGTTTTCGCGCATAGTGTTGAAGTGACCGCTGAATCAATACCTCCTGAAATCCCGATGACAAAGCCCTTCACATTGGCCTTGGTCGCATAGTCTTTGAGCCAATTCACGATATAATCAACAACTCTTTCAGTCTTCATAAGTATGTATGTTTATCACAAAGAATCCTATCTTTGTACAACAAAAATAACGGAATCACGTAATTTATAAAAATTAAAAGCGTTTAAGTTTTTGTAATTTAAAGTATGAAGAAAACAGGAATAATTCTAGTTGCTTTATTGTTTTTGATCTCATGTAAAAATGAGAGCCAATTAGAAAAAGAGATTGCTCAAGTTGATGTTGATTTGAAAATCGAACGGTTTGATTTGGCATTTGCCAATGCATCTACCAATGATTTGCCCAAACTTAAAGAAACATTTCCCTTTTTATTTTCTCCCCGAATCCCTGATTCTATATGGGTAGAGCAGATGACAGATACTTTACAGAGACATCTATATGCTGAAGTTGAAAAGACGTTTTCTGATTTTGATGAAGTTCACGATGACATACAGCGCTTGTTTCAGCACTTGAAATATTATGATCATACATTTACAGAACCAAGGGTTGTAACTGTAACGTCTAATGTCGATTACAGAAATAAAACCATTGTTACTGATACTATTGTGATTATTGCCTTGGATACTTATTTAGGTGCCGACCATGAATTTTATGCAGATATTCCAAGATACGTAACACAAAATATGAACAAATCCGAGATTGTAAGTGATTTGGCGAGTAACTATGCTTCGAAATATATTTTTCAATCAGAGCGCAAATCACTCTTGGATGAAATGATTTATTTTGGGAAGCAACTCTATTTTAAGGATGCGATGGTTCCTTTTAAAACGGATGCCGAAAAAATAGGCTATACCCAAGAGCAGTTAGATTGGGCTATTGCAAATGAAGAGGAAATTTGGAAGTATTTTATTGAGAGGGAATTACTCTACAGTTCTGATAGTTCGCTTCCTGGCCGTTTTATTGTTGATGCTCCTTTTTCAAAATTCTACCTAGAGTTGGATAATGAATCTCCAGGACGTTTGGGCCAATATATAGGTTGGCAAATCGTCAGGTCTTATATGAAAAATAATGATGTTCCTTTGATGGATATGCTCCAAATGAATTCCAAGGAAATTTTTGAAAACGCTAAATTTAAACCCCGTAAATAATGTCAAAAACCATTAAATCAACCATTGAATTACAAGTGGAATTGGATGAAAACCGAGTTCCTGAAAAATTGAGCTGGACTGCTGAAGATGGTGGTATCAACCAAGAGGAAGCAAAAGCTATGATGTTGTCGGTTTGGGATAGCAAAGCGCAAGAAACTTTGCGTATTGACCTGTGGACTAAAGATATGCCTGTGGATGAAATGAAACTCTTTTTCCATCAGACCTTGGTTGAAATGAGCAACACATTTCATCGTGCAACTCAAGACGAAAAAATGACCGCTACGATGAAGGATTTCTGCGATTATTTTGCAGAAAAATTAGAGCTTAAAAAGTAAGACAATGATGCGCAAACTCCTATATGTCCTAATTTTAGTCTTGGTCGTCCTTTTCGGCTATCGCTTTTTCTTTAACGACAACGACAAAACGATTTTAAAGGAAAACTCTGCGCTCATCCAAGAACAAATTCGGAATGTCAGTAAGTTGGTAGTCACTGAAGGGCATTTCAGTCAAGTGTTTACCTATAAAAATTCAAAAGCGGTCTTTGCCAATTTGGTCAACGTCGAAAAGAAAGCATTGGTTGTAGTCAATGCAGATGTGACTGTTTCTTATGACTTGAGCCAAATCCAATACGAACTGGATGAAGAAACCAAAACTTTAAAAATTTTAAGCATCCCAAAGGAAGAAATCAACATCAGTCCCGATTTTGAATATTACGATGTCACTGCAGATTTTTTAAATCCATTTGAAGCTGAAGATTATAACAAAATTAAGGATAAAGTGAATGGGCAATTAATGAAAAAAATCGAAGCCTCTAATCTTAAAAGCAATGCTCAAAATCGTTTAATAAGTGAATTGGCAAAATTTTATATTCTTACAAATTCACTGGGTTGGACGCTTCAATATGAAGGGAATTCCATCAAATCCTCTGACGAACTTCAAAATATTAAATTATAATACTATAAGATGTCAGTTCGAGTGTTTTTCATCATTTTCAATAAAAAATGATAAAAAATATATCGAGAACCTATCGTAAATTTTAATTAAAAGAAGGAACCGTTATACTTTTTTCTGCAAACTCAACCAACCACCACCATTAGTAGCTTCAATATTATTCAAATTTAAAAATTTGGCCGCTTTTGCAGAACGCACACCACTGGCACAGCAGACCACAAACGGTTTATTCATCTGTTTCAATTCATCTACATGATTTTTCAAATCGTCCAGCGGAATATGTTTGGAGTTTTCAATATGGCCATTGTCCCATTCCCGCTGGGTTCTTACATCTAAAATAACAGCATCTTTCTCTAAAAATTCCTCCACTTGACGCTTTTTTGTCCCGAATATAAAATCCAATAATCCCATAGTTTTCTTTTGTTTAAATTTACGACATTAAATAACAAGTCCCAATTGAAAACCGAAACACGTAAGGAAGAAATCATCAAAACGGCCGCAAAACTTTTTAAGGAAAAAGGATACAGTGCGGTGACCATGCGCGATTTGGCAACTGCAATGGGAATCAAAGCCGCAAGCCTTTACAACCATATCAATTCAAAGCAGGATATTTTAAAGGACATCATCATTTCCTTGGCCGAAGAATTTACGCAAGGCATGAATCTGATAAAAAAATCAGACCATTCCACCATTGAAAAGTTAAACCTTATTGTAGCGCTTCATGTGGAAATTACGGCAAAAAACACCTTTGGGATGGCTTCCTTAAACAATGATTGGATGCACTTGGAAGAGCAATTGGACTATTATCTGCAATTGCGAAAAAAGTACGAACAAGACTTTATTGATATCATCAAAACCGGAATTGCAACCAATGAAATCCTTGACACAAACCCCGAGATAGTGATGTTTTCCATTCTTTCGACACTGCGTTCGTTGTATTTGTGGATTCCAAAAAAAGAAGAAATCACTTCTGTGGAGTTGGCAGAAACTTTGAGCCAAGTTCTTATCAACGGAATTAACAAATAGTTATCATATAATTTTGTAATTTTGTAACTCAAACTAACAAGCGTTAGTTAAGGTATAAAATTAAATATGGCTCAATTTCATAAGCTCAAGATTAAAAATATATATAAGGAAACCGATGATTGTTCAGTCGTTTCTTTTGAGGTTCCCGCAGACTTGCAAAACGAATTTAAGTTCAGCCAAGGTCAGCATTTAACCTTAAAGGCCGATATTGATGGTGAAGATGTACGTCGGTCGTATTCATTGTGCTCAAGTCCTGTGGACGGTGAGTGGCGAGTGGCCGTAAAGCAGATTGCTGGCGGAAAATTCTCAACCTATTTAAATACAAGTCTAAAAACAGGAGACACGTTGGAAGTCATGACGCCAAGTGGCACGTTTGGAGTTCCAGTTCAAAAAGATAAAGCCAAAAACTATCTCTTTTTTGCCGCCGGAAGTGGTATAACGCCAGTGTTGTCAATGATAAAAACACATTTGGCAGAAGAGCCAAATTCAACTTGTAAGCTGTTTTATGTCAATAGGACCGCAAAATCCATTATCTTTAAGGAAGATCTTGAGCAGTTGAGAAACCGCTATTTCGGACGCTTGGAAATTTATTATTTCCTAACTAAAGAACGCAGGGACATTGAACTTTTCAACGGACGGTTTGATGACGAGAAAATGGCTGTTTTAACAAAAACATTCATTGATATTCCAGACACCAGCGAAGTTTTTCTATGTGGTCCGGAACAAATGGTCAATTTTGTAAGTAATTATTTGGTAAATAACGGATTGCCTAAAAATTTGATTCATTTTGAACTGTTCGTCACAGGGCTTTCAGAGGAAGATATCAAAAGGGCCGAACGTTTGGCGCAACAAAACGTAGAAGGGGTTAAAGTAACCATTGTAGATGGTGGAAAGGAATTCCAATTCACCATGACCAAAGATTATGACAACATCCTTGATGCGGCTCTTGGCGCAGGAGCCGATTTGCCGTTTGCCTGCAAAGGCGGCGTTTGCAGCACCTGTAAATGTCAAGTCAAAGAAGGCAGCGTGGAAATGAAAATCAACTACGCACTTGAGGAGAAAGAAGTGGCGCAAAACTATGTATTGAGCTGTCAAGCCGTCCCTACAAGTGAAAAGGTGGTAGTTGATTTTGATGTTTAGTGCAACCTGCAAGGTTTCCAAAACCTTGTAGGTTTAGATTTATTGATTGTCACTTCGAGTGATTTCGATTTTTCATCGAAATTGTATCGAGAAGTGGGCGTTACCCTAAAGGGTCAGGCTGTCGGCAGTCGCTCTCTGCGAGGAGCTCCAACAATGCCTCCATCCTTAACGCGCCAACAGCTAAAGGCCAGCAGCCAACAGCTAAAAAAAAGAAGTTCAACAAGCTAAAGGCCAAAAGCCAATAGCCAAAAGCTTAAAACCATGAGTGAAGAACAAATAAAAAATTTAGAAGCACAGTTCGAAGAACGTATCGCAAGAGACGAAAAAATCGAACCAAAAGATTGGATGCCAGAAAAGTATCGTCAAACACATATCAGGCAGATGTCGCAACACGCACATTCTGAAATTGTTGGGATGCTTCCAGAAGGCAATTGGATAACACGAGCACCTTCATTAAGGAGAAAAGTAGCTTTGTTGGCGAAAGTTCAGGACGAAGCAGGTCACGGACTCTATTTGTATTCCGCAACCGAAACTCTAGGAATTTCCCGTGAAGAAATGTATGAACAATTGCACACGGGAAAAGCTAAATATTCTTCCATTTTCAATTACCCAACAGTCACTTGGGCAGATATGGGCGCCATTGGTTGGCTGGTCGATGGTGCCGCCATCATCAATCAAGTGCCCTTATGCAGTACATCCTTTGGACCTTATGCCAGAGCGATGGTAAGAGTCTGTAAAGAAGAAAGTTTCCATCAACGTCAAGGCTATGAAATCATGATAAAATTGGCAAACGGCACACCAGAGCAAAAAGCAATGGCTCAAGATGCACTGAACCGTTGGTGGTGGCCAAGTTTAATGATGTTGGGCCCAACGGATGCCGAATCCATCCACACAGAGCAATCCATGAAATGGAAACTCAAACGTAAATCCAATGACGAACTGCGTCAGCAGTTCATTGACCAAACCGTTCCACAAGCGGATTTAATCGGGCTCACCATTCCAGACCCAGATTTAAAATGGAATGAAGAACGTCAAAGCTATGATTTCGGAGAAATTGATTGGGAAGAATTCTGGCAAGTGGTTAAAGGTCATGGACCATGCAATAAAGAACGCATGAAAGCAAGAGTAGGCGCATGGGAACGCGGCGAATGGGTTAGAGATGCAGCAATGGCTTACTCTGAAAAACAACAAGCAAGAAAAGAAAAACAAGCAGTATAGAAAGAACTTGAACTTGAAGCTGAAATTGAAATCGAAAAGCGTTCAACTTCAACTTCATTTTCAACTTCAATTTAAAATTTGTGATTATGTCAAAAGATAACAATCAAACTCCCCTTCCTTCGGAAGGGGCAGGGGGAAGGAAAAACTGGCCACTTTGGGAAGTCTTCGTAAGAAGCAAAAACGGATTGGAACATCGTCATTTTGGAAGTCTACATGCAGCAGATGCAGAAATGGCGCTGGAGAACGCGCGTGATGTGTACACCAGAAGAAATGAAGGCGTCAGCATTTGGGTTGTGGAATCAAAAAACATCACAGCCTCAAATCCAGAACACAACGGTGAACTATTCGAGCCGGCCCAAGATAAAGTCTATCGTCACCCGACTTTTTACGATTTACCTGATGAAGTAAAACATATGTAGGATGAAATTGAATTTGAATTTGAAGGTGAAAATGAAACTTGTGAAATGAACGAAAATAAATTTGATTTATGTGAGCGTTTGGAAGATTTTGCGGCTTCAATAATTTTATTGTACGACAAAAAACCTTTGTCTTATGCAGGAGATTATCTTGCAAAACAATTGATTCGCTCATCATGTTCGTCAGCGTTAAATTATGGGGAAGTATTGGGAGCAGGAACAGATGCCGATAAAATTAATAAATTAAGAATTTGTTTAAAAGAGTTAAGAGAGTGCCAAAGAAATCTCAATATTCAATCAAAAGCAAAATTGTTTTCTGCTGAAAACTTAACATCATTAAACGATGAAAATGACCAACTCATTAGAATTATTGTAACAAGAATTAAAAATATACATTGAAGTAATTCAAGTTCAAATTCAACTTCAATTTCAATTTAAAAAATGTATGAATTTCAATTTATATAAATACATCCTCGGAATATCAGACAATTCCTTAATTCTTGGCCAAAGAATGGGAGCATTAACTGGTCATGGGCCAAGTTTGGAAACCGATATTGCTTGTACAAATATCTCTTTGGATTTATTCGGGCAAGTACGCAGTTATTACCAATATGCAGCTAAAATTGCAGATGATGGCAGAACCGAAGATGACATTGCGATGCTGCGTAAAGAACGAGAGTATTTAAATGTGCTGTTGGTTGAACAACCTGATACTGATTTTGCCTTTACAATGGCGCGTCAATTTTTATTTGACGTCTATCATTTATTGTTCCTGACCGAATTGCAAAAAAATAAGGATTTAACATTGTCCGCAATTGCTACAAAATCCATGAAAGAAGTCAGCTATCATCAACGATTTTCTTCCGATTGGATAAAGCGATTAGGAGACGGAACTGAAGAAAGTCATCTAAAAATGCAGGATGCCATCGATACACTTTGGACGTATACGGATGAATTATTCCATCAAACCGAAGCCGATAAAATAATGGTTTCAGAAGGAATCGGAGTTGATGTGACCAAATTAAAAGATAACTATTATCAAAAAGTAAATAACGTATTGGAAGAAGCCACGCTAAAAATTCCTGAATCAAAATATTTTCAAAAAGGAGGTAAAGAAGGCATTCATACAGAACATATGGGTTATTTGTTGAGCGATTTACAATACATGCAACGCACCTATCCGAATATGGAATGGTAAAAGAATAATGAATGTCGAATTTTGAATATAGAATCATGAAGTTTTCCCGCAATGCATACTTCAACATTCGATATTTTAAATTCAGTATTCGATGTTAATATTGACGATAACAGAACAAAATATAGATAATCACCTAATTCCTATTTTGGCACAGGTTTCCGACCCAGAAATCCCAGTCCTATCCATTATGGATATGGGCGTCGTGCGCTCTGCAATTATCGAAAATGATGTTGTGAAAGTCCAAATCACGCCAACCTACAGCGGTTGTCCCGCAATGGATGTCATAGGTGATGATATCAAAAAAGCACTGCAAGAAGCAGGCTACGAGTCAGAAATAGAATTAATTCTGTCACCAGCTTGGACCACCGATTGGATAACACCAAAAGGAAGAAAGGATTTGGAACGTTATGGCATCGCAGCACCTTTGGAAGCTGAAGCTGATAAAGAAGCCCTTTTAGGAGAAAAAAAAATAGTAAAATGCACTAATTGTGGTTCAACAAACACACGATTGGTCAGTCAATTTGGTTCCACGGCTTGTAAAGCACAATTTCAGTGCAATGATTGCCAAGAGCCTTTTGATTATTTTAAATGTTTGAAATAAAGTAAAAACAACCTGCAAGGTTTCCAAAACCTTGTAGGTTTAATTCCAAAGCATGAATAAAAGTATATTACTAAAGGTAGAAAACAAAGTAGCGTACATCACGCTCAACCGACCAGAAGTCTTCAACAGTTTCAACCGAAACATGGCATTTCTGCTGCAAGATACTTTAGATGCTTGCGGCAAAAATGATGAAGTCAGGGCTATTGTGCTTACAGGCAACGGAAAAGCATTTTGTGCAGGACAGGATTTAAAGGAAGTCACCGACCCAGACCTAAATCCTGGATTCAAAAAAATTCTCGACGAGCATTACAACCCAATCATCACCAGAATTCGTTCCATTAAAAAACCAATTATTGGTGCCATAAACGGTGTGGCAGCAGGCGCGGGAGCAAATATTGCATTGGCATGTGATGTTGTGGTCGCTCATGAAAATGTGAGTTTCATTCAAGCTTTTAGTTTGATTGGTTTGGTGCCAGATAGTGCCGGAACCTACTTTTTACCTCGATTGATAGGATTTCAGAAAGCCTTGGCTTTGGCGATGTTGGGAGATAAAATTTCCGCAGAGGAAGCCGAAAAAATGGGAATGATTTACAAAGTAATACCTTTTGAAAGTTTTGAAGAAGGGGTCAATAAACTGGCTTTAAAACTCGCCAATATGCCGACAAAAGCATTGGGCATGATTAAAGAATTGTACAATACATCCATGACTAACAATTTGGAAGCACAATTGGCATTGGAATCGAAATTACAAATTGAAGCCGCACAAAGTGAAGATTATGCGGAAGGCGTCGCAGCTTTTATTGAAAAAAGAAAACCAAATTTTAAAGGAAAATAATAGGCGATACTAACCTGCAAGGTTTTCAAAACCTGGCAGGTTTAATAAGATAAAATCAGTATATGAACGTAGGAATTATAGGAAGTGGTACCATGGGATCTGGAATTGCACAAGTGGCGGCAACAGCAGGATGTGCGGTTAAATTATTCGATTTAAATCAATCTGCATTAAATAAAGCAAAGACATCTTTAGAAAAAATACTTTCAAGATTAGTTGAGAAAGGAAAAATTGATGACACCGAAAAATCAAGAATCCAAAACAATATTTCCTATGTTGACAATCTTAAAGATTTATCAGATTCAAATCTAACCATCGAAGCCATTGTCGAAAATCTTGACATCAAGAAAAAAGTCTTTTCAGAATTGGAAAGCTTCGTTGCGGAAGATTGTATCATCGCTTCAAACACCTCTAGTTTATCCATCGCTTCCATCGCATCTGCTCTTAAAAAACCAAAACGTTGCATCGGCATCCATTTTTTCAATCCAGCACCTTTGATGCAATTGGTTGAGGTGATTCCAGCGATTCAAACCTCAAAGGAAGTTTTGGAAAAATCAGTAAAAACCATATCCGATTGGAAAAAAATAGTGGCAGTAGCCAAAGACACACCAGGATTTATAGTCAATCGTGTGGCGAGACCGTTTTATGGAGAATCCTTACGCATCTATGAAGAAGGCATTGCAGATTTTGCAACCATTGACGAAAGTCTAAAATCATTAGGCGGCTTCCGAATGGGGCCCTTCGAATTAATGGATTTTATTGGAAACGATGTCAATTACACAGTAACCGAAACCGTTTTTACAGCCTTCTATTTCGACCCAAGATACAAACCTGCTTTCACCCAAAAACGATTTGCAGAAGCAGGTTATCTCGGTAGAAAATCCGGCAAAGGGTATTACGATTATGATGAAAATGGCTCTATTGTCATTTCGACCGATAGGGAGAAATCTCATGACAGTGAGTTAGCCCAAAAAATATTCAACCGAATATTAGTCATGCTCATCAACGAAGCAGCTGACGCCTTGTTTTGGAACATCGCCTCCGCCAAAGACATCGACAACGCCATGACCAAAGGCGTCAATTATCCAAAAGGTTTATTGGCTTGGGCAGACGAAAAAGGAATTGATTGGTGCGTTTCAAAAATTGACGAATTGTATGATGAATATCACGAAGACCGTTACCGTTGCAGTCCATTATTGCGAAAAATGAAAAATCAAGGATTGAGGTTTGAGGTATGAGAAAATCGAGATATCATTTTAAGTTTGAGGATTTGACCATTTATACTGTTGCCATGGAATTTGGAGAAGTCATCAATAAACAAACAAAGAAATTTCCGAAAGAGGAAAGATTCGAGTTAACCTCACAGTTTAAAAGGGCTGCAGATTCAATCGCATTAAACATTGCCGAAGGTTCGGGAGGTTCGGATAAACAATTTCATAATTATCTTGGAAATGCTTGGCACAGTGCTCATGAATGTGTTTCATGTAGTTCAAAGGCTCTGTTAAGAGATTATATTACTTCTGAAGAAGATGAAGAAAATAGAAGATTAATCACTGAATTATCAAAAATGATAACGACATTAAGAGCGATAATTCTAAAGCGCATAAACAATTAATTTGGTATCACGCATGAAACCTATCGCCTCACACCTCATACCTAAAAAGATGTTAAGTCAAGACGCCTACAGCACCTGGCTTGGTATCGAAATTCTCGAATGTGAAATCGGACGTTGCAAAGTTGGTATGACCATTCGTAAAGAAATGCTCAACAGCATGGACAAAGCCCATGGCGGCATCAGTTATTCATTGGCAGACACCGCTTTTGGATTTGCAGCGAATACCCACGGAAGATACGCAGTATCCATCGAGACGAGCATTAATCATATTGAAGCATTAAACGAAGGTGATTATTTGATTGCAGAATCAGTTATTGAAAAGGTAAATAATAAATTAGGATTTAATATCATTGAAGTAAAGCGTGGTGAAGAATTGGTAGCCCTTTTCAAAGGGGTTGTCTATAGAACTAGTAAACAATGGGAAGAAAACTAACGACTTTATTTAGTAAATTTATGATAAATCAAAATCAATAAAAAACTAAAACAACAACATTATGAAATGGCAAGGTAGAAGACAAAGCGGTAATTTAGAAGACCGCAGAGGAATGAGTACAAAAGGCAAATTGGCTGCAGGTGGTGGCGTTATTGCTGTAGTGGTTGTGCTATTGCAACTTTTTGGAGGCGAAACAGGTCAACAATTGGCACCAATTCTTGAGCAGGTCAATCAATCCCAGTCCGTATCACAGCCTACAGAACAAAGAGAACTGACTCCTCAAGAAAAAGAGTTAGGACAATTTATGGCTACAGTTTTGGGTGATACCGAAGATGTCTGGAGCCAAATTTTTAGAGAGAATAACCTTGGAAATTATGAAAAGCCAACGATGGTGTTATTTACGGATGCCGTGAGTACGGGATGTGGAAATGCAAGTGCTGCTTCTGGACCATTTTACTGTCCGGCCGACCACAAATTATATATGGATTTGAGTTTTTTCGATGAGTTAAAAACCCGATTTGGTGCTAAGGGAGGTGATTTTGCAATGGCTTACGTTACGGCCCATGAAATCGGACATCACATCCAAACCTTGTTGGGAACCTCTCAAAAAGTAAGGCAATTACAACAACAAACCAACCAAACAAGAGCGAATGAATTATCGGTCGCCCAAGAACTGCAAGCCGATTTTTATGCAGGTGTTTGGGCACATCATAACAAGGATTATTTGGAAGAAGGTGACATAGATGAAGCTTTAAGTGCGGCAAATGCCGTAGGTGACGATGCCATTCAAAGAAGAACCCAAGGCAGTGTAAGACCTGATAGTTTTACTCATGGAACTTCGGAACAACGCAAATATTGGTTTATGAAAGGGTATAAAACAGGCGATATCAGACAAGGCGATACATTTTCGGCACTAATAAATTAAAAATTAACTTGAATTGAAGGGCGATTTTCAACTTCAATTTCAACTTCAAATTCATAAATGGAAGCATATATCATAGACGGAATCAGAACACCAATAGGAAGCTATCAAGGCACATTATCAGCAGTCAGAACAGATGACTTGGCAGCATTGGTCATTGAAGAAATTGTCAAACGAAATCCAAACATCCCAAAAGAAGCCTATGACGACGTCATTTTAGGCTGTGCCAATCAAGCAGGAGAAGACAATCGAAATGTGGCGAGAATGGCTTCGCTTTTAGCGGGATTGCCATTTTCCGTCCCAGGAGAAACAGTCAACCGATTATGCAGTTCAGGACTATCGGCCATCATTCACGCCAATCGAGCGATAAAGGCGGGCGATGGCGATGTATTCATCGCTGGAGGTGTTGAAAATATGACCCGCGGACCATACGTCGTTGCAAAACCATCAAGCGCATTCGGAACCGATGCAAAAATGTACGATTCCAGTTTTGGATGGCGATTCATCAATCCGAAAATGCAAAAAATGTACGGAACGGATGGTATGGGAAATACGGCTGAAAATCTCGTTGAGAAATACAACATTTCACGTGAAGACCAAGACCAATTCGCCTATTGGAGCCAAATGAAAGCATCCAAAGCCCAAGAAAACGGACGGTTGGCAAAAGAAATTGTAACGGTCGAAATCCCACAACGAAAAAAAGACCCAATCAAATTTTCAAAAGATGAATTCGTAAAACCAAACACAACGCTGGAAGTTTTAGGAAAATTAAGAGGCGCATTCAAAGCCGAAGGTGGCAGCGTCACAGCAGGGAATTCATCAGGATTGAATGACGGGGCAGCAGCTACCATTATCGCATCGGAAGAAGCCGTAAAAAAGTACAATCTTAAACCTTTGGCACGAATCGTAAGTTCGGCCGTGGTAGGTGTTGAGCCAAGAATCATGGGCATCGGTCCTGTGGAGGCATCCAACAAAGCCCTGGAAAAAGCAGGATTGACCATGGACGACATGGATATCATCGAACTCAACGAAGCGTTCGCAGCACAAACATTAGCATGCACTAGAGCTTGGGGATTGGCAGATGACGACCCAAGATTAAACCCCAACGGAGGTTCCATCGCCATTGGTCATCCACTCGGCGTTACGGGAACTAGAATTGCCTATTCGGCAGCCTTGGAGTTACAGGAAACAGGAAAAAGATATGCCTTGATTACCATGTGTATTGGCGTTGGTCAAGGGTATGCGGCGATTATTGAAAATGTCAATTATAATTCATAGTTGGGCGTTACCGCAAGGGTCGGGCTTTCGGCAGTCGCTCTCTTCGAGGAGCTCCAACAAAGCCTCAATCCCTAACGCAGATTGAGAATAAAAACAAAGTATAGTAGATTGAAACTTCAAGACTTCAATCTAAAACAACCTAGAATGAACAAAATACAACATTACGTACAAGGAAACTGGACCACAGGAACCGAAGAAGGCATAACTGTTTTGGATGCCATCACAGGCGAAGCCTTTTCAAGCATCGCCATCGAAGGACTTGATATCCCAGAAATCCTCAACTATGGAAGAACCAAAGGCGGAGAAGTTCTTCGCAAAATGACTTTTCAGGAACGTGGCAACATGCTCAAAAGTTTGGCACTGTATCTCACCAAAAGAAAGGAAGCATTTTACGAAATCAGTTATAGAACAGGCGCCACTCGAGTGGACAGTTGGATTGATATAGAAGGCGGATTCGGAAACCTCTTCGCCAATGCATCCTTAAGAAAATTATTCCCCAACCAACCCTATCACGTTGAAGGCGACCCTATCGATTTGTCCCGTGGTGGACGCTTTATGGCGCATCACATCATGGTGCCGAAAAAAGGGGTTGCAGTACACATCAATGCCTTTAACTTCCCTGTTTGGGGTATGTTGGAAAAATGCGCTGTCAATTGGATGGCTGGCGTTCCAGCCGTCGTTTTACCTGCACCATCATCATCTTATTTAGCAGAAGCTGTTGCAAGAGAAATCATCGCATCCGGAATTTTACCAGAAGGCGCACTTCAAATCATTAATGGAACCGTCAAAAATATATTAGATACCGTAGAATCTCAAGACGTCGTCACCTTTACAGGTTCTGCAAAAACAGGTCGACTCTTAAAAGCACATCCAAGATTGATACTAGAATCTGTGCCTTTCACCATGGAAGCTGATTCTTTAAACGCTGCTGTATTAGGAGAAGATGCAGTCCCTGGTACACAAGAATTTGATTTGTTCATCAAAGAAGTCAGAAACGAAATGACCGTCAAATGTGGCCAAAAATGTACAGCCATCCGACGCATCATCGTTCCAGAAAATTTGGTCGAAGATGTTCAAATCGCTCTTGGAAAAGCGTTGGATAAAGTCACCATTGGCGACCCGCGATTGAAAGAAGTCCGAATGGGTTCGTTGGTCAGCCACCAACAAGTGCAAGCCGTCAGAGATTCAGTCAACGATTTAGCAAAAGAAGCCCAAATTGTCTATGGCAATCTCGATAAAATCGAGACGATTGGTGCAGATGCAAAAAAAGGAGCATTTATAAGTCCAATCTTATTAAGAGCAGACCATCCGTTCCAAAATACAATAGTTCACGAACGCGAAGCATTCGGTCCAGTAAGTACCATCATGCCGTATAAAAACATGGATGAAGCCATCACTTTGGCGCAAATGGGTAAAGGCTCATTGGTATCATCAATTGCTACAAACGATGATAAAATTGCCAAAGAATATGTCGTCAATGCAGCATCTCATCACGGACGAATTTTAGTCCTAAATCGTGAAAGTGCCAAACAAAGTACAGGTCACGGTTCACCATTGCCATACTTGGTGCATGGAGGTCCTGGACGTGCAGGAGGCGGCGAAGAAATGGGAGGTATGCGCGGTATCAAGCATTATTTGCAACGCACAGCCATTCAAGGGTCGCCAACCACATTGACTGAAATCACAGGCATCTATCAAGCCAACGCAAAATATACCGAAGCCGAACAGCATCCTTTCAAATACCATTGGCAAGACATCCAACCAGGCATGTCGCTTAAAACCCACAACCGTACGTTGACCGATACCGACATCATCAATTTCGCAAATTTGACTTGGGACCATTTTTATGCCCATACCGATATTACCTCGTTGGATGGTAGCATTTTTGAAAAACGAACAGCTCATGGCTATTTCATCATTTCAGCCGCAGCAGGATTGTTCGTGTATCCAAATAAAGGTCCAGTAGCTGCCAACTACGGATTGGAAGATTGCCGTTTCTTACGTCCATTATATCATAACGATACCATTTATGTACGTCTGACCTGCAAGCAAAAAGTAGACAGGGATGTCGCTTCCGCAGAACACCCAAGCGGAATCGTCAAATGGTTTGTTGAGGTTTTTGATGCCAATATTGATTCAAAAGACAATCCAGATGAAAATCCATTGGTGGCCGTCGCAACAATCTTAACAATGGTTCAAAAGAAACAAGAAACTTTTGTTGAAATGACGGATGAAAAAATAGAGGAATGTCTTTCTAAATTGAAAGCAGACACCAAACCAAAATGGGGCATCATGACACCACAACACATGCTGGAACATTTGGAATACACCTATCGCATTGCTTCAGGCGAAATTCAGGATTTTGAAATCGCAACACCAGAAAAGATTTTGGAAAAAGTGCATCATTCCTTATACAATTATGATGCGTTTCCAAAAAACACGAATTTTCCTTTATTGGAGAAAAACACATTGGACAAATTAAAATATCCAGATTTAGCAACAGCCAAGGAAAAATTTCTGGAAGTGAGAGAAGCTTATAAAACTTTTTTCAAAGAAAATCCTGATGCAAAATTGAAAAATTTAGTCTTTGGAGAACTCAATAGATACGAATCATATTTATTGGAACGAAAACATTTAAATCATCACTTTGAGCAATTCGGATTATTGTAGAGAGTCAATGCGCACTTGTTGCGCATTCGCTTGAATGGAAGGATAAATTATGATTATAGTAACATCAAGGTATGTCCACAAAATATTACACCTATATTCTCACTCATGAAAGAGACCATATTTTTTATGTAGGCGTAACAAACAATATTGAGCGAAGAATGAGCGAACATAAAGCCGCAACATTCAAAACCCATGTCGGGCATTATAACATCAAAAAGTTAGTTTATTTTGAACAACATCAGGACGTAAGAATTGCAATTAGAAGAGAAAAAACCATAAAAAAATGGAAACGAGAATGGAAAATAAATATCATTACTGAAATGAACCCGGAATGGTTGGATTTAAGTGAAGGTTGGGATTTATCAAAATATAATAGGAAGTAAATTAATACGAATGCGCAACAAGTGCGCATTGACAAAGTAAGAATATGAGCGAACCATACGTAAAAACAAAAAACAAAAACGGCGTAGGATATATTGAGTTTTTCCATCCCGCACACAATTCACTGCCAGGAAATGTCCTTTCGGAACTAGCGCGAAGCATTACCTCGGCTGGAGAAGATGACAGCATCAAGGTCATCGTGCTTCAGAGCGGAGGCGATAGAACTTTTTGCGCTGGAGCAAGCTTTACAGAACTCATTGATATCAACGATGAAGAAACCGGAAAAGTTTTCTTTTCAGGCTTCGCCAATGTTATCAACGCAATGCGCAAATGTCCAAAATTCATCATTGGTCGTATCCAAGGAAAGACCGTTGGAGGAGGCGTCGGACTCGCATCAGCCACCGACTATTGCATGGCAACCAAATACGCCGCAATAAAATTAAGCGAACTCAACGTTGGTATCGGTCCGTTTGTGGTCGGTCCAGCAGTACAAAGAAAACTTGGTTTAAGTGGCATGTCGCAAATTGCAATGGATGCCAATTCGTTCTATTCAGCAGAATGGGCAATGCAAAAAGGCCTGTACACCAAAGTGTTCGATTCGGTGGAAAAGCTTGACGAAGAAGTAAAATCCTTCGCAGAAGGGTTATGCAATTACAATCCGAAAGCCATGACAGAAATGAAAACCATGTTTTGGCGAGGTACCGAAGATTGGGACCAATTATTAACCCAACGCGCAAAAATCAGTGGAAAATTGGTGCTTTCAAGTTTTACCAAAGAAAAATTAAAGGAGTATAAGTGATTAGAGGGTAGGCATTAGTGGGTAGAGGGTATTAAATTATAGTGTATGGATAGTAAATATCATTTTAATTTTGAGGATTTAAAAGTTTATCAAAAGGCTTTGGAGTTTGGCGAGCTTGTACACAAACAACTCACTGATTTTCCCAAAATAGAAGATTACAGATTGTCTGCACAATTTGCGCGTGCTGCTGATTCGATTGCTTTCAACATCGCTGAAGGTTCTGGAAGTTCAGATGCCAGTTTCTTGAATTATTTAAGAATTGCAAGGGATAGCTCACTCGAATGTGTCGCTGCCACAACAAAAGCTCATTTAAGAGGTTATATCAGCTTTGAGCAAAGTGAAATGAATCGGTCTTTATTAGTAGAAATAAACAAAATGCTTTCGTCGTTAATGAAACATTTAAAAACTAAAAAGCCATGAAAAAGTTCGTGAACAAAAAATATTTATACTATAATCTGACCACTTTGGGCTATCCTCTACCCACTAAAACCTACCCTCTATGATTTACAGTTTCAACGGTTACATTCCAGTCGTCCACGAAAGCAGTTTTGTCCATCCCTTGGCAGCCGTTACCGGAAATGTCATCATTGGCAAAAACTGCTACATTGGTCCAGGAGCCGCCATTCGTGGCGATTGGGGACAGATTATTTTGGAAGATGGGGTCAACGTTCAGGAAAATTGTACCGTACACATGTTTCCGGGAAAATCCATCACGCTTAAAGAAAGTGCGCATGTCGGCCACGGCGCCATCATTCACGGCGCAAATTTAGGCCGAAATTGCCTCATCGGGATGAATTCCGTCATCATGGATGACGCCGAAATCGGTGACGAGTGCATCGTCGGCGCCATGAGTTTCGTAAAAGCCGAAGAGAAATTCCCCAACCGCAAACTGATTGTCGGCAATCCCGCAAAAGCCATCAAGGACATTTCGGACGGCATGATTGCGTGGAAAACAAAGGGCACTCAACTCTATCAGCAATTGCCAGCCGATTGTCACGAGACCTTGCGAATGGTCGAGCCCTTGCGCGAGGTGCCCGAAAACATGAAAATGCAAGAAGGGGTTTACGATACGTTGCGTGATTTTATGAAGAAATAGTTGGGCGTTACCACAAGGGTCAGGCTTTCGGCAGTCGCTCTCTTCGAGGAGCTCCAACAATGCCTCAATCCTTAACGTAAGATTGAGATTAAAAGAAAATTAGAAAATAGAATGTCAAAATTTGACCTAAAAATGCCCAAAATGGGCGAATCTATTGCAGAAGGAACCATCATCAACTGGCTCGTCAACGAAGGCGACAGTTTTGAAGAAGGCGACATCATTTTGGAAGTTGCAACTGATAAAGTCGATAACGAAGTCCCAGCACCAGCATCAGGGACTTTGGTAAAAACCATGTTTCAAGCAAAAGATGTCGTGCCTGTTGGCGAAGTCATTGCGATTTTGGAAGTTTCGGAAAACTTATCAAAAACGAAAAAGCCAGCTGTCCCGTCGAGCGCAGTCGAGACGTCTTCAAAGAAGGAAGTTGCTAAACCAAAAGTAATGCAACAACCAGCGACTAATTCTGGAAGTTTTTCTGTAAATAATACAAACACCTTCTTTTCACCACTAATCCTAAAAATCGCCAAAGAACACCACATCAGTTTTGAAGAATTGGCGCGTATTCCAGCAACCGGAAATGAGGGAAGACTTCGTAAAAGTGACTTGTTCGGTTATATAGAAGATGGACGACCATACAAATTCGCACAACCAGTTGCTCAAGACCCAACCGCCTACCGAATTCCGCAATTAAGTTTCGACAAAGGCAAAGGAAAAATCATCGAAATGGACCGCATGCGCCAGATGATTGCCGACCATATGGTCTATTCCAAACATACGTCACCACACGTTACGGCTTACGTAGAGGCCGATTTAACAAATATGGTCAACTGGCGAAATGCCAACAAAAAAGCCTTTGAAGAAAAATATGGCGAACGACTCACATTCACGCCATTATTTGTGGAAGCCGTCGCCAAAGCCGTCAAGGATTTTCCAAACATTAACGCATCCGTTGATGGCAATAATATTATTGTCAAAGAAGATATTAATATTGGAATGGCAACCGCCTTACCTAGTGGAAACTTAATCGTCCCTGTCGTAAAAAACGCCGATACCAAAGATTTAAAAACGTTGGCAGCCAATGTCAATGAAATGGCAAATAAGGCTCGAGAAAACAAACTTGGAGGCGATGACATCAAAGGCAGCACCTTTACAATTTCCAATGTAGGAACTTTTGGTAGTGTCATGGGAACACCCATCATCAACCAACCGGAAGTCGCTATTCTAGCACTCGGAATTATTAAAAAACGACCAGAAGTCATCGAAACAGAAAATGGCGACGAAATAGCTATCCGAAGCATGATGTACTTATCCCTGTCCTTTGACCACAGAGTGGTTGACGGATTTTTGGGAGGCAGTTTTGTGCGTCGCGTTGCAGATTATTTTGAGCAATTTGATATGAATAGAAGTATTTAAATGCGTTAGGGGTTGCAGTGAAAAGCCCACAGCGAAGCGAGGACTTGTAACGTAAAGCCCGCCCGAACGCTCAAAAAATAAAACATGAGTTCTTTAAATAAAGACATACTAAAAAAAGGATTTTCAAACCTTTGCACTGCCAAAGCCATGGCAGAATTATATGAAGCCAATTTTAAACAAGTTTCAAAATATGTGCATGCCACGTCGAGAGGTCACGAAGCCATTCAGACGGCTTTGGGCATGCAATTGTTGCCACAAGATTATGCGTTTCCATACTATCGGGATGATGCGATGTTGTTGTCGTTCGGACTACAACCTTATGACTTGATGCTGCAGCTTTTGGCAAAAAAAGACGACCCGTTTTCTGGTGGACGTACCTATTATTCACACCCAAGTTTAAAGGATAACGATAAGCCAAAAATTCCACATCAATCGTCGGCAACTGGCATGCAAGCCATTCCAGCAACAGGAGTTGCAATGGGCATGCAGTATAAGGAATTGCAGGGTTTGGTAGATAAGACGTTGAAAGAATTACCTCTGGTGGTTTGTAGTCTTGGTGATGCCTCCGTTACAGAAGGTGAAATTGCAGAAGCCTTTCAAATGGCAGCATTGAAACAAATGCCCATCATCTTTTTGGTTCAGGATAACGGTTGGGACATTTCCGCCAATGCCGCTGAAACTAGAGCCCAAAATGCTTTTGAATATGCCAAAGGTTTTCACGGATTGGAAGCCATTTCTATTGATGGTGCCAATTTTATGGAAAGTTTTGAAGCGGTAGAAAAAGTCATTAAAACCATTCGAAAAGAACGCCGACCATTTTTAATCCATGCGAAAGTGCCGTTGTTAAATCATCATACATCAGGCGTAAGAATGGAATGGTATCGTGATGATTTGGACGAGGCTAAATCCCGTGACCCTTATCCGGTTTTGAAACAACAATTATTGGATAATGGATTTTCAGAAAAAGAAGTCGACGACATAGAAAATTCCGCGAAAGCGAAAGTTCAGCAAGATTTTGAAAAAGCAATAGAAGCAGAAGACCCAAAACCAGAAGATTTATTCACCAACGATTTTGCACCTACGCCAATTACCGAAGAAAAAGGGGAGCGTTCACCAAAAGGTGCCGAAAAAGTTGTGATGGTGGATTGCGCCTTGTTTGCTGTTGAGGAACTCATGGCAAAGCATAAAGAATGTTTGCTCTACGGACAGGATGTTGGTGGACGATTGGGTGGTGTGTTTAGAGAGGCCGCAACTTTGGCGCAAAAATTCGGCGACGATAGAGTGTTCAATACACCAATTCAAGAGGCGTTTATCGTGGGTTCCACCGTTGGTATGAGTGCCGTTGGGTTAAAACCTATTGTCGAGGTGCAGTTTGCAGATTATATTTGGCCTGGATTGAATCAGTTGTTTACCGAAGTGAGCAGAAGTTGCTATCTTTCCAACGGAAAATGGCCAGTGAGTATGATTCTGCGTGTACCGATTGGTGCTTATGGAAGCGGCGGGCCTTATCATTCATCATCTGTTGAAAGTGTTATCACCAATATCCGAGGTATTAAAATAGCGTATCCAAGTAATGGAGCCGATTTAAAAGGTTTGATGAAAGCTGCCTATTACGACCCAAATCCTGTGGTGATTTTGGAACATAAAGGTTTGTATTGGAGTAAAGTGCCAGGAACGAAAGGTGCAACTTCAGTTGAGCCAAGTGAAGATTATGTCTTGCCATTCGGAAAAGCTTGGGTACTTCAAGAAATCTGGAAACAAGAAGATGTTGAAACCTTGACCATCGTGACCTACGGCATGGGCGTCCATTGGGCCTACAACGCTTCCGGTGAACTGAATATGCGTGACCAAATAGAAATTATTGATTTACGAACCTTATTTCCATTGGATGAAGACACCATCATGAAATCGGTCAAGAAAACAGGGAAATGTTTGGTCGTTACTGAAGAACCTTCCAATAATAGTTTTGCTAGAGCTTTGGCAGGAAAAATTCAGGAAGAGTGCTTTAAGTATTTGGATGCCCCAGTCATGACCATCGGTAGCGAGAATATGCCGGCAATTCCATTAAATTCGACTTTGGAGGAAACGATGATTCCGAGTACGGAGAAGGTGAAGGCGAAGATAAATGAGTTACTATCTTATTGATTTGGGCTAAAACTCTTAAATAATGATAATTACATTAGCCAAAACACTAAAACTCATTATTATGAAAAAAGTAATTTTTATGTCCTTTATGGCATTATTCATGGCAACTTCCTTTTCGTCTTGTAGAGATAAGACTGAAAAAGAGAAAGTGATGGAAGAAATGAACGACAACGACGCCGAAGTGAAAGTGAACGAGGATGGCGACAAAATAAAAATGGAAACCGAAGATAAAAAGGTGAAAATTAAAGAAGATGAAAACGGAGACGTGACCATCAAGGAGAAAACAAAAAACGACGACAATTAGATTGTAAAAAGCGGTTCTTTCGAGAGCCGTTTTTTTTATTTAATCAATTCAGAATAATTTAATATAGTTTCAAATCCTTTTGATTTAAAATAATCGGAAGGATTTTCTTTTGATGCTACCATCACAAAATCGCCACCCCAAGCTCCCAAACTTTTAATGCTTCCTTGAAAATCGGGAAACATCAGTTCTTTTATAGGTTTCAGGTTGATGATGTTTGAAATGAGTTGTTCGTGGTCATCCATTAAATTTTGGAAATCGTTCAAATTGTTGCAATCAATCATATTCAATGTGATATTATTGATTTTTGAAATTTCCTGTGAAATATCATCCGTGTTGTTTTTGTAATGTGCTATCCCATCACGGCTATTTTGCTTTTTATTGAGAAATACAAACCAAATATGTTCCTTGAACGACGGATTGAAACGAATTTCTGTTATTTCTGGGGGGTTGGATTTTAATTGATACGTTATCGGAACATTATGTTGTGCACAGGCAATATCGTAACCGCTTCCGCCAAAAGTTAATTCCAATAATTTATATGCATCGATAGTTGCCCAATCCGCAATATTATTGATAAGTGTTGAAGATGTCCCTAGACCCCAATTTCTCGGAAAATCCAGTTTTGTGGTTATCACATAACCTTGGCCTGATTCTAAAAATTCGGGATTAAGCTGTTTGGTTGCGTCCAAAATCTGAATCAAACGTTGTGAAATTTCATTGGGATGATTTTGTCTCTCTGATTCCATGTCTTTTATCGAAAAAACATCTTCAAACCAGAGTTCTCCTTTTTCATCATAACTTTTCCAAACAATTTTAGGTTCCTCAATTTCTTCAACCTTTAACCATTGTCCAAATTTTGTTGGTACGGCAAGTGAAAGCGCACCATTAAGAACCACATATTCTGCGGTGAGCAATAATTTTCCGTTGCTGTAAAATTCTTGCATTGTATTTTACAATCTTAAATCTCTTAAGGCTTCTTCAACCGCATGATGAGTGACTACATGAGTCTTAAAATGTTCGACCATTTTTGATTTTTCATCATGTGTGGCGTTCATCTGATTCAACATATTCATCAAATGCATCTTCATGTGCCCTTCCTGAATTCCAGTAGTTGTCAACGAACGCAGCGCAGCAAAATTTTGTGCCAATCCTGCAACGGCCACTATTTGCATCAATTCCTTTGCGGATGGTTTTTGTAGCATTTCTAAAGCGAATTTTGCCAATGGGTGCAAACTGGTTAGTCCGCCAATGGTTCCCAATGCCAACGGAATTTCCATCCAAAATGTGAACATGCCATTGTTGATTTCAGCATGCGTCAAACTACTATAAGTTCCGTCTTTTGAGGCATAGGCATGAACGCCAGCTTCTACGGCCCGAAAATCATTCCCTGTCGCCAAAACCACAGCATCGATACCATTCATGATGCCTTTGTTGTGCGTGACGGCTCTGTAGGGTTCTACCTCTGCAATATTGACGGCTTGAACAAATTTTTGCGCAAAGTCATGAGCGTCCATGGATTCATTGTCCTTCAAATCCTCAACCTTACAACTCACTTCCGCCTTCACCAAACAATTCGGAACATAGTTGGACAAAATGCTCATTACAATTTCGATGTTCTTTTCCTCATCAGAAAATCCATCAAAACGCTGTGCTTCAGATTTAAAGGTTTTGGCGAATTGTTCTAAACACGAATTGATGAAATTTGCACCCATCGCATCCAGCGTTTCAAACGTAGCATGAAGCTGATAATAATCTTCTAGCTTTTCTGTTTTGTCCACCAATTGGATGTCCAAAATGCCACCGCCACGTTTTTGCATGCTTTTGGTAATGGATTCTGTATCTGCGAATAACTGTGGCTTCACTTTTTCAAAAAATCGATTCAGTATATAAATTTTTCCAGTATAGATAAAATGCACTTGACCTATTTTAGTGGTAGAAATCACTTCAGCTTTAAACCCACCGCGGTCCAACCAGAATTTGGCTGCTTTGCTCGCCGCAGCTACCACAGAACTTTCCTCTATGGCCATTGGGACGGTGTAAAGCGTTCCGTTAATCAAGAAGTTGGGTGCAACACCTAATGGCAAATAATAATTGGTAATGGTATTTTCGACAAATTCGTCATGCAATTGTTGAAGCTTTTCATCGTCGTTCCAATATTGCTTTAAGATGTTTTTGGCGGTTTGCTTCTCATCAAAATAAGTGTCAACAATCCAATCAATTTTCTCGGATTTTGACAATTTTGAAAAGCCTGTAATAGGTTTGTTCATGAAGTATTGTTTCTTGATGCAAAGATACTATTCTTGGTATGAATATGAATCGACAAATTTCAGGATTGCGCATTTAACTATCAATAGTTAGTGTTTTTGCATTATTTTTAGTAAACTTGACAACATTTTGAGAAATTTTCAACTCGATTTTTTTTTTCATTTTATGCCTAACTAATTCTAATACAAATTATTTATGTCTGCAACAACATTAAAACCAAATCAAAAAGAACTTTGGGGACATCCGATTGGATTGTATGTTTTATTCTTAACAGAAATGTGGGAGCGTTTTTCGTATTATGGAATGCGGGGACTTTTATCTCTCTATATGGCTGCAGAATTAACAGACGCTCAAGGTCCTGGATTAGGATGGACCAATGCTGAAGCCTTAAAACTTTATGGTTGGTATACAATGTTGGTGTATTTGATGTCGATTCCTGGCGGGATGATTGCCGATAAATTTCTTGGCCAAAAACGTTCAGTTTTGGTTGGAGCCATAATTTTAGTGTTAGGACACGGGACGTTGGCCATTGAAGCATTATGGGCATTCTATGCTGGTTTGATACTAATCATTTTGGGTGTTGGGATGTTAAAGCCTAATATTTCTACAATGGTTGGAGGTCTGTATGGTGAAAACGATATCAGACGAGATAAAGGGTTTAGCATCTTTTATATTGGAATTAATACAGGCTCGTTATTAGCGACCACAATCGTAGGTTTAGTTGTGGCAAAATGGGGATGGCATGCTGGATTTGGGCTTGCTGGAATAGGAATGTTGTTTGGACTACTTGTATATCTTTGGGGACAAAAATATTTGACGCATGTAGGTAATAAAACGACAGAAGAAGAAAAGAAAGATCAAGTGCCGCTATCAAAACTTTTTGGGGATTTGCTCAAATCATCTAAACACCTGATTATTGTCGGTATTTTGATTATCCTATCAATTTATTATGGTGGATTTGTAATGTCAGAAATCGACCATTGGGGCTATGCTGCCTTATTTGTCTTCTTGTCGCTCGTTGTTGGCATGTTGATGATGATTTATAAAAGCCTTCGGTCTCAAGTGGAAAAAGACCGTTTTCTAGTGGTTTTGTTATCTTTTTTATTAGTGATTGTGTTTTGGGGAGCTTTTGAACAAGCTGGTGGATTGATGAATTTATATACTAATGATTATACTAACAGGGATTTATTTGGATGGGAAGTTCCGACAATATGGTTCCAAAGTTTGAATGCTGGTTTCATTATTTTGTTTGCTGTTATGGTTGCCAATTTTTGGGCGAAACGAAAAATGAAAAATAAAGAAGCTTCATCGTTGTTTAAAATGGCTACGGGAACGATCATCATGGGACTTGGTTTTGTGTTTATGGTGTTTGCAACTATGGATTACAAAGCAAATGGCTCTTCTGCAATGTACTGGTTGGTGTTAGCTTATTTATTTCATACCATTGGTGAGCTTTCCTCATCTCCAGTATCGTTGTCTTTTGTTACAAAATTGGCACCTGTAAGATACGCTTCTCTTATGATGGGACTTTATTTTGCATCTACAGGTTTAGGAAATAAAGTAGCGGGATTATTGGGAGAGTCTGCATCAGAATATGGTGAATATACCGTCTTTTTAGGGATTACCATTTTTACTGTCATTTTTGGTTTACTTGTGATATCAATTTTAAAACCTCTTAAGCGCCTTACTCATGGAGCAGAGGACAATGAAAGAGAAATATTGGAGCAAGAAAATTACGAGTTGGGTAACGAGGATATCAATAATTAAACAAAATCATGGCAAATAATTCTACCGATCAGTTTTTTCACAATCCTGTAATAGGTCATCCAGCAGGTCTGTTTGTATTGTTTTTTACCGAAATGTGGGAACGTTTTTCCTATTATGGAATGCGTGCCTTGTTGATTTTGTTTTTAACGGAATCCTTAACAAGCTCTAGTCCTGGTTGGGGCTGGCCACAGGATTATGCGTATGCCTTGTTTGGTTCTTACACCGCCTTGGTCTATCTGTCAACAATGCTTGGTGGCTACTTTGCTGATAAAATTATTGGTTATCGTTGGGCGGTGATTGTCGGTGCTTTTTTAATGACTTTGGGTCATGCCTGTATGGCCGTTGAAACACATTTTTTCATTTATTTGGGACTGACCTTATTAGTATTTGGAACAGGCTTTTTTAAACCGAATATGACTTCCATCATTTCTGAAATGTATAAAGATAGGCCTGAAAAGAAAGACGGCGCCTATACAATTTTTTATATGGGAGTCAATGCTGGTGCATTCTTTGGAATTCTATTATGTGGATATTTGGGAGAAAAAGTAGGCTGGAGTATCGGTTTCGGATTAGCAGGTATTTTTATGTTGTTCGGACTTCTACAGTTTTACTTTTCACAGAATATTTTTGGAGATATTGGGTTAAAACCTAAAATGGCGGATGCTGTTGCCTTGGCAAATTCGGATGCGACCGAAATGAACATGACGGTAGCAAAAGAAAAGGATGTGGACAGTAAAAATGAAGATAGCCATAGGAATCCTTTTGCAAAGTGGCAATTGACGTTGATTACTATTTGTAGCATTCTTGGTTTAGTTTGGGTCATCAACGACCCAGTATCTAAAATTTCCGAAGGAGCCACAAATTTTTTGAAATTTGGAGAAACAGATTATTCCAATTTTGCCATTCTTCTTGCATTGGTTTTGTTTTTCATTGTCTTGGTCTATCGATTGTCAAAATATCCTACAATTACCAGACAGAAATTGATAGCGGTAACGTTTTTTGGTGTACTGACATTCTGCTTTTTTGCTGTCTTTGAACAGGCACCAGGAACACTCACCATTTTTGCCAGAGATTATACCGATAGGGTATTGGTAGGTGGTGCAAGTTTGACGTTTTTAATTGTAAATTCCTTGATTGCTGTAATACCTCTTGGAATTATCACGTGGGTACTTTTTAAATTATTTCAACAAACATTCAAGAATTATGCTCTTGCCAATATTTTCTTAAGTATTAGTTTTGTTATTATTTGGATCATTACCGTATGGATGTTGATGAAGGATTTTTACACCGCTGGTTATTTGGAATTGTCAGATTCGACATTACAATCTTTAAAAATTGATAAAGTCACTAAAAAGCTAACAGAAATTCCGGCAACTTGGTTCAACGTATTGAACTCACTTTTTATTATCACATTAGCACCATTATTTTCAAAATGGTGGGAAAGTAAATATAACCCATCCGCAAATGCCAAATTTGGTATAGGGATGATTTTACTTGGACTAGGTATGGGCTTTATCGCATTTGGAGGACGTAATATCGCTCCAGGGGCTGAAGCTGCCGCAGTGAGTATGTTTTGGCTTGTATTCGTTTATTTGTTCCACACAATGGCCGAATTGTGCATCTCACCAGTAGGCCTTTCTTATGTGAGTAAATTGGTTCCTGGTCGAATGATTGCTTTCATGTTCGGGGTATGGTATTTGGCGATTGCTATTGCCAATAAAGTGGCTGGTATTTTAGGTGAAAGTTCCAATGAAATTGCTGCAGAAAAAGGTATTGGTTCGTTCTTCTTGATTATTACCGTGGTGGCTGTGGCTATTGGAGTCATTTCTATTGCCATGAATTCTACAATTAAAAAATTAATGCACGGTGTTCGATAATCGAAAAAAATCGTTAAAATAAACTCAAAATGCTCCAATATGGAGCATTTTTTGTAAGTTCGGAACAACTTTTGCTTCTTAAAAGAAGTTTAAAAATGAGATTAAAAGATGAAAAAAATAACATTGATGCTGGCAGTACTGCTTTTTATATCAGCCAATACGATTGCACAAGAAATTAAGTGGGTCACTTTTGAAGAAGCTTTGGCTCTTCAAAAGAAGAAGCCTAAAAAAATTATGATGGATGTGTATACCAGCTGGTGTGGACCTTGTAAAATGTTGGACAAAAACACTTTTCAAAATCCAGATGTGGCGAAGTATGTGAATGATAACTACTACGCGGTAAAATTTAATGCAGAAGGAAATGACGTGATAAAATACAAAGACGTTACTTACACCAACCCGGGTTATAAAGCTGAAATGGCATCTAGAAGAAACGGTGTTCATGATTTAGCGCGCCTGCTTCAGGTGAATGCTTACCCAACCATTGTTTTCTTTGATGAAAAAGGAGAAACAATTTCTCCAATTCGTGGGTATCAGAATCCTCAACAATTGGAGCTGTATCTTAAAATGTTTAAAGATGATAAACACAAGGATATGAAAACACAGGAAGATTTTAATACCTATTATTCTGCCTTTGTTCCAGTGTTTAAGGGATGAAAAATTAAAATCTCAATATAAAAGCTCCCCTTTCGTTGGTATGATGAAAAGGGATTTTTTCTTTTTCACAAGTTATTTTCCAACGTTGGACATAGGATTTGTAATTACTTCCATCAGCAATAATCACTTTTGGTTGCAATGAATCAATCATTCGATTTAGATTTATTTTTGGTGAATTACGAAGTAAAACATAATCAGGTTTAAAGGATTGGACATTGTAAACGCCCAAGCTATCAATGACCAATAGCTTTTCATCTTTTAAACTATAAACTGAAGACAATTCAGAATCTACAATTGTTGAAATTGATTTACCAACCTTGTAATTTCTTATTACGTTATCTTTTTCCTTTGATATACTATCCAAATTATCAGCAACAACTAATCTGTCATTTTGCTTCATTCCAATCAACGTAAATTTGCTTTTATGAAAAATGACAAATTCATTGGTTTGCAGTTGATATTTTTTAAATATGAATGCTCCTTGAAGAATTAGAACCGCCACCAAAACAAATATCAATCTTTGATAATTTGGTCTCTTGAAATATGAGAACATAGAAATTATGAGGATATATGAGGCTAGAACAAATAGAATTCCAAATGAAATATTTCTAAATACAAAGCTCTCTTGCTGCGAAACCCAAGATACAAAATCGTTCATCGTACTAATGCAAAACCCAAATGCATCTGCGATAAATGGAGGCAAGAGGTTCATCAGAGCCAAAATAATAACGATGATTCCGAAACCTAAAATAAAACCCAAAAATGGCAGTATTACTAAATTGGACAAAAAGAACAGGCCTGGAAATTGATGGAAATAGTATAAGCTAATAGGAACAACACCTATTTGCGCAGCCGTGGTTACACATATCAGTTGCCAGAAATAATTGACCAATTTCAATTTTGGATACCATAAACCCGCAAGTATAGGTTTTATACTCGCAATGGCTAAAACAGCAGCATAACTCATTTGAAACCCAACATCAAATAAAAATAGTGGTTTAAAAAGGAGCAAAAATAACATCGAAATAGCCAATGTGTTGTAAATGTTGGCTGGTCGATTTAAATTCATTCCAATTGCTACGACAATAAACATTCCGACTGCTCTCATAACCGAAGGAGATAACCCTGCAATGATTGCAAAACCGCAAAGTATCAAAACAAGAAGAATGGTTTTTATTAATTTGCCATACTTTATCCACTCAATCGGTTTAAACAGCCAATTCAGCATCAATAAGATTATGCCTACATGCAGACCCGAAACTGCCAGAATATGAATGGCACCAGCATTAATGTAGTTATTATAAGTATCCTGACTGATATCTTTCCGTTGCCCCAAAAGTAAGGCATGAATTATAGCTAATTCATCAGTTTTGAAATTGTAAAGTTTTAGCTTTTGGTCAATTTTCGCTCGAAGTTGAGCGGCAAACCCATAAATAGTGTGTGCTTTCGAACGGATTTGTATTAATTCACTTTTATCAACCGATATTTGATGCTCTATATACCGTTTGCTTAAATAATTTTTATAGTTAAATTGATAAGGATTCAAAGGTCTATTTAATTCGGATAGAGTGGATGAGGTTGCCAAAACATCATCGACTTGTATTGCATTGGAAAGTGGATTTTTTTGAACATTCAACAATAATTTTCCTGTAGCCTGTTTGTCATCAATTTTTAAAATTTTGACCACATATTTATGATGGTAAGCAGTAGGTTTTAACACCTCTCGCACTTGGAAAAGTATCAATGCAGAGGAGTCCTTTTCAATAGAAACAACGTTGGAATAATGATTTTTGAACTGTCTTTGGTCATGAAGATTCACCACCAACATTCCAATACAAATCATGGTTAGAAATGCAATCATTCCAAACCAAACGGTTTTTTGGATTTGATTTTTGCTTATCAGCAGAGAAACCACTAAAAGAATCATCAAGCCAAAACTACTATATAGAATAAGTTCTGTTGAAATGATTAAACAAGAAGCAATAATAATACCGACAATCAAGCAAAGCGTTAGCTTAATAATGGTAAAATTGAGCAGTTTCATAACACCCGACGCGCCTGTACGAAGGCAAAATACCAATACCTTTCCGCTAAAGAAGACACAATAACCCCAGCACTGGTTGACGCATGGATAAACTCAACTTGACCTTCATGGACATGGGTTACCAAAGCAACATGGCTGATTTTTCTACTTTTGCCATTGGTGGCAAAAAACAGTAAATCACCCTTTTGGACTTCTTTTAAATCAATCCAATCACCCGTCAAAGCAATATCACCACTAGACCTCGGAAGTGAAATGCCTTCACTGCCAAAGGCCGTTGTAACTAAACCAGAGCAATCCATGCCTTTTTTATCTGTCCCGCCATATTTATAACGAACACCTTCAAATTTCATGGCATAGTCGATTATATCTTCCGCCAATTTAGAATTTGAATTGCGGCTATTCGGCTCATTAATAGATGGGTAGTCGGAAGTTGTATTCCTTCTTCGGTCATCACGATCTATGATTGGTTTTGATGGTCTAGAAGAAACAGTCGTATTGCTTTTGGATGAATTTTTTGAATGTTTTGAAGATTTGCAACTATAGAAGCAAGTAGTAAGACATAAAATAAATAGAATCTTTTTCATTAAAAGTTTACTTTTTCAGGGCATTAAAAATTAATTTGGCTGCTTTTTCGCTGGCACCTTGTCCACCAAGTTTTTTCTCGAGTTCAAAATAATCCAAAAATAGTTGTTCTCGTCTTTCTTTGGTTAAGATATTATCCAATTCTTTCTTCAATCGTTTTGGGTTAAAGTCATTTTGAATCAATTCGGTGACAACTTCCCTGTCCATAATCAAATTTACTAGAGAAATATACTTAAGCGTAATAATGCGTTTTGCAATCTGATACGACAACCAGCCACCTTTATAACAGACAACTTGCGGCACTTTGAACAAAGCGGTTTCTAACGTTGCTGTGCCTGATGTGACTAAGGCTGCGGTTGAGATGCTCAATAAATCATAAGTTTCATTGTTTACAAATGAGATATTCATGCCTTTTATAAACATATCATAGAATTCTCTGTCCTGACTCGGTGCGCCAGCTATCACAAATTGATAATCTGGATAATATTTGACGATGCTCAACATCACTGAAAGCATTTTTTTGATTTCCTGTTTTCGGCTGCCAGGCAATAGCGCAATGATTGGTTTGTCATTTAAACCATGGGTTGCCTTAAAAGTGTATTCGTCCACCTGGTGTCTATTGGCGATGGCATCTATGAGAGGGTGGCCAACGAAATGCACTTTGTAATTGTGTTCCTTTTCATAAAAGTCCTTTTCAAAAGGTAGAATGACATGCATGGCATCAATGTCGCGTTTAATGGATTTGACTCTTCCTGCTCTTGAAGCCCAAACTTGCGGTGAGACATAATAATTGGTTCTAAAACCTTTCTCTTTTGCCCATTTGGCAATTCGCAAATTAAATCCGGAATAGTCAATAAAAATAATGGCATCAGGATTATAGCTTTCAATGTCAGCTTTGCAAAACGCCAAATTTTTTGAAATGGTTTTTAGATTCATCACGACTTCTGCAAAACCCATGAAGGCTAATTCTTTGTAATGCTTGGCAATGTTTTTATCCACATTGCGCATCAAATCGCCACCCCAAAACCTAAAATGTGCATCAATATCTTGTTTTATCAATGCTTTCATTAAGTTGGAACCGTGCAAGTCTCCAGAGGCTTCGCCAGCGATGATGTAGTATTTCATAGTTTAAAACCGAGAGATTGGAAAAGAGAAAAGAGTATAAAGAAAATAAGTGGTAACGATTCTAATTTCATGTCTTTATTCTCTTTTCTCTTCTCTTCCATCTTTTAAATAAAATTAACCAAAAACGTCACAATCGCAACCAAAACCGTTGCCAAAATTACACCTCTAGCTCTATAATCCCGTTTCACTTTTATAAACAAAAAGAAGGCAATTAAATTAAGAATGGCTCCAATACTTACTAATTTACTAAAAAAACCTTGTGCAATAGATTGCTTGATGGTGGTCTCGATGCCATCACCATTACCAAAAATAAAAATTGCAGCTATCAATCCGATGCCATTGGCAATCAGACCGACAACAAACCCAATGAAAACTTCTTTTTTAATCATTTAATTTCCAACTATTTAAATTTTGAATTGCATGATGCGCAGTTAAATCAAATTGAACGGGAACCACCGACACATAACCGTGTTCCAAAGCCCATTCATCGGTATCTTCACCTTGATCTAAGTTAACAAATTTTCCTGTCAACCAGTAATAATCTCTGCCTTGGGGATTCTTTCGTTTGTCGAATTCTTCTTCCCAATTGGCCTTTGCTTGCCGGCATACTTTAATGCCTTTGATGTCTTTTTCTTTTAGATTTGGGAGGTTCACATTCAGCACGACACCGTTTGGAATCCCATTTTTAAGAGCATTCTTTACAATGGTCTTGATAAATGGTTTGGAGGGTTCAAAATCAGCGTTCCAGTTATAGTCCAAAAGAGAAAACCCAATGGCGGGAATTCCTTCAATTCCAGCTTCTAAAGCAGCACTCATAGTACCAGAATAAATAACATTGATTGATGAGTTGGAGCCATGATTTACTCCAGACACACATAAATCTGGACGTCTTTTTAAAATCTGTTTTATGGCAAGTTTTACACAATCGGCCGGGGTTCCGGAGCAACTGTACTCATCCTGTTCTCCTTTATCAACCGATACTTTTTCAACAAAGAGGGTTGAATTTATTGTAATTGCATGACCCATACCGCTTTGTGGGCTATCGGGCGCGACGACGACCACTTCTCCAAGTTCGTTCATGACTTCAATCAGCGCTCGTATTCCTGGAGCTGTAATTCCATCATCATTGGTAACTAAAATAAGCGGTTTTTTAGACATGAATTTATTTTTTTGAAGCCACTAAAATACATAAATTACGTTGGAATTACCTATATTGTTAGCTTTAACAAAAAATTAGTAGCCACAGGTTTTATTGGCATGGTTTTTTCTTTTACTTTAGTGAAAAATTATGGAATTCAGTTTTAATGAATTACACAATAATTATAAGGCTTTTAGGTTTTAAAATAGAATTTATACCCAAACACATGAAATGCCTATTAAAAAAATGTTGTTAATCAAAAGCAATTATTTAAGGCATTGCATCTGACCATTAAAAAACAAATAGAAACAGATGAAAACAATGAAAAGGAATTATAAACTGCTGTTGTTAGTGCTCTTGATGGCATTCGCTTCATGTAGTTTCACGACTAAAAAGTTTGAAGATCCGGATAAAGACAAATTGCTCATTCAGCTCATAACCTATGTTCTTGAGCAAGGGCACTTCAACCCAAAAGATATCAATGATGATTTTTCTGAAAAAGTCTTCAACGGATATCTTGAACAATTAGATCCATTCAAAAGATACTTCTATGAATCAGATATTCAGGAATTCAGGGCTTATCAAGATAAACTGGACGACCAGATTAAGGCATACGACATCACTTTTTTCAATATGACTCATGAGCGTTTATTAAAACGTTTGGAAGAATCAAAAGAGATATACAAAGAAGTACTTTCTCACCCGTTTGATTTCAATATCAAAGAAGATTTTTCTACGGATTATAAGGATTTAACCTATGTCAATTCTAAAAAGGAAATGGTCAATCGCTGGAGACAACAACTGAAGTTCTCTACAATTGCTAATTATGATGACTTAATTTCTCAACAGGATGAAAATTTTTCCGGAAAAAGGAATTTAAATGCCATGACAATTGATGTTGATGGGAAGGAAATGGATGTGCCAGTAGATCCTACTGAACAGTCAAAGAAATTTAACGATTCTGAAAAAAAATCAATTGAAAAAAAGTCGAATGTTGAGTTGGAAAAAGAAGCTAGAGCCGCAACGCTTAAATCTTTGGATGAACTGTATGACTTTATTGATGATAGACAGCGTCAAGATTGGTTTTCTGTTTATATTAATGCGATAGTCGAAGAATTTGATCCGCATACGTTTTATTTTGCTCCAGAAGAAAAGGACCGTTTTGACGTGGCAATGTCCGGTAACTTTGAAGGTATCGGAGCAAGACTTCAGAAAAAAATGGATGCCATAACCATTAACGAAATTATTAGTGGTGGACCAGCTTGGAGACAAAACGAATTAGAAGTTGGTGATCAAATACTAAAAGTAAAGCAAGATGACGACACCCCTGCGGTTAATGTCGTTGGAATGCGTCTGGATGATGCAGTAAAACTGATAAAAGGACCAAAAGGAACCAATGTGATACTTACATTGAAAAAAGTCAACGGAAACATTGAAGATTTGACCATTACAAGAGATGTTGTTGAATTGGAAGAAACTTACGCCAAATCTTCTATTGTGAAAAAGGATGGGAAAACGTTTGGAGTCATCAATTTGCCAAAATTCTATGTAGATTTTGAAGATTATAACAAACGTAACGCAGCTTCTGATCTCAAACTAGAAATCGAGAGATTGAAAGAACAAGGTATGGAAGGTTTGGTATTAGATTTGAGAAATAACGGAGGAGGTTCTCTTCAAACCGTTGTGGATATGGGTGGCTTGTTCATTAAGGATGGACCGATAGTACAAGTTAAAACAGCTGGTGAAGAAAAAGAAGTATTGTCCGATAAAGACAGATCCATTGTTTGGGATGGTCCTTTGGTGATTTTGGTCAATGAATTGTCAGCTTCTGCATCAGAAATTTTGGCCGCGGCAATGCAAGATTATAAAAGAGCAATTATTATTGGAAGTAAGCAGACCTACGGTAAAGGTACAGTTCAAAATGTATTGGACTTGAATCGTATGGTGCGTAATAACACTAATGGCGACATGGGAGCGTTGAAATTTACAACGCAAAAGTTCTATCGTATCAATGGAGGTTCTACCCAATTGGAAGGCGTTAAAAGTGATGTGGTCGTTCCGGATCGTTATAGTTATATTGATTTAGGTGAAAAAGATCAAGAAAATCCATTGCCTTGGGATAAAATTGATGCAGTTGATTACACCACTTTTGAGAATTATTACGATTACGACAATACCATCAAAAAAAGCAAAGAGCGCATGGCTCATAATGAACAATTACAGTTAATTGATCAAAATGCACAATGGGTGAAAAAAATTAGAGATAAAGAAAGCTATCCATTGAATTATGAGGAGTATAAAGCTCAAATTAAATTGAATGAAGAAGAAGCAAAACGTTTTGAAAAACTATCAGATTATAAAACTGATTTAACCTTTACTTCGTTGCCATATGAAAATAAGCTAATGGACGCAGATAGTATTTTGAAAGAAAAACGTGATCGTTGGCATAAAAGTTTGAGCCAGGATGTTTATATTGAAGAAGCATTGAACGTATTGAATGACCTTAAAATGTCTTATCCGGTAAAAACAAAAGTAGCAACAAATGCAAAACAATAAATGAGTAAACCTAGTAGCTCATTAACTCAATTGGCGCTCCAAAAGTTCAAAAAGAACATTTGGGGCGTTTTAAGTTTTTGGTTTGTTGTGTTTGTCGGTTTCGTCTCGGTTTTTGCCTATGTATTCGCGCCAGATGATTCACAAAATGCCAACCAGATGCATTTGTCTATTCATTCAAAAAAGCCAGGTTTTGAGGTGCAAATACTGACCATTCCATCTCAATTGAAGAATGAACAGTCATTTTTCTCAAAACTCTTTTTCGGAACGCAAAATACGGACACCGAAATCCCAATAACTGGTTATAAAATTGAAAATGATGATTTGGTTTACACCGAATACGCTTCTGACGGATTGGAAGGTGTAAGTAAACAAATTTCATTGAAGACGTTTCCTCAAAATAACTATCAAAACTATATTAAAGGAAAAACATTCCTATTCGGAACAGATAAATACGGACGAGATTATTTGAGCCGAATTTTAATTGGAGCAAGAATTTCTTTTTTTATTGGATTCATCGCCGTGTTTATTTCTTTGGTCATCGGCATCTTTATGGGAAGTCTTGCTGGCTATTTCGGAGGAAAGGTTGACGCAGTTATTATGTGGATTATCAATGTAACGTGGTCCATTCCTACGTTGTTGTTGGTCATCGCAATTACTTTGGCGTTGGGCAAAGGGTTTTGGCAAGTGTTTATTGCGGTCGGGTTGACCATGTGGGTAGAGGTGGCAAGAGTTGTAAGAGGCCAAATCATTAGCGTTAAGGAAATGCAATATGTCACAGCCGCAAGAGCCTTGGGTTTCAATGATTATAGAATTATCACAAGACATATTCTTCCCAATATTATGGCGCCAGTTATTGTGATATCGGCCGCTAATTTCGCCGCAGCCATTTTAGTGGAAAGTGGTTTAAGCTTCCTTGGGATTGGTGCACAGCCGCCAATGGCTAGTTGGGGAGCAATGATTAAAGACCACTACAATTATATCATCCTAGGAAAACCGTATTTGGCTTTAATTCCGGGGCTTTGTATTATGTTGTTAGTAATGGCATTTATGTTGATTGGTAATGCCTTGAGGGATGCTTTGGATGTAAAAGGTTAATTCTGTCTCAATGCATTAATCTCCTCATTCATATCGGCAATATGTTGTAACACTTCATCACGACCAACAGAAGAAGTTGAAGATGTGATGAAATGGGTTGGTGTCTCTTCCCAGGTTTTCAGTAGTTCTTGAGTGTAAGCTTCAATATTTCGTTCGATAGCTTTTGGCTTTAATTTATCGGCTTTGGTAAAAATGATAGAAAAAGGAATGCCTTTCCCTCCCAAATATTCCATGAATTCCAAGTCAATTTTTTGAGGTTCATGCCGAATGTCCACGAGCACAAACGCATTGACTAATTGTGTGCGTCTTTCAAAATAATCGGTGATAAATTTCTGGAATTTCTTTTTTGCAGATTTTGAAACCCTTGCATAACCGTACCCTGGCAAGTCAACCAAAAACCAATTCTTATTGATTAAAAAGTGATTGATAAGTTGTGTTTTTCCTGGGCGACCAGAGGTTTTTGCCAAATTTTTGTGATTTGTCAGCATGTTTATCAATGATGACTTTCCCACGTTACTACGACCGATAAAGGCGTATTCGGGCAAGCTATCCTTTGGGCATTTAGCCACCTCGGAATTACTCATTATGAATTCGGCAGTTTTAATTATCATGTTTTCAGTCTTCAGTTTGCAGTAAGCAGTCGGCAGTTATTAATTTGAGCTTTATTTTATTTTATAAAATCGGTAAAGTTTCAAGATTCAGCTTTTTTAACCGCGAAGAACGCAAGGTTTTGCGCAAGGGACACAACGGATTTCAATTTCAGATCCAATTTCAATTTCAACTTTTTAGGTCTTCCGTTATCGGTCACCTGTCCATCAAAGACCACGTTTCGTAAGCCACGCATCCAAAATCCCATTAAACTCTTCGGGATGTTCCATCATTGCAGCATGCCCACATTTATCAATCCAAAATAAATCAGAATCAGGAAGTAATTGATGGAATTCTTCGGCAACTTCAGGCGGCGTTACGGTATCGTTTTTACCCCAAATAATGCAGACAGGAAGATTCATTTTGGGCAAATCCTTTGCCATATTGTGACGTATGGCACTTTTTGCAATCGCCAGAGTTTTTATCAACTTGTTGCGGTCATTGACGGTTTCGTAAACTTCATCCACAATTTCTTTGGTGGCAACCGCTGGGTCATAAAACACATCTTGTGCTTTTTTCTTAATGACCTCATAGTCACCTCTTTTGGTATAACCTCCGCCCATGGCACTTTCGTACAAACCTGAACTTCCGGTAATGACTAAAGCCTTGATTTTTGCAGGGTATAATTTAGTGTGATATAAGCCTATATGGCCTCCAAGAGAGTTGCCCAATAGTATGACGTTGTCCAATTCCTTAAAAGCAATAAAATCACTCAAATATTTGGCAAAACTTCTAACATTGGTTTTTAGCAACGACATCGAGTAAATTGGTAATTCTGGAATGATCACTTTGTAACCTTTTGCTCCAAAATAATGCAATACGGCATCAAAGTTGCTCAAGCCTCCCATCAATCCATGAAGCACGATGATAGGTTGCCCTTCACCTTCTTCAATATAACTGTAATTTTTCTCTTTTCTTAAACGGTACTTCATCGATTGGTTAGTCTGTTGCTCAAAAAACAAATATAGGTATTTCGTGGAAATATAGTTTTATTTTCAACAGACTTCCAACGAATACTTTCAGAATAGTTTTCGACAATGAGAACATGGTTTTTCTACCACTTTCCAATTAATTGATATTCAGGTTATTATTATTTATTTAATCTAAAATTTTTACAGAAATATCGGCTTAATTTAAAAACTTATAAACAAAAGTGGTAGAAAGTGGTAAAAAGTGGTAATATTTTCAATATATTTGAATCGTAGTCGTTAGTAATACAAACACATCATTTTGAACTCATTAATAGGAACATACGAATGCAAGGTGGATGCCAAAGGAAGGCTAATGCTTCCTGCTGCCATCAAAAAGCAGTTGTCGCCTATGTTGCAAAATGGCTTTGTCTTGAAACGAGCGGTTTTTCAGCCCTGTTTGGAATTATATCCAATGACGGAGTGGGAAGCGTTGATGCAAAAAGTAAACAAGCTTAACCGTTTCAAAAAAAAGAATAACGATTTCATACGTCGCTTTACTGCTGGTGTCAAAGTTGTTGAAGTAGATGCTACGGGACGGTTGCTGATTCCTAAAGATTTGATGGCATTTTCTGATATCACTAAAGATATTGTGGTTTCGTCAGCAATTAACATCATTGAGATTTGGGATAAGGATAAATATGAACAAGCTATTGATGACGCCACAGGCGATTTTGCGGATTTAGCTGAAGATGTCATGGGACAAGATGATGACAATGGAATATCATAATGCAGTTTTACTTACAGAAACAGTCGATGGTTTGAATGTTAAACCGGATGGTGTCTATGTCGATGTGACGTTCGGTGGTGGAGGTCATAGTCGGGAAATTTTAAAGCGATTGGGACCAAACGGAAAATTGTATGCTTTTGACCAAGATAAAGACGCTCTTTTAAATACAATCGATGATGCGCGTTTCACTTTAATCAATGAAAACTTCAGATTTATCAAACGTTTTTTGAGATTTTATGGTGTGAAGGAAGTAGATGGTGTTCTTGCTGATTTTGGTGTGTCATCCCATCAGTTTGATGTTGCCGAACGCGGTTTTTCCACTCGTTTTGAAGCTGACTTGGATATGAGAATGAATCAGGATAGCCAACTATCTGCTTACCATGTCATCAACAAATATGAAGAGGAACAAATAAAAGAAGTGTTGCTTCAATATGGCGAATTGAGACAAGCGCCAGCAATGGCGAGAGTCATTGTTGAAGAGAGAGCCCATGGAGATATTAAATCAAGTGAGCAGTTGAAAGAAGTGCTCAAAAAATTTGTAAAACATAAAAACGAGCATAAGGTCTTGGCGCAAATCTATCAAGCAATTCGTATTGAAGTGAATCAAGAAATAGAAGCATTAAAGGAATTGTTGATTCAAACACCTGAAGTATTGAGAAAGGGAGGTCGCTTGAGTTTTATCTCATATCACTCATTGGAAGACCGATTGGTGAAACGATTTATAAGAAATGGCATGTTTGAAGGAGAGCCAGAGCGTGATGTTTTTGGAAATTTTGAAGTGCCATTACAAAAAGTAAATGGTTTGATTGTCCCAACAAAAGAAGAAATTAAAGAAAATAATAGAGCCCGAAGTGCAAAGTTGAGAATTGCCGAAAAATTATGAAGCAAAGTTTATATGGCATATTAAAAGGAAAATTTTTAATCAGTGATGATTCGTTCAAAAATTGGAGAATCATCCTTTTCATTTCTTTTTTGGCCATTATTATGATTGCAAGCTCTCACAGTGCGGACCAAAAAGTGCACGATATCGCTCGATTGAATAATGAAGTTAAAGAATGGCGGTCTTCGTTTGTAGACGGACGTTCAAAATTAATGAGGCTTAAGATGGAGTCTGCACTCATCAGTAAAATGTCAGAAAAAGGAATTGAACCATCTGTAATACCACCAAAAAAAATAAAAGTAGCATCACAAGAAAATTGAATTAAGTGGCAGTCACCGAAAAAAGCATATTGAACCGATTGTATTTTGTAGCAGGCATCATGTTTGTCTTTGCTATCGCCGTTGTGTTCAAATTGTTTAGTATTCAATTTGTTCAAGGTGATAAGTATAGAGAATTAGCAGAAGAACGTACCATAAAAAATGTAGTGATTCCGGCAAATAGAGGCAATGTCTATGCGGCAGACGGAAGTCTTTTGGCAACCTCCATACCTAAATATGACATTCGTTTTGATGCCTTGACTCCAACTACGACGACTTTTGAAAAATATCTCAAACCATTAAGTGATTCGCTTTCTAAATACAGTGGTAAATCATCGACTTACTATCAAAATGAGTTGAGAAAGGCAAGAGCCAACAAAAACCGATATTTTCTGGTGGCACGAAACATCAGCTATACAGATTATACAAGAATTAGAAATTTTCCTTTATTAAAATTAGGTGCCTTCAAAGGAGGATTGATTGTGGAGCAGACCACAAAACGGGAACATCCAATGGGTGGTATTGCACAGCGTAGTATTGGTTATGAGCGATTTTCGGATGATGGGACGGTTACTCGTGCAGGAATTGATGGTGCTTTCGGAAGCAAATATCTTCGAGGGATTGATGGGCATCGATGGAAACAAAAAATTGGGCAAGGACAATGGAAGCCAATTGCAGATTACAATGAAGTGGAGCCAAAAGACGGCTATGATATTTATACGACAATAGATGTCAATATTCAAGACATTGCGCATCATGCCTTATTAAAACAGTTGGAATATTACGAAGCAGAACACGGTTGTGTGGTGGTAATGGAAGTGAAAACAGGCGAAATCAGAGCCATTTCAAATCTTGGAAAAACAAAAGATGGATTTTATTATGAGAAATTGAATTATGCCGTGGGTGAATCCCACGAACCTGGCTCGACTTTTAAATTGATGGCGTTGGCAGCAGCTTTGGAAGACAAAGTTGTGGATACGTCAGATGTGGTCGATACAGGTAATGGTTCAAAACGTTTTTATGGTAGAACCATATATGATTCTCATGGTTATGGAAAGATTTCAATAGCAAGAGCTCTTGAAGTGTCTTCCAATATAGGATTTGCAACAATCATTGATGATAATTATTCTAAAAATCCAATCAAATTCATTAACAGGCTTAAGAGTTGGCATCTTAATGAACCACTAGGGTTGGCTATTCTCGGCGAGGGAAAACCTGACATTTCAGCTCCCGGTGATAAAAAATGGAGTAAAAATGCTTTGCCTTCTATGGCTTACGGTTATAATTTGAGCTTAACGCCATTGCAAACCTTAACCTTTTATAATGCTATTGCCAATAATGGCGAAATGGTTAAACCTCATTTTTTAAGAGAAGTAAGAGAGTTTGATAAGAACATTGAAACTGTTGATAAAAAAATTATTGAGACTAAAATCTGTTCTGATGAAACTATAAAAAAATTACAGGCAATATTAAAGAATGTTGTGGTACGAGGAACGGGCAAAAGTCTCTATTCGCCAACATTTTCTATGTCCGGAAAAACAGGAACGGCAAAAAAAGAGTATTGGACAGCCGATTGGGAAAGAAACAAGAAGTATATATCCTCATTTGCAGGTTATTTTCCTTCTGAAAACCCTAAATATTCTTGCATTGTAGTCATTCATGAGCCAAGCACTAAAAAAGGTTTTTACGGAGCGGATGTTTCTGGCCCTGTTTTTAAAGCGATAGCCCAAAAAATATTTACCGATACACCAATAAGTGACGAGATTAAGTCTCTCAATTTTAAAAATTCAGTAGTAGAAAAAGATTTTGAGAATTACTATGACTTTGCCCAAACTTATAAAACAATTATGCCAGATGTTACAGGGATGCCAGCTATGGACGCGCTTGCATTACTTGAGAACATGGGTTTAAAAGTAAAGGTTGAAGGCGTTGGCATTATCAAAAAACAATCTATAGATAAAGGTACCAAAGTTCAAAGGAATCAAACAGTCATCTTGAATATTTAATGACAGAGTTAAAGCACATATTATATAAAGTTACTATCAATGCAGTAGTTGGCAGTACAGGTGTGCAGATCAATGCCATTGATTTTGATTCACGCCATATGTCTAAAAATGATGTTTTTGTTGCCATTAAAGGAACGGTTTCTGATGGCCATCAGTTCATTGATACAGCCATTGAAAAAGGTGCAATCGCCATTGTTTGTGAAACGTTGCCATCAAATCTTCAAAACGGCATTACTTATATAGAAGTGGAAAGCGCCAGCAAAGCATTGGCATTCATGGCTTCCAATTATTATGGGAATCCATCAACAAATCTCAAATTGGTTGGTGTTACAGGAACCAATGGAAAAACAACTGTTGCCACTTTATTATATCAGCTCTTCAAAAAAGCAGGTTTTAAAGTTGGATTGTTATCTACTGTCAAAATTATGGTCGATAACACTGAATATAAGGCAACACATACGACTCCAGATTCATTATCTATTAACAAGTATTTAAGTATGATGAATGAGGAAGGTGTTGAATTTTGCTTTATGGAAGTGAGTTCACATGGCATTCATCAAAATCGTACTGAAGGTTTAAAGTTTGAGGGAGGCATCTTCACAAATTTATCCCATGACCATTTAGATTATCACGAGACCTTTGCAGAATACAGAGATGTCAAAAAATCATTCTTTGATAATTTATCAAAAGAAGCGTTTGCCTTGGTCAATATTGATGACAAGAACGGATTGGTCATGCTTCAAAATACCAAGGCGAGGAAATTCACTTATGCGCTCAAAACCTATGCTGATTATAAAGCCCAAATTTTAGAAAACCAATTTGGAGGCTTGTTGCTAAAAATTAATGATAACGAAGTCTGGACACGATTGGTTGGAAACTTTAACGCTTACAACATTTTGGCAATTTATGCTACTGCAGAATTGCTGGGCTTGGAAAAAGTTGAAAATCTTCGTTTGATTAGTGAATTGGAAAGCGTGAGTGGTCGCTTTCAATATCTAATTTCAGATGAAAAAATCACGGCTATTGTTGATTATGCACATACTCCTGATGCGTTGCAAAATGTATTGGAAACCATTAATAGCATCCGAACCAAAAACGAAGAGTTGATTACGGTAGTTGGTTGTGGCGGGGATAGAGATAAAACAAAGCGTCCCAAAATGGGTCACATTGCGTCAGCTTTGAGCACTAAAGTCATTTTTACTAGTGACAATCCGCGAAGTGAAGTTCCAGAGATCATCATAGAAGAAATAGAAAAAGGTGTTGAACCTCAAAATTTTAAAAAAATTGTTTCAATTGTTGATAGAAAACAAGCGATTAAAACCGCATGTCAAATGGCGCAACCTAATGACATCATTTTGATTGCAGGAAAAGGTCATGAAACTTATCAAGAAATAAAAGGAATCCGTAGCGATTTTGATGATTATAAAATTGTACAAGAATTTTTAAAACAATTACAAAAATAATATGCTGTATTACCTATTCGAATATTTAGAAAAGCATTTCCAAATTCCTGGCGCATCTCTCTTTGGGTTTATCACCTTTAGAGCTGCGATGGCCATTATTTTGTCCTTGCTTATTTCTACGATTTTTGGTAAACGCATCATTCGATTTTTACAAAGACAACAAGTTGGAGAAACCATTCGCGATTTAGGGCTGGAAGGACAAGTTGAAAAAGCTGGTACACCAACCATGGGTGGAATTATCATCATTTTGGCGACCCTCATTCCGGTATTGTTATTGGCAAAACTTGAAAATATTTACATTATTCTTTTGATAGTCACCACACTTTGGATGGGAACGATCGGCTTCATTGACGACTATATCAAAAAATTCAAAAAAGATAAAGAAGGATTAAAAGGAAAGTTTAAAGTTCTGGGTCAAGTGGGTCTTGGGATTATTGTGGGTGCAACGCTTTATTTTCATCCAAATGTCACAGTTAGAGAAGAATTGCCACAAAACCAACAGAAAGAAATTGTGATGTCTGATGGTTCAATTCAAAAGCAATTTAGTTATGAGGAAAAATCAACAAAAACGACCATTCCCTTCGTCAAGGAAAATGAATTTGATTACTCCGAACTTATTACTTGGATAGATCCAGGCTTTAAAAAATATGCATGGATTGTATTCATTTTAGTCAGCATTTTCATTATTACAGCAGTTTCCAATGGCGCAAATTTGACTGATGGTATTGATGGATTGGCCGCTGGAACATCCGCCATCATTGTCCTCACACTTGGAATTTTCGCATGGGTTTCGGGTAACATCATTTTTTCAGAGTATCTCAACATCATGTATATCCCACGAGTGGAGGAGCTCACAATTTACATTGCTGCTTTTGTAGGGGCGTTGATTGGATTTTTGTGGTACAACACCTATCCAGCGCAGGTGTTCATGGGGGATACAGGAAGTTTGACCATTGGAGGAATTATCGCTGTGATAGCAATTGCGGTTCGAAAAGAGTGGTTGATTCCAGTGTTATGTGGCATCTTTTTAGCCGAAAATCTATCTGTGATGATGCAAGTGAGCTGGTTCAAGTACACCAAGAAAAAGTATGGTGAAGGACGACGCATTTTTAAAATGTCGCCTTTGCATCATCATTACCAAAAATCAGGATATCATGAAAGTAAAATCGTAACCCGATTTTGGATTGTCGGGATTTTACTGGCGATACTGTCCATAGTGACCTTGAAAATCAGATAGCATGAAACGATTGGTGATTCTTGGTGGTGGAGAAAGTGGTGTTGGTACAGCACTTTTGGGAAGGGCAAAAGGATACGAAGTTTTTGTTTCTGACAAAGGCTCAATTAAAGAAAAATATAGAGACGTTCTTAAACATAATGGTATTGAATTTGAAGATGAACAGCATACGGAATCAAAAATCCTGAATGCGGACATCGTGATGAAAAGCCCAGGAATTCCTGACAAAGTTTCCGTTGTGAAACAGATTCGTGAAAACGGAATTCAAGTTGTTTCCGAAATCGAATTTGCATCAAAATTTACAGATGCAACGATTGTTGGCATCACAGGCAGCAATGGGAAAACAACCACTGCGAGTTTAACCTATCACATTCTAAACCAGGAATTGGAAGTTGGCTTGTCGGGCAATATTGGGAAGAGTTTTGCACAACAAATTCTGGAGCATGATTATCCAAATTATGTGTTGGAAATCAGTAGTTTTCAGTTGGATGATATTATGGATTTCAAACCACACATTGCAGTTTTGCTCAACATCACACCAGACCATTTGGACCGATATGATTACAAGTTTGAGAATTATATCAATTCAAAATTCAGAATTGCGATGAACCAAACCGAAGAGGATTTCCTGATTTATGATGCAGATGATGAGGTCATTAACGAATGGCTCAAAAACAATAAAATTCAATCCACATTATTACCATTTTCATTGGTCAAAACAATTGATAATGGAGCATATTTAGATAAAGAGAATATAAAAATAACGATAGATAACAATCAAATAATTATGCCAACAGCAAATTTAGCTTTAGAAGGAAAACATAACATCAAGAACCAAATGGCTGCTTCAACCGTAGCCCATTTATTGAAAATCAGAAAACAGACCATTCGCGAAAGTTTGGAAAATTTTCAAGGTGTAGAACATCGGTTGGAACATGTATTGAAAATCAACAAAGTTCAGTACATCAACGATTCCAAGGCAACGAATGTCAATTCTACCTATTATGCTTTGGATAGTGTGGACACACCAACGGTTTGGATTGTTGGTGGTGTTGATAAAGGCAATAATTATAACGAATTATTTCCTTTTGTAAATGAAAAAGTAAAGGCGATTATCTGCTTGGGTGTTGATAACAAAAAGTTGATGGACACTTTTGGAACTATGGTCGATGTTATTGTCGAAACCCAATTTATGAGTGAAGCTGTAAAAATCGCCTATAAAATTGCCGAAGCTGGAGATACGGTTTTGTTATCACCTGCTTGCGCAAGTTTTGATTTGTTTGAAAATTACGAAGACAGAGGACGTCAATTTAAAGATGCTGTAAGAAATTTATAATGAATAATTTGCTAACACATATCAAGGGAGACCGATTGATTTGGGCAATTGTCACATTGTTGGCGATTTTCTCATTCCTTCCTGTGTATAGCGCATCGAGCAATTTGGCATATACTGCAACGTCAGGGAGCACTTTTACATTTTTCATTAAACATTTCATGCATTTGTTTTTGGGTTTTTTGATTATTTATGGAGTGCATAAAATCCCTTACCGATATTTTAGAGGATTGTCGATGGTCATGATTCCTATTGTATTGGTTTTGTTGATTGTTACAATGCTCCAAGGTACCACAATTGAAGGCGCGAATGCAAGTCGTTGGATACAGATTCCATTGGTCGGAATGTCATTTCAGACCTCTACATTGGCAGCTGTTGTACTGATGGTATACGTGGCAAGATATTTATCAAAAATCCAAGAAAAGGAAATCACTTTCAAAGAAACCATTTTACCATTGTGGCTGCCGGTTTTTTTAGTGTTGAGCTTAATTTTACCTGCAAATTTCTCCACTACGGCAATCATGTTTGCAATGGTAATGATATTGACATTCATTGGAGGTTATCCAATTAAATATCTGGCCATTATTGTAGGAACCGGGTTGGTGGCTTTGACCTTGTTTATTTTGACGGCAAAAGCGTTCCCTAATTTAATGGAGAACAGAATTCATACTTGGGAAAACCGAGTTGAAAACTTTTTTAATGAAGGCGAAGATTCCGAAGCTGATTATCAAATCGAAAAAGCAAAAATTGCCATTGCCTCTGGTGGTATTCAAGGTTTGGGGCCTGGAAAAAGTGTACAGAAAAACTTTTTACCACAATCATCTTCAGATTTCATTTTTGCGATTATCATAGAAGAATACGGATTAATTGGTGGACTAATTTTGTTGGTGATGTATTGTTGGTTATTATTCCGAATCGTCATCATTTCTCAAAAGGCAGATACCGTTTTTGGAAAATTAGTGGTGCTCGGTGTCGGTTTGCCAATTGTTTTTCAAGCGTTTATAAATATGGCTGTAGCTGTGGAATTATTCCCGGTTACAGGACAGACTTTACCTTTGATTAGTAGTGGGGGAACCTCCATTTGGATGACCTGTTTGGCTATTGGGATTATATTGAGTGTGAGTGTAAAACGAGAGGAGATAAAAGGACAGGTAGAAATCGACGAAGAGAATCCTCTCGAAATTTTAAGTGAAGCGATTTAAATGAGCAATTATAAAATCATATTATCTGGAGGCGGTACAGGAGGTCATATTTATCCTGCAATTGCGATTGCGAATGAATTGAAATCCCGTTTCCCAGATGCTGAATTTTTATTTGTTGGTGCTTTAGATCGCATGGAAATGGAAAAAGTGCCGCAAGCAGGCTATAAAATTGAAGGACTTTGGATTTCTGGAGTACAGCGAAAATTAACGGCTAAAAATCTAGCATTTCCTTTCAAATTGATGAGTAGTTTGATTAAAGCCAGAAAAATCGTTAGAAAATTTAAACCAGATGTCGCCATTGGTACAGGAGGTTTTGCTAGTGGCCCATTATTGAATATGGCTGCCTCCAATAGAGTTCGTTGTTTGATTCAAGAACAAAACTCCTATCCCGGAATTACTAATAAGATTTTGGGCAAGAAAGTGGATAAAATTTGTGTGGCTTACGACGGTTTGGAACGTTTTTTTCCAAGTGAAAAACTAATCAAAACAGGAAACCCGATTCGTCAGGATTTGTTGACTATTCATAGTAAAACCAATGAAGGAAAAGCTTTTTTTAAATTAAACTCTGGAAAGAAAACCTTGTTGATCTTAGGGGGGAGTTTAGGGTCAAAACGTATCAATGAATTAATTGAAAAGGAGTTGGAATTTTTTCAAACACAGAATGTGCAGCTCATTTGGCAATGTGGCAAACTATATCACGAGCAATACAAAAAGTACCACAATATGGAAGATGTCCAAGTGCATGCGTTCATAAACTCTATGGATTTTGCTTATGCAGCCTCAGATGTTATTATTTCTAGAGCTGGTGCAAGTTCTGTTTCAGAATTGTGCGTTGTCGGTAAACCCGTGATTTTTATTCCATCACCCAATGTTGCAGAGGACCATCAGACCAAAAATGCCATGGCAATCGTCAATAAAGATGCTGCGATGCTTATTAAAGAATCTGATTTGGATATCGATTTTGAGAATCGTTTTTCACAACTAATTTCATCACCAGAAAAACAACAGCAATTGGGGAAAAATATCAAACAACTTGAATTGGTGAATGCCACAAAGGACATCGCGGATGAAGTTGAGAAATTGTTGAGGAAGAATTAAGTAGTTAGTACAAAGTATTAAGAAAGAAAAATTAAAAAAATGAAACAAGAGTCAAGAATCAGGACAAGAAAGGAGAAACATTCGTGTATTCGTGGCAAAAAAAAGGAATCACTTTAAACAACATTTTCCTGTCACTTCGAGCGTAGTCGAGAAGCTATCGGAATTAAAATTGAACAAAACAAACAAACATTGAACCTAAAATCCATACATAACGTCTATTTCATCGGTATCGGAGGCATCGGAATGAGTGCTCTTGCTAGATATTTCGTGGCAAATGGTAAGGTTGTTTCTGGTTATGACAAAACTAAAACAGATATTACAGAGAGTCTGGAAGTTTTAGGAGTTAAAGTTCATTTTGAGGATTCTGTAGCTAATATTGATGAAAGGTTTTTGGAAGTCGATAAAACTTTGATCGTTTATACACCGGCTATTCCTAAAGATCATAAAGAATTGAACTATTTCAAGTCCAATGATTTTGAGGTCTTGAAACGTTCAACTGTTTTAGGTGAGATTACTAAAAACACCTTCTGTTTCGCTGTGGCTGGAACGCATGGCAAAACCACCACCACAAGTATTTTGGGATATTTATTGAACGAATCTAACGTTGAGGTCACGGCATTTTTAGGTGGTATCAGTGAAAACTATAATTCCAATTTCATCCTTAACGGAACCAAAGTAACAGTGGTGGAAGCCGATGAATTTGACCGTTCCTTTTTGACCTTGTCACCAGATATGGCATGTATCACTTCTATGGATGCTGATCATTTGGATATTTATGGTGAAGCTGAAGAGCTTAAAAAATCATTTGTTGAGTTTTCAAAGAAACTAAAACCAAATGGTAAGTTATTCGTTAAAAATGGTTTACCTATTAAAGGTATCACTTATGGAATAGAAGATGATTCTGATTATTCCGTTCAAAATATTAAAATAGTCAATGGCAGTTATGAGTTTGATGTCAAAACACCAGCTCAAACGCTACATAATTTCAAATTTAACCTACCTGGGCGACATAACCTGTCGAATGCATTAATAGCCTTGGCGATGTCTGTAGAATATGGAATCCCTCACCAACAGCTCGCCAAAGCTTTAGCGTCTTACAAAGGAGTTAAAAGAAGATTTACCTATCAAATTAGGACAAATGATTTGGTATTTATTGACGATTACGCCCATCATCCCGAAGAGATAAACGCAGTACATCAAGCAGTAAGGGAAATGTACCCAAACAAAAAAGTATTGGCAATCTTTCAACCTCATTTATTCAGCCGCACTCGAGATTTTGCGGATGATTTTGCGAAAAGTCTATCACAATTTGATGAGATATTGTTGCTCGATATTTATCCGGCAAGAGAATTGCCAATGGAAGGCATTACCTCGGAATGGTTATTGACAAAAATCAACAATCCTAACAAAAAACTAATAGCAAAAAAGGAACTGATAACAGAGATAAAAAGTTCAAAATCTCAAGTGATTTTGACCATTGGGGCGGGCGATATTGGAGAAGAAGTGAAACATATAAAACAGGCATTGAGTAGTGAAACGATATTATAACTCCATAAAAATCATTGTATTGCTGATTTTGGTCGGCTTTCTGTTTGTGTTTTCATCTTTCAGAAATTCAACCAGAAAAGTTAGCGAACCTGTGGTGAAATTTCTTGGAGAAGAGAATCTGTTCGTTACACACGAGACTGTTAGTAAATTGTTAATAGTAAATCAAGAGAGTGTTACGAATAAGCCTAAAGAAATTATAGATTTGAACGTCTTGGAAAATGCCCTGAATTCCAATCCGATGATTAAGGAGGCGCAAGTGTACATCAACGTTGATGGCCAATTGACCGCTGAAATCAACCAAAAAAAACCGATAGCAAGAGTGGTCACAAATGCATCTTATTACATAGATGATGATGCGACCTATATGCCATTATCAACAAATTACTCCGCAAGAGTACCGTTGGTAACAGGAGTTGTGGAGAAAAATAATTTGCATAATGTAGCGGTAGTCGCTCGAAAAGTGCAAAGTGATGAATTTTTGAAAAATAATGTGGTCGAAATTCATCAAAATGAAAATAAAAGTATCGATTTAAAATTCCGAAAGGATGATTTTACCATCCAATTAGGTTCTTTAAAACAATTGGATAAAAAAATAAATAATCTCAAAGCATTTTACCAAAAGGCAATGAGAGACAGCACACTCAGTAAGTACAGTGTAGTAAACTTAAGGTTTGATAAACAAGTCATCTGCACAAAAAAGTAAATGATGGAAAACAATAAAATTTCAGTAGGATTAGATATCGGAACCACAAAAATCGTGGCGATGATTGGTCGTAAAAACGAATATGGCAAAGCCGAAATTTTGGGAATTGGAAAATCCAAGAGCTTGGGTGTGCATAGAGGTGTTGTCAATAATATTACACAGACCATTCAGTCCATTCAGCAAGCTGTTCAGGAAGCCGAGGCTGAAAGTGGATTGAAAATTGAAGATGTGACGGTCGGTATAGCTGGTCAACACATAAGAAGTTTACAACACAGCGATTATATTACCAGAGCCAATTCCGAATTGGTCATCGATGAGGAAGATATTGACCGATTGATTAATCAAGTTCACAAATTGGTCATGCTTCCAGGCGAAGAAATTATCCATGTGTTGCCACAGGAATACAAAGTGGATGGACAAGCCGAAATTAAAGAACCAATTGGAATGTATGGTGGACGGCTTGAAGCTAATTTCCATGTCGTCGTTGGACAAGTCTCATCCATAAGAAATATTGGTCGTTGTGTTAAAAGTTCTGGTTTGGAATTGGAAGGCATCACATTGGAGCCTTTAGCATCAGCAAATGCAGTATTGAGCCAAGAAGAAAAAGAAGCAGGAGTTGCTTTGATTGATATAGGTGGCGGAACAACCGATTTGGCAGTGTTTAAAGATGGCATTATACGTCATACAGCCGTGATTCCTTTTGGTGGAAATGTCATTACAGAAGATATCAAAGAAGGATGCTCAATCATAGAAAAACAAGCGGAATTATTGAAAATTAAATTCGGTTCAGCATGGCCAGGAGAAAATAAGGATAATGAAATCGTCTCCATTCCAGGTTTAAGAGGTCGTGAACCAAAAGAAATCACCTTAAAAAACCTTTCTAAAATTATCCATGCACGGGTCACGGAAATTGTAGAACAGGTTTATGTGGAAATTAAAAATTACGGACACGAAGAACAAAAGAAAAAGCTGATTGCTGGAATCGTTTTGACAGGAGGTGGAGCTCAATTGAAGCATTTAAAGCAATTGGTAGAATATATCACGGGCATGGATACCAGGATCGGCTATCCAAACGAACATTTGGCTGGTGATAGCGATGAAGAGGTGGCAAGTCCATTATTTGCAACCGCAGTTGGTTTGGTGATGGATGGTTTAAAACGCCAAGAACGTAGACGTATCGAAAAAGCGGCGGAAGAAGAAATTCAAAATGAAATTGATTCAACACCAGAGACAACTATCGAAGAAGAGGAAACCGTTGCACCACCAAAAAAGGAGCGTAGGTCATTTTTAGACAAATTAACAGAGCGTGTCAAAGATTTTTTAGACAACGCAGAATAACAAAATAATAAACCATAAGGTTTTTGAACATATCAATATTAATTACAAATCCAGAAAAACCCTAAACAATATGAGCAACAAAAATGAATTTGGAAACATCTCTTTCGATTTGCCTAAAAACCAGTCGAACGTCATCAAAGTAATTGGTGTAGGAGGTGGTGGAAGTAATGCCATCAACCACATGTTTCAACAAGGAATTAAAGGAGTTGATTTTGTTATCTGCAACACAGATGCGCAAGCACTGCAAAACAGTGGCGTCCCAAACAAAATTCAGCTTGGAGTGAACTTAACCGAAGGTCTTGGAGCTGGTGCTAATCCCGAAGTAGGAGAGCAGTCGGCCGTTGAAAGCTTGGAAGATATTCGTAGAATGTTGGATACCAACACAAAAATGGTATTCATCACTGCTGGAATGGGTGGAGGAACAGGAACTGGTGCTGCTCCAATCATTGCAAAAATGGCCAAAGAACTTGATATTCTGACGGTTGGAATCGTTACGATGCCATTTCTTTTTGAAGGGAAACTTCGTAACGAACAAGCTCAAAAGGGAATAGAAACGCTGCGTGCTCACGTAGATTCTTTAGTGGTAATTAATAACAATAAACTTCGTGAAGTTTATGGTAATTTAGGATTTAAGGCTGGTTTTTCTAAAGCAGACGAAGTATTATCAACGGCGTCAAGAGGTATTGCGGAAGTGATTACGCATCACTATACACAAAACATCGATTTACGTGACGCTAAAACTGTATTGAGCAATAGTGGAACCGCAATTATGGGTTCTGCAACCGCGTCAGGCAAAACCCGTGCTCAAGAAGCTATAATGAAAGCTCTTGATTCACCATTGTTGAATGACAATAAAATAACTGGAGCTAAAAACGTATTGTTGCTGATTGTTTCTGGCGCACAGGAAATTACCATTGATGAAATTGGTGAAATTAATGATCACATTCAGAATGAAGCTGGACATGGAGCAAATATCATTATGGGTGTTGGTGAAGATGAATCGTTACAAGAATCTATTTCTGTTACCATTATCGCTACGGGTTTCGATATTGAGCAACAGGATGAAATTTCCAATACAGAAATAAAAAAGGTTGTCCATGCTTTAGAAGATGATAACAATGATGTAAAAGTTAAGGAGCGTGAGCCTGCAATCATCACTCCAGATATCATTCTTGAGAAAGAAGAGGTTAAGGAAACAGTTGTGAAGCATACTCTTTTTGAAGATGAAGATGATGAATTACAAGTAAAAAACAATTTTCACTCTGATTTGATTCCAACATCGGAGTTCATCAGAAATTTGAATGTTACCTATGAAGAAGTATTGGACACCATTGATGAAGATGATTTTGTCATCACACCAGTACAGAACAATAAAGAAATAAAACCAATTATTTTTGAGGAGGAAGAACAAATCACTTTGACTTTTGATTTGCCATTACCAGATAATCAAAAGGATATAAAAGAAGATGAGAACCGCATTCTTTTTTCATTGGACGAAGAAGTGAAAGAGTTGAAAGTTAAAGATCATATTGAAATTATTCCAGTTACTGAAGCTAATGAAGCTGGCGAAAAACGTTATGCTTTAGATGAATTCATGTCTTATGAATCCTCGATGAACAAAGCAAAGGTAAAAACTATTGACATTGCGGATGATGAAGTTGTATTTGAGAAAAAAACAATTTCATCCAATGAGGTAGAAGAGACTCGGCATGAAGAAATAGACCCAATGAATAGTCCTATTTCTGATTTATTAAAAGAGCGTGCCGATGAAAGACGTCGCAAGATGAAGGATTTCAATCATAAGTTCAATAATTCAAAGGTTGATGAATTCGAACGAATTCCAGCTTATAAGAGACAAGGCGTAAATCTTGATGAGTCACATCACTCTTCAGATACCAAAGCTTCTAGATTGTCAGTTGGTACGGATGATAACGATGATGTTCAATTGAGAAGTAATAATTCGTTCTTGCACGACAATGTAGATTAGTATCAAATTTTATTTAGTGTTAACACTTTGACCAAACCCGAAAAACTCTATTGTTTTTCGGGTTTTTAATTTTCAAAAAGACAGCTCCAGAAGTTTCGTAATTACGATTTTATTTTTTTTAATCATTATTCCCTTCTATTAAATCTAACCCATAGAATGTCCAAAACACAATAAACTATTCGCTAAAAACTGCTTACTGCATACTGACCACTGCTAACTTTTTCACTATCTTCGCAACATCAAAAAAGTAAAAAAAATGAGTTTACAAGAAGATATCATGACTGCCATGAAAACGGCGATGAAAGAGAAAGATCAAATGACTTTAGCTGCTTTACGCGCAGTAAAATCTGAAATTTTATTGACACAAACAGAAACAGGTTCAAAAGAAGAGATTACCGAAGAACAAGAGATAAAAATCCTATCGAAACTTGTGAAGCAACGTAAGGACAGCGCGGCTATATATACTGAACAAAACAGAGCCGATTTGGCTGAACCAGAATTGGCGCAAGCCGAAGTCATTAGTCAGTTTCTTCCAGCTCAATTGAGCGAATCTGAAATTGAAGCCATCGTGATGGCTACAATTGCCAAGACAGGAGCAGAAGGTATGAAAGACATGGGTAAAGTTATGGGAATTGTAAATCAGCAATTGGCAGGAAAAGCGGATGGAAAAACAATATCTGCAATAGTGAAAGCAAAACTAACATAGAAAAATCTTTATATTTGCAACTTCTAAAGGCCGCGTGGCGCAACTGAATAGCGCACTGGATTTCGGCTCCAGCGGTTGTGGGTTTGAATCCCTCCGCGGTCACGAATAAATAGTTCAATAAGAAAAAACGCCAAGCTCGCTTGAGCGTTTTTTCGTTTGAACTATTTTCAAAGCGGAACGCTTTGGGATATTTAATCCCGCATGCCAAAAACGCCAAGCTCGCTTGAGCGTTTTTTCGTTTGAACTATTTTCAAAGTGGAACGCTTTGGGACATTTAATCCCGCATGCCAAAGCGCCAAGCTGGCTTGAGCGTTTTTTATTAAAGTATTTCAATTATAAATATTGCATAAAGACTCGTTTTTCTTTTGTATATTTATTTTTCTCAATTTGTATTTCCCTCACAATGTATAGTTTAAAGTAACGTTATGTAATCATGGCTTTTATACCGCTTATAGAACAGTTTACCTTTGGAGGGAAAATAATTTTAGGATTTTTCTTTGCAGTATTATGTATGATGTTTTTAGGTTTTGCCTTAAAAATGGTGGAAATGGGCTATGTCATCCGAAACAAAAAGCCTTTTTATGTTTATAATCCTTTTTTTCTTAAGACCCTTACTTCATCACAAAAGAAAATAATGCTGGATCAATTCAAGTTTTATAAGAAATTATCACCAAAACACCAGCGATATTTTGAGCATAGAGTGGCCTCATTTATAAAAGACAAGAATTTTGTGGGAAGGGAAGGCCTTGTAGTTTCTGAAGAAATGAAAGTGCTTATTTCTTCAACTGCTGTTATGTTGACTTTTGGTTTTCGAGATTTTTATATTGGACTTATCAATAATATTTTTATTTATCCCGATGAATTTTATTCTATGACCAATGATAATTACCATAAAGGAGAATTCAACCCTAAATTGGAAACTTTGGTGCTTTCTTGGAAGGATTTTAAAAATGGATTTGAAAACGATACCGACAAAATCAATTTAGGTATTCACGAATTTGCCCATGCCATACATCTTAACAGCATCAAGGAACGCGATGTTAGCTCTACTATTTTTTCCGATTCATTCAAAGAATTGACAGAACTACTGGCCAATGAAGAAAACTTACGGAAATCGTTGATTGAATCCAGTTATTTTAGAGAGTATGCCTACACCAATCAGTATGAATTCGTGGCAGTCATCATTGAAACATTTATAGAGTCACCTTCAGAATTCCGCTCACAATTTCCTGAAATCTACAATAAAACAAAGCAAATGCTTAATTTTAACTTTGCAGGATATTAATAACCAAATGTCTTCATTTTCAAATTACATATGACAAAAGAAGAGCTTTTAGATTGCCATAAGCGTATTCAACCATTTATACATAGAACACCAGTCCTTTATTCACAATTAATCAATGAAATTGCAAGTTCCAATATAGTATTCAAATGTGAAAATTTCCAAAAAATGGGGGCTTTCAAGATGCGTGGCGCCACCAATGCTATCATGCAATTGACGGAATCCCAAAAGGAAAAGGGAGTTGTGACACATTCTTCGGGGAATTTTGCCCAAGCTTTGTCATTGGCGGCAAAAAGCTTGGGCATCAAAGCATTTATTGTAATGCCTAATAATGCACCTAAAGTTAAAATTGAAGCAGTAGAAGGCTACGGAGGCAACATAACGTTTTCTGAATCTACAATCGAGGCAAGAGAAAAGGCATCTGAACTTATTGCCCAGAATACAGGAGCAAGTTTTATTCATCCATCAAATGATTTGGATGTAATAATAGGTAATGCTACGGCTTGTCTGGAATTATTGGAAGATGTCCCTGATTTGGATTATGTGTTTGCACCGATTGGCGGGGGAGGACTCATTGCTGGAACGGCATTGTCAGCTCATTTTTTTGGCGATGATTGTAAGGTGATTGGAGCCGAGCCTATAACGGTCGATGATGCATTTCGCTCATTGCAAAGTGGAATTATAGAAACGAATGTTTCTGGAGAGACCATAGCGGACGGTTTGCGTACGCATTTGGGAGACATAAACTTTCCTATCATTCAAAAGTATGTTCAAAAAATAATCACTGTTGAAGAGTATGAAATTGTCCAGGCAATGCGATTGATATACGAGCGATTAAAAATAGTTGTAGAACCATCTAGTGCGGTTGCACTTGCAGCTGTTTTGAAGGAAAAGGAGCTGTTTAAAGCAAAAAAAATAGGTGTGATACTTTCCGGTGGTAATGTTGATTTGAATTATTTACCATTTGAGAAATATTCTTGATGGAATTAAAAATACGTCATAAAAAAACCTTCAAAGAATTTACTCTTGAAGGTTTTTAGAATAATTTATTTATAATCATTTATAACTTGAAAACTCCTTGTAAAAAGAATTGATAATGATTGTTGTCGTACTGACGAGAATCAGCCTCCACAGCAAATTTTCCCATTGTTCCTAGTTTAATACCGACATTGTCACTTACCCATACAACGGTTCCTAAAACCACGTTTCCGGAGATGTTAAGTTCTTCAATATTAAAGATACCGACACCAGTTCCAATATAAAGATTCAACCAATCCGTATTCTTGAACAAAAGATCATCAAAATAATATTTTAAGGTTGTATTTGTTGAAAAGTAAAATAAGTCTTTGTCAGGTCTGCCGCGATCGATATACTCATTTTCTTTGAAGCCATTTAAGCTCAAATCTTGTTCGATATAAAAATATTTCGTCCATTTTCTTTCGATACCAACAGCAATAGGCTGTCTAAAAGCAAAACGGCCAGTATTATCATTTAAGTCTTCAAATGGATTTCTGGTTCCAAAATTAGCTACCGTGTTAACACCGACACTTAAAAGCCAGTCGTTACCAGGGTTTTGTGCAAATGATGCGAATCCAAAAAACGATATAAACAATACTACAATTAACTTTTTCATAAAAAAAACTTTAACCAAAAATAGACTATTACTTTAATAAAACAAAAATAGCAATTAATTTTTTATATGAAATGCATTATAACTATTTAATTACCTTATTTTTTATCACATGTTCACGGTAACTTTTATTAAAAAAAATGAGTTTCAAACGGTCTTTAATTCCTATATATATGGATTTTAATTTAAAGAAAATACCTCTTAATTTTGGAGAAGATAATGTGAGTATAAAAAACGACTTTTTTATACGGGCTGAAAGGGTTTTTTCAGACACAACAAGCTGCGGACAAACCACTGATGTCAAATTTAAAAATCCCAAACTATATTTTTCTTTGGATAACTGCCCAATGATATCTGGTTTTTTAGTTAAACCCACTACTAAGACATCATAAAGTCCTTTAAGTCTTAAGGTGTTGTAATAATAAGAGCGGTCATTAATTTGTTGGGCCAATATGGTATTCCAGATAAGCTGCTCTGGGCCTGGGATTGAAATCCCATTCACATTTTGTTTTTTTGATAGGAAATTATCTGGGTTGATCAAATGACAATACTCATGTTTTAAGAGTTGGTTATGCAACTCAATCGCTCCTAGATGCTTTTCGGAAATTTGTCGAGGCAGATGCCTATAGTTTTGAACCTGATAGCTGAAAGGTAAAAATTTCGAATATCCTTCAATAACCAACAAATCAAATGCCTTATCCAAATCATCGGAAGCGACTAAAATATCTATATCTCCAATCATGCGCTCACCATGGTCTTTATAATAGTTACCTGCTAGCAGTGCTATACCCTTAATAAAAACATGATTTATATTGTGTGATTTAAACACTTCTGAAATTTGTTCCGCTTCTTTCAATAAGGTACGATTCCGTTCTCGATTTAATTGTGTCAGTTCTTCCAGGTACAACACTAAATCTTCAGGAAGGTAGCTCAATAAAGAACGCTGTTGGAGTCTGCAATAAACCGCTGGTAGTACAAGATGTTCACTGGCAACAATTACTATTGCATCCCAATTGACATTATCATTTGCCAAATTTTGCATCAAGACTTCATCAGATGTCTCAAAACTCAATATATCTACTATGAGTTGTAAGGTTTCCCTAAATGACTGCTTGTTTTTGGTCAAAGTTTAAATTTTATCAAGATTAAAATTAAGGAATGTATCAGTAACCTTAACAATTACATATCAAATAATTCTTTGAATTTTGCTACTGCAAAATCGTTATAATTATAAGTCAATTCGTAAAATTTCAAATCTTTTAACCAATTGAGAAATTGTTTGGAATGGTTAGGTTGAGGTGAAATCCAAGAGTCTGGTATAAAAGTCTGTAAAAATTTTTCTGGTGGACATTCACGTAATTGAGATTCAGCATCTGAAGAATATTTAACCATAACAAGTTTGTGACATTCAAAATGTTTATGTGACGATTTGAACGGCGTTGATGGAGGTAAATATTTAACAACCGTGTGTTTCGAACTGCTAATCTGTGGTTCAATTACTCTAAAGTCGTCAAACAAGGTTTCAATAACGTTAAAAGCACCCTTTTTTATGGATATAGCTGCCGGAAAGCGATATACATGCTGATTTTCTGCAAGCATCGGTGTGAAATCGTCGGCCAATAGGTCAAAACCATGTGCCATAAGCACGGCGGACAAAGTGCTTTTTCCATTACCCGAATCGCCAATAATCATAATTGCCTCCTTGTCATTACAAACAGTTGATGCATGAAAAGTAGCCAACCAATCAGATTCGCTATTGTTATAAATAGATGTTACTAACTCCATAGCAAATTTACCTTGCAAAAAATGAAAATTGGTTGTTTCGTAACTTCCTATGAATGATTTGTTTTTGAATAAGTATAAAAGACCATCATCATTAAAAATATCAAATACAGCATTAGTACTAACAAGACTGTCTGCTAATGCATGATGCAGATAGGGATGAATCAATTGTAAAACTTTTTCGGATGCGTAATTTATTTGAATGTTTATATCACCAAAGGCGTAAACTTTAGATATGTTAGGATTTGGGATTGCATTGAAGGGTAGTGTATGCTCTTGTGCTTGGGGGGCAGTTGTTATATCCTCTAAAAAAACTGACAATTCAGTGTAATAGGCTTTAGCTTCTTTTGTAGAAATGTTGGAGGACATTTGAAGCTCTTGTAAGAAATCATCTTTATCCTTGGATTCAAAATAACGTGTCAATAAAAAGTGTAAGTCTGGAGAGATAACCACATAACTATTTGAACTCTCAAACCAGACTACAAAGTTGTCGCCAACTTTTTGTGTATGTTTTGGAATTAATTCCGTCTTCAAAATTAATGGATTTTATCCAAATGGATCTCCACCCGGATCTGGAGTAGAAGAAGCTTGAGCTTTTTGCGGATTTAAAATAAGAAATGTACCAACTGCAGTAAGAGCAGCATATTTTCCCATCCGCTTGATGGCCTCGTTACGAGTAATGTTATTTTCTTGATTTTTCTTATTCATTCTACAAATATATAAAACGTTTCAAAAATAAATAAATTTAACGACCTATGGGCAAAATATTAGTTTATTTTCTGATTTTTATCTCAGTAAGGTCGATTTCTCAAAATTTTTTGAGGGATATCGTGTTTTTATCATCTTATGAGGACAATTCACTTACGAAAAAAATATAAATTAGGTTCTCTGTTTCGAAATCATCTAGCATTGAGTGACATATAAGTTCATCAAAGATTATGATGGTTATGAGTCCAGAAATTAACCTAAACGGTTCTTAAGCAAGATACAATAATACTTTAAGATTTACCTTGATAATTTTTGATTGTACTTAATTTTAAAAAAAGTGCCTTATCAAGGACAAGGCACTTCAATAATAAAAATTTAATAAGCAAATACCTTCATTTGATTAAATCTACTTAATAATCACTCTTTGTGTTCTTTGCTGTGAGTCATTGCTCAACTTCACTACATATATACCACTACTGATTTTTGACACATCAACTTGGTTGGTATTTGTTCCACTGTGCAAAACAGAAGTTAATACCACTCGTCCTTGTATATCGAACAAGCTCACAGAAGTTTCAGAATTCAATTGCCCTTTTACATATAAAGCCCTAGGTGATGTAGTACTATAAATCTCTAAACCACTTAACTCACTGTTTGGAGTGGACAATGTATTGTTGGCAAATCTCAAAAAGAAACGTCCCGTATCATTCAAAGTGGTTGCGGCTGTAAATGTATAGTTTGTAGTATTCAAAAGTGTGAATGTTCCAGCCGCATTGTCTTCGAGATAGACAGATACATTATCGGGTAAATTTGACTCAGCGATGCTAACAACTACTTGTTGACCCTGCGCAACATTAATTCCCAATGGAACAATGATTTCTGAATCAAGTGCAGTTTTTGCCAAAGCTTGTATGCCCATATCTTTACCAGTATTGTTCTGAACCAAATGGGAGTACAAGGAGAAATTTGGAGCATCATTTCCGTAAACAACGGCATCATAGCCTCTATCTAATCCAGATGTGGTCATGTCTGTAAAATAAAAATCAGTTTTATATACAGATGTTCCTTTACTTGCCTGAAGTTTCAAATGTAAGTTTTCAGAACTTCTACCTTCAATAAAATCATCGGAAGTTCCTGTTCTTCTCATATCAGGAGTAAACTCAATATCGTGAGCAGCTGACAGCGTAGGATCCGCGGTTACAAAGAATCCTTGCCCAGGCGCAATAAGCGTCGAAGGGTCAGTCAATAAATTATACGTAATCCATCCATCAGAGGCTGAACCATCATAGCCATACAGCGCTGAACCTGATGATAACATGAGGTCAATGTTTTTAATACCTGGAGCTACTTCATGATCCAAGAAATCGAATACATTGATGTATGAAGGATATGGATTTCCTATCAAGTTCCATTCAGGGAAATTAAGGCTTGGTGTATGGATTATGTTTTGGCTTATTGGGCCCGTATTCATTGCTCCTGAATAGGTGAAAGTACCACCAGTTGTAGATGGAGAAACTATATTGGATGCCGCTCTGTAGCCAACACCTGGAGCCAGTATTTCGTCGCCTTGGCCAGCTGGAGCAGGCAATTGATTGTATATCACATAAGATCCGGTTGTTACCTTTTCAAAAGGTCCGAACAATTTACGATCAGCATTATTTGGATCAGAAACTATATTTGGATTTGCTGCGGCAAATGATGCAAAATTTTGACCACTAAAAGGCGCAGAAACCAAATCGTTACCACCAGTTGTTGCCCCAGATCCAGGGTCATTTTGGTTTGTAAATCGATCGTAATTAAAGATACCACTACCAGACACGCTGTTTGCTATAATACTTGCATAGCGTTGGGAAGTAGAATGCAAATTAACTGATCCGTCCACATTGTTAATGGTATTTCCAACGGTAAGATTTTTTGTCGGATCAATATTCAATACACCTCCGTTAAGAACAGATAGGTTGGTACCAATATTAAAATCTTCGTCAGATGTATTGCCGCCCAAACTGGTTAAATCTAAAAATGTATTATCCAAGATCACATTGTCTGGTACCCCGCTGCCAACATCAGATCCAGTATTCCATTCATTGAATCGATTATAAACAGGATCTGTTACATCTTTGTACTCCAAAGTCGATCCGGTACTATAAGTTGGAATCAGGTCGGTATAGCCACCTTGTGTGATGCTTAATTTACCAGAAACCTCCAGAGTACCAGCTCCAGTAATACCTTCCGAAGTTGTAAGCGTATAACTTGGAAGAATGTTCAAAGCAGCATTGACAACGATGCCATTTGTGCTGACATCAATGTTTTGATCTGTATCATGATTGATTGTGATTTCATCCATTGCTAATGGTGCATTTCCATTTAACCAAGTGGCATTTGATGTCCAGTCCCCAGCAGTCTGGGTAGGAGCTTTTCCACCTTGTTTTGCATTGGAAACTTGGTAATAGGTTTCCATTTCGAATGGAGCTGCTCCAGGATTTCCAGAAGCGGTATTTCTACCGTAAGATTCATTAGATCTAAACGCGTTGCTCGCGTTTATATAGGTAGCTAAAAATTTAAAGCTCTCTGAACCTTGAGTTGTTCCAATTTCACTAAAATCAATATCAAATGTATAGGAAGTTGCATTGTTATTATTAGTTGGACTTAAGTTGGCACTAGTAACAAAAGCATGTGCTCCATTTTCAACAATTTCAAACAATCCTGCAAAACCATTATTTATAGAAATAGCATAATCAGGCAAAAATCCAGGAGGGAAGGTTACGGTAGAACGATTAGTTCCATCAAAACCAGAAATAGCCTTTCTGCCATCATCACCTGTATCTGTTAAATTTGCAGTCGTGTTAATACCGCCAGCCTTGCTGTCGATGTATATAACCATATAGTCGTTGAATTCTCCAGTACCTTTGTTGAGCTTAAAATTAATGGTATTGCCGGCATCAGCTATAATCTCTAATGTTGAAGTTCCAATTGGGCCACCAAATCCTGTTAATTGATTACCGTTAAATACTTTTCTGAAACCTGTGACATTAAAATTGTCTAAAGCGGCATAGTCACCCGCTCCATTTTGTTTGACATATATTATTAAACCTACATTGTCAACACCAGGAGTAGCTGAAATGCTTATGGTTCCATTTGTTGAAAAATTGGAATTACCACTCACAATTGTTGTCCGCGTTCCCTTTAAAATACCATTTTCGTAATATTCATAATCTATATCATCTCCACCATCAAATTCAAAAACTTCATAGTCAAAAGAAACTACGACATTTTCATAACCAGCAACAGAAACTGTATCAAATGTCAAACTTCCATATTCGCCACTATTAGTACCACTAGGACTTTCTAAATCTTGAACTCCAAAGAAAAAAGAGCCATCACTTGGTATTGTTGAAAATGGAAAAAATGTATTATCTACAACATCCCAAACGTCACCACTAACATTAAATGTTGCAGGATCTGTGGTGTAATTCCAATTGCCGCCGTCAGCTCCAAAGCTTTGGAAAGCAATTCCTAAAGGAAATACTGCAATATCGAATACATCACTTGTATCATCAGTTAGACTAGATGCAGAAGTAAGTGTAAGATCCGTGCCAGGTGCAGAAAAAATAAGATTATTAAATGTTACAATACCAGAAACGGCATTGACATTGGTTGTCGCTGAAGCACTAAAAGTTCCAGTAGAAGTAAGTGATACAAGCTCATTAAAATCAAGATCGAGATTTGCGTTACTATCCCATGCAACAAGTGTCACGGCAGGTGTCATGATAGCATCCAGACCAGTATCGGTAGGCTGTTGATCAAAAACCAAATCCGTTGCCAGAACTTCAATCTTGTTGTCATCACCAGCAATTGAGGTTTGAGCACCTCCAGCATCCAGGGTAGCAAATGTTGAACCTGTTAGTAATGCTGTTGCCGAGTTTACCGTTAATTGTATCTGTTCATTATCTGTAACATTTGTAGTAAAGGTCGCATACACACTAAACACTTTGCTACTGTTATCAAGTGCATGAAGGTTTAATCCCGTAAAACTTGTACTAGACGTTACACTGGTAACTTCAGAAACATTCGTACCCATATCATCAAAAATGGCCAATGTTTTTATAAATGAAGGATTGAGAACATCAAAAGTGATATCGGTCAATGTGGTTGAAGCCATATCACCATCGTTGGTAACGCCGTCTCCATCTTGCAGTTTGAATTCCCCAATTTTTATGGAGTTTGTATTATTTAAACCACTTGCAGTAGTGTAAGTTGTGTAATCAATATTGTCTGGTTCGTCAAAACCGTTTTCTACGATGTTTGAAGTACTGCTGTTAACAACTGGGTTGAAAATAACCCTGATGTCATCTAAACCGAATTCATCTCTACTACCTGAACCACTGATGTCTTCACTTCTCCAACGGAAATAAAAATTACTGCCAGGAGGAATGCTCAAACCGGTAAGTGTAATATTTTTTTGAGTTGCTGTCCATCCATTATTATCAGAGGTCGCAGTTGAAGCAAAGTCTAGAGCTGTAATATTTGTATAGCTAGAGTTATTATAACTATATGAAGAATTAAAAGAATTGCTTCTATTGTCATTATTCAAGACATATATAGTATATTGAAAAGTGATAGAGGTGACTGTTTGTCCAGTTTGATTTTGAGATTTCAAAGCAATAGTGCCTGGATTGAATTCACTTGTCGGCTGTACACCTAGAGTTCGGTTGCCTGATCCAACATTAAAGCTATAGAATCCGGCAGTAGTTACCCCACCTGTATTAAGGCCTCTAGCAAAATCACCTGTTGTGTTTGTACCATCAAATAAACTGAAACCATCCGACATTCCAGTAGTAGCCCAAGCACTTGAATTGAGTTGGCCAGAATTCGGATTTTGTGTAAATCCAGTACCAGCATAAGCCCCATTATTAACATTGGTTACCGTAGTTTCAAAATCAATCGTATACAATTGATTTACCATTTCAATCTGCCATCCAAATGTTGGTAAAGCCAAAATATCAAAAGAAGAACTTGTGTCACTCACCAATCCAGGAGCAGTGGTCAAAGTGAAATTTGTTCCCGTAGCCGAAAAGATAAGGTTATCAAAAGTTACAACACCCGCCACTGGAGCAACACTCGTTGTTGCAGATCCTGAAAAAGTACCAGTTGTAGATAAAGAAAGCACAGTCACATAATCCAAGTCGATATTTACATTGCTATCTACCGCCCAAAGTGAAGGGGATAGAGACATCACTGCATTAACATCAGTATCAGTTGGCTGTTGGTCAAAAATCCAAGCAGTCGCTGTGACCTCTATTTTATTGTCATTGCCAGCTATTGATGTTTGTGCACCACCAGCATTTGTTGCGGCAAATGTAGAACCAGCAGCACTAGCTGTTGCCGAAGCTATTGTAAGTTGTATTTGATGGTTGTCGGTAACGGTTGATTTAAATGTAGCATAGACGTCAAAGGTTTTTGTGCCATTATCTGGCGCCACAAGATTTAAACCGCTAAACGTAGTGGTAGCCGCTACATTGGTACCACTTGCTTCACTTAAATTAGAAGTCCCATCAAAAAGGGCCAAGGCTGCAATATCTCCAAAATTACTGACAGTAAAATTTAAATCCGTCAAGGTAGTCGAAAAACTATCGCCATCTGGAGAGGTGCTTCCGCCGTCTCGTATGGTAAATTCTCCTATCTTGATAGCGTTTGAAGTGGTCAACCCACTTGTGGCTGAATATGATAAATAGTTTATGTCATCTGGTTCATCAAAACCTGCTTCTACAATATCGGATTCGGTTGAAGCAACAGGAGCAGATATCGTAATATCGTCAAGATACCAGTCATCACCACCAATATTTGTATCCTGTTCCATGACAAAGGCTACATAGATGGTCTGATTGTTATAGGCGCTTAAATTAATGGTTTTCTGATTATATGTATTTCCTATGTAATTAACTGCCAATGGGTCTTCAACGTAAGTTGCAATTGTGGTAAAATCAGTAGGATTTGTTTGCGAGGCGATTGAAATTTTAACTTTGAATGTAGATCCATAGACATCCGTAAATCCATCTTTTGTATAAAATTTCAATTCTCCATTCGGAACTGAAGTCAAATCGATGGGTGCTGAAACCAACCAATCTTCTGCAGTTCCCGTATTTGAATCGTCATATGGTAAGTGAGCTGAAAAGTTACTACCATTGTAAGGATCGAAATTGTCAAAATTCCATGCGAAAGGAGCCCCTGGGTATCCAATTCCATTATCAAAAACGGACCAGCAATTTGGAATTACCCCTCCTTCAAATCCTTCAGTAAGGGGAAAGGTAGCTACACAAGGCACAAAAAAATTGCCTGTCAATTGAGTTAAATTATAACAATTGCTAGCCGTATTATATTCATAAATAGCAACGTGATATGTGGTGCTCACAGAAAGCCCACTAATATTAACGGAAGTTCCCGTTCCGTTATACACCACAAAATTGCCAATGCCTATTTCATCACCACTGCCAAAAGTTGTATCATCTGCATAATCAATTCCACTAGTTGGATCTGTAGTTACAGGGGTACCTTCTCGTACCACTACTATACGATTTCCACCATTCCCACCTGTCCAGTTCAGAGTTGCTGTGCCAGTAGCTCCATCAATAGCTGTGGCGTTAAAGGCACTTGCTTGCGTTGTGGGAGCAGAACAGTCACCTGTAACTGATACTGTATCCAAAATAAAAGCATCTCCACCACCAATAGGTCCTGTCATTACGAATGCAATATAGACGGTTGAAGCTCCAAGTGAACTTAAATTAATGGTTTTTTGGTTATAAGAATTTCCTAATTGTGCTTCGGTATAGGTTACCAAAGTTGTTGTAAAATCCGCAATATTGGGGGTTTGCGTTGAAACTCGAACCGAGTATGTCGATCCTTGATCGGTATTAAAAAAGTCCTTTGCATAAAACTTTAATACGTTGTTGGTTGTTGCCGATAAGTCGATAGCGGGCGTTACCAGCCAATCTTCAGAAATACTTACCGCACTATTGTCTGGATCCACTCTTGCAGCATAACCACCATTAGGCTGTCCGTCTCCATTGGCACTGATCTTCCAATCTTCGTTCACACCTGCATTGTTTGTGCCTCTAAACGAGGTCCAACAGGTTGGAGGGACAACTCCGGCTTCAAAATTTTCAGTGAATGGTAATGAATATGTTGGGCAGGTTGATGTAACGGTACCATTAAAAGTAAAATCATTAATACTAAAAGTTCCTCCTGAATTTGTAGTATTCCATGCATAAAACCTAAAAGTAATTGCAGATGTAATATTCTGATAAACTAAAGCTGATAGATTTATAGTTGCTCCCGTCGCAGTTGGCGATCCAATATTTGAAGCAAAACCATCAAGACTGCTTCGAAAAGCAAAATTTGACGGACCAGTTGCAGATCTTTGACCTGTGTATATAAAACTTGTAAAATCTATCTCATAACCAGAATTTGGTGTTAAAGTAAATTCGAAGTAAGCTGTTTGGTCAATGGTTGTTGTATTCCAGCTATTTGCAGTATATCGATCATTTGCATTTGTTCCAACTGCACCGCTACCACGACCAATGCCACTGACAGTAATATTTGCATTAACTGTTTGGCCAGTTGTATAGGGATTTGCATTGTTCGGGTTTGTTCCCGTTATGGGATTGGTAAATATAGATTGTCCAAACCCGACAAAAGTAAATGCAAGCGCAATCAATAAAAAGTAAATCTTTTTCATAAGTAACTTAATTTTAGGGTATTATGTTTTAAAAACATCGATGAATGCCATAAAAACATCGATGAGTAACACGCAAATATAATAATCTAATCCAATAAATAATAAATATTGATGTAAAATATTAAGTATTTGTATATTAAATAATAGTTATGCAATACTTACGAAAGAAATTTCAACATAAAAAAAATGCCCTGTGTT
>DINI01000034.1 GCA_002426755.1 Flavobacteriaceae bacterium UBA5544
TTTCTTGTCATATTGTTGCCAACGTTTATGTATATGGGCTGTGGCGTGTGTCGGCACGAACCTCTCCAAATAAAAACTGACTTTGGAAAATCCGCAGGATTTTCCAAGCAAGGACTGACCAAGCCATAGCTTATATACGGTGTTGTGCATAGTGTTTTTATTCAGTTCGTAATTCTATCAGATGTTTTATCATTGGATGGCTTTCAGATTTGTTTAATTCGTTTAAGGTTCTTTTTCCAATTCTTTTGTCAACTACTGCAAGAGCTTTTAAAATCGGATTAGGACTTTTTACCGCTTCTTGAACATTTAGATTTAAGAACCGAAAAGCGTTTTCGGCAAAATCGTATTTTGAAAATTCGCCCTTCTCCATAATATTGCCGTCATTTCGTTCATCCATTTTTATTTCTTCGTGGGAAACATAATGCGTTTCAGCTAATTCATTCGAGTAACTTTTATATTCATTCCAAGTATCTTGATTAGAGAAGTTCAGTATTTCCTTTCCATCATAAGTTATCCAAGCTCTACCTAAATATCCTGTCGAATTTTTATATGTCGTTAAATGATAATCAAGCCGGTCCTTTAAATTGTCCGCCAATCTATCTTTCAACTCTTTTCTTAACTTACTCCATTTCATTTTTTTACATTATGCACAACTTGTTATATAAGTATAAATATACTCTATATCCCATTATCTTTACGGGATATGAGGAGCTTTTTGTTCTCTTTTCGGTTTTTTGTTATTCCCATAAATGCTTCTTTGCTTCAGCGATTAACGGCCTATCAACATTCCAACACCACACAATCAACATTATGAGATAATTAGAAATTAAATATTATATTTGAAGAACGGGATAAGTGCTTTTCATAGGATACGGTGTTACACAACGTTATTTTATCGAGTTTTTAATTTCAGCAATTAGATTTTCGTTGTAACCAGTCCATTTTTTTAATACTTTTCCTTGTTCATCGAATAGATAATAAGTTGGTGTTCCTGACACTCTATATATTGTATAAGCGTCACTATATCGCCCGTGTTCATTCCATAAACTTGTCCAAGTAATACTATTGGATTTTGTGGTCTTTAACCAATCTTCCTTATTTTTATCAACATTGTATGTTACAACTTGTAGCTTGTCCTTTTCTGTATTTTCTAATTTTTTTATTTCTGGCAAAGCTTTTTTACACCAACCACAATGTGGTGAATAAAATTCAAGCAATGTAAATTTTTTACCGTTTTTGAAAAAAGAGGCAAAATCAATTGATTCTCCTTTTTGATTTTCTGCTTGAAAGTTATAGAAAGATTCTCCTTTTTCCAATGGTTTATTTTCTAAAAATGTTGTTAGCACTTTTGCATATTCTGTTTCTTTGAATTCGGGTTTCAGTTTATGTATTTGTTCTTGTATAAAATCTTTTGAAAAATCATTTTTGCTTGCTACAAGTTGAGATAATGCAAAAAGCGAATTAATGTTTTTGGATATAAATTGTTCAGTTTCTTTTGATATGTTATTATCAATTTCGGTAATAATTCCAGTTTTTGACCAATAAGCAGTTTGAAGACTATCGTTCCACTTTCCTTCATTTCGTAAAGAAAACATTTGTTGTAGTTTTACATCCCTTTTGTCATAAAGTGGATTTACTTTGTCATCAAGTTCTACCTTTAATTTATTGAACTCGCTACCTACGACTTGGATGCCACTTGTAAAGTTTGTTTTATTGCCTGTTATAGAAATCTTTTCATTACCAATAAACATCGATGCATAATTACTGGATTTTCCTTCTTCTGACAGAATAACTAAACTAACCAAAGTAGGTGAGTTATCTAAAAATCCGTTAACAACAAACTTTCCGTCAACTAATTTTGTCGAGTCCAAAATTTTTTGACTTGACATGTCGGATAATATTACTTTGGAATTTTCTGAAAATCCTTCGAGGTTTGCAGAGATTTCAAATCCGTTTTGTTGCTTTTGACAAGAGCCAAAAATTAATATAAATCCGATTAGTATTGATGATAGCATATGATTTTTCATAATGTTGTGTAACATGTTATATAAGTATAAATATACTCTATATCCCATTATCTTTACGGGATATGAGGAGCTTTTTGTTCTCTTTTCGGTTTTTTGTTATTCCCATAAAGGCTTCTTTGCTTCAGCGATTAACGACCTATTGATAGAGAGTTCGTTACGTTTATTATATTACATAGTGAGTCATCTTCAACTTTTTTCAAAAAAAAATTATACTATTTTTTATCTACCACAAATCGGAATTTGTGAGCAGTGGCGTGAGGTTGTGATACAGAATTGTATTTCAGTTTCTTCGATGTGGCTGTGCCGTGAAGCTTTGAGGGAAGCAATGTCCTGATTAGGTGTTGTAAAAGTATGGGTTAGAAATTTGTGCCATGGGGGGTTTTTATTTTTCTTCTATTATGTTTAAATAATATTTCCACTTAGCCAAATCGGTTTTTAGTATTTGATTTTCGACGAGCAATTTTTGAGGTAATGGTACGCTATCAAAATTGATCGTATTGTCGGAATAGTTTAGAAAAATTGTGTCGAATTTGATATTGGCTTTTCCGTAATAATATTCTGATTGAAATAATCCTTGGCGATTGATTCTAAACCTATTATCGTTTAGTAAAACAAATCCAATTCCACCAATTGGGGCTTCTTGGTATGCTCTGATTTTAACGTTTTCGCCGCTAGAATCAAATTCCGATTTTTTATTCTCACAACTCCAAAGGACATTTAGAACAAGTAGAATTAGTATTATTTGTGCTTTCTGCATTATTTTCTCAAATTGGCTACGGTCTCGGCTATGAGTAGTTGCGTGGTTTAGCACTTAACTTTGCAAGTACACACCAAGCTGAAAATCCGCGAGGATTTTCAGAAGCAGGCGAGAACAAGCAATTACTTATAGCCAATGTTGCAAACTTTTTTTATTTTTTTATCCCATTAAATGTTAGTCCAATGAACGGCTGAAACTTTATATTTATGCAACTTACCAGCTGAATCAATATATAAATAATACAAAGTACGTATATTGGACATGCCACCCAGAAAATACCAAGTTTCTTTGTCAAGTTCTCCAAGAGTACTAAAAGTCAAATTTTGGCTAGGGTCTAAATCTGGTCTTTTGCGCCAAACAAATCCATTTTCCTTATTGAAGAAGACTTTTCGCTGTGAATATTCTACCCCATTAAATTTTACGTTCGCTGAATAAGCAAAACTTGTATCTGTCTCTAATTTATTTACAAATTCAGATGGCTCTGCGTTTAAATAATCTATTGAACTTCCATTTTTTAGATACATTCTCTCTAGGCTAATCGAATTTGAAATTTTATCCCAATTCGGATTTATAACATAATCCTTGGTAATAGTCACTTCTTTCTCATTTGCACAACTCAAAGCGAATAATAGAATGAAAAAAATTGGAAGTTTTCTGAACAAATTTTTAAAGTTATCTTCTGTCAATGTGCGTTCGTTTAAATGTTTGCCAACGTTTCATGTGTATGGGCCGTTGCGTGTCTCGGCACGGATCAATCCAAAAGGGAAACCCAGCAGAAAAATCCCAATGGATTTTTCGGAGTAGCCCGAACCTAGCCATAGATTATACGCGGTGTTGGCAATAGTTATTTTTTTCGCTCAAATGTTTCTTTTTCTCCCTTTTTATAAATCCGTTCATATTTTACTAAACCTGTATTTCTCTCAAAATAGGAAGTCTGTGAAAAATTATTTTCATATAACCATTCCAAATTCTTTGTGATTTGGCCTTTTAAAGGTTTGAACTCATAGTTGTCTCTAAAAATCAGTTGGTCATTCTCTCTTTTTAGAAACTTCCTTGTGCGCTTAAATTCGAATATTACTCCATTTCTAATGTATTCTCCACTATAAACACTGATTTCATTTAAATTCCATTTAATAAGGTCTTTATCTTTTGGGTAAAATTTTATTTCAGCCGGAAATTCTCCAGTTTTATCGGTTATAATATAGGAAATTAATTTAGAGCCATTTTCTGTAATTTTTTCCGTGATTTCGTCAATTAGTTCATTTTTTGAGTTCAGCCTTTTTGTTATAATATAACCATTTTTTTCACTTCTTGAGATGTTCCAAAATTGTGACTCCTTACTTTCTATGGAAAAGAAATGTAAAATTTCCTGATTTTCTGAAGGTTTTTTGACATAGTATGATTCCGTGTTTATTTCTTCAGTACAAGAAGTAAATTGTATTCCAATAACAATAATTAATATTTTCAGAAGTACGTTTTTCATAGTTATTGCCAACGTGTTTGGCTATGGTTTCGTTGCGTGAAAATCCGCGAGGATTTTCCGCCGTGAACCGAAGATAGCAAATTTGCGAGGACTTTCCGAAAGGAAAGTCAGAAGCAATGAACTATAGCCGGTGTTGTGTGCTGGCTTTTTTTAATATGTTCGTATAATTTCATCATAATTCCTACACCAATCTATTATTTCTCCTTTGTCATTAAATTCAAGATGATAGGTGACGTACAAATATTCGTGAGTTTCGTGAATATTCACATAAATTCGTTCAGTTCCGTCTATTTCTTTATGTGGTGCTGTTATGTGTAGCCTTGGATAATTTCCTTTTCCTCTTTTTTTAACTTTAAATTTCTTTTTGTCGAGTTTCGAAAAGTCCAATTCAAATCTGTCCGAATCAATTTGCAGTTGGGATTCCACATACTCCTCAATTTCTTTAAACGGATTACTTTTTTTCCAATCAATTCCGAGACAACTTGGTCGGTAGAAATTTCCTCTGTTTGGATGAAAATCCATAACATATGGATAAACTTTTACTTTCTTTTTAGTCGGAAAGGAATCGATTAGTGTTGATTGGTAAAAGTCAAACGCAATTTGCTCATAAAATGGAAATTCAGTCTGCGAGAATCCAATTCCGCAATTGAGTAATAAAATCAGAAGTATTGTTTTTTTCAAATCTCTCTGTTTAAAATTCTATTCCAATTTAATTCAGTTAGTTTTTGTGAAAAAGGTTTAATGAGTAAACACTAATTTTCTTTTAGTTAACGGACTTTTAAATTACAGCCAACGTGTTTGGCTATGGTTTNNAAATCCGCGAGGATTTTCCGAAGGAAAATCAGATGTAGCAAAACTGCAACGGCCTTTGGTTAAGCAGTAATTTAGCAATTATTTTTATACGGTGTTAGCATACGGTTTTTTATAATCCAATGTCTTTAATATTCCAATAATCAATTTTTCCTTTTTTTTCTGTTTGATAAAAAATGGCAAAATCAGCTCCAATTGCCCAATCAGTATCAGGCACGTCAATGTCCGCTTTAAAATAAAGTCGGTTTGAGCGTATAAAATCATATTCCACACTTCTCAATACTGAATATTTTAAAAAATCTCCGTCAAGACTATCTTTAAAAGTCGCTTTTTTGACTTGGGATTTAAGAATAACATCGTTACCCTTTTTTAATATTATTTCAGTTACGTTATCGTGATATATGTCTTTATAAATAATGGGTTTGTTCAAGTCGTTGATTCGCACAATTGAGCTGTCATTCAACGAGTATGTTTTTAATTCAAGTTGGTGAATTTCATTCCCAATTTGCACTTCTTGATATTTTCGAATGGTATCGAAGTCGGTTTGCCAATAAACAACGGTTGTGTCCAATTTTTTCAGTTCGGGTTCCGGTTCAGTTTTTAATTCCGTTTCTGGCTTAAATTCAGATTGCGTTTTTTTCGACTTTTTTTGGTCGCAACTTGATAAAATTGAAAGTGCTAATATTAAAATTAGAAGTTGTTTCATTGTACGGTTTTCAACTGTTTGGTAACGGTCTCGGTTATGAGTAGTTGCGTGGGTTAGCACTTAACTTTGCAAGTGCGCACCAAACTGAAAATCCGCGAGGATTTTCAGAAGTAGGCGAGAACAAGCAATTACTTATAGCCAATGTTGTGCGTTCGTTTTTTTATTCAGTTTTTGTTAGTTCTGTATAATATTTTTCATATTCAGCATAAACTTGTTTCAGTTTCGGTCCCATTAATTCTCTTATTTCGGTCATTTCGTTCGCACATTCTCCGAGTAATAGTGATTCGCAATATGAAACATTCAGAGCGTTAATTAATTCAGAGTTCAGTTTCTCAATTCGAGATTCTTGAAATTCAAAACAGCGTTTTAATTCCGGGTAATTTTTTGTTTTTATCTGCTCAATATTATAGTCCGAAAAAATTTCCATTCGAAAGTGTACCATTTCAGGTTCTTCACTTTCTATTTCGTTTTTCAGAATAGGGAATTCAGTTATCAGTTCCGAATAATATTCATTTGGGCTCATTTTCCCTTCATCCAAATCAGTCCAGTTTTCACTTTTCATTTTATTTCCTATTGAGTGCTCTCAAATGACGCACAACGTGTTTGGCTATGGTTTCGTTGCGGATAAATGCGCGAGGATTTTCCGCTATAACTCAAAGTTAGTAAAAGTGCAAGGAATTTCAGTTATGAAATTCCGCCGCAATGAACTATAGCCGGTGTTGTACGCTGGCTTTTTTTTCATTCCGCTATACTTTTAATCAAATCGTTTTGTAAAAATTCAAATTCCGATTTTTTCCAGAAATTCAAGTTAATTAATCCTGTTGTACTGTCCTCAATCCATTTTCCGTTTTCATAAGACTCCACAGTCCATTTTATAGGTCGATTTCCTTTTTTTGTCAATTTTAGTCGGCAGTCTTTGGAAAGTCCGAAAGCAAAGCAATTCAGAGCATCGTTTTCATTGTCAAATTCTTCGTGCCAAAAGTCAAACGCAACAGTAAAATTTCCGTTTTCATTGTCAGTCAGCGTAACTGGAAATCCGTTCTCACTTTTTGGGTTCACAGTTATTGATTCCGCATTTACTTCAAATTCCGCTTCAGGATATTTTTTCAATCGGATTATTATTTCGTCTATGGTTTTGCTCATTTTTCAGCTTGCGTACAACGGTTTTGTGTATGGCTTGTTGCGGGAAATCCGCAAGGATTTTCCCTCGTGACCGAAAGATAGCAAATTGCAATGAATTCCGATTAGCAATTCAGCCGCAATGAGCTATACACGGTGTTGGCGGTTCGTTGTTTTTACTCGTGTTCAGTTTTTAAATACTTTGTCCAAAAGTCAGCAAGTTAGTGTCAGGGTCAAGTAATGCAAATTCCTTTTGTCCCCAAGGTTTGGTATTTAATGCTCCGTTTGGATGAATTTCTGTTTTATTGGCAAGTAGAGAGTTATATAAAATTTCAATGTCTTTTGTTCGTATATATACTTGTCCATAATTTTCTTTCGGGTCAAGGTCTTTAAATTCAAAAAAATGAATTTCGATACTCTCTTTTTGCACCATTAAATATCCTTCATAGTCGCCTATTTCTTTAAAACCTAATCGATTTATATAAAAATCTCTGGTTGCGTTTTTGTTACGCATTGGTAGTTTTGGAATTATATCTATTAGCATATACACAGCATTTAATTTGTTAATATGAGCAAAGGTGGCAATAATTTGAAACTCTTCAATTGATTACAATCAAGAAATCAATTTATTCGTGCTCTTACTCTACTCAAGGTTTCAGGTGTAATTCCTAGATATGATGCTATTTGCATTTGAGGAAAACGATTAATCCAATCAGGATTGTTTAAAAGTAAGTGCTCATATCGTTTATCCGGACTTTTTAATTTTAATGTCGATATTTGAGTTGTTGGAAAAGTCAAATTGGCAATTAATGAGTTTAACATACTAAAGGAAGAATCTATTTCCATAAGATTATGAATATCTAATAGCGAAATAGTAGCAATTTTTGAATTTTCATTTGCTTCAATATAATTTTTTGATGGTTGTTTCAGCATTAGACTTTCAAGGTCAGAAACCCAATTTTTTTCGGTAAAAAATTGTATTGTCAATTCATTTTGTTCTGTTTTTTGATATAAACGGAAACTACCACGTATGATGAAAGCGATATGATTACAAATCTGATTTTGCTTTAGAAGAAAATCCTTTTTTTTAATCTCTTTTAACGATAGTTTATCCGTAAAAATTTTTAGATGTTCTTCCGAAAATGGATAAATTGTCAAAAGTGTTTTTTTTATTTCTTCAAATTCTGTCATTTACTTTGAATTCGTAATTTACTCTCAATGACCGCCAACGTTGTTGTGTATGAGCCGTTGCGTGGGGTTTCCCTAAACTCGCCAAGTACAAAACTCCGCTGGAATTTCCGAAGGAATATTCCAGATAAGCGATGACGAAGCAATGGTTTATACACGGTGTTGCCCACCGTTTTTTCTTTTCCCACGTTCTGTTTTTCACGTCCGATTTAATCTCTTTTTTTCTTTTTAAAAATCCAAATTAGTCAATTTCAGTTAAATTTCTTTGTGGTTTTCGGTATTCCGTTTTTCTTTTTTCCATTTCAGATTGAAATTAGTCGATAAACACGAAGTTTCTGACTTGCACTTAAAAAACCAAAAAAAAATTTCGATTCCCTTCCGCCGGATTTTCCGTCCGAGTAAATTTCGGCGCAACGTTTTTCCTTTCAGTTTTTCATTCCGTTCCGTTTTTCCGTCCGAGTATTCAATTCAAGATGGATTTTCGGGTAGGCGAGGACTTTTCATTTTAGAAACTGCGAAGGTCAGTTCGCGGAAATCCCGTTTTTTATCAGTTCCGCTTTTCCGTTCAGATTGGTTTTCGGTTTCGCATAATTCAATTTGTCAATATTTGGCTTAAAATCCCAAAAAAATTTCGGATTCAGATAGGTTTTTTTTCTATTTTCAATTCCAGTTGCGATTTTTCTTTAATGGTGGGCAACTTGTTATATAAGTATAAATATACTCTATATCCCATTATCTTTACGGGATATGAGGAGCTTTTTGTTCTCTTTTCGGTTTTTTGTTATTCCCATAAATGCTTCTTTGCTTCAGCGATTAACGGCCTATCAACATTCCAACACCACACAATCAACATTATGAGATAATTAGAAATTAAATATTATATTTGAAGAACGGGATAAGTGCTTTTCATAGGATACGGTGTTGTTACACGTTTTTATTCTTTTTTAATATTTCTATCCAACCAATTTTTTCCGAAAAGTTTCTTTTTGTCAGTCAAAAGTTCTTTAAGAGATACCTTTTCAAAATAAGTACAACCAGAACAAATCGAGACTAATTCATCTGATTGTTTTATTTTCGAAATCAGATTCAATTCAATTTCAGAGAGATTGTACTTTCCAAGTTCATTTAGTTTTTCGAGAGTGATAACGGATAAATATTTTTCCGCTTTATTTTCAGATTCCAGTTGTTTTGAAATCCAGTTATAGTTTTCGCTATTCAGTTTTTGGGCATATTTCTCAACAATTTTAGAAGGTTGTCCAGCAAAATAACAAGCAAATCCAACCATTTCATTCTTATCCACATTTTCTTGAGCGTTCACAACGCTTAAAATTCCAATTAAGAATACTATGATTATTATTTTAGTTCGCATTTTTCTAGAATGTGTGGCAACGTTTTTGTGTATGAGTTGTGGCGTGTCTCGTCACGAACCAATCCAAGTACAAAACCAAGCAGGAAAATCCGCGAGGATTTTCCGAAGTAGCTCTGACCAAGCCATAACTTATACACGGTGTTATGCGCTGGTTTTTTTCCTTTTCAGTTTGCCTAAAAGTCAAAAAATCAGGCGCAATTTCGTTTCGGTTAAATTATTAAATTTCAGCTTATAATCGGGAAAAAATTTCGTTTTTGCCAAATTCCGTCGTTTTCTTTTTCAGCGTAATGCTTTTCACGAACGTTTTGACGTCCAGATTTTCAGCCCAAGTTTTTTCGGTTTGCTAAATTTTCGATGCAAAGGACGAACCTTTGGTAAATCCTTTCAGCGCACAGTTTAGCCGTAATATTTGTCGTTTCTGTTATTTAGCCAAAACTTTGTGAAAACTAAATTTTCGATTTGCGAACTGACCTTTGGACAGCTTTATTTAGCATTAATTTCCGCAGAGTTTCGATTTCGTATGAGTGGAAATTTCGGCGTAATAATTTTTCATTTTAAGTTCTTAAAAATCAAAAAATTTGAACGGAATCACGATTTTCGTTGGTCTTTTCAACTTGCGCATAACATGTTATATAAGTATAAATATACTCTATGTCCCATTATCTTTACGGGATATGAGTAACTTTTTGTTCTCTTTTCGGTTTTTTGTTATTCCCATAAAAGCTTCTTTGCTTCAGCGATTAACGGCCTATTGATAGAGAGTTCGCCACGTTTATTATGTTACATGGTGAATCATCTTCAACTTTTTTCAAAAATTTTTGATTTTTTTTTCGCAAGCCCTTCATCTTCAGAAACATTAGGATTGGCGCGGTGTTGATGTATTCCTAGCTTTGTAGTTTTTTGTTATTTTTTGAATGTTTTTTATCGGACTTTTTATACACTTTGTCGAACATATTGTTTTTTTGTGTAATATTGTCCTGTCAAATGACTACAAGCTGCTAAAATGATCAGTAGCGCTCAAGGGACAAATGACTTCAGTTCTGAGCATTTATATTTTTTGTTAATTAATTATTACGAGGGATGGACGGGGATGTCCATATTTTCTGAAAAGGTCTCATTGACTTGGGAAGAAAATCGAGCGCAATGCAAAGCCATAAATGGCTGCGGGTTGTGGGTGTATTTTAACAATTAATTTTAACCCCAAATGCCTATGGAAAACTATCCATACATGAATGGCGCAGTGCCCCAGGTGAATGGCGCTGCCACCAATGGTGTGGTACACAATGGTATCGCTTCCAACAGTGCGCTTTATGCGGCTGTGAAACAGGCTCCTACAGCACCGGCTGTAGTGGAACCAAATGTAAATGTTGAACCCCAATTTTCTGAACCTGAAGGAAAGGTGAAGAACGTACGTAAATCTCGAAGCGGCGAACCCGAAACAGGCCTTGCTGTGAACCTACGTAACTTTGAAACGGTGATTGAAGCCGTAGAGGGATGGGAGGACGCCTATGTGGCCCCTACCGAACTGTACGAGCTGGAACACCTGACCGAAGTGCAGGAGGCTGTTGCCGAAGCCATGGAAACCGAACGTGTGGTGGCTATTGACAAGAGCTATGCGGTGGCTGTACAGAAGCTAGCTTTTGACGGCTTGAAAAAAGACTGTACTATGGCCTTCAATTATTTTGAAGTAAGTGGTGCAACTGCTGAGGAGATTGAACTTGCAAGACATTACAACTTTTTATTGCAGGGAAGACGTATCACCAAACTTAAAGGGAAGACTCTTGACAAACCTCGCAAAAGCCCAAGTCGTTTGGGTTATGTGAACCAGGTGAAGAATTTTGATCTGTTTATTAAAACGCTTGAAAAGTCTGGTGTGTACACCAACGCTCAAGGTCGTATTACGTTGGTTGCCATGTTGGCAAAGTTGGCAGAGATGCGGGCTGCTGTAAAGGCTGTACGCAAGACCAATAACCAACTTGACAATGCGCAGTACAACCGTGACGTGCTGATGTATAAGATGGTGACCGGGATGGTATTCTTGGCCTATGGTGTGAAGAAAACGGCTTTGTCGTTATTTGGGTCTCGTGACCCACGCTACAAGCAGGTTAGTAAAATCAGGTTTTATTTGCCGCCTAATTACAAAAACCTGTAAAGTAGCATACCTTGGAACTGACAAAACCACTTGTTGAAAAAATGAGTGGTTTTTTATATTTATGGATTGGGTATTTTGATTTAGGTGTGCAGTTAGTAGGTACAACAATGGGATTTGGATTATCAACGTAAAGTTTTAAAGATTCAGCCATACTATGTATCTTTCCTATACGTTTACATTATATATATTATGTTATCATGAAAGTCCTAAAATCATTTTTACTTTATATCTTGATTGTTTCTGCCGTCGCTTGCAGCAGTAACAGCTCTGACGATAGCAACAACCCTACATTGGATGCGTCGCAGTATTACGAAGAACTGAACATATCTTATGGAACTGATAGCGACCAAAAATTTGACCTTTACCTTCCTCCAAATCGCAGCAATGAAACGAAAGTTCTCATTTTAATTCATGGCGGTGGATGGTCTGGTGGCGACAAAGCGGACATGAATGGGTTTAAGGATATCATTCGGCAAGATTTACCTAATGTAGCGATTGTGAACATCAACTATCGCTTGGCGGATGAAAACAATAGTCCTTATCCAATGCAAATTGAGGACATTACCTCTATAGTCAATTATCTAAACTCTATTGATGAAGACTACGTATTTTCTGATGACTATGGATTTATTGGCGTGAGCGCAGGTGCTCATCTCTCCATGTTATGGTCGTATGCGTTTGATACCAATAACCATTCAAAAATGGTCTGCAGTATTGTTGGACCGACCAATTTTACAGACCCAGCCTATCTGGAAAGCACAGACCCAAACATTCAGGCATTTATGGATTTATATGGTGTAGGTGCTACGACTGATTTTTTAGAGGAAGTCAGTCCTTATCATAGGGCGAGCACTTCGTCCCCTCCCACAATTCTTTTTTATGGTGGCCAAGACCCGTTGATTCCAACGAGTCAAGGTACGGATATGAGAGACCAACTGAATGCACTAGGTGTGACGAATGAATTCACCTTATATCCAGACGCAGGACATGGTTGGGTTGGGTTGGAACTATTGGATACATGGACAAAACTTAAGCTATTTACACAGACACATTTAGAGTAAAAGAATGTAACATTTACTAAATTTGAGAGTCTTAATGATATGGGGAAGCGTTTACTCTTAATGTTGTTTTATGCTGTCGCAACCAATTGCCTTTTTGCAGGAAATCCGTTGGACCCCTTTATATTTCCCAAAGCTGAAGTTCTAAACGATTATACCACACGTATTCCTTTCAAACTTATTGACCATCTTATCGTGGTGGAAGCCGAACTTTTAGGCAAAAAAGGCAATTTTATCATTGATACAGGTTCTGAAACGTTGATTCTCAATAAAGTTCACTTTAAAGCTTTTGACCCTTATTATAAAAAATCCAAAGAAACATCTGGAGTCATCGATTTAGTGGACAATCCGTTGGAGAAACAGTTGAAGGAATTTGTGATTCAAAATTTAACTTTGACCAATAAAACGTCTGACGTTATTGACCTGTCGCACATCGAAATCAGCAAAAAAATGAACCTTTTGGGCATCATTGGTTACAATATTCTAAAAGATTATGAAGTGTTCATTGATATGTATCTTAACCAGATAACGCTTTCAAAAGTCGATACCAAAGGCAATAAATTGGACACCAAGGTATATTTGGAAAAAATTGTGGATAGTATTGATTTTAAGTTGAATAAACACACCATTGTCCTCGAAACCTTTGTGGACCAATACAAAGTCAATTTTGGATTGGACACAGCTGCAGAGTATAACCAATTGAACAAAAGCTCCAACAGAAAAATCCTGAAATTCTTTCATCCGACAAGACGATTGAAATTAACTGGTGCGAGTGGCAAGGAAATTGAAGTTTTGGCAGGGAAATTGCAACGCGTAAAGTTAAGTGAAACCATCATGTTTGCACCAATGGCAACCGTCTTAACCAATTTGAACAAAATGAATGAAGCCTTTGGCACTTCATTGGACGGCATTCTGGGCTATGAATTTTTCAAGCAAAAAAGAACCATCATCAATTATCAAAAGGAAAAGCTTTATTTTGTAAATTATCCTTTGATTCAACAATGAAAAAGTCAATCATACATACCGTCATTGTTTTATTCGTCTTGACGAGTCTGTCAGCGTTTGCCCAAACCAATACGGTTAAAGGATATACCATTGAAGGTGACGAGGTTGTTTTTACCTTCAACAAAAAGGATTACAAAAAAGCCACCCGAGATGCTGACAATCATCAAAAGGATTTTGACGATTTGGACATCGAAAATGTAGTCGTTTCTGGAAATTTCAATAATTGGTCGAAAGATAAATGGCGCATGAACAAAATTGATGAGAACACTTATCAATTGCGGAAAAAGCTTTCAGATTTCACCGATGAATTTACTTGGGAATTCAAATACGTCATCAATAACGAGTTTTGGGCCGAACCCTCAAATAAAGACCCTAACATCACCCGAGCGGTTCAAAATGGTCACGAATTGAATACGTATAACTTGAAATTATTTACCGCATATCCAGACCAAAATGGAAATGTCCGCTTTAGATTGCGCGGTTATGAAAATGCCAGAAAGGTCATTGTTTCCGGAACTTTCAATCGATGGGATGAAGAGTTATTCCGCATGTATAAAATTGAGAATGGTTGGGAAATTATTCTAAAATTGAAACCCGATGATTACGAATATCGTTTTATAGTTGATGGTCATTGGATGGAAGACCCAACGAATCCTGACAAAGTTGTAAATGAGTATGGAGAATACAATTCACATCTTGGCGTCAAAAAACGTGTCACCTTTCAGCTCAAAGGCTATGAAAATGCTAAAAACGTAGTGTTGGCAGGCAGTTTTAATGATTGGGACGAACGGTATTGCCAAATGGAAAAAAATGAGGATGGTGTTTGGACCTACTCACTTCCGTTATCTGGCGGAAAGCATCATTATAAATTTATTGTTGATGGCAATTGGATTGTGGACCCTAACAACTCCGTTAGGGAATATGATAATGATGGCAATATCAATTCCGTTTACATGGTCAAATAGTTATCCAAGAACATCCAACTTTGCAAACCGCAGCAATAATTTTTTAACACCGCCATGTTCAAAATTGATTTCTGCTTTGGTATCTGCACCAACACCTTCAATTTTCAAGACTTCACCCTTTCCAAAACGCATGTGTTCCACCACATTCCCAACAGCCAATTTCCCATCAAACAGATTCGTATTCGGACTTCCAACGGATTTCCCAATCGGCTTTAATTTAGCTGGTGGAATGAATTTGGGCGGCTTTTCTTCTGCCTTTCGTTTTATTGGTGGCTTAAAACGGATTTGATTTGGCTCTATGTCTCCAAAAATATCTGCGGACAACATGGGATTGAATCGTCTGTCATCAATGGGTGTGAGTATTTCTAGGAATTCATCATCAATTTCCTCAATAAAACGGCTTGGTTCGGCATCAATTAATTTTCCCCAACGATAGCGTGACATCGTGTAGGTCAAATAGGCCTGTTTTTCTGCTCTTGTCAAAGCCACATAAAACAAACGTCTCTCCTCCTCCAACTCGCTTCTAGTATTCATACTCATCGCACTTGGGAACAAATCTTCTTCCATCCCAACAATATATACATAAGGAAATTCCAAGCCTTTCGCCAAATGAATGGTCATCAAGGCGACGCGGTCGTCATCACCTTTATCATTGTCCATATCGGTTGCCAAAGCGACATCTTCCAAAAATTCGGTAATGCTTCCAGTGGCATCCGCCAATTCCTTCTGCCCTTCCACAAAATCCTTGATACCGTTGAGCAACTCCTCTATATTCTCCATCTTGGCGATGCCTTCCGGCGTACCGTCATTATTATATTCCCGAATGATTCCAGTGACTTTGGTTACTTGGTCCGCCAATTCAAAGGCATTCGCTGTTTGATTGATGACCTGAAAACTCTCAATCATGGTCACAAAATTCTGCAGCTTATTCTTTGTGGCCGAATTGATATTGATATCCAACTTCCCAATGTTCTTCATGACATCAAAAATGGAACGGTCGTACTCATTTGCAGCCACAATCAATCTATCAATCGTGGTCTGACCAATACCTCGCGCTGGAAAGTTGATGACACGTTTTAATGCTTCCTCATCCGCTGGATTGATGACCAATCGTAAGTAAGACAGCACATCCTTGATTTCCTTTCGTTGATAAAAAGAGAGACCTCCATAAATTCGATAGGGTATGTTTTTCTTTCGCAAGGCATCTTCCATCGCTCTCGATTGCGCATTGGTACGATACAAAATTGCAAAATCGGAATGTTTCATCTGATTTTCCATCTTGTTCTCAAAGATGGAACTCGCCACAAAACGCCCTTCATCACCATCAGTCATCAGACGGTTGACTTTTATTTTGTTTCCTTCATCATTGGCAGTCCAAACGATTTTATCAAGCTTGGTTTTGTTCTTATCAATGACGGAATTGGCAGCATTGACAATGTTTTTAGTGGAACGGTAATTTTGTTCCAATCGATAGACATTCACATCATCATAATCGCGTTGAAAGTTCAGGATGTTGTTGATATTTGCTCCACGAAAGGCATAAATGCTTTGCGCATCATCACCTACCACGCAAATGTTTTGATATCTATCTGACAAAGCGCGCACTATCAAATATTGAGAATGGTTGGTATCTTGATACTCATCTACCAAAATGTAGCGAAAACGATGTTGGTATTTTGCCAACACATCAGGAAAACGCGTGAGCAATTCGTTGGTTTTCAATAACAAATCATCAAAATCCATGGCACTAGCCTTAAAACATCTATCTACGTAGTTTTTATAGATTTCTCCCAAGCGTGGACGCTTTGCCATCGCATCAGCTTCAATCAATTCCGGATTCTGGAAATAGGCTTTGACCGTTATCAAACTATTTTTATAGGATGAAATTCTGGAATAGACCTGTTTGTATTTATAAATGTCCTTGTCCAGGTTCATTTCCTTGATGATGGACGAAATCAGCCGTTGGGAATCTTGGGTATCGTAAATAGTGAAATTATTGGGGTATCCTAGCTTATCAGCTTCAATACGGAGAATCTTTGCAAACACCGAGTGAAATGTTCCCATCCACAGATTTTTTGCCTCGCTCGGGCCGACAATATCCGCGATTCTGGACTTCATTTCCTTTGCAGCCTTGTTGGTAAAAGTCAAGGCCAAAATATTAAATGGGTCCACCCCTTCGCTCATCAAATAGGCAATACGAAAGGTCAATACCCTGGTTTTACCGGAACCTGCTCCAGCTATTATAATCATTGGGCCATCTTTTTGCAAGGTTGGCGCCAATTGTGCGTCGTTTAACTGACTTAAATACTTCTCCAAAACTCATCAAATTTTCAAGCTGTGAATTTAACCAATGCTTTACTTTTTAGAGGTGGATTTTATGAATAATTATAAACAATCTGAAGAAAAAAGAACGCTATTTTTTACCGTTTCCAGTCATTGCACTTAATAAACCAGCCCTTGCATTGAGCCATAAAAAATTAAACACCGACTTGGTCTTGTCGCGCTCTATATCCGTTTTATAACCTTCACGGAAATTATCATCGGACTTTTCAGTGTCCTTCTTAATAAATAAATTCGCAATAGCCGAAAGAAACTTATTCTTCCCTTTTCCATCCTTATCCAGCACCGCAACTTTAAAATCATCATAATTTGTGCGTAAATCCACAGTTGAATTTTGAAAATTACCATCAATTGTAAAATAGGTTTTCAGCAATTCACCTTCGAACATTACCTTGAGGTTGGGTTCGGAAAAAGGATTCAAATCCTGTGCAGGCAAACGTCCGACTTCTGCTTTGAAAATAAATTGGTCGTTGACATTATTTACATCAAAATACCAGTTGACATTTATAGGCGTTGATTTCATAAAAATGGCATCAATATCAATGGTTGTCTTTTCGGATGAAGAAAACGTGTTACCCAGATTTTTGATTGTTGCATTAAGCTCTGTAAACGAAATCAGACCTGCCGAACTTTCGGGTTTTACCTTTTCAGAATAATTAATAGTGGCGTTTTCTAACAAAACTTCACTTAAAGTTAAATCAAAATTAAGATTACGCAACATATTACTATACAATAGTTTAGTAGATAAATCATCATTGATTAATTTATTGCGATAAATATTCATTTTTGGCTCATTGAACACTACGTTAGGGCAACTCAAATAAAATATGGAATCTTGCCTAAAACCAAAATCTTGATTCACAAAAGCGATAGAATTAATGTGTATATCAAAATGGTCACGCTCCACAGGAATTATACGGGACAATTCTTGTTTGGAATATTTGGTATATAATTTCAAGCTATCGAAGGACATGTTTTTATTTGAGATCTGCGATTTTCCGACTTTCAAGTTGTCGTATTCATTCAGTTGATAAAACAATGCTTCTAAAACCAAATTGTAATCCGAGAACGTGAATGGAATCTTTTGATTAACAGTGTCACTGTTCATATCAATTGTTTTGAGATGAAAATCAAAATCTTTCAGCTGAAACAACAACGAATCTGTTGCAAAATCGAGCATTGACATCTCACCTTTCGTAATCTCAAAATTACCTATATGAACCGCCTGATTGAGCTTTTTGACGTTTTTAGATTGATACGCCCTCTTCTCAATCAATTTATTATAGTGGTAAATGATATTTGGCTCACTGATAAGGATCTCTTTGATGCTAATTTTGTCATTAAAAAGGTAATCCCAATACCCAATACCAGCAATATCAATCGAAGACATTTGATTTGTAAGGTTTATGCTGTCTGTCGTTTTCCCATAAACAGTAAGTTTAGGACGAACCAACTTCAAACTACCCTTCATTACACTCAAATCTAAATCTTGATAATCCACCTTAATGTTTTCGGGCAAGGATTTGGAAAGAAAGTTTTCTATTTTGGAAGTCAGTACATTCTGGGCAATTACGATTCCAACAATTCCCAAGATCAGAATAGAAGTTAGGCATATAAGAGCAATTTTCAGTCGTTTCCCCATGTCATAAAGATATACTTTTAGGGCAATATAATTTCAAATATTAGTTTTGAAAATTAACTGTCTTGAACGATTCTTTAACGCTTTTAGCAAGTGCGACGCTCAAATAACAACAATCCGACACATACACAAACGTTGAAATAAATGCATTCAGATAGAAAGCGGTTTAAGCGATTATCGTCTTGGAGTCGTCAAAAATTCCTTGTAAAGTTTATAAAAAGACCTTATGTTTGATAAACTAAATCTAACTTCATGAATTCTGAAAGAATAATCGATGTTTTCTTATTTGCAATCCCGGCGTTAATCACCGGGTTAATAGCCTACTATTTTTTTAAGGAACACACAAAAAACGAAGATGGCCGCCGACGGTATTTACTTCACAAAGATATGCAAGTCAACGCCATGCCTTTGCGCCTACAAGCGTATGAGCGAATGGCGATTTTTTTAGAGCGCATTACACCATCCAAATTATTAATTCGAGTTGCACCAATATCTTCAAATAAAGAAGATTATGAATCTTTACTTATAGCAAGCATTGAACAAGAATTTGAACACAACTTATCTCAACAAATCTATTTGACGGATGATTGTTGGAACATCATAGCAGCCGCAAAAAACGCCACAATTCAACTCATCAGAAAAGCAAGTCTTCTTGAAAAAACAGACACGGCGAATAAGTTAAGAGAAGTAGTTTTGACGGAAATGATGGAGAAACGAGCTCCGAGCGATGCAGCGCTTTCTTTCATCAAACAAGAGGTGAGCGAAATGTGGTAAAACTTATTCCGTTTCCAATTGACTGGTTTCTTCGTCCTTAAATTTTGCGAAATTCATCCCACTTTGCCACCATTGGGTCATTTTTTCTTTCTCAAATATCAATGAATTGGTAGTCAGAACGGTTGGTGTATAATAAAAATTGATGATGGCGTTCTGATTGGTGGCCACAAATTTGCCGATTCTTACGTTTTGACTTTCAATCCTATCCAGCATAAATGCAAACATATTGGTCAACAGAGAGAACGCATTTAGTGACGGCATTCTGTTGAAGGTCGTGGTTTCCGTTTGCAAAATGATGGCATCCACCGTGGTCGCGCCTCTTTTAATCGCTTCCTCGATTGGCACCATGGAACCCAAGCCGCCATCGGCATACTCACATCCGTTTTTTTTCACCAAAGACATAAATGGCGTGTAATTACATGAAATCCAGACCCATTCGCAGAACTCTTCATAATCAAAATCCTTGACAGATTTGTACTCCACCTGATTGAGCGATAAATTGGACACCGTAATCACCACATCCGCTTCCAGACTTTTCAAATGATTAAAAGCGTCTTGCGTAACGTTCTTCTTTATTAACTCTTTTAAATTGAAACTTTCCCCAAAGGTTTTGCTGCCTCTTAAAATATTCCGAACCACATTCAAATGATTAATGCCAATGGTTTCAATGCCCTTTTTTCGCTTGATTTTGAAAGGGCACACATTGAAAATAGAGTCTTGGGTGACACTGGTATATATCTCCTTTATTTCTTCAATTTTATTCATGGCCAAATGTGACACCAACAAACTTCCTGTCGAGGTCCCAATGAATAAATCATATTTTAAATGTTTATTTTCAATGAGATATTGAGCCACGCCGCCTGCAAATGCCCCTTTACTTCCACCTCCAGAAATCACAAGTGCTCTCATTGTTTAACTGTTTTTTTATCAATTAATTCCGAATAGTTTGGATTCTGACGNNAGATTTTTTATTGAAAACTCATCAAACCCACCAATAAGTTTCAAGTAATTGAATGCATTCATTCGGATTTCAAATCCAAACTTTGAGCTTGTATAACCATTTAATTCGTCAAAAACAGCCTGTTTCTTTTCTGGCTGGTATTCAATCGTGTTCAAGTGTAGCGCCAACCAAAGCAATCGGACATTGTAATCGCTGAAACCAATGACATCTTTGGTTTGTTGCAGGTATTTTGAACGCTCTTCAGGAAAATTCACCCATAAAGTATATAGCGCCGCTTCTTTGGTGGCATAGGATTTATCACCTAACAATGTTTCATAGCTTTTTTTAAGGTCTACTGGGATTTCTGTCAAATTTTGGGCAATTGCCTGTCGAACTTCCCAACTGTTGTTGAAATCCTCTTGTTTTACGTGATAGGATTCCTTTGATACAATTTTGATTTTTGCCTTATCCGAAATATCAGACACCAAATAATCCTGGCATTTGGAAGGATAGGTTTCGCAATCGACATCCATGTATTCTTGAATGAATGCTGATTTTTTCAAACTTTTCACCATGGCATCTTGGGGTAACTCCACAGTTTCCAGCCATGTGAGGACAAATTCAGTTAAGTCCTGCCCACTGGATGTTTCAACTTCATTAATAAAATCGCTGGTTTCCACATTTTTATACTGGTACTTTAGCAAATAGTTTTTCACAGCCTCCTTAAATACCTCCTCGCCCACTTGTTCTTTCAAAACATGCAAAGCCCAACATCCCTTTTGATAAAAGGTCAAACTACTGGAATTAGGGTCGAGCAATGCGGTGCTTTCGCCTGCTTTTTCTTGCTCCAACAACTGTTGTGCATACTCATACAGCCGCCAATAGTAATAATCGTCGCCAAAAACAGCACGCTCCGCCAACAACGCATAATAGGTCGCGAACCCTTCCTGAAGCCAATGGTGCGTGCCGCTAGTTTCCGTCACTAAATCACCAAACCATTGATGGGCCAATTCGTGCGCGTTGACATTCACATAATTCCTATCATTGAAACCAATGGAATCGGTCACCAAAGCATCAGAAAAAATGGTCAATGTTGTATTTTCCATACCGGAATAAAGGAAATCCTTCACAGGAACTTGTTTATAAATTTCCCAAGGATAAGGCACACCAATTTCATCTTCTAAAAAATCAAACATTTGTTTGCTATAACGATAGGTTGGCTCGACTTTGAGAGAATCTTCTGGATAGTAATAGTATTCTAAAGGAATGCCGGTTTTAGATGTTTCGGTTTTTTTGTTGTAGTTGCCGATGGCGAGCGCTACTAGGTAGCTGCTCATGGGTTTGTTCATGTTGAAATGCCAAGTTTTGAGGGAATCAGATTCTTCAACATCAAGCAGCTCTCCATTTGCTATTACTTGATAATTTTTATCGAATGTGATGTTCAAGTCAAATTCGATTTTATCATTCATATCATCAATACTTGGCAACCAGTTACTGGTGTATTTACCTTGACCCTGTGTCCATATTTGATTATCAACAAAATAAAGAGCTTTATTTGGATATCCAAACCAAATTAAATTGAAATAATACTTTTGATTTTTTTTAAATCCTTCTCTGTTATATATAATTAACTTATCAGTAGTATTTTCCCAAGAGGCTTTAAAATTCTTTTCATGAATTTCAAAATGGTATACGTTTTTAGCATCAAGAAATACTGAATCAACATCTTTTAATATTTCAAACTCATATTTCACAGATAATCCGACTTCCTTAATTGAAGGTTTCAATACAATGTTTGCAGAAATTTTTTTAAAATCCACATAATCCGTCTGTTGCGCTGAACAAATTCCGAAGAAAAACAAAAGAAGACACTGAAAAATTCGGTTCATAGGACGTGGAGGAACAATCATCAGACCAAAATAAGAAAAAATCAGGTTTTATGTTTGAAGTATAAGAATTATATTCGTCCGTATGAACACCAATCTCCAAACGCCCATCGATTATCTCAAAGGTGTCGGACCAAATCGTGCTGATTTGCTCCGAAGCGAGTTGAGCATTCATACCTATCAGGATTTAATCAATCTGTTTCCCAATCGCTACATTGACCGAACGCAGTATTATAAAATCAACCAGTTACAGCGGAATAGCTCTGACGTTCAAATTGTTGGGGAAATCACCTCTTTAAAAGACGTTGGCGAAGGGCGAGGGAAACGTTTGGTTGCAACCTTTAAGGATGAGACTGGCTTTATGGAATTGGTTTGGTTCCGTGGCCAAAAATGGATACGGGAAAGCATCAAACTTCACAAACCCTATGTTGTTTTCGGTAAGACCAATTGGTTCAATGGCATCTTCAGTTTGCCACATCCAGACATGGAATTGCTTGAGGAACATGAAAAAAACCTTCGCTCTGCCATGCAGCCGATTTATCCATCAACCGATAAATTATCGAATAAGGGAATCACCAATCGAGTGCTTAATAAAATCATGCAACAATTGTTCTTGGAAACCAAAGGACGATTTGAAGAAACCTTATCCGAAAATTTGCTTGCCGAACTGAAATTAATTTCCAAAAGCGAAGCACTTTTCAATATCCATTTTCCGAAGAATCAAGAGCTGTTGGCGAAGGCGCAATTTCGTCTAAAATTTGAAGAATTATTTTATATCCAGTTGCAACTTATCATCAAAAATTTAATCCATAAATCAAAAATCAAGGGATTCAATTTTGAACATGTTGGCGATTATTTTAATTCTTTTTTCACGAACCATTTACCCTTCGAATTGACCAATGCACAAAAGCGTGTTTTGAAAGAAATCAGGGCCGATTTGGGTAGCAATGCACAGATGAATCGCCTATTGCAAGGAGACGTCGGTTCCGGAAAGACCATTGTGGCGCTAATGTCAATGTTAATCGCACTTGACAACGGTTTTCAAGCCTGTTTAATGGCTCCGACTGAAATTTTGTCAGTCCAACACTTCAATGGATTAGTCGAATTATGTAACAATTTAAATATCAGCATAAAACTACTAACAGGTTCAACCAATACTTCAGAACGCAAAGAAATTCACGAAAAACTCAAAAATGGTGAATTGAACATCTTAATTGGCACCCATGCCCTGCTCGAAGATAAGGTAGAATTTAAGAATTTAGGCCTTGCAGTTATCGATGAGCAGCATCGTTTCGGCGTGGCCCAGAGAAGTAAATTGTGGCATAAAAATGACTCCCCTCCGCATGTTTTAATCATGACCGCGACTCCAATTCCTCGAACTTTGGCAATGTCGGTTTATGGGGATTTGGATGTATCCGTAATAGATGAATTACCACCCGGAAGAAAGCACATCAAAACGGTGCATCGGTATGATAAAAATCGACTGAAAGTGTTTCGATTTATCAAGGACGAAATTGCAAAAGGAAGACAGATTTACATCGTCTATCCACTCATTCAAGAATCCGAAAAAATGGATTATAAAGATTTGATGGATGGTTATGAGAGTATCTCAAGAGAATTTCCGATGCCAACATATCAAATCTCAATTGTACACGGACAAATGAAGGCTTCCGATAAGGATTACGAAATGCAGCGATTCGTCAAAGGTGAAACGCAAATCATGGTTGCCACAACAGTTATTGAGGTTGGAGTGAATGTCCCAAATGCTTCGGTGATGATTATTGAAAGCGCCGAGCGTTTTGGTCTATCACAACTCCATCAATTACGCGGTCGTGTGGGGCGCGGCGCGGAACAAAGCTATTGCATTCTAATGACAGGACATAAATTGAGCGAAGACAGCAAAACACGGCTTCAAACGATGGTGAGCACCAATGATGGCTTTGAAATTGCCGAAGTTGATTTACGCTTACGAGGCCCGGGTGATTTAATGGGCACGCAACAAAGTGGTGTTTTGAATCTGAAGATTGCTGATGTGATAAAAGACAAAGATGTGTTACAGCATGCTAGATACTATGCCAAATCTATTTTAAAAAATGACCCTTCCCTTTCTCTTCCTGAAAATAAAGTCATAAGATATACTTATGGACAATTGACCAAGTATAAGAATATTTGGAATTATATCAGCTAAAAAAAAGTCCAGCTTTCACTGGACTTAAAAACATAACTGAACGTTTTTTGACTGATTGATTACATAGCTCCAAGTTGCTTTAAATATTTTTCTGAATTGGCTTTGACATTGGCAGGTGGATTCATAGATAACGACTTCTTGAAATTTTTGATGGCATTTTCTTTGTCTCCCACAGTTACATAATACTCTCCAAGGCTGTCATAAGCATTGGCACTTTTAGGGTTCAGCACAATGGCCTGTTTAAAATACTTCAAGGCATTCTCATAATCCTTGGCATTCATCATTTGATATCCAAGGGTGTTCAATTGGTTTTCAGTGGCCATACCCATAGCTTCGGCCATAGTCGTTTCATATCCTTTATTATTACCTTGTTTTTTCTGCAATTGTGCCTTGATGGCTAGATTATTAAAAGTTTTTTGACTGTAAAACTGTCCTCCGATGGCGTTGTCAATCCAACCTTCTGCTTCTTTGTAGTCGCCTCCATTGTTAAGTACAAAGGTTGCCGCCTGTTCCCAAGTCTGCCTATTAAACCCTGGCTGATTTTGAAGGTTGCTTCTAATGTCCGAAAGAACTGTTTTATTGACATCCACACCAACTTTAAAAGGGATTTGTTTTTCCGCCCAATTCAAAACTACAGTAGCCGAATTAGGAGTGACATCCAAGAACTCATAGGTCAATTGTTCTACATGTGAATGTTTTTTGGTGGTGACATCAACTCGCAGGGCGTCTTCTTCAGGTTTGTAGAAAAAACTTCCCCAAGCGTTGCTATTATTGGAGAAAATAATGGTTGCCTTGTCATTTTCATTAATAATCATGTGCAAACCATAAGTGCCAGCTTTCAATGGTTTTCCTTCAACCATTACATCTGTTGATGTGTAGAAGGTTGTGTTTTCGTCAGCACCAGCACGCCATGGGGATTCTTTGGCTGTTCCGAATCCGAGGTTGTTCATGCCATACGGCACAAGATTCCCCCAAATTTCACGACCATTGACACTTGGTCGGGAATAATCGATTTGCATTTTGGTAATACCCACGGTTTGGCCAACGGAAGCTTGCTGGCTGCCTCTCGGCATATTTAATTGAGCATTGGCATTGGATGTGGCAAGGCTAATGATGATAGCCGCGACCACAAAAGAGTGAAAGTGTTTCATAGGTTGCTGGTTTTTAGTTAATAGCTTAAAATTAGGAGCAAATAAGATTACTTATTGTTAGGGGAACGTTAAAGAGATGAGCAAGACTGTTAATTAACTATAATTTAAGAAGATAGAAGCTTTTATCAATGGTTTATATAATTTTATTTCAAAAGCATTTGAGGTGACCGCCACCTTAAGTCTTCTTTAGTATCTTTGTATGAAATATTCTAATATGCTCCACCTAAAGCTAGAAACCGACCCACGCTGGGCAACTATTGTTGCATCTAACATTGAAGAAATATTGACGGACCATGCGTGGTGTGAACAAAAAGCGGCGACTAATGCCATCACAATTATCACTCTTAATTCCGAATATCCAGATTTGGTAACTGATTTATTGGAGCTGGCAAAAGAGGAATTGGAGCATTTTGCCATGGTACACGACATCATCAAGAAAAGAGGATTTAAGCTGGGTCGTGAACGCAAAGATAGTTATGTGAATGAGTTGTATAAATTTATGAACAAAGGCGGCACTAGATTGGAAAGCATGGTGGACCGCTTATTGTTTTCGGCAATGATTGAAGCCAGAAGTTGTGAGCGCTTTAAGCTCCTTTCAAAAGAAATTGGCGACCCAGAATTGTCCAAATTCTATTATGATTTGATGGTCAGTGAGGCAGGACATTACACCACATTTATCACTTTTGCACGTAAATATGGGAAAAACATAGATGTGGATAGGCGTTGGAAAGAACTTGTAGAATTTGAAGGAGAATTAATCAAAAGCTACGGGAAATCCGAAAGTATACATGGTTAACTAGTTTCTACTCTTCCAGAAGCTCATTCACGAAACTCTCAAACTCTTTTTTAAACTCAACATACTTCTCACTAGTAGCTGGACCATTGAATCCTGTGTGAATTTTACGCACTTTTCCGTTTCTGTCGATAAAGATCGATGTAGGATACGACAATATTCTATTGAGCATTGGCAACTTTTCATGAGCTTTATCTTTATCAGAAGTTCCGTATTGCGCCAATAATATGGGGTAATTAATACCTACTCCATCTTTCAGACGCTCGATGCTTTTAAATGCAGATGCTTCAGTTTTTGCATATTCAAAAGCTAAAGCGATAAATTCGATATCCTTATCTCTATTTTCTTTATAGAATTCTGAAAAGTATCTGCTTTCATCCAAACAATTTGGGCACCAACTTCCCATAATCTGAACCACAACCACTTTATTTTTGAATTTCTCATCGCTTAAAGAGACCTTATTCCCAGAAGTATCAGGAAAGGAAAAAGCAATCTTGTCATAACCATCCTTTAAAAATGTCAACTTGTTTTCATCTGGCAACTCAAAGGCATCATTACGTTTGGCAATAAAAGGCTCATTAAAATGATTTCCGGAGTAGAAAGTGCCTTGCATGGCATTGTTGGAGACTGTTGCAGTAAACAAAAAAGCATGGGCACCGTCAAAAGTTGATAATTTTAATTCATCGCCATCCATAATACCCTCCAAATAACGATAATCACCTGTTGCTGTTCGAAATGTTCCTGTTACCTTATTGCCTTCTTGTTTGAAAATTCCTTTTGCAACATATTCCTCATCTTTTATGCCTTTACTAAAAACAGCTTCCCAATTACCACTAATATCAACGGTTGCTTTCTGGTTTGGTTCATCAAAGCGTGTTTTTTTGTTATAAACTGCTTTAAATGGAAGTATCCTATCCAAACTTTCCTTTATGAATTCTCCTTGCATCACAGTATCATTCATCGTTAAGGCAAAATAACCTTCAAACACAGGCATTTTAATGAAAATCGAATCATTTCGGTAGTCTATATCATCCACCAAAATCACTTCATCCGCATTAAAAATTTTCATTCCTTTTTTTGCAGTGATTTCAAAATTAAACGGAAGCGTTTCGGTGTCAGAAATCTTCAATTCACCGCGCCACATGCCCTGTTTCATTGGTATTGCATAATAATCAGGATTGCATGACGACAACATAATGAATGAGAGAAGAAAAAATAATATCCGCATAAATTGCTGGTTTTCTGTTTAAAAAGCCGAAATAAAGACAAAATACTTACAAATAAAAATTATTTAGCATTTCTATTACTATTTAGTATTATTATCTTTGCTGATTCTATAAAATTAAATAATGAAAATATCCTATAATTGGTTAAAACAGTTCGTTAATATTGATTGGGCACCCGAAAAAACCGGAGAGCTTCTTACAGATTTAGGACTCGAAGTTGAAGGCATAGAAGCCTATCAATCCGTTAAAGGTGGACTCGAAGGCGTTGTGGTTGGTGAAGTATTAACCTGTGTGCAACACAGCAATGCAGACCGATTGAAAGTCACTACAGTGGATATTGGCACAGGCGAACCATTGCAAATCGTTTGTGGTGCTCCTAACGTCGCTGCAGGACAGAAAGTTCCTGTTGCAACTATCGGAACAACTTTATATACTGCAGAAGGAGAAGCTTGGACCATAAAAAAAGGAAAAATTAGAGGTGAGGAAAGCCAAGGAATGATTTGTGCTGAAGATGAACTTGGACTCGGACAATCGCACGATGGCATTATGGTTATGGACACCAAGCTCAACGTTGGAACACTGGTTTCTGAAGTCTTTAAAGTTGAAAATGACCATGTTTTTGAAATTGGATTGACCCCCAACAGGGCGGATGCCATGAGTCATTTTGGGACTGCTCGAGATATCAAGGCTGGATTGGTCCAACAAGAAATGAACGTTGAGTTGATTACACCGTCTGTGAGTGCCTTTCATGTTGACAATCGTACTTTGAAAATAGATGTTGAAGTTGTCGATAAAACTTTGGCACCACGTTATTGTGGTGTTACCATTTCTGGTTTAAAAATTGCCGATTCACCTGTGTGGCTGCAAAACCGTTTAAAAGCAATTGGGCTGACGCCAAAAAACAATGTGGTTGATGCCACCAATTATGTCTTGCACGAATTAGGGCAACCGCTTCATGCCTTTGACGCTGTAAAAATTACTGGCAACAAAGTCATTGTAAAGACTCTTCCAAGTGGTACAAAATTCAAAACGCTTGATGGTGTTGAACGAGAATTGCATGAAGAAGATTTAATGATTTGCAATGCCGAAAAACCGATGTGCATCGCCGGTGTTTTTGGAGGAATTGATTCTGGTGTCACCGAAAGTACAACAAGCATCTTTTTGGAAAGCGCCTATTTTAATCCGGTAAGCATTAGAAAAACTGCCAAGCGCCATGCGATGAATACAGATGCCTCTTTCCGATTTGAACGCGGCATTGACCCAAACATTACAGAATATGCTTTGAAGCGTGCAGCACTGCTGATACAGGAAATTGCCGGTGGAGAAATCACTAGCGATATTGTGGATGTGTACCCAAAAAAGATTGAAGATTTTCAAGTCCGAATGAGTTTTGAGAATGCACAAAAACTGATAGGCGAAGAAATTCCTAGAGACATCATCAAACGTATTTTGATGTCATTGGATATAAAAATCAATAATGTGACGGAGACAGGTTTAGGATTGACCGTCCCTGCATATCGCAATGATGTGCTTCGCGAAGCGGATGTGATTGAGGAAATTCTGCGTGTGTATGGTTACAACAATATAAATACCACTGAAAAATTAAACGCAAGTATTTCAAATACTTCAAAGTTTGAAGATTTCAAATTACAGAATGTTATTGGGAATCAATTGGCATCTCAAGGTTTTTTTGAGATCATGTCCAATTCATTGACAACGCCTAATTACATCAATTTAAGTGAACAGTTAAAAGCTGAACATAACGTAACGATGCTAAATCCATTGAGCAACGATTTGAGTGTTATGCGTCAAAGCTTGTTGTTTTCTGGCTTGGAAGCCGTTGAGCATAATATCAACAGACGCCGTTATGATTTAAAACTTTTTGAATTTGGAAAAACATATCACGATTACAATGGCAACCGAGAAGAATTAAAGCATTTATCTGTTTTTATCACAGGAAATAAAACAAGCGAACGCTGGAATTCGGCAACCCAACCAAGTGATTTTTTCTATCTTAAAGGAACAATTACAGCTGTTTTGGAACGTTTAGAAATTTCACGTTTTAAAGCGGCACCCATTCATAATGATGTATTCAGCGAGGGTGTTAGCTTTTCATTAGGTAAAACAAAATTGGTTGAGTTTGGATTGATCAATAAAAAGGTGTTGAAACATTTCGGAATTTCACAAGAAGTTTTGTTTGCTGATTTCAATTGGGACAATGTCTTGACTATGGCAAAAAATAACAGCATCAAATTTAAGGATATTCCAAAATATCCTGAAGTGCGACGTGATTTTGCCTTGTTGTTGGATAACAATATCACATTTGAACAAATCGACACTATAGCCATGCAGACAGAAAAGCAATTGTTGAAGGATGTTGATTTGTTTGATGTGTATCAAGGAAAAAATCTTCCTGAAGGAAAGAAGAGCTATGCCGTAAGTTTTATTCTACAGGATGAACACAATACCTTAACTGACAAACAAATCGACAAAATCATGAGCAAATTGCAAGCCAATTTTGAAAAAGAATTGGGTGCTGAATTGAGATAACGACTAGTGTTAGTGATTAGTGCATAATTGTTCATTATGCATTGTCAATTGTCTATTGCTAATTGTCAATAATACTTTTTAGCGTTTTAGCAATCTCATAAGCCATCAAAGGCGGCACCGCATTTCCAATTTGCTGATATTGGCTTAATCCCTTTTCCCAGCTCATTTTTGTACGCATGCCTTCAAAAATAAAATCATCAGGGAACGACTGAAGCCTCGCTCCTTCCCTAGCTGTAAAATTCCGATTGAGATACGGATGGATAAAATTGCTCTGAAAACTCGCGGCAATTGTAGGCGCCGGTTTATCGGCGATTAATCTTAAATTATTTTGACTGAACTTTATTTGTGATTTTTCTGTAGGGTTTCCTCTTTGAACAGAACCATGAGTTTCCCAAACATCCAATAAGTTTTTGCCTGGTTTGATAGCCTCAAAACGCTCAATCAACCGTTTGGTGTGCTTCATGGCAATATGATTAAAAACTGCTTTCGAATTTTTACGCATCCATTTTTGGTAATCACTTTTAGGTTGTGTAGCATATGCCATTTTTTCGGTTCCTTCTCCTGCATGTATCTGTGGTAAATCAGAAATTGCTTCATCAACAGTCACTTCTTTATCAGTGTTTTTTTCTGGAAATTTTGGTGCGATTGCCAAATCTTTTCGCATACCGATCACAATGACACGTTCTCGAGATTGAGGCACGCCATAGTCTGAAGCTTTCAATATTTTATATTCAACATTGTACCCAAATATTCCTGCGGATTCAAACTCTTTCAAAATCTGCTTGATTACTTTTCCAGATTGCATGGAAAGGAGACCTTTGACGTTTTCCATCACAAACGATTTTGGATTGTACCATTCTATCGTTTTAACAAATTCATAAAACAATCTGTTTCTTGGATCAACATTGGCTTTATTACGTCGCTTATTAGCCAAACTGAATCCCTGACAAGGAGGCCCGCCAATGATGACGTCAACATCACTTTTCTTTATATGCAGGTCAAAATCTTCCTTTTTAAAATCGGACAAATCTCCACATAAAAACGGGATTTCTGGGAAATTGGTCGCAAAGGTCTTTTCACAATTTTCATCAATATCAGATGCCAATATGGAATTGAAACCTGCCCAACCAAAACCAAGCGTCATCCCGCCACAACCAGAAAACAAATCAATTGATTTCAACATAGTAATTTTATCTTTGGCAATAATAATGAATTTTAATTAGTGTTTTTGTTGCAAATCATGGGGCAGACCAAATATCTAAAATCATAATTTATATTCTGAAAAATATTATACTTTTTTTAAGGGTATAACTTTAAAATATCCTTAATTTTAACATTTTAAAATTCAAAAATTTATGGCAACTGTTACACTCAAAGGAACCAAAATTCACACATCGGGTGACTTACCAAAAAAAGGCGAAAAAGCACCTGATTTTAAATTAACAGCAACAGACTTATCTACCAAATCACTCAATGATTTTAAAGGTCATAATCTCGTTTTAAATATCTTCCCGAGTGTCGATACGGGCACGTGCGCAACTTCCGTGAGGAAATTCAACAAACAAGCGAGCGAGCTAAAAGACACAAAAGTTCTGTGCATTTCTCATGATTTGCCATTTGCGTTTTCAAGGTTTTGCGGCGCCGAGGGTTTGAAAAATGTTGTGAGTTTATCTGATTTCAAAAATGGTAGTTTTGGAAAAGCCTATGGTTTGGACTTTGTGGATGGGCCTTTAGAAGCGCTCCATTCGCGTTGTATTGTGGTCATCAATAAAGATGGTGTCGTTACACATACAGAGCAAGTTCCAGAAATTGTGGACGAGCCTAATTATGAAGCAGCCATTGAAGCTTTGTCCTAATATTCGATAATGACCGATAAAAAAGAATCTTTTCTAGTTAACCGACTTAAAAGTGTGCGTTATGCTTTTAATGGAGCCATATATTTGTTCAAAACAGAATCTAGCATTAAGGTTCAGTTATTCATTGCCATATTTGTTACCGTTACTGGCTTTTATTTTAATATTTCAAAAACCGAATGGCTCTTTCAAGTCACAATGATTGGTGTGGTGATAAGTTTAGAAGGCATCAACACTGCGGTGGAATACATAGCCGACTTTATACATCCAGACCATCACTCTAGTATTGGTCGCATCAAGGATATTTCTGCGGGTGCTGTTTTCATCGCTTCCATTGCTGCTGTTGTGGTGGCCATAATCATCTATTATCCTAAAATAGCATTACTGTTTATTTAGTTTAAATTTTTAATTTATATGGATGACTTGGCTTCCTAAAGATGTTTATAAGTCCCTTTAAAAATATACTATTTACTTATAAAATCCGTTAGGATAAACGTTAGTAATTTGTATTTTTGTTTCAATCTAACAAAGCGTTGATGGCGAAGAAGAAAACCAAGACTAAAAGCAGTACCACAACTAAAATCAAAAAGCCGAGTTTCAAATTATCAAGCCAACAAAAACTGATTTTTGGTAGCTTGTTGATTATTCTTGGTATCTTGACATTTATTGCTTTTCTGTCCTTCTTTTTCACCGGAAAAGCAGACCAAAGTACACTTACCGAAATGGCATCGAGAGATGTCAAAGCTGAAAATTGGCTCAATAAACTTGGCGCGTTGGTGAGCGATTTGTTCATCACTCAAGGATTCGGTGTCGCTTCGTTTATATTCTCCGGATTGCTCTTTATTTCTGGTATCTATGTAACGCTAGACCTGAAAAAAGCCAAATTACGCAGCCATTGGATCTGGGGAACATTGATAGGGATTTGGTTGTCTATTTTCTTCGGATTTTTCGCCCATAAATATGATGCCCTTGGCGGAACCATTGGTTTTGAAATGAATAGTTTTTTTCAGGACTACATTGGTGTCATTGGAACGATTCTTTTGTTGGCATTTGGACTCATTGCTTATTTGGCAATTCGATTTAAGGTTACAGGACAGCATTTTGTTGATTTGTTTAAATCTGCTAAAAGAGATTTAAAGGATGATTATAAATTAGAAAATGAAGATACAGGTTATGTAGCTCTCGATAACGACTTGACCGCTGAAGCAGAAGACATAAAATCTGCTTTTGATTTGACGCCAGTGAAAACAGAGCCAACCATTGAAAATCATTCGAAACCTTCTCTGAAGCCAGAAGAAGTGGAAATAGAAACGCCCAAACCCGCAGAAAGTGATGTGGCCATTGAAGTGGAGCAAATTGCAGAAGAAGCTTCCGAAACGGATAACTTATCCAATAAATTGGTCGAAGATTTTGGACAATTTGACCCCACATTGGAGTTGAGCAAATATCAATTTCCTCCTTTAGACTTATTAAAGAAATACGATTCTGAAAGTATTACCATCAACCAGGAAGAACTGGAGGAAAATAAAAATAAAATTGTTGAGACACTTAATAATTATAACATAGGCATTGCCAATATCAAGGCAACCATTGGTCCTACGGTTACATTATACGAAATTGTTCCTAACGCTGGGGTCCGTATTTCAAAAATAAAGAACCTTGAAGATGACATTGCCTTATCTCTTGCGGCTTTGGGCATTCGTATCATTGCCCCTATTCCAGGAAAAGGAACGATTGGTATTGAGGTTCCGAACAAGAATTCGACAATTGTTTCGATGCGTTCGGTGATTGCGTCGCAAAAATTCCAAAAATCGGATATGGAATTGCCGATTGCTTTTGGGAAAACCATCAGCAATGAAACGTTCGTGGTGGATTTAGCAAAAATGCCCCATTTGTTGATGGCTGGTGCCACTGGACAAGGGAAATCTGTTGGGTTGAATGCTGTTTTGACATCGTTATTGTACAAAAAACATCCTGCGGAAGTCAAGTTTGTGTTGGTGGATCCTAAAAAGGTTGAATTGACACTTTTCAATAAAATTGANNAAAGTTATCCATACATTGAATTCACTTTGTATTGAGATGGACAATCGTTATGAGATGTTGAAAAATGCTTTGTGCAGAAACATCAAGGAATACAACGAAAAGTTCAAAGCGCGTAAGCTCAACCCGAACGAAGGTCATGCCTTTTTGCCATATATCGTTTTGGTAGTAGATGAGTTTGCCGATTTGATCATGACTGCAGGTAAAGAAGTGGAAACACCTATTGCGAGATTGGCGCAGTTGGCACGTGCGATTGGTATTCATTTAATTATCGCAACGCAACGACC
>DINI01000001.1 GCA_002426755.1 Flavobacteriaceae bacterium UBA5544
TCGACCACGTTACCAGGGCTTTCTCCTTTCAGCATTAAAATTTGTCCACCTACAGTTTCGTGGCCATCTTGGGTAAACGCACCATAACGCACTTGATTACCATAGCCTACTTTTTCGGCGACATCCCGTATTAAAACAGGGCTTCCGTTTTGTGTGGTTACAACTGTATTTTCCAAATCTTCAATGCTACGTGCCAAACCTTCTCCACGAATGAAATTTGCTTGGTGGTTTTTTTCAATGTAAGCACCACCAGTATTGGCATTGTTGACTTTCAAGGCTTCAAAGACCTGATTCATTGTAATACCGAAACTTTTCAGCTTATTAGGATTTATTGCAACTTCATACTGTTTTACATAACCTCCAAAAGCATTGACCTCGACCACTCCGGGGACTAATGCCATTTGACGTTTTACAATCCAATCTTGGATGGTACGAAGCTCCATTGCATCGTATTTATCTTCGTAGCCCTCTTTTAATTTTAAGGTGTATTGGTAGATTTCGCCCAGACCTGTAGTTATTGGTGCCATAAATGGCGTGCCGAAGCCTTCGGGGATTTCTCCAGCAACTTCGGTTAATTTCTCTTGTACCAATTGCCGGGGAAGATAAGTGCCTGCCTCGTCCTTAAATACAATGGTAACCACGGACAGCCCAAAACGGGATACTGAACGCAGCTCGATAACGTCAGGAAGATTTGCCATTGCCAATTCTACCGGATAGGTAACAAATTGCTCAATATCTTCAGTACCTAAATTTGGGGCCACTGTAATAACCTGTACTTGGTTGTTGGTAATATCGGGTACAGAACCCAGATTTATAGTGGCCATAGACCAAATGCCCGTACCTACAAGTGCCACTATAAAGAGCCCAATAATAAACTTGTTATTAATGGAAAATGAAATGATTTTGTTAATCATAGAAAAAGTATTAATTCAATTTAAACATCGCAATGCAAAGAGGTGCAATACGTTTATGATGCGATACTTACTTTGAAAAGCATCACGGTAGGATATAGCTATCCTAAAAAAAAACTGAATTATACTTTAGGGGGTTGGAAAAGCGATTCCAGATATCTGGAAGTGAAGTTTACTTTATGTAAGTTAAACTGTTTTTTCTCTTCAAACTTTAGTCGATTGGTTAAAACCGAATTGTTGTTCGCAATAATTAATACTAAAGGGTGACAACATTGATGATGGGAATGGACTGGTGTATTCTCCTTATCTGGGTTATTATGATGCCCTTCATTTTTTGCATCATTGTCAATGTAATCTTCAACTACATATTCAAGGAAAGAGTCTCCATAAACTTTATGGTCTTGATAATGGGTAATAATGCTTGAAATTTCTTTAATTGGTCCACAAAAGTCCATATCAATGCTAATTCCCTGAAAAAAGAATAAAATTGACATTGATATGTAAAAGAATATTTTCATAAAGTTTGACAAAGATACAAATTAATCGATGCACAGGCTGTGCAAAGATTAATCAGCAGTATGAAATCAGAAATTAATCACACTATTTAATGTATCATCTGCCTCTTTGTGGATGAAGTTTGTTTGATAGCGTATGGTTGTTGTGAAAGAAAAATGTCAATATAATTTTTACAGCATTTGAATAGGAATTTGTAATAGGCTCTTTAACACCGCAATGAAATATTACAGAATTGGATGTGTGAAATAGGTTTTCAAATAACATTCTTGGGTAATCGTCATTGTCCATAAGCCAATTCACGGTCTCATCTTCACTCTCAAAAGTTCGTGTTACACTATCATCTGGCTCAAGATTATTTACGAAGAAGGAAACTGTAGATTTACCATAGATACGTTGTTTATCTGAAAACACGTATTGCGTAACCTCATAAATTAAAATGGCAATACTTGACTTGTAAATTCTTTGAATATTTCGCTCGCTAATGCCTTATCAAATGCCTTGGCTGTTACTAAATCGCCAAGTTTCGATTTTAATAATTGACCAAATGACTTTTTGCTCAAATGCGGAATGTCATCGCGAAGCTCATCGAACTCGTCGAAAATAATTTGCTGTCCAAAACCTAAACCTTCAATTTTCGAGAGAACCTGTTTTATAAGTTCTTTCAGTTCCTCATCGGAATTACTAATTTTGGAATAGTCCGTTGTCTGGGCTTTTCTTGATTGCTCAATGGCATATTTACCTTCCAATTTCAGTTTGGCATTTACATTCCTGCCATTCATACATTCAATAAATCCTCGGTTTTCAAGCATTCTTCCATAGTCCCAATCTTCGCCACGACCGTTTAATTTAATTCCATTGCCTTCAAGAATCCAGTTAATAGAATGGTATTTACCATCTTTATAAAGGTCATATAGTTTTGAAAGTATTAGTTCGAGTATGCCTTCGGTGTCAAGATTTTGACGTTCATTCAAATCAATTTCATCTGGCCTTACAATTGCATCTGAAATGAATAACATTTTCAAGTAGTAGTCAAGCCCGTTGATTTCATCTTTTAGGGCTTGAATTTCATTTTTAATTTTTTGGTCAGTCCCTAATTTAAAGCCAGTATTATATCCTCTTTGAGCTTTAAACTCATTTGCAAAATTTCTGTTTTCTGGTTCAAAAGATGCTCGAACATAGCTAACAACAGTATTTTCCCAAGATTGTTTTTCTTCCTTAAAATTATTAAATTCATCTTCTGTTTTTGAAGACCTATATTTATCGACAATTGCATTTCCAGTAGATACAAACCCATCGATTTCTTCTTTAAAATCTTCCCATTTTACCTTTATAATCATACACACTATTTTAGTCTGTAAAGGTAGTGGAATGAAAATGCAAACTGTTAAAATCTCAATTGAAGATTTCAACAGTTAGTAAATGCTTATAAAATTTCATCAACCAATTTTTGATTTGAGAAGCGCCATATCATCACTCACTTTCCTCTCAACGACCCTTGCATAGATTTGTGTTGTGGATAGTTTGGTATGCCCTAATAATTTAGATACTGTCTCTATTGGAACACCATTGCTTAAAGTTACTGTGGTAGCAAAAGTATGGCGCGCCATATGAAAAGTCAGGTTTTTTTTGATACCACATAGGTCAGCGATTTCCTTTAAATAACTGTTCAATTTCTGATTAGATAACTTGGGCAAAAGATTGGATGTGTCATTGGTTCTATAATGGTCTTTGTATTTATCTATTAAGATTGCAGCTTTGGGTAATAGTGGAATTTTGAATGGTGCACCTGTTTTTACTCTTTCGGCCATTATCCAAGGACTACCATCTATACCCATTACAATATTATCTTCATTTAATTGTACAATGTCAACATAAGAAATACCGGTGTAACAACTAAAAACAAATAAATCTTTCACAACCATAAGACGCTCTATGGAAGAAGACAAATCTTCAATACTTAATAATTCAAAATCTGTAAGGAAACCACGTTCTTTCTTTTCAATTTTCATTTTAAAATTGACAAACGGGTCTCTTTCAATCCATTTCATCCGATAGGCAAGAGTAACCATTCTGCGTAAACGCTTAATATGCTTCATTGCGGTATTATTGCCAATTTTAGATTGTCCGCTTTTAGGTACATACGACCGAAGAAAATCTTCAAAGCCCACGATAAAACCATATTCAAGATTGAAAAGTGGGATGTCTGTCAGTTTGTATTCCTTTAGAATATATTCCATCATATAACGTTGACTGGTCTTATATTGACCCATCGTATTCCTATGCAACTTATGTTGCATCTTTTCATTGTAGTAATCAACAAGGTTTTGAAAGGAAAAACGTGTTTTATCTTCGCCTAAAAATTTGGCTTTGACCATTTGGGAAGTGAAAGGCACTTCATCCCTCTTGAAATCTTCGTAAATCCTATATACTTTTGATTGTACTTCGTTCAAGTAAAGATTGAGAATACGGGAATCCTTATCGGTCCCACTTGCTCTTTGTAGTTTTTCATCCCAAGTAGAAATATTGATTTTCTTCTTGAGACTAATGTTGACACGTTTACCGTTTAAGGTAACCCGAATGTAGATATTTGCTTTGTTGTTTACAGCACGTTTTCCGTACACCCAAAACAATATTGAAAATGTTGATGAAGTTCGCATAATTGTCGTCTTTAATGATTAAACATTTAGTGAGACGAAAGTCAAATCAACTATACTAACACCAGTAAGTTACGTCAATCTGTCAACATAATCGCAGATAAAAAAATATGTTGACGATTTGTGACCTTTTAGATGCAAATGATATGAAATTATATGATTGCCCTAAAAACATAAAACCTTGCAAATCATAAGATTTACAAGGTTTTGAGGAAATTTGATTTCCCATTTAGCGGTCTGGACGGGACTCGAACCCGCGACCTCCGCCGTGACAGGGCGGCATTCTAACCAACTGAACTACCAGACCGTGCATAATTGCGAGTGCAAATATACACTGCTATTTTAATATCGCAAATATTTTACCTCATTTTTTGCAAAATATTTGCTTATTTAAATTTACCTCGTTCTACCATGTAGGTTGTCAATATTTTATCAAAACCCCTGTTGATGTCTGCCTCCACGTATTTTATTTGATATTGACCACATTTAAGGCGCAATTCATCAAAATAGGCCTGCACGTTCTCTTCGTAGGTGTCTTTTATAGTATCGGAGTATAAATTGATGAACTCACCCGTTTCCACATCTATAAAGCGTTTTGGAGTGTTATCAAAATCAAACTTTAATTCCTTTTCCTTGTCAAACACATGAAACAAAACGACTTCATGCTTGTTATGTTTTAAATGGCGTAAAGCCTCAAAGAGTTTTGTATCATCAGTTGAGGTCTGAAACATATCTGAAAAAAAGAATATCAACGAACGACGATGGATATTTTCTGCTATTTGATGGAGATAGGTATAGGTTTCGGTTTGCTTATTGACAGGTTTAGAAATTACCACATTACTCAATTGCCCAAGCAACATCTGATGATGGCGCTCACTTCCCTTTTCAGGTGAATAAAAATCATACGCATCACTATAGATACTTAAGCCGACGGCATCTCTTTGCTTTTTAAGAATGTGCATCAAACTTGCCGATGCCAATGCAGAGAAAGCAATTTTATTCAATTTACCTATCGAAAACTCCTTCATCTGCGGATAATGCATAGAACTACTGTTATCGATAATTATGTGGCACCGTAGATTGGTTTCTTCATCATAACGTTTTGTAAACAACTTGTCGGTTTTGGCATATAATTTCCAATCGATATGCTTGGTACTTTCACCCTGATTGTAAATTTTATGTTCGGCAAACTCTGCCGAAAACCCATGGAAAGGACTTTTATGCATTCCCGCAATAAAACCCTCCACCACTTGTTTGGCGAGGAGTTCTAGGTTTTTGAAACCTCCAGTTTTATTGAGTTCTGCTTGTAAGTTCATTATTAGATGTTAGGCCACTGCGCTTTAGAATCAAGAATCAAAACTCGCTTTAATAACGATACATATTTGTCTTGGTTCTTTGTTCTTGGTTCTCTATTCTTGATTCTTTATTTTATAATCTTATCTACAATCCCATATTCAACAGATTCTTCAGCGCCCATCCAATGGTCACGGTTGAAGTCTTTCATCACTTTTTCGATGGATTGCCCACAGTTTTCTGCCAATAAGCGCGCGCTCAATTCTTTGGTTTTTAATATCTCCTGTGCAGTGATTTCAATGTCACTGGCAACACCTCTAGCTCCTCCACTAGGCTGGTGAATCATGACACGGGCATGAGGTTGGATGAAACGTTTGCCTTTTTCACCAGCCGAAAGTAAAATTGATCCCATAGAAGCAGCAAAGCCGGTACAAATAGTTGACACATCGCTTTTTAATGATTTCATACAATCATAAATTGCAAAGCCTGATGTTACATAACCTCCAGGGCTATTGATGTATAAATGTATGTCTTTGGTTTCCAATGCATCGAGGTACATCAATCGGTCTATCACATGCTTTGCAGACTTATCATCCACTTGTCCCCAAAGGAATACTTTACGCTCTTCTATCAATTTGCTATCAATAGCATCTTGTATTTTTGTTTTATTACTCATCATTCTAAATTTTTCTCTAAAATAAAAAAAGGTTTACCAATATGGCAAACCTTTATCATTTCTTTTGGATTAAAATGTTTTATTGAAAGCAATAAGTTTATTTAAATCCTCCGATTACGTTAGGTTATCTCATTGTTGTACAACTGCCATCACGGCTTTTTTATATATTGGACAACAAAAGTGTCAAAATCGGGCAATGTTTGATCCTCATAGATTTCAATAAATTGTTTGAACTGCATATAGCCATAAGTATATGGGTTTTGGGTAGCTTCATCATAATGTTCTGTAAAGAATTCTTCTTTAGTTTTGCCTTCAGGAACTGGATTTTGAAGTTTGGATTCCAACTTCTTAATAAAATTGTAACATTGTTCCAAGTCTTTTTGATTGCCATGTTTTCTCCACCAAAGCATAGCCATGGTATTTGCAAAATATTCACCTTTATAGGATTGCTCCAGGTTTCCATCAATAACATCTTTGAATGCATGTCCCAGTTCATGCGGTAAATAGAAGCCATTAAAAAAAAGCCCGAACATTTTTTCCCCTTCATCTTTATTTCCCGTCATTTCCGTAAAGAAGTTTTTAAGTTCCGGCAATACTTGTTGCCAAAGCGGAAGGTGAATGTTTTTGTCAAACCCGTAGTAAATTAAAAACGGACTTGTATCGAGCAGCGTTTTTCCATTGAATTGGAAATCTGGTTTTATTTTTTTGATGTCATCAATGAAATTATCTGAAATTTCATTGGCATCCTTAACCAAAGCCGTTGAATCGGTATAGGTTTGGAACCATTGGTTTTGAGCTGTGCCATATAGCGCAGCCATCAAAAATAGCAAGGTGGTTGTTTTTTTCATTTTGTGCGGTGTTTAAATTTTATTATTTCTCGATACCAAGATAACTTCTTTTGATGGAGAAACTTTTAGCCAACTTTATATTCTTAAGTTTCAATTTCATTCCAACTCTAGAGCACCTTCCTCAAACCGCAAATTTATTTTATACACTTTTCCTGGAAAATTAGCATAGGCGGGAAAGTTGAACTTCCAATCTCCGCGAATACTTTTACCAGTCATACCAACAAACAAAGGTGATTCTACCGGATAGGAAAAAGCATCTGAAGTATCGCTTACATAGTCTCCAGAAGGGATTATGCCGTCAGGATAGTTGTGTTCAATAACATCGGTATGGTTGGGATTGAAACGCAATGTGTTTTCGGGCACATATTGGTTGTCGCCTCCAAGTGCGCCCACCATGTATTTAAATTCGCCATTGTCCGACGGCATTGAGTAGGCATAATCCAATGCTTCGGCGTATGGATATTCCAAGTTCAATTCAATAAACACCTTTGCTGGATCGACCACTATGGCATCCATATCAACCTCCAACGTTATAATATTATCACCCGGCGCGCCTGTAAAATTGGTAACCACATCGTAAACAAATGCTACGGTGCCTAAAGGGGAATCGTTATTGGAATCATCTTCCTTATTGCATGCAAAAAATAGCGTCAGCAAGCTGACTGCCAGAACTGTTTTAAAAATAGTTTTCATGATTTGAGATATTAAAGTTAAAATGTTACGTTAATCGAATTATCATCACATTGGACAATGGTCACATTTCTGTCTTCTTGGTCAATAGCCTGATTTTGCTCATTCAGGCTGGCAATATTGATAATGTGGGCTCCAGGTTTTAATTGGAGGGTATCACTCGCAATTCCAATAGGGGTGATTTTTTCTCTAACAACCTGGGTTTGTGGGGTTGTAATCAACAAACCGTGCCTAACGGTGGACGATCCATAATTGATTGTTACTACACCAAAATTTTGCATCTCACATAGGTTTTGAGCATCACCATCACTGCCATCTTTACTACAGGAAAAACCAAACATCATAGTAACACAGAGAATCACTTTGTAAATTTTTATTGTCTTCATCATTTTTGTTTTATATTCAATTTGTTAAAAATTTAAATAGCAATTGGCATCATTAGATGCAAATAAGTCTTTATACCACAACGCATTTTGATGAAAATCATTCAACTCATTTTAAATCTTTTGGAGATCCTATTTTTGGCTAATCTGGATCTAAATCTTCTTCTACCATTCTACCATACCTGTACACATGTTAAAACAACTTCGGTTTTGCGTTCCGGTTGTTGTATGGAAATGAGCGGGTCAAGGTTGTTCTCAACTGGGTTGGCATAGATGTGAGGAACTCCTCGTGAAATCAATACCGATCCCCTTTAGCGACTAAAAATATTTCTCTATTCAACGGATTTGTAACCCTAGTATCGTTGAAAAAACAATTGTCCAGACCATTTATTTTGATTGACTTTTCATCATTTAAATACAATGAATCCCATTGCATTTTGAGATTTTAAATATTATGAATCAAATTTGAAGGTTTTATCAACAGGATGAAATAGATAATATACCAACACCATTATAAATAGATGAATGACATAGAAAAAAATATTAAATTTGAATTGATCTAAATCTACCTTTATCAAAACAGCTTGTCTGAATGAACCACTATACCTGCATAATAGTTGACGACGAGGAAATAGACCGACTGATGGTGGTTTCGTTCGTAAAGAGGTTTCCGAATTTGGAGCTATCGGGCAGTTTCTCGACTGCCAACGAAGCCTTTGCTTTTTTGGAAGAGAACACGGCGGATGTCCTTTTTCTTGATATCGATATGCCAAATGAAAGTGGCTTGGAATTTCGGAAAAAGGCACAACAAATTCCCGTTTGTATTTTTATCACCGCACATCCTGAACATGCTGTAGAAAGTTTTCAGCTGGAGACCCTCGATTTTATAGTAAAACCTTTGAAATTTGAACGCTTTGACAAAGCCGTCAAACGGATAGAGGAATTTATGGAGGTAAGGGAAAAAGCATCGCTTTATGAAGCTTCTTTGGGTGGTGACGTCATATATATTAAGGAAGGCCATGAACAGATTAAGATTAAACTGCATGAAATACTTTACCTGGAAGCTTTAAAAGATTATACGTTATTAGTCACAGAAAAAAAACGCCATTGTGTGCTCTCGAACCTAGGAAGTTTACTCAACACCGAACATTTCAACTCCTTCATTCGCGTACATAGAAGTTTTGCGGTACAAAAACAGCGCATCAACAAAGTGTCTGCCAATGAAATAGAAATGGACAATGCTGTATCGGTACCCATAGGTAGAAGTTTTAAGGATAATCTTTCTTTTTTGATATGAAATTGTAACATATGAAAACAATTCTTGCTTTAACTATTTGCTCTTTGTTTAGTGTTTTGTGCTTGGGCCAAGAACAAAACACCAAAATAGATTCATTAAAAGTGATAATCAAAAAGGAGCAGAATGTTGATTCAATAATAAAGTTTACCAACGCCATTGCCATAATCCAAAAAAATACTGCTTTGGTAGATGAAGCGATTGAAACACTCCATAAAAACATCCAATTCAGTAAAAAAAACGAAAAGGAAACAGGCGTCGGCGAAGCTTCATTGATTTTGAGCCAGATTTATATTTACAATAAACAAGAATTGGATTCTTCGGCATATTACGCTTCAAAAGCTATTGAAATTTTTAAAAGGGCTCATATAGATAACAAATTATCGAGAGCTTATTTTTTGATTTCCATTGTTTATCAAAGTAAATCCGACTTCGAAAACCAATTGAAATTTGCGTTGCTTGCTTTGGAATATGCCGAAAAAGCTGAAGACTACTCGATGATTTCTGATAGTTCGCACGCCTTAAATATGTATTTTTTGGACCAATCAAAACTTGAGGATGCATTAATATATGCGAAAAAGAGTAATGAATACGCCCTGCTCTCCAAAAAATCAACAAGAATAAGTACCGCATATATGGGTCTTGCGGAAACGTATAATCTTTTAAGAGACACCCTAAATGCAAACATCTTTTTTGAAAAGGCTTATGAATTGACAAAGCAAAATAATCAAAGATTTGCGATTGCCTGGACATTGACAAATTGGGCCAAGCTGAAAAATACAGAGGAAGCGCTAAAAATGCGACTCGAAGCACAGGAAATTTGGGAAGAATTTGGCATCAGCCCAATGTACACTCATAATACGGGAATGATAGGAGTGCTGTTTTTTGATCTATATAAAAATGAAAATGATGCTCTCAAAAAAAATGACTATTTAACAAAGGCCGAAAAATATTTAAGTGCAACCATTGAAAATGCCGATGATCAAAATGATATTGTCAATTCCATAGAATTTAATAGAACCCTTGCACAGTTATATGGAGTTAAAAAACAATATGATAAGGCCTATATTTATTTAGAAAAATCAACCACATTAAACGATTCCCTTAATTCCCAAGAAATAAAAAACCAACTGGCAAAACTAGAATCAAAAAAAGAGATTGAACTTCGTGATAAAGAAATAGAAGTAAATCAATTAAAACTTGAGACCCAAAAGAAACAACAATATTATTTGATTGGTGGTGTGTCGCTATTAGCCATAATAGGAGGTTTATTGTATTACCAAAGCCAAACTCGAAGAAAGAACAATCAAAAATTGCGTCTGCTAAATCAAGAACTGGCTCAGAGCAACAAGGTCAAGACACGCTTTTTCAGCATCCTCAATCACGATTTGCGTAGTCCCGTTGCCAACTTGATACACTTTCTGCATTTACAGAAAAACAATCCCGAGATTATGGACGAAACAACAAGGAAACGATTGGAATCAAAAACAATATCTGGGGCCGAAAATCTTTTAGCCTCCATGGAAGATATGCTCTTATGGAGCAAAGGGCAAATGGAAAACTTTAAACCAGAACCAAAATCCATACTTATAGAAGAGTTTTTCATTGACAATAAAAAAGTGTTCTCTGGGTATCAGGACATTCAATTTGAGTACCATAATCCTGATAACATAAAACTCTTTACGGATGAAAACTATTTAAAAACCATCATGCGCAACCTGACCAGCAACGCTATCAATATTATGGGTAATATACAAGCACCAACCATCATTTGGAAAGCTTGGCAAGAAAACAATCAAAAACTTCTTTCAATTACCGACAACGGCAGAGGTGCGCACCAAGAGCAGTTCAAGGCTCTGTATGACGAAAACGAGGTGGTTGGCATCAAATCCGGTCTGGGCCTGCACCTTATTCGCGATTTGGCGAAGGCCATTGATTGTGAAGTGAAGGTAAATTCAGAAGTTGGCAGCGGCACTACCTTCACACTATTATTTCAATAAAAAAGGCTTGCGAAGATGGCAAGCCTTTAAAAATTCTTTGATTATATCTTACAAAAGACCGTCAATAGCATCCGTGTAAGCATTTTTAGGCGCTACACCAACTTGTCTACCAACAACTTCTCCATTTTGGAATACCAAAACCGTTGGAATGTTTCGCACGCCATATTTTGCAGCAAATTCCTGATTTGCATCTACATCCACTTTTCCGACAACGGCTTTCCCTTCATATTCTTGACTTATTTGGTCAATGATTGGCCCAACCATTCTGCATGGTCCACACCAAGCTGCCCAAAAATCTACCATAACGGGTTTATCGCTTTTTAATACTGTTTCTTCAAACGTTGCATCTGTTATTTCTAATGCCATATTTTCTATTCTTTAAGAGGTTTACTTTTATTTAATGTACAAAATTAGTCAAAAATTTTGCCAAACCTTACGTGCTTAACATTTGTTTTGGTTATGACTGGATTGAGTGCTCTTATGAGAATTTAATTCAACTTATAAAACACCTCTTGGTTTGCCAATTCGTTCAATAATTCTTGGGAAATTTTCACTTTCTGTTTTCGGCTCGACATCTGTAATTTCATTTCATCCTCATGGTCATAAATCACAAAGTTGAGCGCATGATTGCCTTCATGCATTCGCAATAAGTCGTTTAGTGCCTGAATTCGCTTTTCCTGTAGGTCTTTGATATCCAATTGAATGGATAATTTTTTTGCGTAGGTTTCCATCACGTCGTGCAACAATTGAAAACTATTAAACTGCAATCGCGGCTCACCTTTTGCTCCCGTTTCTTTATTTGGCCACCCTTCGCGGATGAAGGCCTTAACATATACAAACGAATTTTTTACAAAGAAATGCCTGAACTTCAAGTATTCCTCTCCAAAGATTCGGAACTCAAAACTATCCGTGTAATCTTCTATTGTGAAAGTCGCCCAACCTTTTCCTTGCTTACTAACTCTGTGTTGGACATCGGTAACGACACCACCAAAACAGATTTCTCGGTTGACATAGTCTGGTAAGTTTCTAAAATGTGCCAAACTGCCATTACAAAACGTAGACATTTCTACTTTAAAATCATCCAATGGATGCCCAGAAATATAAATTCCGACAACTTCTTTCTCTCTGGCCAATTTTTCCATCGTTCCCCACTCTTCACAAGGTGGAACCAAGGGTTCGGCAATTTGCACATCGCTGGCATCCCCAAAGAGACTTACTTGTGCAGAATTTTCATTTTCTTGATGTTTGCTACCATAACGTATGGCCTTCTCCAAAAAAGTAATGCCATCGCCTTCATCTGAAAAATATTGGGCACGATGAGTTTCTTTAAAACAATCAAAACCACCTGCCAAGGCTAGATTTTCAAAGGCTTTTTTGTTCGCAGCGCGCAAGTCAATTCGTTTTGCCAAATCGAAAATGGATTTATAGTTTCCATCCTTTTTCCGATTTTCAACAATGGTGATGACCGCCCCATGACCAACGCCTTTAACCGCTCCCATCCCAAAACGAACCGCATTATCTTTATTCACCGAGAATTTATAAAAGGACTCATTGACATCAGGGCCCAAAACATCCAATTTCATGCGCTTGCACTCTTCCATAAAGAACGTCACCTGTTTGATGTCATTCATATTATTGGACAACACCGCCGCCATATACTCTGCAGGATAATGAGCTTTGAGGTATGCTGTTTGATAGGCAATCCAAGCGTAACAGGTGGAATGCGACTTGTTAAAGGCATAACTAGCAAAGGCCTCCCAGTCTTTCCAGATTTTTTCCAATACATCTTTTGGATGTCCATTTTTCTCACCGCCTTCCAAAAATTTTGGTTTCATCTTGTCCAAAACTGCCAAAATCTTTTTTCCCATCGCTTTACGCAATACGTCAGCTTCACCTTTGGTAAAATTGGCCAAACGTTGCGACAACAACATCACTTGCTCTTGATAGACGGTAATTCCATAAGTTTCCTTGAGGTTTTCTTCCATGTCTGGAAGGTCATAGACTATCTCCTCATCACCATGTTTTCTGCGGATAAAACTAGGAATGTATTCCATCGGTCCTGGGCGATACAAGGCATTCATGGCAATCAAATCATCAAAGACCGTTGGTTTCAAGTCCTTCATGTGTTTTTGCATGCCAGGTGACTCATATTGAAAAATCCCAACGGTTTCCCCTTTTTGGAAGAGTTCATAGGTTTTTTCGTCATCCAACGGAAAATTGTCTGGGTCGAGGGTGATGCCATGCTTTGCCTTGACGATTTTGACTGTATCCTTTATTAAGGTCAGCGTTTTTAGACCCAAGAAATCCATTTTCAATAAACCTGCATCTTCCACGACAGAGTTATCAAACTGTGTGACGTATAAATCGGAATCTTTGGCTGTTGCCACGGGTACGAAATCGGTGATGTCACTTGGCGTGATGATGACGCCACAAGCGTGAATGCCCGTATTTCTGACCGAACCTTCCAATGTTCGTGCGAGATTGACGGTTTCGGCTTCCAAATCTTCACCTTCGGAAATGTTCAAAAGCTGATTGACCTTCTCCAAATCTTCCGCCCGAAACGCTTTGCTCAACTGTTTTTCGTCATATCCAAAAATCTTTCCGAGTTTGGACATCGTTGGAATTAATTTCGCGATTCTGTCGGCATCAAACAAAGGTAAATCGAGCACACGAGCCGTATCACGGATGGAGGATTTGGCAGCCATCGTTCCATAAGTGATGATTTGCGCCACCTGACTGCTTCCGTATTTTTTGATGACATAATCCATCACACGACCACGACCTTCATCATCAAAATCAATATCGATATCTGGCATACTCACACGGTCCGGATTGAGAAAACGCTCAAAAAGCAAATCGTACTTAATTGGGTCAATATTTGTAATCCAAAGACAGTAGGCAACCACAGAACCGGCAGCCGAACCACGACCCGGCCCCACGGAAACATCCATTTTTCTAGCCTCGCGAATGAAGTCTTCCACAATCAAGAAATACCCTGGATAACCTGTATTTTTGATGACATCGAGTTCAAAATCCAAACGTTCGCGTATCGAATCGGTTAATTCGCCATAGCGTTTTTTGGCACCTTCATAAGTCAAATAACGCAGATAATCATCTTCATTTTCAAAATCTTCAGGAATGTCAAATTTTGGAAGCAAGACTTCACGCGCCAATTGATAAGTTTCAATTTTATTTACGACTTCTTCGGTATTGGCAATAGCTTCTGGAATGTCCTTAAACAACAATTTCATCTCATCAGACGACTTGAAATAGTACTCCTGATTTGGCAATCCGTAGCGATATCCTCTACCCCTACCAATTGGCGTGCCTTGTTTTTCGCCATCCTTTACGCACAGTAAAATATCATGGGCATTGGCATCTTCTTTCTCGGCGTAGTAGGTATTATTGGTCGCAACAACCTTGATATCATGCTTTTTTGAGAACTCTATCAAGACAGGATTTACTCTATTTTCATCTTCTTGATTGTGGCGCATCAATTCGATATATAAATCGTCACCAAATTGCTCCTTCCACCAAATCAGCGCTTCTTCGGCTTGATTTTCACCAACGTTCAACACTTTACTTGGCACTTCACCATACAGATTCCCCGTGAGGACGATTAAATCTTCCTTATATTTTTGAATGATGTGTTTGTCAATTCTCGGCACATAATAAAATCCTTCCGTATAGGCAGACGAAGATAGCTTCGCCAAATTATGGTATCCCTTTTTGGTTTTTGCGAGAAACACCACTTGGTAACCATTATCTTTTCGAGTTTTATCCAAACGGTCTTCACAGACAAAGAACTCGCAGCCTATGATGGCTTTAATCTCTTTATCCGTTGGAGTTTCCCCTTTTTCGAGCAAGGCGTCGTTTTTGGCCTTGACAGCTTTATTATGATTGGTAATCTCCCTGACAAAATGAAAAGCACCCATCATATTGGCATGGTCAGTCAATGCTACTGCTGGCATCTTCTGTTTTGCAGCATTGGCGACCAAATCCCGGATACTTATGGTCGATTGCAAGACCGAAAATTGAGAATGGTTATGAAGGTGAACAAAATCAACCTCTTTTAATTCTTGAATATTTTGGGCAATTTCGATCTTGGATGGTGCGTCCGACTCCTGAAGGGATTGGATTTGTTTTTTTATCCTTGCGCTTTCAGCTTTTAAATTGATGTGTTTTAATCCAATGAGTTGGATTTCCGAAGGATTTACTTCCTTGAAATTCGTAAAATAATCTGATGGCACATCCAACTGCTCCTTGGTATATTCTTCCAAGCGCACCAATTCCAAAAAGCAACGTGTTGTGGCCTCCACATCGGCAGTGGCATTATGTGCTTCCGCAAATGGCTTATTGAACAAAAACTCGTGAAGCTCGGTAAGGGTTGGTAATTTAAATTTCCCATAACGCCCTCCGGGAATTTTACACAACTCGGCGGTGTGCTCCGTACAAGTATCCAACACAGGTAATTCCTGCAGTTTGTTTGCAAAGTCAGCGCGAACAAATTCGGCGCCCATAATATTCAAATCAAAACCAACATTCTGACCAACAACGAATTTTGTTTTGTCAAATGCCTTGTTAAATTTCTCCAATACGTCCTTTAATGGAATGCCCTGTTGTTGTGCCAACTCCGTAGAAATGCCATGGATTTTTTCGGCATCATAGGGAATATTGAATCCTTCCGGCTGTACCAAATAATCCTGATGCTCGATACAATTACCCATGGAATCATGCAGTTGCCAAGCAATTTGAATGCATCTGGGCCAATTATCGGTATCCGTAATTGGCGCATCCCAACGTTTTGGTAAGCCTGTGGTTTCGGTATCAAAGATTAAATACATCTATTCTTTTTATTATTGAATCGTTCGTCGTTTAGTCGTTTTAGCCCCGAATACACGAATGATTTTTAATGAAATCCTTTAAATTGCTGGTGTTTTTCTTTGAAAGAAAAGTTTTTAAAATTACACAAAATTTAAACTTTTTGAAGCCAAAAGTTATAAACAGTTGTAAACAAAAAAACGCAACCGTTTCGGGCTGCGCTATCTTTTAATAGTTACTTTTTTAGTTACAATCACCCAAACTATCCACAATAGCTTGATAGGCACCACCTTCATCCCCACATGCGGCTATAGCTTGTTGCAAAGCAGTTTTGTATGCGCTGCAACGTGTTGCATATTGATCATCTCCTGGCATGACTTCCGAAAAATTAGATAAAGCTGTTGCTAAATTGTTTGTCGCTTGCTGACAGGTTAATGTAGTACCCGAATTATTGCCACCACTAATAGGGATTCTATAAAAATCCCCTTCATTGAAACCAACAGAATGCAGACCATCCTCGGTAAACGCTATAAACCTAAATGTTCCAGTTACGTAACTCGCAGTTGATTCTGTAATAATCACTTCTCCTATTTCCGGGTACAATGAGACGCTTGGGTCAGGTGGGTTGGACGTTGAATATTCGGTATCTTCAAAATCTATAAAATCAGCTTTTGAAAAGCTTGTATCTGACAATAAATAAGTTCCAGTTGAAGCGGAAGACAATCTAAAGGTCATTACTTCATTATTGTTTCCAGCCGTAAGATTCAAATTCCCATCAGATACGGTAGCATTAAAGTAAGTAGCTCTCCAAAGATTATAGTTTTTATTTCCTGAAAAGCCAGGTGTATTAAATTGAACCTCATCGCTACAGCTCCATAAACTCAATAAGGTTAAGAATAGTAAGGCAATTTTTTTCATCAAATTATTTTTAATGCTCAAAAATTTTGAACCGCTAATTAAAGAAAAAATAACGTTTTTCAAAGCCAAAATCTACAATAAAATTAAATGATTGATAAATTTAAAATAAAAAATCGCCAATTATCAAAAAAACAGTATCTTTGCGCACTTATTAATAATCGAGGTCGAGAACCTCACAAATTAATTATTTATGCCAGTAAAAATTAGATTACAAAGACACGGTAAAAAAGGGAAACCTTATTTTTGGATCGTAGCAGCTGATGCTCGTTCAAAAAGAGATGGTAAATACCTAGAAAAGTTAGGTGCTTACAATCCAAACACAAATCCTGCAACAATCGAATTGGATGTTGATGGTGCTGTAAAATGGTTGCAGAATGGTGCACAACCGACTGATACTGCCAGAGCAATTTTGTCTTACAAAGGTGCGTTAATGAAAAATCATTTAGCAGGTGGAGTTAGAAAAGGTGCTTTAACAGAAGAGCAAGCAGAAGCAAAATTCAATGCTTGGTTAGATGAAAAAGCAGGTCTTGTGGATGCCAAAAAAGACAATTTAGCAAAAGCACAAGCAGATGCGAAAGCAAAAGCGCTTGCTGCTGAAAAAGAAGTCAATGCAAAACGTGAGGCTGACGCTGCACAAGCTATTGCCGATGCAGAGGCTGCAGAAGCTGCTGCAAATGCGCCTGCTGAAGAAGCCGTTGCTGAAGAAACTGCAGAAGCAGAAGCTGCATCTGAAGAAGTTGTTGCTGAAGAAGTTCCAGCTGACGATGCCGAAACAAAAACAGAAGAATAAAGAATTTATTTTTTATACTTTTAAACTCCGATAATTTTTTATCGGAGTTTTTTATTTAAAAGAATATGGACAAAAAAGATTGTTTTTTCGTTGGAAAAATTGTCAAGAAATATAGTTTCAAAGGAGAGCTACTCGTGAAACTGGACACCGACGAACCGGAAATATATGAGAACATGGAATCGGTATTCGTGGAATTGCGCAATAATCTTGTGCCATTTTTTATCGAAGCGTCCCAACTTCACAAATCAGAATTACTTCGTATTAAGTTTGAGGATGTCGATACCGAACAGGATGCTGATTCGTTACTGAAATGTGATTTATACTTACCATTGGAATTTTTGCCAAAATTGGAAGATGACAAATTTTATTTTCATGAAATTATTGGTTTCACGGTTGAGGATGTCAATTTTGGCAAAGTTGGAATTGTAAAATCTGTCAATGATTCAACAGCTCAAGCGTTGTTTGAAATTGATAGAGATGGCATTGAGATTTTGATTCCGATGAATGATGCATTTATTAAAACTGTTGATAAAAAAAAGAAGCTCATTACTGTAGAAGCTCCTGAAGGATTGATAGATTTATACCTTCAATAGACTTGAGACAATAGACGCAAGACAATAGACACATCTCATTTAGTAAACGGACAAATGAACAAGCCTTTCATCTTCAAACAATTTGAGGTAAATCAAGATCGGTGTGCCATGAAAATTGGAACGGATTCCGTGTTGCTTGGCGCTTGGACTTCAATTAACAACAATCCCTTTTCCATTCTTGATATTGGTGCAGGAACTGGTATTTTGTCTTTAATGTTGGCTCAAAGATGTTCTGCCGAACAAATTGATGCCATTGAAATTGACGATGATGCCTATGAACAATGTGTCGAAAATTTTGAACAATCCCCTTGGAGCGATAGACTTTTCTGTTATCATGCGTCTTTGGAAGAATTCGTAGATGAAATCGAAGACCAATACGACCTCATCATTTCCAATCCACCCTTTTACTCTGATACTTATAAAAGCGAAAACAAACAAAGAGATTTAGCCAGATTTTCAGATGCCATGCCTTTTCGACATTTGGTTGAAAGTGTTTCAAAGTTGCTATCAAAAGAAGGTTCGTTTTCTGTTATCATTCCATATTCCCAAGAAAAAGATTTTATGGTTTTGGCTTCGAAGGAACATTTATTCCCAAAGAGGATTTTGAGAGTCAAAGGGTCGCCTTCTTCTGAAATTAAACGTAGCTTAATAGAATTTTCATTCAATGAAATAGAAGCAGAAGTTTCGGAATTGATCATTGAAACAGCTCGTCATCAATACACTGAAGCGTATATCAATCTGACGAAAGACTTTTATTTGAAGATGTAATACATATACATTTGTTCTACTTTACTTTTTATTTTGATTCCATTTCATAATCAAATAAAAAGGAATTCCAATTAAAAGAAGCATAAATCCATAAAATACAGTATCTCTTCCAGAACCATAAACGGCCCAAATTGAAAACGCCATTCCTAAAGTTCCCAACACGAAGGTTTTTATCCAAGAATGCACATGAAATTTGTCATTAATCAACAGTAAAACATAGGCTGCTGCTGTAAAAAAGTAAGGAATCAAGGCTGTAAAAACGGTAATTTCAACAATAATTTTAAATTGTTCTACAAGACCTTCAGTAAAATTCATGAGTAAAACAATACTCGACAGGATACTTCCAATTATTAGACCAATGGCTGGTGCACCTTTTTTGTTTTCCTTTTTGAATATTCTAGGAAACAATCCATCTTTTGCAGTAGCCATTGGCACTTGACCTGTCACTAAAATCCAACCATTCATTACTCCCAATCCCGAAATGATGACACCAATGGCCACAAAATAGCCACCAAAATCACCAGCTATCAGTTGGGCTGCTTTGGCAAAAGGTGCAGCGGACGACTGTAATGTATCAATTGGTAATATTCCGAATAAAACGATGGTTCCCAAAATATAAGTAAGGGCAGTCAACACGGCTCCAATCATCGTGCCTTTTGGAATGTTTACTTCTGGATTATCTACATTTTCCGCTGGAATGGTGCCACATTCGATTCCTAAAAAAGCATATAGGGTCAGAGTTGCTACTGCAGCAAAGGTTGCCATATTGCTTTCTCCTGTCAAATTCAATGCTGGAAAATTTTCAAATTTGAAAAAGAAAATGCCGACTATAATCACGAAAAATAATGGCAACAATTTTAAAGCTGTAGTCACAACTTGAACCTTTCCTGAAGTCTTCACTCCTCTTGTGTTAATCCATGTAAATAACCACATCAGCCCGAGACCAATGCTGATTTGGTACAAGGAATTGGTTTCCAATATTGGAAAAAAGAAACTCAAGGCACCAACCACTGCAATGGCAATAGCGCCATTACCAACCCAACACGAAATCCAATAACCCCAAGCGATCAAAAACCCCACAAAATCTCCAAAAGCTTCTCGTGTGTAGGCATAAGAGCCTCCACTTTTGTTGACCACAATCTTGCTTAAATTGCTGAATATTTTGGCTAGAATCAATGCGCCTATGGAGGTGAATATCCAACCCAGCAAACTAATACTTCCGTAGGAAGCCAATGCAGCTGGCAGGACAAAAATACCGACGCCTATCATATTGCCGACGACCAAAGATATAGTGGTAATCAGTCCAATTTTCTGTGGTTTTGAACTCATTTTGGTTGGTTTAGAAGAAGGTACGGGATAATTACGTAAATTAGAAGGCAGCTAAATATACAACTAATCATCTTATGTCCAAGAAATTCCACATTGATTCTGATATCACGAAAGCTGAAACACTTCCAGCGACATTTTATAAAGATCAAAGTGTTTTTGACGATTTAAAAGAACAAGTGTTTCTAAAATCATGGCAATGGATTAGCGATGTCAATATGGTAAAACTTCAAAATTCGGTGCATCCATTTGTATTGCTCGACGGATTTTTAACGGAGCCGATGGTTCTCACGAAAGATTCTGATGATTCGATTCACTGTCTTACCAATGTATGTACACATCGTGGGAATTTGGTCGCCATCAATCCTTCAAAAAGCAAAAAATTGACCTGTGGCTATCATGGAAGACGGTTCAATTTAAAGGGTGAATTTGAGCACATGCCAGAATTCAATGAAGCTAAAGATTTTCCGAGACCTTGTGACAATCTGCATCAATTCCCGTTGCGCAAATGGGGACAATTTTTGTTTGCAGGATTGAATCCTTCTTTCGATTTTCAGCAGGTGATTGACAAGATGAATGAACGTGTTGGCTTTTTACCTTTGGAAGAATTTAATCTTGACAAGACCATTTCAAAAGATTATTTGGTATATGCGCATTGGGCTTTGTATTGTGATAATTATTTGGAAGGTTTTCATGTGCCATTCGTACATGATGATTTGAATGCGGTTTTGGATTATGTAAGTTATACAACGGAAATTTATGAGTATTGCAATCTTCAAATTGGTTATACTGATAAAGCAACAGAAATTTTTGACCTTCCAAAAGACCATATCGATTATGGTAAAAATGTTGCAGCTTACTATTATTGGGTGTTCCCGAATATGATGTTCAATTTTTATCCTTGGGGACTTTCCATCAATATTGTAAAGCCTTTGGATTTAAATCGCACTAAAGTGTCATTTATCTCCTATGTATATGATCCTTCAAAACTCAATAAAGGTGCTGCAAGCGATATCGAAAAGGTAGAACGTGAAGATGAGGTTGTTGTTGAAAATGTTCAGAAAGGTGTTCGATCTTCCTTTTATAAAGCAGGACGATTTTCTCCGAATCGTGAAAAAGGAGTGCATCATTTCCATCGATTGTTGGCAGAATTTCTAAATAAATAAACCGCTTTTTTCATAAGGAATTCTACCTATTAAATTGTGGACTGAAAACGTTTTCGTTACTTTTGCATTTCAATTCAAATTAAAAAATCGACATAATGAAGCCAGATTTGTTTCAAGCACCAGATTATTATAATATCAATGAATTATTGAACGACGAACACCGTTTGGTGCGTGATGCAGCGAGGGAGTGGGTTAAACGTGAAGTCTCTCCTATTATTGAAGACTACGCACAGAAAGCAGAATTCCCGACGCAAATCATCAAAGGTTTAGCAGAAATTGGAGCATTCGGACCTTATATTCCTGTTGAATATGGTGGTGCTGGCTTGGACCAAATTTCTTATGGTTTGATTATGCAAGAAATTGAACGAGGTGACTCTGGTGTCAGAAGTACTGCTTCTGTTCAGTCGTCGTTGGTAATGTATCCTATTTGGAAATATGGAAATGAAGAACAACGTCAAAAATACTTACCAAAATTGGCGTCTGGGGAATGGATGGGCTGCTTTGGTTTAACTGAACCTGACCACGGAAGTAATCCGGGAGGTATGACCACGAACTTCAAAGATATGGGTGACCATTACCTTTTGAACGGTGCCAAAATGTGGATTAGCAATGCACCGTTTGCACAAGTGGCAGTCGTATGGGCGAAAGATGAAAGCGGACGCATTCATGGATTAATCGTGGAACGTGGAATGGAAGGTTTTTCTACACCAGAAACACATAATAAATGGTCTTTGCGAGCATCTGCCACAGGTGAATTGATTTTTGACAATGTGAAAGTTCCAAAAGAAAATTTATTGCCGAACAAATCAGGATTGGGAGCACCACTTGGCTGCTTGGATTCTGCTCGCTATGGTATTGCTTGGGGAGCGATTGGCGCAGCAATGGATTGCTATGACACTGCCTTAAGATATAGTAAAGAACGTATGCAGTTTGGCAAACCAATTGGACAATTTCAGTTGCAACAAAAGAAATTGGCGGAAATGATCACCGAAATCACCAAAGCACAATTGTTAACTTGGCGTTTAGGAGTTTTACGTAATGAAGGAAAAGCGACTTCTCCACAAATCTCAATGGCAAAACGAAACAATGTGGACATGGCCATCAATATCGCTCGTGAGGCAAGACAGATTTTAGGAGGAATGGGAATTACAGGGGAATACTCCATCATGCGCCATTCCATGAACCTTGAAAGTGTTATAACTTATGAAGGAACTCATGATATACATTTACTGATTACGGGATTGGATATTACAGGTTTAAATGCTTTTAAATAGATTATAAAAAGTATTTTGTATTCAAAATAAATTAGTTATAGTTCGAAAAATTCAGAAAAACGCTCCTTAATCTTATGGGGCATTTTTTTGTCATAAAACTAAAGACTATTAATGCTCGTATATAAATTGAAAACTAAATTTCAATAAACATGAAAAAAATAGCTTTTCTCTGTTTCATTTGTTTGATCACATTTGGTGCTTGCAGCAATTCTGATGATAACAATAGTCCCTATAATAATCAAATGAATGATGATGATAATGACACCGATTCAACCAATATCGATGTCGAGAGTTTGAAAATTCTAGCTTTGGGAGATAGCTATACTATTGGCCAGAGTGTATGTGAAACCTGTAGATTTCCTGTTCAATTAAAAGACAGTATCGCAACTACTATCGAAGCGGATATTTCCGTTGAAATTATTGCTCAAACTGGATGGACAACTTCCAATCTTATCAATGCAATCAACACCTCAAATCCTTCATCTGATTACGATTTGGTCACTCTCTTAATTGGAGTGAACAATCAATATCAACACAAGCCATTTTCTTTATATGAAGCTGAATTTCCGATGCTTATGGAGAAAGCAATTCAATTTGCTAATGGTGATAAAAACAATGTTATTGTTGTTTCAATCCCTGACTACGCCTACACTCCTTTTGGGCAAGGCAATTCCGATTCACAACAGATTTCAAGTGATATTGACCAATATAATACTTTTGCTAAAAGTTATTGCGACGAGCGTAATATTGTATTTGTGAACATTACAGACATCACCCGATTGGGTCTTGAACAACCAAATCTTGTTGCATCTGATGGTTTGCACCCTTCCGAATTGGCTTATTCAAAATTTGTAGGACGACTGCTTCCAATAGCCATTGAAAAATTACAATAAGTTTTACTACTTTAGTTAAAACTTATCGAATGTCGTCAAAAACCAGGTTAGACAAAGCTTACAGAGAAGCCAAAATCATCAATTTTGATAATGACACTAAATTTATCTTTTTTAGTGATTGTCATAGAGGAGATAATAGTTTTGCTGACGATTTTGCGAACAACAGAAACATTTATTTCCATGCATTAAAGCATTATTTTGCTGAAGGTTTTACTTATTGCGAATTAGGTGATGGCGATGAGCTTTGGGAAAACGTTTCATTTGAACCAATCTTGGAAGCTCACAAAAATGTGTTTGAATTGATGCAACTATTCTACAATCAACAGCGATTGCACCTCATTTGGGGCAATCATGATATGGTATATCGCAATCCGAAGTATGTGGAAAAATATCTTCACTCCTATTTTGATGAACGAACTGGCGAAGACAAGCCCCTATTTCCAAGCATTAAAGTTGATGAAGCAATAATTTTGAAGCATGCGGAAACGCAACAAGAACTTTTTTTGGTACACGGACATCAAGCCGATTGGTGGAATTTTACATTTTGGAAATGGAGCCGATTTTTAGTTCGAGTTCTTTGGAAACCTTTGAATGTTATGGGTATTGCCGATCCAACAACGCCTGCAAAAAACTACAAAGAACTGATAAAAGTAGAACGACGCACAAAAAAATGGATAACCGATAATAACAACCTATTAACCATTGTAGGCCATACTCATCGGCCACGCTTCCCAGAACCAGGCGATATTGCATATTTTAATGATGGAAGTTGCGTACACCCAAGAAGCATTACAGGCATCGAGATTGAAAATGGGGAAATTTCCTTGATTAAGTGGCAAATTGCAACCAATGAAGATGGAATTTTGCAGATTGTAAGAGTCTTGTTGGAAGGACCTAAGAAGTTAGTTGATTATAGAACTTCTTAAATTCCGTCTTCGCAAAAAGTTGGTCATGATTCTGGAGCCAACTCCACTTCTAATCCCTCTAATTCAGGAGTAATGTGGATTTGGCAACCTAAACGCGAATTTTGTTTGACATAAAACGCTTCGCTCAACATTGCTTCCTCGTCATCTTGCATTTCTGGTAATTTAGTATCACTCAAAACATAACATTGACAAGAAGCGCACATTGCCATACCACCACAAACCCCAATAGTGCCTTCTGGAGCCAGCTCATAAGAGCGAACCACCTCCATCAAATTCATCGCCATATCTGTTGGTGCCTGTACTTCGTGAGTGATGCCTTCTCTGTCGATTATCTTTATATTGATATCCTGTACCATTAGTCTATAGATTTCACAACTTGTTTTGGGGCTTCTTTACGCGTGCCATCAAATCCATCCACACCGCTTACCGTTGTATATTTGAGGACATATTTCTTCCCAGGATTTATGATTTGATAGGCAGCTTGGCACATCAAAGTCGCTTCATGGAAACCGCATAAAATCAATTTTAATTTACCAGGATAGGTATTCACATCACCAATGGCAAAAATCCCTGGAATATTGGTTTGATAATCCAATGAATTATTGACTACAATAGCGTTCTTTTCAATTTCCAAGCCCCAGTTAGCAATCGGTCCAAGTTTTGGTGATAGTCCAAATAACGGAATGAAATGGTCGCATTCCACTTCGAATTCCTTATCTATGTGGATATTATCAGATTGTTTAACCACTACAGCTTCAACCTTATGGTACCCAACAACATTTATAACTTCAGCTGGCGTGATTAGTTTTATCTTTCCTTTATTTTTTAATTCTTGTACTTTCTCAACAGAATCTAAAGCGCCTCGGAATTCATTTCGACGGTGTATCAAAGCAACTTCAGAAGCAACATTGGAAAGAAAAATGCTCCAATCCAAAGCAGAATCACCACCGCCAGAAATGACTACACGCTTATTTCGATAAACTTCTGGGTCCTTTATAAAATATTCAACGCCTTTATCTTCAAAATAGGTGATATTATCAATCAAAGGTTTGCGAGGTTCAAAACTCCCCAAACCTCCTGCAATGGCAACTACAGGAGCTTGATGCTTTGTTCCTTTATTTGTGGTCACAACAAAACTTCCATCCTCTTGTTTTTCTATGATTTCGGCACGTTCGCCAAGGGTGAAGCCAGGCTCAAATTGCTTACATTGCTCCAAGAGATTATTGGTCAAATCTCCAGCTAAAATTTCTGGAAATCCTGGAATGTCATAAATTGGTTTTTTTGGATAAATCTCCGAACATTGCCCACCTGCCTGAGGCAAGGCATCTATTAAGTGGCATTTTAACTTTAGTAATCCGGCTTCGAACACGGCAAACAAACCTGTTGGTCCTGCGCCAATGATGAGTATATCGGTTTTAATCATTTAATTCTTCTTTCTGAAAACAAATTTAACATTGAGTAGACTTAAAATTTATGATAAAAATCATTTTAAGCAACAACATTAATAACTTGTTCAATTTGAGGCGCATATTTTTTGATGGTCATTTCCACTCCAGATTTCAAGGTCATTTGATTGACACTACACCCAACGCATGCACCTTGCAACTGTACCTTGACCAAATTGTCATTTTCTATGGACAACAAAGAAATATCTCCTCCGTCACTTTGTAAAAAAGGACGAATCTCATCTAATGCTTTTTCTACATTTACTCGAAGTTCTTCTGTTGTCATAATCTATTTTTTTACTGCTGAACATCCAGCCATAGTCGTTATTTTTATTGCTTCCGTTGGAGGCAAATCGTCATTACGCTTTACAACTTCTGTCACCACATTTTGCGTCAATTTTTCAAACGCTTGTTCCAAAGAAGTGGCTGTTTGCAATGCTGCGGGGTGACCAACATCACCAGATTCTCGAATACTTTGCACTAAAGGCAATTCACCCAAAAATGGTACTTTTAAATCTGCCGCAAGGTTTTTAGCTCCTTCTTTCCCAAAAATATAATATTTGTTATTTGGCAATTCTTCAGGAGTAAAATAAGCCATATTCTCGATAATTCCTAAAACTGGGACATTAATACTTTCTTGTTGGAACATTGCCACCCCTTTTTTTGCATCTGCCAGAGCTACATTTTGAGGTGTACTCACCACAACCGCACCAGTAATTGGCAACGATTGCATGATGCTTAAATGAATGTCTCCCGTTCCTGGAGGTAAATCAATCAGCATAAAATCGAGTTCGCCCCAATGCGCATCAAAAATCATTTGATTTAATGCCTTTGCCGCCATTGGTCCTCTCCATACAACAGCCTGGTTAGGTTGCGTAAAGAACCCTATTGAGAGGATTTTGACTCCGTAGTTTTCAACAGGTTTCATCTTGGACTTGCCGTCAATGTTCACTGCCAAAGGACGCTCAAGTTCCACATCAAACATAATTGGCATTGATGGTCCATAGATATCTGCATCCAAAATTCCGACCTTAAAACCCATTTTTGCCAACGTCACAGCCAAGTTGGCCGTAACCGTAGATTTCCCTACACCACCTTTACCAGAAGCCACAGCCACAATATTTTGAATTCCAGGAATTGCTTTTCCTTTGATTACATTAGCGATAGGTTTTGCGGGAGCATCTACCTTAACATTCACGGTGATTTTGGCCTTTTCGTATACCAAATCATGAATGGTTTTCATGATTTCGACTTCGGTCTTTTTCTTCGCCTGAAGACTTGGGTTGTTGATTGTTATGTCTACAATCACTTCGTCAGCGAAGGTTACGATATTTTTTACAGCGCCACTTTCAACCATATTCTGTCCTTCGCCAGGTGCGGAAATGGTTTCGAGGGCTTTGTAGATGTCTTGTTTATTTAATTTCATTTCTTTGAGAGAAGAGAAAAAAGAGAAGAGAATATAGACGCTCCTAGTCTATTTTCATTATTCCTTTATCTTTTTTCTTCTTTTTAATTAAGAATCATTCTAAAGTGCAAATATACTTATTAAAGATTGAAGTTGGAAGTGGGAAGCTTGAAGTTTTTTTATAGAGATATTGACTAATTCTATGGAGTATTTTCGTTGTTATTTACAAATCCCTCAAAGGATCCCAATACACCTTTTCAAAATCTTGAATTTGGTTATTTTTCACTTTTATTCCCTCACTTTCCAACAATTGCTGCATTAAATTGGTCCCATCAAAATGATGTTTGCCTGTGAGCAGACCTTTTCTGTTTACAACTCGATGGGCAGGCACATCTTTTCCAACCGAACCATTCATGGCATAGCCGACCATTCTGGCACTTCTTGTGGCTCCAAGATAATTGGCGATGGCGCCATAACTCGTTACACGTCCATAGGGAATTAGTTTCGCCACCTCATAAACCTTATCAAAAAAATTGAGTGTTTCCTGTTGCATTACAATTCCATTAAAATATTGACAAGAGTTACTCCAGCAATGATTCCCGTAATCGTTCCGATAATGTAATTCATGTTTTTTTGTGATGTAAAGTTCTTGTTCTTTATCTTATCGAAGAAGAAAATATAAAAATACAGCATCACAAATGTTCCAGTAGAGGCGCCAGCCACGTAGGAAATAATCGGAGTCCGTTCAAATTCCATCCAGCCAAATGAAGCTATTGTAATTGTCATATAGGCCTGATATGGAATCGGAAATATATTGATTGCGGAGAGAAACATGCCTTGAAAAAAACGACTGTGCTTGCTCCTTGATTGTGGGTCCACTTCAGGTTTTGGTTCAGATTTGGCAATGAGCAGAAAATATATGGTAATCAACACAAAAATAACGAAAGCCACTCGCTGTAATATTTCGATAACGCTTTGATGATTGCTTAAATACCTTGCGAACATTGCAGCTACATACGTCTGTAAAAACACTATGACACATACCCCTGCAGAAAACATAATCCCTCTGGCATAACCTTCCTTCAGACTGATTTTGGCCGCAGTCATATTTAACAATCCAGGTGGAATAACGCCAACGAGTGCAATAATCAAACCCAGAAAAAATAGGACTGTAATGTTCAAGATTAGTTGATTTTAAATCTAATATAGGTAATTGGTTTGTTTTTTTCTAAATAGAGGCTTTCATAATGTGTCTGTATGCTGGTTACCTCATCAGGACTACCCTCTTGTTTATAAACATTATGATTGGCATACAAAACTTCGTGTCCTTCGCCATGCAACAACCCAAGTGTATAGCCATGCATAAATTCGCTATCGGTTTTCAGGTTGACTATTCCATCTTTTTTTAAGATTTTTTTATAGCGTTGGAGAAACTCGGTATTGGTCATACGATGCTTGGTACGTTTGTATTTGATTTGTGGATCTGGAAATGTAATCCAGATTTCATCAACTTCTTGTTCCGCAAAAGCATAATCTATCAATTCTATTTGTGTACGAAGAAAAGCCACATTTTTTATTGATTCTTCAACAGCTGTTTTGGCTCCTCTCCAAAAACGTGCGCCTTTGATATCTATGCCAATGAAATTTTTATTTGGGTAACGTTTGGCAAGTGCAATGCTATATTCACCTTTACCACAGCCTAATTCCAGCACCAAAGGATAATTGTTTTTGAAGATTTTTTCGTTCCAAGAACCTTTTAAATCGAAATCATCGTTTACCAATTCATCGCGTGTTGGCTGGATGACGTTATTAAAAGTTTCATTTTCCCTAAAGCGTTTGAGTTTGTTTTTGCTTCCCACTTTTCTGTGTTTCTGATTTTAAGTTTTAGTAAAAATCTCCCTTTTCAGGAATCAATTCTTTAACATTTCGGCAAAATTAAGGAAATATATGATAGTGGTTTAGTTTGTATCTTTGTAAGTTGTTAAAATCTTCTTGGAGAATAAACATCAAACATGAAGAAAAAAATACTTGTTGCACCTTTAAATTGGGGATTGGGCCATGCCACGCGGTGCATACCGATTGTCAATGCATTGCTCGCTCATAATTTTGAACCAATAATAGCTAGTGACGGTGTGGCTCTTGAATTGTTGAAAAAAGAATTTCCTGAACTCACTCATATTGAATTACCTGGCTATAATATCAAATATTCGAAAAAGGGATATTTTCTTAAACTGAAACTTCTTAAAGATTCTCCAAAAGTCATCAATGCAATTAAGGCTGAAAAGAAAGCCACCAAACAGATTGTTGAAACCTATAAAATTGATGGTATCATTTCGGACAACAGACTTGGTGTACATTGTAAACTTGTGCCTTCCGTTTTTATGACGCATCAATTGCAAGTTTTAAGTGGGAATACAACTTGGTTAAGTACCAAAATGCACCAAAACATCATGAAAAAATTTGATGAATGTTGGGTGCCAGACACTGTTGGAACGCCAAATTTAAGCGGAAAACTTGGTCATGTAAACTCCGCAAATATTGTTCTCAAATATGTTGGCCCCTTAAGTCGTTTTAAGAAGCTGGATTGTGAAATTAGATATGATATCATGGTGTTACTTTCCGGTCCTGAACCGCAACGAACAATGCTCGAAGAAAAATTGTTGGTTGATTTTAAAGATTATGAAGGAAAGGTGTTGTTTGTGAAAGGAATTGTCGAAAAAGAGCATAAAACGGATGAGGTAAACAACATTCTCATACATAATTTTTTAATGGGTGCAGAGTTAGAAAAGGCTTTGAACGAAAGTAATCTGATAGTTTCGCGATCTGGTTATACCACGATTATGGATTTGGCAAAATTGGGAAAGAATGCTTTTTTCATTCCGACACCAGGGCAATTTGAACAAGAATATTTAGCCAAACGTCTTACTGAAAAAGGTTTTGTGGCAAGTTGCAGACAAAATGATTTTAATTTAGAAAAACTGAACGAAGTCAATAATTTCAAAGGTCTTGAAGTGTTTGACTACGAAGTTAACTACAAACGATTATTTCAGCTTTTCAAGAGTAAATGAAAATTCACTTCCAACGCCTAACTCGCTTTCTACATAAATCTTTTCGTCATGCGCTTCGATGATATGCTTGACAATTGATAAACCTAGACCTGAACCGCCTTCTCTACGAGAACCACTTTTATCCACCCTGAAGAAACGTTCGAAAAGCCGTTTGAGGTTGGCTTTGGAAATTCCCTCACCATTATCGGTGACTCTTATAATGACCTTATTTTTAATCAGGTTTTCTACACTGACTTCTGTTGTTCCTTTTTCTTTTCCGTATTTTATGGAATTTACGACTAGGTTTGTAAGAACTTGCTGAATTCGTTCTTTATCAGCTTTTACCATTATTGGTATTTTATAGTCCATATCGAACATCAAGGTGATTTTTTTCTTTGCAGCTTTCATTTCCAACAAGTCAAAAACACTTTGAATCACTTCGATGATATCAAAGTTCTCAATTTTTAAACTCAAATCACCAACCTCTAGTTTGGTAATCATATCCAAATCCTTCACGATGTAAATTAAACGCTCCACACCTTTACTCGCTCTTGCCAAATACTTTTTTCTGATGCGTTCATCTTCCATGGCACCATCAAGAAGCGTTAAAATATATCCCTGAACGGTAAATAAGGGTGTTTTAAGTTCATGCGAGACGTTTCCCAAAAACTCCTTTCTGTATTCCTCACGGACCTTCAAAGTTTCTATTTCGAGTTTTTTGTCTTTGGCGAATTTGTCTATTTCTTGCGTCAAGGTTGCCATATCTGTAGTAATGGGTTGCTTTATAAGTGAGGCTGATTCCAGTAGTGTCAAATCATCATATATTTTTTTGACTCTCCTGTAAATGAAACGCTCAACTCGATATTGAGTTATTAAAAAACAAATTGCGTAACAAATTGGGATAAATCCGACAATGACAAACCAATTGAACGTATTACCTACATACAAAAAAACACTCAATAAGAGTGTTAGGCAAATAGTAATGTAAAGCGATGTTTTAATCGCAAACTTGTATGTTTTTTTTAATTTCTTTTGCATTAATCTACAAACTTATACCCAACACCTTTAACGGTCTTAAAGCATTTGTCGCCGATTTTTTCTCGAAGTTTTCTTATATGTACATCGATGGTTCTTCCACCAACCACTACTTCATTGCCCCAAACTTTATCGAGGATTTCTTCGCGCTTGAATACTTTGCCTGGTTTTGTTGCCAACAAAGATAGTAATTCAAACTCTTTTCGCGGTAGAATTATTTCCTCCCCTTTGTGTGAGATTTTGTATTCTTCCCTATTGATTATTAATGAACCTATTTTCATGATGCTTTCTGTGGCATCTTCATCTTTTAATCGTCTTAATAAGGCCTTGACCTTACTTACCAATACTTTAGGTTTTATTGGCTTGGTAATATAATCATCTGCTCCAGCATCAAAGCCAGCAACTTGGGAATAATCTTCTCCTCTCGCAGTCAAAAAAGTGATGATGACATCGCTCAAATCTGGGATTTTTCTAATTTGTTCGCAGGCTTCGATTCCATCCATTTCAGGCATCATAACGTCGAGAATAATTAATTGTGGCTTTTCCTTTTTTGCTTTTTTAACAGCTTCGATACCATTTTCCGCTGTAATCACATTATAGCCTTCGGAAGAAAGATTATAGCCAACAATTTCCAAAATGTCTGGTTCATCATCGACCAGTAAAATTTTTATTTCTCTTTTTTTCATTAGTTAAAGTTAGAACTAATTCTACAATGTAAAGATAGGATTAATAACAAAAAATTATACTAACTCCATCAATAATAACAATATGGTAACCTTGAAGACAAGTTCGGATAGCTTTTCGACGATTATTTTCTAGGTTTAACATTTTTTTGGTATGGGTTTTGTTATATTTCATTACATTTATTTAAAAGAACTTAATTTGATGAAAAACTACTTATCCATCTTGTGCCTTGTTGCATTTCTAGGTGTTTCTGTTTTTGGTCATTCCCAAGTATCCGACCCTAAATCGGCTACTACCGAAACTATTGAGGATTTGTCTATATACCCAAATCCTGTAAGCAATGGCAAAATATATATTACTACCAAACAGAATTTGACCAAAGAAATTGAAATCTTTGATGTGTTGGGAAAAAAGATATATTCTACTTCCTTATTTGGAAAAGAATTGAACATCTCCAAATTAACTCCAGGAATTTATATCCTAAAGATTAAAGAAAACAACAGCTCTGCAACACGAAAGCTAGTTGTTAGGTAAATGATATGTTATGATAATGTTATCAGTTATCAATACTTGATGACGTCATATTTTGTATATTATTAATTCTTATATTTGCATATAATCTAAAACTTTTAATTATGAAAAAAATTTACTTTCTATTACTTTCTTTACTAATCAGTGCTGTTTCCTTTGGTCAGGATATGGTTCTTACGGGTGTTTTTGATGGTCCACTACCAGGCGGTGTCCCAAAATTGATTGAGATTTATGTGATTAATGATATTCCAGATTTAAGCCTTTTTGGTGTTGAAAGTGCAAACAATGGTACTGCTTCTACAGGAGCGGCAGAATTCACTTTCCCTGCAGATGCAAAAACTGCGGGTTCTTACATCTATTTAGGTTTTGACAACAATGCAGGAGTTGATTTTAACACATATTTTGGCGTTGCTTTAGATTATAATAATAATGTAGCAAATAACAATGGTGATGATGCCATTTTATTGTATAAAAACACAACAGTAATTGATGTTTTTGGCGCTGTTGGTACCGATGGAACTGGCGAAGCATGGGAAACTCTTGACGGTTGGGCATATAGAACTAATGAGACTGGTCCTGACGGTTCAACTTTTGTTTTAGGAAATTGGACGTTCAGTGGCGTTGATGCAACAGATGGTTGTACTACTAATGCAAGTTGTGCCTCTGTCTATCCAATAGGCACTTACGAATATACTTTATCGGTTGACGAATTTAACTCAAACAACTTCAAAATTTACCCTAACCCAACATCTCTTGGTTATGTAAACATTACAAGTAATGTTTCTGGTGCTATGTCAGTTGCTGTATATGATGTATTAGGAAAACAAGTATTGAATCAAACCGTTAGCAATAGCCGTTTGAATGTTGCATCATTGAAATCTGGAATTTACGTTATGAAAATTTCTCAAGACAATGCAACAATCACTAAAAAATTAGTGATTAAATAATTTCGTTTAAATAAAATTTTTAAAAGCGTTGCCTTCAGTGGTAACGCTTTTTTATTTTATCTACTTTTGTTAAGATGATTAATACCAATGATATTTTCAATATTCGGTCGGAAGAAGACTTCAAAACCATGGCTTTGAAAATCTTTAGATTTCAGTTTGAAAATAACCCTGTGTACCGTTCCTTTTGTGATTTACTTTACAAACACCCAAGTGATGTAAGCCAATTGGCGGATATTCCGTTTCTACCCATAGAGTTTTTTAAAAGTCATCAAGTAATAAGTAATTTGGACTCTATTGAGAAAACATTCACAAGTTCTGGTACCACAGGTAGCATTACCAGCAAACATCACGTGACCAATTTAAAAATCTATGAGGAAAGCTTTAAAAAGGCATTTCAGCATTTCTATGGCAACATTCAAGATTATGTCGTCTTGGCTTTGTTGCCCTCCTATTTGGAGCGCGATGGTTCCTCTTTGATTTATATGGTTGATAATCTGATTAAAGATTCTAAACATTCCGAAAGCGGTTTTTACCTCAATAATCTTTCAGAATTAAAAAACAACTTAAACCAATTAGATAAAAAAGGTCAAAAAGTACTTTTGATTGGTGTTTCGTTTGCGCTATTGGATTTGGTTGAAACCCATCAATTTCATTTGAAAAATACCATCGTTATGGAAACCGGTGGAATGAAAGGCAGGCGGAAAGAATTAATTCGCAATGAGCTTCACGACCTATTGAAAAAAGGTTTTGGTATTGAAACTATACATAGTGAATATGGTATGACCGAATTGTTGAGCCAAAGTTATTCAAATGGCAAAGGTACTTTTGACTGCCCCGCTTGGATGAAAATTCTAATTAGAGATACCGAAGATGCCTTGACCATACTTCCCTTACAAAAAACTGGCGGTATGAATGTCATTGATTTGGCAAACATCAATTCCTGTTCGTTTATTGCAACTCAAGATTTGGGAAAAATCAATTCTGATGGCACTTTTGAAATCATTGGTAGATTTGACACTTCTGACATTCGGGGCTGTAATTTAATGATATTATAATTCTTTGTTAAGATTTGTAATTTAACACTCTTTAGACCGACTAAATTATTCCAAGAATTGGTTTATGAAAACAGTATTCATATGTGCGCTACTGCTTGTTACGTTAAGCACATTTTCGCAAAGTATTGATTATAACACCAAAAAAGGATATGTTGCTAAAGGATATGATGTTGTCGCCTATTTTGATACGAAGGCATTAGAAGGTAAGAAGGAATTCACTGCTGAATACGATGGAGTGAAATTTAAATTTGCGTCAAAAGAACATCTTGAAACTTTTAAGTCAAATCCAGGAAAGTATGTTCCACAATACGGTGGTTATTGTGCTTATGCGATTGCAAAGAATAAAAAAGCAACTATTGACCCAAAAAGTTTTCAAATTATGGATGGAAAATTATATCTGTTTTATGATTCTATTTTTGCCCATACACAGAAATCTTGGAACGATGAGGGTCCAGAGATATTAAAACAAAAAGCCGACAAAAATTGGAAGGTTATTATGAAACAAGAATAGCTTCTGAAAAAGAAAAGTTTTTAAGTTGATTGGTTGGTTTTTTAACGCCTGATAGAAGTTCGCTTCTTCAGGCGTTTTTATTTAATTTACTTTGATAATATAGGTGTTCTTTTTTCCTTTATTGATGATGATGTATCTGTCATTAATTAAATCATCAGAAGTTAACTGATAATCTTCCGTAACTTTTTCTTTATTAACAGAAATAGAATTCTCTTTTAGGGCTCGTCTTGCCTCACTATTTGATGCCAAAAAATTGGTCTTTGCAGATAAGGCAGCAATCATATCTAACCCTGCCTCAAATTCTGAACGAGAAATTTCAGCTTGTGGTACACCTTCAAACACATCCAAAAAAGTAGCTTCATTTAAAGATTTTATATCCGTTTTAAAAGAAGTACTGAACAATATTCCTGATGCTTTTTCCGCATTCTCAAAATCGTCTTTGGAATGCACCATGGTGGTAATTTCTTCAGCAAGACGTTTTTGCAATTGTCTTAAGTGTGGTTCTTGTTGATGTTCGGTGATTAAATTTTCAATTGCATCTTTGGTCAAAAATGTAAAAATCTTAATGAACTTTACAGCGTCCTCATCACTAACATTCAGCCAATATTGATAGAATTTATAAGGCGACGTTCTATTTGCATCCAACCACACATTTCCACCTTCGGTTTTCCCAAATTTTGTACCATCCGCTTTGGTAATCAATGGCCAGGTCAGGGCGTACCCTTTTCCTGAATCAATCCGTCTGATGAGTTCGGTTCCTGTGGTGATGTTTCCCCATTGGTCGCTTCCGCCCATTTGAAGGGTACATTCTTGCGTTTTATACAAATGCAAAAAGTCATAACCTTGCACCAATTGATAGGTAAACTCTGTGAAACTCATCCCTTCAGAATCATCTGATGTCAAACGTTTTTTTACAGAGTCTTTGGACATCATATAATTGACTGTGATGTGCTTGCCCACATCTCGTATGAAATCCAAAAATGAAAAATCTTTCATCCAGTCATAGTTATTGACCAAAAGCGCAGCATTATTGGCATCGCTATCAAAATCCAAAAAGCGCGAAAGTTGTTCTTTGATGGCATTCTGATTGTGCCGCAAGGTGGGCTCATCCAAGAGGATTCGCTCTGCAGATTTCCCTGAAGGATCACCTATCATTCCAGTAGCTCCACCAACCAAAGCAACAGGTTTGTGACCCGCCAATTGAAAATGACGCAATCCCATTACACCCACAAGGTGACCAATATGTAAAGAATCTGCCGTTGGATCGATGCCAACATATGCCATTCGCATTTCTTCCATTAAATGCTCATCGGTTCCAGGCATTACGTCGTGTATCATGCCTCTCCATGTCAATTCTTTTACAAAATTCTTCATTATTGGTTTTGATTTTTGGTAAACTTGGGCAAAGATAAAAATCAATGCGCAATTACTAATGATTAATTGGTTATTTTAGTTGTATGATATTAGTCACAGGAGGTACAGGATTGGTCGGTTCTCATTTGCTCTATAAATTGGTGAGCAATAATGAACCCGTCAGAGCCATTTACAGAAGGACACATAAACTTGATGCTGTTAAAAAAGTATTTTCATATTATTCAGAGGATGTCGAAACACTTTACAATCGTATCGAATGGGTTGAAGCCGATTTAAATGATGTTCCCGCTTTATGTGAAGCTTTTAGAAATATCAATTATGTCTATCACTGTGCTGCTTTTGTAAGTTTTGAACCAGATAAATACCATCAACTTCGAAAAATAAACATTGAAGGGACCGCTAACATTGTGAATTTATGTGTATCCAACAACATCAAAAAACTTTGTTATGTGTCATCCATCGCGGCCATTGGTCACGAACTGGAGGCTGAAAAGCTAATTACAGAGGAGACTTCATGGAATCCGGAAGAAGACCACAGTGTGTATGCCATTACAAAATATGGGGCTGAAATTGAAGTTTGGCGCGGCACTCAAGAAGGTGTCGATGCAGTCATAGTGAATCCAGGTGTTATTCTCGGCCCTGGCTTTTGGAGAGGAGGCGGAAGCGGAAGTCTTATCAATCAAGTTTATAAAGGGTTTCCATATTATACGAACGGATTTACTGCTTATGTAGATGTGGATGATGTTGTGAAAATAATGTTGGAGTTGATGAAAAGCGATATTAAAAACGAATCCTTTATTGTGATTTCGGAAAACTTATCATTTAAGCAATTTCAAACGAAAGTCGCCAAAGCTTTAGACGTAAAACCCGCACAAAAAGAAGCTAGTAAATTACTGTTGGAACTTGGTTGGCGTTTGGATTGGCTCAACCATAAAATCCGAGGTCAGCGACGAAAACTGTCAAGACAAATGGCTAAAACCGCGCTTTCTAAAACGATGTATGATAATTCAAAATTAAAAAACACAATAGGGTTTCAATTTACATCAATAGACGATTCAATTAGCAAAGTAGGCGAATATTTTTTGGAAGATTTAAAGTGAACTTAATCCTTATCTTTTCCAAAGACTTTGGGTTTCATTTTTGATTCAATAGGAGAAATGGTGTCCGCTTTAATTTTCTGAATTTTCATTTTACTCAAAGTGTCATTTGTCTTTACTCTTGCTGACCTTAAAGAATCTTTTGTTTTCTCTTCCTTTGAATTGATGGAGTCATTTATTTTTTTCTCCTGTTCGATTTTCAGTTTCACTTTTTCCATAATACCTTCATAAACTTGAGTATCGTAGGAATAGTAATCATTGCTCAATGCAAATTGTAAACTGTCAATGTTATATTTTTGGAACACATATTCTTGGGGCAGGATGCCGTTCTTTTCCAAGACCACCTTGTTGACACCTTTAGCCGCATTCAATAAAAAGACGTCATAAATGATATCCGACATTTTTTCCTTTGAAATCAGATTATCTGGTTTTGTTGGTCGGTCAGAATCGCCACATCCAATTATAAGAATCCCAAATACTATGTATATCAATTTTTTCATCTATCAAAAGTCAATCGCTTTGCAACCTTAACATCAAAAAACTTAAAATTCTTATATGCCAGAGTTCCATTGACAAAGGTATGTGTAATTCTAGACTTAAAAATAGTGCCTTCAAACGGAGACCAACCACATTTATAAAGGATATTATCTTTTTTTACAGACCAAGGACTATTGATATCAACAATTACCAAATCAGCAAAAAAACCTTCCTTTATAAATCCTCGTTTTTCGATCTGAAATAGGATTGCAGGATTGTGGCACATTTTTTCAGCAATTTTCTCCAATGATATTTTGCCTTTGTGATGCATTTCAATCATTGCCGGTAAAGCATGTTGCACCAATGGACCACCCGATGGCGCTTCGGTATAGACATTTTTCTTTTCTTCCAATGTGTGCGGCGCATGGTCGGATGCGACGACATCAATGCGGTCATCCAACAAAGCCTTCCATAATTCGTCTCTGTCTTTAGAAGTTTTGACAGCTGGATTCCATTTGATAAGGGTTCCTTTTGTTTTATAATCTTCATCTGAAAACCATAAATGATGAATACAGACTTCTGCTGTGATTTTTTTATCCTTCAAAGGAATTTTATTCGAGAATAATTTTGTTTCCTTTCCTGTCGAAAGATGAAAAACATGCAAACGTGCTCCTGTTTTCTTTGCCAGTTCAATGGCTTTTGAAGATGAGATATAACATGCCTCTTCACTCCTAATAATCGGATGACATTCGATGGGAATATCATTGCCGTATTTTTGGATATGAGTTTCAAGATTTTGTTTGATGGTCGCTTCATCTTCACAATGTGCGGAGATCAATAAATTAGTGCTCTTGAAGATTTTTTCGAGAACTTGTGGATTATCTACCAACATATTACCTGTAGAAGAACCTAAAAACAGCTTTAAACCAGCAACTTTTTTAGGATCGACTTTCAAAATCTCTTCCAGATTATCATTTGTGCCACCGAACATAAAGGAATAATTGGCAAATGATGTTTTTTCGGCGATGTCAAACTTTTCCTCTAATTTCTCAATAGTCGTTGCTTGCGGAACCGTGTTGGGCATTTCAATAAATGAAGTAATCCCTCCAGCAACCGCAGCCCTCGATTCGGTTTCGATAGTTGCTTTATGTGTTAATCCTGGTTCCCTAAAATGAACTTGGTCATCAATCACACCTGGGAACACATAGCTCCCTTCTACATCAATGATTTCATCTTGAGATGATTTGGCACTTATGGAATCTGAAATTTCTTTTATAAATTCGCCTTCAATAAGAATATCGCCTTCAAAGATGTGACCTTCGTTGATGATTTTGGCATTTTTTATCAGTGTTCTTTTCGCTTGCATAGCTCTATTCCTTTCCAATCAAACTTTTAAACTTCATGGTCAATACACCAAAAATGGCTTCGGATATAATTCCCCCACTCAATTTGGATTTTCCCCTTTTTCTATCTGTAAAGATCACAGGGACTTCTTCTATCTTAAACTTTTTTAGATATGCTTTGAATTTCATTTCAATTTGAAACGCATAACCAACAAACTTTACCTTATTTAAATTGATGGTTTCCAAAACAATTCGTTTATAACAAACGAAACCTGCTGTGGTATCACAAATTGGCATTCTAGTTATAAATCGCACATATTTTGATGCTCCGTACGACATTAAGACTCTACTCATTGGCCAATTCACAACATTGACACCATCCACATAGCGGGAACCAATGGAAACATCCGCTTCTTCGATGTGACATGCATTGTAAAGTTTTATCAAATCTTTTGGGTCATGGGAAAAATCGGCATCCATCTCAAAAATATATTGATACTCCTTTTTTAAACAATACTGAAACCCTTCAATATAGGCTGTGCCAAGACCTGTTTTGTGCTTTCGTTCCAACAGAAATAACTCATTTCCAAACTCCTCTTGCAAGGATTTCACCTTTCTGCCAGTGCCATCTGGTGAGTTATCATCCACAACTAGAATATGAAACTTCTTTTCTTGAGCAAAAACTGCTCTGACGATGGCTTCAATATTCTCAATTTCGTTAAAGGTTGGTATGATGACAATGGCATCTTGCATGTACACTAATTTTGGCTGTGCCCATAAGGCTCGATAGTACGTTGACAAAAGTAAGTTTTTTTAAAGTATAAATTTTAGGTGATTAAGCATAAATAAACGTTAAAGAGTTTAAATTTTCTTTATAATTTAGCAACCATGCTACGAGAAGTTATATCCAACGAATGGTTTACGGTTTTGATTGTTGTGGGATTGATTGCAATAACGATGTCCAAACAATTTTTTCCTGCACGATTTAATGATTTTATAGCTGTTTTGGGGAACTCTAAATACTTAAAAATTTATTCTAGGGACCAAAAGTTCATAGATGGTTTTGACAGCTTGCTTTTTTTAAATTTGATTATTTCTTTGTCTGTTTTTGGCTTTTTGGCCTATTCTACATTGGTACAACCCATCAAATTTGAAATCCTTCTCTTTTCAAAAATCATTTTTGGCGTAGCTGCTTTAGTATTGATAAAAGTGTTGTTTGAACGCCTGATAGGAAGCCTGTTTGATATTGATAAAATAATAGATCAATATCTCTTTCAAAAGACAAGTTATCTAAATTTCAGTGGGTTTATCCTTTTGCCTATTAACATTTTATTGCTGTATGCCGTTACCCCTTCAAAGTCAATCCTCTTTGTAAGCATTGGACTAATTATCCTCATCAACCTTGTGGGGTTGATTACATCTTTCAAAAATCACCAAAAGTTGATATTAAATAACTTATTCTATTTTATTTTGTATCTTTGCGCACTTGAAATTGGACCCTATCTGATTTTATATAAAATAATTACGATAAATTAAGAAAACCATTACCCCTCGGCCTATGAAAGTGAAAACAATTTTAGTGTCTCAACCAGAACCTAAAATCGAAAATTCGCCTTACTTTGATCTTCAGGAAAAGCAAAAAGTAAAAATAGATTTCAGACCATTTATACATGTTGAAGGTGTTTCGGCTAAAGATATCAGACAACAAAAGGTTGATTTGAATCATTACACAGCCATCATACTTACCAGTAGAAATTCTGTGGATCATTTTTTTAGAGTTGCTGAAGAAATGCGATTTAAAGTGCCGGATACAATGAAATATTTTTGTCAATCTGAAGCTGTTGCGTTCTATCTGCAAAAATATGTGGTCTATAGAAAACGCAAAATTTATGTGGGTAAACGTAGTTTTGAGGATTTATCTCCTCTAATCAAAAAGTATAAAGACGAAAGCTTTTTACTGCCAACTACTGATAAATTGAAGGATGAAGTACCTGCAACTCTTAACGCTTTAAATATTAAGTGGAAAGAGGCGATTTTCTATAAAACCGTTATCAGTGATTTATCTGATTTGGCCGATGTGTATTATGATATTTTGGTATTTTTCAGCCCATCAGGGATTGAATCGTTGTTCCACAATTTCCCAGATTTCAAACAAAACAACACCAGAATAGCTGCATTTGGAAGTACCACATGCAAAGCTGTCGAAGAACACGGCTTGCGTTGTGATATTCCTGCTCCAACACCCGATACGCCTTCCATGACGATGGCTTTGGAAAAGTATATAGAAAAAGTCAATAAGGCAAAATAGATTGCTATTCTTATAAAACAAAAAAACGCGACTCTTATGAATCGCGTTTTTTTGTTTATAAATTTATTATCTACTAAAATGCATAACGCTGTGGACCACCTCTTCTAATTTCCTCATTGGAGAACTCTTCAAACTGTTTAAAGTTTTCCCTAAAAGCATTGGTTAATTTAAAGGCTGTGGTATAATACGCTTTATCATCGTTCCATGTAGTTCTTGGGCTTAATACTTCTGTTGGGACGCCTGGACAAAATCTTGGTTGGGCAACACCAAATACAGAATGAATGTGGTAATCTTCATAAGTGTAAGGTCCCAAGTCACCATTCAATACTGCAGATATCATAGCTCTTGTATACTTTAGCTTCATACGTGTCCCTATTCCGTAAGGTCCACCTGTCCAACCTGTATTGACAAGCCAAACACTGACACCAGATTCTTTCATCTTTCTGCTCAACATTTCAGCATATTTTGTGGGATGCAGGGGCATAAAAGGAGCACCAAAACAAGCAGAAAAATTAGGCGTTGGTTCTACAACTCCGGCTTCAGTTCCAGCAACTTTGGCTGTATATCCAGAAATAAAATGATAAGCCGCCTGACTTGGGGTTAATTTTGAAATCGGAGGCAATACTCCAAACGCATCTGCCGTCAAAAAGAATATGTTTTTCACATTTTCACCAATAGAAGGCACTTGAATGTTATCAATATGATCTATCGGATAACTAACTCTTGTATTTTGCGTAATAGAAATATCTTCATAATCCACTTCACCTTTAGCATCCATAATGACATTTTCTAGAATTGCTCCTTTTTTAATGGCATGATAAATATCAGGTTCGTTTTCTTCGCTAAGATTGATCACTTTTGCATAACAACCTCCTTCAAAATTGAAGACTGTATTTTCTGCTGTCCATCCATGTTCGTCATCCCCAATCAATCGACGATTTGGATCCGCCGAAAGTGTTGTTTTTCCTGTTCCTGACAATCCAAAGAAAATGGCTGTGTCATCCTCTTTACCCACATTGGCACTGCAATGCATCGGTAAAGTATTTTTATAAACTGGCAATATAAAATTCAATGCAGAAAAAATACCTTTTTTGATTTCACCAGTATAACCAGTTCCACCAATTAAGGCAATCTTACGGGTGAAGTCAAGAATAGCAAAATTATGTTGACGAGTTCCATCAACTTCGGGGTTTGCCATAAAACCCGGAGCATTTACAATTGTCCATTCCGGTTGAAAATTCTCCAACTCTTTTTCTGTTGGTCGAAGAAACATATTGTATGCAAACTGATTGCTCCAAGCGTACTCGGTAATAACACGAATATTCAGTTTATATTTTTCATCTGCACAAGCGTAACTATCCCTTACAAAAACTTCCTTGTTAGAAAGATAGTCAACTACTTTATCATATAATTTTTGAAACTTATCCGAATCAAAAGGAATATTGATTTTTCCCCACCACACTTTATCTTCGGTTACACTGTCCTTAACAATGAAACGATCCTGTGGTGAACGCCCCGTAAATTCACCTGTATTGATCGCCAAGGCACCAGATGACGCTTCGACACCTTGTCCTTTTTTGATTGCAATACTGTGAAGTTCGTCAGGAGAGAGTTGATAATTTACTTTGGCATTTTTAATTCCATATTGGTCTAACGAAATCGATTTCGTAGTTTGGGTGTTATCTACCATAATAATGTTGTATTGTTTGTTGATGCAAAATTAAACAATATTTTAAAGTACACACTTAATTTTGCGATTTATCGGTTTTCGCTTTTAAAAAATTTATCAAAAGTGTCACCCACGCAAGGATGAGTAATAGACCTCCTATCGGAGTTACAAATCCAATCGTCTTAAAATCAAATCCGCTTAAACTATTTGTGGACAATCCGTAAATGGATCCAGAGAAAAACACCAGTCCAATGAGTGTTAAGTAAAATATAATCTTTTTAAACTTTGGCTGTATCACATTCAAAGAGCCAACTACCAATAAAAATAAAGCATGATACATTTGATATTTCACGCCTGTCTCAAAGACTTGAATAGATTCTGCAGAAATTAATTGCTTTAGGCCATGGGCAGCAAATGCACCCAAAATAATTCCTGTAATTCCTAAAATTGTAGCCGTAACCAAAATTGCTTTGTTCATATTAATATTCCCTTTGAGTTTTTTGAACCCTTTGTATTTAGTAAATTCGTGACAACAAAATTACTCAAGAAATTCCACTATGCGAAACATTTTAATCATTGGTGCTGGCAAATCAACATCTTACCTTATAAAATATCTACTTGATAAATCCGAATCTGAAGAGCTACATATTATTGTCGGCGATATCAGTATTCCCAATGTAAGGAAATTGATCGGAAATCATCCCAATGCTCAAGCGATCATGCTCGATGTTTTCAACAAACAGTCCAGACAAGCTGCCATCCAAAATGCAGACATCGTCATCTCCATGCTGCCTGCCCGCTACCATATTGAAGTCGCAAAAGACTGTGTTACTTATGGAAAAAATATGGTGACTGCCTCTTATGTAAGCCCAGAAATGGAAGATTTGGATAAAGCTGCAAAAGCCAAGGGTTTGGTTTTTATGAATGAAATTGGTGTGGACCCAGGCATTGACCACATGAGCGCCATGAAAATTATAGATGATATTCGTGCCAAAGGTGGAAAGATGATTTTGTTTGAATCCTTTTGCGGGGGACTGGTAGCACCGGAAAGTGATGATAATCTTTGGAATTATAAGTTTACTTGGAATCCTCGCAATGTCGTGGTTGCAGGTCAAGGAGGCGCTGCAAAATTCCTTCAGGAAGGTACCTATAAATATATTCCTTACAACCGCCTGTTTCGCAGAACCGAGTTTTTGGAAGTGGAGGGTTATGGGAAGTTTGAGGTGTATGCCAATAGAGATTCATTAAAATACCAATCGGTTTATGGATTGGATAATGTAAAAACTTTGTATAGAGGCACCATGCGCCGTGTTGGGTTTAGTAGAGCTTGGAATATGTTTGTACAATTGGGAATGACCGATGACAGCTATACCATTGATGATAGCGAAAACATGAGTTATCGAGATTTTGTCAATGCTTTTTTACCGTATAGCCATACCGATTCCGTTGAATTGAAATTTAGATATCAGCTAAAAATAGAACAGGACGATTTGATTTGGGATAAACTTTTGGAACTGGACATTTTCAATCCAAATAAAATGGTCGGACTTCAAAAAGCGACACCTGCAGAAATTCTACAAAAAATCTTGATGGACAGTTGGACCCTAGAAGAAGAAGACAAAGATATGCTGGTGATGTATCACAAATTTGGATACGAATTAAATGGAGAAAAGCATCAGATAGATTCCACAATGGTGACCATTGGAGAAGACCAAACCTATACGGCCATGGCAAAAACGGTCGGATTGCCAGTTGCCATTGCTGCTTTGGCTATTTTAAATGGTAAAATAAAAACACCTGGTGTTCAAATTCCAATCACCAAAGAAGTTTATCATCCTATTTTAAAAGAATTGGAAGCCTATGACATTCGATTTAAAGAATTTGAAGTGCCATACTTGGGATATAACCCTTTGAATGTATAGACAAAGCTCGAAATTGAAACCATGAAAGTAGTCAATCAAAATATCGAAATCGATGGCATAGATAAGGAAATTCTGCGTGCCCTGATGGAAGATGCACGAACGCCCGTATTGGAAATTGCTCGAAAGGTTGGGATTTCTGGCGCTGCCATCCATCAGCGATTGCGAAAACTTGAAAAATCTGGCTTGATTTCTGGTTCTAAATTTGTCATTAACCCAAAAGTGTTGGGGTATACCACCATGGCGTTTGTGGGAATTTATTTGGATAAAGCCGTCAGCAATCCTGAAGCAGTGAAACAACTTCAAAAAATCCCAGAAGTTCTAGAATGCCATTATACAACTGGCAACTGGAGCATTCTCATCAAAATTCTGTGTAAAGACAATGAGCATTTAATGTACTTGTTGAATAAAGAAATACAATCCATTCCAGGTGTTTCAAGAACGGAAACCTTTATTTCGTTGGCACAGCAAATTGACAGACAGATTAAAGTATAAAAAAAGAGCTTCTACATTTAGAAGCTCTTTTTTTTATTATAAATCTATGTTTAGTCTCTTGACAGAAAAATGCTCAACACATACCAAAACAACAACATCAAAGACGCAAATAAGCCTAACGCAGCCGGAATATAATCATCACTGGTATATTTATTTACTAAATTGGATGTTTGATATAGAATAGAGCCTCCCGCCAACAAACACATCGCAACAGAAAACCATAATCCCAAATTAAAACCAAACAGCATTCCTGCAATTATCAATCCGATGGCGATGAAAAAGCCGATGGTCAAACCTGTTTTTAGAAATGAAAAATCTTTTTTGGTCAAAAATACCACTGCAGACAATCCTGTGAACAAAGCCAATGTTACAATAGAGGCTTGATACAGTATTTCAGGACCTGAATCCGTGTAAACTGCCGCAATAAAAATCAACGGCACAAAAATAAAAGCTTCGGCCAAAATGTACAATCCATAAGCGAGGTATTGTTTATTCTTGTCAGGTGTTTTCAAAGCCATTCGTTCGGCATAGGTTGTAATCAACATAAATCCGCCAAGCATCAACAACCATTTAACACCTTGTGTCATTGAAAGGGCAAACGTTACTATGGCTTCACTTTGCAACAATAAATATTCAAAAATGATAAAGACCAAAACACCAATGGCAACATGTGCATAAGTTTTTTTATAAAATGCCACGCGCTCCATATCAGTTGCTGTGTTCAATAATGCCTTGCTTTCAAAATGGTTAAAAGGACTTTCTGTAGGATTTTCCATATTAAGTAAATTTTAGTTAGATGCTAAAAATAGCAAAAAAAAGAAACCGAATAACGACTTTTCTGTCAAAATTCGGTTTGTGGTTATAAAACGTTTATCGCCTGCTTCCAAATACTTGAAGTGCCCAATACAAAAGCGATGCCAATGCACCAATGGCCGCAACCAAATAGGTTCTCGCCGCCCATTTTAAAGCATCTTCCGAGCCTTTATACTCTTCAGGTGTGACAATGTTTTTTGCTTTCAACCAAGCTAATGCTCGATTGCTTGCATCATATTCTACAGGAAGTGTTATAAAACTGAACAAGGTGGCCAATCCCATAAACACAAGACCTGCAATTGCAATATAAAATCCGAAACCTGCTCCAGCGGCGGCACCAAGAATCAATCCTCCAATCACAAGCCATTGCGACATATTGGAGGTCACACTTACAACAGGAACCAAAGCCGAACGCATTTGCAAGGCTTGATACGCTTGTGCATGTTGCACGGCGTGTCCACATTCGTGCGCAGCCACAGCTGCCGCAGCGGCATTTCGTTGATGATAAACAGGTTCGCTTAAGTTCACCGTTTTATTTTTTGGATTGTAGTGATCGGTCAATTGCCCAGCGACTGAGATCACCTCAACATCACGAATTCCATTATCGGCGAGCATTTTTTCGGCAATTTCCTTTCCGCTCATACCATTGCGAAGTTGTACTTTGGAGTATTTAGCAAACTTTTGCTTTAATTGATTACTTACCAACCAGCTTACCAAAGCAATGGCGCCAATCAATATATAATAACCTAACATTCCATTCATGTTCTTTAAATTAAATTGTTTTCAATAAAGATAGCAAAAAGTAAGCCAATTTGTCGGTAGGAAATTTTGTCATAGTGGAGATGTCATTGCGCGCTAATCGCATCAATAGGTAAGTCAATCCAACAGCTCCACGGAAGTCACCATAAATCTGTCACCTTCCAGATGCCCCGTTACTTCAGCCTTTCTAATGGCCTCGCAAAATCCTGTGTTTTTATCATGAGCATCACCAAAATCATCAATATCGGCGCCATCCACAAAATAGGCTTTGCCATCCATACGTATTGCCAAATCGCATCCATCCTGTGAAGTCAACCCAAATTGACATTGACCACATGACATTTCAACTGTCTGTTTTTCTTCGGTTTTACAAGAGATGCTTAAAATAAGAGCAAAAATTAATACGATGTTTTTCATAATTAATGATTTGGTCAAAAGTTTGCTTCGTGCCTCGCAATGACCTTAACCAACAATATTTACAATCTTTCCAGGCACAATGATGACTTTTTTAGGTTCGCGACCTTGCAGTTGTGCAATCGTTTTTTCGTGAGCCATAACTGCTTTTTCGATATCGTCCTTACTCAAATCTAACGGCAGCTCCATCGTAAACTTCATTTTTCCGTTAAAGGAAATTGGATATTCTTTACTGCTTTCTACCAAATGACGTTCATCAAATTTTGGGAAAGGCGCTGTTGAAATCGATTCGTTATGACCCAATTTATTCCACAATTCTTCAGCAATGTGCGGCGCATAAGGTGACAGGAGAATCAATAAAGGTTCTAGAATCTCTCTGCTTGTACATTTTTGGGCTGTCAACTCATTACACGCAATCATAAAAGTAGAAACAGACGTATTGAAAGAGAAATTCTCGATGTCTTCTTCTACTTTTTTGATGGTTTTATGTAATGTCTTTAAGTTGTCTGCTGTTGGTTTTGCATCGTTGACATTTAAACCGTTGTCGCCAACATACAACTTCCATAATTTTTTAAGGAAGCCATGAACGCCAGTAATACCTGCCGTATTCCAAGGTTTGGCTTGCTCTAACGGACCGAGGAACATTTCGTAGAGGCGTAAACTATCTGCTCCGTATTGTTCGCAAATCGCATCGGGATTGACGACGTTGTATTTGGATTTGGACATTTTTTCGACTTCGCGAGAAACTAGAAATGTACCATCTTCTTCATTAATAAACTCTGCATAATTAAAGTCACTTCTCCATTTTCTAAAATCATCCATTAAAAGCTCATTTGTATATTTTACGTTTGAACCTTCACCTATTGTTCTTAACAAAGAAATATCAACATGAATTGGCCTTACGTATAAGGCATCCACTTGACAATTATCAATATTATCAACATATTTCTGTGACAATTCATACGGTTCGTCCAAAATTTCTCCTCTTAATGACTCACGTATTTTTAGAGTTAATGAATTTTGAATTTTTTCATTAATAATAAATTTATACCCATTATTGTCATGAATTTCGGGAGCATTTTCGATGTAATTATTGCTTATAAACAAAAAATTATCATATATAGGTAGCGAAATGGTTTTACCCATTTTCATATCAGAACTTTTATAATTTATTAAAGGTTCTAAAATATATGCAAAAGCACTAGTCCCCAAAATCATCCCTTGGTTAATCAGCTTTTTTGCAAATTCATCCACTGGCACCAAACCTTTGTCGAACATAAATTTTTGCCAAAAACGCGCATAGAGCAAATGGCCTGTAGCATGCTCGCTTCCGCCAATGTATAAATCGACTTGTTTCCAATAATTGACCGCTTCTTGTGAGAAGATTTCTTGGTCATTATGTGGGTCCATGTAGCGGTTGAAATATTGCGAACTTCCTGCCCAACCTGGCATCGTATTAAGCTCAAGTGGAAAGATTGTTTTGTTATCTATCAACTCATTACTCACTACTCTATTCTCCCTTCTATCCCAGGCCCAAACGGTCGCATTGCCCAAAGGCGGTTCGCCTGTTTCGGTTGGGAGGTATTTTTCCACTTCTGGCAACGTGATTGGCAAATGCTTGGTATCTATCATTTGTGGCATGCCGTTGACGTAATATACAGGGAACGGTTCGCCCCAATAACGCTGTCTACTAAAGACGGCATCACGCAAGCGGTAATTTGTTTTGCCTTCGCCTTGACCTAATTTTTCAAGTTCCGTAATGGCTTTTTTGGTGGCTTCCTTATAATTCAAACCATTCAGAAAATCGGAATTGGCAATGATGACATTGTCCTTTGAGGCATAGGCTTCTTCAGAAATATCAACACCTTCAAATATATTCGGAATCGGAATATTAAAATGTTTCGCAAAATCAAAATCGCGTTGGTCACCGCAAGGGACTGACATCACAGCGCCAGTTCCGTAGCCAGCCAAGACGTAGTCGCCAATCCACACTGGAATTAGTTCTTTCGTAAATGGATGTTCGGCATACGCACCAGTGAATGCTCCTGTGATGGTTTTGACATCTGCCATTCGGTCGCGTTCGCTGCGTTTTGCGGTGGCTTCGATGTAGGCTTCGACTTCTGCTTTTTGTTCGGGAGTTGTGATTGTAGAAACCAACTCATGTTCGGGAGCCAAGGTCATAAAACTAACACCGAAAATAGTATCAGGTCTTGTAGTAAACACATCAATAACCTCATCGTGATTATTCACTTTAAAAGTAACCGATGAACCAACCGATTTTCCAATCCAGTTACGTTGACTTTCCTTTAAAGAATCGGTCCAATCGATAGTATCCAAACCTTGAAGCAATCGTTCTGCATAGGCAGAAATTCGCATGCTCCATTGGGTCATTTTTTTGCGAATCACAGGATGGCCGCCACGTTCGGAGACACCATTGACGATTTCGTCATTAGCCAGGACTGTTCCTAAAGCCGGACACCAGTTGACTTCGGTTTCTGCCAAATAGGTCAATCTGTATTTTAAAAGGATTTCTTGTTGTTTTTCTGATGAAAACCCATTCCATTCTGACGCTGTAAAAGTTTCAATATTTTCATCACAGGCAGCATCGACATTGGCGTTTCCTTCGGAAGCAAAGGTTGACTTTAATGTTTCAATCGATTCTGCTTTATTCGTTTTGTTGTTGTACCAAGATTCGAACAATTGGATAAAAATCCACTGTGTCCATTTGTAATAACCTGGGTCAGAGGTTCGCACTTCTCGGCTCCAATCAAACGAAAAACCGATTTGGTCCAATTGACGACGATAGGTTTTGATATTTTCCTCGGTGGTCAACGCTGGATGCTGACCGGTTTGAATCGCATACTGTTCCGCAGGCAATCCAAAACTATCATACCCTTGCGGATGCAACACATTAAAGCCTTTATGACGTTTGTAGCGTGCATAAATATCACTCGCGATATACCCCAATGGATGCCCAACATGCAAGCCTGCGCCACTTGGGTAAGGAAACATGTCCAAAACGTAGTATTTTGGTTTGTCGCTATGGTTGGAAGCTTTAAAGGTTTGGTGTTCTGCCCAGTATTTTTGCCATTTGGCTTCTATCTCGTTAAAATGGTAGTTCATAATAAAATTTCTCTTGTAGAGACGCAAAGGCACAGAGCTGACGGAAAGAAAAACTTTGTGGCTTTGCGACTTTGCGCGCCTATTAATCCGCAAATTTAAACTTATTATAACAATGTTGAAAGTTTAAACGTTGTAAACCTTAACAGAACAGAATTGTTTTATATTTTTACAGCATCAACTAATTTTTCTATGAGTTCATCGTTTGACAGATATCAAAAACGCAAGTTAATTTCCTCTTATTTTTCAGTCGTTATCAGCATCGCTTTGGTTCTTTTCCTTCTGGGATGCCTTGGTTTGTTGGTGTTGAATGCCAAAAAGATTGCCGACCATTTCAAGGAACAGGTGGTGATGACCATTTATCTGAACGATTCAGCAAAAGAAGTGGAAGTCAATCAACTTGAGAAAAGTTTGGCCATGGCTGAATACACAAAAAGCACGCATTACGTGTCCAAAGAGGAAGCTGCCGAATCGATGAAAGCGGAAACTGGTGAAGACTTTATGGATTTTGTGGGTTACAATCCATTACAAAATTCTATTGATGTGCATTTAAAAGCTGATTTTGTCACCACTGAAACATTGGAAGGCATTACTGAAGAGTTGACTGGTAAAAAATTCATTGAAGAAATTCGTTATGACAATGATTTGGTGGAATTGATGAACGACAATGTGAAGAAAATCACTTTTTGGGTATTAATTATCAGTGCAATTTTTACGCTAATAGCGGTGTTATTGATTAACAGCTCCATTCGATTGGCGGTGTACTCAAAACGATTCATTATCAAAACCATGCAAATGGTTGGCGCCACCAAATCATTTATCAGACGACCATTTATATTCAAAAGTGTACAATTAGGAATTGTGGGTGCTGTAGTAGCATTAATCGGAATGGCAATCGTTTTATATTATCTCAACCAAACCTTTCCTGAACTGGAACTTCTCAAAAGCCCTGTTTTGCTAGTAGGTCTATTCGTGGGTGTGTTCTTGTTGGGCATTTTCATCACTTGGATAAGTACATTTATCGCAACGCAACGTTTCTTGAATTTAAAAACAGATGCCTTGTACTATTGATTGGAGTTTTGACGCAACCTTTTAAAGGAATTTGCATCTACATATAAAACTCTTTTCATATGAAATCACTACAATTTATGACTGCAATCCTGCTATTTGTAGTATTTACAAACTGCAGTAACGATGATGACAACAACACGCAACCCACTACTATTGCGACTTGGAACCTTACCCGTGTCACTGGTGGTATTGCTGGTGTTGACCAAACTATTACGCCCGGGCTCATCAAATGGACATTCAATACTGAAACGAGTACGCTTATTGTGGTAAATAACAATACGGATGACGACATCTTTGACTTTTACGATTCGGGAACATATTCCTATTCGATTGAGAACAATGGCACGGATGAAATTTTAAGTATTAATGGTACCTCATTTGGTGCCGTGGTAGGAAGTTTAAATGAATTGACAATTGATGAGCAAATTGATGACGGTTTTGTGCTGACTTTTACAAGATGATGCCCACAATGGTTTAAATTTAGAGTCTGTTAACGTAAAAGTTTTAAATAAAACTGTTACTTTGCAACGTCATTTTTAAAACAAAACCATGGGAGAACAAAAACGTAAAGAAGAGGCAAAAAACGATTTTATCTTCGGAAAGAAAAATTACAAGTTCATGCTTATTGGATTTGCCTTTATCGCCTTGGGATTTATCCTGATGGCTGGTGGTGGAAGTGATGACCCTAATGTGTTTGACGAATCCATTTTCAGTTGGAGACGTATCCGTTTGGCACCTACATTAATTTTAATTGGTTTTGGGATTGAAGTATTCGCTATTCTTTTAAATCCGAATAAAGACTGATGGATTTATTAGATGCAATAATTCTTGCAATTATTGAAGGATTAACCGAATACCTCCCAGTGTCCTCCACAGGCCACATGATTATCGCTTCATCTTTTATGAGAATTGCAAGCGATGATTTTACCAAACTGTTTACCATTGTCATTCAACTCGGTGCTATTTTGGCGGTCGTGATTCTGTATTGGAAACGTTTTTTCCAAAGTTTGGATTTTTATTTCAAATTGTTGGTTGCATTTATTCCCGCGGTGGTTTTCGGATTGTTATTGAATGATGTGATTGATGAACTCCTTGAAAGTCCATTAACGGTGGCCATTACCCTAATCATCGGTGGATTCATTTTATTGAAAGTAGATGATTGGTTCAAAAGCAACGAAATTGAAGACCCACAACATCCTGAAGCACATACCAAAATAAGCTACCTGACTGCCTTAAAAATCGGGTTTTTTCAAATATTGGCCATGATTCCTGGAACCTCCAGAAGTGGCGCCACCATCGTTGGTGGTCTGACACAAAAACTGAATCGAAAAACAGCTGCTGAATTCTCTTTCTTTTTGGCCGTGCCAACCATGTTTGGAGCCACTGCAAAAAAAGGATATGATTATTACAAAGCGGGATTTGAGCTTACTGGTGACCAAATCAATTATTTGGTGATTGGAAATATCATCGCGTTTATCGTGGCATTGATTGCCATTAAATCCTTTATTGGCTATTTAAGCAAACATGGCTTCAAAATGTTTGGCTATTATCGTATCATTCTAGGGGTCGCGTTGTTAATTATTCACTATTTCATCTACAGTCTAACCGTCATTTAATGCAAACTGCTCAAGAATTTCAGAACGGTCAGGTCTTGTTGATTGACAAGCCATTGCATTGGACGTCCTTTCAGGTGGTCAATAAATTGCGTTGGGAAATTAGAAGAGCCTTCAACCTCAAGAAAATCAAAGTTGGCCATGCTGGCACATTGGACCCTCTGGCAACAGGATTGTTGGTCATTTGTACCGGAAAAATGACCAAACAAATTGATACTTTCCAAGGTCAAATAAAAGAATATACGGGCACTTTTGTGTTGGGCAGCACCACTCCATCCTATGATTTGGAAACCGAGATAGACCAAACTTTTCCAACGGAACACATCACCGAAGCGCTTGTCAAAGAAACAACGTCTCAATTTATAGGAGATATTCAACAATTTCCACCGGTGTTTTCCGCTTTAAAAAAAGATGGAAAACGATTGTATGAATTTGCTCGTGCTGGCGAAGAAGTCGAAATACCATCGAGAAACGTGAACATTTCAGAATTTGAAATCACAAAAATGGAGGGCTTAAATGTGGAGTTCAGAGTCGTTTGCAGTAAAGGCACGTACATTCGTTCCTTGGCGAATGATTTTGGAACAGCCTTAAATTCAGGGGCTCATTTGTCGGTATTAAGACGAACCAAGATTGGCGATTTTGATGTTGCTGATGCTTTAACTCCAGAAAAATTTATTGCGCTTCTACCTTCCACATAGCCAATTCATTTTTAAAACTTTACCCTAAACAAATGAGCTATTTACTTATATTTGTATAGTAAATAATAGTCTCAAATGGAAACTGAAGAATTAAGAAAGAAATGGATGAGAGTCATCACCCAAGTTGACGACCGTTTTTTACAATTGGTGGATACCCTTTACAAAAACTTTTCAAAAGATAATGATGATTTTTTTGACAATCTTCCAGAAGACATCAAAGAATTATTGATGGAAAGCAGAGAAGACCTCAAAAATGGAAATTTCTACAAACACGAAAACGTCATATCGGAATTCAAAGAAAAATATAAAATCACCAAATAATCTTGATGACAGTCATTTGGAGTACGTATGCCAAGCATAGCTTTTCTGATGAATTGGATTTTATATTTTTGAAGTGGAATCTCAAAGAAGTTAAAAAATTTATTGAATTGGTTGAGACTATAATTCATGAATTGTCATCAGGAACTTTACAAGGGAAAGTCTCCAAAAAAACTCAAATAAGAAGTATTGTCATCTCAAAACAAACTACACTATTTTTTGATGTTAATACCAGTGAACATACAATTCAACTACTCTTGTTTTGGAACAATCAAAAAGACCCAAAGAAATTAAGGTTTATGTTGACAAATCTTCAATAATCTATCTCAAGAATTCCCATTAAGCGAATTATTTTTTCGGCTTAATTATTGATGCTTGCTTTTTCTTAATTGAATTTAAATGAAACAGTTTATTCTCACTATTTGCTTGGGACTTTCGTTCTTCGGATTTTCACAAGATGACATCAAAACCAATGGTATTTACTACAAAATTTCTTTAGCCGGTACGTTGACCACCAACGATGAATATACTCTAGACCCCGATGACGACACGGGTACTTTTATCGAAGCCAATGGTATTTTTGTCAAGAACTCTCTTGGTTATCAATTTGACCAGAGGTCCAGTATCGATTTGAATGTGGAATACGATTATTTCATTCGACAGGAATTGAACTTTTTACCAGTACATCTGGGGTTTAACTATAATATTTTCGATTTTGATGATGTAGTTTTCGTACGGGGCGGCTACGGGAAACTGATAAAAGTGGGAAAACATTTTGAAAAAGGAACCATGTATAAAGTTGGGATTGGATATAAAACTTTTGATGAAAACTTCAAAAATTCATGGTCAATTGGCTTCGATTTTAATCGAAAACGCTTTGGTTATAAGCAAGAGGAAAAACTATCGAGCTTCTCAATTTTCTTGGAATTTATGTTGTTTTAATCTTTTTTTGTTATTTTGACGTATATATTAGTACCTAATTGACCCTAAAATTTTAAAAACCTGCTTTGGAATTATTGGATAAACATAAAGCGTTGCTCATTACTGTACTCATTACAGGCACTATCTTTATGGCCATGTTCAGCTTTCATTTAAAAGAACAAGCCAAACATACCGCTGAAAGTTACTACGAACTTCAACCGGAAAAAACACCAGAAGAAAAGTTATTGGAACAATTGGCAATGAATGAAAAAGCTTCCCAAGAAACCAATAAAGCCTTTAATGAAGCAAACGATTTTAAGGAAATGATGAAAAATTTCAAATCCTTGAGCTCCAACGATTTTGATAAGACTACCAAACAGACCGAAACTGAAGAAACGGAGGAAGTAGAAGAAGTTACTGATGTCAAAAATTCTGCAACCACACAAGAGCCTTCAATCAATGAAGATGAGCTATCTTCTTATAGCAAAATCAATAAGGTCATAGCAATGCGTTCTGCAGAAAAACGCAAATCGACCGCTTCCAATGGGGACAATTCCACCAATAAAACTGGTGCCAATTCATCTATAAATCGAAATAGCAGCGTCAGTTATTCCTTAAAAGACCGAAAAGACCAACATTTACCACCTCCCGTATATCTCTGTGAGGAAAATGGTAAAATTGTCATCAATATTACCGTAAATTCCATTGGGGCAGTTGTGGATACTTCAGTCAATAAAGCAGCCTCAACTTCTTCCAATGAATGTCTTATTGATAGTGCGTTGGAATATGCGCGCGATGCGCGGTTCAATTCTGCGGCTGCTGCCAACCAAATCGGAACGATTACTTATATTTTTGTGGGTAAAAACTAAAGCTTTAAAAGCTTCAATACATTTTCAATCGTGTTTTGTCCTTTATCAGAATTATACCAATGTTGTAAGTCTTCCTTAAATTCTGGCGTCAACATTCCATGGGCAGTTTTATAATCCAATACCAATTTTGTGGCTTGACTTGGTCTCGGCCCAAAAGTGCCAATAACTTCTTTTGAGTGGTCGTCAATCATAATCAATTTTGGAATGGATTTGCTGCCATTGGTCAAAAACTCCTGCATCAAATCTTCATGCGCATCTCTATAGACAAGCCTTAAGTTGATATGCTCTGATAGTTCAGCTATTTTATTGAGCACGGGAATGACATGCGCCGCATCCCCACACCAACTCTCGGTCAATACCAACCAAGTGACATCAGTTTTAAAATGTGACAATCGTTCTTTTGCTTCTTCAGTGACTTTTATGGTTTTATCCCAACGCTTCATCCGTCGATCGTTAAGCATGGTATAGTCAATTAAGGCTTCGGTTTTTTCCTTTCCCGAAGTTGAATGATTCACTACAAAAGCAGTGACTTCATCTCTGTATTGAGCATATGTCATGCTGTCTTTTAAGCTTTTACTAATAAGATCCTGAATGTCTATATCTTCTTTTAACTCCATCTCAACACTTATTTAATACAAATTTATGGCTTCTTGGCTGTTTTTTAGGTAACAGTTGTTACATTAGTAGTGCAAACTAAAATACCTTACATTATGGAAAAACACAGATGTGGCTGGTGTCTTGGCGACCCAATTTATGAAGCCTACCATGATACAGAATGGGGAGTCCCTGTAAAGGATGATGATACCCTGTTCGAATTTTTGATATTGGAAACCTTTCAAGCAGGTTTGAGTTGGATTACCATTTTGCGAAAACGTGAAAACTTCAGAAAAGCCTTTGACAATTTCGATTATAAAAAAATCATCAATTACGACCAGCAAAAAATTGATAATCTTATTGAAGATGCCGGTATCATCAGAAACAAACTAAAAATTAATGCCACCATTACCAATGCCAAAGCCTTTATGGACGTTCAAAAGGAATTTGGGAGTTTCAGCAACTACATTTGGGGTTTTACCAACGGAGAACCTATAAAAAACAAGGTAAATAATTACAAAGAAGCACCTCCCACAACGGCTTTAAGCGATACCATAAGTAAGGATTTAAAAAAGCGAGGGTTTAAATTTGTCGGTTCTACCGTGATATATGCTCACATGCAAGCCACTGGCATGGTCAATGATCATGAGGTGAATTGTTTTAGGTATAATGAAGTTTGAAAGTAAAGCATGGAGGAACTGGGAGGAGGTCTTTTGTACCTATTTTTGAATTTTATTGGCGACACACTTAGATGGTTATATGGTTCTGTTTGGAGAACAATTGCTCGAAGACCAAAATTCACGTATTCGGAATATCTATATGGTTCTAAAAAATCGGATGATAGATATGATACTTTAGCTCATGGATTCAACAATGCCATGCTAGGATTTTTATTTTGTGGTTTTGTATTATCAATCCTAATAAAGTTCAGTTAAGATAAATAGTCCAAAAATCGATTTCTAGACATTTCCTCCGCCCCCAAACTCTCCAAATGGTTTGTATGTAATTGACAATCTATCAATTTATAGTTACTATTTTGAATAAAACTGATAAACCCAACCTTACTCGCATTGCTCACTTTACTAAACATACTTTCACCACAAAACACACCATTACCCAAATCAATTCCGTACAGACCACCGACAAGCGTCTCGTCTTGCCATACCTCCACTGATTTAGCGTATCCCAAATGGTGTAATTCAATATATGCATCTATCATCGATTGTGTAATCCAAGTACCTGGTTGCCCCACTCGTTTTGTTTTTGAGCATTTATGAATTACCTCTTCAAAAGCAGAATTCACCGTGACTTTAAAATCTTTATTACGCATTACCTGTTTCATGCTTTTTGAGACCTTCAAGTTCTCTGGAAACAGCACAAATCGCGGATTCGGCGACCACCACAAGATGGGTTCTCCATCAGTGAACCAAGGGAAAATGCCATTCTTATAAGCCAATAGTAATCGCTCCACCGACAAATCACCGCCAATAGCCAGCAGACCCTCTTTAGTCGCTAAAGAAACATCAGGAAATTCTATCTTATGGGTTAAATAATACATTGGCCTACTATAACGTTTTCGTAAATAATTAGCTGTTAAAAAGGAACTTATGCTTTGATTATCAAAGTTTTTTAGTCATATTTGATATGACCTTTATTTATTAATTTTGTTCATTATTGCTTTTTGAGTTTGTTTATGAAGGTCAAACCTAAAACCACAACTTTGGAGTCCCAATTGAAAGATTGGGACTTTTTCTTTGATGACCTTTAATGAAAAACCTCAACGATTTCGGAATCATTGAGGTTCATTATGAGATTAATTCCTTTTCAGGTAATGCTTAAAAAGGCAAATCGTCGTGGTCGTCCTCATTTAAATTATCTGCAGGTGCAAATGCTTCAGCTGGTGCTACTGGTGGCATATTGCTACCTTGCGCTCCTTCTTGAAGACTTTCTACTCTCCACCCTTGGATAGAGTTGAAATACTTCGTCTCCCCTTGTGGATTGACCCACTCGCGACCTCTTAAATTGATGCTTATTTTAACGTTTTGACCTACTTGAAAATTGTTCAACAAATCGGTTTTATCTTGTACAAACTCCACCATGATGTGTTGCGGATATTGTTCTTCGGTAGTAACCACTACTTCTCTTTTTCTAAACCCATTGGTTCCAAAAGACTGGGTTTCACCTATCATTTTAATTTTTCCTAATACTTCCATTTTACTACTTTTTTATTCTTGTTACTATTTATTATTCTTATCTATTAAACAGGCTAAAGCCTTAAGAGAGCAATAACTTCCATGCGCGCTCCACATCGCCGTAACTCAAATAGTTTTGAGCCAGTTTATGCTTTTCGCGATGCGCCATTTCCTTAATGTTTGGATAACGCTCCCCAACTTCTATCACAAACGCATCGATTTCTTGTTGTGAGGGTAGTTTTGATGTGTTTCCTAACATTCCCAAATCATTCCCTGTCAGAATCATACTGTTTCTTATCTCTTCTGGCAAGGCATCGACGCCAATACCAAGCTTTTGTAGGGGTTTTGGGATTTCAAAAAAACCTTTTTTGGCTCTGTTATAATAATCACCTCCCGCTCGTGCCACCAAATCCAATTTTTCTTGAATGATGACGCTGTTTTCGTCCAGCACTTCTTCTGTAATGTGAAGCTTTACCACTTCGCAAATAATCAGATTTCCGGCCCCACCTTCTTGACCCAATTTGATGATGTCGTTCACTTTACATTCAAACTGTACTGGGGATTCCGCAACCCGAAAAGGCTTTACCTTATCCGACTTCAGCATGGTCAAACCTGCCTTCTCAAATTCGTTGATCCCTTTTGGGTATTCCGTACTGCTCAAAGACATTTGTTGCACAATCTCATAATTCACCACATTGATGACCACTTCCCTTGTCGCCTCCACATTCTCTAACGTATGTTTCACACTATTATCACGAACACGACGTGCAGGTGAAAAAATCATGATTGGTGGATTGGCACTAAAGACATTAAAGAAACTAAATGGCGACAAATTTGGATGTCCATTAGCGTCCACAGTACTTGCAAAGGCAATAGGTCTTGGCGCCACAGCACTCAATAAATAACCATGAAGCCGTCCTGTGGAAAGGTCCTTTGGGTCAAATGATATCATCTACAAATTGTTAGAAAGCAAATGTAACGATATTGATAAACCTATAAAAATGATTTAACTGATTATCGGACAATAATATTAACATATTTGCATTATATTTAATTAGAATAAAGACCGCTTCGCTTTTAGAATAAAGAAGTAAGACGCACGACTAAAAGTGCAATTTGTGAGGAAGGCAAAAATTAATCTATATACACGGTCTATACATATTACGACAAGAATGATTATTTTTAAAATTGAAAATCTTTGTGAATGACATTTAAAATGAATCGAAATATTTTGCGATGGCTCATCATTCTGGCGTCGTTTATCATTATTTCTTTAATCCTTTGGAATACCTATACGTTTTTTCAACATTTTAAGGCGGAAGAGCGAACCAAAATGCAGAATTGGTCATTTGCCCAACAAAACTTGATAGGTTCAAAATCGAATGACGAAATTGAAGTAACCTCTAGAATTCTTCAAAGCAATTCCAGTACGCCCATGATTTTATTGGGTCCTGATGGTAGTTTTATCAACAGCAACAATATTTATCCTGAAGAGCAGTTAAAAGATTCCATCTACATGAATCGATTGATTCAAAAGTTCAAAAATGAAAACAATCCCATTGAGGTTAGGGTCGATGGCAATTTATTTAGCACGATATATTACGGAAATTCTCCACTACTAAACAAATTAAAATACTATCCACTCGCCTTATTGCTCATCATATTATTATTTGGCGCCGTGGTCTATTTCTTTTACCGAAGTTCTAAAATAGCCACACAAAATAAGCTTTGGACCGGGATGGCGAAGGAAACAGCGCATCAAATAGGCACACCCTTATCATCACTTGTTGGGTGGACAGAGATTTTGAAGTCCGAGCATGTAAACCCCTCCTATCTTTTGGAAATCGAAAAAGATATCAACCGGCTTCAAACCATTACCGACCGATTCAGTAAAATCGGTTCGGTTCCTACCTTACAAAAAGCAGACATTGTGGAAGCCACAGTCGATTCTTACGAATACTTGAAAGCACGCTCCTCCAATTTGATCCAATTTGAAATCTCTGCTCCAGAACATCCAATTTATGTCGATTTAAACACACAACTGTATAGTTGGACGATTGAAAACTTGGTAAAGAATGCCATTGACGCCATGAAGGGCAAAGGGAAGTTAAAAGTTGCTATTTTTCAAACTGAAAAGTATGTAAAAATACATATTGAAGACACTGGCAAAGGGCTTTCTAAAAACTTATACCAAAGAATATTTGAGCCAGGATACACGAGCAAGAAACGTGGATGGGGTTTGGGTCTTTCGTTGGCAAAGCGAATCATTGAAGATTACCACAACGGAAGGATAAAGGTGTTGCAATCTGAAATTGGCAAAGGCACCACCATGCAAATCTCTTTAAAAATAGTTTAGTATATTTATCTTATGGAAGATAAGTTTTTTACGGTAAAAGAAGTCACTCTAAACAACCATTGTCCCGAATGTTATTCTAATGATGGCTTACAACTGACCTTTAAACAAAAGTTTGTAGAAAACACGTTTTATAAAGCTATCTCCAGTGATATCAAGCACACCATGATTTGCAACACCTGCAATACCGAAATTTTTCCAGTAAGGTGGACCGATGATTTGGAACGTGTTTTTGAATACCAACAGCGGGCGTTTGTTCCCAAATCGGCAACCTTCAAGCTAAAAAAACTGTCTTGGATTTTATTAGTGGCAATAATCCTTTTAGTGATTGTCTTGAATGTATTTCTATTCAACAACTAAAGTCGGTCGCTGATGCTTCTGGCAATGGCCTCAAACTCCTCTTTTTCCAAGTGGACTTTATTTATAAAACGGGCATCCTCCATAGAATTAAGTGGAATAAGATGTACATGCACATGAGGTACTTCCAGACCAATCACAGTCATCCCCACACGTTTGCACGGCACTGCTTTTTCTAAAGCGATGGCAACACTTCTCGAAAACTCCATCAAACCTACGTAGGTGACCTCATCCAAGTCAAACAATTTGTTCACTTCTATTTTTGGAACGCACAAGGTATGCCCCTTTGCATTCGGATTGACATCCAAAAAGGCAATGAAATCTTTAGTTTCCGCTACTTTGTAACATGGAATTTCGCCGTTGATGATTTTTGTGAAGATGCTGGACATTTTTTGGGCTTCAGGTTTCAGGTTTAAAGTTTCAGGT
>DINI01000016.1 GCA_002426755.1 Flavobacteriaceae bacterium UBA5544
GACATCAATAGAAATTCGGTAAAGAAGTCGCCTTTTAGGATACTGTTCCATCCTTCTTTTATTACAGGAAAACCAACTGGCAGGTATGCCACAACATACCATACAATGCGAATCCAACCAGAAAAATGTGGAAAGGTTTCAAAATAATCAAAAGCAATTCCTGCAATCAGCATTACAAAACTGAAAATGGAAGGTAAATACGTTCTGAAATTACCGAGTTTTTCCGGATTGCTATGATTGTGGCCATCGTCGTGGCTGTGTTCTCCTATATGTTCTTTTGGGTCTAAATCCCGAAGGTTTCTTTTTTGCTTTTTCATAAGTTCAATTTATTGGCCAATCCATTTTTTTGCTTCTTCTTTTTCTTTTAAATCGAAGAATTTCACTTCCGAGCTTGTGAAGAAATCGGTGACTTTTGCAGCCCATTCCTGCCATTTTTTTTCTCCCACAAATGCCATTCTCCCATAATCGGAAAGATGCGAAACGTCCACTTTTATATCTGCCCACAATCCTTCAAGGTCATAGCCGTGGAAGTCTTTCATTTCAAAATAGAAATCAACTTATTGATTGTTTTTCAGTATTTCGTCAATTCTTGAATGTATCAGTTTCACATCGGTTTTAGAGATTTTGCCTTCCAAAATGGTGGCAACTAAATTGTCTTTTGTGGTATTTACTAACTGTATCATAATTTTTAAATTTTAATCAATTTAATGAAATAATTAGTGCAATGGAAGTGCATTTATTGGCCACTACATTTTTCGCATATTCCTTTAACAACGAGGTTTACATCCTCTGCCAAATATCCTTCCGGTAAATTGATATGAGGGATTTTGTGCTCCGTTAAACAAACCGTTTTGTTGCAGTTTGAGCAATGAAAATGGAGGTGCAAATCCTGTTCTATTTCGCAATTGCAACCATTTTGGCAAAGGGCATATTTTGAAATTCCTGTGCCATCATCAATTTGGTGTACGATACCGTTTTCCTCAAAAGTTTTAAGGGTTCTGTACAAGGTAGTCCTATCTGATTTTGTGAAAGCATTTTCTATATCTGTAAGTGCAACCGCTATTTCTTTTTGTGCCATATACTTGTATATAAGTATGCGCATTGAGGTAGGACGAACTTTTTTACCCTCTAAAAATTTTTCAACTTCATTCATTGTTATCTATTTTTAACGCTGTTGTTTTTTAAGGGATTCTCCCGTTTTTATTTGAAAGGCATTCTCAATATCTATTACATAGATAATACCATCGCCCTGTTCGTTGGTTTTGCCATTGGCAATGATTAAGTCTATGGCATCTTGCGCCTCTTCATTTTGACAGACCAACTCCAATTTTACCACAGGGCTGTCGGTTACGTGAAAATCGAGCGAAGGTTTTGCCCCTTTTGCCTTAAATGCACCAGTGCCTTCTGCCTGTGATAATGTCATACTTTGAAAGCCACTATCAGCAAGGGCTTCAATAACTTTCTGAATTCTGTTCGGCTTAACATAAGCTTTTATCTCTTTCATCTGAATATTATTTTGTTCAACAATTACAAATTTTTTAATGGTCGTGTTCCAGTTCGCCTTTTACCATTTCGGACGATAGCGTGTATGCTCCCTTGGTAACCACTTTAGCTTCTTTTGGCATATCGGCTGGTAGATTTATTTCAACAAAACCCAAATCTGTAATTCCTGTGCTTATTGGAATCATTTTAAACTTCATTTTGTTCTTTTCTTTTTCGCCATCTTCATCCAAAATAAAAATAAAAGATTGTTCGCCGTCCTTGATGATAGCTTCTTCGGGTACTGCATAGACCATTTTTTCATCCTGTGCAATCCTACCTTCCACATACATTCCGGGAAGCAGTTCTTTATCCTCATTGTGTACGTCTGCGTGGACGTGCAATGCTTTTGGGTCTGTTTCAAAAGTTTTACCAATGGCGTGTATTTTTGCCTTTAAAAGTTCATCTGGTTTGGATGCCACTGTAAAATATATTTCCTGTCCTTCCTTGACTTTATGAATGTCCTTTTCATAAACCTTAAAGTCGGCGTGGATTTCTGTATTNNACTGCCGAATATATTTGACCTTCCAAAACCTTGCCCGTATTAATACCCAAAAGTTTCAATTTTGAACGCAATCCATTGACACTGGACATAGTAGAACGAAATTTGGACTGTGCCAGTTGAAATTCCTTTCCTGATGAGACACCCTTCTCGTAAAGGATTTTTTTACGCTCAAAATCCTGTTCCAAAAAGACCAGTTCATCGTTCTTTTCCTGAAATTCCTGTTGCATTGTAATAATATCTGGATGCTCCAAATAAGCCAATACCTGACCTCTGTTCACTTTGTCGCCCTCAATGACATTGATGGAACGGACATTACCACCAACAAAAGGACTGATGTTCGCTCTATCCTGTGGAAACAACTCCAACTGTCCTGTAACTTTTATGGTGTTGCCCAAGTTTTTTTGTTCCAAAGGTTTCATTTCGAGTCCAACCGTTTCCGCTTGTGCTTGGGTAATTTCCACTACACCTTCTTCCTCTTTGTGTCCTGTTTCTTCGCCATCGGAAAGTTCAGCGGTTTGTTCATCGCTGTGACCCGATTCGCTATCGGGTTTATTATTGCAAGCCATCAATAAGAGTATGGCCATTATTGAACTGAAAATTTTTATGTGTTTCATAATTTGATGAATTTTTAATTATAGATTGCCCAATTGGTATTGTACCTCAATGGCCTGTTGGTTATATTGGTTGATGTATTGCAAATGATTTTGCTTTATCTTGATGGCACTGTTGAGAATAGTGATATAGTTTATATATTCTATTTCGCCTTCCTTGGATGCCAATTGTGCCGTGGCTATCTGTTCTTCTGCCAATAGCAATGCACCTTCTTCATAATATCGCAATGTCTTCTGTGTTTTTTCAAGGGATTTGAGCAGTTGCGAAACTTTGCTTTCGGTAGTTGCCTTTTGCTCCAAATATTGGCTTTCTGCTACCAGTGCATCTGCCTTGGCCGCCTTTACCCTTGCTTTCTGCGGAAAAAACCAAAGTGGAATATTGATACCTGCCTGATAGGTATTGAAACCGGAAACATCGTCCACCACCTGTCTTCCATAGGAAAAACTGAATTTGGGAAAAAACTCCGATTTCTCAACGCTTACATTAGCTTTGCTCACTTCGGCATTTTGTTGGGAATATTGTAACATTGGATTGTTCGCCACTGAAACAGAATCCAGCACCGTCATAAATTCCATCGGTTCATAGGGAACGGTTGAAGTCTCAATGGCTTTGTCCATACCCAAATATTGTTTTAGAGCCCGCTTGGCAATCTCTATATCGTCATAAGCCTGTTGTTTTAATACTTGAATCTGTTGGTATTCGGAAGATGCAGCGATAAATTCCAATTTGCCCGTTTCTCCCGTATCGTATCTCAATTGTGCGGCCGTTTTAAAATTGACGTACACACTGTCCAATTGTTCCGCAAAATGCAATTGTGCCTTGTAATAGTTTATCTGGTCATAAGCCTGCATTACATTTTTTACCAATTGCTGTTCATTTAGCACATAGAATTTTTCGCCCAGAGCAATGCGTTCTTTATAAAACTTTGATTTTGAAAAACCAGAAAGCAAATCAATATTTCCCTGCTGTACGCCGATGGTTGTTTGAATTCCCGGAAGATTATTTCCGTATTCTTCCTTTCCAGTAAAAACTTGGGTGCTGCCAAGGTCAAAACTGGTGCCTTTCATTGCCTGCTCCCGTTGTATAAAAGCTTGGCTCTCTTTAAGGGATGGGTAATTATGTTTAGCCATTTCAATAGCATCATCCAAAGTGATGGTAACAGGGGTTTCATCTCCGATGTTTTTATCCTGTGCAAAAGCACTACCTGATGAAATTACACCGCCCAATAGTAACAATATGGTAACTACTGTTGTTGTTTTGTTGATATAGCTTACGTCCCCACCATTTTCTTTCTTTTCTTTTCGGGATTCCAGCCAATAGTACAATACTGGAATCACAACAAGGGTCAAAAAAGTTGCCGTAATCAAACCACCAATAACCACTGTTGCCAAAGGTCGTTGTACTTCTGCACCACCCGAGGTAGAAACCGCCATCGGGATAAAGCCCATAATGGCTGCGGTTGCCGTCAGCAAAATTGGACGTAAACGCTCGTGGGTAGCTTCGTAAATTCTGTCTTTTAAATTAGTCATTCCACTTTCTTTTAATTCATTAAATTTGTTTATAAGTACAAGTCCGTTTAAAACCGCAACTCCGAACAGCACAATAAAACCAACGCCTGCCGAAATACTGAATGGCATTCCCCTAATCCAAAGCGCAAATACACCACCAATAGCGGCCAAAGGCACTGCCATATAAATCATTAGTGATTGCGAAAATGAGCTCAATGCGAAGTAGAGCAATATAAAAATCAGGGCAAGTGCAATGGGAACTACAATCATTAAACGGTCAGTTGCCCTTTGTAAATTCTCAAATGAGCCGCCATAGGTTACGTAATAGCCTGCTGGCAATTCTACTTCCTTTTCAAGTTTCTGCTGAATTTCCTCGACCATAGTTTTGACATCCCGCCCACGGACATTGACGCCAACCGAAATGCGACGAGACGTGTTATCCCTTGAAATTTGCATCGGACCAGATTTATAACTGATGTCTGCCACTTGGTTAAGCGGTACTTGTGCGCCACTTGGCAAATCGATGTACAGGTTTTTAAGGCTGTTAATGTCCTGTCTAAATTCTTTTGCTAACCGAATGACCACATCGAACCTTTTTTCGCCTTCAAAAATGACGCTTGCCTTTTCGCCCGCAAATGCGGCACTTACATAATCGTTCAGCTTGTCAACTGTTACACCATATTGGGCCATTTTTGCGCGATTGTATTCCACCGTCATTTGAGGTAAACCGCTTGTAGCTTCCACATTAAGGTCAGCCGCTCCGGGTACGGTTCTAATGACCGCAGCGATTTCCTGTACCTTGTCTGCCAACACTTCCAAATCCTCTCCGTACAATTTGATTGCCACGTCCTCACGAACCCCTGTAAGCAATTCATTAAAACGAAGTTCTACGGGTTGGGTAAACACGAAATTTACACCGGGAACAACTGAAATTTTTTCCTGTATTTTTTCTATGAGTTCTTCTTTACTATCGGCGGAAGTCCATTTGCTTTTATTCTTTTCAAGTATAATGTAGCTATCCGCAATGTCCATAGGCATCGGGTCTGTTGGTATTTCAGCCACACCAATCCTTGAAACTACCGTTTTTACCTCTGGAAATTCATTGATTAAATTTTGAAGTTTTTTTGAAGCTTCGATGGACTCTGTAAGACTGCTGCCGGGTTTAATTAACGCTTGAAATGCTATATCGCCTTCATCAAATTTTGGTATAAATTCGCCACCCATATTGCTGAAGATAAATCCCGCAATTAATAGCAGGGTAACTGCGCCTATAACGACAACAGTCTTAAAACGAAGTGCAAAATTGAGCAATGGCACATACGCTCTGTTCAAACCTGACATTATTCTATCGCTGAACCTATCAATTCTATTTTCAAATTTTGCAAACCAACCGTTTTGGTTTTTTGCAGGCTTTAGGAACATCGTCGAAATCATTGGCACATACGTAAGACAAAGGATAATCGCTCCTAAAACTGCAAAACCGAAGGTAAAAGCCATTGGACGAAACATTTTGCCTTCCACGCCAGTCAAAAAGAGAATCGGTGTAAAGACGATAAGAATAATAAGCTGTCCGAAAAATGCCGAATTCATCATCGTACTTGCAGATTCATAGGCAATTTCATCCATTTCCGCCTGACCTATGGCAGTTGTGGTTTTTTTCATCCGTTGATGGATATGGAACACCATTCCTTCNNATTCCAAAGTCGATTGCACCCAAGGACATTAAATTTGCCCATACGCCAAATTGTTTCATTAAAATAAATGCGAAGAGAAGGGATAAAGGGATTACCGAAGCTGTAATTAATCCGCCACGGAAGCTTCCTAATAATAGCACCAAAACAAAAATCACAATCAGTGAACCTTCAATTAAGTTTTTCTCGACCGTGCTTGTGGTTCGGTCAATGAGGTCACTTCTGCTTAAAAATGGCTCGATATAGACACCTTCGGGCAGGGACTTTTGAATTTCCTTAATACGAATTTCAACATTTTCAACAACATTTCCGGGACTTTGTCCTTTCAGCATCAAGATTTGACCACCTACTGATTCGTGACCGTCTTGGGTAAATGCACCGTAACGTACTTGGCTTCCGTAGCCCACTTTTTCTGCGACATCCCTTACCAAAACCGGACTTCCATTTTGTGAGGTTACAACGGTATTTTCCAAGTCCTCAATACTTCGTGCCAAGCCTTCGCCACGGATAAAATTGGCTTGGTGGTTTTTTTCTATATATGCACCGCCTGTGTTGGCATTGTTCATTTTTAAAGCCTCAAAGACTTGGTTCATTGTAATGCCAAAACTTTTAAGTTTATCAGGATTTAAAGCGACTTCGTACTGCTTTACAAAACCTCCAAACGCGTTGACCTCTACAACTCCAGGTACTAATGCCATCTGTCGCTTTACAATCCAATCTTGGATGGTACGAAGCTCCATTGCATCATATTTATCTTCGTACCCATCTTTTACTTTTAAGGTGTATTGAAATATTTCGCCCAGACCTGTAGTAATGGGTGCCATAAAGGGTTTTCCGAAGCCTTCGGGTATCTCCTCGTTTACCTCGGCAAGCTTTTCCTGAACTAATTGCCGTGGCAAATATGTTCCAGCTTCATCCTTAAAGACAATGGTTACCACGGAAAGACCAAAACGTGATACCGAACGCAGTTCAATGACATCTGGAAGATTGGCCATTGCCAATTCTACAGGGTAGGTAACAAACTGCTCAATATCTTCCGTTCCCAAATTGGGGGCAGTGGTAATTACCTGTACTTGGTTGTTGGTAATATCGGGTACAGAACCCAGATTTATAGTGGCCATAGACCAAATCCCTGTGCCTACAAGTGCCACAATGAATAATCCAATAATAAACTTGTTATTAATGGAAAATGAAATGATTTTGTTAATCATAGAAAAAGTTTAATGAATTATAAAAAGTATGAAGCTGACCATTAGAGAAATGGCAACACTAATTTATAAGACCTGCTTTTTGCAGGTATTCATTAAACTCGTGGGGGTTGAAAAAGGGATTCCAGATATCTGGAATTCAATTGGAAAGTATAGTAGTTAAATTGATTTTGAGCCTCATAAGAAACTTCATTGATTAACGTTGGCTGAAAAGGTGTAAAGAAGACAAAATGTTGGCAACATTGATGGCTCGTGTGCAAAGGCTCGTTATCGTGGTCTGAATCCTGATGATGGTCGTCAGGTTTTCCATCATCATTTATATAATCTTCATAAACATATTCAAAAAAAGAATATCCTTCATTTTGTTTGTGGTCTTGGTAATGAGTGATAAAATGTGATATTTCTTCAATCTGCTCACAAACTTCCATATTGGCCGCTATTCCTTGAAAAAGGAACAGAAATGACATTGATATGGAAACGAATATTTTCATAAAGTTTGACAAATATACGAATTTGTAGATGCAATTGGTGTGCAAAGTATTAAGACGTTGTCAGCAATTGTTTTTTGAATTGAAGGACCAGAACCTGTTCTGTTGGTAAAAATAAATACAACAAGCTCCTTTGTCTGGTTTTAGAATCGTTTTACAACTATCAACTATATTCCCTTATGAATCCTCAAATCTCATCCAAG
>DINI01000013.1 GCA_002426755.1 Flavobacteriaceae bacterium UBA5544
GGAGCTCATGAATCTAGCGATTTGACTTTCGTTGGGCAAATTTGAAGTTGTTTGATTTAAATTATTCACAAGCAGTACCAAATTGTGGAAAATTGAAGGTCATAAAATTTGATGTTATTTGGATAGTTGTTAAATGAAACAAATTCACAGGTATGTGAATTTTTATAACCTCTCTTATACTTTTTTGTATCTATTATTAACCAATATTAACTATGAAATAAAATACCGAAGTTGGGTATAGGTTGGGGCAGACTATTTTTTGTAGTCAACCTTTCCTTTTATTATAAATTAAGGATTTACAAGTGTTTAGAAATTGTTAATTGGAATTGAGTCTGAAAACCAATACAGAGTATATTTTATATGAGAAATTATTAAGAAATTATTGGGTTCTTTTTTCTGAACGAGTCTATACTTTTCTATAGTTTTATCTACTTTTTGCAATGATTTCACTAAAACAACCTAAATACACATAAAAAAAAGTAGAAAAAAATTGATTTTTTTTCTACTTTTTTGTGCATTTAACATTTTTACCATATCAATTTACTCTTTTTTCATCCACTTTTTGCATTTTGGATTGTAAATTACATTTTAAACTGTCCATAAACTTCGTCTGATTAGAGCGTCCTATCAATTCCAAAAATGTTCGAGATATATTACCCAATTCCACATTGAACAAATCTGCGAAGGCATACGTAAGATTTTTTAATGATATTGTGCTCGGGCCAATTGCACCTGTAGCATGAAGTGCATAAATTAGTTCTACCAAATCATTTTTATTAGCCTGCCATTGCAGCTGTTTTACTCGATCTTTTGTCTGGTTTTCCCTGTTCCCTTTTAAAGTTTCAATTTCTGTTTGAAGTTGGAAGATGACATTTTCATTTGCTATTAGCATTGCCAAAATAGCATCATGACTTGTAGAGAATTCGCTTTCAGCATAATACAACACAGACTCTGGATAGAGCTTTAAATCAGAGTTATTCTGGGTGAAGTACAAATTATCCAAATGGGTGCTCCCTGAACGATAATACCTATAGAATTGATGGTTCTCATTTAGGTATGTCTGCAAGTTGGCAATTTCCCTTTTGTAATACCGCATCAGTGTCTTGTTAGAACCATAAGGTCTTTTGACTTCGATATTATACATTTTCACAAAATACAAGAGTTTGCTCAAGGTGGGGACCTTGATTTTTTTGTAGAATTCAATTTCTTCTAGCTGACCATTTATGGGCCTTGCGTTTTTGAGATTTCTAATCTGTTTTAAAGTGTCTTGGCATTCTTGAATACTTTTTGAAAAGCCTTCCAAGGTATCACCACTTAAGGCCTCAATGAACTGAAGCCTCACATTTAGATGCGTCATCATTGCATCATAATTTTCCATAAGATTTTCATTAATCGTTAAACATTTTGATTTTTGGTAAAAGCTGCCAGCTTATCTTGGGAGATATATTTACTATTTTTAACAGCGAAACCTTATCGAAATGGTTAGGATTTAAGCAACCTCCTAGCGTATATGTGATATAATTTATTTTCTGTATAAAATCATCGTTATTATAAATTGGCGATCCATCTATTCTGGAACCACCAAAATTGGAATTTTTGGATGAAAGGCCAATTTCTTAATAACGGGTTCATTGAGAAGATTTTCAATAATACTATGGTTATAATTGACCATCACGAGCATATCAATATTAAGGTCCCTTATAAATGCTTCAATTGCCTTTGTTTTTTCAGTGTTCTTTGGTAACCAATAAAAATTGTGGGCATGGAAGAGTAAATAATCATCCAGCACCTTCATGTTATTTCTCTGGATAGTGGTTAATTTTTTCTCCACATTAATATGAAAGATTTTTATTTTTGAACTGTGCAAATCAGCCATGTTCAATAAAGGCCTTAACTCCTTGTCTTTATAAAATCTATTGTAATCCGTTGGAAATGCCAATAATTTTGGTTTGACATATTCATGCTCATTAGGAACAATTAAAACAGGACAATTTTTTACATTATGGATTGTATCTACCGTGTTGCTCCCAGCAAAAATATCGGGTGCTTCGTTGGCACCTTTGGTTCCCATAACTACCATATTAATTTGATATTCTTCAACGGCATCACGGATAGCAATTTTTAAATCTTCTGTGGTTAAAATAGTTTTGAACTCATGATTTGGATTGATACTTTCTTTCTCTAATTTAACCATAAAATCTTCCATATCTTCTTTGCCCTGCTTTTGCAATGTGGATATAAAATGAGAAGTTATGAGAGTTCTTGAATGGGCATATTTAAAATAAGAGGAATGTAAAAGATAAAAAGTACAAGCTTCTTTTGCATATAAATTGATGGCATACTGAATGGCGTTCCACGCATTTTTAGAAAAATCTGTAGGGAGTAAAATATTGGTTTTCATATCGTTCTTTTTAATTAGCAAATAATCAAATTTAAAGTTGGAGGTCTACAAAAACTATGATATAAATCATCCAAGAGCTTTTTTTGGTCAATGCCTTTCAATTTATTTATCATGCATCACCAAAAACGGAATGTCCGTATGGTAACTGATATTCTTGATTTTTGAATGAAAGAGAATCTGTTGGAAATAATTAAGGTTTTTTGCCACCATGGCCATCATGGAAATGTTCCTACTCTCCACAAAACATTGGATGGCTTCTTCGATTTTAGTGTTAGTTAGTTGATGAAAACTAATGGGTTGCTGGCTGAAGAATTCTTCCAATAATTCTTTGTTTTTCTGTTGGTTTACACTCAAGTTTTCTGACTTTTTCGTGATGTGCAACATGCGCAAAGCTGCCTGAAAACGGTCCATAATGGCAGCAATGGGCTGTAAATGTCCAACTTCATAGGACAGCGAATAATCTGTTGGAAATGCTATTTCAGTGACGGGCGCAAAGGTGGCATTTTCAGGAACTATCAGTGTTGTACATTTCACTTTTGTGATGACATCCCCAGCATTACTTCCAATGAGCAGTTTTTTTAAACCGGTAGCCCCTTTGGTTCCCATAACTATCATGTCTATTTTGTGCTCTTCCACTTCTGTCCTAATCGTTTCGACAAAGGCGCCAGATTCTGCAAGAGTAAAAAACCTATGGTTATTGCGGTTTGGGAAGCGTGATTTGATGCGTTGCAGCAGTTTTTTTAATTGTTCCTTTGAACCCACTGTATAAGTTGTATTCAACACATCCATTGAAACACCATAAATGGATGGTGTGGTATTGAGCATATAAGGTCTATCTACATGCAACAGATAAAAGTGACAATCTACATTACCAAAAAAATGTATTGCATACACAATGGCATTCCATGAATTATCAGAAAAATCTGTTGGTAGTAAAATGTTTTTAATCATAATAGCCCTTGTAACAATGCAAAGCTATTATGAGCAACCAATTTAAAATATGATAATGGTCATATTTGAGATTCTTGGGATAAGTTTTATTGGATATCCTTTAATTTTTGGAGATTTAAAATCTTAATAGTTCGACCATCAATATCAATCAAACCAGATTTTTTAAAACTTGAAAGTGTACGAATCAAAGACTCTGTGGCAATGCCAGCAGTGCTGGCTAAATCATTTCTAGAAATCTTGATGGGTTCGTTAGGTTGGCGGTTCAATTTTTCAGCAAACTTAAGGATGGTAGACGCTGTTTTTTTGTGTACCGAACTGTATGCCATTTGCAAAAGCTGGTCTTTAATGTTTTGCAAATCATCGGTCAATAATTGAATGAGTTCCAAAGTGACCGCGTGATTTTTATTCAGGACTTCTTTTAATTGTTCTTTTGAAATAGCTACCATTTCAACTCCTTTTATTGCCACAGCTGTTTCTTGATAGGGAATATTCTGGATGAAGGAGGTATATCCAAATAAATCATCTTCGGTGTGCAGCGCTGTTGTCAGCTCCTTGCCTTGCTCATCAAATTTGTAACATTTTACTGCGCCTTTAGTTATTAAATAAATATTATTACTATGCTGCCCTTCTTCATAAATCATTTCTCCTTTTTCGAATGTCAATTGCTTACCATTGTCATCAAAAAAATTTTTGAGGTCATTGAGGGTTCGCAATTGTTCTTCCTCGGTATTTTCGAGGCTTTGCCTATCACGTTCTTCCTTTAAAATCGCCATTTTTGCCAAACGGCTATCTATGGCACTTACAAGCTCGTCTTCAGTAAAAGGTTTAGTTATATAATCGTCGGCGCCCATATCCATACCTTTTCTAACATCTTTACGCTCCGTTTTAGCCGAAAGAAAGATAAATGGAATATGTCGCGTGTTGCTGTCTTTAGAAAGTGCTTCCAAAACTCCATAACCATCTACCTCTGGCATCATGATGTCACAGACCACAATATCTGGGAGCTGTTTTTTAGCTACCTCAATCCCAAGTTTACCATTGGGTGCCGTTATGACCTCAAAATCCGAAAGCTCCAGCAATTCTGCCGTATTTTCCCTTAAAATTACATCGTCTTCTATAAGCAATAATCGTTTCATGGCTTAAATTGGTTTGGTATCGAAATGATGAATGTTGAACCTTGGTTTTCCTCGCTTTCAAATGAGATATGGCCTCCTAGATTTTCAAGATGCGATTTTACAATATTAAGACCTATACCAGTGCCGTGCGTCAGTAACGCATTTTCTGCCCTGAAATAGCGATTGAAAATGTTCTTTTGGTCATTTTTAGGAATTCCCATTCCGTGATCTGTGACCTTAAATGTTGTATATATGTCTCCTTGATTAACCTTCAATTCAATTGCTGAATTTTCTGGTGAATATTTAATGGCATTATGGATAAGATTGGAGAGTGCCAGTTCCACTATTTTCTCGTCCTGGATTAGAGACAGCTCGTCAATGTGTTCGGGATATTTAATCTGCTGACCTTCTTTTAGAAGCATATTGGCATTATACACAACCTCATTCACTATTTTACTTACCTTGAAGGTCGAAAACTTGTAATCTACCTTGCCCAGTTCCAATTTTTCCAAGGAAAGAAAATCATTGAGGATATTGTTTAAATAATGTACTTTCTCTGTGATGGTACGAATGTGCTTATCCCTCTTTTCCTGTTGTTCCGACAATTGATATTTACCGAGCAACATGGCAGATGTCAAAATGCCACTTAAAGGGGTCTTAAATTCGTGTGACACCAAGGAGAGAAACTTTGTTTTGAGTTCGTTGAGCTCTTTTTCTCGTTTTAAGGCTTTATTTGTTTTACTTTCTGCTTCAATACGACGTTTGTTTTCCTGATGCAGTTCTTCATTGAGGGATTTTAAAAGCTGTACAGAATCATTCAATTCCTTCGTGCGATGTTCAATTTTCAGTTCCAGTTGAGCATTGAGTTCCTTGATTTTATGTTCTTGCTCCTTTCTCACTGAAATATCAATGACCAGTGCCATGACGTAATTTTGTCCATCCAGTTCAAAAGGATTCAGTCCTGCTTCGACCGGAAATACACTTCCATCCTTTTTTTTGCCAAAGATATCACGCCCATGCCCCATTTGGCGGCGCTCCTGTTCTTTCATGAAACCCTTGAAGTGAGCCGCATGTGTATGATGGTAAGTTGATGGAATCAATATGTTGAGATGCTGGCCAATCAGTTCATTTCGTTTGTACCCAAACATTTTATTTGCCGAAGCATTGGTTTCTACAATATTTTGGGCTGCATCTACCACCACAACCCCTTCCGAAACAGAGCCTAAAAGAATGTTGAATACATCATGTTCTTTTGTAAACATCATTTAAAGGTGGATTGTATAATAACGGTTGGTTAATAAGTTCATTTGTCAGTATTAATTAGGAATTGAAATATGCAATGGCTTTTCTTCCTTTAAATATCTGTAATTCATAAGCCCTACTACAAAACTGATATATATCATTCTAAAGGTTTGAAGTTACAACTACTTTTGCACAAAAATAATTAAAATGATTTGTTCAACCGTTCAAACTGTAACATTCCATTTTAAAAAATATAACTTGACAAAATAAATAACATAATGAGTTCATTACATATCGTATCAAAAGAGGAAGCTGTTTCTCATGTAAAGTCCAATGATAGGGTGTTTACCCAAGGTGCTGCCATGACTCCGAACGTTCTTATCGCAGAATTATCTGAACGCTACAAAGCATTGAAAAATGTTGAAATTCTACAGATGCACACAGAAGGGCATGCTGCATTTACACAAGCACCCTACAACGAATCCTTCAGAATAAACAGTTGCTTTGTAGGCAAGAACGTCAGAGATGCCGTCAATGCCATCAATGGGGATTATATCCCCGTTTTTTTAAGTGAAGTGCATTTGTTGTTCAAGCATCAGATATTGCCTTTGGATGTCGCCTTGATACAGGTTTCAACACCTGACAAGCATGGGTATTGTTCGCTTGGGACTTCTGTAGACGTGACATTGGCTGCCATTGAAACGGCAAAAACTGTAATCGCCCAAATTAATCCCAATGTACCACGAACCCATGGTGATGGTATCATCCACATCAATCAAATAGATTATGCCATTGAAGTGGACACCCCTATCCATACCTCCACCATTGGTGTTCCTTCACCCATCGAAGAACAGATTGGTAAATACGTGGCCTCGCTTGTTGATGATGGCGCCACCTTGCAAATGGGCATTGGGAATATCCCGAATGCGGCATTGAGCAATTTATATAACCATAAAAAATTGGGCATCCATACAGAGATGTTTTCTGACGGTATCTTGCCGCTGGTAGAAAAAGGAATTATTACTGGTGAAAATAAAGTTGTAAAACAGGGAAAAATAGTGACCTGTTTTGCTATGGGTTCCCAACGATTATATGATTTTATTGATGACAATCCAGTGGTGCATTTTAAAGCAGCCTCGTATACCAATGATACCCAGATTATCAGAAGAAATCCTAAAGTTACCGCCATCAACAGTGCCATAGAAATTGATTTGACAGGTCAGGTTTGTGCTGATACCATTGGAGCCTATCAATATTCTGGTGTGGGTGGTCAAATGGATTTTATCCGAGGCGCTTCCCTGTCTGAAGGCGGAAAGGCCATCATCGCCATTCCATCCAGCACCGCTAAAGGCGTGAGTAAAATTGTGCCGTTCTTGAAGGAAGGTGCTGGCGTAACCACTACCAGGGCCCATGTGCATTTTGTAGTTACGGAATATGGAATTGTGGATTTGTTTGGCAAAAACCTAAAGCAGCGTGCCAAGGCATTGATTGACATTTCTCATCCGGATGCCCGTCCAATGCTAGAAGAAGCTGCATTTCAACGCTTTGGAAAAGTTTTCTAGCTATTCATTAGAGATATTATATCATCATTTGTAGAAAGGAATGGAATGGATTGAATTCATTCCTTTCTTTTTTCAAACCCTATATCCAATAAAAAAGTCCAAATATGTTTTGACACACATTGGACTTTTTACAACAACAATCAAGATGCGTTAAGTTGCATCCCACATTAACATTCTCTTACTACCAATTTAAAAACTATCTCTATATCTTCTGATACCACAATGAGACCAAGCATCTTCTTTGGAGCCTTTAGGTCGAAATCCTGAATGTTTAAATTCAATTGGCCAGAAATTAACCAATAAGTTTCATTGGAAAATTCTGTTTGCATAAGATACGATTGTGAAGTACCAGCAATTTCAATTTCGATGAGTGCATCTGCCTTATTCTTTTTTTTGGGGTTCAACTTTATTTCCTTTAGTTTCAGAATGATGGTAGGATATGTTTCCGATTTTAGCAACCCATGGAAATCCTTATTGATACCCTTGCCTCCACAATCAAATTCATTATTCTCCAGAATTAACTCTGACTTTTCAAACCTGATGAGATTATCGGCTTTTTCATAATGGATGCGTATGGGCTCGTTAAGGTTTTTAATATTATACCCACACTTAAAATCTGTTACATTGCTTGTACCGTTGATTTGAAGTTGGCTCTGTGAAGTGATGAGTATGTCTTTATTGTTCTTCACTGCATCCATGTAAGAGAAGGAAACCAAAAGTATACATGGCAACATAAGAATTAACCTTTTCATGATATGGTGATTTAATTAAACGTTTGTTGAACTCTCCAAATATTTTAAAAAACAAACCCCATTGTATTTAGAAAAGTCCTAAACAAATGAGGTTTGCCGCTGGTTAACACTAACTCAATTAGTTAGAAACTTATCACTGCTTCAGCCATCAGTCCATGAAATTTACCATCCTCAAAAATGCTGCCAGCACTATATCCATCATATTTTTGGTTGACATATTCTGCTTTTAACAGAATGTTTTTAGTCATGAACCAACCTGCACCGAGTTGAAACCTGGTAATATCTATATCATCACCACTTTGGTCTTCAGCATCCACCAAATTATAACGACCACCCAAATAAAAGTTTTCAGTATTACCGAACCTGTAAATCAATTCACCAGCATATTGTTTTGCAGTCCTCTCTTCAGTTTCTGCATCGCCTTTTCCTTTAGCTGTTTCAAAAGTTCCAAAAAACTCCAAGCCTTTGTATTTGATAAATGGGTTGAACATCATGGCTGTAATTTTATTTCGTAAGTTTGGATTGTATCGACCAGACCTAAATGCAGAAGAGGTGGTGGCTTCGGTATTTTCCAACACCAAATAATATCTAGAACCAGATCTGTCTGCACTATACAAGTATGAGTTGGCAACTTGGCCCGTATTGTACAGAGAACCTGTGAATCTAAATCTGAAATCATCATTAAACTGTTTGTCGTAACCCAATTTAGCCAACAATGAAGCACCGCCAGTGTCGGGGTTGTCTACCGCTTGGTTCAGTTTTCCATTTGTAAAACCAATCATTCCAATGAAGCCATTACGTCTATAGTACACTTCAGCACCGACTTCGGTAGTGAATGCGTCCATAATTAAGTTTCCTACAAATGGATTGTAAATAGCTTGAGCATTGTCCGTTCTTCTAAAATGAGCATCTCCGTAATTGTTTTCCATATGCCCCACTTTGATGGTGGTATATTTCATCACATCTTCCATGAAACCTTCTTTAATAAAATTAAGTTTGTCAATTTGGAAATAACCTCCCTTAACATATGGTTCTGGATGGTGACGTGAAGATAAATAGGTACGTAAATGCATTCTGACGCCATCATATAAGGCTACATCCAAATCGAGATTCGCCGTTGCCAAATTAAAGTTATACCCAATATCCTTTAGTGCTACAGCCCCTGAATTTTCGTGGTCCAAGGCCTGAAATTGCAAGGTAGATGAACCCCCGATTCTGACTTTGACATTCTCAAAAGTGGAGACGGTGTCTTTTGGAGACTCAAATACATTGAGGCCATTTTTATCAGGCTCTCGGTAATTGTCCAGACTTCTATTGTTTTTTTGGGCATATACTGTAACTCCGACAAGAAGCAACACGGCCATTAGTGAATTTTTAGACATTGTTTTCATTTTTTTTATTGATTTAAGGTTGTTTTAATTAGTTAGAACTGAATTGAATTTTATTGTTATTTCATCGCCGGTGGTAATGGTTCCCAAAAGTGCTTTTGGTGGGTCTATACCGAAGTCGGTCATTTTGATAGATTTTTCACCGTTCAAAGTCACTTTATTAGAAGTTACCTGAAGGCTGAAGTCTAGATTTATTTTTTTTGAGACTCCTGCTACGGTGAGGCTTCCCGTAGACTTTATTTTGTAGCTGCCATTGCCTTGGGATACGGCTTCCTTAATTTCAGCCAGCTGAAACGAAATATATTTGTGCTGGTCGGTTTTTAAGGCTTTGTAGGTGTTTTTGTCCATACCATTCTTTCCACTCTTAAGACCTTCCGCAGTGATTTGCACATTGAGTTTCTGCACTATTGATTCATTTGAAAGGTCCAACACAATTGTTCCTTTTTGCTTTTCGGCATCCACGTGCCAATCATGTAAGCTTGACGTTCCTGAAACAATGAGCTGTGAAGTTTCATTGTTTAGTGAGAATTCTTGGGAATACAGTTGAACGTTGAAAAAAGTGAGCAAAAATGCAAGGCTCAATAAGGGTTTGGCATTCATTTTAATTGTACTCATGACTCTATATATTAATATTATGGTACAAAGGTCAGGTACAACTAGAGTTTAAAAAATGATATATATCATGTTAGAAAATAACAGGTTCTTTTGCGTTGCACACTCAACTAAATCATAAGTAGATACTAGTATTTAGTGGTAAAAAATCTAGTTTACTGAATTTGGAAATTGAAGTTTTACAGTATCCTTACGTTTATACTTATGCGTGAGAAATTGGGAAGTGACTATTATTTAAATCAAACGAAAAATTAATATAATCACTGCAATGCCAAAGATGGATGTGTAAATGAGTTTATTATATTTTGCCAGCCAATTAGGTAGAAAGATGTCAAAATTTGCTTTTGTAGAATTGGAGTACCTTCTAGCAAGAATAGTCAATGGGCAAAAGCTTTTGAATATCAATAGCACAATACCCTCCAGCACAACCAAGCCAATTCCCCACCAAACCCATTTATCTATTTTGTTGGTTATAGATGCATAGAGTATATAGAAAATTATGATATTAAAGCAAAGCCACACAATGGTATGGACTATTTTTATAAAAAGTAATTTTTGTTGCTCCATTCTGTCTGGCAATATTTAGTAAAGTTGACCATTATTAAATTCCAAATCTGTGATTTCAAGTTTTAGCCAATCGAAATCACCCGAAGGTAGTCTCCATGTAACATGACTTTTATACGGGATACAAATGTCCTTGAAAAATTTATAGTCATCAATCGTGACCATCCATTCTTCCAATTCAGAACTGTCCGAACCTCCATAATACCGATTGGCCACAAAATACTTCAATGAACCATTATCATTAAAGTGGAATATCCCTGAAACTGAAATGCCACCCAAAGTTAAGGTCGCCTTTGCGGAACTGGAATCCAGCGCTTCCCACACGATATACTCATTAATTGCTGCTGAAGGGTACCAGCAAATTTCTGCAAGGAATCTCACCATAGCCCCTGAATTTATTTTTGAGTCATGGCCTTCATCTACGACTGGCACCAAGGAGGCGAATTTTATGAGCATTTCCGATTCACCATCCTGTAATTTATCACGCCCAACTAATTTCATTCCATAAAANNCTATAACATTTGACGCTTCCAGCCATTTCTGAACTATATCTGGCAAATATTCTATATCCTGGCGTTTTAAAACGTGTGGTGTGTAAGTTACTGACTGTAAAATGTATTTTGATTCTACAGCCACCTTTTTATGGAATTGTTGGTTGGCAAACGAAGCTAAAGCCACTATTAAAAGTATAACATTTGGCAGAGTACCAAATTTAGCTTCTTTCCAATATATTATTATTAAAGTTTGAGACAAAAGCGCGGCCAAAATTCCCAAATACCACCACCATTCCTTTTTATTGAGATACAGCAATGTAACGGTTATACATAACATGGACGCGAGAAGCCATAGTAGACCTATAGGTTTGGAAATATTAATTGGCAATTGAGTTAGACTGGAATACTTGAATGCTTGGAAAAACCCCATTGCATGTATCACACCATGAAGAACCATCATTATGGCAAATACCAGTCGTAACATTTTGTATGATTTAAAAATCTCTTTTTTTACCAGTCATTTCTTCAATTTTTATCAAGAACACTATGGGGATGTCCTCATTGTAAATTTTGCTAGAGAATTCACTAATGAACCCAGGCCTCTTATGTTCTTTTTCCGTAATGACATCCTTAACGCCAATAGAAAATCGATGGAGATAGGCTTTTGCATCACTTCCAAAATGCACTTCAAAATTGCCATGTACCAGAACTGATTTCCAGCGATTGACAGAATCAATTTCATTGATTTGAAGACATACTGCATTGTTCTTTCTCATGGCGCTCATTTTATGGCCTTCACCAGAATAACAGATAATTGCTTTCAACTCTTCATCATAGAAATAAGTGATAGGTATTACGAAAGGTTTATCATGATAGACATAGCCCAAATGACCTATGTAATTGTTCTGTAAGATGAATTTGATTTCATCGGTTTCTAAATTTTTGAACATCGTTGCATTTTTAAAATGAATGTTTATTGAATTTGTCTTATTATTTCGTCTTTTTGAACCACACCGGACTGTCTCCACACTTGCTTGCCATTTTTGAACAACAATAAAGTGGGAATACCTTTTACTTGGTATTTTGAAGCCAAAGATTGATTTTTATCAACATTGATTTTTATAATTCTTAAATCAGCTCCCATTGTCTGTTTTACATCTTTCAAAATGGGAGACATCGCTTGGCAAGGCCCACACCAATCTGCAAAAAAATCAACCAGAACTAGAGGATGCGAAGTAATTATGCCATTAAAATTATCCTTCATAATAGTTGTAATTATTAAAACTTTGGTTTCTTATCAAAGTTACTTAAAACCAATCTTTTAAATTATGATATCCATCAGTTCTTGGAGGTTTAAAAGTGTTATTATCAAGCACGTTCTATATCTGACATTTATCATAGTTTCTTATTAATCATCCTATTAATTTTATCTGATACCTTTTAAATCAAAAGTGATGTTGTCTATTTTACTACCTACGGATTTCTCTGATAATGCGATGAACGCCATTCGTTATGCTTTGGAATTCTTCAAACATCAACAAACGGAATTCACATTCCTACATTGCTATCAGAATGAGTTTTATGACCATGATGATTTGGTCTCTAGGGAAGTGTACGATGAGGTATTGGCAACTGTAAAATTGCAGGCTGAAATACATATGGAAAATCTGATGATGGAGGTTAAGAGTATCTCACCCAATCCAAGGTTTACCTACACTGCCCATACGTCAAACACCACCTTGGTAGAAGCTGCCAACACCGTTGCAAACAGTAGAAATATTGATTTAATTGTAATGGGAACCAAAGGTAAATCAGACAATAGGAACGTGGTATTCGGCAGTAACACCTTTCAGGTTCTAAAATATGTTTTATGCCCAGTCTTGGCCATCCCTTCAAACTATACCGACACGAGGCCCAAACATATTCTGTTTGCTACGGATTATTTGATTCCTTACAAACGTCGTGAATTGAAATTGCTATCTGATTTAGTATCCTCTTACAGGAGCATTATAGACGTTATTTATGTTACCAAAAACGAACATCTTTCTATAAAACAGGAAGACAATCAGCTTTTTATAAAAGAAACACTTTATAAAAACGAAGTTAATTTTCATGTTCTAAATGACAAAAAAGTGGCGGATTGTATCGAAAGATATATTGAAGAACATTCCATTGATTGGCTTGTGATGGTGAATACACAACATTCATTTTTAGAGGACATGCTCTTCCCATCTACATTGGATAAAGTAAGTTTGAATTTGAAGATTCCTTTGCTTGCGATGCAAAACATCTCTCGATAACCGATAAGTAAAAATGAAACACATTCTTATACCCACCGATTTTTCAGAAAATTCTTGGAATGCCACTGCTTATGCCGTGCACCTTTTTCAGAATGAGGAATGTACGTTTCATCTTTTTCATAGCTATACACCTTTAATTTATCATGTGGAGTATGTTTTGATAAATCCAGCACAATATGGATTGGGAGATACCATAAGGGATACAGCAGTGAAAAATTTGGAATCTCTAAAAAAGCGAATCCTTGAACAATTGCATCCATGTACGAATCACACATTTGAAACAGTGGCCAGATTTGATTCTTTGGTCAATGGGATTTCCCAGCTTCTTACGGAACGTATGATTGACTTTATTGTCATGGGTACCAAGGGAGCAACTGGGGCCGAAGAATTTTTGTTTGGCTCCAATACCGTTCAAGTTTTCAAACAATTAAAATGTCCAATGATTGTTGTTCCCACACAATTTCAATATAAAGCACCAAGCAACATCCTTTTTTCAACAGATTATAACCGATTTTATTGTGAAGCAGAATTGCAGCCATTAAAGGCCATTGTGGATTTACAGAATGCCACCATTAACATATTGCATGTCAACCCCAAATTGAAATTGAACGATATACAAAACTATAACATGACCATGTTGGGTACTTATTTAAATCAATATCGGCACTGTTTTTATACTTTGCCAAGTCCATCTAAAAAAAGTAAAGCAATTGAAGAGTTTATAGAAGAACTGCACATAGATATGTTAGTGATGGTTAAGTACAACCATAGTTTAGTAGAAGCGCTGTTCAATGAACCCATCATCAAAAAACTTGTGTTCCATCCTAGCGTACCAATTTTGATTATACCAGATAAAACCGAAAATAGTACTTTTTTTTGAATTAACATTCCTTCTAAACCCAAAGCCCATATGACATAAATCATATTTTTTAAATATCAGAAAGGATACTTTTGAAATATGAAAACAACAATCGCATCACAATTAATCCAAAAATATAATGTTCCTGGGCCTCGATACACTAGTTATCCTACCGTGCCTTACTGGAACAATGATACATTTTCATTAAAAAAATGGAAAGCTTCACTTATTGATTCTTTCAATGAGAGCAATTCAAAGGAAGGGGTGAGTCTTTATATCCATTTGCCCTTTTGTGAAAGTCTATGTACTTTTTGTGGATGCCATAAGCGCATAACAAAGCGCCATGAAGTTGAGATGCCGTATATAGATGCGGTACTCAAGGAATGGCAATTGTATTGTAATTTATTTGATAGAAAGCCTAAAATAAAAGAACTGCATTTAGGTGGTGGTACGCCCACATTTTTTTCTCCCGAGCATTTGAAGCAACTTATCAATGGTATTTTAAATAAATCCAATCTTGCTGTTGGTTACGAATTCAGCTTTGAGGGCCATCCCAACAATACGAGTACTGAACATCTTCAAACCTTATATGATTTAGGGTTTAGACGTGTGAGTTTTGGAGTGCAGGATTACAATGAAACCGTCCAGAGAGCCATTCACCGAATTCAACCTTTCGAGAAGGTCAAATGGGTAACAGAGGAAGCTCGCCGTATTGGCTACACCTCCATTGGCCATGACATCATATTTGGATTGCCTTTTCAAACTGTTGAGCATATTATCACTACGGTACAAAATACACAATTACTCAAACCGGACAGACTTGCTTTTTATAGTTATGCTCATGTTCCTTGGATGAAAGGCAACGGGCAACGTGGATTTAAAGATGAGGACCTGCCATCGGGAGAAGAAAAGCGACATCAATACGAACTGGGCAAGGAACTTCTAACGAATGCAGGTTATCATGAAATTGGAATGGACCATTTTTCCTTATCTACTGATTCCCTCTTTCGTTCGATGGTTGATGGAACATTGCACCGCAATTTTATGGGTTATACCGCCAAAAAAAGTCAATCGATGATAGGGCTCGGTGTTTCTGCCATAAGTGACAGTTGGTATGGTTTTGCACAAAATGTTAAGAATATAGAAGAGTATTATCATTTACTAAAGGAGGGTATCATCCCTGTATTCAGAGGACATATCTTAAATAGTGAAGATTTATCCATCAGAAAACACATTCTTAATCTTATGTGTCGATTTGGAACTACATGGAAACCTTCCGAATTTGAGCGAATGTCCGAAATTATGGAAAACCTGAAAGAGATGGCTGAAGATGGGCTGGTAAACCTTGGATTGAAAGATATAAAAATCACCGAAAAAGGGAAACCATTTGTGAGAAATGTATGCATGGCTTTTGATATGCTGCTTCAACGCCATCAACCTGAAACGCGTTTGTTTTCTATGACGGTCTAGAGATATTTTTTAAATTCCACAACCTATTGTTTTTAATATTAGCAAAAATATCGTTTCAAATCTCAATTAAGATAAAATTATCCTAATTATGATTTTAGTCATATTTTCTATTGTTTGTAGTTGCTAACTTTGAATCATTAAACTTAAAATCATGAAATCGACACACTTATCAAAAATGACTTTGTTACTGATTTTGTTGACTATGTTCAGCTGCTTTAACAACGAAAAAAAGGAATATGCTTCTGCTGAAGAAATTCCTGTAAACAGGGAAATGAATGCTGAATTGACTTCTCCTCCATACGTTCCAACACCAATAGGCAAGAGAAAAGCAAAGAAGCTCATTGTTAAAATGGAAATCAAAGAACAAGAAGGAGAAATTACCGATGGTGTACGTTATGTATATTGGACATTTGGAGGTTCGGTCCCGGGAAGTTTTATCAGAACTCGTGTAGGAGACGAGGTGGAATTTCATTTGCAAAACCATCCAGACAACAAATTACCTCACAATATTGATTTACACGCTGTAAATGGTCCTGGCGGAGGTGCAGAATCCTCCTTTGTTGCTCCAGGCCATGAGAAAATATTTTCTTTTAAGGTATTGAACCCTGGGTTATATGTTTACCATTGTGCTACCGCACCTGTAGGGATGCATATTGCGAATGGTATGTATGGTCTAATTTTAGTAGAACCAGATGGCGGATTGCCTCCAGTAGATAAAGAATATTATGTGATGCAAGGAGATTTTTACACCAAAGGTGCTAATGGTGAGCGTGGTTTACAACCTTTTGATATGCAAAAAGCTGTTGATGAAAAAGCAGATTATGTAGTTTTTAATGGTAACGTGAATGCTCTCACCGGGGATAATGCTTTAACTGCCAAAGTAGGAGAAACTGTCCGTTTGTTTGTGGGAAATGGTGGACCAGGTTTAGTATCCTCTTTTCATGTCATTGGAGAGATTTTTGATAAAGTTCATGTTGAAGGGGGCGATGTTATCAATGAAAATGTACAAACTACTCTTATCCCAGCAGGAGGAGCCGCAATCGTAGAATTTAAAGTTGACGTTCCTGGTACTTTCATTCTGGTAGACCATTCCATTTTTAGGGCTTTCAATAAAGGTGCCTTGGGTATGTTAAAAGTGGAAGGTGAAAAGGATAAAAAAATCTACTCTGGAGAATTGATGGATAACATTTATTTACCTGAAGGTCCTGGAATACAGTCCATGCCTACTACAAATGAAATAAAAGAATCGGAAATACCAGCAAAATCGCTAGCTGAACAATTAGAGTTTGGAAAACAAATTTACGGTCAGACCTGTATTGCTTGTCATCAAGCTGAAGGTCAAGGCATTCCAAACGCCTTTCCACCTCTTGCAAAATCAGATTATTTAAATGCTGATGTTAATAGAGCGATTGATATTGTTCTTCATGGAAAAACAGGAGAGATTACTGTTAATGGAGCTAAATACAATAGTGTTATGACCAAACAAATGATCTCACAGGAAGAAATTGCCAATGTGTTGACCTATGTCTATAACAGTTGGGGAAACAATAAAACAGTGGTGACTCCAGAAATGGTAAAGAAAGTAAAAGATAAAAAATAAGTGAATCATCAAAAATTAATAACCTTTAAAATTCAGTGAAATGCGTACCAAATCCTTCATAATGTTCTTCGTTTTAATGTCTTTCCACATATACATTTACGGGCAGTCTGAAGGTATGGTGCGTATTAAAGGCTCCCGCTACATACCTCTCTATGGAAGAGATTCTACGGTGGTGGAGGTCAGGGATTTTGATTTGGATATGTATCCCGTGACCAACAAAGATTATGTGGATTTTGTAAAAAAGTATCCACAATGGCAAAAATCAAAGGTCAAAAAAATATTTGCAGATGGTTCTTATTTAGGTAACTGGGCAAATGATACAGAACTGAAAACTTCTGAAAAATTGAATAGCGCTGTAACCTATGTGAGCTGGTTTGCGGCAAAGGCCTATTGCGAATGTCAAGGCAAGCGACTACCCACTATGGATGAATGGGAATATGCCGCCATGGCGGATGAAACAGTAAAAGATGCGCGCATCAAAAAGTCCTTTAATGAGGAAATTTTAGCTTGGTATGAAGCACCTCGTACCAATGAAAACGAGATTGGTCAACATCCCAAAAATTATTGGGGTGTTTATGACCTGCATGGGTTGGTTTGGGAATGGACTTCTGATTTTAATTCCGTGTTGCTTTCGGGAGAATCACGAAAAGACAATAACAAAGATAATAACCTCTTTTGCGGAAGTGCCGCCCTTGGCGCCACTGATTTGATGAATTATGCAGCATTTATGCGTTACGCATTTAGAGGTAGCATTAAAGCCAATTACTCCATCAAAAATTTAGGCTTTAGATGCGCTAAAGACATCGACAACAATCAACAACCATGAAAAAAACACTTTTTATACTATGCAGTATTGTTCTTATCGGACTAACAGCATGCAAAAATGACACCTCAAAAACTACGGAAGAAGCATTGGTGTATCAATGTCCCATGAAATGCGAAGTGGACAAAACCTATAACGAACCTGGTAGTTGCCCAGTTTGTAATATGGATTTGATGGTAATTGAAGATGAAAACGAGGATGAAAATGAAGTTGCTTCCAACGATATTTCTGATATGTCTATCTTCAATTTGACTTCTACATGGACCAACCAAAACGGAGAAGCATTACAACTCAAAAACCTCAAAGGGGATGTGTTGGTCATGGTGATGGTGTACACGTCTTGTAAAGCAGCCTGTCCGCGATTGGTTGCAGACATGCGAAACATTGAAGAAAGATTGACCGAACATGCAAAAGAAAACGTTCAAATGGTGTTCGTGAGCATCGACCCAAAAACCGACACACCCGAACGATTGAAAGCGTTTGCCAAAGAAAACGAAATGGATAAGAAACCCTGGGTGTTTTTGCGTTCTACAGAAGATAACACTCGCGAATTTGCTGCTGTCGTGGCGGTCAATTACAAGAAAATTTCGCCTCTCGATTTTTCACATTCTAACATAATTAGTGTTTTTGATGAGAAAGGTGAAATGGTGTTTCAACAAGAAGGTTTAGGTGTCAATTCTGATGCGACCATACAACATATTGAAGAAGCTGTCAGTAACATAAAATAACAACTCTTTTATGAAAAATTTCATTCTTTTAGCATGTCTCGGCATGTTGAGCCAGATAGTTTTTGCCCAAGAATTTGAAATAACCCTCGAACTGAAGCCAAGATTTGAAAACCGCCATGGTTTTAAAACTTTGGTGCCAGATGATTTTGATGCCGCCACTTTTGTGTCTCAACGTTCCCGGCTGAATTTAAAATATGGAAGCGAACAATTGGATGTCTACTTATCTTTACAAAACGTGAGGGTTTGGGGCGATGTCAATACCTTATCTGCAAGTGACATAAACGGCACCGCAATTCATGAAGCTTGGGCAAAGGTGCGTCTGGATTCCTTATTTTCATTAAAAATTGGACGCCAAGAAATCGTGTATGATGATTCGCGTATTTTTGGCAATGTAGATTGGGCCCAAACAGGTAGAAGTCATGATGCCTTTATTGCTAGCTACCAGCCAAACACAACAAATAGATTAGAAGTGGGACTTGCATTAAATGCCCCATCTGAAACATTATTTAAAGTAGATTATGATGTGAACAATTATAAGTCCTTTCAATATGCTTGGTACCATACGCAGTTGAGTAATTTTGGCTTGAGCTTTTTGGCACTTAATACCGGATTTGCATTTGAGAATGATGGTGAACAAGACGTGGATTACCAACAAACTTTTGGCACATTTTTGAGCTTCTCTAGACATAAAATAAAGGCAGACATATCATCTTACTTTCAAACAGGCAAAATAGCCAACCAAGAATTGAATGCATATAACTTTGCCGGAAATATTCATTACGACCTTAACACAAAGCTAAATATCGGGGCAGGTGTCGAATATCTTTCAGGAACTGATATGAACAGCACTTCAGATGCCATTAATTCCTTCAATCCTTTTTTTGGAACCAATCATAAATTCAATGGATGGATGGATTACTTTTACGTGGGCAACCATATCAATTCCGTGGGATTATTAGATTTTTATCTTCCACTGAATTATCATCAAGTCCAATGGTCTATTCAATTAATACCACATGTTTTTTCAGCGACTGCCAACATTATAGATGATTTAGGAACCAAAAAAGACGCTTATTTAGGCACTGAATTGGATGCCGTATTTGCTTATAAAATTTCAAATAGTATCGACTTTCAAATGGGGTATTCCCAAATGTTTGCCACAGAGAGCATGGAAGCCCTTAAAGGCGGAAATAAAGATGCTACCACCAATTGGGCTTGGGCTATGTTTGTTTTTAAACCAAACTTATTTTCATATACCAAATAACATCTGCTATCTCCAAAATTCATCATCCAGCTTATCCATAAATCCATCAGTGTGATGGATTTTTTCTATCTGCAGCAACTGGTCTTCCGTCGCTACCTTTTGAATTTCAGGAAATAATATACGCTCCTCAAAACGGATGTGCTGTTCCAATTCCTCTTCTATTTTGAATAAGGTTTTTTCAATGTCTTCTTCATTGTGAAATAAGCGTTTTAAACGTCTATGGTCGGCCAGTGCGCGTTTTATCAAATCATTTTCGGGTTCCAGCAAAGGAAAGATATGTTTTTCTTCCAACTCAAAATGTGGCAATAAATGGGTGTTGAAAAACCAATCAGCATAGGTCTTAATGCGTACCGGTTCTATTTGTTTTTTGAAACCAGTCCTTATTTTCCAAGACAGCAATAATCCATGATGATGGTCTCTACTTAAAGGTTGAAGGGCTCGATGTCTCTTTAACGGTTTGGGTTTCATGATTTAATAGTTTTATGATGAATAATAAAATGCTCAAAGGCAATAACATACTACACAAAAATAGAAGCATGTAATAATTGGGAACCATACCATACGAAAGGTAGTAGAACATTCCTTGAAGCAACAACAGGATTTCGGTTGACACAAATCCAATAAAAAAGGTGTACACTCCAATTTTCAACAGTTTGCTATGTCTAGGTAGCAAATTTGAATTCAAAACAAAGGCAAATAAAAATCCAGAAATTACACCCAACATCATTAAGTGTATAAACCCAACGACAAAGTTTCGGTATTGAAAGGCCATAGTAGCAATTTCCGGTACTACGGAAAGTGTTTGCAAAAACATTTTCAGAAAAAATGACGCAAGCGCCAGGGCATACATACTTCGAGCCAATTGTGATGTATTGCTCAAAAAATTGCTCCAAGAAGAGCGCAGCATTTGAACGAAAAAAAATGCGGCCAGGAATTGCAATACAACCCCAAGTCCGTTTATCCATAACCATATTGATTGATTTATGAACCAACTTATTGGCAACGCCAATGTTAGGAGAGTTGACATTATCAGAATTTTGAAAAAGTGCTTGAAATAGTTATTTTTTTTTATTGGGAAGTGATGAAAAAAAACAGCCAAAACTGCAAATAAAAACCAGCCATTAAATTGGAAGTGCAGAAAGAACTGTATGGCAATTTGATAAAATGCCGAGGCTTGCCCCAACAGCCCTACCGCTGGACCCAAGCACCAAATACCAATGGTGGAAATCAACATAAATAGTAAGGAAGCCTTCAATAGCCATCGAACAGGCATAGATGCCACCAAATGATGTTTCCAAATCAATCTAACAAAATAATAACTACAAAAAATGTGCAACGTTGAAAACGTGATGGAAACTGCCGCATAACCTTGAAAAGGGAAACTGACCATCATCCCAATAATTGCTATTTGCGTCCACCAAAACAACCGGGTATAAATAGGTTTCTTATCTGGAACAAAATGATGGATAAGCAGAAGGTATAGTATTAAATATACCCAACCCAACATGGCTACATGCGAGTGTGCGTGCGTCAAAAACCTAAAATTGATGGCCATAGGGTGTACAAAGGCAAAACGCAACAACAACCCCATCAATGCCGCCACCAAAAAATTGAACAGACAAATGCTTACAAATTTTTTCTGCATTTTGTTATTTGTTTGTTTTGACAAAGTTAAAAAAAGTACACTCCCCTAACTCCCTATTGCGCGGCAAAAGATTCCAACCATTTTGTTGAATTATTTCTAAACGTTAGCAAGGAATGGTGTCAGGGAAGCGTAACCTCAACAATCAAATCCAAATTTTAACCAAAAGTTTGCTCCAGCTCAATAGCTTTGGGGAACAAAATATTATTTTCCAAATGAATGTGTAGGTGCAAATCTTTTTCAAATTCCTCCAACATTGCAAATGTCACCTTGTAAGTATTGCATGCATCAGCAGGCGGAGTATAACTATTGCTTAATTTGGCAATCTGTCTGAAGCGCTCCCCTTCTTGGTCATGTTCATGTTTCATCATGGCAATGGGGTTTTCAACGGTTCCAAATTGAGGTGATTGCACTGGCAAACTTTCTATTTTTGCCTTTACCATCCGTTTGATAAAAGGGAAAAGAATCAACTCTTCTTTCTTCATATGCGATGCCAATTCTTTGGAACAGCCAATAAACAATGTCGTGATTTCCAAAAGTTCCGGGTGTCTCCCACCGTGTACTTTACATAATTTATCTAAAAATTGTTGAAGGACAGGTATTTTTTCCTCAACATACCGATGGTGCTTCTTTTCAATGTATTCTGCCAATAAATCCAGAGGCCATGATTTGTAATCAATGTTTTGTTCATGACTAGAAATTTGAACTTCCATAAGTTTGCCCAATAATTCATCGCTATCGATATTGTTTTTTGTACAAACCTCTTCCACTGTTCTATCTCCTTTGCAACAAAAATCGATGCCATATTTTGAAAACACGGCTGCAGTTCTAAAATCCTCGGCCACAAACTGGCCAATTTGTTTTTGTGTGTTTTTAAGTAACGTTTCCATAAGACTGATTTATTTCGGATAATTTTATCCTATTTATATTTAAATTTTTTTTTTTAAATTTTTAAAAATGATGCTCCAGACTTAATGTTCAAAGCTAACTGTTCCAGGTTGGTATTTTCCAACAAATCTTTGAGTTCTTTCCTTACCAACTTAAATTTATCATGTACAGGACATGGATGGGTTTCGTCGCACGTATGAAGTCCTAAACCACAGCCATTGTATATTCTATCGCCGTCAATGGCCCTCACAATTTGTGATAATTTGATTTTTGATATCTCATTTTTATTAATTTCAAAACCCCCATACGCACCCTTTACAGAATTAATAAGATTGGCCCGAACCAAATCTTGCAAAATCTTGGCTGTAAAAGCTTGTGGAGAATCAATTTCTTCGGCAATTTCTTTAGGGTTCACACGCCTACCTTCTCGCGAATTTACTGCGATAAATATCGATGCTTTGATTCCGTATTCACAGGCTTTTGAAAACATAAGTTATTTTCCTTCTTTTGTCTTGTAAAGATACATAAAATAGTTAACTAGGACAATTTTATCTTAATTAAAATACACTGTTGCTGTCCGATGGTATATCTTCAAATCTTTTACCAATAATTGTAGATGCTCCATGCTAACATGAGTCATTACGACTATCTTATACCATTTGGCATGGACATGATTATCAGGTACCAACCCAAATTTATTTACCGTTAAAGAATTCAAATGTTCAGCTTTAATAGCTATGATATTGGAACCTTGCGAACAATAATAGGAAATGCCCAATTTATCGAGTTCCTGACAAAGCCATAAAGCCCGTTTTTGCAAAATATAAATTTTCTCGAACCAGCCATGAGGTCCATGCTTCATTAAAATCATCCACACGGCAACCGCATTGGCCCCCGAACGGCTTCCGATGAGGGTATAATCTTGACCCGTAACGTAGCTTGCCTCTTGGGTATGCACATATCCCATCAAACCTTTCTTAATAATAAAAATGCCTGTACCATAAGGAGCTTGTGCCATTTTATGGGCATCCATGGTATAGGATGAGATGTATTCATTTTGAAAATTCAATGGATTGTTTTCATTCAATATGGGGTAATAAAATCCTCCAAAAGCACCGTCAACGTGAATTTTAAATTGAAGGTCGTATTTCTTTAGGCATTTTACATATACTCCAATGTCATCAACACTACCAAACATGGTGGTCATAAGATTACATACCACTATAAAATAGTTTTTTCCGTTTGTTTTTTCCGTTTGGATTTTGTCATATAAATCCCCTTCCGATAGTGTTCTCGTTGCGTCTTCAACACATACCTTTAGAATATCCAAACAAAGGAGGTTACTTGCCTTATCAAATGAATAATGGCTGTCTTCCGTACATAGGATGCAAATTTCATCAGGTCTTGCGTTAAATTCTTTGATAAAATAGTTTCTGTATACCCACATAGCCTGAATGTTGGCTTCTGTACCACCAGATGCTACATATCCATCATATTCCGACGGTTCTCCTTTAAGAATATCAACGGCACACAACTCGATGAGCTCCCTTTCGATTGCGTGGGTTCCCTCAAAATATTTTTCAGATTCGCCAAGGGTATGACAACCAATATGGTTAGGATTTTTTACCATAGCCGTCATAAAAGGCGCTTCCTTCAAAAAGGTTTCATCTTGTGAAAAAACGTCTTCATCCAAATAAGAAGCAGGAATCCCTAAAACATTCTGGGAGTCAAAATTTATGTTACTTCGCAAGGCTTCAAAGATATGCTGCTTTATTTGTTCTTGATTTTTTTTCTTCCAAATCTTCATAGTTCACTTTTTAATGGCAGTCTATATGACCGTTTGCCATTTCCACAATAGGAGCAGGTGACAAATAAGGAATGTCCAATCCCAAGCCCCTGATTATAAATAAAAGACCAATAACCACCACCAAGACTGGAATTGCTTTTTGTATGCGATTCTTGACTTTTAAATTCAAAAATTTACCGAGATAGATTGCAGATGTCATCAATGGGACCGTTCCTAGACCAAATAATGCCATATACAAGCCACCGTGAATGGCACTTTGCATCCCAATGGAAGCAAAAACTGCCATATAGACCAATCCGCAGGGTAAAAATCCATTTAGAAAACCAATGGTTAGGAAGGTGTCTGCCGTTTTCTTTTTTAGCTCTTTACCTAAAGCCGATTTGATTTTGGAAATAAATTTATGGATCGGTACCGAAAAATTATAACGGTTAAATTGTTTAACAGGAAGTAGTACTACAATAATCATCAAAGCCCCAATGATTATGGAAAGCTGTTGTTGCAGTCCAAAAATGTACAGCCCTTTTCCCATCCATCCGAAAAATAGGCCAATTAGGCTGTAGGATAGGATACGTCCAAAATGGTAGGTGCCAATCTGGGACCATTTCTTTAGCGAATTTTCCCGATTTACTGGAAGCATGAAAGCTATTGGGCCACACATGCCAACGCAATGAAGACTTCCTAAAATACCAAATATGAATGCCGACCAAAACATCTAATACACAATTTCTTTTTTATATAAATAATTGTTGCCGTTTGCCTGCCAATCAACTTTTAGGTTCCAACGCCCTTCTACCAATCGTTTGTCTGGTATGAGCAACTCATGACCTGATAATGTAATGGCGCTTTCAAAATCTAGTAGTTTATTGGAAGGTCTGTATAGAAATATGGTTCCCTTGATTTCATTGACTGCAATCTCTTTAGGAAATTGTATCACTAACCCATCAATCGTTCGTTTCCAAACGATGTCTTGTACCAAGGTTTGGGAGTGAATTTCCTTGTTGATATCTTCCTGAAATTCCAATTCTTGGCCGTAGTAATTTTCAATGACTAGGTCATGTTCATATTTTTTGTTTGTACTCATAGTAATCACGAAGTACATGATAAAACTTATAAAACCAATAAACGCTAAAACGATTCCTGTTCCCCAATTGAATTTCATATTATTCGATATTTATTTATTAAAATCATTTAACCCATCTCCTATTTATAACTTCTTGGACCCAAAAAGTTTACTGTAGTTGTCTCTATAAGCTCTGTGCCACTATAGACTTCTATCATTAATTTGTTTTTATCTCCACTTAATTCACTTTGAGGCAATTCGATAAACATAGTACCTTCAGCAAGTCCTTGAGCTGGTACACTAAATGTTGCTTCATTGGTTACCAATTTGATGATTCCTTTATATTTGCGCAGTTTAAAATTGATGTGCTCAATATCCCTTGTGGTCTTGTTAATCAACTTATAAGTGAACACATTGCTGATAACATTATCATCCTTGTGCTCATATAACTGTCCAGGTAATCTCAAAACCCTAGCTTCAACATCGTTTCTTAAAAGAAGCATTCCAATTAAAATTCCTGTTAGTATCAACAATACCGCACTGTAACCCTTGAGCCTAGGAGTGAATTCAAACTTCTTTTTCTTCTCAATGTTTTCCTCACTTGCATATCGAATCAACCCTTTTGGAAGATTGACACTTTCCATGATGTGGTCGCATTCATCAATGCAGGCAGTACAGTTGACACATTCTAACTGTGTGCCATTTCGAATGTCAATACCAGTGGGACAGACATTTACACATTGAAAGCAATCGATGCAATCACCAAAGCCCAGCGCTTTTCTATCTTCATTTTTTCTAAATTTCTTTCTTCCATTTTCTGCCTCACCACGTTTATGGTCGTAAGCAACCACAATAGATTTATTGTCGAGCAATACACCTTGCAGCCTTCCATAAGGACAGGCAATGATGCAAACTTGTTCGCGAAACCAAGCAAATACAAAATAGAAAACTCCGGTAAATATCAATAAGGAAATAAGTGTCCCTAAATGGCCGGAGGGACCTTCCAAGATGTATTGAATCACACGGTCTCCTCCAATCGCATATGCCAAAAACACATTGGCTATAATAAACGAGATAATCAAAAAAATGGACCATTTCAATACTCTCTTTCTAATTTTTTCGCCATTCCAAGCCTGTCTGTCCAATCGCATTTGGGCACCACGGTCACCATCAATCCAGTATTCGATACGCCTAAAAACCATTTCCATAAAAATGGTCTGTGGACAAATCCATCCACAGAAAATCCGACCGAAAGCTACCGTAAAGAAGGCAATAAAAATTACACCGATTATCATCGAAATTACGAAGAGATGAAAATCCTGTGGCCAAAAAGGAAAACCAAAAATATTGAAACGACGCTCCAATACATTGAACATCAAGAATTGATTGCCATTGACTTTTACGAAAGGCGCTGCAATCAAAAATGTCAGCAATATATAACTGACCCATTTACGGTAGCGGTAAAATTTACCACTCGGTTTTTTGGGAAATACCCAGGCCCGTTTCCCTTCCTTGGTCATCGTGCCTAGTGAATCCCTAAAACTTTCATTTTCCGGTTCGTTCATGATATGGGTGCTTCAATGCTAAAAGTTATTGGTCAATTGAAATGACCGAATCTGTTTTGATTTCCATGGCTTCTGTAGGGATTTCAGATGGTGATGTGTTCTCATCGACCCAAACATCCCCTTCTGGGGCTTTGGGATTAGCCGGTGTAGTACCTTCCAATGACAACACATAGCTAGATACCTGTGCAATTTCAGATGGTTTTAAACCGTTTTTAGACCATGCAATCATGCCTTTTCCATCGCGTCCTCCTTCTGAAATGGTCTTAAATACGTTCTTAATGCCACCACCCAAAATCCAATGTTTGTCCGTCAGGTTTGGGCCAATGCCCCCGCCACCATCAGCAAGATGGCAAGCCACACAATTGCTTTCAAATAGTTTCTTTCCATTGGCCAAATCGGCCGCATCAACCGAAACCACAACAGTATTGAAATCCACCAAATCCTTTGCGCCTTTTTTGTACTCTTCGAGTTCAACTTTTGCCTGTTCCAGTGTTTCTTGTAATTCATCATACTGATTGTCACCATTCAAAATATGATAACGTACCATGTAAACGCAGGCAAAAATGATACTTGCATAAAAGCCATAGAGCCACCAAGGAGGAAGGTCATTATCCAACTCCCGAATACCATCATAATTATGATCAAGAATTATTTCACCCTCTTCTTCCATAGGTTTGGAACCAAGTAATTTTTTATAGGTGCTTTGAACCCAACTAATAATTTTGGGTGTTTTAGATCGTGACAGTATATAGCGTTCCTTCGCAGCCTCATCTAGACTTTGGAATAGAATATTTTCCAGCGCGCTTACAATAGCCTCTACAGCAACCAAAAGGAGCAGTACTAAAAGTAAAAAAAGCATAATCACGGGATATTTCAAAAAAGCTGGCTCGGTACCAGAATCTACGACAAATTCAATCAGTCCGAAGATTGTAAAAAATGCGACTGGAACACGAACATAGGATGGAATTAAATGTCTCATAAGTTTTGGTCATTTTGATTTTCGAAAGGAATATTTCTCATTTGCCGGATATATTCTTTTTTTGCGGTAAAAACCCAATAAAACAAGGCGACAAAAAAACTAAAAAAGATTAATAGAGATATAATCGGATAGATTTCTATACCTTCGATACTGTCCATATAATTTTTTGCAAATTTCAACATGTCTTATTATTTTTGAGTTGTTTGAGGTTTTAAATCTTGAACTTTGATATCAGTGCCCAATCGTTGCAGATAAGCAATTAAAGCAACAATTTCACGATCCCGCATTTCTATAAAATCTGCTCCCCCATTTTTTTTATCATTTTCATAGGAGGTTGCAAAGTCTGGATCCGTGTATAAATTCTGTTCAATGAGAGTGCCTTGCTCAGACATGCTTCTTTGGGCATTTGCAATATCTTCCTCTGTATAGGGAACACCCAAGGTTACCATTGTTTTCATCTTTGCCTCTGTGGAAGATTTATCCAATTTATCTTGAATGAGCCATTTGTAGGAAGGCATTATAGAACCGCTGGAAGTACTTTGAGGATCATACATATGATTGAGGTGCCAATTGTCGGAATATTTTGCCCCAATACGATGCAAGTCGGGTCCTGTACGTTTGCTCCCCCAAAGAAATGGATGGTCATATACGTATTCGCCAGCTTTAGAATATTCCCCATAGCGTTCAACCTCATCCCTAAACGGCCTTACCATTTGTGAATGACAACCTACACAGCCTTCTCGAATGTAAATATCCCTACCTTCCAGTTCTAAAGGCGTATAGGGTTCAACACTTGATATGGTGGGAATATTTGACTTTACCAAAATGGTTGGTACAATTTGTACAATACCTCCAATTAGAATTGCAATCGTTGCCAATATAGTCAACTGCACAGGTTTACGCTCCAATACTTCATGCCAACCTTCACCAATGGCTCTTTTCTTTGAAACTTTTTGCAATGCTGCTGCTTCAGCGAGTTCATCTGTGACATCGCTTCCTTTCCTTATTGTACAAACCACATTATATATCATCACAAAGGTGCCAATGATATACAAACTTCCTCCTATGGCACGCATCCAATACATTGGCATGATTTCAGTTACAGTCTCCAAAAAGTTACCATAGACCAATGTCCCATCAGGATTGAATTGTTTCCACATGCTGGCCTGCGCAAAACCTGCTACGTACATCGGTAAAGCGTACATAACGATACCAAGCGTTCCTATCCAAAAATGTACGTTGGCTAGGCGGACGGAATGCAATTTTGTTTTAAACAAACGGGGAACCAAATAATAGACCATACCAAATGTCAAGAAACCGTTCCAGGCCAAAGCGCCGACGTGCACGTGGGCAATAATCCAATCGGTATAATGCGCTATGGCATTGACATTCTTCAAGGAGAGCATCGGCCCTTCAAAGGTGGCCATACCATATCCCGTTATTGCAACCACCATAAATTTTAGAACAGGGTCTATACGGACTTTGTCCCATGCACCACGAAGTGTAAGCAACCCGTTGATCATACCACCCCAAGATGGCATTAAAAGCATGACTGAAAATGCCACCCCTAAATTTTGAGCCCATTCCGGCAATGCTGTATAAAGCAAGTGATGAGGTCCTGCCCAGATATAAATAAAAATAAGTGACCAAAAGTGGATGATGGAAAGTCGGTAAGAATAGATGGGTCTGTCAGCTGCCTTGGGTACAAAATAATACATCAATCCTAAAAACGGTGTTGTCAAAAAGAAAGCAACAGCATTATGACCATACCACCATTGTACAAGGGCATCTTGAACTCCTGCGTAGGCAGAATAACTTTTCATGGCACTCACTGGCAATTCGATACTATTGAAAATGTGAAGGACAGCCACTGTGACAAATGTGGCAATATAAAACCATATAGCCACGTACATATGTCTTTGTCGACGTTTTAGAATGGTTGCAATTAAGTTCCAGCCAAAAACTACCCAAACAATCGCAATTAGGATATCTATTGGCCATTCCAATTCGGCATATTCCTTTGAAGAAGTATAACCCAAGGGAAGTGAAATGGCCGCTGCAACAATTATCAATTGCCAACCCCAAAAGTTAATATTACTCAACAAGTCGCTGGCCATCCTTGTTTTTAACAGTCTTTGCGTGGAATAATATACTCCTGCAAAAATGGCATTACCCACGAAAGCAAAAATTACTGCATTGGTATGTAATGGTCTTAAACGTCCAAAACTCAACCACGAAATGCCATCAGTTAGGTTGGGAAACAAGAATAAAAAAGCCAATAGCAAACCTACGAGCATACCCACAACTCCCCAAAGCATCGTTGCCAGGAGAAACTTTTTGACGATTTTATTATCGTAATAAAATTGTTGCATTTCCATAATATTATAATTAGTCTTTAATGGTTTTAATTGATTTCTTTTTGGTTTCCTTTACTAGTTCGTCTTCGAAAAGCATGCGTACAGATGGTGTATAGCTGTCATCGTATTGCCCTTTTTTTACAGCAAATATGAATGCAACAAAAAAAACTATAGCTATGATAACACTGATTGTCAGAAGAATATAAATAACACCCATACCTGTTTAAGTTATGGCTCAAAATTACATGTGCCCATTTTCATAAAACATGATATTTATCATCTTTGCTTTTTTTATTTCCATTTAATCTTCGCGACAGATAATTTGTGGCAACCGTTGTAAAAGCCACAACACTAATAGAACTTAAGGGCATGAGGATAGCTGCAATAACCGGAGCTAATTGACCTGTAACGGCAAAATACAACCCGACAACATTATACATGAAAGACAAGATGAAACTCCATTTTACAATTTTGATTGCCGATTTTGAAGCTTTTATGAATTGAAACAGTTGGTTGAATTGACTGGCATCCAAAATGGCATCACAAGCTGGTGAAAAGACATTTATATTTTCGGAAATGGAAATGCCCACATTACTTTGTGCCAAGGCTCCAGCATCATTCAAGCCGTCACCAATCATCAATACTTTGGCTCCTTCCCCTTGGTGGAACTTGATATATTCAAGTTTGTCGTTTGGGCTTTGATTAAATAATAATTTCGTCTTGGAAGGCAACAATTTTTTCAAGTTTTGAAACTCTCCCTCGTTATCTCCAGATAGTATTGCCAAATCATACTCTTTTTTTAGATCATTGAAGAGTTTTGATAGACCTTTTCGATAATTGTTATAAAATGTAAATTTTCCTTTGTAGGTGTCATTGGCACTAACATGCACCGAAGTATTTAAGGTGATGGTATCTTGGATATTTCCAACGAATTTTGCGGACCCTATTTTGATTTTATCATTTTGATGCATCCCTTCTATACCTTGACCTAAATGCTCTTCGAACTGATCCAGGGCTGTGATATCATTTTCAGCCAGTAAATCATAGAGCGTGCGACTTAATGGATGGTTGGACCCTCGAAGCGTATTTTTCAAAAGCGATTCTTCCGCAGTTGTAAGCGTTGCTCCTTCATAGACGGCCGTACTTGTTTTGTTGGATGTAATGGTCCCAGTTTTATCAAAAATTATGGTATTGACAGCTGCCAATTGCTCAATGACTGTAGCGTTTTTGAGATAGAATTTTTTCTTTCCAAAAATCCGTAGCATGTTGCCCAAGGTAAATGGGGCAGCCAAGGCAATAGCACATGGACAGGCTATAATCAACACCGAGGTAAATACGTTCATCGCTTTTGAACTATCCACCAATAACCAGAAAAATGTTGCCATAAAGGCAATGGTCAGCACATATATCGTAAAGCGTTTGCTAATGAGATTGGTCAAGGTTGTAAAACCATCCTCTTTTGTTTTACTAAAGATGTCATTGCTCCATAATTGAGTTAAATAGCTTTGTTCCACCGTATTGACGGCTTCCATTTCAATTACCCCAGAGGTTTGTTTTCCTCCTGCAAATAATTTGTCACCTGAAATTTTGCTTACTGTCTCTGATTCTCCAGTGACAAAACTGTAATCTATTCGTGCCTTACCTTTAATAAGTATACCATCCACAGGAATCAGCTCTTGATTACGAATTAGAAGGCGGTCTCCTTTTTGGATGTCATAGACTTTTATGGGCACTTCCGAACCATTAGCAGAGAGCTTGGTCACTGCGATGGGAAAATAGGATTTGTAATCTCGCTCAAATGAAAGGAAGGAATAGGTTTTCTGCTGAAAATACTTTCCCAACAATAGAAAGAATACCAATCCTGTCAGGCTATCAAAAAAACCAGAACCCAAATCAAAAATAATGTCTACGGTGCTTCTCAAAAACAGTACTACAATGCCCAGGGCAATTGGCACATCAATATTCAAGATTTTAGCCCGCAATCCTTTATATGCAGATATAAAATAATCTTGGGAAGCATAAAATACTACCGGAAGAGAAAAACTGAACATCAACCACCTAAACAACGGTTTATAATGTTCAAGCCAAAATTCTCCAACCTCAAAATATTCCGGGAACGAAAGAAACATGACATTTCCGAAGGCAAAACCCGCAATTCCTAATTTATAGATAAGTGTTCTATTGATTTGATTTTTTTTGTTGGAAAGGTCCTCCAAACTGATATAGGGCTCATAACCAATTGAACTTAACAATAATACGAGGTCTTTTAAAGTAATAGCTCCCGAATTGTAATGCACTCGAATCGTTTTCTTACCAAAATCCACTTGTGAATTTGTGACGGCTTTATTAAGCTTATGAAGATTTTCAAGTATCCAGATACACGAACTGCAATGGATATGCGGGATAAAAAGATTGACAACCTGTGTTTTTGAATCATTAAATTCCAGCAATTTATTGACGATATCCTGTTGGGACAAAAAATCATACTTACCTACAATCTCCTCTGGAGCAGCTCCTGGGGAGGATTGGAAATCATAATAGCATGTCAAATCATTTTCAAAAAAAATTTCAAAAACAGTTTTACACCCATTACAGCAAAAGGCTTTGTCATCATAAGTGATGACATCATTGCAAGGGTCACCACAATGAAAACAAGTGGAAAGCGACATATTATTTGCGTATTTGTATTAATTGCAAATATTATAGACTTTACCCGAACAGTAAATGATATTTATCAGGTTTATACCTTGAAAATTTATTAATTGAACTATCCAAAAAACATCTTCCTACCTCAAAAAAATCACCAACACAAAAAATCAATTGTAATAAATTCAATTTATCTTTTTAACTAAATCGTATTGTTTTTGTCTGGCTATTAAATGATTCTTTAATTGCTTCATATCGTCACTTACCTTACGTTCAATGACTTTAGCATAAATTTGCGTTGTTGATAATCTGGAATGCCCCAATAATTTAGATACAGTTTCCATTGGCACTCCATTAGTTAATGTTATTGTCGTTGCAAATGTATGTCTTGCCAAGTGGAAGGTGAGATTTTTATGTATTTGGCAGAGGTCTGCGATTTCTTTTAAATATGAATTTAGTTTTTGATTTGATATTTTTGGAAATACTGTGCCATTTGCCAACGCTTTCGGATGCTTTTTATACTTATTAATCAGCTCCAGTGCTTTTGGTAGTATTGGAATTTTCAAAGGATTGTCTGTTTTAATTCTATTAGTAACAATCCAAAGCTCTCCATCAATACCATGCAGAATGTCTGATGGTTGCAAACTTATGGCATCGATATAACTTAATCCAGTGTAGCAAGCAAAAACAAACATATCCCTTACAAAACAAAGACGTTCAATTGAGAAATGTTTTTCCTCAATGGCCTCTAATTCGGATTCGCTTAAAAAATTACGTTCGACTTTGTCAAACTTCGCATCAAAATTAATAAATGGGTCTTTTTCAATCCAATCCAGTTTATAGGCAAGGGTTATCATTTTCCGAAACCTTTCTATGTGTTTCATCACCGTGTTGTTACCCATCGGTTTATGATGATCCACTGGTTTATGGGCTTTTAAATAAGTTTCAAACTTCAAAATGAAATTATAATACAATTGCTTGAGATAGATGTTTGTGACTTTGTATTTGGTAAATAGAAAATCTGTAATATAGGCCTGTGTGGTATAATAGTTCTTTTGAGTACCATGTTTTAGTTTGCCCAACATATCCTCGTTATGGTAGCCAATTATATCATTAATTGTAAAATTCTGCTGGTCCTCTTTTAGAAACCTCGCCTTAATGGTATGTGCCGTTATGAATTTTTCTTCAGATTTTAATTCATTATTAGCTTGGTATATTTCTGAAGACACCTGATCCAAGAAGCTGTTGATTGCTCTTGATTCTTCCTTGGTGCCTTTCATTCTGCTTTTGACTGGGCACCAATGTTCAATGGTTATTTTTCGTTTTAAACTGATTTCAGCTCGTTGGCCATTGACCGTAATTCTTGCATAAAGGGGAGCTTTCCCATTACTGGCTTTAGATAGTTTTAGCCAGAACAGAATACTGAATGTTGTTGAGGTTTTCATTTTTTCGTCGTTAGATTAAACATACTTTTCGACGAAAGTCAAATCAATAATTCGGTTACCTCTTTTTGGTGATTATAAAAAGGTAACCGAATAGGTCACTTTTTTAAATCAATTTAGTGCAAATTTTATGTTGCCCTAAAAACCACAAAACCTCGATAATCATAAGATTAATAAGGTTTTGATGTTGATTAATACTATACTTTGTCGGGGTGGCAGGATTCGAACCTGCGACCTCCGCGTCCCAAACGCGGCGCGATAACCGGGCTACGCTACACCCCGAATTGGTTATCAAAATTTTCGATTCCTGAAAATCGAGGTGCAAATATATGCCTTTTCTTTAAATTGTAACATTAATTTTTTCTAAATTTAAACACTAAACTCCTTTTTCATGAATTACAAAGCCTTGTCGTTGCTATTTCTATTGTTATTTACATTCGTATCATGTGCACAGGACAAAAATCCTGTGAATACAAACAATGATTATGAAGTTATTGTCCCCAAATTAAGCATTCCTTGGGGATTCGTGTTTTTGCCAGATAATTCAATATTAATCAACGAAAAGGAAGGCAAAATGATTCATTTTAAAGATGGAAAGAAAACCAATGTTGAAGGTGTTCCCGAAGTATATAACAGAGGACAAGGTGGGTTGTTAGACCTTGCACTTCATCCCAATTATGAAGAAAACGGATGGCTGTATTTTACCTACGCGTCTTCTGAAGGTGAAGGCAGCGGTGGCAATACAGCCTTAATGCGAGCGAAATTAAAAGACAACAAACTCGTTGAAAAACAATTACTTTACAAAGCCACTCCAAATACGACAAAAGGCCAACATTTTGGCTCTAGAATAGTTTTTGACAACGATGGTTATCTGTTTTTTAGTGCGGGTGAACGTGGAGAGCGTGACATCAATCCGCAAGACATCACACGTGATAATGGAAAAATATATCGATTGAATGATGATGGAACCGTTCCGTCAGACAACCCATTTGTAAATACTCAAAATGCTAAAAAAGCCATTTATTGCTATGGCAACCGCAATCCTCAAGGTATGGTTCTAAATCCATTTAATGGAGAACTCTGGGAACACGAGCATGGTCCTCGTGGTGGTGATGAAATAAATATTATTAAAGCAGGCGCCAATTATGGATGGCCGGTCATCAGTTATGGCATCAATTATAGCGGTACCAAATTTACCGATAAAACTGCTCAAGAAGGTATGGAACAGCCGCTGCATTATTGGGACCCATCCATCGCACCAAGCGGTATGGCTTTTATATCAAGTGACAAGTATCCTGGGTGGAAAGGTGATTTACTAGTCGGTTCTCTGAAGTTTGAATACCTAGACAAATGCGTGCTCAAGGATGGCAAGGTTGTAAAGGAAGAGCGTCTTTTGGATGGTTTAGGCCGTGTAAGAACTGTTCACCAAGGACCTGATGGTTATATTTATGTCGGCATTGAAAACCTTGGGATTGTCAAATTAGTACAAAAAAAATAATGAAACATCTTATGTACCCAATTCTAATCATTCTTTTATCCTTATGGTCTTGTAACGAGTCCAACACCAAGCAAAATCCAGAACTTCAAAAAAGTATAGAGCGCGGAGCCGTGGTTTATGAAGATTTCTGTATGCAATGCCACTTACCTGAAGGCAAAGGTGTGCCCAAAGCGTTTCCTCCCCTGGACGATTCAGATTATTTGATGAAAAAGCGAAATGAAAGCATCAAAGCCGTCAAATATGGCCTGTCGGGAAAAATCACTGTGAACGGACAAACCTATAACACCGCCATGGCACCTTTGGGGCTTACGGATGAGGAAGTCGCAGACGTTATGAACTACATCACCAACTCTTGGAGCAATACGAATGCCAAAATGATAACTGTGGAAGAAGTTTCAAAAATTCAGCCTTAAAATTCCTTTATAAATGGTTAAATTTGCCACAAAATAGAAAGAAAAAATATGCTTATTATAGGAATTGCTGGTGGTACAGGCTGTGGAAAGACAACGGTTGTCAATCAAATTTTAACCGAATTGCCCGAAGGTGAAGTTGGTGTTATTTCACAAGATTCTTATTATAAAGACACGTCTCATTTGAGCTATGAGGAACGTATAAAAATCAATTTTGACCATCCACGCTCCATCGATTTTGATTTACTTGAACAGCATCTGAAAGAACTGCGTGAAGGAAAAGACATTGCACAACCTGTGTATTCATTTATCAAACATAACAGAACAGGCGACACAGTCTTGACACATCCTCGAAAAGTAATGATTGTTGAGGGAATTCTGATATTGACCCATCCTGAATTGCGCGACCTTTTCGACATCAAAATCTTTGTGCATGCCGATAGCGATGAACGATTGATTAGACGTTTGAAACGCGACATTACCGAACGCGGGCGGGACCTTGATGAAGTGCTTTCCCGTTACCAAACCACTCTAAAACCAATGCATCAACAGTTCATTGAACCAACCAAGGAATTTGCAGATATCATCATCCCAAATAACAAATACAATACTGTAGCAATCGACATCGTTAAAACTATCATCAATCAGCGATTAGTGTAGCATGAACTTTAACTCCAAATATCTAAAGCCATTCAAAAACATGTACATACTCATATTTGCAGTGTTTGTGGTATGGATGCTGTTCTTTGATGCCAATTCATGGCTCATCCACAGAGAATTGAATGCGGATATGGACGATTTACAAGATGAAAAGGAATATTATCAAAAGGAAATAGAAAAGGACAAAAAAGCTATAAAGGAGTTGAGTACCGATGAAGGCATCGAGAAAATTGCACGTGAAAAATACTACATGAAAAAAGAAAATGAAGACATCTATATCATTGAATATGAAGATAGTATAAAAGACAAGCAAAAAGATGAGTAAACCTTTATTTAATGAATTTTCAGAGGTATCTTCAAAACAGTGGAAACAATTAATCCAGTTCGATTTAAAAGGTGCCGACTATAATGACACCCTTATATGGAAAACGAATGAAGGTATCAACGTCAAACCGTTTTACCATGCTGATGAGTTTGTATTATTACCAAACATTTCTGAAACCAAAGCCACCCAATGGAAGATTTGTCAAACCATCTTTGTGGCAAACGTTGAAAAGTCGAATGAAAAGGCTGTAGATGCTATAGAACGAGGAGCCGAAAGCATCAAGTTCATTCTGCCTTCAGAAGATATTGTTATCAAGGATTTATTGGTAAACATCAATTTGATGAACACTACCATTTATTTTGAATGCCAATTTTTATCCTCAGAATTTGTCAAACAATTTAATTTTATTCCATCAAAGGAAAACATCCATATCCAAACGGATATCATAGGTAACCTTGCAAAATCAGGCAATTGGTTTACTAATCTTCAGGACGACCATCTTCAATTTGAAAATATTGTTAAAGACACAAATGCCTTTAGCATCAATGTTGCGCTCTATCAAAATGCTGGTGCGACCATGGTTCAGCAATTGGCTTATGCCCTAGCTCACGCCAACGAATATCTTAATCACCTCAACCATGAGATTGCTGATGAGACGAAACAATCATTTCAAGTGACTTTTAATGTTTCTGTTGGAACCAATTATTTTTTTGAAATGGCAAAATTAAGGGCATTAAGGCACCTTTGGTCAACTTTAGCAGATGAATACAGTTTTAATACTGAAGGTCATATTGTTGCCGTCCCAACAAAGCGCAATAAAACCCTTTACGACTACAACACCAACATGCTCCGAACTACCACGGAATGCATGAGTGCCATTTTGGGTGGTACCAATGCGATTTGCAATTTGCCGTATGATTCCATTTATCATAAGGATAACGAGTTTGGAGAACGCATCGCTCGTAATCAGTTGTTGATTTTAAAACACGAAAGTTATTTTGATGCCGTGAATAATCCAGCCGATGGTGCTTACTATATTGAAAGTCTTACAGAACAATTAGCGGAAAAAGCTTTGGCATTGTTCAAAGATATCGAGGCAAACGGTGGATTTTTGCACCAACTGAAAGAAGGCATCATTCAAAAGAAGATTAAGGAAAGTGCTACCAAGGAACAAGAACAGTTTGACAAAGGGGAAACAATCCTATTGGGAACAAACAAGCATCCTAACAAACAAGATAGAATGAAGGAAGACTTGGAGCTCTATCCTTTTGTAAAAACCAATCCTGTCAAAACATTAATACAACCTATTATCGAAAAGCGTTTGGCGGAAATGTTGGAGCAAGAGCGTCTCAAAACTGAATAAACAATACATATGGAAGATTTAAGATTCTATATCGACTACATCGCTAAAATTATGGAAGCCATCGGTGTGATGACCATATTTTGTGGTGCCACATATGCTTTTTTTGTTTTTTTTAAATCATTGAGCAAACATAAGGAGGATGCTTATGTAAAGTTTAGACAGACGTTAGGCAAATCAATACTTTTGGGCCTGGAAATCCTTATTGCTGCAGATATTATGGCAACGGTTGTAACCGACCCTACACTACGCAGTGTGGCCATTTTGGCTATTATTGTCGCAATACGAACCTTTATGAGCCTGTCCCTTCAAGTGGAGTTGGAAGGTAAATTTCCTTGGCAGAAAAACAAATCCCTTTAACATGGTAAAAAAAGTTTACATATATTTCATAGTTATCGGATTTTCACTCCATCTGCATTCCTGCCTGAACGCCATCGTAGAAGTAAAAAATTGGATGGAAGCCAGTTCTATTGACGATGTGACGGGCAAATATCATTATTTAGAAAATGATGGTATCAAAATCTACTTACCTGAAGTATTCGAACGCTATTCCGCAGCTCAATATCAATCATTGTTAGACTCTTTGATAACGAAAGAAGACTTTGAATTTGAGAGTAAACGTTTAAAAGCTTTACGCGAAGTTAAAGGTGATTTTTATATCTTTTTTGATGAAGAGACCCGTTCGACTTACACGGTAAACACCTTGCCCTACATACCCATTACAAGAGGAGATGCCCAATACCTCTTGAGTATGATTACAGCCTCTTACCAACGCAGCGCCCAAAACAGCGATTTAAATTATACAAAACTTACTGCTAAATACAATAATTCTGGAAACCAGAATGTTTTCAGGACCATCCATCGCATAAACAATTCAAAAACCAACAGCGAAGTTTACAACGCCAATTATATCATTTCTTCAAAAAACAAAACTGTCTGGATACAAATTACAACACCTTTTGAAGTCAATTTTGATATGTTCATTCAAAAAATGATACTCTAATGTCAAGAAAAAACCTACAACATATTACCCTTAAGAATCAAGAGTCAAGAGCCAGGAGCCAAGACATTGAAACATTCACCACGGCGGAAGGTATTGACCTAAAGTCCACTTATACCAAAGACGATCTTAAAACTGTCGAGCACCTCAACTTTATTGCTGGGATTGCTCCTAACTTACGCGGGCCCTATTCTACCATGTATGTTCGCAGACCTTGGACCATTCGCCAATATGCCGGGTTTTCAACTGCTGAAGAAAGTAATGCTTTCTACAGAAGGAATTTAGCTGCTGGACAAAAAGGACTATCGGTAGCGTTTGATTTAGCCACACATCGTGGTTACGATTCGGACCACGAACGTGTCGTGGGTGATGTGGGAAAAGCAGGAGTTGCAATTGATTCTGTGGAGGATATGAAAATCCTATTTGACCAGATTCCTTTGCACGAAATGAGCGTATCCATGACCATGAATGGTGCTGTGTTGCCCATTATGGCATTTTATATTGTGGCAGCTGAAGAACAAGGCGTAAACACTGAAGACTTGGCAGGAACCATCCAAAATGATATTCTAAAGGAATTCATGGTAAGGAACACCTACATCTACCCTCCTACACCATCGATGAAAATCATATCAGATATTTTTGAATATACGAGCAAGCACATGCCAAAATTCAACAGTATCAGTATTTCTGGCTACCATATGCAGGAAGCTGGAGCAACTTGTGATATCGAATTAGCATACACCTTGGCTGACGGTTTGGAATATATCCGAAAAGGGCTGGATGCAGGCATGGATATTGATACGTTTGCACCACGTTTATCTTTCTTTTGGGCCATCGGGATGAACCATTTTATGGAAATCGCCAAGATGCGAGCTGCTCGAATGTTGTGGGCAAAATTGGTCAAACAGTTTAATCCAAAAGATGACAAATCGTTGTCGTTAAGAACCCATTGTCAAACATCAGGATGGAGCTTAACGGAACAAGACCCGTTTAATAATGTGGCTCGTACTACAATTGAAGCTGCTGCTGCTGCTTTTGGTGGCACTCAAAGTTTACATACCAATGCTTTGGACGAAGCCATTGCGTTGCCAACCGATTTTTCAGCAAGAATCGCAAGGAACACACAGATATACTTACAACAAGAAACCCATATCACTAAAACAGTCGACCCTTGGGCTGGCAGTTATTATGTTGAAAAATTGACGCATGACATTGCACAGAAAGCTTGGGAGCTGATTGAAGAAGTTGAAGAATTGGGAGGCATGACCAAAGCCATTGAGGCAGGCATCCCAAAAATTCGGATTGAAGAAGCCGCAGCACGAAAACAGGCACGTATCGATTCTAATCAGGATATCATTGTGGGCGTCAACAAGTACCGCTTGACAAAGGAAGACCCCATTTCTACATTAGAGGTCGATAATCAAACGGTTAGAAATTCACAGATTGAACGATTGAGGCGTATTAAATCTGAGCGCAATACCGAAAAAGTCGATGCTGCTTTGTCAAAATTAACCGATGTTGCTCGTACAGGTGAAGGGAATTTACTAGCTTTAGCCGTAGAAGCCGCAAGGGAAAGAGCTACTTTAGGTGAAATAAGCGATGCTCTTGAGCTGGCCTTCGGACGTTATAAAGCACAAATCAAATCCTTTTCAGGCGTGTATAGCAAAGAGATTAAAGACGATGTATCCTTTCAAAAAGCTAGAGACTTGGCAGATAAGTTTGCCGAACAAGAAGGCCGTCGTCCACGTATTATGATTGCCAAAATGGGGCAGGATGGTCATGATAGAGGTGCCAAAGTCGTGGCTACAGGTTATGCAGACGTTGGTTTTGATGTGGATATTGGACCACTATTCCAGACTCCAAAAGAAGCCGCCAAACAAGCGGTAGAGAACGATGTGCACATTCTTGGTGTATCGTCATTGGCTGCAGGGCATAAGACCTTGGTGCCCCAAGTCATTGAAGAACTCAAAAATTACGGACGCGACGATATTATGGTCATCGTTGGTGGTGTGATTCCAAAACAGGATTATCAATATTTGTTTGATGCTGGTGCTGTTGCCGTCTTTGGGCCTGGTACTAAAATCAGTGATGCCGCCATACAGATTTTGGAGATTTTGGTGGATTAACTTAACAGTTTAAAGCGATGAACCCAGAAATACTCAACTATCACAACTCACAAACAACAGAAAATCAAGCCATTTGCGAACGATTATATTCTGAAATTTGTAAAACACTTCCCGAAGCAGAGCACAAACTATGGCACGGACATCCCGTCTGGTTTTTGGATGGCAATCCTATTGTAGGTTATAGCAAACAAAAGGCAGGCCTGCGATTGATGTTTTGGAGTGGCGCCGATTTTGAGGAACCAGAGCTGTACAAACGCGGTGCAAAGTTTAAGGACGCCTCTATTTTTTACAGTTCCGTGGATGACATTGACACCACTGATTTGAAACGATGGCTTGAGAAATCTCGAGACATTCAATGGGACTACAAGAACATCGTGAAACGCAAAGGCGAATTGATACGGTTGAAATAGTTTTCTCCCAAGTAAACAAATTGGAATTCTCGTTTTGAAAACATAACTTTCTTCATGTTATTTAGTTTGAACAGTAGCAGCTTTCAATTTATTTTTTTTTATATTCGGCGTAGTTAAAATGGAATCTCATAAGCACATTAACTGATGTACGAAATCATTAATACCATTCTCTTTTTAATTGCTGTTATTGATCCTTTGGGGTCTGTGCCTGTATATCTAGAAGCCACCAAGCAGTTCGACAAGAAACATCAAAAGCGTATTGCTATTAGAGCATCTATTGTAGCATTTTTGATTTTACTCTCTTTTATCATATTAGGCCAACTCGTTCTTGAAGGTATGGAGGTTTCGTTGGATGCCTTCCAGATTTCGGGAGGGGTCATTCTGTTTCTGTTTGCACTTACTATGATATTTGGTGATGGTAAACCAGAATCCGAAAAGCACCTTATTACCGATTACAAACATGTGACCATATTTCCTGTTGCCATTCCTTCAATAGCATCTCCTGGAGCCATTATGGCAGTGGTGCTGATGACCGACAATCATCTCTATACAATAAAGCAGCAGGCCACCACCACCGCTTTGGTATTTGTGGTCATCCTTATGACCTGTTTACTCTTATTGGCTGCAAACAAGGTAAAGGAACGTGTGGGTGAATACGGAATAACGGTAGTCAGTAAAGTGATGGGATTGATTTTAGCCTCTTATGCTGTGCAAAGTATATTATCTGGTCTCAAAGACTTTTTTGTAGTGCTCCAATAATACATTGCTATACATATTGTTTTATTTTGATGCTGATATCTATGAGATACATTCATTATAATTCTACAGCTCCCAAATACGTACTTACCGCATACTTACTTCCATTGACCGAACCAAAACTCGCCCAACAGTGCGCTTCAAGGCTTATATAATAAGATGGGTATGTGATATTGGCAGAACCATCCTGACGTATGGCCATATCTTTAAAGATTTCAAACTGGTTCAAAGTAGGCAGATACATCACTACCAATAGCTTATCGGTGGCATTTGCCATCGCTTGTCCACTGTCATCAGTCCATTGCAAATGCAGTATTTCTCCAGTTTCCACACTGATAGCTGGGTGAGCAAGTCCACGTAAGTCACCCGTACTGATAAGTACTTTTGGGTAGCGCATCTCCCAACCCGTCTCTGTGGATTGGAGGGTTTCTCGCATAAAATAAGACTTCGCAGCATCAAAACCTGTTTTATCCTTTAGATTTTTTCTGAAAGTCATTTTTAGCAAAGGCCTGATTGGTGTCAAAAACCCCATAGAGACCTTCAATTTTGAACGTTGCAATTCTTGGGCTAATGAGGGTGGTTTCTGTGATTTTTCAGGTAAACTCCTTAACACATTTTTACCTCGCCAAGTAGTGCCCACTATTGGACCGAGCTTTCCTGAAAAAGGACCTAAAGGACCATCATTGTATGTTGCCATAGAAGTTGAGGAATGACATAGGAGCCATAATGTAAACGAATATAGTCTACGCATGGCTGATTCGCAAGAATGTGAAAATAATTTTAGGGGCTGAATAATAGTTTGCTTCGATATTTCTTCGACAATCCTTCGACTTTTTCTCGTAAATACTAGTGCTTTATCGAAGGATTGTCGAAGAAATATCGATAAACACTCGAAAAATCACGAAAACAGTTTTATGAAATATTTAACGGCTTTTAACAATGGATAGGTTAGCTTGTCCCTTGGTTGATTGTCAGCAATGATTTAATTTAGATGAATCAAATATAGGAAAGCTCTTGGTGTTTATGGCTACTTATTTAATCATCAAATTTAAAAACATGAAAATTATCCTATCCTTTTTCTTTATTCTAGCATTCACAATTGTCAATGCACAAGAACAAAATTTACAATGGCTCGACTTGATGTTGAGCAATTATGAATATCCATACAAAGTAGAGCATATTACTCTAAAAACACAACAACAAGAACTGCAAATGGGTTATATGAATGTTGCATCCAAAACGCCCAATGGCAAAACCATAATGCTCCTTCATGGAAAGAACTTCAACGGTGCTTATTTTAAGAACACCATTGCTACATTAACTGCAGAGGGCTACCGAGTAATCGTGCCAGACCAAATTGGTTTTGGAACATCTTCAAAACCGAACTATTATCATTACACGTTTCAACAACTAGCTACCAATACAAAAACACTTTTAGATTCTTTAAAAATTGCAAAAACCTCTGTGCTTGGGCATTCCATGGGTGGGATGTTGGCAACCCGATTTGCCCTCATGTATCCAGATGTCACCGAAAAGTTGATTTTGGAAAATCCTATTGGGCTCGAAGATTGGAAGCTCAAAGTACCTTATCAAACAGTAGATTGGTGGTATCAATCAGAGCTTAAAAAAAAGCCGGAAGATATTAAAGCCTATCAATTAAAAAACTATTATGACAATCAATGGAAACCCGAATATGATGTATGGGTGAACTTGTTAGCAGGATGGACTCTCAATTCTGACTATCCTACCATTGCTTGGAATGCGGCACTAACCTATGATATGATCTTTACCCAGCCTGTGGTCTATGAATTCAAAAACATCACCTGCCCGACGCTTTTGATTATCGGTACCCGTGACAGAACTGCGTTAGGAAAACCTTTAGTATCTGAAGAAGTCAGAAAAACCATGGGACTCTATAACGAGTTAGGAAAATTGACACAGCAACTCATACCAAACAGCAAATTGGTTGAAATCCCAAATATCGGTCATCTGCCACATATAGAAAGTTTTGACAACTTCATCAAACCCTTAAAAGCATTTTTAGCTAACTAATAAAAAGTCAATGGTATGCTGAATTAAGTAAGACAAGTAATACAATGTTCTTAAATACAAGCGAGAGCAATATGTCATCCCTTCATTAAATTTTAACTTATTTTTATGATACATTAATGCCTTATGAAATTGGAATTCTAATTGATAAATAGTATTTTAGGCCTCCCATTCTACGTACATAACGCCTTTATCTATCTATTCATTGGGGCTCTATCATACTGAATACCATTAATTTAGTTAGTTTTAAATCTAAAAAAATGAGCACAATAAAATTAGGGGACGTAGCACCAAACTTTACAGCACAAACCACCGAAGGTGAAATCAATTTTCACGAATGGCTGGGCGACGGATGGGGCATTTTATTCTCCCACCCTGCAGATTATACCCCGGTATGTACCACCGAACTAGGGACCGTAGCAAAATATAAAAGTGAATTTGACAAGCGCAATGTGAAAGTCGTTGCATTGAGCATTGATGGACTAGAATCACATAAAAGCTGGGTCAACGATATCAACGAAACCCAAAATACAACTGTCAACTTCCCTATCATTGCCGATGAAGATCAAAAAGTTGCCAACCTTTATGACATGATTCACCCTAACTCTAATGATAAATTGACAGCACGCTCGGTGTTTATCATTGGACCAGACAAAAAAGTAAAACTCATGATTACATATCCTGCATCCACGGGTCGTAATTTTGATGAACTCTTGCGCGTCATTGATTCCTTGCAGCTCACTGCTTATCACAAAGTGGCGACGCCTGCTAACTGGAACCAAGGTGATGACTGCGTTATTGTACCATCTGTTAGTAATGAAGACATTCCAACGTTGTTTCCGAAAGGTCATATCGAAATTAAACCTTATTTGAGAATTACACCTCAACCAAACTTGAATTAGGTATTAAAAAAGACGTGTGGCATACCACAATCCGTAACATTATGCTAACCATGCGTCCTATAGACAACCCATTGAGGCAACTCGGTGGGTTGTTGCTTTTTTAATCACATACATTTATATTTTTTAAATTGAACTGTGCGTTTCAATTCACAAAGATTCTATCTTTGCTTACCGCAATATTCAAACTCTCTTTCTTGGAATGAAAAACATCAATAAAGAACTCTTTTCCTTGATACTGATTGTGATATCAGGGATTGTTATTCTGGGGCTTGCGATAGGGATTGTTTATTTTGTGGATACACTTTTGGATTTCAATAATGGTGTGTGGTACGCTTTAGTGTATATTTTAGTTTGTGCAGGTTTATTCATTATTGGCAAACGTTATAAGAATACCCATGTCCTGCAGGCGCATCGGCTTTTGCTACTACCGTTTACACTTTTTATAGGTTTTTTGTCTGTTGCAATGCCTTATTTTGTATTGCAGATTCACTTGTTTGTCTATTTATTTTTTTCATCCATCATCCCCATCCTTTTATACCGATTGGATAGGCTCACGGGCTTATTGGATTTAAAGATTACTACGCACATCTATCTCATTGTTACTTTTAGTGTTATCACTGCTACATTGATGAATAAACAAATGAAAATGTTGACCTATCGATTTTCACCCATGCAATTGTATAGTACGCATATTTCTAAACGTTTTGAGTTCAATAGATTGACGGAGTACTTTCTTTCGGAACATACCATAAAGTTCGTCATTTACTTTTCTTATTTTTTGTATTTGCTCATTTTCAACCTGTTCACGTTTCAAGAACATAGCCTCTACTCTAGCCCATTAATGGACAGAGCTGTTTTGCAATCGTTCATTACATTCTTGGCATTGGAACGTTTGATTTCGAACTTAAAAGATCTGGATTTTAAACCTTCAGAAATGTTGAAACTCTTGTTGACATCCATTAGTGGTAATGATAAAGATGAGCTTTCAAAAAAAGAGGACAAGAGTTGAAGCGTCCGCACAATCTCATGGGTTTAAGTATTATATTTATCATTTGTTCAACCTTGCAAACCAAGACATGACATTAAATAAACACCTCATCGTTAGCTTCGTTATTGGTATATCACTTTTAAGTTGCAAGGACAAACCAAAAGAAGTTGAAACGACCCTAGACGTACGTCAAAAGGTGGAAATGACAACCAACTATGGCACGATGGTCCTAGAACTTTATAATGAAACACCACTGCATCGTGATAATTTTATTAAGCTAGTCAAAGAGAAGGCCTACGATAGCTTATTGTTTCATAGGGTTATTCAGGGGTTTGTGATACAAGGTGGCGACCCAGAGAGTCGTCATGCCGAGCAAGGCGCGATGTTGGGCGAAGGTGATTTGGATTATACAGTAAAAGCAGAATTTCACCCAAATTTATTCCATCAAAAAGGTGCTTTGGCAGCAGCGAGAGAAGACAACCAGGATAGAGGTTCGAGCGCCATTCAGTTTTATATTGTTCAGGGTAAGGTCTATAATGACAGTTTGCTGGATATAGCAGAAGAAAGAATCAACAGTAGGCTTGCCCGACATTATATGATTAATGACGCAGCTTATACCCACTTATGGGATTCGCTTCAAAAAGCTGCAAAAGACGAAAACGAAGAACGAACTTCGTTTTATATCAACCGCATTGACACTGTAGCCAAAACCTATACCAATTTTGAAAAATACATAATGCCAGAGGCACACCGCAAGGTGTACCAAACACAGGGAGGCATTCCACATCTGGACGAAAACTATACAGTTTTTGGGCAAGTTGTTAGTGGAATTAATGTGGTGGACTCTATTGCTGTAACTAAAACAAATGAGCAGGATAGACCCATTGAGGATGTAAGAATCTTATCGGTCAGACTATTAAATTAGGTTTTTACTCTTCAAGAGCACTTTTCAACGATACAAAACAAAGAAAAAACACATGACAGCAATAGTTGAAGTAAAGCATTCCACAGTACATGGTAAAGGTGTATTTGCAAAACGCAATATCAAAAAAGGAGAACTTATCGTGCAGAGCCACATGGCCTTGATACATGTGAATGAAAACCTACCCGAAGTATTGGCAACACTACAATTTCCATGGACGGATGACTATGATGCCATTTGCTTGAGCGATGTTGGTAGTTTTTTTAACCATGCAAGTCAACCAAATGCAGAAATTAGTGATCGTGACTTCACAAATTTAATTCAATCATTTAGAGCCAAAGCAGATATTCTTGAAAGCGATGAAATTACAATTTATTACAATGATGCCTTTGATACATATATTGAAGAATATTAAGTGGTTCATCGAATAAGTATATGTTTAAAAAAAACAAAAACCCATCAATATCACATTGATGGGTTTTGTAATTTAAGACGAAAAAGGATTAATCCATTTTATCTTCTTTGTTTTTGATTTCTGGATTTTCAAAGTCCCCACCATTAACAACGCTCCATTTATCAAACTCTTTGAAGTATTGTTTAATAACCTTGTTAACGTCAGCCACAGTCAATGCTTTTACTTTGGCTTCGATATCTTTCTGGAAGTTCATGTCTCTATCGTAGTACATATTGTTCCCAATAGTTCCAGCTAATTCATTGTCTTTAGCACGAGATACATTTTGTTCTTGCACCCATCCGTTAACGACATTTGTTAACTCTTCTTCCGTTATTCCATCCTTGATGAAACGAGCAATCTCTTCCCTAAAACCTTGCTGCACTTTAGAAGCGTTCTCTGGATTATAAATTGCATAGATATACATGGATGAGTTTTTGTCTTTAGGGTCCCCATCTACTCCTACATTCCCTCCTGCGCCATAGCTCACACCGTCTTGCTGACGCAAACGTGTTGCAATACGAGAGTTTAAGAATCCTCCTCCAAAGATTTCACCAGCAACTTGCAATGCCGCATAATCATCGTCATATTGGCTTGCCTCAAAAGAAAGAATTCCCAATGTAAACGCATTCTGTTTATCAGGTGTAAGAATTTGTTCGTTTGTAGGTTTATTAGCTTTGTAAGGGTTTGCGATCTCGGTATATGGTTTATTGTTTGTAAAATTACCATATTCCTTTTCAAAATATGCTTTCAAAGCTGCTTCGTCCATATTTCCGATAGCGACTACAGAGGCGCTGTTAGAAATACCATAAAAATCTTTATAATAGCCTTTGATGGCATCAACCGTCACGGCTTTGATGGCCGCAACTTCTTCGTCATAAGTCATTGTGTAATTAGGATGGCCTTTTGGATAGTTGTTGTTCAACAAACCTATTTGGCGTGATACTACAGACTGTGGCTCATTTTTGCTTTCTTCCAGGCTGGCCAAATCTTGTGTTTTCAGTTTTTCAAGTTCAGTAGCATCAAATATTGGATTCTTCAACATATCGGTCATCAAAGCCAAAGTAGGCATCAAATCACCTTTGGTGCTATTGACATAGGCAAACACACGCCCATTATTTCCGTTAAAAAATACTGATGATTTCAAAGCACTCAATTTATCTTCAATATCTTGTCTTGAATTGGTTTTAGTGCCTTTATTTAACATTCTTGCTGTATAACTTGCCAATCTGCCTTTGTTCATTAATTGGTCAACATTCCCGTTGCGCATTGTGAAATTCACATTGACAGTTTCACCGCGATTGTCTTTCTTGATGAAACCGTACTCAATCTTACTTTTTTCAAGCGTCCCTGTCTCCAATGTCTTTTGGATGTTATCATACGAAACATCAAAAGCTTCGCCAGCATTTAACCCTTCTTTCCCTTTGTAAGCTGCTACTAATTCAGGAACTCCTTCAGTATGTTCAATCTCCACACGGATTGGGGTCTTGCTTGGAATGAAGTTACCCACAGTTCTGTTGGTATTGATTAAGTAACGTTGAATTGCTGCATTTACTTTAGCTGCCGTCATGCTTTCCAATCTGTCACGGAAAATAAATGCCAATCTCCAATCGCCAGCACCAATAAATTCACTCATGTAAGTTCCTAGATAGGATGAGTTTCTAAAAATTTGGTCAATTTGTTTTGCCATATTGGCTTTTGCTCTATTGACTTCAGCTTCGGTTACCGGGTTTTTCTCCAAACCGTCCAAGGTAGTCAATAACGCCTTTTCAGCATCTGCAATAGACTTATCAGAAGGTACGTCTACGTTGATATAAAAAAATGAAGGTTCTTTTGTAAATGGTGTAAATGACCAAATACCTGATGCTTTTTTACCATCTACCAAAGCTTTATACAAACGACCTGCTGGCTCATTGGTTAAAATGTCTTCTGCAATAGCCAAAGCAGCGGCATCTTCATGAGAACCTGCTGGCGTGTGATACAATGCAGATACAATCTGTAAGTCACCAACACGGCTTAACGAAACACGTTTTTCTCCATCTTGTGCTGGTTCGATAGTTGGATTATCTCTCAAAGGCATATCAGGATTCTTGATACCAGCAAACTTCTTTTCAATTAAAGCCAATGTTTTATCAGTATCAAATTTACCTGTCACCATCAAAATGGCATTGTCCGGTCGATAGTATTTTTTATAAAATGCTTGTAAGTTTTCAATCGGTACGCGCTCTATATCCGAACGATTCCCAATGGTTGATTTTCCATAGTTATGCCAAAGATAAGCAGCACTAATTACTTTCTCCATCAAAACGCCTGTTGGAGAGTTTTCGCCACTTTCAAATTCGTTACGCACTACAGAGAATTCTGATTCCAAGTCTTTTTTGGCAATGTAAGAATTCACCATACGGTCAGATTCCAAATCCAACGCCCAATCTAGGTTTTCATCGGTCGCATTAAAAGTCTCAAAATAGTTGGTTCGGTCATACCATGTAGTCCCGTTTGGACGCGCACCATGAGACGATAGCTCTTCTGGGATGTTTGGATGGTTAGGCGTACCCTTAAAAACCATATGCTCCAGTAAATGCGCCATACCTTTCTCTCCATAACCTTCATGGCGAGAACCCACCATATACGTGATGTTTACGGTAATTGTTTGAGCTGAATTGTCTGGAAATAATAATACTTTCATGCCATTGTTAAGGGAATACTCGGTAATTCCTTCTACAGTTGCAATTTTTGTTACTTGAGCTTCCGCGGTATGCGACAGAGCAACAAACAACATGAGGGATAATGTTAGTTGGACTAATCTTTTAATTTTTTTCATAAGTTATATTTAATTGATTGTCAATAAAGATAGGATATCCCCAATATATCTTTAAAAACTTTTAGGGAATATTTAACGGAAAAGGCTGGTATCTGATAAGATTCTGGCATTTTCAAAACCGTTTTGTTAACGATATGAGTTATTAAATAGTGTTTTAGAGCTTATATATTAATTGACATTTCTTAATTTTATACAAGTCCAATCACCTTGGCAAGCTATTTGGATATGAGGTAATAAAATAAATAGTTTATTAATTCCATAAAAAAAATAAAGCATGACACTTAAACAATTAACATTCCCTTTATTCGCTTTAATCGTACTATCATCATGTTCAAGCACAAAAAATGCGGGCAACGAAGAACTCTATAAACATACTTGGGAGTTGGAATATATCACCGGCACTCGCATTGCTTTTGATGGCCTATTTCCAGACAAAAAACCTTACCTTAATTTCGAAAAAAGCACCAATATGGTCACGGGAAACGCCGGGTGCAATGGCTATTCGTCCGATTACAAACTTAAGGGCAATTCTTTGACGTTTGGAGAAAAAGGCATCTCTACCATGATGTATTGTGGCGAAGGTGAACAACAATTTTTGAACATGCTAAAAAAAATCAATAGCTATAGCATAGACAAGGATGGGAAACTCAACCTATGGATGGATGAAGTTCCAATGATGCGGTTTTATAAAAAACAATAACCACTAAAAATAAGTATATCATGAAAAACTTAATGATTTTAGCATTCATCACCATGACTTTAATGGGATGTAAAGACAATGAGAAAAAAGAAAACCCTGTCATGGAAGAAGATTCCATGGAACTAAAGGATGACAAAGTTGATAATTTAGAATTGGGCTGCTACGAATACAAAACCGAAGAAAATGATGTTAAGATGGAAGTCACCAAGATTGAAGGTGACGCGGTAACCGCCAATCTTTTTTATGCCTATGCCGAAAAGGATAAAAACACAGGTACTTTTTTTGGCAACTTACATGGAGACAAGCTTATAGGCGCATACACTTTTATGTCTGAAGGTGTGGAAAGCGTTAGAGAGGTCGCGTTTAAAGTCGAAAAGGACCAAATTGTGGAAGGTTTTGGCGAATTGGACGCTAATGGCACAATGTTTAAAGATACTACCAAAATCACATACAGTTCCACAACTCCTTGGAAAAAAGCTGATTGCAATTAGCAAGAATTACTTTCTATGATTTGACCATCTCGTTGTTTTCTTAAAATAAATTAGGAATAATATTACATTATACTTTGCTGAAAAAGGTTATTTGTCTATTTTTAGCAAATACAGTCCTTCTAATTTAAAAAACAGAGAAACATGGTTTTAAATCAATTCAAATCAACACTTGCATTAACACTTTCGTTGATGTTGGTCAGTTCTATTGGCTTTAGTCAAGAAACAAAAAAAGTAAAGGAAGCCGTTGCCGTTGCAGCAAGCAGCGAAAAGATTCCATTCAACCCAGATGTTAAAATGGGTAAATTAGCCAATGGTGTTACCTATTACATTCAAAACAATGGTAAACCGGAAAACAAAGTAGAACTGCGATTGGTAGTCAATGCCGGTTCTATCCTTGAAGATGATGACCAACAAGGTTTGGCGCATTTCATGGAGCACATGAACTTCAATGGCACCAAGAATTTCCAAAAGAATGAATTGGTTGATTATCTTCAAAGTATTGGTGTAAAGTTTGGAGCGCATCTAAACGCTTATACCAGTTTTGATGAAACTGTTTATATTCTTCCAATCCCAAGCGATGACCCAGAAAAACTTGAAAAAGGCTTTCAGATTATTGAAGATTGGGCACACAACGCCTTATTGACCGATACCGATATCAATAGTGAAAGAGGTGTCGTTTTAGAAGAGTACCGTCTCGGAAAAGGTGCAGATGAGCGCATGAGCCAAAACTACTTGCCTAAAATTCTTTATGGCTCTAAATATGCAGACAGGCTACCAATAGGGAAAAAAGAAATCCTTGAAAACTTCAAACCAGAAGCCATCAAACGATTCTATAAAGATTGGTACCGGCCTGATTTAATTGCCGTGATGGCTGTTGGCGATATTGATGTCGCAACCTTGGAAGCAAAAATCAAATCCCATTTTGAAAAAATTCCAGCAGTAAAAAATCCTAGGCCTAGACCTGTTTTTGAGATGCCAAACCACAAAGAGACTTTTGTGGCCATTGAAACAGATAAAGAAGCGAGTTTTGCACAAGTCCAAGTGCTTTTTAAAGACAAGGAAGATGCAAAACCAGAAATAACCGTTGCGGACTACAGACAGTCGATGGTAGAATCGCTGTTCTCTCAAATGATCAACAATCGCTTGGATGAACTGCGCAATAGTGCCAACCCTCCATTTGTGTATGGTTTTAGCTATCATGGAGGAACGTATGCACGTAGCAAAGAAGCGTATCAATCTTTTGCCATGACCAGTGAAAGTGGGCAGCTAAATGCTTTAAAAACATTACTTGAAGAAAACGAACGTGTACGCAAATTTGGTTTTTATGAAGGTGAATTTGAGCGTGCCAAAAAAGACATTCTTGCCAATTATGAAAAATCATTCAAGGACAAAGGCAAAACAGAATCCAACCGAATGATTGGTGAATTTGTTCAACATTATTTAGAGCAAGTACCAATGCCAGGTATTGAGTGGGAATATAATTTCCAAAAAGAAAACATGCCTAATATTACTCTGAAAGAAGTCAATGCATTGATAAAAGATTACATCAAAGAAGAAAACCGAGTGGTTGTATTGACAGGCCCAGAAAAAGAAGGCTTGACCAAAGTGACAGAAGCTGAAGTAAGAGAATTATTGAATTCTGTCAAAAATGAAGATTTAAAGCCTTACGAAGATAAAGCAGTAGCCGCATCATTAATCACCGATTTGCCAGCCAAAGGTAGTATTGCTGAATATAAAAAAGATGATGTCCTTGGTACAACGACTTTAACCTTAAGCAATGGAGCGACTGTAACTTACAAAGTCACAGATTTTAAAAACGATGAAATATTGTTTGATGCTTTTAGCTACGGTGGAAACTCCTTATATTCTTTAGAAGATTACAAAGCGTCCGCCTATGCCAATGGAGGACTTGCAGAAGCCGGGGTCAATGGTATTGATAAGGTTGAGCTCAATAAAGTTTTATCTGGTAAAATCGTGAACGTTAGACCAAGTATTGGAACCTATAGTGAAGGAATTTCAGGAAATGCATCACCTAAAGATCTAGAAGAATTGTTCCAATTGACCCACTTGTATTTTACAGCTTTGAACAAAGATGAGAACGCCTACAAATCCTATATCGAAAAGCAAAAAGCCTTTATCGGAAATATGATGTCCAATCCACAGACCTTTTTTTCTGTTGAGATGGGCAAATTCATGTACGGTAAAAACCCGCGATACATGGGCTTTCCAACTCCAGAAGAAATGGATAAATCAGATTATAACTTAGCGTATGAAAAGTACAAAGAACGTTTTGCTGATGCCAGCGATTTCCACTTCTATTTTGTTGGAAACATAGACGAAAAGAAATTTGTTGACTATTGCGAAAAGTACCTTGCCAACTTACCATCCACCAATTCAAAGGAAACTTACAAAGTGGATGATTTTAGACCTTTGACAGGTCAGCACGAAAAAATTGTTGAAATTGGTAAGGATGAAAAGAGCATGGTTCGAATTACCTATAACGGACCTACAGAATACAACGAAAAGGAAGACCACGAGCTTAAAAGTCTTGGAGAGGTACTGACCATTAAGTTGATTGAAAAATTGCGTGAAGAAGAAGGTGGCGTGTATGGAGTTGGCGCCAACGGAAACATCAACAAAATGCCTTATGGCTGGTACACTTTTGGAATTAGTTTCCCTTGTGGTCCTGAAAATGTTGATAAGCTAAAAGCTGCAGCCCTTGCTGAAGTGGATAAACTTATTAAAGAAGGTCCAACAGAAAAAGATTTGGCAAAAGTAAAAGAAGCACAAATTTTGGATTACAGAGAAAACATGAAGGAAAATCGTTTTTGGTTAAGTACTTTAAAAAATGCTGATTACCAAAATTTGGATGCTACCAAAGTTTTTGATTTTGAGAAAAACGTCAACAGCTTGACCGTTGAGGGACTTCAAAAAGTGGCTCAAAAATATTTAACGAGCGGCTACATTGTTGGTATTCAAATGCCTGAAAAACAATAAAATAATTTTAACATGTTTACAAAAAAAGCAGCTTTCAATTTGAAGGCTGCTTTTTTCTATTATACATTCTATTTTTAAAGAATCAATAACATGGGCATTAACAACCAAACAACAAACGTTTGTTAACAAGTAACATTTTTTAAACTCACAAATAATTGTACTTTTACGGTCTTAAAAACCAAATCAGTTAATGGGTAAAATCATTGCAATTGCCAATCAAAAAGGAGGTGTTGGAAAGACAACTACTTCAGTAAATCTTGCCGCGTCTTTAGGTGTCTTAGAAAAGAAAGTGTTACTTATCGATGCCGACCCACAAGCGAACGCCTCTTCTGGCCTTGGTGCGGATGTTGAAAACGTGGAATTGGGTTCTTATCAATTGATTGAGCATTCAGCATCAGCTGAAGAATGTATTGTAAAAACCAATGCTCCAAACGTAGATATTATTCCTGCACATATCGATTTGGTTGCTATCGAAATAGAATTGGTTGACAAAGAAGAACGTGAATATATGCTCAAAAAAGCAATTACACATTTAAAATCTTCTTATGATTATATTTTGATTGATTGTGCACCGTCCTTGGGATTATTGACATTGAATGCTCTAACGGCCGCTGATTCAGTGATTATACCAATTCAATGTGAGTATTTTGCATTGGAAGGACTTGGGAAATTGCTCAACACCATCAAAAGTGTGCAACGCATCCACAATGCCAATTTAGATATCGAAGGAATGCTGTTGACGATGTATGATTCTCGTTTGCGCTTATCCAATCAAGTGGTTGAAGAAGTTCAGAAACACTTTAGCGATATGGTATTTCAAACCATCATTCAACGTAATGTTCGCTTGAGCGAAGCACCTAGCTATGGCGAGAGCATCATCAATTATGATGTGAGTAGTAAAGGAGCGTCAAATTATTTAAATTTGGCGAAAGAAATTATCAAAAAACAGGATAACTAATGGCGAAGGCAACACAAAAACAAGCACTAGGAAGAGGTTTATCAGCATTATTAAAAGATCCTTCAAACGATATCAAATCGGTTCAGGACAAAAATGCTGACAAAGTGATTGGTAATATTGTGGAGCTTGAACTCGATGCCATTGATATCAATCCGTTTCAACCTCGAACCAGTTTTAATGAAGAAACCTTGAGAGAATTGGCATCTTCCATCAAGGAGTTAGGTGTCATTCAACCAATCACAGTTCGTAAATTAGATTTCAACAAATATCAGCTTGTTTCAGGAGAACGTCGTTTTAGAGCTTCTAAAATGATTGGGCTCGAAACCATTCCTGCCTATATCAGAATTGCCAATGACCAAGAGTCTCTTGAGATGGCATTGGTCGAAAATATTCAGCGTCAGGATTTAGATCCGATTGAGATTGCACTATCCTATCAACGTTTAATTGACGAAATCAATCTAACACAAGAGCAAATGAGCGAACGTGTGGGTAAAAAACGTTCTACAATTGCCAATTATCTTCGATTGTTAAAGTTAGACCCAATCATCCAAACCGGCATGCGAGATGGATTCATCTCAATGGGTCATGGCCGTGCCATCATCAACATTGAGGACCAGAACAGTCAGTTGGATATTTATGAGAAAATTATTAGTAACCAACTTTCGGTGAGAGATACTGAAACTTTGGTCAAAAATTATCATGCAACGAGCGAAGTAAGTGTTCCCACCAAAACCGAACCTTCAGAAAAAGAAGAACTTCCAAAACATATCAAAAAAGGGATAAAAGAATTTTCGGAATACTTTGGACACAAAATAAGCGTTAAGGTCAGTAAGAATGGAAAAGGAACTATTACAATTCCGTTTCATTCTGAAGAAGATTTTAACCGNNGAAGAATTGGTCGTCACAGAGCAAATTATCAGAGAACCAATGGATCCTTTATCACCATCAAGAGCAGCTTTTTATTCTGCCATTCTTCCTGGTTTGGGTCAGGCATACAATAAAAAATATTGGAAAATTCCCATTGCTGTTGGAGGTATCGCAACCGGTATCTATTTTTATAAACGTAATGACAAACAATACAATCGTTACAGAGATGCCTACAAAAGTCGATTGGCCGGTTATGAAACGGATGAGTTTTTTGGCCGTGTGACTACAGATGGTTTGCAAAGAGCACAAAAAACCTTAAAACAAAACAAGGAACTTTCATTACTCATAACATTTGGTATTTATGCCTTGAATATCATTGATGCCAACGTTGACGCCCATTTGCTTCAATATAACATGGATGAAAACTTGGCTCTCAAACCTCATTTTCAATACAACGAAAAAGAGAATGTTACTGATTTGGGTTTAACCTTGAACTTTAAATTTTAATACATGAATATAGCTTTACTTGGCTACGGTAAAATGGGTAAAGTGATTGAAGGCATCGCCCTGCAAAGAGGCCACAATGTCGTTTTGAAAGTCACCAGCAAAGATAAAGACTATTCTTTGTCTGGTATTGATGCAGCAATCGATTTCAGCACCCCAGATTCCGCCATAGATAATATTACTAACTGTTTTGCCAATAAAATCCCTGTCATTTCAGGAACTACTGGGTGGTTAGATAGCTACGATGAAATTGTAAAAGCCTGCAAACAGCAAAATGGAACCTTTTTATATGCTTCCAATTTTAGTTTAGGTGTCAATATCTTTTTTGAATTGAACAAAACGCTTTCAAAATTGATGAATGGTTTACCGCAATATAATGTCAGCGTTGAAGAAATCCATCACACCCAGAAATTGGATGCGCCGAGTGGTACAGCAATTACACTTGCCAATGAAATTATTGAGCATTCAGAATACACTTCATGGACTTTAGACAAACCGAAATCAAAAGAAATTGGTATCCAGGCAAAACGGATTGAAAACGTCCCTGGTACTCACGAAATCACTTACGAATCGAGTGTTGACAGTATTCAAATAAAACATACAGCCCATAATCGAGAAGGGTTTGCTCTTGGAGCCGTCATTGCTGCCGAATGGATTCATGGAAAAAAAGGCGTTTACACTATGAAAGATGTGTTAAACATAGGTTAACTTATTCGTTATTTTGGAATTACGGATTATGATTTACAATATATTTGTTCCAAGGATTTTGACAAAAAAATACGTTTGGAAAAAATCCCAAAAAACTAGTCAACAACAACTAAACAAAAAACAATGACACTTACACAATGGTTAATCTTTTTCTTGGTCGTTCAGGTCATTCATGGACTGGGCACTTGGAAACTCTACATAAAAGCTGGAAGACAAGCTTGGGAAGCGTTTGTCCCTGTTTATAATGCGGTGATTTTAATGAAAATCATTAACAGGCCTTGGTGGTGGACCATTTTATTATTTGTACCGATTGTCAATTTAATTATGCTCCCCGTCGTTTGGGTTGAAACTGCGCGAAGTTTTGGCAGAAATTCTGGCATGGACACACTTTTGTCTGTTGTCACTTTAGGGTTTTATATTTACTACATCAATTATGTTTTGGACGTTCACCATATCCAAGACAGAAGTCTGCATCCAAAATCAGCTGCGGGTGACTGGGTAAGTTCCATTTTATTTGCAATTGTGGCAGCAACAATTGTGCATACTTATTTTATTCAGCCATTTACGATTCCAACATCATCATTGGAAAAAACGCTTTTGGTTGGCGACTTTCTGTTTGTAAGTAAAATGCATTATGGCGCTCGTATTCCAATGACGACTGTTGCGGCACCTATGGTTCATGATACAATTCCAATTGCAAAGGTAAAATCATATTCCTCATGGCCAGAACTTCCGTATATGCGATTGCCAGGATTTCAAAAAATAAAGCATAATGATATTGTGGTTTTTAACTGGCCTGTAGATACGATGCTGGATATGCGCCATACCGATAAATATTACTATAAACCGATCGACAAAAAAACAAATTATGTAAAACGTTGTGTAGGATTGCCTGGCGATTCCTTGTCTATAAAAGATGGTTATGTATATATCAACGGTAAGAAAAATCAGTTGCCTGATAGAGCGAGAATTCAATTTTCGTATGATATTGTATTTAAACGACAGTATGCAACCAATGAAGAATATTATAATCTGTTAAATCGTTACGACATCACGGATGGCATTGGAATGGATCAACAGACAAAAACATTTTATGTATATGCTGCGACAGAGGAAGCTATGGATCGCCTAAAAAACCATCCTGATGTTGCGAGTGTGAGCGTAAGAAAAGATTCTTTGGGGCAATCAGACTTTCAAATATTTCCAAAAGACCCAGCATATGCTTGGAACAATGACTTTTTTGGTCCATTATATATTCCAAAAGCTGGTGCCACCATCGATCTAACCCCTGAAGTCTTACCTCTTTATAAAAGAGCCATCACGGAATATGAAGGCCATAAGCTTTCTGTTAATGGCAATCAAATCAGTATTGATGGGAAGGTTTCAAATACATTTACCTTTACTAAAGATTATTACTGGATGATGGGCGACAATCGCCATAACTCACAAGATTCAAGATATTGGGGATTTGTACCCTTTGACCATGTTGTGGGGAAACCAGTATTTGTTTGGATGAGTTGGGATAGCAACGGTAAACCTCGTTGGGACCGATTCTTTACAACTGTTGGAGGAAGTGGAAAACCTGTTTCATACTTGATTCCCGCTGTTATTGTTGGATTCTTATTATTCGGATGGAATACTTACAGAAAGAAACGCAAAGCGAATCGTTAAGGCATTTTTGTAAACGAACAATCAATTGATATTGATTTATCATAAAATAGTCTTGTGTTCGTAGCAAAAGCCGAAATCATAAACATCAAACACGCGTGAATATTCTAATTCATCCAACTTATTTTCCGAGTATTGCAACTTTTGTGGCAATAGCAAAAGCAGATAAGGTAACATTTGAAGTCTGTGATAATTACCAAAAGCAAACTTATCGAAATCGAATGTTCATCTACGACGCCAATGGAAAATTGCCATTGACCATTCCTGTGATTTATTCCCAAAAAAATAGGCAATTATATAAAGACATCCTGATTGCTGATGACGAAAACTGGCAAGATTTGCATTGGAAATCCATACAATCAGCTTATAGCAGTTCGCCATTTTTTGAGTTTTACGAACACGATTTCCAACCATTATATACCGAAAAATTTCAAAATTTATTGGATTTCAACTTTAAATGTTTGGAAGTCATTTATGATTGTCTGGAATTGCCATTTGAATTTGAAACTTCAAAAATGTTCGAAAAACAACCACAAAATTTAACTGACTTAAGATTACTAGCCGAAAATCGAAAGGAAAAAGAGCAGCATTTTCAACCCTATGTTCAAGTGTTTGACGACAAACACGGGTTTATTTCCAATTTAAGCATCTTAGATTTGATTTGCAATGAAGGCCCCAATGCGACGTTATATTTAGAAAAGCAAAACATCAGTTTATAATGTTGCAGTCTACACTTCACTACGGAATTCACTTTGGATTGCCATTACTCGTCGCCTTGTTATTCTTCAAATCAAATTGGAAAATGGCCTATCTCATCATGGTTTTAGGAATGCTCATTGACCTTGACCATTTGCTTGCAACACCCATATTTGACGCCAATCGCTGTAGCATCAATTTTCATCCGCTTCACTCCTATTATGCAATGGTTGTTTATGTAGTTTTGGCTGTTTTCAAAAAAACAAGATGGATTGGTTTGGGATTATGCATTCATATTATTGCCGATGTGGTAGATTGTGCCATGATGAATAATTGAAATTTGAATGTAAAAACTGAAAACTTCGACGGTGACTACTACTCATCATTATTTCAATTTCACACGACTCATAATGGGGTAATGATCAGAAAGCAACACATCAAAGGTTTTGAAACTGTTGATTTCAAAAGCTTCATCCACTAATATAAAATCGATTCGAACGGGGAAGAATTTGAATTTAAAAGTTCTTCCAAAGCCATTTCCTGCCTCTACAAAAGCATCTTGCAAATCACCTTTTATTTCCTTGTAAACATATGAATATGCGGTGTTGTTAAAATCGCCACAAATAATCATTTTATAACTGCATTCTTTTTTGTGCAACAAAAACAGTTCTGTCTGAAACTGTTGCATGGTAAAGGTTTTGCTTACCTGTCTAAAAAGATTTTCTGAAGATTCTTTGGTGAGCGCATCGCCATTCGCATCAATCTTCATGGATTGTAAATGCACATTATAAACTCGAATGGTGTCTTTTCCTTTGACGACATCAATAAAAATGGCATTGTTATAACTTTCCGGAAATTCAATGGAACCTGAATGAATAATTGGAAATTTTGAAAAAATCGCCTGCCCATTTTTGACCTTTTGTCCCGAAATCATTTCATATTTTTCGTAGCCTTCCAATGCGATATTATCATCGCGTCGGTACTCTTGAATACTTAAAATATCAGGTTGCTTTTCATTTATAAAATCTACAATACTTTGCTCAACACCTTCGTCAGGTATCCATTTGAATACATTAAACAAACGGACGTTATAATTCATTACAGAAATATCATCTGAATCATCAAGGTTTTTAGACGAGCTAAACTTATAAAGCGATGCGAGGTACGAATACCCTATCAACAATATAACCAAAGAAAGTAAAAGTTGTTTCTTCACTTTGAACAACCAATAGACCACAAACAGAATGTTAAGCAGAATCAGAAACGGAACTGTTAGGCTCAATACGGATAAGAAGGCGAACTTTTTCGGTTCGAAATATGGCAGAATATAGGACAGCAACAATAGGACAGCGGCAATGCTATTGAAGAAAAATACAAATTTATCAAATAGCTTTAGGTTTTTCATTGCTGCTACTGCTTTCCAACTTTAAATAAAAACTCTTTTTCTTCTTTCGTCAAGCTTTCATAGCCGCTTTTCCCGATTTTATCTAAAATGAGGTCTATTTGCTTCTGCTTATTAAACTCGTTAAATTCTTTTTTATTATGACCTGCAACCGTATTTGATTTTCCTTTATAAACTGTTTTTAGAGGGGAACGTTTCTTTGTTTTGAACAAATTTTCAATCCATTCCATAAAACGTTCAAAACCGGTTCCAATATCAGTTCCTTTGGCGAGTTGAGCGGCATACACATAACCCAACAAACTACCGCCCAAATGGGCAACGCTACCGCCTTGATTGGTACTCCAAAGCCCAATAATATCGATTATGACCAAGGCAATTCCAATATACATCAATTTGATATTCCAAAAAGCCAAACGCACTTCTGTTTGCGGCATATATGCACATATAAATATCAATAACGCCCTAACACCAGCCGAAGCTCCAACAAGCCCTATTGCAGGATTTAAAATGCCATTTGGTAGCACATTATAAACTAACAGAAAGGTAAGTCCTCCAAAAATAATTCCTAAAAAATAGATGCTCAATGCCATTTTTGGTTTGAACAGATTGAGAATGATTTTAGACACAAAAAACAGCACCAAAAGGTTGAACAAAATATGAATGAAGCCATAATGGACAAACCCATAAGTCAAAATTGTCCAAGGTTTGTATATAAATTCAAAAAAATCGGTGGGAAGTTTCAACCAGTTTAGGCTTTCATCGACCTTCAAAATTTGAGTCATCAAGAAGCCAACAATATAAACCACAATATTGATAACGATAATCCATTCAAGCGGATTGAGTCGTTTTAGTTTGTATTGTATATCTTGCTTGATTGAGGCCATTTAGTTCCATCGGTATTTGTCCTTCTCGTTTTTTTTCCAAAACCACATTAAGATAAATCCAGTCAGCGCACCACCTACGTGAGCAGCAAATGCGGTATTACTTGGACTGAAAATCGATTGTCCCGTAATTGCTGAAAACAAATCCAAAGCAATGATTCCCGGTATAAAATACTTTGCCTTGATGGGAATTGGCAAGAAAATGAGCATCAATTTAGATTCTGGGAACAGCATTCCAAACGCTACTAAGACTCCCATAATAGCTCCTGATGCCCCAACCATTGAAGAGTTGTAGATGTTGTACATATTTTGAAGTTCGACTCGTTGCGCGGCAGTGACGGTTTGACTGACTTGATTGGTACTTAAAATTTGATGTATTTCGTTCAATGACATTCCAGATTCCACTAAAATACCTTCCGAAGGCAAATATTTAAAATAATAGAAACCTACCATAATCAACGCAGCTCCCAGTCCTGAAAACAGATAAAAAATAATGAACTTCCTGGCTCCAAACACCTGTTCTACAGCAGTACCAAACATCCATAATGCAAACATATTGAACAAAATATGCGTTACTCCACCGTGCATAAACATGTGAGTCAGGAATTGCCAAGGCTGAAATAAATCATTCTTTGGAAAATATAATGCAAACCACTTGTAAAATAGTTCGCCATTACCAATCGTCAATGTTCCAATGAACATTAACACATTAATGATTAAAAGATGTTTTACAGTATCGGTAATTCCTCTCATGGTTGATTTTTTATCTAAATTACATAAATTTTTTGTCCAATTCATCAACATTTAATGTGATGAATGTGGCCCTATTGGTTGGAGACACAGAAGGTTCTTTGCATGCAAATAGACTGTTGACCAAATGCTCTTGTTCAGAATTATTTAATGATTGCCCAGTTTTGATGGCCAAACTTTTCGCCATCGACTTTGCCAATAAATCAGTCGCGCTAAAATGACTGTCAGGAACTTCCTGTTCCACATCACTTATTAATTGTTCCAAAATGATAGAGACTTCACTATCTGGGACATTTACAGGAACACCAATGATGTCGATACTTTCTTTGTTGAACTTTGAAAACACAAAACCTGTGGCTTCCAAATCTTCTTTTACTTGTTCCAAAATTGTGAGTTCGTTTGGAGAAAAATGTAGTTGTAACGGAAACAATAATTGTTGGCTTACTGCTTCTTTAACCGTCATACTTTTTAATAAGCCTTCATACAAAATGCGCTGATGGGCGCGATGTTGGTCAATCAACAACATTCCAGATTTAACAGTACTGATAATATATTTATTGTGAAGTTGATAAGTTTTTTGGATATTATCAATTGTTGAGTCGTTTTTGAAAATAGAGGCAGTTTGTTCTTCACTTTCAAATTCAACCTGACTAAAATCATGTTCCGAACGCGTACCTTTTGATTCCAGTCCTACATACAGACTGTCCCAATTATTCAAGGTTTGCTTTTTAAAAGCAGTGGTTTGTTTTCCAGACGAACGCTGCTCAACAAACGGATTAAAGTCTCTATCCACTTCAACGGTTGGTGTCGAGGCATTTTTATTCTTGTAATCGTATGGCGTATCAAGATTGGTATCATATTCAAAATCCAATACAGGCGCGATATTGAATTGTCCTAAACTATGCTTCACCGACGACCGCAAAATCGCATACAAGGTATGTTCGTCATCAAACTTTATTTCCGTTTTGGTCGGATGGATATTGATATCGATGGATTTTGGATCCACCGTTAAATTCAGAAAATACGCCGGTTGATTGCCGTCTCTTAACAGACCTTCGTAGGCNNGCCTTGGATTTTTTAGAAAATTCTGGTTTGCCAACAAATCCTGAAATCTTTAAAACCTCTGTTGTTTCTTCAACAGGAACCAACTTTTCATTGGTTTTTCCACCAAAAATATTAACAATACGTTGACGCGTCTTGCTTTCTGGTAAATGAAATACTTCACTTCCATTGTGGTACATTGAAAAGGCGATGGTAGGATGCGTCAAAGCCACTCGATGGAATTCGTCAATGATGTGACGTGTTTCAACAGTATTTGATTTTAAAAAATTTCTTCTTGCAGGAATATTGAAAAACAAATGCTTTACTGAAATGGAAGTCCCTTTGGGTGTCACCACAACATTTTGTGAAGTTACATCGCCACCTTCGATGGTAATCTGTGTGCCCAATTCGTCCTGTTCTTGCTTGGTTTTCAGTTCAACGTGAGCAATGGCCGCAATACTTGCAAGTGCTTCCCCACGAAAGCCTTTGGTATGCAAACTAAATAAATCTTCTGCTGTTCGGATTTTAGAAGTAGCATGGCGTTCAAAACTTAAACGCGCATCTGTGGCACTCATTCCCTTTCCATTATCAATGACCTGAATCAAGGTTTTGCCCGCATCTTTTATGATGAGCTTGATGACCGTAGCATCGGCATCGATGGCATTTTCCAATAATTCTTTGACTACTGAAGCCGGTCGTTGCACGACTTCACCTGCAGCAATTTGGTTGGCAACATGGTCTGGTAAGAGTTGAATAATGTCTGCCATTAGCCTTTTGGAAAGAAAATTGACAAGTCAAATCCAATAATCAACAAAAAAATCAGGACTAAAATACCAACAATAATAAAAATACGACGATTGACCGCTGGGTCAGCGGTTTTGTAATCTTCAACGGCATTTTCAAACTTTCCTTTGAGACTTGTTTTTCCAACAGTCTTCCTGAAATCATCAAACTTATGTTTAATTTCATACGGATTGCCGTCACTTTCTAAATAACGTGGAGTATAACTAAATTTTTTATTGGAGCGTGTCTTGAAAATTCCCATGATTTCTAATTTTTATAGTTGTCTAAAACAAACCAAAGTACAATTATCATACCTAAAATAAGAAGCCACATGAACAATGACGAAGATGACTTGCTGCGATGTTTTGACAGATGTTTTGTTTTTTGCCTATTCGACTGCAATTGCTGCTTTATCTGAATATCCTCATCTTTAAGATGTTTAGGCGTATAACTGAAACGTTTATTTTTTTTCTGTTTGAATAAACTCACTATTAAAATCTTATACTCTTCAAATTTACTGAAATCACAAGGAAAAACAGCGTTTTGACTGCTAAAAATTGTTAACAAATGTGGTAAAAGTGGGAAGTAAGATATAAGATATTAGAAGTAAGAAAATCCCAAACTTGAACCTAAACATAATAGGAAAACCCTAGAAATATATTGACCATTTTGAAGTTTGTCCAATAGGTCGTCATGCATCTGGTCTAAAAGCACTTCCTGTCCTGTAAGCTCGCCAATAAAGAATTAAGCTTCTTTTCGCAACTGTGCCATTTTAATTGCGGCAACAGCAGCTTCCACACCCTTATTGCCATGTTTTCCGCCAGAACGGTCTATGGCTTGTTGCATTGTGTTATCAGTCAACAAACAGAAAATAACAGGTGTTTCGTGCAGTACATTTAAATCTTTTATCCCTTGGGACACGGCTTCACATACAAAATCAAAATGTTTGGTATCACCTTGAATCACACTTCCAATGGCAATAACCACATCCACTTTGTCTTGCATTTTTTTACTGCCATAAATCAGTTCAAAACTGCCTGGGACATGCCATTTAAGGATGTTCTCTTTTAAAACACCGTGTTCTAAAAGCGTATCGACTGCACCTTTGAATAGGTTGTCGGTAATGTTTGAATTCCACTCTGAAACAACAATCCCAAACCGAAAATTCTTCGCGTTTGGGATTGTTGTTTTATCGTAAGATGATAAATTTTGATTTTTTGTAGCCATATTACAAGCTTGCTTCAGCTCTTCCTATAAACACATCAATGTTAGACGCTTCACTAGATGTCGAAAAATCTTCTTTGATTTTTTTATAGTAATCCAATGCTATTTGTGTTTTACCCAATTTCATCGCTACATTTGCAGCTTTGAACAAATACATTGGAGTTGTATAATCGTTGGTGTTCATTTTAGCAGCTTCCTCATAATATCCCAAAGCATCTTCTGGCTGATTCAATTGCATGAATGCATCACCTATTCCTCCTTTGGCAATTGGTCCCAACATGATGTCATCGCTTGAAAATTCTCCCAAATATTTCACTGCGTTTTTATAATCCTTAAGATTTAAATAAGCCATTCCTGCATAATAATTTGCAAGATTGGCAGCAGGTGTGCCGCTGTATTCTTTGGTTATATCCAACATTCCGAATTTTCCTTCGCCACCATTCAGAGCCAAGGTGTAAAGCGAATCTTTTGCTGTACCGTTCACTGCTTGGTCAAAATATTTTTGAGCTTGGAACATTTCGTTCATAGCTTCGCTACCTTTTGGTTCTGCAACAAATTTGTTATATCCCAAATATCCCAAAACAACAACAGCAATTGCCCCAACAGCAATCATGATGTAATTCTGATTTTTGACAGCCCACTCTTCAGTCCTAGATGCTTTATCATCTAAAGTGTTAAATACTTCAGCAGTTGTTGAATGTTGCTCTAAAGCTTCATCTTTTTCCTCTTTCGTCTTTGGTTTATAACCTCTCTTCTTATAAGTTGCCATATATTCTCTATTTGTGCGCCGCAAAAATAAAATTTTTATTGGTATTTAAAAGGTAAATTATTTGTTATTTTTCAATAATTTGCACTTCCTTTCACTTAAGGATTAATTAAACATCTGCATTACATTCATTTTCTATGGTTTTAAATACGCTTTCATTAATCAATTATAAGAATTTTGAGAGCCAATCCTTTACGTTTGACAGCAAAATCAATTGTTTTGTGGGTGCCAATGGTGTAGGAAAAACGAACGTTTTGGATGCTATTTACCATTTGGCATTTGGGAAAAGTTACTTCAACCCGATTGCAACGCAAAACATTAAACATGATGAAGATTTCTTTGTGGTTGATGGAGTTTTCGATAAAGAAGAGCGAACTGAAAAAATAATCGTTTCACTAAAAAAAGGTCAGAAGAAACTCATAAAACGCAATGGTAAGGCGTATGAAAAATTTAGTGACCATATCGGATTTATTCCTTTGGTCATCATTTCTCCTGCCGATAGGGATTTGATTATTGAAGGGAGCGAAACTAGGCGAAAATTTATCGATAGTGTCATTTCCCAAAGCGATAAATTGTACCTCAACAACCTCATTAATTATAATAAGGTTTTGATGCAACGCAATGCATTATTGAAATATTTTGCGCTCAATAATACGTTTAATGCGCAAACGCTTCAAGTTTACAATGAGCAATTGCATACGTATGGAATGGAAATTTTTAAAACCAGAAATACGTTTTTGCAAACCTTTATCCCTATTTTTAAGGAACGGTACAACGCTATCAGTAATCATAAAGAAGATGTCAATTTAAGCTATAAAAGCGATTTGTTTGATGGTGATCTGAATGAATTGTTGAAAGAAAACATTAATAAGGACAAAGTACTGCAATACACAAGTATTGGAATACATAAAGACGATTTGAATTTAGAGATAGAAGAATTTCCGATAAAAAAGTTTGGGAGCCAAGGTCAGCAGAAATCATTTTTGGTTGCTTTAAAATTGGCACAATTCGATTTTATCAAACAACAAAGTGGTGTATCTCCAATCTTGCTTTTGGACGATATTTTTGATAAATTGGATGAAAATCGTGTCGCACAAATTATAAAGTTGGTCGATAATGAACAATTTGGACAAATTTTCATAAGCGATACGCATGCCGAACGTACTGAAGCCGTTGTAAAACAGATTCATCAGTCCTATAAAATATTTAGGCTTTGAAATAAAGAATAGAGAAAATAGATACAAGAAAAGAGACAAGAGACAAGAGAATTTTAGACAGTCTCTCGTTTGCTTTATAAAACAACTTCAAGCTCTTCTTCTTTTCTTTTACTTGTCAATTTTAGTTGAAAAATGAAAAAAATTCTATCCATACTAGCCATAACATTCATGTTAAGCTGCTCCAATAATCCAGAAAGTTATATTTCACATTTAAACGGTTATTGGGAAATTGACGAAGTAACACTACCAGATGGATCCAAACGCGATTATAATTTTAATGACACCATCGATTTTATTAGTATTACAGATAGCATGACAGGTTTTAGAAAAAAACTGAAACCCAATTTTGATGGTACTTTTTCAACCTCTGGTGATGAGGAAACCATAAAATTGGTTATTGAGAATGACAGCTTGAATCTGTATTACAAAACACCTTTTTCGCAATGGAAAGAAACAGTCCTGGGTGCGACCGAAAACCAATTAATCATTCAAAACCAGAACAAACTACTATACGTATATAAACGATATGAACCTTTAGACCTTGACTAATGGCCAAACGCAATAACGAACACTTACCAATCAGTGACATCATCAAAGAATTTGTCGATGCCAACCATCTTCAAACCGGTTTGGACAAGGTCAATGTGCAAGAAGCTTGGGCAAACATGATGGGAAATGGTGTGAATAACTATACGACTGCCGTGCAATTGCAACGTGATACCCTTTATGTGCAATTGAGTTCCAGCGTGCTGCGTGAAGAGTTGAGTTATGGAAAAGAGAAAATCATTAACATGCTCAATGAATCCATTGGAAAAGAGGTCATTAAAAAATTGGTGCTTCGCTAAACCTACAACTCCGTTTTCGTATTTCAAATAATAGTCTCAAGTCTCATTTATATTTAGTATTTTCAAGTTCTTAACTACTTAAGTTCATGAAATACCTTAAACTTGTTTCTACATTTCTCTTAACCATTGTTGTATTTTTTGTATTAGACACAAAATTAGGATCCATTCCTCCCATAGGAAAATTTTTGAGTCCCAATCAAGGTGTTTGGCAAAATGAACAGGATGAAACCATTTCTGGAACCATTCAAATAGATGGCTTAAAGAATGAGGTGACTATCCATTATGACGAACATTTGATTCCACATATTTTTGCTCAAAATGATGAAGACCTCTACAGAGCGCAAGGTTATATTACCGCCAAACATCGCCTATGGCAACTGGAATTCCAGACCTTTGCTGCTGCAGGTCGATTATCTGAAATTGTGGGAGAAAAAGCCTTGGAATACGATAGAGAAGCACGACGTAGAGGCATGGGTTTTGGCGCGGACAACGCCATTGAAAAAATGAAGGAAGACCCAAAAACCTTGGCTTATCTTGAAGCTTATAAGGAAGGCATCAACAGCTATATCAATCAATTAACCGTCGCAAATTACCCTGTAGAGTATAAGTTGCTAGATTACAAGCCCGAACCTTGGACGGTTAAAAAAACAGCATTGTTACTCATGTACATGACTAAAATGTTGGCAGGTCGTGACCATGATTTGGAATACACCAATACCCTTCGCAAGTTCGGAAAAGACCGTTTTGATTTACTATTCCCTGATTTTTTTGATGTCAACGATCCCATCATCCCAAAGGATACCGATTGGGGTTTTATCGACAGTGAAATTACTGAAACACCACAAAGCGAAATACCATTGGACTCTATTGCCGCAACCATTGAAAAGCCCAATCCTCATAATGGCAGCAATAATTGGGCGGTATCAGGAGACAAATCGTATTCTGGGCATCCTATTTTAGCCAACGACCCACATTTGGGGCTGAACTTACCGTCCATTTGGTTTGTGATGCAATTGTCCACACCACAGCACAACTCCTTTGGCGCTACCTTGCCTGGGGCGTTAGGCATTATTTCTGGATTCAATACTCATATTGCTTGGGGCGAAACCAATGCCACGCGCGACGTGGTCGATTGGTATAAAATAGAATTTAAAGACACATCCAAAAAGCAATACAAATATGACGGAACCTGGAAAAACACGTCGGTAAGAGTGGAGGAAATAAAGATTAGAAACCAAAAACCCTATATCGATTCTGTTTACTATACACATCATGGTCCCGTAACTTATGATGAAACTTTTAAGGGAAACGGTCAGAAAGAAGGTTACGCAATGAGATGGGTCGGTCATATTGGTGGCAACAATCAACGGACATTTTTGGAATTGAATGAAGGCAAAAATTATCACGATTATCTAAATGCCATCAAACATTATACAGCTCCAGCACAGAATTTTGTTTTTGCTTCAACCGATGGCGATATTGCGCTGTGGATACAAGGACAATTTCCAAATAAGTGGAAAGGCCAAGGGAAATTTCTTATGGATGGAAGCAATCCTGATAATGATTGGCAAAGTTTTATTCCACAGGAGTTCAATGCGCATATCAAAAATCCCGAGAGAGGTTTTGTAAGTTCCGCAAACCAGCATCCCGTAGATGCCTCTTACCCTTTTTATGTATTCAATGATGGATATGAAACGTATAGAAATCGTATTATCAACGATTTTTTCAGGTCAAAAGAGAAAATCACCATCCAAGATTTTAAGGATTTGCAGAATAATAATTTTAATCTGAAAGCCTCTGAATTATTGCCAACCATATTTGAAAACATGGACACGTCTTCATTGAATTCTGATGAACAAGAGGTGTATCAACAGATTAAATCGTGGAATTTTTATAGCGACATCAACCAATTGGCGCCCAGTATTTGGGAAACTTGGTGGAACAAATTATTTGACATCACCTGGGATGAATTTGATGTTGAAAACGTGGCATTGGACAAACCCTTCACCTATCAGACTATTTTTATGTTGAAAAACCATCCTAACGATGCTTTTATGGATATTCAATCCACACCTGACAAAGAAACAGCAAACGATTTATTTCTCATCACATTTAAAGAGACCGCCAAAGAATTGAAGCAATGGGAATCGGAACATGGCGACTATAAATGGAGTGACTATAAAGCGACCTTCGTTGGGCATATTCTCCAGGCACTTCCTGCTTTCTCCCGTTTTGATATTCCCATTGGTGGCGATTATAACACCGTCAATGCAGCGGCAAAAAACCATGGGCCAAGTTGGAGAATGATTGTTGAGATGACTTCGCCTCCGACGGCATTAGGAATTTATCCTGGTGGACAATCGGGTAATCCAGGTAGCAAATATTATGACAATATGATTGACCAGTGGGCAGCAGGAGAATACATCAATCTATTATTTATACAAGACCAAAACAACACCGAAGGCATCATGGCAACCCAAACCTTAACACCAAAACAATGAATAGAACACTTCTCAATTTTATAGCAACCATTCTTCTTGCATTGATTCTATCTCAATTTTTTCCTTGGTGGTCGGTTATGATTGCCGCTTTTGTGACGAGTTTATTTTTAAATCTCGACCGTATGGCTGTTTTTTTTGTGCCTTTTGTTGCAATATTCCTGTTTTGGGCTGTATATGCATTTTGGCTGGGGAACTCAAATGATTTTGTTTTAAGCAAAAAAATTGCAGTGTTGTTACCACTTGGAGGAAATGTTTTGTTATTGATTTTGGTTACCGGACTTATTGGAGGCTTCGCTGCAGGCGTTGCGGCAATCTTTGGAAAACAGTGTAGTTTGTTGGTAAAACGTTCTTAACTTAAAGTTTTCTTAAGTAATAATTATTACCTTCAACATATATAATCAATTCACGTTGAAGCATATCAGTAAAACCGTTTGGATTTTATCGCTCATCAGTCTATTTACCGACACAGCGAGCGAAATGCTTTATCCAATCCTTCCAATTTATCTGGAAAGCATTGGGTTCACAATTATACTCATTGGAGTTTTAGAAGGTGTTGCCGAAGCGACGGCAGGATTGAGCAAAGGTTATTTTGGAAAACGTAGTGATGTTTCCGGAAAACGCGTCCCATTTGTTCAGCTCGGTTACGCATTTAGTGCCATCTCCAAACCGATGATGGCGATTTTTATTTTCCCGATTTGGATATTTTTCGCCAGAACCATCGACCGTTTGGGAAAAGGCATCCGAACAGGAGCAAGAGATGCATTGTTATCGGACGAAGCAACGCCACAGACCAAAGCCAAAGTTTTCGGGTTTCATCGTTCAATGGATACTTTAGGAGCCGTTTTGGGTCCAATCTTGGCATTGATATATTTATATTATTTCCCTGAAGATTACAAAACATTGTTTGTCATTGCGATTGTTCCAGGTTTATTGGCCATTGTGGCATCATTTTTTCTGAAGGAAAAAAAATCAAATCTTCAAACAGAAAAAAAGTCCAACTCATTTTTTTCATTCCTAAATTACTGGAAACAAAGCCCTAAAGTCTATCGAAAATTAGTCATCGGTTTGTTGCTATTTACCTTGTTCAATAGTTCTGATGTTTTTCTTTTGTTGAAAGCCAAAGATGCTGGTCTAACTGATACTGCTGTGATTGGCATTTATATTTTTTATAATTTGATTTATGCCATATTTGCGTTTCCTCTAGGGATTTTGGCAGATAAAATCGGACTTAAAAAAGTATTCATTTTCGGATTGCTAGTCTTTTCGACGGTTTATTTTGGAATGGCTTGGAGCACTAACATATATCTTTTCTTTGGATTGTTCTTTTTATACGGTGTCTATGCAGCAGCAACCGAAGGCATTTCAAAAGCTTGGATTAGCAACGTTTCAGAAAAGAAAGATGTTGCAACCGCTATTGGCACTTATTCCGCATTTCAAAGTTTGTGTACGATGTTGGCAAGTGCTTTAGCAGGAATTGTTTGGTTTCGGTTTGGTGCTGCATCCATATTTATTTTAACTGCATCTGCCGCCATAGTCGTAAGCATTTATTTTATATTGAGTGTAAAAGACTAATTATCAAAAGTGTATGATTTTTGAATATAAAATAATTGTGCTTAATAATTTTAACAAAATATTCGGTTGTTAAAATTTATGGCATTATATTTGTCTTAACAGTTATATAATTAATTTAATATTTATTACAATGAGTAAAGGAACAGTTAAGTTTTTCAATGATGCCAAAGGATTTGGTTTTATTGTTGAAGAAGGTTCTAAAAAAGAACATTTTGTGCACATCTCTGGATTGATTGACGAGATTCGCGAAGGCGACGAAGTTGAATTCGATCTACAGGAAGGAAAAAAAGGATTAAACGCAGTAAACGTCAAAGTAATTTAACATATACGCACTAACTTTTTTAAATGTAAAACCCTGCAACTTTCGTTGCAGGGTTTTTTATTTTAAGACAGTTCTACTCTATTGTTTGATAAGCTTGATGACACTTTTAGCGTCTTTTGAAGTCAGGCTCATAAAATAGACACCTGAAGCAAAATTTGTGATATTGATTTCTGTTTCTGTTTGCATGGAACTTAAATCAACAGTTTTGATTGAACGACCGTTGATGTCAAAAATTTCAGCTTTTATCAAATCAATTGTGTTGATTTTTTTAAGTGTAAACAAACCATTTGAAGGATTTGGATAAACTCTTATATTATTTTCAATAGAATTTAAATCCGTAACCGATAAAACAGCCGAACAATTGTAGATTACGATTTCATCGATATACCATCCATCGTTACCATTACAACCATCTGTACCCAATTCAAACCTAAATTGAACATTCGAATTTGCGGTGACACCTATAGCGGATAGATTGATGACACTTTGCCCCCAACTTCCGCTTAACGAACCACCGTCCGTTCCTGAAAACGCAACCTGACCTTGCATAGGATTATCATTACCCTGTGCCAGTGAGTTTATAAAGGTATTATACGGGTTTGCTGAAAACGCACTACTTGGCAAAATAGTCCAGGCCCCTCCATTAACGCTATATTTGATATTTCCTCCATCCCACTGTGTTTCAGTCGCAACATAATGATTGAAGGCCATTTCAAAGTTTCCTGTTGAAATGTCAGGAATTGGAATCACAGGGCTTTCCAAGCGAATAATTCCATTTTCAAGATCTGTTGTGCAGTTTCCGTTTACTGGGTCCGTTCCAAAAATAGCATTCCCAGCTCTTCCTTCTGGAAGTGATGCACTAATAACCCAATCTCTTGATTGCCATGTAGCTGCATTTGTAGGTATTTGAGAGACAGTCCAACTACCCATACCAGACTCCCAATTTTCATAATACAAAGGATTTGTGGTAGATGCCTCACATAAAGGAGGTGTAATGGCAAGTATCGGAGTGTATCCGCAAGCATCAGGGTTAATTCTCAATTCAACTGCCCAAATACCTCTAGTTACATCTTGGCAATTTGCCAAAGTTATCATTTCTCCAGATGGACCAGAAGCGAATTCTGTAGTTGACAATCCCTCAAGGTTTAGGCCTACCAAATCAGCACAAGCCGCTTCAAGAGCATCCGCTAAATTAGCAAAGTCACTAGTGGAAGTTAAATATACATTTTGTGCTCTCCAAAAAACATGGGCCGCTTTAACAAACCCCAATCCATTTATTATTTGTCCATTGTAGTTGCCTCCATCTACCAAAAGTGCATAAAGGTGATTTGGTATTCCTGAATTGATATGAACGCCACCGGAATCAGCTTCACCACAAAGATATCTACCATCAGTTACTTTAGCTGGGTCACCATTGCAATTTGGATTCCACATATCACGAATGGCACCACCAAAGGAAGTAGCATCTTCTCCAATTTTCCAACGGCCAGATGCGCAGGATGTTGTAGTTCTTATTGCTAAATTTTCACCAATATCTTCATAATTATTCAACAAATCAATAGTTTCTCCCCAAATGTCAGAATACGATTCGTTGATCGCTCCAGATTGGTATGCATAAATCAGTCCACTTGTAAATTGTGTATATGCATGCCCCCATTCATGAGCAATAACGTCATCTGATGCTGTTCCGTTACAATAATTTGCCGTGACACCATTCCAATTGGCATTCGGACAGGAAATATTTGGGTTATTATTGATTGTGCGCATTGGAGTGTCATTTCCTGTGTAAGAAATATGACCGAAAGCATTTTTAAAAAAATTATAGACATGTCCTGAAGCCTCAACTTCGTTTCTTTGCCATATAGTCAATACACCCGGAAAAGGATTTCCTTCTTGCCATACTAAATTGCTTGTATTGTTTTCGTAAACTTTTCTGTTAAGCGCATGTGCCATTCCTGTAAATTGTTCTACAATCTCTCCTGAATGTGCATTGACATAAATAAATTCTCTAACATCAAGTTCATTTCTTACTTCTACTTCATATACCAAAAAAGTAGATGTCATATGTCCTTGAACCAGTCCTTTTGGAAATACATATAAGGTATTTGAATTAATCAGCAATGGTTGTCCTGAAGCATTAAGCCCCTGCTCCCTTATAACATTCAATGCAGTTTGGGCCGCTTGGCCAGAACTTAAAGTTGGGATTTGGTTTAACTTATAAATACCAGATATATAATTTCCATTTATGGATGTCAATTTTTTGTCAGAATTAAAATGAAAACGCAATTGACCATCAAAAACAGGAACTCCTTTATATGTCTGCTTTAGAATTACACTCTTTAATCCGTAATTATCGGTTAGAACCTTATCAAAGACCAAAGTTTGCTCAACCGATTGGATATTGTAAATCTCTTTATAGCTTTCTAAAAAATTTAATGCCTTTTGCTGAAGCGTAGCTCCTGATAAAGACATTGAATTCCCCAATGGGAATCTGACAAACTCCGCTAAACCAGTGCTCTCATTTAAAGTGACAATAGCATTATTTTCATGTTTTAATTTAGCTATGGTTTTTTGGGCATTCTGTGCTTTTGAAATAAAACTTATAAACAAAAGAGCAACCAAAACTTTAGTAGATATTTTCATGAGCATATTTTTAAGGCGGTAAAAGTAATAAAAATATAGTCGTAACCTAACAATAAAACTAACAGCAATAAAAAAGCCTACAATAAAAGTGTAGGCTTTAGTTTATGAGGTGTTTCGGAAGTTAAAACTGCTCTCTTCCAGAAAAATGGAATGCACTTTCAATAGCTGCATTTTCATCACTATCGCTTCCGTGTACAGCATTTTCACCTATAGAAGCTGCATATAATTTACGGATGGTCCCATCAGCAGCATCAGCAGGATTTGTAGCGCCAATAAGGGTTCTGAAATCTTCAACTGCATTATCTTTTTCCAATATGGCTGCAACGATTGGCCCACGAGTCATGTACTCAACCAATTCACCAAAGAATGGTCTCTCACTGTGGATTGCATAAAATGCTTTAGCATCAGCAGTCGTCATTTGTGTCAATTTTAATGCGACAATTCTAAATCCTGACGCATTGATTTTTTCTAGTATTGCTCCGACGTGTCCTTTTTCAACTGCGTCTGGCTTAAGCATTGTAAATGTTCTATTCGTTGCCATTTCTTTATTTTAAATTTTGTGCAAAAGTAATGCATTTCTTAACAAAAACAAGTCTAACGAATATTAAAAAATTGTATCTTCGTCCTCTATGACAAAACAGGATATTTCTAGCATTAAACAACTTCTTTCAACCCCAAAGCAAATTGTTATAGTCCCTCATAAAAATCCAGATGGCGATGCAATCGGTTCTAGTCTAGGGTTATATCTCTACTTATCAAAATTAAATCATGATGTAAAGATCATTGCGCCGAATGATTATCCTAATTTTTTAAAATGGATGCCTGAAGAACCCTCCATCATTAAATATGAATCTCAAAGAGAATTGTCTAACACATTGATAGATGATGCAGATGTAATTTTCACATTGGATTTTAACGCGCTTCATAGAGTTGGCGAGATGGAATCGCCTTTACAAAATTCAAAAGGCATAAAAATAATGATTGATCATCATCAACAGCCAGACGGATATGCGAGTTTCATGTATTCCGACACCCGAATGTCTTCAACCTGTGAAATGATTTATAATTTCATTGCGATGTTGGATGATTCAAATGTGATAGACAAAGACATTTCCACCTGTCTCTATGCAGGAATCATGACTGACACAGGTTCGTTTCGCTTTCCTTCCACCAGCAGCAAAACACATCATGTGATTGCGGATTTAATGGAGAAAGGTGCGAACAATGCCGCAATACACAATGCAATTTATGATACAAATAGTCCAGAGCGACTGCAACTGTTGGGATGTGCTTTGCGCAACTTAAAGGTGTTACCTGATTTTAAAACAGCGTACATTACCTTATCTCAAGATGAACTCAATAAGTTTAATTTCAAAAAAGGGGACACTGAAGGTTTCGTGAATTACGGCCTATCTATTGAAAACATCGTTTTTGCAGCCATTTTTATTGAGCATAAACAGGAAGGCATTATCAAAATATCTCTACGAAGTAAAGGTGACTTTTCGGTCAACGAATTCGCCAGAACTCATTTTGAAGGAGGCGGCCATACCAACGCAGCTGGTGGCAAAAGTGATTTAGGTTTGAATGATACTATTGAAAAATTTATTAGTATATTGCCTAGCTATAAAAATGCCTTAAATTTATGAAACGACCTATAATCATATTACTACTCCTTGCAAGTGTGATGAGTTGTAAATCACCTGAAGCTAGGCAGCCTATTTCCCATAAAACAGGGTCTTTTATCAATGCGTCTGTTGAACGGAACATCCAGCTTAATAAAAAAGAAAAAGAAAAAATCGAGAAAATCATTCAAGCGGATTCCGATAGTGATTATATCGCTTCAGAAAGTGGATTTTGGTACACTTATGAAACAAAAGTGGAACAGGATACCATTACAGCAGATTTTGGTGATATTGTCAATTTTGACTATAATGTAAAAACTTTAAGTGGTCAGACGATATATTCCGATGAAGATATTAGTCCTCGTGATTATACCATGGATAAGCAAGAATTGTTCACCGGTCTTCGTGAGGGATTAAAGCTCATGAAACCAGGAGAAACAGTTACATTTTTATTCCCTTCCCAAAAAGCATACGGTTATTATGGTGACACCAACAGAATTGGTACGAGTGTTCCCCTTATGTGTAAAGTAACCGTAAATTCAATAACTCAAACCCAAAACGATTAAACATTATGAAATTGATGACTAGAACAATTCAATTTTTATCGCTGTTCGTATTACTTACTGCAGCAGCATGCCAGGATAAATATCCTGATTTAGAAGATGGCTTATATGCCGAATTCATTACAAACAAAGGCACAATGGTTGCAAAACTAGAGTATGAAAAAGTGCCAGTTACTGTTGCAAACTTTGTAGCATTGGCGGAAGGAAATCATCCGATGGTTAAGGAAGAATTTAAAGGTAAAAAATATTATAACGGGTTGACATTTCATCGTGTTATGGATCATTTTATGATTCAAGGTGGAGACCCAACTGCTACAGGTACAGGAGATCCTGGATATAAATTTCCAGACGAATTTAACCCAGATTTGAAACATGACAAACCAGGTATACTTTCTATGGCCAATTCGGGTCCTAACTCCAATGGCAGTCAGTTCTTTATTATGGAGGTTCCTTATCCAAGTTTAGACAATAGACACGCCGTTTTTGGTGAATTGGTTAAGGGATTGGAAATTCAAGATTCCATATCCAATGTTAAAGTAGGTCCTGGTAACAAACCTATTGAAAATGTGGTGATCCAAGAAGTGAACATCATTCGGAAAGGATCAGCCGCGAAAGCATTTGACGCTCCAAAAGTGTTTGAAGAACAAATGCCACTTATTGCTCAAAAACAGCAAGAAATGAAGGATAACTTAAAGAAAATTGCTCAAGAAAAAGCCAAAGAAGCACAAGCAGCTTTCTTAAAAGACAATGAAAAATTAGAAGGTAGAGTTTTGAATTTACCTTCAGGTGTTTCGATGATTTTTACAAATGAGAGTAATGGCGTCAAGCCAAGCTCTACAGATGTAGCCTTGATCAATTGTGCTGGTTATTTTGAGACCGGTGAATTATTCTGGACAACTTGGAAAGAAGTTGCCGAAAAAAATGGGAAATATGATGCAAATCAGGAAAGGCAAAATGGTTATCAACCGTTTCCAATGATATACAACGAAAGCGCAGGCCTTGTTCCTGGATTTAGAGAGGCAATGCTGAACATGAAGGTTGGCGATAAAGCACGTGTGTTTATTCCGTCCTTTTTAGGGTATGGAGAAGCTGGAAAAGGCATGATCCCCCCTAATACCAATCTTATTTTTGATGTTGAGATAGCAGGAATCCAAGGAAAGTAATCAACAACTAATATTCAAAAAAGCCTTTCAAATTTGAAAGGCTTTT
>DINI01000023.1 GCA_002426755.1 Flavobacteriaceae bacterium UBA5544
TACGTCAAGAAAAGAACCGCAACGAAGAACAAGATCCATGGGGAGAAGGCCCTGGGCTTCCATTCAAGATCGGTGCTGAAATCCCTTGACAACAACCTGAAACATCTGCAGAAAGAGATATCGGCACTGGAAAAAAGGCTTCTGGAACTGGTGAAAAAAGACTGGCGGCACCAGTTGACACTGTTGCAGAGCATCCCTGGGATCGGGCTCAAGACCGCCCTGTTCCTGATAGTGATAACCGATGGTTTCAAGAAGTTCGAGAACGCTTCACAGCTATGCAGCTATGCAGGCATCACGCCAACGATACGTGAGTCCGGGAGCAGCGTGAGGGGACGCAGCAGGATAAGCAAGGTCGGCAACAGAAAATTGAGGAGCCTCCTGTTCATGGCTTCATTTTCCGCATGTGAGCACAACAGGGCCTGCAAGGCGGTCTTCGACAGGATAGTGGCCAAGGGAAAGAGCCCAAAGCTGGCGATGATGGCCGTGGCGAACAAACTGCTGAAGCAGGCTTTTGCAGTGGCAACATTGGGCATACCGTACGACCCGGAGTACCGCAGCGTGCCCAAAAATTGAAGTAAAAATAAAACGATGGTGGTAACGGACCATTGTTGGACTGGAGATAACCCGCAGGGTTATTCCATTTCAACGATGCAGGGAGACTTTTGCAAAATTTAAATTGAAATTTGTTTGCTTTTTAACTCAGTTCTTTGTTGCCACCCGTTTTTTATTTCCGCTCGATGTATTATTTTCAGTTCGTTTTTTCTTAAAATCTAATTTAATCATTTCTGTTTAACTAACTTATAAACCATTAAAATTTAATAACGGAAGTGTAATCACAAGTACCAAAAGTAACAATATAACAATTTCAAATTTTCTGAATGCAACTTGTGCTAAACCGTAAAAAATTAAGGTTGATAATGGTAAATAAACTATGGAGCCTATTAAATAACTTTCAGTGCCTAAAATATTTGCGCACATCATTCCAAGTAACATATTTATACTACCCTGAAATTCAAAAATTCCAGTAAAGTTCAACCAAAAAATTAATGAATTGGTTAGTAAGTAAGCGATTGAAAAAATAATAATGTTTCTTTTGCTCATTTCATATGTCAATTAGACAAATTTTTGTTTCGCGTTCGAGTATTTAATTCAAGTTGGATTTTTGGGTTTGCGAGGACTTTTCATTTTAGAAACTGCGAAGGTCAGTTCGCAGAAATTCTATTTTAAATCAGTTTCGCTTTTCCGTTCAGATTGGTTTTCGGTTTCCTCAATTCAATTGCTCAATATTTCTCTTAAAAACCCAAAAAAAAATCGGATTCCGAGTATTTTTTTTCGGATTTTCAATGTTAGCCGAATTTTTCTTTAATGGGTGGCAACGGTTTGTATATGGAAAGTTGCGGTTTTGTATGCGAGGATTTTCCGCAGGAAAATCAGAGTTAGCAAAACAAGCAACCTCCATCGGTTTAGAACTAAAATAGCAATTTTTTATATACGTTGTTACCTACAGTATTTTTAATTCAGATTCGTGTATATTAAATCCAAGAATAATTTCCGATACATTATTTTTTGAAATTTATCTTCTGGAATTTTATTCAGCGCTTCAATTAAATATTCGCTATCAGTATTTAAATTTCCGTAAGCCTCAAATTTGTTATAAGCTAATCCAAATTCAAATTGCCAACTTGACTTGTCTAAAATTTTTATTTGTTCAAATAAATAACCATAGCAAGATAAATGGGAATTAATCGGAAATAACAAATATGGGTCAAACCCTAAATCCGATTTAAATTTCTCAAAAAAGCCCGGTTTTATTTCTTTCCGATTTACTTTTTTTAATAATTCCGAATATCCATTTTTACTTATTTCAGTCAGATATTTTTCTTGAATTAGCGAATTTTCTAATAAACTATGAATATTCTGTTTGTAAATCAGTTTACCGTCAATCGGTCCAACTTCTGTTACGAGTCGATTATATTTGATTTCAGAACATAATTCAAATTTTTCATCCGCAATTAAGTCAGTCGCATTTTTAGTAGAACCACAAGCTGTGATTAAAGTCAGAATTATTATTTGAAGTAGTTTTTTCAATATTGTAGGTAACGGTTTTGTGTATGATTAGTGGCGTGTTTAAGCACCTAATTTAGCAAATAAAAACCGAATAGAAAATCCGCGAGGATTTTCGTAAGTAGGCGAGAACCAGCCATTAATTATACACGGTGTTCTACGCAGTTTTTTATTCCGCTTAATTTTTCGTTCAGTTTCTCAATTCCATAAACTTGCTAAATTCCGCAAGATTAAATTCTGTTTTTTAATTCAGTTTTGCGCAACGTTTATAAATTCCGCTTGAGTAATAATTCCGCAAGAGTAAATTCAGCGTTCTGTTCCGATTTATAGCAATTTATTCATTTGTTTTTAATTCCGTTCTGTTAAAATTCGGTTGAAATTTTCTCGGTTCTTTCGTTACATATTTTTTCTTTAATTGAAAGTAAAATATCGAGCCTAAAACTGGAAAAAATAGAACAGCTAAAAGCCAAATTGTATTCATATTCGGGTTTTTAAATCTCGACCTTGTTATGTCAATAATTGCCCAAAGCCATAATATAATGGTTAAAATCACAAATCCAATAATCAATGTTGTTTTCATAATTTTATATTTTATTATTTAATTTTCTGTTTAGCACAATGTTTGTCTTAAATTGCGTAGAACGTTTATGTATAAGGAAAGTTGCGTGTTTGTGTGCGAGGATTTTCCGAAGGAAAATCAGAAGCTAGCAAACGAGCAACTAACATTAGTTAAGCTAAAACTAGCAATTTTTTATATACTGTGTTGTGGCTAGTTTTTTATATTTCACTTAATCCAATTAGGCTTAAAAATCCAACAATGGTTAATACAGTATCCAAAGTGTTCAATTTTCGGTTGTCTTTTGGTGAAAACCAAGCTGCAACCATAAATTCTTGTTTTGTAAAAATTAAACTTATTATTCTGAATAAAGTTAAAAGAATTACAAGTCCAATTAATGTTTTGTCATAATTTGCATAAGAACCAACCACTGAATCAAAATCCGAATTTCTTTTTAGACCGTTTAATATATACCATTGTAATAGTCCAATGCCAAACCAAATTAGTGTAATTGACTTTTCTCTAAATCTTTGGTAATACATCCAGAAAAGAGATATTGGTCCACCGAAAGTCAATACTAAAAGTAATGTATTAATAGTCTTTTGAGGGAAAATGGAGAACTTATAACAAAAGTATATAAGTCCGCCGAACAGAATATAAATTCCGATGCAGATTAAGTCAATTATTTTTAATTTATCTCTAGTCATTTTAAATTAGCCACAACGTTTCTTGTGTATGAGTTGTGGCGTGTCTCGTCACGAACCATTAAAAGTACAAAACTCCGCAGGAAAATCCGCGATGATTTTCCGGAGAAGCACTGACCTAGCCATAACTTATACACGGTGTTAGCAGCAGTTTTTTATTTTCCGAAAAGTTTATTTAACCAAGAATTATTTTTTTTATTATTTGATATTGGTTTGGTTAATTTTTCCTTTTCAAAGTACAATTTTATTTGTTCAAATAGTTCCTTATAATAATCTAAATATTGCGGTCTTTTGTTTTCAATTATTGGTCGGCTTAAAGCAATATAGCAAAGTTTTGGACTGCATTTTTCAAAGAAGTTTTCAGAGTGCTTTTCTAGAATACTTTTTAGCTTATTTACATAATTTGAAACAAATTGTTCTGACTCTAAAGAATTATTTCTGGAAATTTTATAATGCTGATATTTTTCCCAGGCTCTTTTATTTTCTTTTACATTTTTGTCGATTGTATATAATCTTGATAAACTATAAAACCAATAATTAGAATTCTCTAATATGTTGTTATTATCCATAACTAATTCTAGTTCCTCAACGTTAATTGAAACTGGATAAAGCATCAATTCAGAACTTAATGATTTTTTTATCTTCTCAAAATTTATTTCCGCACATTTATGAATGTAAACGAGATGATAATCGTCAAAATATCCTTTTCTGTTTTCTTTTATAATTCCAAAAATTCCAGATGGCATTACTTTGAAATAATGTACACCTTTTTTCTTAAATCCCTGACTTAACAAAATTGGCCCAATTTGGTTGTCAAAATGTTTGTTTAAATTTGAACTCATTGGTTTGTAATTGCTGCTAACTCGTTATATCAACACAAATGTAGGCGTTTAACCCTTCAATTGGCAGGATATCGACACTTTTTGCTACAGCTTAATTGTTGAAAATTAAGCCAATTAATTTATAGTGCTATACATAAAAAGGCAAAGCCAAAAAACTGCTTGCTAAAATAGTAGGGAGAGTCCTATAAACATACCCAAAATTTTCAATGCAAAGAATTCCATGAATTAAAAAACGATGAATTTTGAAGTTTAATCGTCAAAGGGTTAATTATCTTATCCATTAATTTCGCAAAGAAGGTCCATTTTTCTTAATCTGTATTTTATTCTAATTTCAAGGCTCGCCACCATAATTTTGCAGGTCACCAATATAGTTACAAAGTTCATCACCATGATTGTCGTATTCACCATCCAACCATCCATCATCCCCAAGCCATTAATCAGCAAATCACATCAAATGTCTAAAATCTAATGGCTAGCAGCTAAAATTTCACATCTTAATAACCATGTGAATAATTAAACAAACAATCCGCCGTTATAAAGATGAAGATTCATATATCTTTATACCGTCAAACAAAAAACAACATGAATGGCTAACAAAAGATGCATCAGTTTAGCAGTCCTCATACTGCTAAATTTCTACAGTTTCGCACAACAATCGGCTACCTACACCAATGACCTGGTCGAGTACCAAAAGGCACTCACGCTCTATAACAACAAACAGTACCAAGCGGCACAGTCCATGTTCGATGCCATCATCGACGAAACCCAGGACGAGCAGCTCAAGAGCGATGCCGTTTACTACTACGCCAATTGCGCCGTGCGCCTAAACCAAATCAACGCCGACAGCCTTATCGAAGACTTCGTGGAGACCTATCCAACCTCCACAAAAAAGAACACCGCCTACCTCGACGTAGCCGATTACTATTTCGACAACGGAAAATATCCCTACGCACGCAAATGGTACGAAAAAGTGGACGAAGCCAGCATTTCACGCACCGAGCGCGATAAGTTCGCCTTCAATTATGGCTATTCCCTCTATTCCACAAAAGATGAAGTGGGCGCACAAAAATACCTTAACCGTGTAGTGGATTCTAAAGATTATGGCTCACAGGCCAAATACTACATAGGCTTCATGGCATACGAAGGAGACGATTACAACAAAGCAAATGAATACTTCGAGCAGGTGAGTGGTGATGAGAAATACAAAGAAAAACTCTCCTACTACCAAGCAGATTTAAACTTCAAGCTAGGTAATTTTGAAAAAGCCATCAGCATGGCAAAAGAGCAGCTCTCCAAAAGCTCCCCAGCCGAACAATCAGAGCTGAATAAAATCATAGGCGAAAGTTACTTCAACCTTCAGAAGTACAACGAGGCCATTCCTTATTTAAAGCAATATAAAGGCAAAGGCGGCAAGTGGAACAATACCGATTACTACCAATTGGGATACGCCCACTACAAACAAAATGATTTTGAGAGCGCCATATCCGAGTTCAACAAAATCGTGAGTGGCAATAACAGTGTCGCACAAAACGCCTACTACCATCTTGGCGAAAGCTACATCAACCTTGGCAAAAAGCAAGAAGCCTTAAACGCCTTCCGCAACGCCTCCCAGATGGATTACGACCTAAAAATTCAAGAAGACGCTTGGTTAAATTACGCCAAAATCAGCTACGAAATCGGTAACCCTTACCAATCCGTACCACAAGTCCTCACCAGTTATTTAGACAAATACCCAAAAACCGCCGTCCGCGAAGAAATCGAGCTGCTGTTGATTGACAGTTACATCACCTCAAAGAATTATAAGGAAGCCTTAAAATTGTTGGAAGGAAAAAGCAGCTTTGAAAGCAAAGTCGCACTTCAGAAAGTCGCTTTCTACCGTGGCATCGAAATCTACAACGAAGGCAATTACGCCGAAGCAAAAAAGATGTTCGAAAAATCCTTGAAAGAACCACGGGATGACAAGTTCACCGCAAGAGCCACCTTCTGGAAAGCCGAAGCAGACTATAACATCGGCAACTTCGACGAAGCCTTGATCGGGTTCAAACAGTTTCAACAGCAAAGCGAAGCCTCCACCACACCCGAATACACCAATTTGGAGTACAACTTGGCATATACATATTTCAAGCAAAAGAATTATCCAAAAGCCACCGATGGTTTTAAGACATTCATCGCCAATCATAAAGAAGACAAACTCCGCTTGAATGACGCCTACTTAAGACTAGGGGATGGCTACTTCGTATCGAGCGATTACCAAGATGCCATCAATGCTTACGACAAGGCAATTGCATTAAAAGAAATCGAAACCGACTATGCCGCCTTCCAAAAAGCAATGAGTTACGGTTATATAGGAAAGGGCAGTACCAAAATCCAAGAGTTGAACACCTTTATTGATACATACAACAAATCCTCTTTACGTGACGATGCTATGTACGAGTTGGCAAACTCCTATGTAAAAGCCAACCAGACCGACAAAGCAATGTCCACCTACGATCGTTTGAACAACGAATACAAGACAAGCATCTTCATCCCAAAATCCTTGTTGCGTCAAGGTTTGGTACATTACAACGCCAGCCAAAACGACCAAGCATTGAACAAGTTTAAAAAGGTGGCTAAAGACTATCCAAATTCAGAAGAAGCCATTCAAGCCGTCTCCACTGCCAGATTGATCTACATCGATTTGGGCCGTGTGGATGAATACGCCGCATGGGTCAAAACCTTGGATTACATCAACGTCACTGACAACGAATTGGACAACACCACCTATCTAGCGGCCGAAAAGCAGTATTTAGATGGAAACACCGACAATGCAATAAAGCAGTTCAATAAATATTTAAGTGAATTCCCTAATGGAAACTACGCCCTAAAGGGACATTTCTATCTAGCAGAATTATACACCAAAAAGAACCTTTCGGAAAACGCAAGACAGCATTACGAATACGTCGTCAACAAACCAAAAGGCGAATACACCGAGCAATCCTTGGTAAAATTATCAGAAATCTACCTGAACGCCTCCGAATGGAAAATCGCCCTACCGTTATTAAAACGATTGGAAACAGATGCCGATTATCCACAGAACATCACGTATGCGCAATCCAATTTAATGAACGCCTACTACCAATTGGCAAACTACAAAGACGCTGAAGCTTACGCAGAGAAAGTCTTATCAAATTCAAAATTGGATAATAAAGTGAAAAGCGATGCACAAATCATCATCGCACGTTCTGCTATTAAAACAAACAACGAGGAAAAAGCCAAAACCGCCTATGCCGAAGTTGAAAAACTGGCAACAGGCGCCTTGGCTGCAGAAGCCCTATACTACAACGGCTACTTTAAAAATAAAGAAGGCAAGTATGAAGCGTCCAACACCATCGTTCAAAAATTGGCAAAGGATTACAGCAGTTACAAATATTACAGTGCTAAAGGATTGGTTGTCATGGCAAAGAATTTCTATGCCTTAAAAGATGCCTTCCAAGCCACCTATATTTTGGAAAGTGTGATTGCCAATTTCGCCGAGTTTGAAGACATCGTTACCGAAGCAAAAGCAGAGCTTAACAAGATAAAAACAGAAGAAGCCAAAACAAATTCATCAATTACAACAGAAAACTAGTTCCTGCGAAAGCAGAAGCCTCATGTTAGAAGTGCTGACTTTCAATTGAAGTTATAATTTTTTGAAGAACAACAATCAATTACACACATGACAAATCAAATCAAATATATCCTTTGCATCGCTGTATTAGCAAGCACTTTCACATTTGCCCAAGAGCGAACGAAAGACACGTTAGATTCAGAAGTGGTGAACATTGTCAAACCTTACACCCCGACCATTTCAGATGCATTCAAAATCAAGGAAACCCCAACCTTGGATGATGAAACCACGACCACCAAAAAAGAAATCAAATACAACATCTTTTCAATTCCTGTAGCGTCCACATTTACACCTGCCAAAGGAAAAGCAGCAACAGTCAATAAAGCCAAACAAGAAAAGCTGTACGACAATTACGCTTCGCTTGGCGTCGGTAATTACACCACAGTCTTGGGTGAAGTGTATCTCAATCATGAATTGGGAAGAGGAGAAACCGTAGGTGGCTACTTAAGTCATCATTCATCAGGTAAAGGCATCGATGGCATTTTATTGGATGACGATTTTATGGACATCAACCTAAAAGCCCATTACACCAAACAAGAACGAGATTATTCTTGGACTGTTGACGGTGGTGGACTCTTTAAAAACTACAATTGGTATGGGTTGCCACCAGGTTATTTTGATGCCGCAGCAGCTGATACTCTAAATGTAGGACACAGTTTTGTGGGAGCCAACATCGGAGGAAAAATAAAGTTTGAAGACAGTTATTTTAAGCAAGCGTCCGTGCGGTTCCGTCATTTTGGTGACAATCAAGGCAGCAGCGAAAATAGATTTATTGTGAAAGGAAATGTCGATGTGCCAATTCAAGATGAAATCATTTCTACAAAAGTCACCTTGGATTATTTGGGAGGTTCATTTGACAGAAATTATTACACAACGGATGAATTGAACTATGGAAATATCAATTTCGGCATTGCACCACAATACCAATTGACACAAGACGACTTGACATTGAATTTAGGGGTTAATTTGGTGTATCTAAATGACACCGAAGCGTCAAAAAACAAGTTTTACATCTATCCAAACATCACCGCCAGCTACCGTTTGGTCGATGAATTGTTGATTGCCTACGGAGGCATTGAAGGTGGATTGATTCAGAACTCTTATGAAGACTTCGTACAGGAAAACCCTTTTGTGTCACCAACCTTGTTCATTGCCCCAACCGATCAACAATACAATGTACATGCCGGTATCAAAGGAAAATTATCCAACAGTATGAGTTACAATGTCAATGCGCGTTATTTTGCGGATAGAAATAAAGCTTTGTTCCGTTCCAACCCAGTATTTGGAGAAGCCACAGAAGATTACCAATTGGGAAATTCCTATGATGTAGTTTATGATGACGTAAAGACATTTGCCTTTTCAGGAGAATTGAACGTAGATGTCAATCGTAATTTCAAACTGGGAACCAAAGGCGAATTTTTCGCGTATAATACCAAAGATGAATCGGAACCTTGGAACCTTCCAGATTTTAAAGGCTCTCTTTTTATGGATTACCAAATCGATGAGCATTGGTTTGCAGGTGCAGGATTGTTTTATGTCGGTGAACGTAAAGGCCAATTTTCTGTTGTAGGCGAACTTATTGATTCAGTTCCTGTAACGGTCGCTTTAGATAGTTACTTTGATGCCAATGCACATGTTGGTTACCGAATCACAGACCAAATTTCAGCTTTTGCCAAAGTCAACAACATCGCCAACCAAGATTACCAGCGATGGTTCAATTATAAAGTGCAAGGAATTCAGTTTTTAGTAGGGGCAACCTATCAATTTGATTTTTAATTCATACCAAAGTGGGAATCTATTGAATGAAAGCCGAATCATTTGAATTAATGATAATTTCAAAAAAGCATTCCAATCGGAATGCTTTTCTTATTTTTACAATACAATAGATGGTAAGGTTGAGCACAGTCTACACCTTTAAAAATCTTAAACAACCATGAAAAATATTCTCTCATTAGTCATTCTCATAACTCTTTTCTCTTGCAAAAAGGAAGAAAAAATCCAAGTCGATACGATTGTCATCAATGGAAATATTTACACTGTTAATTCCACCTTTGACAAAGCACAAGCGTTTGCTATCAAAGACGGCAAATTTTTAGAGATAGGGCGCAATAGTGACATTCAAGAAAAGTACGAATCACACAGCGTTATAGATGCCGACGGACAAACTATCGTTCCTGGGTTTATCGATGCCCATTGTCACTTTTTAGGTTTGGGATTCAATCAGCAAAGTGTCAATTTGGTGGGCACTAAAAGTTTTGAAGAAGTGGTGGATAGTGTCGTGGCATTTCAAAAACGAAATAAGTTGGATTATATAACAGGCCGTGGTTGGGACCAAAACGATTGGCTTGACAAAGACTTTCCATCAAAAGAATTATTGGATGCCAAATTTCCGAATACTCCAGTAGTGCTTACGCGTATAGATGGTCATGCCATTATTTGCAATCAAGCGGCTCTAAATTTGGGTAAAGTTAATAAAGACAGTAAAATAGAAGGTGGCGAAGTAGTTTTAAAAGACGGCAAACTAACAGGTGTTTTAATTGATAATGCTGAAACGTTGGTCATGGACCATTGGCCAAAAGAAACCCCTGAATCAATTTCAAAAGCCTTGTTGGCGGCCCAAGATATTTGCTTTGAAAATGGATTGACCACAGTCGATGATGCAGGATTGAGTAGAGAGGCCATAGAGGTTATTGACAGTTTGCAACAAGCAAATATTCTTAAAATCAGAATGTATGCCATGGTTTCAGCTACTAAAGAAAATTTAGATTATTATTTGAATAAAGGCATCTATAAAACCGACTACTTAAATGTGCGCTCTTTCAAAGTTTACGGGGACGGAGCATTGGGGAGCCGTGGTGCCTTATTGAGAAAACCTTACAGTGACCAACCCGGACATTTTGGACTCGCAACCACAAGTATTCCAACAATGGACAGTATAGCACACCGCATTGCCAATTCCAAATTCCAGATGAATACGCACGCTATTGGCGATTCTGCCAACCATGCGTTGTTGAATATTTATTCTAAAGTATTAAAAGACAAAACAGACAGACGTTGGCGCATAGAACATGCTCAAGTCATTTCTCCAAAGGATTTTGAAAAATTTAAAAACATCATTCCTTCTGTGCAACCCACTCACGCAACAAGTGATATGTATTGGGCAGAGGAGCGATTGGGCAAGGAGCGAGTGAAAGGTGCTTATGCCTATCAACAATTATTAAAAGCGAATGGTAAAGTAGCGTTGGGAACCGATTTTCCAGTGGAACATGTGAGTCCGTTTTTAACATTCCATTCCGCTGTGGCACGCCAAGATTTGGAAGATTATCCGTTGGAAGGATATCAAATGGAAAACGCTTTGAGCAGAGAAGAAACTTTGAAAGGAATGACCATTTGGGCAGCCTACGCCAATTTTGAGGAGAATGAGAAAGGAAGTATTGAAGTTGGTAAATTTGCAGATTTTATAATTCTAGACAAGAACATTATGGTGATTGACAATAAAGAAATCCCGAAAGTAAAAGTGCTCAAAACTTTTATAAATGGTGTACTTCAATATGAAATGCCAAAAGTTGAAGAATCTCAAGCAAGTGAAGAAACTAAAAATTAGTTAGTGTTCTATTGTAAGCTTTGCTAAATAATCAAAATGCGCTCCTTCCATAACGAGTTCGCATTTTAAACCTGCGGATTCACAGGCCATTTTTAAAGTGTCAAAATCGAGGAACAACCATTTCATTGGTGTTTCATCTTCACCTTTATAACTTAAAAAATAATTAAGTTCACCGTAATAATTGGCATTCATATCTTTCCAATACCCACCGTCTTCATCCTCAAACATATATCTGATATCAGACGAGTCTATCAAAATCTGTCCATTCGGATTTAATAATGATTTTAAATGAGTCAAATACTGATGCGACTTTGAGAGTTCTTGAAAAATTCCGGTACCATTCATCAATACTAAAACAGTGTCAAACTTTGAAGTTTCTTCAAGCAAATCTTTCAACTCCACATCCGTTACACCTCGACGTTTTGCAACTTCAACTGCACCTTTAGAAATGTCAATTCCTTTCACATTTAATCCTTTGTTTTGTAGATACAAACTGTGACTTCCAGAACCGCAACCAACATCGAGAGTTTTTCCGTTTGCCAATTGCAAGGCTTTCTGCTCCAATTTTGGCATTTCAGTGTACGCTCGAAATAAATATGGTAAAGGCAATTCATCTTCACCTGAAATATTAGTGGAGGTGATGAGGTCTTCGGTATAATTTCCGCTGTGATAATCTAATAATGCTTTTCCGAATAAATCTTTCATTTAGTGTTTGTATAATTTCAGGTGATTCTGATGCATCAAAATTGTATCGAGAACTTTAGTACTTTTGTGAGATGCAAGACGTCATCGATAATCTCCAAAAGCTCGCCAAAGATAAGCATAAGGAAAACAAAACCTTCTTTGCCAAGCTTAAAAAAAAACCACCTAAACAGTTGGATTACTTGATGCAGGAATTGCACGAGCAAGAATTCAAACGAACGGATTGCTTGAAATGTGCCAATTGCTGTAAAACCACGGGACCACTGTTTACAGATAAGGATATTGAGCGGATTGCAAAACACTTCAAGATGAAACAGCAACAATTCATCGACCAATTTTTGCGTATTGATGAAGAACACGATTATGTGTTGCAAAGTGTACCTTGTACCTTTTTGGGAGTTGATAATTATTGTTCGATTTATGAAGTAAGACCAAAGGCTTGCAGAGAATTTCCGCATACCGACAGAAAGAAGTTCCAACAGATTTCAAATCTTACACTAAAAAATGTTGAGATTTGTCCAGCGGCTTTTAATATTGTAGAGGAAATGAAAAAACGGATTAAGTTATAAAAGTTGAAAAAGTAGATTTAAATCTAAAACCAATGAAAAAAATCATCGTGTTTTTTGCGTTTTCTTCCCTTGCTGTCGTTTGCAACGGACAAGAATGGTTTACTTCATTTGATGTTGCCAAAAGATTGGCACGTGTACAAGACAAAATGTTGTTTGTCCTTTGGGAAGAATCTTTCAATCAATCAATTCCACTTATATTTAAAACGGATGATGATGAAACGGTGGTCGTTGATTTAGCGAAAGACAACCGGTTTGACGCTATCATTTGGGACTATTTCGTTCCAGTAAAACTGCCTGAATCTGTCTATGAGGATTTTATTAAAGAGGCAGAAGGGAGAGGGTATTCATACACCAATAAACTTAATGACGACAGCGTTAAGATAATGGATGTCAATGGAAATATATTGAATGTTGATGGGGTTTCTGATGGTTTGACGGACCTTTCTTTATTGATACGTAATTATGCACTTGACACGTCATATTTAAGGTCTGAATTGGATAATTATGCTCAAGAACGGAATTTTTTGTCAGCTTCTTTATTGGGAATTAGATATGTTGACTATGCCATTTTTGCTGATGAAGAGCTCCGCCCAGAAATTATAGCGCTCGCCAATATTTATCTCAATGAGTCGGAAAACTTCCTATCTCAAATAAATGAGGAAAGAAAAGAAGCCTATCTACAGAAAATTGAATTGATTAAGATTAAAGAATTGGTGATCTTAAATCAATATAAAAAAGCATATAGGCAAATTAAAAGAATTGACGAAACACAATTAGATGCTTTGAACGAATCGTTATTTTCATTCTTGAACTACACGGTTTTCAAATTGTTAAAAGATGAAATAAATGCTGATTTGTGGAAAAGTAGAATTTCTTCATTAGATTTGAAGAAGGCCGAATTAATTATTAAAAATAATACAAGTGGAAACGCTAATTAATTATTTTGAAACCATTCCACCACTTCACAGAAGCATTATTCTAGTTGGAGGTATCACTTTTTTCTGGGTATTGGAAGGTGCTTTACCATTGTTTCAATTCAATTATAAAAAATGGTCGCATGCAGTTCCTAACCTGTTTTTTACTCTCACAACAGTCATTATCAATTTTGGATTGGCTTTTCTACTGCTAAAAACTGCCGATTGGGTCAAGGCAAATGATTTTGGAATCATTAATTGGCTACCACAAATGCCATTATGGTTATATGCACTGATTGGAGTCATGCTACTAGATTTTTTTGGAGCATATCTTGCTCATTTTGTGGAGCATAAAGTAAAACCTTTGTGGATGATTCATTTAGTTCACCATACCGACCATAAAGTAGATACAACCACTGCCAATAGACATCACCCATTGGAAAGTGTTATTCGTTTCGCTTTTACCTTATTCGGTGTATTTATTGTTGGGACGCCAATTGCACTTGTGTTTTTATACCAATCTTTATCACTTATTGCAACACAATTTGGTCATGCGAATATAAAGATGAACCGAAAAGTCGATACTATTTTGAGTTATGTGATTGTATCTCCAGATATGCATAAAGTACATCATCACAATGTGTTGCCTTACACAGATTCCAATTACGGAAATATTTTTTCAATTTGGGATCGATTATTCGGGACATTCTTAAAACTTGACAGAGAAAAAATCATTTATGGTGTTGACACCTTTCCTGATGAAGTAACCAATAGCAACATTAAGGATTTATTAAAACAACCATTCCATAAATACAGAAAACCTACCACAACCAGAGGTTGATTTTTATCTTGAAGTATTTGTAACTACAATCAAGATTTTTAATTACAGTTTGATTGTTTTCGTGTATTTCAACGATTTTTTTTGAAAATTCGCACAATTCGTCGTTGGATTTTTTCGTTGACCTAAAACCTTTGGGCTTCATGTACTTCGTATCTACTTTTGGTGTAAGATTAATCCAACCTCCCTCAACGAAAGATTAATTAAACCTAAATGACCCCAGTCATGAACCTGCCATTAAAATACACAGCTACTTTTAGAGCTCCTTATTTGGTTATATGCTTGATCGTCTGTTTTTCAAGTCAATTGTATGCTCAAAAGGAATACACCACCATCTCAAAGAATATAAACCCTGAAGCACGAAGCTTGTATCATGATCTTTCACCACAAGGTGACAGTCTTTACTTGAAAAGTGAATCCATTTTCTATAAGGTAACATTCCTCAACAGTTTGGACAGAAAAGTTTATAACTTCAATCCTCCTGTATTGGAAGGCAAAATTCCATTACATGACATTATTGTTGGCGATTATACCGTTCTTGTATATAAAAAAGACCGTATTATTGTGTTCCATATTTCTAGATTATTGGAAATTGAAAAACCATCGGAAATGATTGCGAGCAGAGACATTTCAATAAGCCAAGAGCTTCCGGTTGTAAAATCTTCCTTGGCAAAAATAAATGTCAAAGAAAGGGAAGCCTCTAAAAAGGATGCGAATGAAATCAAGATAGATGAAAATTTTGAATTGAGCATGGAGGAGTTCAAGGTTGCGGTCAATGAAGATAATTTGAATATTGGAACAAATAATCTTTTTGAAAAGACAAAACCCTATGATTTGTCCAGTTCTGACAGAACGAATATGCAGAGTAGGGAAGAATACCGAAAAAATAACTTAAGACCGAACGGTAAGCCATATTATTAGAGGGTTTTCTGATTTATAAATGATAGTTCTTAAATCCTAATTATTGTTTTCATTGTTCTTTGTCGGATTAATTTGCCGTTTGTGGGTGAAATGGATGTTTTAATTCTCTTTTGAATTAGATTCGTTTTAGGGATATACTATTTGCTGTTGCAACAAACTAATGTTCAACCAACCAGCATCAGGCAAATATGGGTAAATATAGAAGACTAGTCATTGCTTCGGTAGTGAGTCTTACATTTCAAAAAATTCATGCACAAAAGCAGTTTGCAACTATTGAAAAGAACTATAATGTTCGGGCAAAAGATCTTTCGCACGAATTAAACACAACAAAGGATACGCTTATACTTCAAAGTCCAAAAACGATTGATTATGTTTATGCCATCAATAGTGACTATAAGCGTGAAATAGATTTTTACAACAATACCAATTCCTTGAAAATCCCGCTCAATCAATTAAGCAAAGGAAAGCATGTATTTGTAGTTGGAAATCAGCGCATGCAAATTATTTTTGTGGTTCGCATACTTTCAGATAACAAGGTGTTGGCAATGGTTTCAAAAGACAAATTGACAACGACTGGTAATTAATTGTAAATCAAATATTTTTTTCGGATTGATTTAAAGGCGTTCAAGTCTTTTTGCCAAGAGGTCGTAATGTCTTTTTCGCTTAAACCTTGTTCAATTTGTTGACGAAGTTTTTTAGTCCCAGCCAGTTTGGTAAAAAAATCGTTAAAGAATATTTTTTTGTCAACGGAATGATTGTAAGCTTCAATCAGCCATTTTAAGTCAATTGAATGTAACGCTTCGGTTGAGCTTAAATCCTTCCCAAAACATAATTTTCCTTGATACAAAGGACTTTTGGCGCCTTCGTTAGGTTGAGGTACGAATTTAAACGAGTAGTAATCTTTATACAAGTAAGGGCTTCCATAAACCTGGAATTGCTTACTCGTGCCTCTACCAACACTTACGTTAGTGCCTTCAAAAAAACATAAGCTAGGGTAAAGATTGATGGCTTTGTCATTTGGTAGATTAGGTGAAGGTTTTATTGGAAGACTATAAAATGTTTGATGAGAATAGTTTTTTACAGGAATAACCGTCAACTGACATTTTACACCATTTTTTAACCATTTTTCGCCATTGATCATTTGGGCATACTCACCAATGGTCATACCGTGAACAACCGGGATTGGATGCATCCCAACAAAGCTGGAATGTTCTTTTTCAAGAATAGGTCCATCGATATAGTCGCCATTTGGATTTGGCCTATCTAAAATAATCAATGGAATATTGGCTTCGGCACAAGCTTCCATTACATAATGCAATGTAGAGATATAGGTATAGAAGCGAACCCCGACATCCTGAAGGTCAAAAACCATAATGTCGATTGCAGAAACACCACTTTCAATATCCTTTTCGTATGTTTTCGTTTCTTTTAACCGTGCGAGTTTAGGCTTTTTATTATCACCATAAAGAGAGATAATTGGAATGCCTGTTTTAGGGTCTTTACCATCTTTTATCAATTCCCCCGCATCAGCCGTGCCTCTAAAACCATGTTCAGGAGCAAATACTTGTTTGATATCAATTTTTAGAGAGACAAGTGAATCAACAAGATGTATAAAATGTCTTGGTTCTTGATTCGTGGTTCTTGGTTCCTTGAAAATAACCGACGTTTGATTAGCAACAATCCCCACTTTTTTTCCTTTCAAAAGAGGCAGGTAAAGTTCAGTTTGGTCAGCTCCAACATTGATAGTTTGTAGTTTTTCATCTTTGGCATTTAGTAAAGAATCCCCTATGATTGCATTATCAGCACTTGCCATCGGTTTTCTAGTATCAGTCCTTAAGCTATCTTCTGTCTTCGAAAAGTTTCCACAAGAAATGGCTGTCAAAACAAATAATAAAACAGTATTTTTGAACATCATTAAACGCATCTGATAAATTGAATTACGAGTTTTTTATAGCTAAACGTATTATAGGCAATAAAGCGTATAAAAGTAGTGTATCGGCACCAATTATAAAAATTGGAATTACGGCTATAGCTATCGGAATTATTGTAATGCTTATTGCCATCGCTACAGGAATTGGGCTTCAGCAAAAAATCAGGGATAAAGTTGTGGCTTTCAATGGTCATGTGATGATTACAAATTTTGACACCAATGTTTCGGATGAGTCTGAAATGCCCATCAGCATCAAACAGCAGTTTTATCCAAAATTCACACAGGTGGCTGGTGTAAAGCATATTCAAGCGGTGGCGACCAAATTTGGCGTTGTGCGAACCGATACCGATTTTGAAGGTATTATCTTAAAAGGTGTTGGTGGTGATTACGACTGGAGATATTTTAAGGAATATTTGGTTGAAGGTCGTTTGCCTGATTTTTACAAAGACGAGACTAATGATGTATTGATTTCTCAATACTTTGCAAATCGTCTTCAATTTAAGATTGGAGACAACTTTCAGACCGTATTTGGAAAGGAGGACATTAATCAAATCCCATTCATCAGAACGTTTAATATTGTTGGGATTTACAATTCAGGATTTCAGGAATTGGATGAAAAATATGTTATTGGTGATATTCGTCACATTCAGCGCATGAACAAATGGGGAAATGACCAAGTTGGAAGTTTTGAGGTTTTTATAGATGATTTTTCTCAAATAGAAACAAAAGGACAGGAAATCTACGAGTACATACCTTCAAATTTAAATTCTGTGACCGTTGTTAGAAAATACGAGTCTATTTTTGAATGGATTAATATTTTTGACAACAATACCTACGGAATTATTGGTATCATGATTCTAGTGGCGGGCATCAATATGATTACTGCATTATTGGTTCTCATTTTAGAACGAACCCAAATGATTGGGATTCTCAAAGCGTTGGGAAGCAACAATTGGAGCATCCGCAAAGTGTTTTTGTACAATGCCACGTATTTAATTGGTTTGGGACTTCTTTGGGGAAATGTCATCGGTATCGGATTGCTCTTGGCACAAAAATATTTCAAGCTCATTCCGTTGGATCCAAGTGTGTATTATGTGACTGAAGCACCGGTATATATAAGTTTAGATTACATTCTTCTTCTGAACATCGGTACATTTTTGGTCTGTTTGCTCATGCTCCTAATCCCGTCGGTCATTATTACCAAAATCTCACCAGTAAAAGCCATTCGGTTTGACTAGAAATAGTAAGTAGCCACAGTTGCAGTTTTCATTTTTTTAATCAAGAAAACAGGAATTTTTTTCTGAAGGTCTTTGCGCAATTCTGTATTTTTTGTGTGACTCTCTGAAACAACTTTACCACAATGATTGGGATGTTTTCAATTCCAAAACAAAAAAATTCGTGTATTCGTGGCAAAAACATACCTTTGCAAGGCAAAATAATTGAAATGGAGTACGCAAAAAACATATTGGAAACCATTGGAAATACACCTTTGGTAAAAATAAACGAGCTAACAAAAGACTTACCTTGCTTGGTGTTGGCAAAGTACGAAACCTTCAACCCTGGCAATTCGGTAAAAGATCGGATGGCTCTAACTATGATTGAAGATGCCGAAGCAGACGGACGCTTAAAACCAGGAGGCACGATTATAGAAGGAACTTCCGGAAATACAGGAATGGGTTTGGCACTGGCCGCCATTGTGAAAGGTTACAAATGTATTTTTGTGTTAAGCGATAAGCAATCCAAAGAAAAAATGGACATTTTACGTGCCGTTGGAGCCGAAGTCATCGTCTGTCCAACTGANNGAAGAAACTCCCAATTCTTGGTATGTCAACCAATATGATAATTTGAGCAATACCAAAGCGCATTACGAAAGTACGGGACCAGAAATTTGGAAACAGACCGAAGGTAAAATCACACATTTTGTAGTAGGCGTCGGAACAGGTGGAACCATTTCTGGAGTTGGGAAATACCTAAAAGAACAAAATCCCAACATTAAAATTTGGGGAATTGATACCTACGGAAGTGTTTTTAAAAAATACCACGAAACCGGTATTTTTGATGAAAATGAAATCTATCCGTATGTCACGGAAGGGATCGGCGAAGATATACTTCCGAAGAATGTCAATTTTGAAATCATCGATGGTTTTGAAAAAGTAACCGATAAAGATGCAGCGGTTTACACCCAATTATTGGCGCAAAAGGAAGGCATGTTTCTTGGTAATAGCGCAGGTGCAGCCATTAAAGGACTATTGCAATTAAAGGATAAATTCACCAAAGATGATGTAGTTGTTGTTTTGTTTCATGACCATGGCAGTCGCTATGTTGGAAAAATGTTCAATAATGACTGGATGCGAAAAATGGGCTATATTGATTAACAAACGACAATTTTAAAATTTAATAATAAAAACCCGAACTAATAGTCGGGTTTTTTATTGGATGAAAATGGCACTTTAAATACCTTTCAAGTTCTAGGGTCTCTTCTAAACACCTCAATCAAATCAAACATGAGAATACAAAAAATCACCCAAATAAAGCCTGCAATGAATCCTCCTGCAATATCCGAAGGGAAATGAACTCCTAAATAAATTCTACTAATACCAATACTCACAATAAGAAGAAACAGTAGCAGCATAATGCCAGTTTTCAAGAAAATATTCATCTTAAATCTATAAAATAAATAGATGACAAATCCATAAAAAGCCATCGCGCTCATGGCGTGACCACTTGGATAGCTCAATGTTTCAACAGAGACCAAATGTTCAATTCCAGGTCTGGCTCTATCTATAAACCGCTTTAAAATCAAATTGGAAACCGAGGAGAGTAATAATACAGTGATAATCTGTACGACATACTTCCAGTGCTTAAATACTAGCATAGACAAAACGATACTGACAATCAATACAGTCAGATAGCCATAAATATCTCCAACGTGGGTCACAAAGATAAAGTAATTAGTGAGTTTTGGGGTTCGATAGGATATGATGTAATCTGTAATTTGCTGGTCATAATTTGCCAAAACATCGCTTTTTAAAGTTTCGGTAAGTTCAATAAACAAATTAATGCCACCAACAACGAGAATCAATGCAACAGTAACGGTGATGATATATGGCAGATTTGCATTGTATTGGTGGAACTTTCGAACAAGAAGTTCTCTTAATTTTCTGATAAATGCAAAAAGAGCCTGCCTCATATATTTGTGAATGATATTATTTAATTTTTAAAGATAAAATCATTTTTTCAAATCGTTAAACGTATTTGAGAAATTATTACATTTAATGCATGCAGGAAGATTTTCTACATTATGTTTGGAAACACAAAAAGTTCAGTTCACCAAGTCTTCAAACGACTTCTGGTGATATCATTACATTGGTTAAAGTTGGACAGCATAATCATAACTCCGGACCGGATTTTTTTAATGCACAAATGGGGATTGATGGCCAGTTTTGGGCAGGAAATGTCGAAATACACGTAAAGTCTAGCGATTGGTATTTACATAATCATGAGACCGATTCAGCTTATGACAATGTGATTCTCCATGTGGTTTATGAGCATGACACAGACATATTTAGAAAGGACAATACACCAATCCCCACTTTAGAGCTCAAAAAATATATTAGCCATGAGTTGTTGGACAGTTACCAAAATCTATTTTCGACCCAAAACAAATGGATTAGTTGTGAAAATGATTTTGCCAATACAGATGATTTTGTGCTGAACAACTGGTTGGAAAATCTTTATTTTGAGCGTTTGGAACGTAAGTCGAAAGCCATAGAATCGATGCTCATCCTTTCAAAAAGCGATTGGGAAGCTGTACTGTTTAGATTGTTGGCAAAAAACTTTGGATTGAAAGTTAATGGCGAAGCTTTTTTGAGTATGGCCAATTCGTTTGATTTCTCTATTGTTAGGAAATCACAATCCAAACCAGAACTTTTAGAAGCTTTATTCTTCGGTCAAGCAGGCATTTTAGAGGCATCTATTGAAAGTGCCTATTATCAATACCTTTCAAAGGAATACAAATTTTTAAAGCAGAAATTTGGGCTGACAAATTCAAATGTGGTGCCATTGCAATTTTTTAGATTGCGTCCGCCGAATTTTCCAACCATCCGATTATCACAATTGGCGATGCTATATCACAAAGAGCAAAATTTATTCTCAAAAATAGTTGCGGCAACTAATATTGGTGAGCTTTACCACATATTAAAAGTATCCACAACAGAATTTTGGAACGACCATTACACTTTTGGAAAAGCATCGAAAGCAACCAAGAAAACGCTAACAGATTCTTTTATCGATTTGTTGCTCATCAATACTATTTTGCCTTTGAAATTCAGTTATGCCAAGCACCAAGGACAGGAAGTGGATGAAATTATCTTATCCATCGTTCAAAAAATAGATTCAGAAAAGAACAGTATTGTCAATACGTTCAATACACTTAGAACGGTTTCAAAAACCGCATTGGAATCACAAGCCCTAATACAATTAAAGACCGAATACTGCGCTAAAAATAAATGTTTGCAATGTGCTATTGGAAATTTGCTTTTGAATATATCCGAAATGGAAAATCGTTAATAATGTTTATCTTGCAGCATGAACGTATTATATAAGGCTTTACTTTACTTTCAAAAGCGTGGTTATTACGTCTGTCAGCGTATTGCCGATCGTTTGGGAATCCGTGCCAAAGTGGTTAGAACATCATTCATGTACCTCACCTTTGTGACCTTGGGCTTTGGATTTGCTTTGTATCTCTTCATCGCCTTTTGGATGCGAATTAAAGATTTGGTATATACTAAAAGGTCCTCGGTTTTTGACTTATAGAGTATGAAGAACCCTATCATAAGATTTTTCAGAACCAGAATTTACATGGCACTATTTTTATTGGTGTCATTGCTTACTTTAGGTGTCTTGGGATTTAAGCTTATGTCCCATTATTCTTGGATAGATTCTATTTATATGACGGTTATTACCATTACTACAGTTGGTTTTGGGGAAGTGCAACCGCTTGATGATGTATCCAAAATTTTTACGGTATGTTTGATTTTGGCCAGCGTTGTGATTGTTGGTTATGCATTGACAGTCATTACCGAGTATATTTTGAGCAAAAACAATTTTGAAGAATTAAAACAAAAGAAGATGCAAAAAAAGATAGATGAGTTCACGGGTCATATTGTCATTTGCGGTTATGGGAGAAACGGAAAACAGGCTGCAAAAAAATTAAAGGCGTACAAAAAACCTTTTGTTATTATCGAGCAGGACAAAGACATTATAGATAAGTTCCAGACAGAAGATATTCCTTTTGTCTTTGGGAATGCAAACGAAGATGAGATTTTATTGCAAGCAGGAGTTGATAGGGCAGAAACACTTATATGTGCGTTGCCGAACGATGCGGACAATTTATTTATTGTCTTGTCAGCCAGGCAAATCAACAAACATTTGCGAATCATCAGTCGTGCATCTCAAGAAACATCTTATGATAAATTGAAGTTCGCCGGCGCAAATAATGTGATTTTGCCTGATAGAATAGGAGGTGACCACATGGCATCTTTAGTAGTGGTTCCAGATTTAATAGAGTTTATTGATAACCTCTCTATCGTAGGACAATCCAATATCAATATTGAAGAAATATCCACGGAAAAACTTTATAATACATCGGATGTAAAAACCATCAAAGATTTGGATTTAAGGCACAAAACGGGATGTACAGTCATTGGTTTTAAAAATGGACAAGGAGAGTACATTGTAAACCCAGAAGCAGAACTACGATTGGTTCCCAATTCCAAAATAATTGTTTTGGGACGACCGGAACAAATACAGAAACTAAATTCATTGTACGACATAAATTAAACAATCATTGATTTTAACAACAGATGTTTTAAAAAACCATTTTTTTTTAGCATCTTGTCACGTTTTTAATAAAAAAGAACAATAAACTAACTAATACTAATTATCCATGAAGAAATATCTTCTTTCAGTTTTGGCTGTAATATTACCTTTAATAACATTTGCTCAAGATAAAGGTCTTGACGAACAAATCAATGATGCCTTTATGCCAATTGCTACTTGGTGGGAAGGTTTTATTTTAACCACAATTCCTATTGGAAGTTATAACGTTCCGTTTGTTGTATTGCTTTTGGTTTTTGGGGCTACCTTTTTTACTATCTATTTTAAGGTTCCAAGTATCACAAAATTTTGGACGGCCATCAACACTGTTCGAGGAAAATATGTAGACATTGAAAAGCATGGTGTTGACAAATTATACAACAATGATGAGGCTTTGGCAGTTGAAGATATTCCAAATACCATTCGCGATGAAAGTGCTCATGGTGAGGTTTCACATTTTCAGGCTTTAGCTACTGCTGTTTCGGGAACCGTGGGATTAGGAAATATTGCAGGCGTTGCCGTAGCCATTGGAATGGGAGGTCCAGGTGCTACCTTCTGGATGATTATATGTGGGTTATTGGGTATGTCCACCAAATTTGTTGAGTGTACCTTGGGTGTTAAATACAGAGATGTTGGTAAAGATGGAACTGTGTATGGAGGTCCAATGTATTATCTATCTAAAGGCTTTAAAGAGATCAAACTTGGAACTTTGGGAAAAATATTGGGAGGGCTTTTTGCTGTTTTATGCGTTGGTGCTTCTTTCGGAGGTGGAAATGCGTTCCAATCCAATCAAGCGGCCGTTCAGATTAGTACGTTATTGAATCTTCAAGGTGGTGCTACCGGAGTAATTATAGGTATTGTACTTGCTATTTTGGTAGGTATTGTGATCATAGGTGGTATTAAACGAATTGCCAGTATCACGGAAAAGATTGTTCCTTTTATGGCAGGATTGTACATTGTGGCGTCTCTAATTATCATTTTTGCGAATATCAGTGATATAGGATTGGCATTTTCATTGATTATTGATGGTGCATTTTCACCAATGGCTGGTCTTGGTGGATTGGTCGGCGTATTGATTGTCGGTTTCCAAAGAGCTGCTTTCTCTAATGAGGCGGGTGCAGGTTCTGCTGCTATTGCCCACTCTGCTGTTAGAACTAAATATCCAGCTTCAGAAGGTGTTGTGGCGCTTTTAGAACCATTTATAGACACTGTTGTGATTTGTACCATGACCGCTTTGGTTATCATTTTCTTTAATATCAATGGTACAGATCCACAATCAGTATTCGATTATACTGCGCAACATGGTAGCAGTGTGATTTTAAAATCTACCGAATTGCCTATCAGTGGTGTTGATTTGACTTCCTTGGCATTTGACTCCGTTATACCTCATTTCTCTTACGTGTTGACTGTAGCTATTGTGTTATTTGCATTTTCAACCATGATTTCTTGGTCATATTATGGCTTACAATCATGGAAATATCTTTTTGGTAAAGGAAAAACAGCTGATATGGCATATAAAGTTTTATTCTTGTTGTTTGTGGTTATTGGTGCAGCTGCAACGTTAGATGCTGTTATTAAGTTCTCTGATGCGATGATTCTTGCGTTGGTATTCCCAAATATGATAGGATTATTCTTCTTGTTTCCAAAAGTGAGACAAGAAATGAAAAGATATCTTACGGCTATTTCTATCAAGAGAGAAGCCATCCAAGATGGTGCTGAAGATATTACCAAACATATGTAATCACCGAGTGATTATTATTTAATGAGTAAGTTAAAGTCCCATTTCGTGTTTTCAAGAAATAAACGAAATGGGATTTTTCTATTATTGGCACTCATCATCATTTTTCAGTGTTTGTATCACTTTGTAGATTTTTCTTCAGAAGACATTCAAATAAATCAAAAGCAATTGGATGTGTTTCAACAGGAAGTTGATTCTTTGAAGTTGGTCGAAATAGAAAAGAATAAGCCTAAAATCTATCCGTTTAACCCAAATTATATTACAGATTACAAAGGATATACCTTGGGAATGACAAATGAAGAGATAGATAGGCTCTTGAATTTCAGAAAGCAAGACAAATGGATTAATTCATCCCAACAATTTCAGGAAGTTACTAAAGTGTCCGATTCATTGTTGAATGCGATTTCTCCCTATTTTAAATTTCCGGATTGGGTAAACAACCCAAAACCAAAACCTGATTGGAATGATTATTCAAAATCCAATGGGCCTAAAACTTATTCATCTAAAACCTACGACCAAAAAATAGATTTGAACAAAGCTACGGCCGACCAACTCCAAAAAGTAAATGGCATAGGTGTGGCATTGGCAGATAGGATTATTAAATACCGTGGCAAATTTGTTGGAGGTTTCATCTCGGATATCCAACTTCAGGATATCTATGGTCTTTCACCTGAAGTTATTGAACGGGTAAAAAATGACTTTACAGTAAAAACACCAAGACAGATTCAAAAAGTTAACCTAAATACGGCTACGAAAGACCAATTAGTCACCATTCAGTACATTGATTATGAGATTGCACATTACATCATAGAGCAGCGAACCTTGCGCGACGGATTCAAATCTCTAGATGAATTGACCAAAGTAAAAGGCTTTCCACTCAATAAATTTGAGATAATTAAGTTATATTTGACCCTAGACTAACTCCGAGTTATCGGAACAAAAAAAGGCAGATGAACACTATGTACTTCACGGAAGAACATCAATTATTTAGACAAAGTTTACAAGATTTTTTAAAGAAAGAGGTCGTTCCTCACATTGATAAATGGGAAAAAACAGGAACCATAGAGCGTTTCATTTGGAAGGAATTCGGGGATATGGGCTTTTTTGGTCTCAACTACCCGGAGCAATATGGTGGATTGAACCTCGATTTGTTTTACACGGTGATTTTCCTTGAAGAACTTCAAAAGATAAATTCAGGCGGTTTTGCAGCAGCTATGTGGGCACATGCCTATCTTGCTATGACACATGTGAATAAAGAAGGGAGTCACGAGATTAAAGAAAAGTATTTGACGCCCAGCATCACAGGCGATAAGATAGGATGTTTATGCATTACAGAACCTTTTGGAGGGAGTGATGTTGCGGGCATGCGAACAACTGCAGAAAAGAAAGGCGATACTTATGTTTTAAATGGCTCAAAAACGTTTATTACCAATGGAATTTACAGCGATTATCTTGTTGTTGCCGCCAAAACAAATCCTGAAGAGGGCCATAAAGGAATGAGTATTTTTATTTTAGATCGGGATACAAAAGGGGTTTCAGCTACCAAACTAGATAAACTAGGTTGGAGAGCCTCCGATACAGGTGAAATTGCTTTTGACAATGTAGTAGTCCCTGCGAATCAAATGATGGGTGAAGAGGGGCAAGGGTTCCCTTATATCATGCAACATTTTGCATTGGAACGACTCATTATGGGAATCAATGCCCATGCGCGAGCGGAGTATGCTTTGGAATATGCACTTCAATATATGTCTGAACGAACAGCGTTTGGAAAAAAAATTGACCAATTTCAAGCATTACGCCATAAAGTCGCTGATTTTTATACAGAAATGGAAATTTGTAAAGAGTTTAATTATTCAGTAGCCTATCGATTGAATAAAGGTGAATATGTTGTGAAAGAAGCAACAATGTCCAAACTCCATTCAACCAAAATGGCTGATGAAGTCATATATGGCTGCCTTCAATTTTTGGGAGGTTATGGGTATATGGAGGATTATCCAATGGCACGTTTGCTCCGCGATAGTAGATTGGGACCCATCGGCGGAGGCACATCAGAAATACTTAGGGAAATCATAGCAAAAATGATTATCGACAAAAAAGATTATAAACCAGCAACCTAAAACCTACAGCACATGAAAACCAAATCTATCCTATATGTTGTAATTGCCTTATTTTTTGTGTCCTATAATTCATCTTTTTCACAGGTTGAAGTAAAGAGCAAAGTTGTTGATTTTGGCACAATGATGCCAATTGAAAGTGCCAGTATTTACGTAAAAAACACCACAATCGGGACCGTCAGCAATTCCGATGGTAAGTTTGTGCTTTTGGTCCCGAATGAATTTGCCAATGATACTTTGGTCATTTCTTCGATTGGGTACAAAAGTTTCAAATCTGTGGTAAAAGAGTTTGACTCTACCATAGATGTCTTTTTGGAAGAGGATGTCGCCTCATTAGATGAAATTGTTTTGGTTGCTGAAACCAGACCTAAAACGGGCAATGATATTGTTTTAAAAGCACTTGAACGATTACCGCGCAATATGCCAGATTCATCCTATTTGCAAAAGGGCTTTCTTCGTCATAAAGAACGAAATAAAAAGGAATTCAAATGGCTGATTGAAAGTGCCATCACAGTATACGATTCGGGATTTGTTTCCAATGCAGCCGAAAACTTGAAAATCAATGTGGACCAAGTGCGTAAAAGTTACGATTTGCGGGATGTTGACAGTCTATTGACCTACACAGCCTATCTTCAACAGAAGGCTAATATTAGAAATTTGAAAGCCAGAAACTTGAGAAGAGATACTATTAGGACATCTTCACTTGTCAAGGCAATTAAATGGAATGATACTAGAGTTAACGGTTTAGAGAATCTTTTAGAAGGGAAACTAAATCTGGTAAGGAACTCATCCGATCCTAAAGGATTGTTCGGTGAGCATATTTTAGATACCCATCAATTTGAATTGGATACTGTTTTGGTTGATAATGACCAAAAAATCTATAAAATCAAGATTAAGGAAGGTAAAGATTATGTCAATTTAAGGACGAGGGGAATTTTCAATGACGGTTACAAAGCGGAAGGCTGGATTTATATTTATTGGGATACCTATGCCATCAAAAAAATTGAATATAATTTGATTGCTTCTTCCCCAGAACAAAAAAGTAGAAGTAAAGCACTTTTTGACACACAACTCAATCATAAATTGGTTTTGAATTATAGGGAATATGAAGGAAAAATGTACCCGAATTACATCTATTACGAAACACCAAAGCTTGTAAATGTGGGCTCTAAACCAACCGAGCCAAGAAAAAATATTGAAGAAACAGTGACCTATGACAAGGATGAACGCTTCTACTATACAGTTCAGGAAATACTTTTTACTGAAGTTATATTGGATAAAGATAAAATTGCACAGGCATTGTCTCAAAAATGGGATCCAGATATCTTTTCTATAAAACCTTATAATAAAGAGTTTTGGAAAAATTACAATACCTTGTTGGAGAGTGATGAAGACGAGCAGTTAATTCAGGATTTGACTAAACGCTCATCGTTGTATAAGGAATAAAAATTTAAAAAATATAATTGCATTTAATAAAAAACATTTTATATTTGCAGCCTTAAAAATTCTAAAAGAGAGGAGGTTAAGATACTATGTTAATAATACCGATTAAAGAAGGAGAAAATATAGATAGAGCGCTAAAACGTTTCAAACGTAAGTTTGACAAGACTGGTGCAAAACGTCAATTGAATAGCCGTAAGCAATTTACAAAACCTTCAGTAGAGCGTAGAGCGCAAATTCAAAAAGCACAATACATTCAACGTTTAAGAGATCAAGAAAGCATGTAATTGTTTTTAAAATCATAAAATGAAATTCCCGCACTAGCGGGAATTTTTTTTGTATTATATTTATTGATGATTAGAATTTTCGTTAATAAAATGCACAATGATAAAAGCCTTTACAGAATACTTACTTCACGAAAAAAACTATTCGCCATTGACAGTAAAAGCGTATCAGGCAGATTTGGAAGAATTTTCAAAATTTATTTTAGATGAATATAATTCCAATGCTATCAATGATGTCAATTATGCACAAGTTAGGAGTTGGATTGTAAACCTTGTTGAAGCTGGGATTTCCAACCGAACGATTAATAGGAAAACATCTTCTCTCAACTCTTATTATAAATTCCTTTTAAAAACCGACTCAATTAATATTAATCCTTTATCCAAACATAAAGCACTTAAAACAAGCAAAAAAATTCAGATACCATTTTCTGAAAACGAAGTAAAAGAAGTCATTTTGGATCTTGAGCCCGAAACCGATTTTAAAGGTCTTCGCAACCGTTTGATTGTAGAGCTTTTTTATGCCACAGGCATCAGACGAATAGAATTGGTACAAATAAAACTCTCGCATTTGGAGCTGTCCAACAAAACGTTAAAAGTGCTTGGCAAAAGAAATAAAGAACGATTCATCCCGTTAATAGATTCTGTAGTTGATACAGCCAAACAATATTTGGATGTTAGAAATGGTCTAGAAACAATTGTAGATAAGGAACATCTCTTTTTAACGAAAAAAGGGTTAAAAATTTATGAAAATCTTGTTTACAGAATTATTAATGATTATTTTAGTAAGGCATCTAGCAAAGTAAAACGGAGTCCGCACATCATAAGGCACTCATTTGCGACCCATTTACTCAATCAAGGTGCGAATTTAAATGCTGTTAAGGAACTTCTTGGGCATACAAGTTTAGCAGCGACTCAAGTTTATACACACAATAGCATCGCAGAGCTTAAAAAAGTATATTCTAATGCGCATCCAAGAAGCAAAAAATAATTGAATTGTCTAACCAAAAATGAGAAGTATGAAAGTTAACACACAATCGGTAAATTTTAACGCAGACAAAAAGTTGATCAATTTTATTCAAAAAAGAATGGATAAGGTTGAACAGTTTTATGATAAAGTCATTCAATCTGACGTTTATTTGAAATTGGATAATACAAGCGAAAAGGAAAATAAAATCTTTGAGGTAAGAGTAAGTGTTCCAGGCGATAGCATCGTTGTTAAAAAACAGTGCAAAAGCTTTGAAGAGGGAGCGGATAGCGCAGCTTCGAGCATTGAAAGGCAGTTAAAAAAACGAAAAGAAAAATTAAGAGCACATATCTGATAAAATTTTTCAAAAAATGTTTTGAAACAAAAAATAAATCTTTACATTTGCAGTCCGTTAGAAATAGCGGGCTTTTTTTGTGATGAAAAAAGTACAAAAAGCCGATGTAGCTCAGCTGGCTAGAGCAGCTGATTTGTAATCAGCAGGTCGTGGGTTCGAGTCCCTCTATCGGCTCTTTTTAAAAGACAATTTTCTATTCGGATTTTGGGTTTTAAAAAATTGAAATTTTGAAAATTTGGGGAGATACTCAAGCGGCCAACGAGGGCAGACTGTAAATCTGCTGACTACGTCTTCGCAGGTTCGAATCCTGCTCTCCCCACCAAAGTCCCCGCGAAAGCGGGGATCTCAAAACTTAAAATCCCAAATTCCAATTGGAGTTGGTTTTAAGTTTGATACGATCATTAAGTTATTGGAATTTGGAACTTTTCTAAACGAAATTTCCTAAAATTGCGGGAGTAGCTCAGTTGGTAGAGCGTCAGCCTTCCAAGCTGAATGTCGCCGGTTCGAACCCGGTCTCCCGCTCTAAAATTCCTGCGAAGGCAGGAATCTCTTCCTTGTTAGAAAAGAATAAGGAGAGGAAGTAAATACTTTACGCCGGTGTAGCTCAGGGGTAGAGCGTTTCCTTGGTAAGGAAGAGGTCACGAGTTCAATTCTCGTCATTGGCTCAATTATTTGAATAAATAAGAACACTAATATAAATTAAGATTAAAATAAATTAAACATGGCAAAGGCAACTTTCGATCGTTCAAAACCACATTTAAACATTGGTACTATTGGACACGTAGATCACGGTAAAACAACTTTAACTGCTGCTATTACTAAAGTATTAGCTGATGCAGGTTTATCAGAAGCAAAATCATTTGATCAAATTGATAACGCTCCAGAAGAAAAAGAAAGAGGTATCACAATCAATACTTCACACGTAGAATATGCAACAGCTAATCGTCACTACGCTCACGTTGACTGTCCAGGTCACGCGGATTATGTAAAGAACATGGTTACTGGTGCTGCTCAAATGGACGGTGCTATTCTTGTGGTTGCTGCGACTGATGGTCCAATGCCACAAACTCGTGAGCACATCCTTTTAGGACGTCAAGTAGGTATTCCTCGTATCGTTGTATTCATGAACAAAGTGGATATGGTTGATGATGAAGAATTATTGGAATTGGTAGAGATGGAAATCAGAGATTTGTTGTCTTTCTATGAGTATGATGGTGACAATGGTCCTGTAATTGCTGGTTCAGCTTTAGGAGCTTTGAACGGTGAGCAAAAATGGGTTGACACTGTAATGCAATTGATGGAAGCTTGCGATACTTGGATTGAAGAGCCATTACGTGAGATCGACAAACCTTTCTTGATGCCAATCGAGGATGTATTCTCTATTACTGGTCGTGGAACTGTTGCTACAGGTCGTATCGAAACTGGTATTGCTAAAACTGGAGATCCAGTTGAAATCATTGGTATGGGAGCTGAAAAATTGACTTCTACTATCACTGGTATCGAGATGTTCCGTCAAATTCTTGACAGAGGTGAAGCTGGAGATAACGCAGGTATCTTATTAAGAGGTATTGAGAAAACTCAAATTTCTAGAGGTATGGTTATCGTTAAGCCAGGTTCAGTTACTCCACACGCTAAATTCAAAGCAGAGGTGTATATCTTGAAAAAAGAAGAAGGTGGACGTCACACTCCATTCCACAATAACTATCGTCCACAGTTCTACGTACGTACAACAGACGTAACTGGTAACATCCAATTGCCTGATGGTGTTGAGATGGTTATGCCAGGTGACAACTTGACTATCACTGTAGAATTGATCCAAAAGATTGCAATGAACGTAGGTTTGCGTTTCGCAATCCGTGAAGGTGGTCGTACAGTTGGTGCAGGTCAGGTAACTGAAATTTTAGACTAATTATATAATCTATATATAAGTTAAGGTGTCTTGATTTTTCGAGACGCCTTGATTTATATTTACGGGTTTAGCTCAGTTGGTAGAGCACTGGTCTCCAAAACCAGGTGTCGGGAGTTCGAGCCTCTCAACCCGTGCTGAGTTATAAAGATTAACACGCTGTGTAATCTATATAAATAATGACAAAATCCTTTACGCAAGTATAGGTTTTAAAACAATAAAGTACAATGGCAGGATTTGTAAATTACGTAAAAGAATCGTTCGACGAATTAAAAAACAACGTGTCTTGGCCTACTTGGGCAGAAGCTCAAAGTTTAACCATTTTGGTAGCTGTTTTTTCAATCATATTTTCACTCGCTATTTGGGGAGTTGATACTGTTTTTAGTAGAGTAATCAAAGCATATTTTAGCTGGCTTAACTAAAAAAATAATAGAGAGAATGTCAGAGACAAGTGGAAATAAAAAATGGTATGTTGTTAGGGCTGTAAGTGGTCAGGAGAACAAAATTAAAACTTATATCGAGAATGAAATAGCTCGTTTGGGTCTTGAAGATTTTGTTGATCAAGTATTGGTTCCAACAGAAAAGGTGATTCAAATACGTAATGGGAAAAAAATAAACAAAGAGAAAGTTTATTTCCCAGGATACATTATGATTCAAGCCAATTTGAGTGGAGAAATTCCTCACATCATCAAATCGATTACGAATGTAATTGGATTTTTAGGCGAAACAAAAAATGGAGACCCGGTGCCATTAAGACAATCTGAAGTTAACAGAATGTTAGGTAAAGTGGATGAGTTGACAGTAGATGCAGATGCCAATGTTGCGATACCATTTACAAAAGGTGAAACAGTTAAGGTTATCGATGGTCCTTTCAACGGATTCGATGGAACCATTGAAAATATTAATGAAGAAAAGCGTAAGCTAGAAGTGATGGTTAAGATTTTCGGAAGAAAAACACCATTGGAATTGAGCTATATGCAAGTAGAAAAAGTTTAATAATTGTTACAATAGATAGCATGTCTTTTGGCTTCCAATCGAAAGAGATGCGACTAAATTTTTAAAAATGGCAAAAGAATTAAGTAAAGTAGTTAAGCTACAAGTTCGGGGAGGCGCAGCGAATCCATCGCCGCCGGTAGGACCCGCTTTAGGAGCTGCTGGAGTTAACATCATGGAATTCTGTAAGCAATTTAACGCGAGAACCCAAGATAAGCCTGGTAAAGTATTACCTGTGGTTATCTCTGTTTTCAAAGATAAATCGTTTGATTTCGTGATCAAAACCCCACCAGCTGCAGTACAATTATTGGAAGCGGCCAAAGTAAAAAAAGGATCTGGAGAACCGAACAGAAAGAAAGTAGCAAAAGTAACTTGGGAACAAGTGAAAGCAATTGCAGAAGACAAAATGCAGGATTTAAATGCATTTACAATGAGTTCTGCTATGGACATGATTGCTGGGACAGCAAGATCAATGGGAATTACTGTAACTGGTAATAAACCAAACTAAAACTTTTTGAAATGGCAAAATTGACAAAAAAACAAAAAGAGGCAAGAAGTAAAGTTGACAAAAACAAACTTTACTCACTTGAAGAGGCTTCGGCTTTATTGAAAGAAATCACTTATACTAAATTTGATGCGTCTGTGGACATTGCTGTACGTCTTGGAGTAGATCCACGTAAAGCAAATCAAATGGTAAGAGGTGTTGTTTCTTTACCTCACGGAACAGGAAAAGACATGAAAGTGTTAGCATTGGTGACTCCAGACAAAGAGCAGGAAGCTAAAGATGCAGGCGCTGATTATGTAGGATTGGATGAGTATCTAGACAAAATCAAGAATGGTTGGACAGATGTTGACGTTATCGTTACCATGCCAGCTATTATGGGTAAGTTAGGTCCATTAGGTAGAGTATTAGGCCCACGTGGTTTAATGCCAAATCCAAAAACTGGTACAGTAACTATGGATGTTGCAAAAGCAGTGTCTGAAGTAAAAGCTGGTAAAATCGATTTTAAAGTTGACAAAACAGGAATCGTTCACGCTCCAATAGGAAAAGCATCTTTTAGTGCTGACAAATTGGTGGGCAACGCAAATGAATTATTGTCAACATTGATGAAATTGAAACCTACCGCAGCTAAAGGTGTCTATGTAAAAAGCATTTTTATCTCTAGTACCATGAGTCCAAGTATATCAATTGATACTAAAATAGGTTAGTAGTTAAACTTTAATATTATGACAAGAGAAGAAAAATCACAAGTTATTGAAGAGTTGACTGCTCAATTAGCGGATAATACACATATCTATTTAACTGATATTTCTGGATTAAACGCAGGAAACACTTCAGATTTACGCCGTGCTTGTTTTAAAGCAAACATTAAATTGGCGGTCGTAAAAAATACCTTATTGGAAAAAGCTATGGAAGCTTCTGATAAAGATTTTGGTGATTTACCAAAAACTTTAAAAGGAAATACTTCTGTAATGTATTCTGAAACAGGAAATGCTCCAGCTAAAGTAATCAAAGCATTCCGTAAAAAATCTGATAAGCCTTTGCTTAAAGGAGCTTTTATTGAAGAAGCAATTTACATTGGTGATGAGCAATTAGATGCACTGGTTGACATCAAATCAAGAGAAGAATTAATCGGAGATATCGTAGCATTGTTACAATCTCCTGCTAAAAACGTTATTTCAGCTCTTAAATCAAGTGGTGGTAAATTAGCAGGCATCGTCAAAACTTTATCCGAAAAAGAAGGATAATCAAATAAGTACGCACTTAAACAAATTATATTTTATTAAAATTTTTAAAAACGATAGAAAATGGCAGATTTAAAAGATTTCGCAGAAAAACTAGTTAACTTAACTGTAAAAGAAGTTAACGAATTGGCAACAATATTAAAAGATGAGTATGGTATCGAACCAGCTGCTGCTGCTGTTGCAGTTGCTGCAGGCGGTGCTGCTGCAGGTGGTGATGCTGCTGAAGAGCAAACTGAATTTACAGTAGTTCTTAAAGCTGCAGGTGCTTCTAAATTAGCAGTTGTTAAATTGGTTAAAGAATTAACTGGTTTAGGCTTGAAAGAAGCTAAAGAACTTGTTGATGGTGCACCAAGCAACATCAAAGAGGGCGTTTCTAAAGATGAAGCAAATGCTTTAAAAGCATCTTTGGAAGAAGCTGGAGCAGAGGTTGAGCTTAAGTAAGCTAAACCAAAACTACAAATCATGGTTTAGGTCTTCCGAGTAGTCGGAATGACCTAAACCCTTTTGTGTATATTAAGTGTACATAAAAAAACAACTATTTTATTTTAATCAAAATCTCGTTCATCGATGTTAGCACAAAAAGCTGAAAGATTAAATTTCTCTTCTATTGTAAATAGAACGGAATATCCAGATTTCTTGGATATCCAGATTAAATCCTTCCAGGATTTTTTCCAATTAGAGACTAAATCAGAAGAAAGAGGGAATGAAGGACTCTACAACACCTTCATGGAAAACTTCCCGATTACAGATACGCGTAATCAATTTGTCTTGGAATTTTTGGATTATTTTATCGATCCACCAAGATACACCATTGAGGAGTGTATCGAAAGAGGACTAACGTATAGTGTGCCATTAAAAGCACGTTTAAAACTGTACTGTACAGACCCAGAGCATGAAGATTTCGAAACCATCGTACAGGATGTGTATTTAGGAACTATTCCTTATATGACACCAAGTGGAACGTTTTGTATCAATGGTGCAGAGCGTGTGGTTGTTTCGCAATTGCACAGGTCTCCAGGGGTTTTCTTTAGCCAGTCATTCCATGCGAACGGAACCAAATTATATTCTGCAAGGGTAATTCCTTTCAAAGGATCTTGGATAGAATTCGCTACAGACATCAATAGCGTTATGTACGCTTATATTGATAGAAAGAAAAAATTACCAGTGACTACATTGTTCAGAGCCATCGGTTTTGAGCGTGATAAAGACATTCTTGAGATTTTTGACCTTGCTGAAGAAATTAAGGTTTCTAAAGCTGGATTGAAAAAAGTATTGGGACGTAAACTTGCTGCTCGTGTATTGAATACTTGGCACGAGGATTTTGTGGATGAAGATACTGGCGAGGTAGTTTCTATCGAACGTAATGAAATTGTACTTGATCGTGATACCATTTTAGATAAAGATAATATCGAGGAAATTCTTGAAGCAGATGCTAAAACTGTGCTTTTGCACAAAGAAAGTGCGCAACAGGGAGATTACGCTATCATACATAATACACTTCAAAAAGACCCGACCAACTCGGAGAAAGAAGCTGTAGAACATATTTACCGTCAACTACGTAATGCAGAACCGCCTGATGAGGAGACTGCACGTGGAATCATTGACAAATTATTCTTCTCTGACCAACGTTATTCATTAGGTGAAGTAGGTCGTTATAGAATGAACAAAAAGTTAGGTCTTGATATCGGAATGGACAAACAAGTGTTGACCAAAGTTGATATCATTACCATCATTAAATATTTAATCGAGCTTATCAATTCCAAAGCAGAGATTGATGATATTGACCACTTGTCTAACCGTCGTGTACGTACTGTTGGTGAGCAATTATCTCAACAATTTGGTGTTGGTTTGGCACGTATGGCTCGTACCATCCGTGAGCGTATGAATGTTCGTGATAACGAGGTGTTTACACCTATCGATTTGATTAACGCGAAAACTTTATCGTCTGTAATCAACTCATTCTTTGGAACGAATCAGTTATCTCAATTCATGGACCAAACAAATCCATTGGCAGAGATTACTCACAAACGTCGTTTATCGGCGCTAGGACCTGGAGGTCTGTCTCGTGAAAGAGCAGGATTTGAGGTTCGTGACGTTCACTATACGCATTACGGTCGTTTATGTCCGATTGAAACGCCAGAGGGACCAAACATTGGTTTGATTTCTTCACTTTCTGTTTATGCAAAAGTAAACGGAATGGGCTTCATCGAAACACCTTACCGTAAGATTGAAAATGGAGTGGTTGACATTAAGAATGCACCAACCTATTTGAGCGCTGAAGAGGAAGAAGACCAGTTGATTGCGCAAGCAAATATTAGAGTGGATGAGAAAGGAAAAATCATCGAAGACAAGATTATTGCGCGTCAAGAAGGTGATTTCCCAGTCATTGACCCAGCGAATGCCAATTACACAGACGTTGCACCTAACCAAGTTGCTTCTATTTCTGCATCTTTGATTCCGTTCTTGGAGCATGATGATGCGAACAGAGCCTTGATGGGTTCAAACATGATGCGTCAAGCAGTTCCATTATTACGTGTAGATGCACCGATTGTAGGTACTGGCTTGGAGCGTCAAGTGGCATCGGATTCAAGAGTCTTGATTAATGCAGAAGGCGATGGTGTTGTTGAGTATGTTGATGCAAATGAAATCACCATTAAGTATGCTCGTACGGAAGAAGAAGCGATGGTAAGTTTTGATAGTGATACCAAAACATATCCATTGGTGAAATTTAGAAAAACGAATCAAGGTACCTCCATCAACTTAAAACCTATTGTTGAAAAAGGTGATAAGGTGAAAAAAGGTCAAGTATTATGTCAAGGATACGCTACAGAAAATGGCGAATTGGCATTAGGTCGTAACATGAAAGTGGCGTTCATGCCATGGAAAGGTTACAACTTTGAGGACGCGATTGTAATTTCTGAAAAAGTAGTCCGTGATGATATTTTCACATCGATTCATATTGATGAGTATTCATTGGAAGTTCGTGATACCAAATTAGGGAACGAAGAGTTGACCAATGATATTCCTAACGTTTCTGAAGAAGCAACTAAAGACTTGGATGAAAACGGTATGATTCGTATCGGTGCAGAAATCAAACCAGGAGATATTTTGATTGGTAAGATTACGCCAAAAGGTGAATCTGACCCAACTCCTGAAGAGAAATTATTGAGAGCTATCTTTGGTGACAAGGCCGGTGATGTAAAGGATGCATCATTAAAAGCCTCTCCATCATTGCACGGTGTTGTTATTGAGAAAAAATTATTTTCAAGAGCAGTCAAAGACAAACGTAAAAGAGCAAAAGATAAAGAAGATATCGATGCTTTGGAAGCTATTTACTACAGAAAATTTGACGATTTAAAAGCTATTTTGGTTGATAAATTATTCAACATTGTAAATGGTAAAACAGCTCAAGGTATTTTTAACGATTTAGGTGAAGAAATCATTCCAAAAGGTAAAAAATATACCTTGAAGATGTTAAACTCTGTGGATGATTACACGCATTTAACGTCTGGAACTTGGACAACTGATGACCATACAAATGCCATGATTGCAGACTTGATTCACAATTATAAAATCAAGGAAAATGACCTTCAAGGGTCGTTGCGTCGTGAGAAATTTACGATTTCTGTTGGTGATGAGTTACCAGCTGGTATCATTAAATTGGCCAAAGTTTACATCGCTAAAAAACGTAAACTGAAAGTTGGTGATAAAATGGCAGGACGTCACGGTAACAAAGGTATCGTTGCGCGTATCGTTCGTCAAGAAGATATGCCTTTCTTGGAAGATGGAACTCCAGTTGATATCGTATTGAATCCGCTTGGTGTACCGTCTCGTATGAACATCGGTCAGATATATGAAACCGTTCTTGGGTGGGCAGGTCAAAAATTGGGACGTACCTATGCTACGCCAATATTTGATGGTGCTACCTTGGACCAAATCAATGAATTGACAGATGAAGCTGGAATCCCACGTTTTGGTCATACCTATTTGTATGATGGTGGTACGGGAGACCGTTTCGACCAACCAGCAACTGTTGGTGTGATTTATATGTTGAAACTAGGTCACATGGTAGATGATAAAATGCACTCGCGTTCTATCGGACCATACTCTCTTATTACGCAACAACCGCTTGGTGGTAAAGCACAGTTTGGTGGTCAGCGTTTTGGTGAGATGGAGGTTTGGGCACTTGAGGCGTATGGCGCATCTGCAACGTTGAGAGAAATCTTAACGGTAAAATCTGACGACGTGATAGGTAGAGCTAAAACTTACGAAGCAATCGTAAAAGGAGAGCCAATGCCAGAACCAGGACTACCTGAATCTTTCAACGTACTTATGCACGAATTGAAAGGATTAGGATTGGATATTAGATTAGAAGAATAAAGAAAGTTTTTAGTCACGGTTTTCGGTTCCCAGAGAGGTACTGAAAACTGCGACTGCGACTGAATACTTAAAGAAAATGGCAAAAAGACAAGATAAAAATACAGTACAGAGATTCAATAAAATCTCTATTGGTTTGGCATCTCCAGAATCTGTTTTGGCAGCATCTCGTGGCGAGGTTTTAAAACCAGAAACTATTAATTATCGAACCCACAAACCAGAACGTGATGGTTTGTTCTGCGAGCGTATCTTCGGTCCTGTAAAGGATTTTGAATGTGCTTGCGGTAAATATAAAAGAATACGTTACAAAGGCATCGTATGTGACCGTTGTGGTGTAGAGGTAACCGAAAAGAAAGTACGTCGTGATAGAGTAGGGCACATCAATTTGGTGGTTCCAGTTGCTCATATCTGGTACTTCCGTTCGTTACCAAACAAAATTGGATACCTTTTAGGATTGCCTTCCAAAAAGTTGGATATGATTATTTACTACGAACGTTACGTAGTCATCCAACCAGGTAATGCTAAAAACGTCGATGGTGAACCAGTTCAAAAAATGGATTTCTTAACAGAAGAAGAATACTTGAGCATTCTTGATTCGCTTCCACAGGAAAACCAATATTTGGACGACCACGATCCAAACAAATTCGTTGCCAAAATGGGAGCGGAGTGTTTGATTGACTTGCTCGGAAGAATTGATTTGAACGAGTTGTCTTACGATTTGCGTCACAAAGCAAACAACGAAACGTCTAAACAACGTAAAACGGAGGCATTAAAACGTCTTCAAGTTGTTGAGGCATTCCGTGACTCTAACGCAAACCGCGAAAATCTTCCTGAATGGATGATTATGAAAGCGATACCAGTAATTCCACCGGAATTACGTCCTTTGGTGCCGTTGGATGGTGGTCGTTTTGCGACTTCTGACTTGAATGATTTATACAGAAGAGTTATCATTCGTAACAATCGTTTGAAGCGTTTGGTTGAAATCAAAGCACCAGAAGTGATTTTGCGTAATGAGAAACGTATGTTGCAAGAGTCTGTAGATTCATTGTTTGACAACACACGTAAGGCATCTGCTGTAAAAACAGATTCTAATAGACCATTAAAATCATTGTCTGATTCCTTAAAAGGAAAACAAGGACGTTTCCGTCAAAACTTACTTGGTAAGCGTGTGGATTATTCTGCTCGTTCGGTAATCGTCGTTGGACCAGAATTAAAATTATTCGAATGCGGATTGCCTAAAAACATGGCCGCGGAACTTTACAAACCATTTATTATCAGAAAATTGATAGAACGTGGTATCGTGAAGACTGTAAAATCTGCAAAGAAAATCATAGATAGAAAAGAACCAGTAGTTTGGGATATTTTAGAGAATGTTTTGAAAGGACATCCAGTTCTTTTGAATCGTGCTCCTACACTTCACAGACTTGGTATTCAAGCGTTTCAACCAAAATTGATTGAAGGTAAAGCAATTCAACTGCACCCATTGGTATGTACTGCATTTAATGCGGATTTCGACGGTGACCAGATGGCTGTACATTTACCATTGGGACCTGAAGCTATTTTGGAGGCACAATTATTAATGTTGGCTTCCCATAATATCTTGAATCCTGCTAATGGTTCTCCTGTTACTGTACCTTCTCAAGACATGGTTCTTGGTCTTTATTATATGACCAAAGAGCGCAAGTCAACTGATGAGGTGAAAGTAAAAGGTGAAGGTTTGACATTTTACTCATTCGAAGAAGTAAATATTGCTTACAATGAGAAGAAAGTAGAATTGAACGCTTCCATCAAAGTTAGGGCAATGGATTTAAATGAAGAAGGCAAATTAGCGCCAAGAATCATTGAAACTACCGTCGGTCGTGTATTGTTCAACGAGAAAGTTCCTGAAGCGGCTGGTTATATCAATCAAGTATTGACCAAAAAATCTTTGCGTGATATCATTGGTGATATTTTGAAAGTAACTTCTGTTCCCGAAACAGCTGAATTCCTTGATGAAATCAAAGATTTAGGGTATAAATTTGCATTCCAAGGTGGTTTGTCATTCAGTTTGGGTGATATCATTATTCCTGCTGAAAAACAAGGCATGATTGATAGCGCCAACCAAGAAGTAGATGGTATTATGGCCAACTACAATATGGGATTGATTACCAACAACGAACGTTATAATCAGGTTATTGATATCTGGACGTCTACGAATGCCGCCTTGACAGAATTGTCAATGAAACGTATCCGTGAAGACCAACAAGGGTTCAACTCTGTATACATGATGCTTGATTCTGGTGCGCGTGGTTCGAAAGAGCAAATTCGCCAGTTGACAGGGATGCGTGGTTTGATGGCAAAACCTAAAAAATCAAACGCAGGTGGTGGTGAGATTATCGAGAATCCAATTCTTTCCAACTTTAAGGAAGGTCTTTCGATTTTAGAATACTTTATCTCTACACACGGTGCTCGTAAAGGTCTTGCCGATACGGCTCTTAAAACTGCGGATGCTGGTTATTTGACCCGTCGTTTGGTGGATGTATCTCAAGATGTGATTATTTACAGTGAAGATTGTGGCACATTGAGAGGAATTGAAGTATCTGCATTGAAGAAAAACGAGGAGATTATCGAATCTCTTGAAGATAGAATTGTAGGTAGAACATCATTGAATGATGTGTACGACCCAATGACTGAAGAAGTTTTGGTAAAAGCTGGTGAACATATACATGACCATATCGCTAAACGCATCGGAGAGTCTGCATTGGATTCTGTTGAAGTGCGTTCTGCATTGACTTGCGAAGCAAAACAAGGTATTTGTTCTAAATGTTACGGTCGTAACCTAGCAACCGGTAAAATGGTTCAGCGAGGAGAAGCTGTTGGTGTTGTTGCCGCCCAATCCATTGGTGAGCCTGGTACACAGCTGACACTTCGTACCTTCCACGTTGGTGGTATTGCGGGTAACATATCAGAGGAGAATAAATTGACCGTGAAGTTCAACGGTATCGCGGAAATTGAAGACCTTAAAGTCGTCAAAGGAACCGACAACCAAGGTAACGCTGTTGATGTTGTAATTTCACGTACATCAGAGCTTAAATTGGTGGATGCAAAAACAGGCATTACGTTAAGCACAAACAATATTCCTTATGGTTCATTCATTTATGTGAAACCAGGTGAAAAAGTTGCGAAAGGCGATGTCATTTGTTCATGGGATCCTTATAATGGTGTCATCATTTCTGAATTTGCAGGTAAAGTGTCCTATGAAAACATCGAACAAGGTATTACGTACCAAGTTGAGATTGATGAACAAACAGGTTTCCAAGAGAAAGTAATTTCAGAATCAAGAAACAAAAAATTGATTCCAACATTGCATATCGAGGATGCTAAAGGAAACACCTTACGTTCGTACAACTTACCAGTTGGTGCCCACTTGATGATTAATGATGGTGAGAAAATCAACGTAGGTAAGGTATTGGTGAAGATTCCACGTAAATCGGCTAAAACTGGGGATATTACAGGTGGTCTTCCACGTGTGACCGAGTTGTTCGAAGCGCGTAATCCTTCCAATCCTGCGGTTGTGAGTGAAATTGATGGTGTGGTTTCTTTCGGAAAAATCAAAAGAGGTAATCGCGAGATTATCATCGAATCTAAATTAGGTGAGGTAAAGAAATATTTGGTTAAATTGTCAAATCAGATTCTTGTACAAGAGAATGATTATGTGAAAGCAGGTATGCCTTTATCTGATGGTTCAATTACTCCTGACGACATCTTGAATATCAAAGGACCATCTGCAGTTCAGCAATATTTGGTAAACGAAGTACAGGAAGTATATCGTTTGCAAGGTGTGAAAATCAATGATAAGCACTTCGAGGTTGTTGTAAGGCAGATGATGCGTAAAGTTCAGATTATTGATTCTGGTGATACGATTTTCCTTGAAGACCAATTGGTTCATAAATCAGACTTTATCGAAGAAAATGATAAAATCTTTGGTATGAAAGTCATTGAAGACGCGGGAGATTCTAAAACCTTGAAACCTGGACAAATTGTTACAGTTCGTCAATTGAGAGATGAAAATTCAATCGTAAGAAGGGAAGATGGTAAGTTGGCCGAAGCTAGAGATGCAAGACCAGCAACTGCAACTCCAATCTTGCAAGGAATCACTAGAGCTTCCTTACAGACTAAATCATTCATTTCTGCGGCATCGTTCCAAGAAACGACTAAAGTATTGAACGAAGCAGCTGTAAGTGCTAAAGTAGATGAACTTGACGGATTGAAAGAAAACGTAATTGTAGGACATAGAATTCCTGCAGGAACCGGTGTAAGACGCTACGAGCACATCATTGTGGGTTCAAAACAGGAATTCAACGAGATGATGAAAGCTAAAGAAGAGTTTAATTATAATTAAATAAATTGAGACTTGGATTCCCGTGAAAGCGGGAATCTTTGTTTTATAAGAAAATAGCATCAATATGAGCGATAACAAAGAAGCTCCAAAACCAGGTCAAATCAATATTGAATTGGATGAAAAAGTAGCCGAAGGAACATATTCCAATCTGGCAATCATTAATCATTCGGTTTCTGAATTTGTAGTTGATTTTGTGAGTATCATGCCAGGAACACCGAAAAGCAAAGTGAAGTCAAGGATTATTTTGACGCCACAGCATGCCAAGCGTTTGCTGAAAGCGTTGGGAGAGAATGTACATCGTTTTGAGAAAGCCCATGGTGAAATCAAAGACTATGAACAGCCGCCAATTCCATTGAACTTTGGACCGACTGGCCAAGCATAAAACTAAAAAATCCCTTTGAACTTAATCAAAGGGATTTCTTTTTTAAAACAAAGTTCAGTTAGGCTACTTCATTGTTTGTATTGTTATACGAAAATTTTAAGGCTCCCGAAGGACATTTCTTCACTTGTCGAATGATTCTATCCGTGGAATCGCCATCAAGGTCAATCCAAGGTATCACGGAATTTCTAAAAACATTTGAAAGTTCTCTTGCACAACGCTCGGCATTGGTGCAAACACATGGTTCGTAAGTCACAGTAATATCTCTATTACTGAACACATTAGCAGTAGTTTCCATAAGTAGATTAATTTGGGGTCAATCTTTTAATTTCTGAAACTCAATAGCTCATTGAAAAACAATTAATTATTGATGTTTCATTGAAATAAATGTATAGAAGTCATTTAGAAATCCATTCATTTATCGATTAAATGTAGTAAAAATTCGATTAAAAACGATATTAAGATTTAATTTTCGATGAAATGCACCCCTTATTTTTGAAGTATTCTCATTTTTTATTTGAATTCCGATGTAAAATGGAAAATAATGTTTGGATATTTCTGTTGTGTCATTTGCAAAGAAAATGCTGAATCCGCCAAAAAGACTAATTGGTCTTGTTTATCTTTAGCTAAATAACGCTGTTTTACAGTTAAGAAGTCTTTGAACTCATCACTTTTTTCATCTTTTGGTTCTACCCAACATGCTTTATAGACATTTAGATTTTCATAAGTGCATTTCGCACCATACTCATGTTCCAAACGATATTGGATGACTTCATACTGTAGGGCTCCAACGGTACCGATGACTTTTCGACCGTTCAATTCTAACGTAAATAATTGCGCCACACCTTCATCCATCAATTGGTCAATACCTTTAAATAATTGTTTGGATTTTAGAGGGTCTGCATTATTGATATATCTAAAATGTTCTGGCGAAAAACTTGGGATACCTTTATAATTAATATTTTCACCTTCGGTTAATGTGTCTCCAATCTTGAAGTTCCCAGTATCATGCAATCCAACAATGTCGCCAGGGTAGGAGACATCCACGATTTCTTTCTTTTCAGCAAAAAAAGCGTTTGGACTTGAGAATTTTAATTTTTTATCATGTCGAACATGCAAATAAGGCTTGTTTCGCTCAAACTTTCCGGATACAATTTTCACAAACGCCAAACGGTCTCTATGGTTAGGGTCCATATTGGCATGGATTTTAAACACAAATCCTGTAAATTCCTTTTCATCAGGCTGAACTAAACGTTCTTCGCTCTGCTTTGGCCTAGGCTTCGGAGCGATTTCCACAAAACAATCCAACAATTCACGCACTCCAAAATTATTCAGCGCCGACCCAAAGAAGACTGGTTGTAACTGCCCATCGAGATAGGCTTGCCTATCAAACTCTGGATAAATACCTTGGACGAGTTCTATTTCATCACGCAATGTCTTGGCGGCTATATCACCAATCAATTTATTTAGTTCAGGAGATTCTAAATCCGAAATTTCTATGGTTTCTTCAATGTTTTTTCGACTATCGCCACTAAAAAGATTAATATTCTTTTCCCAAATATTGTAAATCCCTTTAAAATCATATCCCATCCCAATTGGGAAACTTAACGGAACAACTTTCAAACCCAATTTTTGCTCAATTTCGTCCAGCAAATCAAATGCGTCCTTCCCTTCACGGTCCATTTTATTAATGAACACAATCATAGGGATGTTTCGCATTCTACAGACTTCCACCAATTTTTCTGTTTGCTCCTCAACCCCTTTTGCAACGTCAATGACCACAATCACACTATCAACGGCCGTAAGTGTTCTAAACGTGTCTTCCGCAAAATCCTTGTGTCCAGGTGTATCCAGAATGTTTACTTTGATGCCATCATATTCAAATGCCAAGACAGAAGTTGCAACAGAAATTCCACGCTGGCGTTCAATTTCCATGAAATCGCTGGTAGCTCCTTTCTTGATTTTATTACTTTTTACAGCGCCAGCTTCTTGTATGGCGCCTCCAAATAGCAATAACTTTTCTGTTAACGTTGTTTTTCCAGCATCTGGATGCGAAATGATTCCGAAGGTGCGTCGTCTATTAATTTCTTTGATAAAACTCATATGTAGATTGCAAATTGTGTGCAAAGATACTACATATTGAAGACAATAAAAATGAATGTTTTGTCCCTTTTGAAGTATGCGTGAGCAACATTTAGATGCAAAAACATCAATAAATCCTTAATGTCTCTGAAAAATTAGTTAAGCACAAATTCTATTTTTTTAGTGCATTTCGTCGAATATTTTCTGTGTTTTTTGTTTTAATCAACATTTAATTGTTAAATTCATATCAGTTAAATACAATAATGGTTTCGCATATTTGAATTTTTTTTCATGTGTTCATCATTATAAAAGTCCAGCTTTAAATATTTTATTCTCCCCGTACAAAATATTTAACTAAAGCACAATGGATTACATAAAACAGGAGCGTTAGCTCTATATCCACGTATTGTGCTTTTAAAGCGCATTATCCCAAATTTATTGGTTTAGTTGTGTCTGATTTAGATTTTTAATCACAAATCATCATATGCTATGGACAAATTTACCTACTCGTATCTAGCCAGTGCTAGGCTATTTACTCGAAAAAAACTGATTCTTTTCGCAATTGCTTTATCATTTATCCTGTTTTCTTGGAGCAGTAATCTCTATGATACATTAAGCAATTATTTCTTACCGCCTATTACCATTCCCTGTAATACGGATGTGCCGGTTCCTCTAACAAATCTCAATTATAATGATTTGGCAGTCACCTCAAACACAACAGGACTCTGTGTTCTGGGATGTGGCATTCAAAATAGGCAGCGAATAGTAGATGCGAATGAGAATAATTTTGCTACCGTGACCACATTACTTGGTTTGGGTGTCACCCATAACATCAGGGTCACAGATAATACCGCTGGAGATTTCTACACTGCCGGAAACTATGCTGGCTTTCTAATTAGGAACACTTCGGTGCTTCAAGCTGACTTGCTGAACGCCATTGTGATAAGAACCTATCTAGATGGTGTGGAACAAGAAAGTAACACAGGCGCTAGTTTGGCAGTTGTCAATACAGCATTGTTGGGCACGGACCGTTATTATGTTGGGTTTTATACTACAGAAGATTTTGATGCCGTTCAAATTTCCATTTCAAGTTTGGCAGGAATTTTATCGACAACGAATATATTTCACGCTGTCACTGGCAGTTTTTGTGCGGGACCAGCATTGGAATGCAACATACCAACACCACTGTCAAGACCTGAATTTCCGGCCTCCATTGTTGATGAACATACAGGATTTGGTGGCGTTTTGGGTGTAGGAAGCATTACGGATGCAGACAGTGCTGTGGATTCAGATGATGATTCATACGCCAATATTAATTTTACTTTGGGCCTTTTGGCAACGGGTAACTTGGCCATCAAGGATGAATTGACAGATTATGAAGCCAATACTTATGTCGGATTTGATATTGAAAATACATCCGTACTTAATCTTCAATTATTGGATGCCGTCACCATCAGAACCTATTTGGATGGCGTGTTTCAAGAAGTCAGAACAGGTGTGTCAGAATTATTGGCAGTAGATAGTGGCTTATTGTTAACTGGAACGGAACGTTCCCAAATTGGTTTCGTAACCTCTTTGCCATTTGACGAAGTCCAGTTAAGCATTCAACAGACACTTGCCCTAAACTTGGGAAGCACGCGTGTATATGGCTTGGTACTTGAAGCATTTTGTGAAGGCACTTTGGAATGTAACATGGCGACGGTTTTAAGTAATCCAACACAACCTGTCATCATCAATAATACCCGCACCGGAATTGATGGTGTGGCATGTGTCGGCTGTGAGGTTGACAATGCTACCAATGTGATTAGCGAAAGCAATTCAGACTTTGCAATGATTAATGTCGTGGCAGGAGTGGCGAGCACCGCTTCCATTTCTGTGGAAAATGCATTGTCCAGCTTCCCTGCTGGTAGCACTGCAGGATTCGTCATAAGAGATACAAACGATTTATTACAAGTTGATTTATTGAATTCCTTGACTGTTACCACCTATTTGGATGGTACGGTACAAGAAACTCAATCTGCCGGAAACTTATTGGGTCTTGAGGCTTTGGGTTTAATTAATATTACCCCCACAAACTCTGACGCCTTTTATTTGGTAGGATTTGAAACTTCTTTGGAATATGATGAAATAAGACTCACTGTTGCAGGATTGGTAGGTGTTATCAACAGTATTGAAGTTTATGGTAGTTATGTTGACAATTCCATTAAAATTGAAGAAACCATCACCAATGAAACAGCTATCGGTGCTTCTGACGGAAGTTTGTCTGTAATAGTAACTGGAGGCACACCTCCATACAATTATCTATGGAGTCCCGGTGGCGAAACCACAAGTACTATCAGTGGATTGACAGCCGGCGATTACACCGTCACCGTCACCGATGCCAATGGTTGCGAAGCTATGGCAACCTTTACGGTAAATACAAACGGGGTTCAAACGCCCGTCCCATGTAACACCGATGACCCAGTTGCCATTACCTCGGCAGGTTTTACAGACCTTTTGGTGGAAGATAGTACTACAGGAGTTTGTGTCCTGGGTTGCGGAATTACAAATGAAGAAAACCTCATAGATACCAATGAAGATAATTTTGCCACCGTTGCCACATTGGTTGGACTCGGTGTTACCCATAATTTAAGAGTCACGGACGAAACAGCCGGTGAATTTTTCACAGCTGGCGGTTATGCAGGATTTTTGATTCAAAATACATCAGTGCTNNCCGATTACGATGCGATTCAAATATCCATCGCAAGTTTGGCAGGAGTGTTATCTACCACCAATGTCTATCACGCCGTAACCAACAGTTTCTGCTTCGGTCCAGATTTGGAATGTAACACACCAACTCCTTTGGCAAAACCAGCATTTCCAGCCAGAATTGTAGATGAGCATACGGGATTTGGTGGATTATTGAGCGTTGGAAGTATCATAGATGAAAACAATGCCATTGATTCCAACAGCAATTCTTACGCAAGCATCGATTTTATTTTGGGAGCTTTGGCAACAGGAAATTTGGCCATCAAAGATGAGTTGACGGATTATGAAGCGAACACTTTTGTAGGGTTTGATTTGGAAAATTCGTCTGTTTTAGATGTCGATTTAATCGGTGCAGTCACCATCAGAACTTATTTGAATGGTACTTTACAGGAAGCTAGAACCGGCCCTTCGGAATTGGTGTCCGTCGATAGCGGCTTATTATTGACAGGCACAACCCGTTCCCAATTAGGATTTCTGACCACATTACCATTTGATGAAGTGCAATTGAGCATTCAACAAACAGTAGCTCTCAATTTAGGAAGCACACGTGTATATGGATTGGTATTAGAGGCTTTTTGCGAAGGCGAATTGGATTGTAGCATGGCGACTTTGTTGAGCAATCCTTCACAACCTGTCATTATTAACAATATCCGAACAGGAATTGATGGTGTGGCGTGTGTAGGTTGCGAAGTGGACAATGCAACCAACGCTATTAGTGAAAGTCCTTCAGATTTTGCAATGATAAATGTAGTCGCTGGAGTGGCAAGCACAGCATCTATTTCTGTAGAAAATGTCTTGTCAACATTCCCTGCAGGAAGCGACGCAGGATTTGTCATTCGCGATACCAACGATTTACTTCAGGTGGATTTATTGAATTCATTGACCATTACCACTTATTTGAACGGTTCAATCCAAGAAGTTCAATCTGCAGGCAACTTGTTAGCAGTGGAAGCTTTGGGCTTAATAAACATCACGCCTTCATCATCTGATGGTTTCTATTTAGTGGGATTCACAACGACAGAAGAATATGACGAAGTAAGATTAACAGTTGCGAGCGTTGTAGGTGTTATCAATAGTATCGAAGTATATGGTAGTTATGTAGATTCTTCAATTCAAATAGAAGGAACAGTCATTAACGAAACCGCCATTGATGCTGCTGACGGAAGCCTCTCTGTAACTGTGACAGGCGGAAATCCTCCTTACGAATATCTCTGGAGCCCAGGAGGCGAGACTACGCTTTCAATTAGCGGTTTGTCACCAGGTCTTTATACGGTAACTGTGACCGATGCCACTGGATGTGAAGCGAGTGCGGAATTTATCGTTTACACAGACGGTGTGCAATATCCTATTCCTTGTAATACAGATGAACCTGTCGCCATTACCGAAGTCGGATTTACAGATTTGACCATTGAAGCAAATACATCAGGCGTTTGTGTGTTGGGTTGTGGCATTTCCAATGAAGAAAATGTCATTGATGCCGATGAAGATAATTTTGCCACTGTTGCGACCTTGGTCGGACTTGGAGTGACGCACACTTTAAGAGTCACCGATGAAACTGATGATGAATTGTTCACAGGTGGCGGATATGCAGGATTTTTAATCAGAAATAGCTCCGTCGTTCAGGCAGATTTATTAAATGCCATTGTGGTGAGAACCCTTTTGGATGGTGTACAGCAAGAAGTGAGCGGAAGTGGAAATTTAGTGGCAATTAACAGCACGTTACTTGGCACTGACCAATATTACGTAGGTTTTTATACAACACTTGATTATGATGCCATTGAAATTTCAATTTCAAGTTTGGCAGGTGTTTTATCGACTACTGATGTGTTCCATGCAGTCACCAATAGTTTCTGCGCAGGTCCAGAATTGGTCTGCAATACTCCGACACAACTTACAAAATCAGAATTCCCAGTACGAATTGTGGACGAGCATACTGGTTTGGGAGGTGTCTTGGGCGTTGGTAGTGTAAACAACACGAATAATGTCATCGATACTAATCTTGCCAATTATGCTTCCATCGATTTATTGGCAGGAGTTATTGCAACAGGCTCTATAGCGGTAAAAGATGAAGTGACAGATTACCCAGAAATGACCTATGCTGGATTTGATATCGAGAACGCAACATTAATGAACACACAATTGTTTGATGCCATTACTATTTCCACCTATTTGGATGGAACTTTGGTGGAGTCCAGAACAGGAACTACAGAATTATTACCGGTGAGTACAGGATTGTTATTCCCAGGAACTGAAAGTGTCAGAGTAGGATTTGTGACAACATCAACCTTTGATGAGGTTCGTTTGACCTTATCTCAAGTGGTTTCATTGAATTTGGGCAGTACACGAGTGTATGGAATGGTACTCGAAGCATTTTGTGAAGGAACCATTTCCTGTGATGCACCTTACGTTTTGGCAAATCCTATCGACCCAGTAATCATCAATAACAGTAGAACAGGAATTGACGGCGTGGCCTGTGTTGCGTGCGAAGTCGATGATACTCAAAACGTCATTTCTGCCGACAATAGCGATTTTGCAATGATTAATGTGGTTGCTGGAGTAGTAAGCACTGCTTCAATTTCCGTAAAAGATGTTCTTACGGAATACCCAGTAGGAACTGTTGCTGGATTCGTCATTCGAGATACCAATGATTTGTTGGAAGTTGATTTGCTTAACTCCATTACAATTACTACCTATCTTGATGATGTTCAGCAAGAACAGAGAACCGCAACGAATTTATTGGCTTTGGAAGCTTTAGGATTAATAAACATTACACCAACATCAACGGATAATTTCTACGTGGTCGCCTTTGCAACGGGTTTAAGTTTCGATGAAGTTCGTATCACGGTAGGTGCCGTTGCAGGTGTCATAAACTCTCTCGAAGTGTACGGTGCTTATATTGATGCGACAGCCACAGGCTTTTGCCAAAATGCGGATATAGCTGTCATCAAAACAGGAACCTTCAACGACGCAGATGGAGATGCTTGTAGCGATGCGGGAGAAACCATCACATATACCTTCACGGTTACAAACGAAGGAAACACCTCCATCACCAATGTAGTTCTGAATGACCCATTATTGGGAGGAGATATTACGTTGGCATCAGGAGATACCGATGCCGATGACGAATTGGATGTAGATGAAATTTGGGTTTACAGTTCTGATTACGCCATCACACAAGATGATATTGATGCTGGAATGGTAAGCAATCAAGCAACTGTAAGTGGAACAAGTACTGGTGGAATTGACGTTTCAGATGTCTCGGATGATGATAATGTTCTTGAAGATGATGTTACAGAGACTACTTTGTGCCAATCAACACCTACCATTGCGTTGATAAAAACGGGTGTATTTAATGATGGAAATGGAGATGGCTGTAGCGATGTAGGAGAAACAATCACATATACTTTTACGGTTACAAATGAAGGTAACACGACAATAACAAATGTAGTTCTTAACGACCTAATGTTAGGCGGAGACATCACGTTAGCGTCGGGAGATTCTGATACCGATGGCGAATTGGATATAGATGAAATCTGGGTGTACAATGCAGATTACATCATTACGCAAAACGACATCGATGCTGGCCTGGTTACTAACCAAGCGACCGTTACGGGATTAGGATTTGATGATGTTGAAGTGAGTGATTTGTCGGATGATGACAATATTTTGGAAGATGATGTTACGGAAACTACGCTGTGCCAATCTACACCTGCTATCGCTTTAATTAAAACAGGAACCTTCAACGACGCAGATGGAGATGCTTGTAGCGATGCGGGAGAAACCATCACATATACCTTCACGGTCACAAACGAAGGAAACACTTCCATAACCAATGTAGTTCTGAATGACCCATTATTGGGAGGAGATATTACGTTGGCATCAGGAGATACCGATGCCGATGACGAATTGGATGTAGATGAAATTTGGGTTTACAGTTCTGATTACGCCATCACACAAGATGATATTGATGCTGGAATGGTAAGCAATCAAGCAACTGTAAGTGGAACAAGTACTGGTGGAATTGACGTTTCAGATGTCTCGGATGATGATAATGTTCTTGAAGATGATGTTACAGACACTACATTGTGCCAATCAACACCAACCATTGCGTTGATAAAAACGGGTGTATTTAATGATGGAAATGGAGATACCTGTAGCGATGTAGGAGAAACAATCACCTATACTTTTACTGTTACAAATGAAGGTAACACGACAATAACAAATGTAGTTCTTAACGACCCAATGTTGGGTGGAGACATCACGTTGGCGTCAGGAGATTCTGATACAGATGGTGAATTGGATGTAGAAGAAATTTGGATGTACACTGCAGATTATGCCATTCTGCAAAGTGACATAGATGCAGGATTGGTCAGCAATCAGGCGACCGTCACGGGTGATGGTAACGGTGCAACGGTAACGGATTTATCGGATGATGACAGTGTCCTTGAAGATGATGTAACAGAAACAACGCTATGTCAGCCAAATGAAACTGCAGCCATAGCGGTCATCAAAATAGGAACGTTCAACGACGGAGATGGAGATGGCTGTAGTGATGCTGGGGAAACAATCACATACACATTCACGGTAACAAACGAAGGAACGACCCCAATCACAAACGTCGTTCTGAACGACCCAATGTTGGGAGGAGATATCGCACTTGCATCTGGTGATACCGATTCGGATGGTGAATTGGATGTAGACGAAATTTGGATATACACTGCGGATTACGCCATAATCCAATCCGACATTGATGCAGGATTGGTCAGCAATCAGGCGACAGTCACAGGTGATGGTAACGGTACAACGTTAACGGATTTATCGGATGATGACAGTATTCTTGAAGACGATGTAACAGAAACAACGCTATGTCAGCCAAATGAAACTGCAGCAATAGCGGTCATCAAAACAGGAACCTTCAACGACACAGATGGAGATGGCTGTAGTGATGCTGGGGAAACAATCACATACACATTCACGGTAACAAACGAAGGAACGACCCCAATCACAAACGTCCTTCTGAACGACCCAATGTTGGGAGGGGATATTGCCCTGGCATCTGGTGATACCGATGCGGATGGCGAGTTGGATGTAGACGAAATTTGGATGTACACTGCAGATTATGCCATTCTGCAAAGTGACATAGATGCAGGATTGGTCAGCAATCAGGCGACCGTCACTGGTGATGGTAATGGCACAACCGTAACCGATTTATCGGATGATGACAGTGTCCTTGAAGATGATGTGACAGAAACAACGTTATGTCAGCCAAACGATACATCAGGAATTGCAGTGATAAAGACCGCAGTCTTTAATGACGAAAGTGGCAACGGCTGTAGTGAATTGAATGAAACCATCAGCTATACATTTACGGTAACCAATGAAGGGAATTCAAGTATAACATCAGTTGTATTGAATGACCCAATGTTGGGCGGTGACATTGCCTTGGCATCAGGTGATACGGATGCAGACGGCGAATTGGATACAGATGAAAGTTGGATTTACACTGCTAATTATACCATTCTGCAAAGTGATATTGATGCTGGTTCCGTAAGCAATCAGGCAACCGTCACGGGTATTAGCAGTAATGATAGCAGTACGTTAACAGACCTTTCTGATGATAACAGTACTTTGGAAGATGACCCAACGGTAACCACATTGTGTACTGCTGGTTCTATTTCACTTGAAAAAATTGGAGTATTCAATGATGAAAATGGAGATGGTTCCACTCAAGCGGGGGAAACAATCACTTATAGTTTCATCATATACAATACAGGAGCAGTCACTTTATATAACATTATGATAGAGGATGGCCTTCCTGGACTTGTAATGTCTGGAGGTCCTTTGGCGGAATTGCTTCCTGGTGAAATCGATAGTACAACTTTTACAGCGGTCTACACAGTAACGGAACAGGATTTGGAATCGATGTTGGTGACCAACCAAGCCATCGTGAATGCTGAAGACCCATCAGGAAATCCAGTGACCGATACCTCTGACGACCCTACAGATTTGACCGATAATGATATCAACGATGATGGCGAACCAGATGACCCTACTGTTACGGTCTTGCCAGGAGTATTAGGCGAGGAATTTGAGATTTTCAATGCGGTTTCTCCAGATGGTGATGGATTGAATGATTTCTTCAGAATCGTTGGTATTGAAAACTATCCAAATAACAACCTACAAATATTTAACCGTTGGGGTGTGTTGATTTATGAAATGGACGGCTACGGAATCAACGGAAAAGTATTTAGAGGTGTATCTGATGGTCGTGTTACGGTCAGTAAGAATGATGAGCTACCTACAGGGTCATATTTCTATGTCTTAAAACGATTTATAAATGGCGATAAGACATTGACTGATGAAGGATACTTATACATTAAAAGAAACTAAAACTCGAATCTCATGAAATATTATATTTTAATACTACTAGTTATAATCTCTGTGAATTCAAGTTTTTCACAGCAAGACCCACAGTACACGCAATACATGTACAATACACAAGCTGTAAACCCAGCCTATATCGGTTCGAAGGAAGCAGCAAGTGTCGGACTTTTATATAGAACCCAATGGGTTGGTTTTGATGGCGCTCCTAAAACGGGCACCCTAACAGCAAGCACTCCTTTGGGAGAATTGAAGCGAATGGCCTTGGGCTTATCCATTGTAAGCGATAAAATAGGACCTGCAACCGAAACTAATTTCGTTGTGGATTACTCCTATTCCTTATTGCTATCGGATGTGTCGAGACTGTCGTTTGGTTTGAAAGGCGGTCTGGATATCTTGGATGTCGATTATACAAAGCTCAACATTTACGATGATTTGGACCCACAGTTCATGAACAATGTGGATAAAAAGTTTCAACCGCAGATAGGTGCCGGAATTTTCTATAATACAGACAAATTCTACGCAGGTCTATCCGTGCCAAATTTCTTGAACTCCAAACATTACAATACGGATAATATTGATGATGTCAATGATGATGCTGTGGCTATTGAAAGGCTCCATTATTTCCTGATTGCGGGCTATGTGTTTGATATCAGTGAAAATCTGAAATTTAAACCAGCAACCATGTTCAAGGCGGTAAGCGGCTCTCCATTGCAAGCTGATGTGTCAGCTAACTTTTTGTTCAATGACCGCTTCACGCTTGGCGCAGCGTATCGATGGGATGCCGCTGTCAGTGCCATGGCCGGATTTCAAATCAGCAATCAATTGTTCATCGGTATGGGCTATGATTTTCAGACTACGGATATCGAGAAATATAGCGATGGGTCTTATGAAATATTCTTGCGATTCGACATTTTCAATAAAACCGAACGTATCCTAACGCCAAGATTCTTTTAAACTTATAGATTATGAAAACATACAAAATCATTATATGCCTTTTATGCTTTAGTTTCAGTATAGCTTCCTTTTCTCAAGTTGGAAAATTGGAAAAGGCGAACCTCAAATATGACAAATACGATTACATCGATGCACGCCAGATTTATCTGAAAGTTGTGGATAACGGCTATAAATCCGCCGAGATTTATCGAAAGCTGGGAGATACGTATTATTTCAATAGTGAATATTCAGGTGCTGCAAAATGGTATTACAATTTAATCAAGGAGTTTCCAGATGAAGCTACAACAACTGACTATTTTAGGGCGGCACAATGCTTAAAGAGTATCAATCAATTGGAAGAATCCAAAAGTTTGATGAAAATTTATAAAGAAAAAGGTGGAAAATCAATCGCACTTGCTTCCTACAAAAATGTCGCTGATACGATATTCAAAAAAGGGGTTCAAGATAAATTGTTCGAAATTGAAAAAGTTGCGGTGAATACCGAGTATTCTGATTTTGGACCCGCATTTTATGGCGATAGCTTGATTGTTTTTACCTCTAGCGATAGTTCTATCAAATCTTTTGAGGACAAATCGGTGGACCTTTCTGGCTGGGACAATCAACCATTTTTGGATTTGTATCAAGCTTCTTTGGATGGAACTCTAACCTTAAAAAACGCAGAGCCATTGAAAGGTGATATCAATTCAGAATATCATGAATCTACCGCTGTCTTTTCAAAGGATGGTAACACGATGTACTTTACAAGAAATAATTTTATCGACGGTAAAAAGAAAAGAGATAAAGACCATGTTGTGAGGCTCAAAATTTATAAAGCGACCAAAACTGGCGATACTTGGGGAAATGTGACAGAACTTCCTTTCAACAGTGACAGTTATTCTGTAGGCCATCCGGCTTTAAGTCCAAAGGAAGATAAACTTTATTTTGCTTCTGATATGCCTGGGACTTTAGGAATGTCTGACATCTGGTATGTAAAGATTTTAGGAGATGATATCTACAGCAATCCAACAAATATGGGTGACCCGATGAACACAGTGGCGCGCGAAACGTTTCCTTTTGTCAGTGCTGAAAACAACCTCTATTTTTCCAGTGAAGGCCATGCAGGAATGGGTGGTTTGGACATTTTTGTCGCCAAATTGACCAATGATGGCCATGGAGAGATTTCAACTTTTGGTGAACCAATCAACAGTACGAAAGATGATTTCAGTTTTATCATTAAGGAAGATAGAATTGGTTATTTCGCATCCAATCGCGATGGAGATGAAGGAAGTAAGAGCGATGACATTTTTCAAATTTGGGAACGTTGCGAAATTACCATTGAAGGCCCTATTTTAGATGAAGCCACTGGAGAAATCATTCCTAACGTCATGGTGACACTTTTGGACAGTAACAACAATGAATTAAACAAGGTGGTTACAGGCGATGATGCCGTATTCTCTTTTGTATTGGAATGTGATAAGCAATACATTATTCGAGCTCAAAAAGAAGGTTACAACCCAAAAGAGGAAATTGTAGAAACTCCAAAGGATTCAAAAGCCATGGAAATGCCAATCCTGTTAAATATTCCAATGTCTTTAAAACCGTCGGACCCATGTCCGCCTGAAGATTTAGGATGTCGATTGACACTTCAGCCTATTTATTTCGACTTTGATAAATCGGATATTCGTCCGGATGCCGAAATAGAATTGGCAAAAATCCTGACAGCTCTAAATGAATATCCGCAATTGAAAATCCATATAGAATCGCATACAGATTCCCGCGGAAAAGACGCTTACAACCTAAAATTATCCGAACGTAGAGCGCAATCGACCTTAAAATGGTTGCTCTCCAAAGGCGTCGAAAAAAACAGATTGTCAGCCAAAGGATATGGGGAAACCCAATTGATAAATCAGTGCTCTAATGGGGAAGATTGCACTGAAGAAGAACATCAACTCAACCGACGTTCGATGTTCATCATCCGAGAGTAGATTGATTAATAGCACAGTTTACTTTCCTTAATACCTTGTCTGTTAATTCAGGCAAGGTATTATACTTTTATAAAAACATCCGCCAACACAATAAAAAACCTCTCTATTTCGTAATTTTGTCATCTATGAAAGAAGAAAAGGTAATCCTTGTCAATGAAAAGGATGAACAAATTGGAACCATGCCCAAGATGGAAGCACACGAAAAAGCGATACTGCATCGTGCATTTTCCGTGTTTATTTTTAATGACGCCAATGAATTGATGCTTCAACAACGGGCCTCACATAAATACCATTCCCCAAATTTGTGGACCAATACCTGTTGCAGCCATCAACGTGTGGGAGAAAGCAATATTGAGGCAGGCAAAAGGCGATTGCAGGAAGAAATGGGCTTTGTAACGGACCTTAAGGACACAATTTCATTTATTTATAAAGCGCCTTTTGATAATGGTTTGACGGAGCATGAATACGACCATATTTTGGTAGGAACTTATAATGAAGAGCCTAACATCAATCCGGAAGAGGTTTCCAATTGGAAGTGGATGTCGCTTGAAGATGTAAAAAATGACATGCAAGACCATCCTGAACGCTATACCGAATGGTTCAAGATAATTTTTGATAAATTTTACCAACATATTAATATCGCCCAATGAAGGTAACCGTTAGTAGAAAAGCACACTTTAATGCAGCTCATCGTTTGTATCGAAAGGATTGGACAGCTGAAAAAAATGATGCCGTTTTTGGAAAATGCAACAATCCAAACTTTCACGGACATAATTATGAATTGATTGTGAGCGTGACGGATGAAATCGATAAGGAAACTGGTTATGTCATCGATATCAAAACATTAAAAGATATTATCAAAGAAGAAATCGAAGATGCTTTTGACCATAAAAACTTGAATTTGGAAGTTGAAGAATTCAAGAATTTAAATCCAACGGCAGAAAATATTGTCGTGGTCATTTACAAAAAAATCAAACCAAGATTGAAAGCTTCGAATCATCTTGAAATAACACTCTACGAAACACCTCGCAATTTTGTAACCTATTCAGGTCAATAAACAACAATGAAAAACACCTTATATCCTTTAAAATTCGAGCCCATCTTAAAAGACAAAATTTGGGGAGGTCAAAAATTAAAAACACTTTTGAACAAAAATTCCAATTTGCCAAATGTGGGTGAAAGTTGGGAAATCAGTGATGTGGATGGCGATACGTCCATTGTAAAGAATGGAAACCTTGAAGGCCAATCGCTGAAACATCTATTGAGTACGTACAAAGAAGATTTGATTGGAGTTCAAAACTATCGCATTTTTGAAAATAAATTTCCGTTGCTCATCAAATTTATTGACGCCACAGAAAATTTGTCCATCCAACTGCATCCCAACGACGAGTTGGCGGCAAAACGACATAATTCCTTCGGAAAAACTGAAATGTGGTATGTCATGCAAGCGGATGAAGGTTCCAACCTAATTGTTGGTTTCAATCAAAAAGTAACACCCGAATTGTATTTAGAGCATCTGGAAAACAAAACATTGACCAAAATTTTGAACTTCGACAACGTAAAAACGGGCGATACCTATTTTATTGAAGTCGGAAGAATTCACGCCATTGGGGCAGGAGTGATGCTTGCTGAAATCCAACAAACCAGCGATGTGACTTACCGTGTCTATGATTGGGACAGAACAGATGACCAAGGCAACGAACGCGAATTGCACAACGATTTGGCCTTGGATGCCATCGGTTTTGATATGGAAGATGATTTCAGGGTGGAGTATCAAAAAGAAAAAAACCATTCTAACAAGATGGTGAGTTGTCCTTATTTTACGACGAATTTTTTACCAATCACATCGCAAGTCAATAGAAAGAATACGCACGATTCTTTTATGATTTATATCTGCGTCAAAGGAAAAGTAACCATCGAAGCCAATGGCATTGAAACACAAGTGTCCCACGGGGAAACAGTCTTGATTCCTGCAGCTCTAAAGGACATAGCGATACACCCCGAAGTGAATTCAGAACTTTTGGAAGTATATGTATAGTAAAGTCCCGAGCTCGACAAAGACCTCGGGAATTTTATTTACGATGCCAATTCTTGCTGTGTCTGATTGGTCACATATGGAAAATCAAACCAAGCACTTGAGATGGTTTCTTCCGTTTTGGAAGATTTCTTGCTTTTGGTCACAATGACACTCACCATCAATTTATCAGTATATTTTTGAATCAATTGAGCTTGTATGGTCAGTTGGTCATTCAAAAACGCATTCTTGTGCATTTTAAACTTATAATCAGTCACCTGTGGCGAATCGTGTAAATAAAATTCTTTAATGGGATAGGTGGCAACGGTTTTTATTCGGTCGAATAAGATATTGGGAAGTAAAAAGCCGTTAGTGTTGCTTGTAGCCTTTGTCACTACAAATTGAACGTTGGTGTGGATTGGGTTATTGAAATTTGGTTTCATGTTTCTGGATTTTATGGATATAACAATAATGGGAATGGGTCAAAAGTTTTTGCATGGTTCATCGCAGGGATGGAGCATACATTTTTAATCATCATCTGGGTTTGGACTGTCTTGTTTTGTTGACGTTTCATAATAAAAAGGTTTAAAGATTTATACATATTAAAAATAAAAAAGGTGCTTTTTGGAAAAGCACCTTTTAAGTTATGGTTTGTAAATGTTATTGTTAACTTATGTTTTGTGAGATGCTTGGAAATATCCGTGACGTTTAATGGAAATAACCTGGGAACACTGTTGTGCCCAGATATTAAACTGTTTGGTATTTTGCATCTTTTGAGATTTCATGGTATAAAGCTATAAAATAAAATTGAATGTTTGACAAAATTAGAATTTTTATAACATTTAATCCCGTCATTTCCCGTAATTTTGTCCAAAATAAAATACAAATCATATTATGGGAAATGTTAGAGACCTAAAAAAAGACATCAATTATGTTTTAGGTGATATTATAGAAGCGGTCTACGTTTGGGAATATAGCAATACAGACAAAGACACAAAAAAGAGTGAAGCCATCATAGATGAAGCCATTGAAACCTTTGATGAATTGATTGCAAAAGTGAACGACAAAAAAGTTGAGAATAAGAAAGCGCATTTTAAAGCTATCAATACCGAATTGGAGACTAAAGGCCGTGCACTTATCGAAAAAATAAACAAATTAGGATAAATTTTTTTGAAATGATTTGCAAATATGATTTTCGCAATTATATTTGCAATCTCAAAAGCCGATGTAGCTCAGCTGGCTAGAGCAGCTGATTTGTAATCAGCAGGTCGTGGGTTCGAGTCCCTCTATCGGCTCAAAAAGTCTCTCATTGCGAGGGGCTTTTTTGTTTTATAACATATCGTATTTAATCTTTTTTCTTTTTCATCCAGGAAAAAATTCCCTTTTTCTTTTTCTTCTCGAATGTTTTGGTATCTTTTTTATTGGTAAAAAGACGTTTAAAGAATCCATCAGTTTTGGAAAGTTCACAATCTAGAGATTCCAAGACGTCTTCAGACGGTTCTTCAAATTGCGCTTCGGTTATCGATTTGAAATTAGAATCGCTATTCAATTTTTGAAAATAATTCGCAAAAATAGGCAATGCAGAATTGGCACCCTGACCAATACGTGTAGAACTAAACCCAATCTGTTGATTGTCATTTCCTACCCAAGTAATGGTCACTAAATTTGGAGTGATGCCCACAAACCAGCCATCTTTGTTATTCTGTGTGGTACCAGTTTTTCCTGCGATGGCGTTTGTGAATTTATAAGAAGAACGCAATCTATTGGCTGTGCCTTCATCAACCGTAGCTTTCATGAATTCTAAAAGAACTTGTCGTGTGTTATCACTAAAGGCCTTTTCAGTTGACGCTTTCGGATTCAAATCTTCAAAGGAAGCAATTAAATTTCCATTTTTGTCTTCAATACGCGTAATGAAAACGGGCGTTGAAGGTTTACTGTCATTTACAAATGAGGTATAGGCTTTTGCCATTTCCATTATGCTCAAATTTGCTGAACCCAATGCAATGGACGGAACTTCCTCAATATCGCTTTCGATACCCATTTTTCGTGCCTGATTAATGACTTCGTCAATTCCTGTTTCATATAAAACTTTCACAGCAATGGTATTCACGGAATTGCTCAACGCTTTTTCCAAGGAATAATTAAGCGTTCCGTCTTCATCATCAATATCGGAAGCATTTGTTGGGGTCCAGTTGTCAACATCTGTATATGTAACAGCTTTTAAGGGAAAATAGGTGCACGGAGGCATTCCGTTTTCGATGGCTGCGGTATAAACAATCGGTTTAAAGGTGGAGCCCACTTGCCGTTTGCTTTGCGAGACATGGTCATATTGGAAAAATCGGTAATCAATGCCGCCAACATACGCACGAATTTCACCATTGGCTGGTTCCAAAGAAAGCAACCCAGCATTCAAAAACTTGGAGTAATATTCCAAACTGTCCAAAGTGGAAATTGATGCAATGGTATGTTCATCCCAAGAAAACAGCTCGGTTTTATACGTTTTGCTCAAGGAATCATTTATGGCTTTTTCCGACAATCCTTGTTTTTTTAACTGCTTGTAACGTTTTAAACGCTTTTTTGCAGCAATGTAAGCTGATTTGTTTTTCAGCCAAGGAGCATTTTTTCCATAGGCAACTTCATATTGATGTTGCAATCCTTTCATGTGCTCACGCATCGCTTCCTCCGCATAACGCTGCATGGTATTGTCTAAAGTAGTATATATTTTGAGTCCATCATGAAAGAGGTTGTACGTTTCTCCATTAGCTTTTCTGAATTGTTTCTGTTGCAAAATCGTATCCAACTGTTTCTTGATTTCTGCCCTGAAATAGGGAGCCAAACCTTGATTTGGTGCATAATATTGATAGTCTAAAACAATAGCTTCAGTTTTGGCTTTACGGGCTTCTTCGTCCGTTAAATAATCATAATTGACCATTTGTTGGAGGACCACATTCCGTCTTAATTTTGATTTCTCTGGAAACAATCTTGGATTATAACTATGGTTTGCCTTCAACGACCCAACAAGAATTGCAGCTTGGTTGAGATTCAATTCGCGTGTGTGTACATTGAAGAATTTTTCCGAAGCACTTTCAATCCCATAGGTATTATCAGGAAATGGTACTGTATTCAAGTACATGGTGAGAATTTCCTTTTTGGAATATATAGTCTCAATCCGTTTGGCAACAATACTTTCCTTTATTTTGTTGACCACCATTCCCAAAGCACCTGAACGCTCGCGTCCAAAAAGATTTTTGGACAATTGCAAGGTGATGGTACTTCCGCCGCCAGAAGAATCATCAGATAATAAAATGGTTTTGAAAAACACACGAAGCAGACTTTTATTGTCAACACCATTGTGCTCATAAAATCGAGCATCTTCGGTAGCAATCAATGCATCCAATAAATGCTGCGGAAAATCTGAAAATTTAATGGATTGCCTATCGTAGATGTATAATTTCCCGATGAGGTCTTCGTTTTTATCCAGAATTTGTGTGGCTTGGCTCTGGTTGAGGTTCGCAATGGTTTCTTTGGTAGGGATTTTACCCCACAACCCAAAATAGATGCTCAAATAAAAACAAATGAATAAGAATAAAAGTCCAAGAAGCCCAAAACCAATTGGTTTGGCGATTTTAAAAAGTCGTTTTTTGTTAAGTTTCATCAAGATTTATATACGTTGAACTGACAAAAATAGCCTTTCAGGACTCAAGGTTTAACGGTGTAAAATCTAATTTATTCTTCTTGATAAACTTGAGGATATAAATAATACCTAATCTGCTTTTCTTTTATCAATAAGCGATTGCAGCTCTTTACCGTATTTAGAAGCTTTTACTTCTGCGGTCAATGCATTGTTCACGGTATCAAGATATTTGATATTGGCATCGTAGATTTCTGACAAAACTAAATAAGGGGCAACTTCATTATCCTTATTGTTGAGGGCAAAATTGATGGTATAGAAATATTTACGTTTGACGAGACTCTCATAATTTTTTACAGTCGTATTGAGCTTGGTTGTGTCGTTATCTTTTTGGGCATCAAAATTGTCTTTTATCAAATCTAGATTTTGCCCTTGGAAGCGGGACATCATCTTTTTATATTCTTCCAGCTTTTCTTGTTGTTTTGAACCTTTGACCTTAGTGTCCAATTCAAAATTCTTGAGGTTGGAAGATATTTCGGTTATTCCTTCGGCCGCGAAAAATGGGATGATATGCTCTTCGTTATCATATTTGTGCAATTTTAAATATAACATTTCTGGAGATTCCAAATTTGTTGTCAATTCGAATTCAGGATTTCCATTAATCACCAACGAATCGATTGTTACTAATGAGGAGTCTTTCTGTTTTTGAAGATAAACCGTTCCCTTCATCAAACCTTTGATATTTCCTTTTAATGTGAAATTGGAAGTGTCTTTTGCGCAAGCAATCAAAAGAACAATAACCAATAAAGTGAATAGTTTTTTCATTGAATCAATTTGAATTTTGGAGCGCAAATATCCTATAATTATTCAATAAAAACTAACCTGCAGAAGCTATTTTCATAAGTTCTGCACATAAAATTGCACCATAAGTTCCGGCGACATACCCGAACACTGCCAACAAAGCTCCAACCGTTGCCAGGCTAGGATGGAAGGCAGCTGCAACGACAGGGGCAGAGGCTGCTCCACCAACATTGGCTTGACTTCCTACCGCCAAGAAGAAGTAGGGAGCTCTGATGAGTTTCGCTACTAAAATCAATAATCCAGCATGGATGGCCATCCAAACAAGTCCGATGAGAATCAATCCTGGATTTTCAAAAATTTTGCCCAAATCCATTTTCATGCCTATAGTAGCTACAAGAATGTATATAAAGACACTTCCGACTTTACTTGCGCCTGCGCCTTCATAGGTTTTAGCTTTGGTGAACGACAATAGGATACCCATTAAAGTTGCGATGGAAATTAACCAAAAAAAGCTGCTTCCAAATGACGATAAAGCACTTTTTGGATTGCTGACGGCTTCGAAATTATCAACCAAATATTTGGAAATAACATCAGCTCCGAAATGGGCAATACCAACAGAAACAAAGGCAAACATTAAAATAATCATCAAATCTGACAAGGAAGGTACACGTGTTATTTTATCTGTAAAGGTCTGAACTTTGAGTTTCAGATCATCAATGGCTGTATTGTCAGCTTTCAACCAAGTATCGATTTTATTTTTCTTTCCAATTCCAAACAACAAAACCGCCATCCAAATATTGGCGACTACGATATCCACCAACACCATTCCTCCATATAGCTCTTGATTAAATTCATAAATCTCCAACATCGCTGCTTGATTGGCACCTCCACCAATCCAGCTTCCAGCAAGTGTTGCCAGTCCTCTCCAGACGGCATCAAAACCAGAGCCTCCAACAGTTTCTGGTGAAAACGTTGAAATAATTAAAATAGCAAGTGGCCCGCCAATGATGATGCCGACTGTTCCCGTAAAAAACATCACCAAAGCTTTCCAGCCGAGATTGAACACTGCCTTTAAATCGATACTGATGGTCAGCAATACCAATGAGGCAGGCAATAAATAACGACTTGCAACATAATAGGTTTGTGAAACATCCGCATCAATCAGTCCCAATGAGTTGAACACTGCTGGAATCATATAGCACATCAACAATCCAGGAATATATGTGTAGAATTTTGGCCAAAAACCTGTTTCTTTTGATTCTGTGAAGAATACAAATCCTAGGGCGAGCATTAAAAAGCCAAAAACAATTCCGTCATTTGTAAAAATAGGTGCGTTTTCCATTTAATTGAGTTTAAACCGCAAAATACCACAATTTAAGGTTTAAAAAAAGCGACCTTTAAGAGTCGCTTTCATTTTTGTCATTGGATGTTTTCTTTGGGACTCTATTCGAATCTTTTAAAGCCTGCATCAAAATGGACTCAATTTGCCCATTGGTGCTCCTGAACTCATCAGAGGCCCACTTTTCAATGGCTTTGAACATTTCTTCATTGATGCGTAACGCAAAGGCTTTCTTTTTGGACATTTTATGATTTATTCATTTTGTATTGATACATTATTAAGAAAATTGGAAGCAAAATAATTACAATGATCATGGATGGATCAAACCAGTTGCTTAATATGATATTTTGGTTATTGACATGTGAAACGATAGTATATTGGATGTAAATAAATAGAATCATCACAAAAACGGTTGCAAAACGTAGTACCCGTGTGCTAAATCTATAGTTCTTAAGTGCATTGCTTTCGGTAATATTCACCATATAATTATGGAGATGTGGAAATTTATTTAAAATGGAAAATCCTATATATATCACGATTGCAATTGCTGGAAGCAACCACATGGTGTTCTTACTGCCAAATCCGTCGGCTTCTCCTTTAAAGTTAAAGTGTGTTGCAATGGTGTCAGGCATATTTTGATGTTCTAATGCTGTATAAATTATGAGCATCACAAGAAGTGTTAGAGATATAATTTCTAAAACTAAATCCAATGGCTCCAATGGTACTTTCATTTTAGGTCTTTCATTGTTCATATTATCTGTTTTTATCTCGCTCAAAAACAATCATAAAAACCGAGCCATGCCCATTATCAACAATCGATTTCACATGCCAACCTTCTCTGGCGTGCGTATTAAGAAAGTCTTCAAGTTTTTGAATACGATTCCTAAATCCTAGAGCTGGGTTTAAAACTTTATATTCTTTCATTATGTATATTTTACGGTGATTCTTGAATTTTTCTTCTTAATTGCTTCTAGAAACGGCTCTAACTGATGCTCAAGTTTTCTGAAGTTTAGAATTTTTTCACGTCTATTTGTCGTGATGACGGTCAATTCGTGCTCAAAATCATCATCATTGTCAATTTCAATTATCGCGATATCCCGAATACTTATGTTATTAGACCACTTTTTCTTGAAAATTGCATAATACAGAATCATAATGATTCCGATAATGCCTAGCAACTGTAATCCGAGGTAAAAAAGGGATTTAAATGTTTCAATTCCATTAGAGAATTGGTACTTTTTAAATAAATTGAAAATTATAATTCCACCGACAATAATTATCAATGAACTTGATTTTAGATCATTTTTTATTGATTGTTTTCTATTATCAATTTTCATCAAAGTATTGTCTAAAGCCACATAGCCATTTACAAGAACAAAACTCTCCATATTAATGATTTAAAGTTCCAGCATTCACAACAGGCGTTGCATCCTTGTCGCTACAAAGTATGACCATGAGATTGCTTACCATGGCGGCTTTGCGCTCTTCATCCAAATCTACAATTTGTTTTTTGCTCAATTCATCCAACGCCATCTCAACCATACTCACGGCGCCTTCTACAATTTTGTGACGCGCAGCCACAATGGCGGTCGCTTGTTGGCGTTTCAACATCGCGCTGGCTATTTCTTGGGCATAAGCCAAATATCCAATTCTAGCTTCAAGGACTTCGATTCCAGCAATAGAGAGACGTTCTTCCAACTCTTTTTCAAGCGCCTCGCTCACTTCATTGACGCTGGAGCGAAGTGTAATGTCTTCTGTCAGACCTTCATCTGCAAAATTATCATAAGGATACATACTTGCCAATTTACGCACTGCCGCATCGGTTTGAACCCTTACAAAATTCTCGTAGTTGTCCACATCAAACGCAGCTTTATAGGTGTTCTCAACGCGCCACACCAATATGGTACTGATCATTACCGGATTCCCCAATTTGTCGTTAACTTTTAAGCGTTCGCTGTCGAAATTACTGGCTCTTAAGGAAATTTTTGTTTTGGTATAAAACGGATTCACCCAATAAAATCCATTCTTTTTAATGGTTCCGACATATTTTCCAAAAAGTAAAAGGACTCTCGAATTGTTGGGTTGTACCATTAAAAATCCAAAGGCTATAATCAATCCAGCGAACACGGAAAATCCAAACCAAGGAATTCCAAAGGCGATAATGGCGGCAATACCACCAAAAAATAATATTAAAAACAGAAACAGCATTAAGTAGCCGTTTGCTGGGACGATGATTTTTTCTTCTTTCATGATTGGTAGTTTAAGTTAATTTACAATGATATTAAAATGATATCATAAAGATATATATTATATAATTGATTTCCAAAATATTTTTTTGGCACGGAGTTTGAATAACATATTGCGTAACAGATTATGCTCTACATTACAAAAAAGGAGTAGTTAACCTTTGGAGATAGTTAACATTACATTTTGGTTGGTTAGTTAAAGAGAAAAGCATCCCGATTTTGGGATGCTTTTTGATTTATACAGAATTTGTTTTTTTATTTTTTAATGAAAGCGACAATATCATTTATTAGTTCTTCAGATACTTTTCCGGCATGGTCATTATACGATTTGGCGTTCTCTTGGTCATCACCTTCAATAATAAAAAGGACGTGATTCATTTTATCAATCAGTTTTAATTCTGAATTATTGGCCGCATCATTTAATAATTTTGCTTCATCTGTACTTACCTGTAGGTCTTTAGTCCCATTAATGATAAGTACTGGCATCTCCAATTTTTTAATTTCCACCACGGGGTCATAGCTCATCCAATTGGCAATGAACTTTTGCACGCTGGTGTCAAAAATAGAAGCCAAGGCAGGTGGGTAATCTGTAGTGGTCTTACCTTCCTTAAGTACTCCAAATACGCGTTTTGTGTCTTCTGTAAACATTGGAGCGGTTTTAGCGACTTGCTCTGTAATCACATTGTCAATACTCTGCCCTGCGCCAGAAAGCGAAATAAACCCATCGGCTTTATCTTTTGCGGCCAATAAACCAATAAGGCTACCTTGGCTGTGGCCAATGACATAGATTTTTTTATATGTATTTTGTTTTTTGAAATAATCAATCACATCCTTGGCATCGCTCACAAAGTCATCAAACTTAATATTTGGATCTACACTTCCTTTTTTAATTTGTTTTACAATGCGTTTGTCGTACCTAAAAGTTGCTATGCCTTCATTGGTCAACGCAATTGCCAGCTTCTTAAGATTGTTTGTTTTCAAGAAATTTTGATTTCCATCCCTATCCGTCGGACCAGAGCCAGCGATAATGATTGCCAAAGAAGTTGCGCTATCATTTGGCGTGAATAGAGTACCGTCAATAAACCTTGAAACTGAAATTTCGCTTGCAGTATATGTGACTTCTTGCCCATGAGCAATTAGGTTTCCGAAAACCATGAGAAGTGTAACTATGTATTTCATTTTCTGAAAATTTAATTTTAATTAAAAGTAATTGTTTTATGATTAACGTTAATTAGAAGGTTCAAATTTTATTTCAAAACAATTAATTTTCGGTAATTCATAACAGCATAATTATTGCATTTCATCGATGAAATGCAATATTTCATCTCGTAATGTTAAAATTTAATGTATTTCATCGATTTAAAATGTATTTTGACTGATAAATTAAAATATAATTCTACATTTGAAGTGTACTAAAATTTAGTTTTTAGTTCAATGGATTAATTAATTAATATTTGCATTATGTTGTTGACTTTGGAGACCCCAAATCTGCAGTGTAAAACAAAAGCAAATTAGGAAAGTCGAGGTTGAGGGACCTCGACTTTTTCTTTTATGGTCCTAAAGGTTAAATTGATTCTAGCTCCTATATCTCGTTTTGTTTTTGGTATTTGATGTAGCCAATATTGTTGCATTTCACCTTTCATAACCAACAAACTTCCGTGTTCCAATATGAGTTTATATTTTTCGTTTTGGAGAGTTCTGTGTTTAAATTGAAAAATGCGTGGATCACCAAAACTCAAGGAGGCAATAATCGGATTTTTGCCCAATTCTTTCTCATTGTCGGCATGCCAACCATTGCTATCGTTCCCATTTCTATATAAATTGAGCAAAACGGTCGTAAATTGATTATTTGCAGCTTGCTCAACATCATTCTTAATCTGCAACAAATCTTTTGTAAATTTATGAGGCGTCATTGTGATGTTGGAATATTTATAAGGCAGGTCGTTGGTGGCGAACAAAGCCGTTAATCGAGGTTGTTTGTGGGTTTTTCCAAAAATGGTGATGTCATCCTGTTGCCAGGGAATTGTGTCTTTCAAATTAAGAAAAAGTTGATTGGAGGTTTCAACAGAATAAAAATCAGGAATGTAAATCAATTCGGCATTTGGAAGATTAAAAACAGTTTTATGGGAAGCAAACAAATCCATAGCTTAATTTTTTCTAAATTAGCTCAAAGCTTATGAACCACAAAATTATCATAGTACTCTTATGTGCATTTGCATTCTTTTCTCCAAAAAAAATGGAGTTGCCTGAAGGTTTTGTGTATGTGAAGTCCGTTATCCCAGATTTGGATGTGGAATTGAGATATTATACCTCCAACAATTTTGTGGGTGATACCATTATTGGCTATCAATCGAATAAGCTCATTTTGACCAAAGAGGCTGCGGAGGCTTTAAAATTGGTTCAGGATGAATTGCAAATTCAGAATTTATGCCTTAAAGTGTATGATGGTTATAGACCACAACGTGCGGTTAACCATTTTGTGGAATGGGCCAAAGACTTGAATGATACCATAAACAAGCACCAATTTTACCCAAGAGTACAAAAGCGAAATTTATTCAATGACGGCTATATTGCATCAAAATCAGGGCACAGTCGTGGTAGCACTTTGGATTTGACAATAACGGATGGTAATACTGGTGAGCCATTGGATATGGGAAGTCCTTACGATTTTTTTGGGGAAGAGTCGTGGGTCGAATATGCTGAAATTACAGAAACTCAAAAAGCCAATCGAGACTTACTGCAACAGGTAATGCAGAAATATAATTTTAGGAATTATGCCAATGAATGGTGGCATTTTACGTTGCGTTGGGAGCCCTTTCCAGAAACGTATTTTGATTTTGAGGTAGAATAGGTTTTTACAAATACCACCAAGCCCAATACATCAATCCAAACTGCAAAGGAATTCGAAGTATCAAAATCCATTTCGGAATGCCGGCAGACGCTTTTTCTCCAGAAAGCATATAAAAGTGTACCAACAGAAAAACTATCAACATTGCAATTATTCCATATATGGAAACGGCTTTAGTGGATTCAAAACATAATCCTATACCCAACAAAATTTCAGCAATTCCACTTAAAATAACCAATGGTTTAGGGTTTGGTAAATAGCGCGGCATGATACGCATGTACATTTTTGGTTTTATAAAATGGTTGATTCCGGCCAGAATATACATACCAGCCATAAGGTATAAATGCCAAGGACTATTCATCTTTAAAGACGTTAAAGGTTATTCCAATCCCATAATTGTTGAGGTTTGATTTTAAAAGACCTGACTGTACATCGCTGCCTTTTTCAAAACGCGACCATTTGTTGTCGTTGACAAATACTCGTTTGATATATGTTCTGCTTTCTGGAATTTCATCCGTAAATGGTAGCAGAGGCCTGAAATTAGTTGGAATCTTTACAATTTCATTTCCAGTTTTGATTTCCTTGTATTTTTTGTTTGGCAATAATTTTCCATTATCGTCAGTATAACCCAACACCTGAAGAGACACAAAAAAACCATTTTCTGGCATCATGATGTCATACTCAGACACATCCAAATTATAGACATCACCGCCTTTTTCGGTTGCTCTGAAAACGATGGTCTCATAGACCAGTTCTTTTCCTGGAAAACCTTTGTCATTGGCATAAAATTTTGCTTTGAACAATGTTGAAAAGGATTGTTTTTCAGCATTTGCTTTTTTGCGTTTTTCCCAATCTTTGGATTCCAATGTAATGGGAAAATGAACCGTTACAATTTGTTTATCCTGTTCATTTTCATTTGGAAAAAATACCGCAATCTCCGATTCAATGGTTGGCAACCAACAATGGTAATAATCATCATCAAGATAGGGCTTTAGTGTTTCTTCCTTAAATTTCCTGTCTAATTTGGTGCGGATGACCACTTCATTTAGTTCGTCGACGTCTGTTTCGAGATGAATCACATCGGTTAAATTGGAAGCTGACAAAGTCAACGGTTTATATCCCAATGCCGAAACATAAAGCGAATCGACATCAGGATACAATTTTTTTGTGAATATGAATAAACCTTCATCATCTGCAAACATGCCATTCCCATTACCAAAAGAAATATTGGCATAAGATATCGGGTTTTGTGTTTGTTGATCCTTAACAGTTGTCTGTGCAGAGGACAAACTTATTGAGAACAAGCATATGACCAACGAAGTTATTTTAAGATACATTATCAGTTTTTACGGTTGAAATCCATTTGTCAATCTTTTTCTCTAAAAGTTCAAGAGGTAAACAGCCTGATTCCAAGACTTGGTTATGGAATTTTCCAATATTGAATTTGTCACCAAGTTCGGCTTCAGCTTTTGCACGAAGTTCCCTTATTTTCAATTGACCTACTTTATAGGACAATGCTTGTCCTGGATTTGCCATATAACGCTCAATTTCTGATGTGATGCCGTCTTCACTTTCTGCTTCATTTTCAAGAGAATATTGAATGGCTTGTTCGCGAGTCCAACCTTTGCTGTGCAAGCCTGTATCTACTACCAGACGAATGGCCCTGTGCATTTCCGCACTTAACATTCCGAAATATTGGTATGGATTTGTGTAAAGACCAAGTTCTTTACCCAAAGATTCTGAATACAATGCCCAGCCTTCGCCATAAGCGCTGTACCAAAGTGTTTTTCTAAAATCTGGAAGGTCTTGATTTTCTTGTTGTAACGAAATTTGATAATGATGCCCAGGAATGGCTTCATGCAAGAACAGGGATTCATCAGAAAATACGTTGTATTTGGTTGCATCAACAATAGGTACATAAAAAATGCCTGGTCGTGTCCCATCCAACGAGCCTGGATTGTATTCCGCACTGGCGGAGGCAGCTCTAAATGCTTCCGTTTGTCTGACCTCAAAAGGAGTTTTTGGTTTCATGTCAAATAATTTATCCAATTGCGGCTGCATTGTTTCATGGATTTTATTGAAGTTGTCAATCACTTCCTGTGCAGATTTAAAAGGCATCAATTCCTTATTGTTTCGTACATAATCAAAGAATGAGACCAAGGTGCCATTATAACCCACTTCATTTTTTACTTTTTCCATTTCAGATAAAATTCTTGAGACTTCTTTTAATCCCAATTGATGGATCTCATCCGCAGTCATTTCTGTTGTGGTGTAAAGTTTTATTTGATGATTGTAATAGGCTTCTCCGTGCGGAATCGATGCAATTCCACTTGTCGCACGACCAGCAGCCAGATAATCTGTTGACATAAACTGGTACAAACTTGCGTATGCAGGAATGATTCTGTCATTGATATAGTTTTTGTAAAGAATGATTAATTCTTCTTTTTCGGCATCTGTAAAGTTATCTGGGAAATTTTTTATTGGTGTATAAAATAAATGCTCATCGATATTGGGATTTGTCATTGCTTCCAATTGAGGCAACACTTTTTGGATTAATGATTTAGGCAATACATTACCAGCTTTGATACCTTCTGCCATACGCTCTTCAGCCGTGGCCATCCAGTTGAGATAACCATCCAAACGCTTAATCCAATTTTTATAATCCTCAACGGTTTTAAAAGGTTGGGCACTTGAACCACTCGCATACTGACCCATACTCAATTGCGGTGTCCACATTTGGTTGATAGGTGTATAATCTTCTCTAAATTCTAATCGTTCAAGATTGATATCACATTCCCAAATGAGAATTTGTTTGCTCAAAAGTTCAGTTTCAGAGAGTTCTTCATCCTTAAAACCCATCATTTTGTTCTTATAATCGGTATAAAATGTTTTTTCCTTTTGTCTGAAATCATCGGTTAAAACATTTGGAAATTGGTCATTATACCTGTCGTCGCCAGCTGAGGTTGCATTGAGAGGATACATTTTGAGTGTTTCTTCGTGATACTCTTTGAGAGCAGTTTCAAAATCGTTCATGGTATCTGATTCGGCAGCAGTGTTGTCTTTGTCTTTTTTACAAGCTGAAAACAAGACAGCAACACATACAAGGATTATAAGTTTTTTCATTTGTTTGAAATAATTTAAAGTTGAAGCTATAAAGATACTTTAAATTGAAGCAAAAAAAAACTGCCATCAAGATTGATGACAGTTTTTAACCGATTGGTTGGTGCGTTATTCTTTGTCCAAATTTTTGGTCATGTTGAAACCAACAAAAAGACCAACGCCGGACATTAAGAAAATTGTTCCTGGAAATGCAACATCATCGTCAACACCCAGATTGTAATGCAAAATGGATGCGATAAAAATCCCGATACCGATTCCCATTAAGAGTAATGCTAAATTTAGAATGAGTATTTTCCAAATAGGAGCGGTGTGTGTTTTGCCTTTTACAAAAATACTTGCTTCCGCTCCTTTTTCAATAAGTGCCAAGCGCTCTTTGTTGCGTGTGGAATAATGCAGGTAAAAGATTCCGAAAACTGCAGCTATCATTAGCGGCATGATGATAAATTCTGATCCCATAGTTTCTTGATTTAATTTAATTGTTCGTTTTTAATTGATTAACTTTAATGTGTTCATAGCTTAAGACGACAGTTTTTAAATGATGGTTACAATTTTTTCAAATTATTTTTTCATTCTTTCTGTAACCAGAGAAAGCAACTTGTCGTCAAACAGGCAAATGGCCACCAACGACGAATACATCATCAATCAAATCATATCTGGCGATACCAAGGCATTTGCTATATTGGTTGATCGTTATAAGGATTTGGTGTTTACATTGGCGATACGCATGTTAAAACACAGAGAGGAAGCCGAAGAGGTGGCTCAAGATACGTTTATAAAAGTTTACAAATCACTTGGAAAATTTAAAGGTGATTCTAAATTTTCTACGTGGATTTATAAAGTGGCTTACAATACCTGTTTGGACAGGATAAAAAAGAATAAACGTCAGATAAATGAGGTAGCCATTGACGAGTTCACTGAACATCAAGTAAAAACAATTGATAATGCTTTGGAAAAACTTGAAAGACACGAACAGGAACAAACCATACAGGAATGTTTGCAAGTATTACCAAGTGAGGATAGTTTTTTATTGACCTTATATTATTTTGAAGACTTATCTTTGGAAGAGATTTCAAAGATTGTGGATATTGAAGCCAATACCGTAAAAGTGAAATTATTCCGAAGTCGGAAAAAGCTGGCAAGCATATTAAAACAACGATTGGAACCAGAAATCATTAACAGTTATGAAAGAGAACGTCGATAAACAGATAGAATCCTTGATGGACAAAGTGATAAAAAAATCTGCTTTGGAACAACCTTCGTTTGATTTTACGGCCAATGTCATGGCACAAGTTGAGTGTGTTGAACAAAATATTACAACAACCTATCAACCATTGATTTCAAAGCGTGTTTGGGTTATGATCTTTTTTGGATTTATTGCTTTTGTGGCTTATATTATGTTTGTAACAAAACCTGAAGATTCAAGTTGGTTCACTGCTATTGGGATAGATACAGAAAACATCAGTAATCTTTTGAATGGAATCCATCCGTCGAGAATTGCAGGATACGGCGTTGGGTTATTGGCAGTGATGTTGCTTGTCCAAATTCCTTTGCTCAAAAATTATTTTGATAAGCGAATTTTGAATTAATCTTTTAGTTCTGCAACCAATCTTTGAATGCTGATCTCAATATTGCAAGTGCCAGCTTCTTTCAATACCAACGTTTTTTGTTCTTCTTTGAGCCGTCACTTTTACGCCCTTTTTTGTATTTGCTTCCCTGTTTTTTATGAACGATAGGTTTTGCTTTAGGATCCAATGGATAGGGGTGCTCATCTTCAACAGGAATCTGAACATTAATCAATTGCTGGATGCTTTTAATATAGCTCTTCTCGTCGGCAGAACAAAACGAATAGGCCACTCCAATATTTCCAGCACGACCAGTTCTCCCGATGCGATGTACATAGGTTTCTGGAATGTTAGGCAAATCAAAATTGACAACAGAATCCAATTCGTCAATATCAATTCCACGAGCGGCTACATCAGTAGCAATTAAAATATTCGCTTCTTTATGCTTGAATTTATTTAATGCTGTCTGTCTGTCATTTTGCGTTTTGTCTCCATGGATTGTTTCTACTCGATATCCATTTTTTATCAGAGTCTGCTCCAATTTATCGACGCCAAACTTGGTGCGTCTAAAAATAAGGATGCTGCCTTTTATGGTATTTCTCAACAAATGTAAGCACAGCTCAATTTTATTGCGTTTAGGTACATAGTATAAAACTTGGCTTACGTTTTTTGCGGCTGACGAGGTAGGAGAGACTTCAATACGTTCTGGTGATTTTAAAATCGTGTTTGCCAACTGTTCCACTTTAAAAGGCATCGTTGCCGAGAACAATAAGATTTGCTTTCCTTCAGGGCATAAACGCTCAATTTTTTGAACATCATCTATAAAACCCATATCCAGCATTAAATCGGCTTCATCTAAAACGAGGATTTCAATGTAATCCAGATTTAATTGGTCTTGTTTGTGCAAATCCAGAAGTCTGCCGGGAGTTGCCACCACGATATCTACACCTTTTTGAAGGATATCAATTTGAGGCTCAATTCCAGTTCCTCCAAAGATGACCGTTGAGCGTAAGTTGGTATGCTTTCCGTAGGTTTTAAAATTCGAATTGATTTGTACTGCCAATTCACGTGTTGGACTTATCACCAAAGCCCTTATTTTTTTTCCCTTTTTTGGAGCGTCTTGTTTATCAAACAGTAATTGTAGAATGGGTAAGGCAAAAGCGGCTGTTTTTCCTGTGCCGGTTTGGGCTGAAGCGATGACATCTTTTTTGTCCAAGACCAATGGAATGGTTTTCTCTTGTATTAAAGTTGGTTCATCGTAGCCAGCTTCTTCAATGGCTTTGAGAATGGGTTTATTAAGGTGTAAATCTTTGAATGACATTGGTATAATTTGATGCAAAGATAGAGTAAAATTCAAAGTTGAATTGTTTTTAAGCTTTACATTCGCATACATTCAAGTTATAACATAAAAAAGCACCAACTAAAAGTTGATGCTTTTAAAATGATTATTTCAATTTATTTTATGGTGCAGCTGCTACAACTCCCAGTGTATAAAGTTGCTCCATCGTTGGTGTTTCGCTTCCTCCAGCTGGCTCTAACGTAATACCAAATGCTTCACTTTCATTTAAGTTTTGTATCTCAAATATTTTGTTGTCGTCTTGCATAAAGTCATCGATGGTCCCTAAACTAACAGGTGTCAAAGGGCTTAATTTAAGTGACCAAACTTGATAAACTTTCCCTGGAGGTGGTGCAGGTAATCCTTGCGCATCTAAATAAATTTCATTGCTCTTTTTATCCCAATACACTTTTGCATAGGTGTTTGCAAAATCCCCTTGTCCTCCAAGAGGCACTGCAATGATATCTTTATCACGCAGAATACTCAACAATTTCTTGTTAGATTCTAAATCGGTCTTGGCGTCAGCAATTTGAGTTTCCAAATACGATTGTTCTATCTCGGCAGTTTGCAGGTCTGATTTTAATTCGTTGTTTTGGTTCAACATCCAAAACATTCCAACTCCCAATAAGATTGCTGCAGCCCATCCTGTGTAGGTCAACCAATTGTATTTAGGTTTAGCTATCGATACAACTTTCGTTTCTTTAACATTTTTGTTGAAAAGCAGTTTTTCTTTAATAAGGGTCAATATCCTAGATTTAGTGCCACGTGATGTTGCAGCTGTCAGTTTTATAACTGCAGCTTCAATCTCTAAAACTTCCTGAAGTATTTCGGGATGCTTCAGCATCAGTTCGTACACTTCTTTGTTTTCTGTTTCAGAGAGCGCTCCAGCCACGTAAAGCTCTAAAATTCCAGATTCTATGTATGCATTTATATCCATTTATTCTAATACAATAGTTCGTAATTCTTTTATACAATTTCTGTTTCGGGTTTTCACAGTACCAATAGGCATGTCTAGTGCTTCTGAAGCCTCTTGTTGTGTATATCCTTTAAAATATAACAGCTCAATTACTTCAATGCATTTTTTGGCTAGTTTTTTAACGAATTTTTTTATTCCGATGGCATCCGTCTTGTCATCCAAACTTTCACTGGTTTGCAAAATATCTACGAAATATTCGGCATCAAGGTTTTTTTTGGAGTTTTTAAATGCTTTTGAGCGTGTTTTATCTATGGCTGCATTGCGAGCGATGTTCAATATCCATGTAAAGAACCGCCCTTTTTCCGCAGAATAACTTGCAGAATTGTTCCAAGCCTTTATAAAGACATCTTGCATTACTTCTTCAGCAATATCATTATCTCTAACAATGTTATAGATAACGCCTTGCATACTATCTCCGTACATATTGTACAGTTCTTCGAAGGCCTTTTGATCCTTCTGCTGAAATTTTGTGATTAATAATTCTAATTGCATAGTTTCTTTTTGAGTGTTGTAATGTAGTGAATAATTTAATGCGAAAAAAAGCTACTCTACAAGTAGCTTTTCGTTTTGTTTTAAGAACAAATTTATTATTTAATGATGCCACCACAACTCACGCGTCCACCAGCATCGCCAGTTGGTTGTGTTACAAAATCATCAGTGCCCTCATGTACAATTATTGCTTTACCAATAATATCTTTATTGGAGTCATCACAACCAATGCACCATTCATCTGTTGTCATAGTTATTGTTGCATTTCCATTAGAGTCAGCGGTTAGGTTTCCGATATCACCTTTGTGATAACCTTCGGAACTTCCCCATTTGCCATGCGGCTGATTGGTTGGGTTCCAATGTCCTCCAGTTGATTTTCCATCTTCGGAAGAACAATCGGCTTTTTCGTGTATATGAATGGCATGGGTTCCTTCACTTAAACCTTCAATTACCGCCGTCATTGTGACCGTTCCATTCTCTTGGTAGAAGACTACATTGCCTTTAACTTGACTATTGCTTTTAGGTTCTAGCGTCACTTGAACCTTTTTTTCTTCAGTTGAAGTGTCTGGTGATTTCATATCAGAATCAGTCATTTCTGTAGATTCTTCCATTTTAGTTTCTTTTTTGTCATTTTTACATGAAGTATTGATAATCATTGTTAAAACGGCAATCATAAAAAGTATTCGTTTCATTGTTGTTGTGTTTTTTGTTAAAGATATATGTTTAATATCAATCTGCATCAATGCAAATTGCACTATAAAGATAGTGATATTAAAAATGAAGGATGACTTATATCATATTTTTTCTACCGCATTTCGTATAATTTTATAATGTTAACTTAAACTTAATTCATATCAAATACTTGTCATTCAGGCTCAATTTTCGTACCTTTTAAATAGAATTAGAACTCAAAAAAACCTATAAAAATGAAAAAAATAATCGTACCAATCGACTTCTCAAAACATTCAGAATTTGCTCTAGAAGCTGCATCCATATTGGCAAAAAAAAACAACGCCCAAATTCTTGCTTTACATATGCTTGAAATTTCAGATTCGATGTTGATTAATAGTGATAATGAACAACAAGCCAAAGCAGTTTTTTTCCTCAAACTAGCAGAACAAAAATTCGAAACCTTTCTTGATAAAGACTATTTAAAAGATGTCAATGTGCTGCCAATCGTAAAGCATTTTAAAGTGTTTAGCGAAGTAAGTCAAGTTGCTAAAGAGCACAGTGCTGATTTAATAGTTATGGGCTCGCACGGAACCAGTGGTTTTAGTGAGATATTTGTCGGTTCGAATACAGAAAAAGTGGTAAGACATTCTGAAATTCCGGTGTTGGTCATTAAAAATAGGCCAAAGTCTATGGACTACAAGAAAGTTATTTTTGCAAGTGATTTTTCGGATGAGGCAGTTAAGCCCTATATCAATGCGTCCAATCTTCTGACATCCTTTGGGTCGGATATGTATTTGCTGAATGTGAATGTGCCGGGAGAACGATTTAAAAGCTCTTCGGAAATGGAAACAACCATGACCGAATTTTTGCAAAAATCTGATGGTAATTTAAATCGGATGAATGCGGTTAATTATGTCTCTGATGTTTCAGTGGAACGAGGAATATTAAGTTTTGCAAAAAAGATTGATGCCGATTTGATTGTGATTCCAACACATGGTCGTACAGGTTTAGCTCATTTCTTTGAGGGAAGCATTTCTGAAGATTTAGCAAATCATGCTGATTTACCAGTGATGACGTTTAAAATTTAGATTATCAATTCATTTTATAACTTTAAGCCGATTATCTGTCGGCTTTTTTAGTCGGGCGATTCATTAATGGGATGGAACTCTTATTTAGATAAATTCTTCTGGCACCATGACCTTTAATTTGCTAGACATGATTTTTACTTTTATTTCTGTGACTTCTCCGATGTATTCGCCATCTATTTGAAGTGTAATTGGTTTTTCACATGTAATTAGGGCTTTTTTGGTCGAACGATATTCCATAAATTCTGAATCCATTTCGGAATCTTGGTTTAGGGTTTTGAAGATATCAATGACATCCATTTTTTTGAATATCACAACCTCGAATTTTCCATCATCGAGAACTCCTTTTGGATTTATGATCGCGCCAGTGCCGAACTGTTTTGCATTGGCAATCGCTATTAAAATACCATCCCTTTCAAATGTTTCTCCATTGGTTTTAATCTTGAAATGATATGGATATTCTGATTTTAATAAGGTGGGAATGGTCTGAATTGCATACCCTAATTTCCCCCTTAAAGAAGAATTTTCATAGTTTTTAATAAGCTCCGCATTCACACCAATATCAGCTATATGCAAACAAATATGATCATTAATCGAGAGTAAATCCATTTTGATGGAATGGGATGATAGGGCAATTTCTATTTGTGTAGCAATGTCGTCGGTCAATTTAAGATTGGAGGCCAGCCCATTTGCAGAACCTGCTGGAAGTATCCCCACTGAAATATCCCGATCATGAATCGCCTTGGCGACCATTTGGATGGTGCCATCACCACCCGCAACTAGAATATGATGGATTGGATTTGAATCTACCAAATTTTGGATGTGTTGTACGTCATCCGTGCCAGTAGTCTCATATTTTAAAAGTACCAATCCTCGTTTGTTAATTTCTGAATCTAGTTGCTCAAGTAAATTTTCCTTTCCTGAACTTCCGGAAATTGGATTAAGCACTAATAAAATTTTGTTCTTTGAATGCATATAGTCTATAAAACTCCTTAAAATTAAGTAATTTGGGAATCATAATTAGAAATAATCTTACAATTTGGTAAAGCTTGATTTAAAATTATATAGAGGATATGTCAACAACGAGGAATTGGTGGTTTCTGGGCATGTTTTTCAGTCATGGGCACCAGATAAGTATCGATTGGACAAAAAAGGAATTCGGCACGCGGTTGCCATTATCCATATGTTCCGTATTAAACCTTATCCAAACGTTGAAGTGACATTGAACTTCAAGAATGTCGTTGTGACTACAAAAACTTTGAAGGATGGATTTTTTAGATTTACAATTCCCTTCTCTGACGAACTGGAAAGTGGCTGGCATCCATATACCGTAACGTGTAAGATTTCAAAATTTGGAATTATAAATTGTGGGGAATTGCTGAAACCCTTTGAAAGCAAATTGGGAATCATTTCCGACATTGATGATACTTTTCTGATTTCTCACAGTGATAATTTTTTTAAGAAACTGTATGTTCTCTTATTACGAAATCTCAATCATCGGAAGATTTATGAAGATGTTGTGCAACATTATAAAGCGTTGAGCATTGCAGGACAATCCAATGAGATAGCTTCAAACTCTTTTTTTTATGTTTCGAGTAGTGAATGGAATTTGTACGAGTTTATAGATTCCTTTGCGCGCCTACATGATTTGCCGAAAGCGGTCATCAAACTTAAAGATATCAAATCTGGGATTTCCGATTTTTTGTTTACGGGAAGGGGAAATCATGACCATAAGTTTGTAAAGATAAAGGAGATCATTTCGTTTTATCCACATTTAGAGTATGTTCTTTTGGGTGATGATTCACAGCAAGATCCTTACATTTATGAACGAATCTGTAAAATATTCCCCAAAAACATTAAGTCTATTTATATAAGGCAAACTGCTAATAGCATAAACGAACAGGTTGCGAATGTTTTAAAAAATATCGACACTTTGGACGTTGCAACATGTTATTTTAGGTATAGCCATGAAGCAATAGCTCATTCAAAAGCTCTCGGGATTATTTGAAGTTCGGTTTTTAATTGTTCTATAATGTTTTATCGAGCGTAACCTATCAGATCTAAAACTACGCTCGATAAAACAGAATTATATGTTATTTACTTTCCTTCTCCACTTTTATTTCTGTGGATTTTTGCTCCCCATCCATCGGCATATCTTCCTTTTTTAAATATTTATCTAAAAACTCCAAGACTTTGCTATAAGCTTCTATTTGATTTTCCTTTTTAATGAACCCGTGCCCTTCATCATCAAACAAAACATATTCAACAGGAACACCATTTTTTCGGACACCAGCTACAATTTCGTCAGACTCAACTTGTAAGACTCTTGGATCTTGCGAACCTTGTAAAACTATCAGTGGCTTGGTCACCTTATCTGTATGGAACAATGGCGAAATACGTTTTAATCTTACGGAATCTGCTGAAAACGGGTCGCCCAATTCCAGGTATAATGATTTGCGCATCGATTCCCAATATGGTGGAATGCTTTTTAAGGTACGTATCCAATTGGTGACACCAAATAAATTCACTCCAACATCAAATTCCTCTGGAGTATAGGTTAAGGCTGCCATGGTCATGTAACCGCCATAAGAACCACCGATGATTCCAATTTTGTCTCCGTCAATTTCAGGTTGTGTTGCAAGCCAATTTTTGCCCTCCACACAATCTTGCAAATCTTTTTCACCATGATTGAGGTCGTCCATTTGATAAAATGTTTTTCCATAACCACTACTACCACGATTATTCACAGCCAATACGGCATAACCGTGATTGACCATATACTGAATCATTGAGTTAAATCCTTGGCGCGATTGTCCGCCAGGTCCACCATGAACCCAAACCATCGCCGGTACTTTACTGTCTTTGCTCGCTTGATGAGGTAAATAATAAATAGCTGGAATTTCAGTTCCATCAAAAGATTTAAAACGGATGACTTTAGCATTGACCAAATCTTCGGCATGGATTTCATCATTCAATACGTTGGTAATTTGATAGCGTCGTTTTGTCTCAAAATTATAACTGTACAAATCGGAAGGTCTGTTAGAGCCGCCGACATACATACGCATCCATTTTTCGTCATCGCTAAAGCCGACACTTGTGATGCTTTTATCACCAAAATCAGGTAAGGCAATCGGTTTATTGCTTGCGACATCAATAACTTCAATATCATTTTTTCCATCATTATTGATATAAACTACCATATACGTTCCGTTATCGGTAAAACCAGCACCAGAAATATCCCAAGGTTTTTGAAGCACTGTTGATTTTTCTTTGGTGTTCAAATCATATTTCATCAGATAGGAGAATTCTGCACCATCATCTGTAGTGTAATACAAAGCAGAACTATCATTTGAAAAATCCTGCGCTGAATTCCCACTTTGATTCTCATTGATTTTTATCTTTTCTTTGGTTTTTATGTTATAGACATAGAGGTCGGAATCATTTGTGTTCAAAGATTTTGCCAAGGCAATAAAATTCTTGTCATTGGAAATGCTGCTGAAATTCATACCATCATTGTTCTGATAAACCATAGTGGATTTAAAATCTGAAGTGTTCATCTCGTACACATCAAAAAACTGTGGGTTGCGTTTATTTGAACCGAAATAAAATGTGTTTTTATCTTGAGCCCACCCATAAAATTGTGATTTGGCACCTTTTTCTGGTGTCAGGTCGGTAATCACTCCAGTGGTATCTCGTAAATAAATGTGGTCTATTTCGTCACCATTTCCGTCAGCGGATAATAACATTCTATCGTCATTGGGAAAGAAGGATTCCGCAAAATATGAAGTACTATCCGATGCCGTAATGGGTGTATATTCTCCACCAACCGTCGGTACGGTATAAACATTATAAATTCCTGAACGATTACTCGAAATAAGCAATTTTGAGTTATCCGAAGAAAAGCTTCCGCCACCGACCGCTTCATTATCCATAAATTGCTCTATGGTATATTGCTGCACATTGACAGCCTGTTCTTTTGTTTCTGTTTTGTTTTTGTCCTTACAGGAAATCAAAAGCAAAATCGTAAAAATTAAAATGAGTTGTTTTTTCATAATTTAAAGGTTTTGATTGATTTAAATGGTGATGTATTTGAGCTTTCCATAGTATTTTGATACGTTTTCCAATCTTCACTAAAGAAGGTATTGGTTTTGTCTAGTGCACTATTCAATTCATCTTTGGCGTGCATCATCAAAGTCTTTTCGGTTGAGGTCAACCCATTTTGTCGGGATTGTACATACCCACTTGCGGTGCCCAAGCGTTGCATAACAGTTGTTTCTGGGTTTCGGGTAATACCTTGTCGTTTGTCTTCTTTTCCTAGATAGATGTCAACAATTTCCTCAATTTTTTTAATGATGTCTTTGGAGGCTTTTATTTGTTCTTTATACTTTTCTTTGTCCAATTTTTTTAAATCTGACTGATAGGATTCGGCAATATTCTTGCTTTCTATCAATTGTTTTACGGCATCGGCTGCAACCTGCTGCATGTTTTCAAGCTCTTTGGAGGCGTTATAAACTTCATCGATACTGGATTGAGAAACATTTAAACGTGGGTCGGGCTCTACTTTAATCATTTCTTCTGAAGCCTGGTCGCCAAAATTCATCACCACTTTATAGGTTCCTGGTTTTACAGTTACGCCTCCAGGCTCGCTGTCTCTTTTTCTTATGGATTTTGAAGGCCTGTCCACGCCAGCTTCATCCATATACCATGTCCATTTGTAAACTCCGCTTGAATCTGGTGCTTTCTGTTTTAACGTTCTGATCAAACGCTCACCATCATAAATTTTTATTGTCAATGAATCCCATTTCACTAAATTTTTATCTTCATCAGGTTTAGACGAATTTATATCTTCTTCGGTTTCATTTTCATCTTCCTTTTTTTCTTTTTCGTCTTTTTTCTTTTCATCAATCTTCACATAATAGGACAGTATTGCCCCATAGCCTCTGTTTTCACCCTGATACATTGCATCTGCACCAAATCGGCTTCCGGTAGGTTGCTGATAGGCTGCTTGGTACGCAGTTGGAGGTGTGAATAATTCCAGTTTTTGATTGATGAGTTGTTTGTTTTTAGCTATTTCACGTAAGGGACGAATATCATCCAAAACCCAAGCGGCACGACCAAAAGTTCCAATGACCAAATCATGTTCACGAGGATGAATGACCAAATCTTTGACAGAAACAGTGGGGAAACCTTCAGTCCATTTGGTCCATTTGCTTCCGGCATCCATGGAAATATATAAGCCGTCATCTGTACCAAGGAACATCAAATTTGGTTCTTCGAGATCTTCAATAATTGAAAGCGTATAACTTTTAACATCCGTTTCATCCACTATTCGTGCCCATGTTTTTCCGTAATCTTTAGTTCTGTAAGCATAAGGTGTGAAATTGAATCGTCTGTAATCATTGGCAATCAATAGTGCTTCACCTTTATGTTTGTTGGAAGCTTTTATTTGGGGAATCCAACTTCCTGCGGGTAATCCTTTGATGTTTTGGGAAACATCGGTCCATGATTGTCCTCCGTTTAGCGTCATCTGAACTCGTCCGTCATCTGTGCCAATCCATAGCATATCTTTTTCGACAGGAGAGGGTTCTATGACCAAAATCGTACAATGATTCTCGGCACCCGTCGCATCCATTGTAATGCCACCGCTATCGGCTTGTTTTAATTTTTCTGGGTCATTGGTGGTCAGGTCGGGTGAAATGATGTTCCAAGTGTTTCCTTTATCTGTGGATTTATGAACAAACTGACTTCCGAAGTAAATAGTGCTGTTATCAAACGGGTCAATGTTGATGGCCGAATTCCAATTAAAACGCAACTCTACATCAGCATCCGGATGCGTTGGTCTCACTAAATAGTTATTTCCTGTTTGCCAGTCATATCGTAACACATAGCCTTGTTGACTCATGGTCCAACCGTATCGCGAGTCATCTTTATCGGGCACTACATCAAAGCCATCGCCAAAACTGATTTCCTGCCAATAGCTGTTACGAATACCTTGTGCTTTCCAAATATAGGCTGGTCCTCGCCATGAACCGTTATCCTGCATGCCTCCATAAACGTTATACGGGAATTCATTATCAACATTGATATGGTAAAATTGGGCCACAGGAAGATTGCCAATAAAACGCCATGATTTTCCTCCATCCTTTGTGATGTTCATACCTCCATCGTTCCCGTCAATCATAAAATTTCCATTTTTGGGATGAATCCACCATGCGTGATGGTCCGGATGTACACCATTATCTACCCCATAAGCTGGCATTAATTGTGTGAAACTCTTTCCTCCATCTTCACTCACGTTAATGTAAGTAAACACGGAATACACTCGATTCTCATTTTGTGGATCGACATAGATTTCAGAATAATAAAATGGACGATTTCCTATATCCTCTTTATCATTTATCATCTTCCAATTAAAGCCTCCATCTTCACTTTTATAAAGAGCATTCTTTTTTGCTTCGACTAGTGCATAGACGATATTTGGTTTGTTTGGAGCAATGGCAACCCCAATTCTGCCAAGATTTCCTTTGGGTAAACCGTCTTTTTCGGTTAGTTTTTTCCAAGTTTTTCCGCCATCATGGGTCATGTGCAGACCAGAACCTTCGCCACCAGAATTAAAAAACCATGGTTCGCGTTTATGTTCCCACATCGCGGCGATCAATTTATTTGGGTTTGTTGGATCCATGACTAGGTCAGCAGCTCCGGTTTTGTTGTTGGCGAAGAGGATTTTATTCCAGGTTTCACCACCATCGGTTGTTTTGTAAACCCCACGTTCTGGATGTTCTCCCCAAGGTGACCCTATGGCAGCAGCATACACCACGTTCGGATTGGTTGGGTCTATAATGATACGGTGTATGTGTCTTGTTTTTTCAAGTCCTTTTAATTGCCAACTTTTACCTCCGTCAAGCGAACGGTAGATGCCATATCCACCATTCAAACTATTTCTTGGGTTTCCTTCACCTGTGCCGACCCAAATTACACTAGGGTTGGATTGTTGTATGGCAACAGCTCCAATAGACGCGGTGACTTCTTTATCAAAAATTGGGTCCCATTTGATGCCTCCAGAAGTTGATTTCCATAGTCCTCCTGAAGCTGTGCCCACATACATAATGTCTGGATTACTGTGTACGGCATCGATGGCCGTTACACGACCCGACATGCCACCTGGACCAATGTTGCGAGGTTTCATGTGTTTGACTAAATCGAGGGAGAATTCTTGAGAGAATAAAGAAAGAGATGCCAAGAGCATCAAGAAAAAGAAGCTTTGTTTCATTACATTTTGGATTAGTTGTCCTAAAGATAATCAAATCTTATCACAACATTCTTTAAATAGATGTTAATGCTATTCTTATAAACATGAAAAAGTTGTATTTTTATGCAGCTATGAAACACACAAGACCGTTACGAAAAGGTTTCATCTTTAAAACCTATGAATCCCCTTTTCAATCTCCTTTTGACAAACTTTTTGAAGTTTTTAAAGAATTAATTACCCACACATCTGGCGATTTTGACGAGGCCATCGATTGGTTGCGCAAATTGGACAAGGAATATAAATTGACCACATCGGAATATACGATTGATGATTTTATTGAAGACCTTAAGAAAAAGGGATATATACGGGAAGAGATTGACCCTGATGGTAATGGAGGCATGGCAATTACTGCAAAAACAGAACGTGCCATTCGGCAGCAGGCATTGGATCAGATATTTGGAAAGATTAAGCGAAGTGGACAAGGGAATCACAAAAGTAAAAGCCCAGGAATAGGTGATGAGCATACGGGTGATTTCAGAAGTTATCAATTTGGGGATGCTTTGGATAAAGTGTCAATGACGGAAAGTCTAAAGAATGCTCAAGTAAACCATGGGATTGGTGATTTTAGTCTTTCTGAAGATGATTTGGTGGTAGAGGAAACGCTTCACAAATCGCAGATGAGTACGGTGTTGATGATTGACATCAGCCACAGTATGATTTTGTATGGTGAAGATAGAATTACACCAGCAAAAAAAGTGGCGATGGCCTTGGCGGAATTGATTACCACTCGTTATCCTAAAGATACTTTGGATATTTTGGTGTTTGGGAATGATGCATGGCAAATAGAAATAAAAGATCTGCCTTATTTGAAAGTGGGACCTTATCATACAAATACTGTTGCAGGCTTGCAATTGGCAATGGATTTACTCCGGAGAAAGCGAAATACCAACAAACAAATTTTCATGATTACTGACGGCAAACCAAGTTGTTTGCGACTTCCAGATGGTCAATATTATAAGGATAGTAATGGGCTCAATCCTTACATTACCAATAAATGTTATGCGATGGCGCAACAGGCAAGACGCTTGCATATTCCGATTACAACTTTTATGATTGCACAAGATCAATATTTGATGCGTTTTGTGCGTGAGTTTACACAAGCTAATCAAGGGAAGGCTTTTTACACTGGCTTGCAAGGTTTGGGAGAAATGATTTTTGAAGATTATGAAACCAACAGAAAAAAAAGAATTAGAGGATAAAAAATAGATTCAAGAACAAAGAATCAAGACAAAAGAAAAGTGAAAATGAAAGTAGAAGATATAAGAACATTAGGAGAATTAAAACAATCAGGATATCAATCAAAATCGATTAAGGATGAGTTGAGGGATAATCTGATTCAGAAGATAAAGAATAAAGAAACCACTTTTGAAGGGGTATATGGTTACGAGACTACTGTGATTCCGGAATTGGAACGTGCAATTCTTTCGAGACATAATATTAATCTTTTGGGGCTGCGTGGGCAGGCAAAAACGCGATTGGCAAGATTGATGTTGAATCTGTTGGATGAATACATTCCGTATGTGGAAGGTTCTGAAATCAATGACGATCCGTTACGGCCGATTTCTCGATTTGCGGTGGAGCTGATTAAGGAACAAGGGGATGCTACACCTATTGCTTGGTTGCACAGAAGTGAGCGTTTTGCCGAAAAATTGGCTACGCCCGATGTGACTGTTGCGGATTTAATTGGTGATGTTGACCCTATCAAGGCTGCCAATTTGAAGTTGAGCTATGCCGACGACCGGGTGATTCATTATGGTATGATTCCGAGGACGAATCGTTGCATTTTTGTAATCAACGAATTGCCGGATTTGCAGGCACGCATACAGGTGGCGCTGTTTAATATTTTGCAGGAGGGTGACATTCAGATACGGGGATTTAAATTAAGGTTGCCATTGGACATTCAATTTTTGTTTACTGCGAATCCTGAAGATTATACCAATAGAGGTAGTATTGTGACCCCTTTGAAAGATAGGATTGGGTCTCAAATATTGACGCACTATCCTGTGGATATTGAAACGGCCCGTTTGATTACGGAACAAGAAGCCAGAGTGGTGGAGGGGCAAAAAGATACGGTGATGGTACCCGATTTGGCACGTGATTTATTGGAGCAAATTGTTTTTGAGGCCCGTGAAAGTGAATACATTGATGCCAAAAGTGGTGTGAGTGCACGGATGAGCATTACGGCGTTGGAAAATTTGTTGAGTACAGCAGAACGACGTGCGCTAAAGTCGGGTGACGAGAAGACGATGGTTAGGTTGAGTGATTTTGTGGGCATTATTCCTTCTATTACTGGGAAAGTAGAATTGGTGTATGAAGGTGAGCAGGAGGGTGCGGCTGTGGTGGCTTTTAATTTGATAGGTGAAGCGGTGAAGAGTTTGTTTGAAGAATTTTTTCCGAAGATTGAAAAGCTGAAAAAGGAAGACGCGGAAACGCCTTATGATGATGTCATTTCGTGGTTTTTTAACCAAAAGGAAGGTTTTGAGCTGTTGGATAATTTGAGGGATAAAGAATATAAAAATTTATTGGATGCCATTTCGCCATTGGATGATTTGTTGGGTGAATATCAACCTAATTTGACGAAAGAGGACAGTTATTTTGTAAAGGAATTTGTGCTTTGGGCCTTGGTAGAGTTTAAACAATTGAGCAAATATCGTTTTTCTGAAGGGATACAGTTTAAAGATCCTTATGGGAGCTTTATCAGTGGGATTTAGTGAGGGTGGCTAGGGTTGAGGTATGAGTAGCTAGGTTGTTTATGTTAGGCAACATCGGCTTATGTTTGTGACTTATGGTCTTATACTTGTGTACCAGGGTTTTTTGCTGATGACACAGGGCATTATGCTGGCGAACCAAGGCATTTTACTGGCGACACATGACAGTTTGCTCACGAACCAACGTATTTTGTTGACGAACCAAGGCATTTTGCCCGCGAACCATGGTATCTACTCCTATGTACTTTTTAGCAATTGGATACGTTCGGATGGCTTTATGCCGACCACGTGACACTCGGTTTTTCGTTTTGAGTGGAGTTTGCGATTCTGAAGATGGGCTAAACTTTAATTTGTGATTTCATTCCGATTTTTGGGGACGTATTATTTTAACCCAAATTTTATAATCAACAGAGCAAACAGAATAATGGCCAATGCTATTCCTGTTATTTTTTTTGTGTTTTTATTGTCAAATGTTCCCATGATTATATTTTTTTTGATTTTTTCTTATGCGTGTGGCGAGGAGTGATAACGTGTTTGGCTATGGTTTCGTTGCGTGAAAATCCGCGAGGATTTTCTGCCGTAAACCGAAGATAGCAAATTTGCGAGGACTTTCCGAGAGTAAAGTCAGAAGCAATGAACTATAGCCGGTGTTAGCCACAGTATTTATTCTGTTTTTATTTTAATTATAGTATCCGTTTCTACACTTATTTCAGGTCCAAATTCGTATTTATTATACTTGACTTTTAATTCAATATTTCCATTTTTAGTTTTTAGAGAGGCTTTGTCAAAGTCAATAGATTCATTAAGATTTATTTCCATTATTTTATTTTCCAGCAACCAAAATTTCTTTTCAGTCACTTCGTAAGGGCAACAAGCTCCCATAAAACCTTTGTATTTGTTATAAATCACAATTTTGTCATTTTCCACTTTTATTTCTTTCGGATAGATTGGGTAGAGGACAATTGAGGCTAAAAGACCAAAAAATATTCCGCCAAACAACCAAAAGAGTAAAGTCAGAATTGGTGTTATAAAATAAATACTAAAATAGATTACTCGTTTTTTGAATGGCTTGAAATTCCAGAAAAAGAGAATAATTCCGCTTGCATAAATCAAAGTTGTTATTAAATATGCGAACCTGTAATTTAGACTTATTTCAATCGTGTTTTTCAGAGTGAAATTCAGTAAGGCAAATCCCAAAAGGTAGAAATGAATCTTGGTAATTATATCTTTGATTTGGGCTTTCGTCATATTGTGGCTAACGTTTTGTGTATGATTAGTTGCGTGGTTCAGCAACTAATGTAGTAAACAAATACTTGCCAGAGGAAATTCCGAAGGAATTTTCGTGATAAGCACTAGCCACAGCAATTAATTATACACCGTGTTAGGCAACGTATTTTAATCCTTTCCTCTGTATTTTAAATATCTTGCTTTCATGTTTTGTTCAATTCCTTCATTGCCTGTAGATTTATCAATACTTTTTAGTGTTTCTTCGTAATTTATTTGAAGTCCACCTTTGCAAATGATGTCTTGAAGCTCATTTTTAAAAACTGATTCACCACGTTGATAAATATGGATAATTAATACTTCAACATTATAAAACTCAACATTATTTTTTCGGCGAACATAGTTATAACCCATTTTCCGTTCATTTGGAAATCCATACTCGTCGGTCAGATTTTGAAAGTCTGAATGAATTTGAGACGCTCCGTCAATCAATTCTTGTAAAGTCATTTCAATTTCTCGGGTTCTCCATTGGTGATATTTGTCGACATACTCTTTGTCCTTTCGGATTAAAGAGATTAATTCCTCTCGGAACTCGGGTTCGTAGTTTCTATTATAATAATCAGAATAGACTTTAAAATCAGCTTTAAATTTCTCGTGCCATTTAAAGAATTTAAGTTTTTCAAAATATCTTAATGGAACACCACCTTTGGCTAATATTATTGAAATCTGTTCAGCCCATTCAGCATCTTTACGTTTTTGGGCAACTGACAGTGCTAAATTCAAATCTTTTCCGAGTGGGAAATCGGTTTTTGTAAAAGCAAGTTTTAAATTTAATTCAGCCTCTTTAAAGTCCTTATCGTTGTAGTTTTTCCAAGCAGAAGCCACCAATGGATAATATTCCGCATATTCGCATTCTTGAGCTGACATATTTGTCATCAAAGCTAAAAATATTAATATAAGTGGGATTTTGGTCATATGTTGCCTAACGTTTATGTGTATGAGCTGTGGCGTGGGTTAAAAACGGAACATACCAAACAGGCACTTGCCAGAGGAAAATCCGCAGGATTTTCCAGATGAGCGAGAACAAGCCATAGCTTATACACGGTGTTAGCACACGGTTTTTTTCTTTCCGCTGTTGTTGTTTTTTCAAGTCAGAGTAAAGTCCGACGCAATGTTTTTTAAAAGTCCAATTTAATAATTTCCGCTTAAATTCCGCTACGGTTTTCCGCATTCAGTTCCGTCGCAATGTTTTTTCGGTCAGATTTGATTCGGTCGAGAAACAGAAACTTTCGGTTTAGCACTTAAACAGCAAAAAAAATCCGATTCATTTCCTCCGAATTTTTCCGTCAGAGTTGATTTCGGCGTAATGTTTTGACGTTTTGCTTTTCAGCTGAAACTATGGTCAGCACAGGTTTTTCCAGTTTTGTAAAGAACTTTCGGATTGAAATTTCCATTGGCAAATCCGTTTGAGTGAAAATTTCGGCGCAATGGTTTTTTCAATTTCGTTTTCGATTTCAGATTCGATTTTGTTTTCCAGTTTCAGCTCTTAAAAATCAAAAAATTTCGTTTTTTTAACCGCATTTTGTTGGTCAGTTCAACTGTGTGCTAACGTGCTTCGTGTATGGACCGTTGCGTGTGATTGCCCATACCATTACAAGTACAAATCTACGTAAAAATTCTGCAGGAATTTTCCAGATGAGCACAGTCCCAGCAATGGTTTTTACATGGTGTTAGCACCAGTTATTTAATATGCATAAGGCAAAATTATACTTTGTCTTTTATTTTCCGCTTGATGATAGTATAATCCAATAATAATTTTCGTTTCATCAGGGATTTCATTTAAATTTCCCTTTCTATATATGTAAATATTTTTTTTAATAAAATCGATAAGTTGGTCAGACAGATTTTCGTCGTCAAATTTTTTTAAACTTTTTACATTCTTAACACTCAAGTCTGTGGCAATTGTTATTTCATAAAAGGCCTTATTGCTGTTAATATTAAAACCTTTAAAATTTTCTATCGATAACTCGGAAAAAGATGTGTGTAAATCATAAGTATTTACAGGTTCTATATTCTCATTTTTCAAAGATTTTAATATGTCCAGTTCGCGTTCTAACCTACGATTGTAAGACAGTTCAGCGTTTGGATATCTATCATTGTCAAATTTTTTTTCTAACTGTTTGGGTCCTGAACAATACCCAAAAATCAAATTGTCGTTTTCGTCTTCGGCTGCGTAAATCAGCCATTTAGTATTTTCAGGCGCATACATTGCACAGCCACCACCTTTTGATTTTCGTATTTTTAAAAGATTGGTTTTATTTCCTTTGTAAAGGTCAATTATTTCAATTTCGAGATTTAGATAATCTTCATCTATGTCAGAATCAACACTTAAAATATTTACGGCAGCCACAAAATCGGATTTTGCGTGTCTATCTAAAATGTTTAAAATCATACAACTACAAGCGAAACTTTGGCTTGAAATTGTCAAAATTATAATTATTGTCAGGATTTTTTTCATAATTGGTGCTAACG
>DINI01000022.1 GCA_002426755.1 Flavobacteriaceae bacterium UBA5544
AATGTTGGGGACTTTTTTTGTTTGTAGTTATTGTTTAATGAATTTCAGAGTGGATACTTTCCCACTATGTTTTAACTGTATAAGATACAATCCAGACTTTAAATACTCTACGTTTATTTGGGTTGCATCGCCTTTTTGTTCAATAACGAATTTGCCAGTTAAATCTGTAATTGAGATATGGTCTATAGGGGAGTTGGATATGTTTTGAATGGTTAAAATATTTTTTGTTGGATTTGGATATACAGTAAAAAAATTGTTGCTGACTGCATTCTCATCAATTGAAAGTGTTTCTGTATCTAATGCCCATAATTCTTGCCCATAAGTACCTTGAATATTTGCGACAAAGAAAAGTTTATTGTTAACTATGGTAAGCCAATCTGGAGAAGGATTAGAGCCTATTGCATTGTCAATGTTGTATGCTATTGTTCCTTCGGCTGTGCCATCAGTTCTAAATAATTCTCGTCCAATATTGCCGTCAGCAGCTGAAAAATACAGATATCCATTTGAATAAGTAAGGTTTGTTGGGGAGGAGCTACTTCCAACACCAAAACCTAAATCCGATACCATTATTGTGTTTTCTGCCGTGCCATCACTTTTCCAAAGATGTTCGCCATATGTTCCATTAAGGGCAACAAAATACAATGCAGAATTATTTACATTTATTAACAATCTTGGAAACCCACTTCCGCTACCAGGGTATATATCCTTAACAATGACCGTTCCTGCTTCAGTTCCATCGCTTTTCCATAATTCTCTACCATGAGTACCAGTTCTTGCGGAGAAATAAAGTAAATCATTAAAAATGCAAAAAAATTCAGGAAGTGAGCTTTCATAGTATCCACCATTAAAACCAGGAAATATATCCTTGACCATTACGGTCCCTGCTTCTGAACCATCACTTTTCCATAATTCTTGACCATTGGTTTGATTATCACATGTAAAAATAAGTGTGCCATTAAAGTTGAAAAAACTTGCGAAGAAAGAACTCATATTGCCTGCACTTATATTTTTAACCATTACAGTTCCTGTTGCAGTACCATCACTTTTCCATAATTCACTACCATTAGTGCCATCATTTGCGGCAAAATACACTATCCCATTAACGTTGGCTAATTGTTTCGGGCCATTAAAAGGCAGAGATAATGAAGAAGAGGCACTGTTGTTAATATCCTTAACCATTGAAGTTCCAGTTTCTGTACCATCGCTTTTCCATAACTCTAGACCATTTACACCATCATCGGCAAAAAAGAATAGCATATTATTGGCACTAATAAGTTTTTCTATACGAACATTCTGATAAATATCGGGATTAATGTTTTTAACCATTACCGTGCCACTTTCAGTACCATCGCTTTTCCACAGCGAATGGCCGGTTGCAGGATCGTAGGAACTAAAATATAATACCCCATTAACATTTGTAAAAAAGTCGATGTTTGAGCTGCCAACTCCTGGGTTGATATCTTTTACCAGTACCGTTCCCGATTCTGTACCGTCACTTTTCCATAGTTCTAAACCAGTTGTAGGATTGAATGATCTAAAAAACAACGTGTTGTTAACCGCTATTAATTTGGAAGGGTTTGAAGAGGCACTTCCAGGATTAATATCTTTTACCATATAAGGTACCTGCGAAGACGTATACCAATTGACAATAAGGATAATTAATGTGAATAAGGTAGTTTTTGTTCTCATGACTTGATATGTTTTGATTAATAATGATGAAATTAGGTTTATAAATGCCGTTTGTCAATCGACCTTTTGTACCATTTGCATATCCTTTATTCGGTCTCATAATAAAACGAACTAATGCTAGCGTAATTAAACTTGCTTGATTTTATTACCTTACCTAAATAAAATGATTTGGACTTTAATTGTTTGTTCAACACTGATTTGGATTTATTGAATCCTGTATTGTAGGCTGTGGAGTAAAGCTTCAATTTATCGGATTTGGTGTTAATTTTATAATCCTTGAATTTTACTTCGCATAGGTTGTAAAATGCAATAAGATATTTTAATTGATATTCAATATTGATGATTCGATTCAACCGTTTTTCTCTTTCAACTTCGGAAGCTTCACTATTTTTATAGGTGATAAAACCAATTTTTTTTAAAAATGCTGAATCTAAAACTTTGTTAGCTTCTATCTCAATTTGTTCCGCAAAGGATGGTTTCATTTGAAAAAAGCCCACGGAAAAATCATTGTAATCACTTCCTTTTTTGATATATAAGAATTGTAGCGATGTAATTTCAATCGCATCATAAACACTGTTGTAACGAATCAATTCGGGGAACACAATGGCTTTCAGGAATTTTTCATCTATATGATACAAATTTGCATATTGGTTGAAGAGCATATCATTTTGCTCGATTAACTCCAATGCATTAGTGTAATCATTTCCAAAGGTTTCTTTATAATTTATAGTTTGCGAAAACGTTTTTACACCTAAAATTGTAAAACATAGAATTAGGAATGTTTTCATTTATTTGGTCTTTATAATTCGGAATTTGCCAAATAGACGGTATTGTTACAAGTCATAAACCAATACAGGATTGACTTACCTCCTATATTCTTGACCACAGGAAAAATTGCTCCCAAGTTTTTGGTTTTGCCATCCAGAAAGTCGATACCTCCGTTAGGATTATATTTGACTATCTTTTCAGAGGTTGAACCTCCAATTAAAAGAGTGTTGATGTCCAACCCATTGTCATGGTTATTGTTAAATTTTCCAACCGACTTTCCGTCGATAAAGACTTCCCCAGTTTTTTTATTGGCAGATAGTACCTTTCCTTCATTGGTCAAGCGATAATTTTCGAGATTTACTTTGATATTTTTTTTGGTACCGTCAGAATTGGTAATCGTGGCATTTGTAAGTGCATAATTAACGTACACATTCTCAACATTGCTTTGCGGAATGCTCAAAATATTGATGACAGCAGCATTTTTTCCATCATTGGAAATGAGCAATTGTGAAGACATGCTATAATCTCCTTGAGAGGTTTCAATATAAGTTCGCTTGTCATTCGCTTGAAAAAACTGTTTTCCATTGGCGTCATTCCCATAAATGAAGATGTTTTTTTCGTCCTCTGACACAAAATAATCAATAAGCACATCGTTTTTGGATAGATAATTTTTACCATTGACAACCAATGAACTATTGGGAAGATACACCGTCATAGGTTCAGAGCCTTTAAATGAATAGGATGTCCCGACCAACCCGCTATTATTGTACATATCGGCCGCCTTTGGCATTTCAGTTTTCACAAATTCATCATATTCAGCTTTTTCTTCTGCGCTCATGGCTTGATACTCTGCTGTCTGTTTGCTCAATTCGGCACCTGTCTTCAAATTGTCTTTGTCAATTTCGTCTGCAAATTTTCCGTTCATGGCTTGGCTGCCTCCATATGACATTTTTGTACTATCAACCACTAGATATTTTTTCATTCGGTCTCTATTATCCAAAGCCCAAGAGGGTTTTTTGGCAAGCTCGTTAGTGAGTTTATTGCCTGTATAAATGGTCTTGCCGTTTTCAATGACTGTGTAGATGGAATTTTTCTCCGAGCCTTCCTTGAAAATAATTTTATAGGTATCTCCATTTGATGCCGTTGAGATGCTACTTTCATCATAGAAGATTTTGGTGGCATCGCTGCCTTTGTAAATTAATTTATAGTTTTTTAAAACGTCTGGGTCTTCACAATAATCAACAGTAGTGCTGTTGGGATTTTCTGCTCCAACAGTTTTATCTAATTTTTTGTCGATTGTTCTGTCGATGGAATTGTCAATTTTATTTTTAAGTTTTTTCAAAATCTGTGCGTTGACGTTGGATTGCAGCGTGAGGCAAAAAAGGATTGGAAGAATTTTTTTTAAAGAGTTCATAGTATTCATTTTTTTAATGATTTTACTCGCGAATGTTTTTTTCTTTACAATGGATTAAGATGATAGAAATGCCGTTTTGTAATTGGGATAAATATGATATCTCAAGAGCAGGATTAATATCCTTGACCAAATAAGGTGTTAATGTAAGATGTAATTTTTGCTTTCATAATAGTATCATTTTTATTGAAGTAAAATTACATTTCGGTTGGATGTCTGTCAATCAACCGTTTGTACCATTTTGAAGGGGTTATTGTGGTCTAAAATGTAAAAGGAATATAAAATGTAACACTAGTGCCGTTACCGATTTTTGATGAAATCTCATATCGGCCATTAAGTTCTGAAATCCTTTTTTTGTAGTTGTTCAACCCATTGCCTGAATACTTTTGTGAGGTGTCAAAACCTTTGCCATTATCGTAGATGGTAATGGTAAACTCATTGGAAATTTCAAATTCTAAAGTTATTTTGGTAGCGGCTGCATGTTTGATGGCATTGTGGATGGTTTCTTTGACCAACAGATAAGTGTTTCTGTTTCGTGCCCATCCAAAAAACATGGTCGGTATATCTTCTGGCAGGTTGCTTTCAAATTGTATTTCGGCATTTTCAACCATTTCACTTACCTGTCCTCGAATGTAATAAATGAGTTCCTCAAGGGTTTGATTGCTTTCGTTGAGCGACCATACAATTTCCTTCATTTTTTGTATGGAATCATCAATGATGTCGTTGGCCTTGTCAATCCCTATTTTTTGTTCCGTTTTTCCGCTGATAATTCCGCCAATGATATATCGTATCCTGCTCAAACCCGACCCGACATCATCATGCATTTCACTGGCAATTCGGAGTCGTTCCTCAATGATTGCATTTTTTTGTTGTGCCATCAAAAGAGCTTTTTTGGTCTTGAAATTTTTAAACTGCATAAAGGCGTACAATAACAAACTAATGATGACAATCCCCAAAGCGACTGAAAACCAAAACCGACGCTTATTTTGCAATGATTTTATGGCATTCTGTTGGGTTAGGTTTTTAATTTGTAGTTCTTTTTTGCCAGTTTCGTATTTGACATCCAAATCTTGAAGTTTGTTTTTCAGTTCAACAGAATTCAGGCTATCATTCAAAATATCATGTTTTTCGAGGTAGGTATACGCATCCTTATAGTTCTGCATCGCATTGTTCAACATCGCCATATTGGAATAGACCAACAGTAAATGACTCTTCATCTCATTTTCTTCAGCCAGTTGCTCTGCTTCCTTTAAATAAGAAAGCGCTTTTAAATGATTGCCAATGTCTTTATAATAAATGGACAAATAGGTCAAGGTGTTAATTTTGTAAAAAATGTTTCCGGTCTCGTTATAGTAAACCAATGCTTGTTCGGCATATTCAATGGCTTTGGAATGGTTGTTTTCAAACTGAAAAATTCGTGATAATAGATATTGACTATTGGCAACTTTTTCTGGAAGATTTAGGCTTTCTGCCAATCTTAATTCTCTTTCCAATAAGGGTTTAGCGGTTTGGAATTGATTTTTTTCAACATAGCCATTGCCCATATACTCGAGGGCGGTACAAATGTCGATGCTATCATTTGCTCTTTCCGATTGTTGCAACGACCGTTTTGAATATTCGATGGATTTATCCAAATTGTTGGAATTCAAAAAGCAAATACTGATGAAAATGTTGATTTTGCGTTCATATTTTGGCTCATTATTCTTGTTGAACAGTTCGATGCCTTCCTGAAAATAGCGCAAGGCTTGTTCATATTCCGAATTGTACATATAAGCGTTACCCAAGTTGGTGTTGTATGTGGCTTCATAGTGCAAATCGCTAAAATTTTTTGCCTTTTCGATGGAAGACACCATGAGACTTTTGAGACTGTCATATTTTCCTTGAAAGAGATAGACATTTCCTAAATTTGTTGCATAGTCAAAGATGCCCTTTTTATAATCGATTGGGTTGCTGATGTTGTAAGCTTTTTTGTAGTAGTGAGCTGCGGAATCGTAATTGCGAATAAACCAATAATCGCCCAACTTATTGATGGCATCAGCTTTAAGCTCACTTGTTTTGGACATTTGAATGGTACTTTTCAGCGTGTCAAGAGTTGTTTTCTGTCCAAATATAGACCATGAAAAAACGTTTAAGAAGCAAACGAAAATTATCAATGTTTTTTTCATGCACATTGGTTTTAACGGGATCTACTTTCCGTACAGTTTGTTGACGGCTTCGGTTTTGTTCTGCACCTGTAACTTTGAATAAATGTGATTGAGATGCCTTTTTACGGTACTCATAGAAATATGAAGTTTGTCAGCAATTTCCTTGTATAAAAAACCTTTGCTCAAAAGCATCAATACTTCTTGTTCCCTAGCCGAAATCAGTTGATTGACATTGTTGGCCATAGAATCCGAATTGAAAGAATTCAATACTTTCCTCGCTATTTTAGGTGACATGGGGCTTCCGCCTTCATGCAGCTCCAGCAAGGCCTCAATGATTTTTTGTGGTGATGTGTTTTTCAGAATATAACCCGTAGCACCTGCTTTTAAGGCTTCAAATACTTGGTCATTGTCTTCATATATGGTGAACATAATGAATTGCGTCTGTGGCATTAAAGTCTTGACTTCGTTGATGCAATCAATCCCGTTTTTTCCTGGAAGATTTATGTCGGTAAGTACAATGTTAGGCTGTAAAATAGGAAGTTCGATGATAGCACTCTCGGCATTACCAAAACTTTTCAAGAGCTGAAAATTTGAATCCGATTCAATGATGGTTTCAAGTCCCTTTTGGATTTCTATCAAATCTTCGATAATACAAATTGAAATCATTTAATGACCATTTAATCTGCTAATTAAAGGTAGTTAATTTCAAAATGCAATAGTACAAAAGGTTGATTTTTATATGCAAAAAAGTCTACCAATCACTGAGATTGGCAGACTTTAATATCACTTTATATTTAAAAGTTTAATTTTTAATCAAATTCCTAGAAATCACAATTTTCTGGATTTCAGAAGTTCCTTCATAAATCTGGGTGATTTTTGCGTCACGCATCAATCGTTCAACATGATATTCTTTTACAAAACCATTTCCACCATGTATTTGCACGGCTTCAACCGTGTGGGTCATAGCGGTCTTTGAAGCAAATAATTTGGCCATAGCGCTGGAAACATCATAATTATTGCCTTGGTCTTTATCCCAAGCCGCTTTCATCACCAAATGACGAGCCGCTTCGATATCCACATACATATCCGCTAATTTAAAAGCAATAGCTTGATGGTTACATATTTCGGTGCCAAATGCTTTACGTTCTTTACTATACTTTAGAGCTAATTCATACGCACCAGAAGCAATTCCCAAAGCTTGTGCTGCAATACCGATGCGTCCTCCAGATAAAGTTTTCATGGCAAATCTAAATCCAGACCCGTCTTCACCAATTCTGTTTTCTTTAGGGACTTTTACATCATTAAACTGAAGCGTGTGCGTGTCACTTCCTCTGATTCCTAATTTGTCTTCTTTAGGGCCTATATCAAAACCAGGCGTGCCTTTTTCTACTATAAAAGCATTGATACCATGAGAGCCTTTATGCTTATCTGTTTGAGCAATAACTAAATAAACATCTGCACGTCCTCCGCTCGTTATCCAGTTTTTGGTTCCATTAATAAGGTAATGGTCTCCTTTNNCCAACAAATTCTCCAGTAGCCAATTTGGTCAAATACTTCTGTTTTTGCTCTTCATTACCAAACGCTTCCAGCCCATAACAGACCAATGAATTGTTAACAGAAACAATTACCGAAGCGGAAGCATCGATTTTAGACAGCTCTTCCATTATCAACACATAAGATATAGCATCCATACCGCTTCCTCCGTATTTTGGATCGACCATGATTCCCATAAAACCAAGTTGTCCCATTTTCTTTACGAGTTCCTGCGGGAATTTTTGTTCATTATCACGTTCTATAACACCCGGAAGTAATTCTGTTTGTGCAAAATCACGAGCAGCGTCGCGTATCATTAGATGTTCTTCTGTAAGCTTAAAGTCCATAAAGTATTTTATTGTTGATTTGATAAAAAAATGATGGCAAAGATAACGTTTTCGTAGAATTATTTCAAGAAGGATTTGTAGTTTTACCGATATGATAAAGAATCAATATAACGTTATCGGTGTCATGTCCGGAACTTCCCTTGATGGGTTGGATTTGGCAAACCTAAAGTTTGCATTTAATGAGAAATGGGAATTTGAAATCCATCAATCCGAAACCATTTCATACCCTGCAGATTGGTTTCATAAATTGAAGAATTTAACTTCTTTATCTATTCAAGATTTGCAGAAACTGGACGAAGATTATATGGTTTATTTAAGTGCGGTGATAAATCAATTCATCAAAAAAAATGAGCTATCCAATCTAGATGCGGTTTGCTCTCATGGTCATACTGCTTTGCACCAACCTCAAAATAGATTAACGTATCAAATCGGTAATTTGCCAAAGTTAGCTTCCTTAATACATCAAAAAGTGGTGTGTGATTTTAGAGTGGACGATGTTGTGCTGGGTGGGCAAGGGGCGCCTTTGGTCCCAATAGGGGACAGACTGTTGTTTTCGGATTATCAATTTTGTTTGAATCTTGGCGGTTTTGCAAATGTTTCATTGGAAATTGATAACAAAAGAATCGCTTATGATATTTGCCCTGTTAATATTGTCTTGAACCATTATATAAATCAAAGAGGATTAGATTTTGATGATAAAGGGTTACTTGCTTCAACAGGAAAAATTAACCACAAATTATTAGATGCATTAAATTCGCTATCATTTTACAGCCAACAATTTCCAAAATCCCTTGGATTGGAATGGGTACAAATAGAAATTTTTCCGTTGATTGATTCATTTCAACTTGCAACTGAAGATGCTTTGAGAACCTTCGTTGAACATGTTTCAGTTCAAATCACCAAGGAATTGAACAAGAAAGCCAATGCTTCCGTTTTAATTACTGGAGGTGGGGCTTACAATGATTTTTTGATAGAGCGTCTCAAAGTTCACACAAGTAATACTATTCAAATTCCAGATAAAAAAATTATAGAATTCAAGGAAGCTCTGATTTTTGGTTTTTTGGGAGTTTTAAAGCTGCGCAATGAAGTGAATTGTTTGAGCAGTGTTACGGGAGCCAATAAAAACCATTCTTCAGGCAAAATATATTGTCCATAAAATTATTGCAAAATTAATCTTTATGGATTTTTAGTTTTTTATATTTGTTACAGAATTACCACAAATGAAAGATTTACTTCAAAAGTACGAAGACAAAGAACCCGAAATTATATTTAATTGGAAAGATCCAGAAACCGAAGCCGAAGGCTGGACAGTCATTAATTCCTTAAGAGGAGGAGCGGCTGGTGGTGGAACTCGAATGCGGAAAGGGTTGGATATGAATGAAGTATTGTCGCTTGCAAAAACAATGGAGGTGAAATTTACGGTCTCTGGACCAGCGATTGGAGGGGCTAAATCTGGTATTAATTTTGATCCGCATGACCCAAGAAAAAAGGGGGTTTTGGAACGCTGGTATAATGCAGTATCTCCTTTATTAAAAAGTTATTATGGCACCGGGGGCGATTTGAATGTTGATGAAATCCATGAAGTAATTCCAATTACTGAAGAAAGCGGTGTCTGGCATCCACAGGAGGGTGTTTTTGAAGGGCACTTTAAACCAACCCAAGCGGATAAAATTAACAGAATTGGTCAGTTACGTCATGGAGTCATCAAAGTAATTGAGAATCCAAAATATTCTCCTGATGTTCGACGTAAATATACGGTGGCTGATATGATCACTGGGTATGGCGTTGCAGAAGCAGTAAGACATTTTTATGATGTTCGAGGCGAATCGGTAATTGGAAAACGTGCTATCGTTCAGGGATTTGGAAATGTTGGAGCCGCAGCCGCATTTTATCTAGCACAAATGGGAGCAAAAGTGGTCGGTATCATTGACATTGTTGGAGGGTTGATTAAAGAAGAAGGTTTTACGTTTGAAGAAATAACAGACTTGTATCTAGATAAGACAGGAAACACGCTTATTAGTGACCATCTTATTCCTTTTGAAGTCATAAATCAAAAAATTTGGTCTTTGGAAACGGAGATTTTTGCACCTTGTGCGGCATCAAGATTGATTACCAAGCAGCAAATTGACCAAATGATCGATACAGGCTTGGAAGTTATTTCGTGTGGAGCCAATGTGCCTTTTGCTGACAAAGAAATCTTTTTTGGACCGATCATGGAATATACGGACAAGAAAATCAGTTTAATCCCTGATTTTATTTCCAACTGTGGGATGGCAAGGGTGTTTGCTTATTTTATGGAACAGAAAGTGCAAATGACCGATGATGCCATTTTTAGTGATACATCCAACAGAATTAAACAGGCAATTAAACAAGTTTATAATAAAAACAATAGTAAAACAGGAATTAGCGAAACTGCTTTTGAAATAGCATTAAGTCAGCTTATATAACATCATAATTTATGGAAACCGTAATTATTTTAGTATTTGTTTTTGGCTATTTGGCCATTACATTGGAGCATAATCTTAAAATTGATAAACTAATCCCCGCTCTTGTCATGATGGCGATAAGTTGGGCGTTGATTTCATTGGGACTGGATTCATTTCCACATTGGTTTGATTCAGCCAACCATAATCTTTTAGAAAATTTTGGGTCGATGGTGCATGAGGAAAAACTTCATTTGATGGAAGAAACCCTATTGCATCATCTTGGGAAAACTGCAGAAATATTGGTATTCCTTTTAGGTGCCATGACCATTGTTGAAATCATTGATTATTTTGATGGATTTTCAACGATAAAAAATTTCGTCAAAACCAAGAAAAAAATAAAAATCCTTTGGATATTTTCGATCTTAGGATTCGTTTTATCTGCTATTATTGATAACCTTACAGCTACAATCGTCTTGATTTCCATTCTTCAGAAAATTGTAAAAGACCGTAATATGCGACTTTGGTATGCAGGACTTATAATCATCGCCGCTAATGCAGGTGGTGCTTGGTCTCCAATAGGAGATGTCACTACTACTATGCTGTGGATTGCTAAAAAGGTTACGACAAGTCATTTGTTCGTCTATTTGTTTTTACCTGCTGTTGTCTGCATGGCTTTACCAACCGTCATAGCGTCTTTTATGCCAATTTTTAAAGGAAATTTGGATACTGAAGAAGAAGTGGATGATTTGCCTAAAAACAAATTTAGTTCTACCATGTTATATTTAGGATTGGGAGCTATAGTTTTTGTTCCTATTTTCAAATCCATTACACATTTACCACCTTATGTTGGTATGATGCTTTCACTGGGTGTGGTCGCAATTTTTGCGGAAATGTATAGCAGTTCAAAATTCACCATTTCGGATCCAAACGCATCGGAGGAGGACTCACATGGCAGTCATAGCCCTGTTCATGCATCTTTGTCAAAAATCGAGTTGCCAAGTATTTTGTTCTTCCTTGGAATTTTAATGGCTGTAGCGGCTTTAGAATCACTTGGGATTCTTTTTGAATTTGCTACAACATTACAAGACCATATGCCGATGCTAGGGACAGAAATACATTATGCATATGAAGAAAAAGGCGTTTCAGATTTAGTTATTTTGATGTTGGGTGTTGCATCCGCAGTGATTGACAACGTTCCATTGGTTGCTGCCAGTTTAGGAATGTTCTCGGAACCAATTGATAATGAGCTTTGGCATTTTGTGGCGTATTCCGCCGGAACAGGAGGCAGCATGCTCATCATTGGTTCTGCGGCAGGCGTTGTGGCCATGGGAATGGAAAAAATAGATTTCTTTTGGTATTTAAAGAAAATTTCATGGTTAGCTCTTATCGGATTTTTGGCAGGAGCAGCAACCTTTATGTTTACAAGAACAATTATAAGTTGATATACTTAAGTTGAATTTCAAACGTTAGTACACTAATTAAACCAATATTTTATATGATATTATTAGCTAATATGCAAGATGCGGTTGAAGCGATTCCAACTGAAGAGCCAGTAGAGAAAACGCTTTCCATTATCGAGTTGATTGGAAGTGGCGGCACAGCAGGAATGGTCATTATAGGCATTTTGTTTGTCTTACTGTTCGTGGCACTTTATATTTATTTTGAACGTCTGTTTGCTATTAAGGCTGCTTCAAAAATTGATTCAAATTTTATGAACCAAATAAAAGACCACGTTTCAAATGGGAAAACAGACTCTGCTCAAATATTATGTGCACAAGTCAATACCCCAGTGTCAAGATTGATTAACAAAGGTATCAGCCGAATTGGAAAACCATTGGAAGATATCAATACGGCAATTGAAAATGCTGGCAGATTGGAAATTTATGGATTGGAGAAAAATGTCAGTATGTTAGCCACTATATCTGGTGTTGCACCAATGATCGGCTTTCTTGGTACAGTAGTTGGTATGATATTGGCAATATTTGAACTTGCAAACGCAGGAGGGACGATTCAAATGGATGTACTAGCGAGTGGTTTGTACACAGCGATGACTACTACCGTAGCTGGTTTGATTGTCGGAATTATAGCCTACATGGCCTATAACCATTTAGTAGTAAAAACAGATAAGGTTGTGTATCAAATGGAGGCGAATTCATTGGAATTTTTGGATCACTTAAACGAGCCTATTTAATGAATTTAAGAGGAAGAAATAAAGTAACGCCAGAATTCAATATGTCATCAATGACGGACATTGTGTTTCTGTTGTTGATATTTTTTATGATTGCTTCTACATTGGTGACGACAAGTGCGATTGACATTTTGCTGCCTAAGGCAAGTGGGAAAACCGAAAATAAAAAGTCGGTAGCTGTCAGCATCAAAGAGAATCTGACCTATTACATTGACCAAAAATTGGTAGGTGAAAGTATGTTGGAAATGGAGTTGAAAACACTTTTGGAAAACAAAGAAGAGCCAACCATAGTATTGAGAGCGGACAAGTCAGTAGCTGTTGAGCATGTGGTTAAGGTGATGGACATTGCCAACAGAAATAAATTTAAAGTGATTTTGGCTGTAAAGCCAAACGATTAAGATGAAATATTTAGAAACCCAACATGAACGTAATTCTGCAAAGATCACTACACTCATACTAGTGATAATGCTGTTGCTGCTATTCGTGGTAGGACCTCCGTATATGGATCCGCCATTAGAATATGGTGTTGCGGTTAATTTTGGTAATTCTGAAGTTGGTAGTGGAGAGGTGCAACCCTTAGAGCCTGTTAAATCTGAGCCAAGAGACATTGTTGAACAGCCTAAGGTGAAAGAAACGAAGGTTGAAGAAACAAAAACGGAACCCAACAAATCAGAAAAACCCGCCGAAAAAGTCCTGACGGCAGATAATGATGAGGCAATTGCGATAAAAGAGCAGAAAAAAGCGGCTGATGCAAAAGCTAAAGAAGAAGCCAGGATAAAAGCAGAAGCAGAACGAGTTCAGAAGGCCAAAGAAGCTGCCGAAGCCAAAAAACGTCAGGAAGAAGCTGATAAAAAGGCAAAAATCGACGCAATGATTGGTGGTGTGAGTAAATCTGACGGCAAAACCACTGGCGGTGAAGGTAACGACGGAAAACCAGGTGATAAAGGACAATTGGATGGTGATCCTTATGCACCAAGTTATTTTGGTCAACCTGGAACTGGAAGTGGTGGCAATGGAACTGGTTATGGATTGAATGGACGCGGTAAGCCAACCAACGGAAAAGTACTTCCGGATTGTGATGAAGAAGGGCGTGTGGTTGTAGAAATTCATGTGAATAGAGAAGGCCGAGTCATAAATGCCATACCTGGAAAAAAAGGAACTACTGGTGATTTGTGTCTTTATGATGCAGCAAAAAGGACTGCATTAACCTACAAATGGCCTGCTGACTCCAAAGCACCTGCAACTCAAATAGGGTATGTAAAAATCGATTTCAGCGTAACTCAATAAATGACCTATCAAGATACAGTCAACTGGATGTTTCAGCAGTTACCAATGTATCAAAATCAAGGTAAAACTGCTTATAAAGCTAATCTAGACAATACCTATCAATTAGCAGATTACCTCAATCATCCCGAAAACGACTTCAAAAGCATTCATGTCGCCGGAACTAATGGAAAAGGCTCAACGAGTCATATGTTGGCGTCTATTTTTCAAGAAGCTGGTTACAAAGTCGGATTATATACGTCACCCCATTTAAAAGATTTTAGAGAACGCATCAAAATCAATGGTAAAGAAATCAGTGAACCATTTGTAATAGATTTCATTGAAAAGCATCATGGTTTTTTTGAGTCCAATTCATTGTCTTTCTTTGAAATGACCGTTGGAATGGCTTTTGATTATTTTTCAAAAGAAAAGGTAGATATTGCCATCATTGAAGTGGGCATGGGAGGTCGTCTAGACTCTACCAATATTATCACTCCATTGGTTTCTGTAATTACGAATATTGGCTTGGACCATACACAATTCTTGGGGACAACCCTTGAGGCAATTGCAGGTGAGAAAGGAGGTATTATTAAATCAAATGTTCCGGTTGTTATAGGAGAAACACAACCAGAAACAGGATTTGTTTTTAATGAATTGGCAAAAAAGAATAATTCCAAAATTTATTTTGCAGACAAAGAAATTTTGGCAATTCCTGAATCTGACTTAAAAGGTAACTATCAACAAAAAAATATTAGGACTGTAATTCAAACCATCAAAGTGATAAAAGATAAAGAGTTCGATATTTCAGAGGAGCATATAAAAAATGGCCTGCTCAATGTGGTGAAAAATACAGGATTAAAGGGGCGTTGGCAAATACTTCAAGAGCAGTCAAAAATTATTTGCGATACAGCCCATAATAAAGAGGGCCTAAATTATGTAATGGAGCAACTAAAAGATGAGAATTATAATACATTACATATGGTCTTTGGAGTTGTCAATGATAAAGATGTGGATTCCATAATTCCATTGTTGCCAAAAAATGCTATTTATTATTTCTGTAAACCAAGTATTCCAAGAGGGTTGGATGCTGAAGAGTTACGCCATCAATTTATGTTGAATGGTTTTATAGGAAATTCATATTCCAGTGTGAAAGAGGCCTTTAAAACAGCAAAACTTCATGCTACCAAAAATGATTTGATTTACGTTGGAGGAAGTACATTTGTGGTGGCAGAAATTATTTAATTTTTTTTCGAAAAACCTTTTGGGAAATCAAAAACTAATTTATATTTGCAGTCCGATAACGAAGGGCGATTAGCTCAGCTGGTTCAGAGCACCTCGTTTACACCGAGGGGGTCGGGGGTTCGAACCCCTCATCGCCCACAATTTGAGAAAAAGTTCATACATTTGTGTGAACTTTTTTGATAACTACCAGGTCCATTAACTCAGTTGGTTCAGAGTGTCACGTCGACAACGTGGAAGTCACTGGTTCGAATCCAGTATGGACCACAAAAAACCATTCAGAATATGAATGGTTTTTTCTTTATAGAAGTTCTAAAATTCGTTCCAAAGCCATACCTCTTGATCCTTTGATGAGCATAAATTTGTTTTCAATGGGATGTCTTTGCAATTCATGTTTTAAATCATCAAAAGTTTCAAATTTTTGAATGGCTGAGCCGTTTGAAGTGGTTTTAAAGAAATTTTTTCCAATAAGGAATGTGTTGCCCAAATTGTTTTCTTGAAGATAATTGACTATGTATTGATGCTCACTTTCAGCAGTTTCACCCAATTCGAACATATCACCTAAAAATAGGACTTTATTTTCCTTATTCAACTGTTTAAAGTTTTCAAGAGCGGCCATCATACTCGTGGGATTGGCATTGTAGGCATCCATAATGATTGAATTGCTGCCCTTTTCGATAAGCTGGGAACGATTGTTTGTAGGATTATAACTTTCAATTGCTGATACAATCTCATCTGAATCGACTTTAAAATAAGAACCCACTCCAATTGCGACAGCGATATTATTAAAATTGTACATGCCTGTCAATTGGCTTTTGATAGTCGCGTCGTTATATTTAATTGTTACATAAGGTTGTGAGCTGATAAGTTCGACCATTGCATCAACGGATGTAATCAATCCAAAATGGTACACATTTTCATAATGCAAAGTCTGTTTCACTTGTATATCATCATTTTCATTTACAAAAATGGTTTTTTGATGATTTTTTAGATAGTCATATAATTCTGATTTCGCTTTAATGACACCTTCTACACTCCCAAAGCCTTCTAGATGTGCTTTCCCAAAATTGGTGATTAATCCATAATCTGGTTGTGCGATATTGCATAAGAGTTCAATTTCTTTTGGATGGTTGGCTCCCATTTCTATGATGGCAATATCTGTTTTATCCGTCATGCTCAAAAGCGTCAACGGAACCCCAATATGATTGTTCAGATTGCCAACGGTTGCCGTAGTTTTAAACTTTTTAGATAAAACAGCATTTATCAATTCCTTGGTTGTGGTCTTGCCATTACTTCCTGTAAGTGCAATAATTGGTATCAGGAGTTGATTTCTATGATAGGTGGCAAGTTGTTGTAGTGTTTGCAGCACATCATTCACTAGAATACAGCGTTCGGCTTCATAAGCCTTATCATCAATGATGCAATAACTAGCGCCTTTTTCAAGTGCTTGTTGTGCAAATGTGTTGCCATTAAAATTATCACCCTTAAGAGCAAAAAACATTGAGTTTTGCTCGATTTTCCTCGTATCTGTGCAGACGGAGCTGCATTGAAGAAAGTATGTGTAAATAGACTGTATATCCATGAAATAAATGTAATAAAAAAAGTCCCAACACAAATGGTCAGGACTTTTAATATTATATTAAAATTAATTTATTTAATTCCTTGATTTATTTTTAGCTTCAGATTTTGAACCTACTCTAGACATTGCACATCTAAACCCGATGTAATCCGTAGCCATATCTTGTGGGAAATAACGACGTTGCGCTGGGTCAATCCAATATGCTCTATCTTTCCAAGAACCACCTTTGTAAACTCTTACATTATCGTTAATCAACGATGTTCTATCGTTAGACTTATCATAGGTTTTAATAACATTGCCCATAGAATCTTTTTCGATTTTGTTCTGTGGAGAATTGTACATTTTATTGGTTTCTGAAACGTCTGCCTCATCCTCCTCATTAAAATTACCGCTATATTGACGGGACGATCTCTTATCTCCATCTCTAAAGTTACGGTTATCGCTTTTACTGAAATTAGTTCTTTGGAACGCGTCATCTTCAGTTATAGGCACTTGAAGAATTTCACCAGGTAAATTTCTGGCTACAATTTGACCATTACTCAATGTATCATAAACGATGTCGCTAGAAGTTACAACTTTAACAGTTCCATCTTCATTGATGGCGTTTTTAGTGTAAACGTTTCCACGATAGTAGTTAAAATCACTGAACTCATCGTCAACAATTGGTCGATAAACGTCAGCTACCCATTCTGCCACGTTACCAGCCATATCATAAAGACCAAAATCATTTGGCTCATAAGACATCACGGCATTGGTTATATCTGCACCGTCATCTGACCAGCCTGCAATTCCGCCGTAATCTCCTTTGCCTTGTTTAAAGTTGGCCAATTGGTCACCTTTGGTTTTTCTTTTTCCAGAACGTGTGTATTGCCCGCTCCAAGGATATTTTTTACGACCTCTGATGGCATTATAGTTTCTTAATTCATTTAAACCAAGTGCTGCATATTCCCATTCTACCTCTGATGGTAAACGATATTTAGGTGAAATAATACCAGTTTCTCTGGTAGCATATACGTTCATTGGCTCACCGGCTGCATTGGTTTGAGGTTTTCTTCTGCCACCTTCCAAGATATCAGAATTGCCACCATAAGTTTCACTTGGTGCATTGATATAGGTATCTGTATTAAAGTTGGAATCAGAAGTAATATCTTCACTTAAACGAGCATCTCTTTTAATATAGCCTGCTTCCTCTAGATTAAGTTCATTGACTCTGTCGGTTCTCCAGTTAGAAAACTCAACGGCTTGTATCCAAGTAACACCTACTACAGGATATTCGCCATACCCTGGGTGACGCAAGTAATTTTCAGTCATCATTTCGCTATAGCCTAAACGATTTCTCCAAACAAGGGTATCTGGCAAAGCACCTTCATAAATCAATCTGAAATTTGGATCATCCGGTGGATACACTCTTTTAATCCAATCCAAATATTCTAAATACATTTTATTGGTAACTTCCGTTTCATCCATGTAGAAGGACTGAACGTGCTGCTGATTTGGAGTATTGTTCCAATCGTGCATTGGGTCATCTTGTACTTTACCCATTGTAAAGGTACCACCTTCAACAAATACCAACCCAGGTCCAGCTTCCTGACCTTTATATTTGTTATTGTATTGAAAGCCTCCTTTTTTATCATTAATGTTCCATCCGGTTGCTCTTGATTCGTTCGATGACGAAGATCTTTTACAGCCAATCATGGTTAAAGATAGCATTAGGGCTAATAGTATCCTTAGATTTAAGACGTTTTTCATATCCATACTTTTAAGTAAGCTAGTTAAATTTAGTGACGCAATATAGTAATTATAGGAATATTACCAACATTTTTTTTGAAATAGATTAAAAAAAAGTTGCATTTCATCCTTTTTTTTGAACATAACAACGGATTTTTGCTCATTTTACCGATGTATTTTGTTTTTCAATAACGGACTAAATATTTATTTATTGTTGTAATTTTGAATAAAAAATCAGACTTTAATAATAACCATTTGGTGTTTTCGTTATTATAAGGTGTGATATGTTGCTTAATAAGATGTAATTAATGATATATTTTGGAAAGTTTTTATCACACATCAAACTTATGAATTTTAATAAATGAAAAAATTCTTACTCTTACTTTTTATTCTTAACCAAACCATTTTATTTTCCCAACAAAAAACGTTTAACATTGCTTGGGACGGTACGAAAATGTTTCAAACTAGTTTGTCCACTATTGAAGTTCCATCTTTTGATAAAGCTCATTTGAGTTTTAACGATGATACAGGTCTTATATATTTTGCCGAATGGGAATCAAATGCAGAAATCAATGAATCCACCGCGATACTCAATAATGTGGTTTATGCAACCATTACCAATTCTGAACTCAAAGGATTGCCAATTAATACCATCCCAAGAACCCCAAAATTTACGCTTCGAAATGCAACTGATAGAAACAAGCGTAGCATACATTTAGAAATTACACCTATTATTAATGATAATGGTATTTATAAAAAAATAACCTCCTTTACGGTCAGTTACAATACATCTGCAAACAGAAGCAGTGCGACACAAGCGCCATTAACAATAGTCAATTCAGTGTTGAGCACGGGGCAATGGTATCGATTTTATATCGAAAAATCGGGAGTGTTCAAACTCACGAAGGATTTTTTGAATCAATTGGGTGCCAATACAAATGTAGATCCCCGTACAATAAAAATATATGGTAACGGCGGTGCTATGTTACCTTTTTTGAATTCAACTCCGTATCCTTACGACTTGGCCGAAAATGCGGTAAGGTTTGTTGGGGAGCAAGATGGAGTTTTTAATAATGAAGATTATATTCTGTTTTATGGGGAAGGCCCTAAAGGAAATATTGTAGATGTTTCCCAAATCAACACCAATTTGAATCCATACACGGATAAGTCCTATTATTATGTAAATATCAGTTCAGGAAATGGAAAGCGTATCCAGCCGATGGCGCAACCTTCCGAAAATTCGGATTTGATGATTGACACATTTCAGGATTATCAATTCCATGAAGTGGATGAATTTAACATTGCCAAAATTGGAAGGCGTTGGTTTGGAGATCGATTTAGTATTGAAAATGAAAAAATGTTCACCTTCAATTTTCCGAATTTAGTAACCACAGAACCCGCTAAACTTAATGTGTATGTTGGCGCAACAGCAGAAGTGCAGACAACTATGGATGTTAAGTTGAATGGCGCTCCAATTACAAATCTTATTTTAAATCCGTTTGCCGATACAACTTTAGCTACGGGTAATGGATTTAGTGGTAATGTCCCATTGACGTCTTCAGAAGCCATCGTTACCTTAACCTATAATAATAATGGCAATCCATCATCCATAGCCTATTTAGATTATGTATCTGTTGAAGCTACCCGATTATTAAAGTTTGAAGGCAAGCAATTTTTCTTTAAGAATAAATCTGTAGCCACATCATCTGGCGTAGTGCAGTATAATATGACCAATACTACTTCCGTTTCAGAAATTTGGGATATCACTAATAAATATGATGTCACCAATGTGTTGAATTCCGACCGTGCTTCAACAATCAGTTTTAAATCCCAAGCGGGAATGGAAAGAACTTATTTGACCGTAACACCTTCAAATTATTATGAGCCATTGAGGGACAACAATGTTGCGGTTAGTAATCAAAATTTAAAAGGGACCATTTTTAAAAATGCCCAAGGTCAATTTGAGGATATAGATTACATAATTGTGGCTTCCAATAATTTTGTGACACAGGCAGAGCGTTTGGCTCAAATTAACAGAACTCAATACGGACTGAATGTCAAAGTTGTAACGCTCAAAGAAATTTATAACGAATTCAGTTCAGGCCAGCAAGATGTTGGAGCCATCCGTAATTTTGTAAGATATGTCTATATGAATGCGAGTTCAGAAGGGAGTAGATTGAAATATTTATGCCTTTTTGGGGATGCGTCCTATGATTACAAAAACAGGATATCCAACAATACTAATATCGTTCCTTCTTGGTATAGTTATAATAGCTTTAGCCTAACAAGTTCCTATATTTCAGATGATTTTTACGGATGTATGGATGAAAATGAAGGAAATGCTAACGATTCGAGCTATAAACTAGATATTGCTGTTGGAAGAATATTGGCAGATACACCACAGCGAGCTAAAGATTTGGTAGATAAGATCGAATTATACCATAAAAATAGTTCCTACGGGAGTTGGAGAAATAATTTTCTGGTCGTTTCTGATGATATCGATCAAAGTGGAGAGCAACAGCTTCAAAACACCACAGATTTTATTGGGAATGAGGTTGCAACAGAAAAGCCATTTATGAATGTCGTCAAAATACATTCAGATGCGTATCAACAGGAAGCTACTTCTAGTGGAGAGCGCTATCCAAAAGTGAATAAAGCCATCAAGGATGCGATTGAAGTTGGCGCCTTGGTGGTCAATTATTTTGGGCATGGAGGAGAAGACGGCCTTGCTGCGGAATTTATTTTTGATAAGGTGGATGCCCAAGAGATACGGAATGTTTGTAAGTTCAATTGTTTTGTAACCGTGACCTGCGAATTTACAAAGTTTGACAATCCACAACGTCCAACAGGCGGTGAATATATTTATTGGAACAAACAAGGAGGTTCTATTTCCCTTATTACAACTACTCGAGAAATATTTCTAACAGTAGGTGTAGGGTTTAATGTAGTGTTAGAAAAGTATCTTTTCGCTTTTGGTTCCGATGATTATCCGAGCATGGCAGAAGCCTTGCGTTTGGCAAAAAATGACCCTGTTATTTCTACCCAAAAACAGGTTGTATTTTTTATAGGGGATCCAGCCATGAAATTGGCTTTCCCAAAACCTAATATTAGATTGACTAAAATCAATGATCAGCCCGTGGGTCAAAACAACGATGTGTTGAAGGCATTGAGCCGTGTCAAATTATCGGGGGAAGTTGTCGACAGTGGAGGTAATGTCATTCCTAATTACAACGGAACATTAACAGCCACAGTTTTTGACAAAGAAATTCAGCGCTCTACATTGGGAAATAATGGTATCAGGATTGGGAATGAATTGATTATTCTCAATTTTAAAACCTTGGGCGAGAAAATTTTCATCGGTCAAGCAACGGTTAATAACGGTTTGTTTGATTTCGATTTTGTCGTTCCAAGAGATATTGGTATTCCTGAAGGCAATGGAAAAGTCAGTTTTTATGCCAAGACCGAGAATCCACTTCAGGACCAAGCTGGTGCGAGCTTCGATATTCGGGTTGGAGGCATCAATGAAAATGCCGAAGAAGATAATATTGGACCGGTCATCAACCTGTTTATGAACGATGAAAATTTTGTGACGGGAGGTATCACCAATGAATCGCCAACGCTTTTGGCTAAAATTCAGGATACTAACGGAATCAATACGGCAAGTGGTATAGGTCATGATATTGTAGCCATTATCGACGGGGATGAAACAAACCCATTCGTCCTTAATGATTATTATCAAGCCGATGTGGATGACTACCAAAATGGAAAAGTGTCCTATGCGTTCCGAGATTTGGACCCAGGTTTACATACGCTTACTTTAAAGGCTTGGGATGTTTACAATAATTCATCAATCTCTGAAATTCAATTTATTGTACATGATAAAGACAACGAATTGGTCATCAATAATGTGCTCAATTATCCAAATCCGTTTATAAATTACACAGAATTTTGGTTCAACCACAATAGTTCTGAACCTTTGGACGTTTCTATACAAATATTTACCGTTTCAGGAAAATTGGTCAAAACACTGAATGGACAAACTAGTATTGATGGATGTTGCAATGAAGGCGCCTCCAATTTGTCTAGAAATATGGTGTGGGATGGGCGCGATGATTTTGGTGACAAAATAGGAAAAGGTGTTTATATTTATAAACTAAAAGTGCGTTCAAACCAACTGAATAAACAGGTTGAAAAAATTGAAAAACTTGTAATACTATAATAAAGATTTATATTTGCTTAATTGATTGATGCCTCAAAAACATTAATTTGAACAAAAAATTTATGAAAAAATACATTTTAGCCCTAATTACCTTATCGATTTATAACTTTTCAAATGCACAAGAGACCGTTGTTTTTCCTAATCAATCTTCAGTAATTACTACTGGGGTTCCATTTTTATTGATAGCTTCTGATGCACGAGCAGCGGGTATGGGTGATATGGGTGTGGCAACTTCGGCAGATGCTTATTCGCAACAATGGAACCAGTCTAAATATGCATTTTCATTGGCGAAATCAGGTATTGGTGTTAGTTATACTCCTTATTTGAGCAAATTAGTAAATGATATTTTCCTTGGGAATGTAACTTACTTTAATCGCTTAAACGACAAAAGTGCTTTTGCTGTCAGCTTTAAATATTTCAGTTTAGGAGAAATTGATATAGTTCAGGATGAATTCTCTGAAGCTTTAGTTGAAAAACCAAACGAATTGACTATCGATGCGTCGTATTCTTTACGTTTAGCAGAGCAATTTTCTATGGCTGTGGGATTGCGCTATTTGCGTTCAGATTTAAGAATTCAGGCAGTTGACGCCAATGCGCAGGCAGCAAGTTCAGTCGCAGTAGATATTTCTGGTTATTATCAAAGTGAAGAGAATGCCTATGATACTTTTAATGGAAGAACCCGATTGGGTTTTGCCATTCAAAATTTAGGTCCAACCATTAAGTATGACGATGCAGGTCGTGAAAACTTCTTGCCTACTAATTTAAGATTGGGTGGAGGTTTTGATTTTATTTTTGATCAATACAATACCTTGAGTTTAACGGCAGAGGTGACTAAATTGTTGGTGCCAACACCTCCGATTTTAGGATTTGTGGATACTGTTCAAGAAGGCGATACAGAACCAAATGGCCAGCAAGACCCTAATGAGCCTACAATTATTGTAGAAGGAAAATCCAACGATGTAAGTTTCGTGAAAGGAATTTTTCAATCTTTTGGGGACGCTCCCGGAGGTTTCAATGAAGAATTGAAAGAGTTTACTTGGGCTTTGGGTGCTGAATATAAATATCAAGATTCTTTTGCTTTTAGGGCCGGGTATTTTAATGAAAGTGAAGATAAAGGAGCTCGTAAGTTTTTTGCGCTTGGGGCAGGATTTAAATACACAACCATCAATATCGATTTGTCTTATTTGTTCTCTGCATCCAAAATTCAGAGTCCTTTAGAAAATACATTACGTTTCTCATTGACCTTCAATTTTGGAGATGGCGAATATGATGAATACTAGAATCAAATGACATTAATAACGACAAAGACTATTGTTTTAATTAAAAGCAATAGTTTTTTTGTCTAAAGTAATTTCTGCCTAACTATAATTTCAAGTATGAAAACGGTAAAAATAGAATCAACCCTAGATGTTTTCGAAAATTTTGAAGAATTACCAAATGATGTTAAATCCTTAATGGAAAAGGCAAAGGAAGCCCGTTTAAAAGCGTATGCGCCTTATTCCAATTTCTTGGTAGGAGCGGCACTTTTGATGGACAATGGAGACATTATCACAGGCAGTAATCAGGAGAATGCGTCTTATCCTTCTGGGCTTTGTGCCGAACGGACAGCCATTTTTTATGCGGGCGCACAATTTCCAAATGCTAAAATAGTGAGAATGGCCATTATTGCTGGTTCAATTCACAATGACACTGCGTCCCCAATTCCACCATGTGGTGCGTGCAGACAATCGATAGCAGAATATGAGGTAAAACAAGATGCCCCTATCGAGATTTACTTTATGGGGGAAACAGGTAAAGTTGTTAAATCAAATTCATTGTCGAACCTACTTCCTTTGATGTTTGATAAATCTTTCCTATAACGATTTCGTAGAAATTTTACGATTTTCGGTTTTTTCATTAGTGGTTAAAGTATTACTTTTGTTATTCGTTCTATTTAATTGACGTCACTAATGCAGAAAATAACAAAAGAGGTTTACCTGAAGTGGTATGAGGATATGTTGTTTTGGCGCAAGTTTGAAGACAAACTGGCCGCCGTTTACATTCAACAAAAAGTAAGAGGATTTCTTCACTTATATAACGGTCAAGAGGCCATTTTAGCAGGCGCTTTGCACGCTATGGACTTGACAAAAGACAAAATGATAACTGCCTATCGTAACCATGTTCAACCTATCGGGATGGGTGTAGATCCAAAACGGGTGATGGCTGAATTGTACGGAAAAGGAACAGGAACATCTCAAGGACTTGGTGGCTCAATGCACATTTTTTCAAAAGAACACCGATTTTATGGTGGTCATGGGATTGTTGGAGGTCAAATTCCATTGGGTGCCGGGATTGCTTTTGGTGATAAATATCACGGTAGCGATGCTGTAACCTTATGCTGTTTTGGAGATGGTGCTGCTAGACAGGGGTCGCTTCACGAAACCTTTAACTTGGCAATGTTATGGAAACTTCCGGTAGTTTTTGTTTGTGAAAACAACGGCTACGCCATGGGAACATCTGTAGAAAGAACGGCCAACCATACCGATATTTGGAAACTTGGTTTGGGTTACGAAATGCCATGCGGACCAGTTGATGGAATGAATCCAGTGAAAGTGGCAGAAGCTTTTGATGAAGCTATCCAAAGAGCTCGTAGAGGTGATGGGCCAACATTCTTGGAATTGAAAACCTATCGATATAGAGGACACTCCATGAGTGATGCACAACATTACAGAACGAAAGAAGAAGTCGCAGAATACCAAAAGATAGATCCAATTACACAAGTCAAGGATATTCTTTTGGAAGAAAAATATGCGACCGAAGAGGATATCGAAGTCATCGACAAGCGAGTGAAAGACTTGGTTGCAGAATGTGAAAAATTTGCAGAAGAATCTCCTTATCCAGAGAAAAACGTTATGTACGATGTGGTTTACGAACAAGAAGATTATCCATTTATACAACACAAACTATAAGCTATGGCAGAAATCATAAACATGCCTCGTTTGAGCGACACAATGGAAGAAGGTACTGTCGCAACTTGGTTGAAAAAAGTTGGAGATAAAGTAAAGGAAGGTGATATTCTTGCTGAGATCGAAACTGATAAGGCAACCATGGATTTTGAATCTTTCTATGAAGGAACCCTATTGTATATTGGCATTAAGGAAGGAGAGACCACTAAAGTTGATGAACTATTAGCAATCATTGGAAATGAAGGAGAAGATATTTCCGATTTGGTAAAAGGCGGAAGCTCAAAAGATAAGAAAGAAAGTAAAGAAGAGTCTAAAACAGATTCTGAAGATAAAAAGGAAGAGAAGCAAACGTCAAAAGAAAATGAATCAAATGATTCTGAATCGTCAAAAGATGTTGAGGTGCCTGAAGGTGTTACTGTAGTTTCCATGCCTCGTTTGAGCGATACTATGGAAGAAGGAACTGTTGCCTCTTGGATGAAAAAAGTTGGCGACAAAGTAGAAGAGGGTGATATTCTTGCAGAAATCGAAACCGATAAAGCGACCATGGAGTTTGAATCATTTCAATCTGGGACGTTGCTGTATATTGGATTGAAAGAAGGTGAATCCGCAAAAGTTGATTCGCTATTGGCTATCATCGGACCAGAGGGAACAGACGTTTCTGGGATCGCTAAAAACTTTAAAGTAGGTGGCTCTGAAAAAAAGGATGAATCTCCAAAAAAAGTAAGTTCAGATTCTGGTAAAAAAGAAGCTGAAAAAGAATCCTCGAAAGAAACACCTAAAGAAAAACAAGAAACATCAACTTCAAGTTCATCATCTGATGGCTCAAGGCTCTTTGTTTCTCCATTGGCCAAAAAAATGGCAGACGAAAAAGGTATCAACCTTTCTCAAGTAAAAGGATCTGGTGAGCATGGTCGCATCGTAAAACGTGACATCGAAAACTTTACACCTGGTGCAAGTTCGCCTGCGACTGTTGGAAAATTTGTTCCTGCTGGTCAAGAGGATTTTGAGGAGAAACCAAATTCTCAAATGCGTAAAGCAATTGCCAAAGCATTGACCAATTCTAAATTTTCAGCGCCACATTATTACTTAAACGTGGAGTTTGACATGGCAAACGCCATTGCTTTTAGAGAGCAATTCAACTCAATTCCTGATACAAAGATTTCATTTAATGATATGATTGTAAAAGCTTGCGCATTGGCTTTAAAACAGCATCCGCAAGTAAATTCACAATGGTTTGCAGATAAAATGCGCTTGAATAATCATGTGCATATCGGTGTTGCTGTTGCAGTTGAGGACGGATTAGTAGTACCGGTTGTTAAGTTTGCAAATGAGCAAAGTTTGCCTCAAATAGGTGCTGCAGTTAAGGATTTTGCTGGAAAAGCCAGAAACAAAAAACTGAAGCAAGACGAAATGGAAGGAAGTACCTTTACCGTTTCCAATCTCGGAATGTTCGGAATCGAAAGCTTTACTTCTATTATCAATCAACCGAATTCGGCGATTCTTTCTGTTGGAGCAATCGTTGAAAAACCAGTTGTAAAAAATGGTCAAATAGTTGTTGGAAATACAATGAAGTTGTGTTTGGCTTGCGACCACAGAACCGTTGATGGTGCAACAGGAGCACAGTTTTTACAGACCTTGAAAGGATATATTGAAAATCCAATAACAATGTTGGTATAAAAATGTAATTTTAAAAATACAGAATTGAATCCTGCTTAATGCAGGATTTTTTTATCTTTAGACTTCTTTAAAAAAACAAATAATGAAAAAATATCTATTCATTTTAACTCTTTTTTTAATCATCGGTTGTAAATCAAAAGTTGTTGAAACATNNGGAAGCGAGGGAATCGAAAAAGCAGCAGTGTTCATTGAAAACAAATTGAAGACTTATAATGTGAAGCCTTATTTTGAAACCTATCGGGATCTTTACGATGCCAAAGGAAAAAAGGCCTTTAATGTGATAGGTTTCATAGAAGGAAGTGATCCTGAATTAAAAAAAGAGGTTATCATTCTCGGAGCTCATTATGACCATATTGGATTTGGAAAGCCTGTAGAGAATGACTCTATCGCGAATGGTGCAAATGATGATGCCACGGGAACAGCCGCGGTCTTGGCGATGGCCAGATATTTTGCTAAAAAGAAAAACAACAAGCGTAGTATCATGTTTACGTTGTATTCAGGAGAAGAAATGGGTCTTCTTGGTTCCAAACATTTAGCCGAAAAGCTAAAGGAGAAAAACATCAATGTTTACACAATGATTAATTTTGAGATGATTGGTGTGCCTATGGTTGATAAAGATTATGATGCTTATTTTACTGGTTTTGACTTATCTAATATGGCTCCAAAAATGAATGAATATGTTGGGTACAATTTATTGGGACTTCTGCCCAAAGCCAAAGAGTTTCAGTTGTTTTACCGTTCTGATAATTATTCTTTTTACAAGGAATTCAATAAACCCTGTCATGCCATTTCGACGTTTGATTTTACAAATTTTGATCATTATCATAAGGTAGGGGACGAAGCTGATAAAATGGATTATGAGTTTATGGCAAGCTTGGTGAACAAAATGATTCCAGCTTTTGAAGCAATGAGTAATACCGCAACGGACGAAATAAAAATGAATGAGTAAGCACATCATTATTACGGGTACGAGCAGAGGAATAGGATATGAATTGGTCAAATTGTTTGCCAAACAGGGTCATAAAATATTGGCTTTGTCTCGCAATGAGAACCCGATTAAATCCTTAAAACTAAAAAACATTGTAACGTTTCCTTTTGATTTAGGGGACTCGGACGCCTACCAAAAAGTTGATGATTTTGTTGCTTCAGAATGGCATCATGTAGACATATTAATCAATAATGCGGGGACATTACTAAATAAACCTTTTTCAAAAACGAGATTTGATGATTTTGAAGAAGTATATAGGACGAATGTTTTTGGAGTTGCAGAGTTGACAAGAATCGTATTGCCATTCATGAGAAAGGAAAGTCACGTAGTAACCATTAGCTCTATGGGTGGTGTACAAGGAAGTCTCAAGTTTCCTGGATTGGCGGCTTATAGTAGTAGCAAAGCAGCCGTGATTACATTAACAGAGTTACTGGCTGAAGAATATAAGGATTCTGGCATTTCTTTTAACGTATTGGCTCTTGGGGCTGTGCAAACTGAGATGTTGGCAGAAGCTTTTCCTGGTTACGAAGCGCCTACGACTGCAATAGAAATGGCAGACTATATTTCAAACTTTGCCATTAATGGTCATAAGTACTATAACGGGAAACTCCTTCAGGTTTCCAATTCTACACCTTGAACAATAATTTTTTGAAAAATCTATTCTAGAGGGAATGCCATTCCGAAAGCTATGGCGCCTCCGAACTGCTTCACGGTATCATGATAGTAGTACGTGAACGCTACTTCATATGTATGGTCGCGCCCTATTGCCAATCCGACACTGAAAGGGATATGCATAATCAATCCTTTTTCCTCTTTATCGGAAAGAGGCGTATGCGTGACAAATGAACCAACGGAACCTCCAATACCTAACTCAATAAAAGGTGCGACATAAGGAATCGGAGCAGCAAAGCGCACTTTTCCGCCAAACATGAATGCATTGGTCGTTACCTTATATTCTATTTCATCATTTTCAAAGGCATTATTTGCCGGTGAGGTAAATAAAACTCCTGCGTAAGGACGCACTCCTATCCATCTACTAAAAGTCCAAACATATTCGCCTTGAGCATAAAACCCGGAGCCATTTACTTCGAGTTCATCATAAGGGTCGGTTAGTCCATATCCTATGGAAGCATTGATAAATTTACCTTCCCTAGGTTGGGCTTTAAGGGTGTTTAGAGCACATAAAGCAATAATGATGGTAGTGACAATTCTGTAAGACATATGAGGTTTATCGGTTTAATTTGGAGGGCTAATATAATTATTTTAACTATAGTTTTATTCTAAAAATAAATTTAGCCCCAAACAAAAGATACACGCCCATTTGAAAGTGAATGTGAATTTGATTAAAGTAATGTCTTATCGCGTAATCCCTTGGGTAGTGAATGAAATGCCTTGCTGACCAGAGGTTGAAATCATCACAGCATCAAAAACAGGATCCAAATAGCCTTCTTTGCGTGACCAATCAAATATAAAATTGGCGCCACTTCCTCCATGTGTGTCTTTTTCATTGATGACAATTTCGATGGTTTCCAAAGGTTTTAAGTAAATCGGGGATTTGAGGTAGGAACGGATTAAATCACCTTCAGTATTGTAATAGTCCGCTTTGCTTATGTAGATGGTGTCTGTAGAACTGATATTACGCAGGCTAACGGTGACTGTTAGGTTGATGACACGATGTTCCGTAACACTGTAGATAGTGGAATAAACTGCCAAATAACTGCTGCCTTGCTCTAGGCTATCTGCTGGATTGAGTTGAGCAGATCTTTTTTTCCAATTGATTGGAACAATGTTATCTTGAACTGGTTCTTGATTTGCACAAGAAAAAACCATTAGGAGAAGAAGTGTTATGAGCAAGAAGTTTTTCATTCTATAAAAATAGGAAAAATACAGTAAAAACGCTTTTTTTTAAAAGCCGAATCAATTGTTTTTCAAGTTTGTCTTTATTTAACCGCGAATTCATATATTTATAAAAAAAATGTTATTGTGGGAGTAAAATTACCTTACAGTCAACTTGTTGCTGCTTTTTTGTTTGCTGTCTCAAGTCTTGGCACTTCTCTTCTTGCACAAACCTTTGAACGTATTGAAGCCATCTCTGGTCTTCAAGCACTTCAATACAATAATGGGGTTGCTGTAGCTGATTATGACGGTGATAATGATCTTGATATGTTTGTGGTTGCATTGGCGCAAGATGATGCATCCAATGATGCGTCCCACAGTCGATTGTTACGAAACAACAACAATGGCACGTTCACAGATGTGACTGCTGCTTCGGGTTTGGTAAACCTATTGCCGTTTAATGCAAATGTGGATGTGTTTTATGGTTTGAAAGGTTTTAAACACGGCGTTTCTTGGGGCGATTATGACAATGATGGTTTTCCAGATATCTTCTTTACACATTCATTTAAGGTGCAGTTGTTCCATAATGAAGGTGATGGGACGTTCGTTGACGTGACGCAAGCCGCTGGTTTTTCTCCAACCAATCAATGTAGAAACATGGGCGCTACATGGTTTGATTATGACAACGATGGTTTTCTCGATATTTTTGTCAATGATTGGGATGCCTGTGCCAGCAATTCCTTATACAGAAATAATGGCAATGGGACGTTTCAAAATGTGACAACGCCTTCTGGGATAGCCGTTCCTGAACATCATCCTAGTTATATCGGAGTACCATTTGATATCAATAATGACGGATGGATGGACTTATACGTGTCCAACGATTACGATAAACCGAACCATTTATTTGTCAACCAAACTGGGGCAAGTTTTGTTGAGCAAGCCACAGGTTATGGCCTCAATAACATGATGGATGACATGGGCATTGCTGTTGGCGATTTTAATTTGGATGGTGCGTTTGATATGTTCATCACAGGTATAGATGAGAACGTATTATTGCAAAATGACGGTGCCAACCATTTTACGGAAACGTCTGCTGTAAATGGGATTCCTGCGACAGGTTGGGGTTGGGGCACACGGTTTGCTGATTTCGATTTGGATGGGGACGAAGATTTAGTCATTGTCAATGGCTTTGAATTTCAACAACGCAGTACGGAGCGCAATGTCTATTTTAAAAATATGGCAATTGAAGGTCAGACGGGGTTTACGGACGCCTCCTCATCTGTCAATTTTAATGATTTAACAGTGAGTGTCGAAGCTGTGGATTTTGACTATGACAATGATGGCGATTTGGATATTTATGTCACCAATGCAGACCAGACTTCTTTTTTCTATGAAAATAAAATCCTTAATTATGATTCCGTGAGTGACTTACATTGGTTTAAGGTATTGCTACAAGGAACGGTTTCCAATAGAGATGCCATAGGAACAGAATTGACTTTGACAACGACGCAAGGGGTTTTTAAAAGAAATTATACAGGTGTTGGTTTTTTATCACAAAGCCTTCAGGCAGTTCATTTTGGCTTGAATGGTACTACTGACATTGCTTCATTGCAAATCAAATGGCCTTCAGGATTGGTAGAAACATTTCAAAATTTGGATGCGGATACCACAATTAAAGCCATTGAGGGTCAAGGCTATTCTGTCATGGACATTCAACCTAGTATCAAAATCTATGGGTGTACGGATCCCGCATCGTGTAGTTATAATCCGGAGGCTACTTTAGATAATGGAACGTGTACGTATCTGCCGCCAACAGCTATTACAGGCGCATCAACTTCTGGTTTTTATCGAACGGAAACTTACACGTATAACATGCCAGATACGTCCATCACCACTTGGACGGTTAATGGTGGTGAACTTTTGGATGGTCAGGGAACGAGTGCTATTTCTGTTCGGTGGGGCATTGGCGCAACTGGTTCTGTTTCGGTTGTTGAATCGAATGGTACCTGTTCTAGTTTACCTGTGACCTTGGATGTCAGTCTGGATTTGGCCAATGTGCCTGCAGATAAGTCCATTGCTCGGTTGTGGAATGAAGTATTGCTAGATGCCATAAGAGGTGACTTTGCACGTCCTACCGTACACGCAAGAAATCTGTTTCACGCAAGTATTGCAATGTATGATGCGTGGGCGATTTATGATGATAAGGCAACCACTTATTTAATAGGAAAAGACGTGCATGGGTTTACAAGTGCGCTTGTCGATTTTATTCCGACCCAAAGCATCGAGGCATCAAGGAAGAAAGCCATAAGTTATGCGATGTATCGACTGCTGACCTATCGTTTTCAAAACTCACCTAGTGCTGTGCGCATCAAAGCCGAATGCGATTTCCTTATGGCTCAATTAGGGTATGAGACGCAACTGGCCACAGGAGTCAACTATGAATATGGCAATGCCGCAGCTTTGGGCAATTACATTGCCCAAACAATCATCAATTATGGACAGGGAGATGGCGCACGTGAGGCAGAGTTGTATACCAATGCCTATTACCAACCATTCAATCCGCCATTGGCGCCCGTATTGCCTGGCAATCCTGATATACTTGACCCTAATCGTTGGCAACCGTTGAGCTTGGATACGTTTATTGACCAAAGTGGCAATACCATTCCGGGAACGACTCCAAACTTTTTAAGCCCTGAATGGGGCAATGTGATGCCTTTTGCATTAACCGATGCAGAGAGCACAACGTATGAACGTAATGGACATGATTACAAAGTCTACCACGACCCATCCGAGCCACCTCATATTGGTTCTGCGGATGTGGATTCGGATGCTGCTTATAAATGGTCCTTTGCCTTAAACAGTATTTGGGGGTCTCATTTATCTCCTGACGATGGAGTGCTATGGGATATTTCACCAAAACATATTGGAAATATTGCTTTTGATGATTTACCTAGGAATTACAATGACTACCCAAATTTTTATAAATTACTAGAAGGTGGCGACATAGGGCAGGGAAGAGCTATAAATCCAGTGACCGGTAATGCTTATGCTTCGCAATATGTGCCAAGAGGTGATTATACCCGTGTACTTGCGGAGTTTTGGGCTGATGGGCCTAATTCTGAAACGCCACCAGGACATTGGTTCACAATATTGAATTATGTAAGTGACAATCCGTTATTGGTAAAGAAACTGAATGGCGTAGGAGACACTTTAGACCCTTTGGAGTGGGACGTTAAAGCCTATTTTATTTTAGGAGGCACAATGCACGATGCAGCCATTTCGGCTTGGGGTGTAAAGGGATGGTATGATTATATCAGGCCTATTTCGGCCATTCGATACATGGCAGAGCAGGGACAGAGTACGGATGCATCCCTACCGAATTATAATGTGAATGGAATTCCACTGCGAGAGGGCTATATTGAAGTGGTACAAGCAGGCGATGCCTTGGCTGGAAATGGAAATGAAAACGTTGGAAAGATTAAGCTCTACACATGGCGAGGGCATGATTATATCGAAAACACAGCTACAGATGAAGCAGGCGTAGGTTGGATATTGGCGGACAATTGGTGGCCTTACCAACGTCCAAGTTTTGTAACACCACCGTTTGCAGGTTATGTGTCCGGACATTCTACCTATTCGCGTGCGGCGGCAGAGGTAATGACCCGAATCACCGGTAGTGAGTACTTTCCCGGGGGGTTGGGTGAGTTTATTGCAAAGAAAAACGAATTTTTAGTGTTTGAAGAAGGCCCTTCCGTCGATGTTACACTTCAATGGGCGACCTATCGGGATGCGTCGGATCAATGTAGCCTTTCGAGGATATGGGGCGGGATTCATCCACCTGCAGACGATATTCCTGGGCGGTTGATGGGTGAAGCCATCGGAAAGGAAGCCTTTGATTTTGCGATTCCTTATTTCAATTCATCTGTTATCAATTCGCTTGATGAAGATATGATGGTCTATCCTAACCCTGTTTGGAATAAAGAAGTGTTTGTGACACATACAACGGCCACGGATTCTTTTCATCTATTTGATATTCAAGGACGACTTATTAAGATAGCGGACCGACAATTTAACGAGTCTACTGGTGTTACACGTTTGGCATTTCCAGAAACTACCTCTGCCGGGTTCTATGTGTTGAGGGTAAATGGCACGTCAAGAACTTTGATTGTGCGCTGATTGTTGATTCTATTTTTCGACTCTCAAAATCTTCTCCATTTTACGTCCTTTGGCTAATTCATCAACCAACTTGTCCAAGTATCTTACTTCTTTGGTCAATTGGTTTTCGATCTCTTCTATCCGATAGCCACAGATGACACCAGTGATTAAATGTGCATTAGGATGTATGGAAGCTCCTTTGAAGAATTCCTGAAAGGTAACTTTATCTTTAATGAGTTGTTGCAGTTTTTTATCGTCATAACCTGTTAGCCAAGTAATCACCTGATGCAACTCTTCTTTGGTCCTGTTTTTTTTCTCAACTTTTGTGACATAGTGCGGATACACTGATGCAAATGTCAGTTTTGCCATACGGTCATTATGATCTTTTGACGTATTCATATTCTGGTTTTTTTAAATTGTATTTATAAAGTTTGGTCCGCAGTGACTATTCCTAATTCTTTCATCAGTTGGTCTCTTTTCTCGTATAATTCCTTTAGATAAAGACCGTCCTGTATTTTCCATCCGATATGTCCTATGACACAAATAATGGTATATAACGATGCTATAATCAGTGCCACTTGCCAATAAGATGCATCTATTATTTTTAGAATGCTTGTGCCTTTAAATTCTGACTCGCCAAGACCTTGCGCAGGAACAGCCAATGACAGCAACACACCAAGTGCACATAACCTCCAAAAGTTTTTCATGATAAAACCCTTATGTTTATTGACGTCATCTATCTGTCTCAAGGTTGATAAAAGCACTTTCTTTTTATAATATCGTTCATCTGAATCCAGAATGTTTGGGGTTTTTATTGTTAGTAATCTTGCTATTGTTTACGCTTTGTCTTTTTGCTTGCTTTCGCCAAAGGATTATGATCCAAGCATTTCTGTAGCCAAAAGCCCAAATCCGCCGCGTTTCGGTGACCTTCTTCGGTGACGTAGATATAACCCTTCATCGGTTTGCCGGTAAACTCCATAGGGATGACATGGTCTTTTTCAAGAGCTTTTTCATAGGCAGCTTCACCAATTCTACACATCAGCACATCCGCGTTGGTCACTTTGTCTATATGCGAGCCACAGCACATCTTATTGTCTACCATAAAACATACACCACCAAACATGGCTTTCTCATAAAAGTCCGCGTCTTTCTGTTGAAAAAACGTTCGGATTCTCAGGATGGTAGCTTCGTTATAAGGCATTGGTGTTTTTACATTTATGCTTTATAAAGATGGGAATTGTTAGCGAAATGTGCAAGAGTAGAGATTTAAAATATAACCAAACGCCTAATTTTCCCAAATGAATGACGCCGATCTTTGTGAATGAGTCATTGTTTGCCTCTAAAGGATCCAAAATTCATTCTTCAAGAATTCTTCATAATATCTTTAGATGTTTGAGGACCTAGCTGCTCGGCTAATCCGATAAGAAGCCCTTCCGTTCCACGAATGTAGCAAAGGCGGTAGATGTTTTCATAATTAACCACCTCACCAACGATTTCAGCACCGTGCTTTTCAAGTCTTGACAGCAATTCGTCAAGATGGTTAACCCTAAACATGATACGGAGATAACCAAGAGCGTTTACTGGAGCTGTTCGGTGATCTGCTATGGTCCGAGGAGTGATAAATTGTGAAAGTTCAAGTCGGCTATGTCCGTCTGGAGTCACCATCATTGCGACCTCAACCGACTGGTCTCCAAGTCCGGTGACGCGCCCTGCCCATTTGCCTTCAACCATGGCACGTCCTTCAAGTGTCAGCCCGATTTCTTTGAAAAAGGAAATAGCATTGTCTAGGGATTCTACAACAATACCCACATTGTTCATTTCCACTAAATTATTTTTTGACATGATTAATCGTTTATTGGTGTGTGAATATCTGATTTATATACCTGAATTTTGCTTATGTACCATTGTAGTTTCCATACACATATCATTAAAAGTACAAAACTCATCTGAAATATCCGCTGGGATTTTCGAAGATAGCTATGAACAAACAGTGGCTTAAACAAGATGTTGTGATATGTTTATTCTTTTTTACAATTATCATTCGAATGAAGTTCCTCCAAACTGGGGTTGAACAAATTGTATTTTATATGAAACGCTCCTAATATTTTTGTGTTTTTTATCGCGCAATAGTTCAATAATTTATTGTTTCCGTTATCATATTCTTTGCTCCCTTTGTAGGATGGCTTGTAGTATCCAATTTGTAAATTCCCATCTATCGTATTTAAATTATCCAAACCCTTTAAGGAGGTTAGTTGGTTGTTGTTTCCAATAATTAATTCGCCTCCTATGCTGTTCAAGCTTTCTAAACCAGCCATTGTTGTTAGCTGGTTATTGTTGGTGATATGTACATCGCCTCCAATTGTTTTCAGGTTTTCTAACCCATTGAATGATGATAACAAACTATTATGTATATGTAAATAGCCGTTTTTAATTGAAACTAAATTGTTTAAACTATGAAGCTCGCTCAATTGACGGTTTCGATCTATTAAAAAATAATCAAGAACACTCACTAAATTATCTAGACCTTTTAAAGAAGACAAGGCAACATTATTGAAAATATATAAACTTTCTACTGTTGTAAGGTTTTCTAACCCTTCAAGCGATCTTAAATGTTTATTGTCAGTGATTATTATCTGATTGAAGGAAGGATTTAGTTTTTCCAATCCGTGGAGTGTCACCAAATTATCATTATATTTTACCGTCAAACTTTTTTTAACGGTAGTTAAGTTATCAAGGCCGTTTAAATTTGATATAGATGTGTTTCTTATAATTAATTCTCCTCCAATCGATTTAAGGTTATTTAATCCTTTTAAAGATTTTAAGGCTTCATTTTTTTTATCAATATCCCATTCTTCAAATCCAATAACCAAATTTCCAGAAACTTCTTTAAGGTGATTTATGGGAGTAAGGTCGTGAACACCAGAAATCAACAGATGACCTTTAATTTTTGAAAGTTTAAGTGCCCCTAATGCATCTAACTCTTGTTGGTTATATATGATATAATCGCCGCTTAAAGCTTTATTTATTTTAGGAATACCGATGATAGCCAAAAAAAGAAGCGGCAATGCTATTGCATTTATTTTTAGAATCTTATAAATTATTTTCTTTTTTTTGGTTAGTGCCAAAACGATAATAATTAAAAGTTCAATAAAGAGTACGAACAAAACGGCGCATAAAACAACAATAAATCCGAATGGGCCTAGACCATATTCAATAGCAGGTCCATCTGCAATTCCGACACCAGCAAAACTTGCGTTTGAGCAAAAAAGGAAAAGAAATATTGTAATAAATAGATGTGCTTTTACTCCAGTTTTTCCCATAATATTACTTTGTATGTTTTGTAGCGTTCTTATTTAAGATCTTGTGGTCCGCTGCCATTTAGTTGTCTGGTTCTATATGTATCAAAACGTGTGCTACATTCGGTAGTTCTTTTTGTAAATAGCTCTTTAAATTATGTGCAATCTCGTGTCCTTCCTTAACGGAAATTTCCCCATCCACAATTGCATGTAAATCAACATGGTATTTCATCCCTGATTTTCGGATAAAACATTTTTCTGTTCCAATGACCCCTTTGACCTTTAAAGATTCTTTTCGAATTTCTTCCAGTAGGTCGTCATACAGGTGCTCATCCATAATTTCTCCTAAAGCAGGTCGGAAAATCAAATAGCTGTTGTAAAGTATAAAGGCAGAAGCTAATAAAGCCGCCCAATCATCAGCGGTTTCATAGCCTTTGCCAAAAATTAAAGCAATAGAGATTCCGATAAATGCCATAATAGAAGTTATGGCATCACTTCTATGGTGCCATGCATCTGCTTTAAGTGAAGAACTATTTGTGTCCTTACTTTTTTTGAGAACTATTCTAAAGGAGATTTCTTTCCAAACAATGATACCACCAAGTACAACTAATGTCCAAGATTTAGGGACTTTATGAGGTGTTTGAATATTTTGAATACTTTCATAGGCAATAATGGTGGCAGATGTGACAAGAAAGGCGACTACCAAGAATGTTATTAGCGGTTCAATTTTTCCGTGTCCGTATGGATGATTTTCGTCTGCTGGTCGTTTAGCGTATTTTAAACCAAATAGAACAAGTAGAGAAGAGAAAATATCGGTAGTTGACTCTATAGCGTCTGCAATAAGTGCGTATGAATTGCCAAAAAATCCGGCAAGGCCTTTAATCAAAGCCAAACTCGTATTTCCTACAATGCTAAAATATGTTGTTCGTATTGCAGTTTGTTCGTTATTCATTGAGGTTTCCAGCTTGCGGGTTACGGTTTTGCATTTGATACGTCTTGGGTCTCGGCACGAACCATTAAAAGTACAAAACTACACTGGGAAATCCGAGAGGATTTTGCAAGTAAAATCAGGATTGCTTTATAAGGAAAGGCATAGAAGTGCCTTGGTGGAAAATTAATGGGTTTTTATTTGTTTTTTACCACCGTATTTGGTTGTGGCTAGTTTTTATATAATATCAATTTTTATTTTTTAGCCTTCGGTTATTGTATCTATTTCTTTAATAATAAGGTGCCCCAGTTCTGTTAATTGAGTATATTGATCAATCATAGTATCGAATTGCCACGCTGCTAAACTAATAACATTTCTGTAAGCGGGTGTGGCAGTATATTCCATAAATGCTCGATCATATTCACCCGCTCGTGTAGCTTTTGTGGCTAACGAATCTAATGACATAAATGCTGAAGCCAAAATAAGCGACCTATCTAATTGAGTATCGAGATAATTCTCTTGATAAACTGTATATTGATTATAACTCCTCTCGTTTTCTTCAATAATATTCACTAATCCGTGATATTTGCCCAAAAGAGAATCAAGTTTGGTATTGTTTATTTTACCATAATACTTCGAATTTTTCAATGATTCGTATCCGCTTGAATTGGGTTTAAAATAAAAATCGACAAAAGCAGTGCCACTTACCTTGAACAAAAAAAGATTGTCGTTTTCGGTCTTATTTAGGATGCTATTACGCGCTTCTTTACAGAGTTCAGCAATTTGCTTTCTTCCTTTTGATAATTCTTCTAACTGCTTTATGTCTTCTTGTGTATGTGACTTTATTTTTATCAAATATTCATTCAAGGAAATTCTATCTTTTTTTGACTGATTCCAGTTATTTATCTGTAATGCAATCAAAATCCCGATTACCACCAGTATAATTTCTCCTAACGCATACTTTAGGTATTGCGTTTTTTTATTGTCCAAAATTAGCTTATGTCTTATTTTCCTAAACAACTTCATAGGACGGGTCATAATATTACACAACGTGCTGGTGTATAATTAGTGGCATGATTAAGCATCTAATTTAACAAATAAAAACCGAATAGAAAATCCGCAGGATTTTCCAAATAGGCTAGAACCAAGCAATTACTTATAGCCATTGTTGTAAGCAGTTTTTATTCTATTTTTTATATAAATCAATAATACGTTCAATATCATTGGTATGACAATGATTCCTGCAAAATATTTTAAATTTTCAGCGTTTCCATATTCAATTCCGATAATTAAGTTTCCAATTATCCATATGATTGAACTTATAGAAAAAATTGCCAGCATTTTATTTAAATTCCGTTGTAATCTTTCCACGTCTTCAATTTCATATTCTCTAAATCCGAGTTCTATATTTTCTTGCAATCCGCTTGCGATAATTGAATAAAAGATAAAAGAAAGTCCAAAAGCAAAAATCAAGATTATGTTTACGATTTTAAATAATAAATTCAACTCCGTAATTGATTTAATATATTCAAATGATTTTCCAAAAAAGAGAAACACGAGAAATATAAGAACAGCAATTATCCAACTTTTATATTCATTCTGTATGTAATTTTTAATATTCATCGTTGAATTTTTCAAATTGCTTACAACGGTCTCGGCTATGAGTAGTTGCGTAGGTTAGCACTTAACTTTGCAAGTACACACCAAACTGAAAATCCGCAAGGATTTTCAGAAGTAGGCGAGAACAAGCAATTACTTATAGCCATTGTTGTACATAGTGCTTTATCTATTGTTTATTACTTCTGCAATTTCAGTTGCAATTTCTTCTACTGTAAAAGATGAAGTATTTCTAGCTAATTTGTCTGCTAAAGAAGGGCTGTAATCAATAACTTCTTTTTTAGTCAAATTGTGCCAAATCGGTAACATAACTTGTTCGTCAGAAACTGACTTTGTTATTATTCCATCAAGTTCGTAATTCGTCCAACCTTTACGAATGAAATCCTTTGACAAAACGACTATTCCAAATCTACTATTTGCTAACCCTTTATCAATTTTTCTTCTTAACGAATCTCCGATTTTCATTTCAAATTCGTCATACCAGACTTTTAATCCTTCAGATTTTAAAGCCATTGCCAAAGGTCTAACCACTTCGTCTTTATCTTCTGAAGCGTGTGAAATGAAAACATCGTATTCTCTAACTTCGTTATCATATTCAGGTGGTTTTTGTCGGTCTTGAACTAGAGAAGGAACTGTTGAAAGTGAAGGTTGACGCATTTCAGGTAATGCACTTGGCAACATTCTGATGGAACTTCTTGTAGTTCCTCTTAATCCTTGCATATCTACAGTTACATACCAATGTCCTGAATTTGGAATTTGTAATCTGATAGGCGACCTTTTGGCTAGACCACCAATATAACTGTGTCTTCTCCCATTTCTATAGCTTTGAAAATTAGAAGAATTCATAAGTCTAACGTTAGCAGCACTTCCTTGTAATGTTATTTCGACAATATCTCCTCTCTTTCTATTTCCTAAATCATATTTGGTGAAATTCATTCAATTTTAATTTTGTTCCTTTTCTAATTGACCTATCTTTTTTTTGATTTTTTCTAAATATTCTGACATATCTCCTCCAAAATAATTAGGTCTTATAAATTCATCCCAAATAATAGCTCTACCAAAATCGCTGGTTTCGTCTCCACCTGTTAATAGGTTAAAAGCTTCTCCATATCTTTTAATCCAAGAGCAAGAAAGTCGGATACTATTATTCACTTTTCTTTCGGCATCTCCTCTTATTTTTTTATTCCTACCATTTCTCATTGTTGGATATTCTAATAAGAAAGTTGAGTGCTCGTTATCTAAAATTCCATATAGTTTTTTCCATTCGTCTAATGTCATAGCATTCTGTAATTTAATTATAAACGATGATTTTCTGGCATTATGTACAACGTGTTTGTATAAGAATAGTTGCGGGTTTGCGAGCGAGGTTTTTCCGCAGGAAAATCAGATGAAGCAAACCCGCAACTACCTTTGTTTTAGCCTAAAACCGCAATTATTTTTATACTGTGTTGTACGCAGGCTTTTTTTATAATTGCTCCACTAGTTTCCTAGACGTAACCGTATCATATATAATTTTTAGTTTACTAATCTTGTTTTGATTATCGAATTCAATAATGTCTACTACATCAAATTCCACTTTTTGATTATTCTTTAAAGTCCATTTATAGGTGAAGTAAATAGCTAAATCATTTGATTCATTATCTTCAAAAATTCCTTTTAAATGAAGTTCAGAATTTGAAGTATCGTTATTTAATTCACGATAAAATTCATCTGCTTTTTTTATTCCGTATAGTGGTGAATCAACCATTCCATTTTGATTGAATAAAGCAACTACTTGTCCAACATTTCCATTTTCAAGGTGGCTTATATATTGCCTTGCTATTTCCTTTTTATTCATTATTTTATCAATTTTTAAATTTCAGAGTTCGTTTCTCGGCTTGCGTACAACGTGTTCGTGTATGGAAAGTTGCGTGTTTGGGGGCTAGGATTTTCCGAAGGAAAATCGGAAGCCGGCAAACAAGCAACAACCTTTGTGCCAGCTAAAACTAGCAATTTTTTATACACGGTGTTATGCACTGGCTTTTACTTTTTTTACTTTAACATAAAACCAAGGTGTTGGTTCAAATCCATTCTTTTCGTCGTTCATATATTCCACCATTTCATTCCATTTGTCATTTTCCTTAATTAGTCCAAATTCGTTTATTTCAATTTCGAACTTTTCTATTAAATCAGTTGCTAAATCATGACAATGAAAACTATGAAAATCTCCACTTTCTTCAATTCCAATCAGGTCAAATCCGATTGTCTGCTCTGTTTCGCTTTCTTCAATTCCGTTATTCAGGTTTTTAGAAAGTCCGATTTCGCCGAATCTTGATTTTTCGAGATTGAATAGTTTTAATAATTCCGCTTTTTCTGTTTCTGGAAAGTTTATACTCAAGATTTCAGCTTTGACATCGGGAAAGAATGATTCTTTATATTCTGTCAAAGTTTTTAAATCCGAAAATGTACAAATCCAACCGATTTTATTTTCCTCAAATTTTTGGTCAGACCATTTTTGAATTCGTTCAATTAGATTTTCGTCAAGATTAAAGTCCGTTTTAATTTCTTGACTAATTATCTTTCCGTTTTCTGTCCAAGAAATAGACCAAGCGTCAAAATATGAATCATTAATGCAAGTGCTACAAGTATGCAGCTCATTTCCTTCATAAGTTCCAAATTTAGACTTGCGAAGTTTAATCAAATAATATGCTCCAATGTAATATCTCAATGTTTCTTCAGCTTGTGCATAACGTGTTTGTGTATGATTTCGTTGCGTGTTTCAGCAACTAAATTAGTAAACTAAAACGAACCAGAGGAAATTCCGCAGGAATTTCCAAGTAGGCTAGAACTAGCAATGAATTATACACGTTGTTATGTGCATACTGGATTCAATAGTAATGCTTTTCAGAAAATCGTCCATGCCATAGTAATAAATATCCATTCCACAGTCCTTTGTTTCACCCCAAATTTGCATTGTAACAAAAAAACAAGAAAAAATGAAAACTACAGTTCCATTAAAATTAGTGCTCCTAGTTTTTTACTAGGATTTACAACTCAAACATTTTCAAAAACTAAAAACACAAACATTATGAACAGTACCAAAAATGAAACAATCGGATTATTAGTAATTATGAAAGCAAAGCCAGGAAAAGAGCAAGACGTTAAAAACTTTTTGCTTGGTGGATTAGCACTAGTCAATCAAGAACCCCAAACAGTATCTTGGTTTGCCTTTCAGATAGACAGTAAAACTTTTGGTATCTATGATACCTTTGAAGTAGAAGAAGGTAGGCAAGCTCATTTAACAGGCGAAGTTGCAAAGGCATTATTAGCAAATGCAGGTGATTTGTTAGAAGATTTTGATCCTAGTACAGATATTCAACCAACAGATGTATTGGCATCTAATCATAAGTCCGGATTGCAAAACAATGGCTTACTTGTTATTATGAAATCTAAAGAAGCAAAGACAGCAGATGTCGAAAATTTTCTTAATGTTGGAAAACAATTAGTAAGTGATGAGCCAAAGACTTTATCTTGGTATGCTATAAAAATAGATGCAACTACTTATGCAATCTTTGATACCTTTGCAGATGATTCAGGTAGAGATGCTCATTTAACAGGTAAAGTTGCTGCAGCACTTATGGAAAATGCTCCTGTTCTTTTAGAAGGTTTCCAAGCAACTGCAATTCAAAAAATAGATATTATAGCTTCCAAATAATTTATATCTTTAGAAAGGAGTGTAAAACACTCCTTTCTTTTTATATGTAATATTAAATAAAGAAATATATTCTTATGGCTCAAATTATTATAGATAAACAAAATGGTGAATTAGCCTTTAGACTAGAAAGGTTTGAAAATCTTAATCAATTTGATCATTTACAAAGAAAAAATTATTATTCTATTATTTTACTTAACGCAAGCAACTATAAGTTAAGTGTAGACCTTTCTAATTATGAACTGCAAGGTTATCAAATGATTTGCTTGTCGCCTTATCAACCATTTATGATTTCTTCTGAAGAACGTTGTCAAGGCTGGTTATTAAATTTTCACCCTGACTTTTTTTGTACATATCGTCATCAAAATGAAATTGAAACAGAAGGCGTTCTTTTTAACAACTTTCATGGATTACCACATTTTCAAATTTCTGAAGAAGGGCTGCTTTTTAATCTCATAGACCAAATTTCTAAAGAGATGGATAGAGATTCTATTGCTCAACATGAAGTTCTTGTGGCTTTTTTAAAGGTATTTTTGATAGAAGCAGTGAGACAGAAAAAACAATTCGATAAAGAGATAGTTCCAAAATTTTCTGATGGTCAATCAGAAATCCTACAAAATTTAGTAGATTCTATTGAGAAAAATTATTGTGAATTACATTCTCCGAAAGATTATGCAGATGTTTTGTGTGTTAGTACAAAAACATTGGCAGGGATTGTAAAAAAATATTTACAGCAAACACCTAGCGATTTAATTTCTAATAGAATTGTTATAGCGGCTAAACGAGAGCTATATTTAACATCAAAACCTTTGAAACAGATTGCAGCTGGACTTGGTTATTATGATGAATTTTATTTTAGTCGATTTTTTAAGAAAAAAGTAGGTGTTTCTCCAGATAATTACAGAAAGACAGTAGGTTTCGCCAAACTAGAAAGGCTATAATTATCAGGTGGTCTTAAGTTGCACATAACGTTTGGTGTATGATTAGTTGCGTGGTTAAGCAACTAATTTATTAAACAAATACTTGCCAGAGAAAATTCCGAAGGAATTTTCCACATAAGCACTTGCCAAAGCAATTAATTATACACGGTGTTGCCAGTAGTTTATTTCCACGTTTAAATTTTTCTTTTGTAATTTAAATAAGATAAAAACAAAATCATAATTCCTCCAATTAATGTAACATACATCACAATACTATATTTTCGTTCGTATTCCTTTTTATCCAACATTAGTTGATTTCCTTTTTCCATTTGTATTAAATCAATATTAATATCTAGTTTGTTTTTATGAGGTTTATAATAAACTTTTATTGTATCTCCCAGTTCGAGATTGTTCGATAAATCTTCGTAATTCTTTGTATATCTATATACTCCTAATTTTTGATTTAATCCTTTTAACGAAACAAAGAAACATCCAGATTCTATTCCTTTATCAAGGATGGAACTTTCAATTTTATTGTAATCACTTAAATCAATACTTTGTTTTGTAAAACCCAAATAAGTATTAAAGAATAACAAGAAGGAAAGAAAGAAAAATAAGACTGATGTTAATATTCTTTTAGCGGACTTTAGCATAAATTTTAATCAGTCAGTTTGGGTTTTTTTAATTACTGGCAACGGTCTCGTATAACCGTCAGTTACGGTTTTAAAGTTAATGATTTTCGGTTNNTTGTTGGCAACTGGCTTTTAATTTTTTTCCACGTTTATTGATTCCAATAATTTTTTCATTTCAGAGTCCAATTCGTTCATAACAATTTCTTTATTCAGTTCTGTTGCGTAATCAGATTTTATTCGGCAAAATATTCTATTATTTTCTTTGTAAAAATCAAACTCCAAATGTTCATTTTTCGGTTCGGTTTTGTAAAGAACTAATTCCGAATATACAAGATTTTCAGAGTAATTAATGACCAAAGTATAAATGCCCTTTTCTTTCGGAAAGTTATTTTTCACTATTTTATTTTCTCGGAACAGGTCGTAGAGAATAATATTCCAACCAAATCCTTCGACCAGCTTTATTGTCAGTTTTTCCGTTTCTATATTTTGGTCAGTCGTAATATTTATCATTCCGCTTTTAAATTCCGTTTGAGTTTGTGCAATCAAAATGTTGGTAAAAAGTAATAATGTCCAAATTAATAACTTCATTTTCTTGATTTGGTCAGCTTGTTGCCAACGATTTGTATATGAGCTGTGGCGTGTCTCGGCACAGACCTTTCCTGATAAAAACTATCTTTGGAAAATCCGCAGGATTTTCCAAGTGTGGACTGACCAAGCCATAGCTTATATACGGTGTTACCTGCTGGCTTTATTCGTTCAGTTTGCTTTTCGTAATTCCTCTACTTGTTTTTTCAAAACATTATTCCAAAATTCAAATTTGCCATAAAATTCTAAACAGTCATCAATAGATTCAAGTCCGTTTATTTTCGGTAAAATATGAATTTCTAAATCTGTTTTTAATTCGTTCGTAAAATCTTCCATATCGGTTTGTTCAGTTATTTTATAACCCAACCAACCATCTTTTCGATATTTATGTTTTTTTCTAAAATCCGACAAATAAGCGTCTTCTCTTAACGGTGTTGCTAGGTCAAAATAAGTTACCTTTTTTTTATTTGGGTCCTTAATATTTGCATTTAGTCCGACTCCGATATTAAAACAGAAACTTAATTCTTCTTTGCTATTCCATTGAGAATTTTGCAAGTTGATTAGAATAAAAAAGTCATTCTTAATTTTCCACCAAGTTTGTCCCAATGTTTTAAATCCATCTTCTTTTAGTTTTGGTTTTAAATAGTTCTTTATTAATTCTATCTGCTTTTCTTTTGCGTTCATTTTTTCAGCTTGCAGGTAACGTTTATGTGTAAGGATAGTTGCGTGTGCAAGCAACTAATTTAGCAAAAATGGAACGAACCAGAGGAAAATCCGTAGGATTTTCCAAGTAGGCGAGAACCAAGCAATTATTTTTACACGGTGTTGTGGGTAGTTTTTATTCGTATGTAAATCTCTTTATAAACTTATCAAATATATATTTGGAAGCATCTTTATCAGTTTGAATTGTTGCCAAATCAATCTCAATTTTCAATAAATCCTCAAATATATGTTTAGCTGTCAGTACACTACTCGAAAGTAAAAGCGGTATCAACGTTTTATACAGCGCTAACTCTAATACTGTTTCTACATCTTTAATTTTAAATTTTGATTGGGTTTGAATTTTTTGAGTATTTATTATTGATTGATAGACATTTCTATTCTCTAATAGATTTTGATAAAATAATGTATTATCGGCAATAATTTCTGTTGGAAATATTTCGCATTTCGCCGCAATGAATGACTTGTAAGGCGCAGTTTTTTGCATATCCATTATTCTTCCTATGTGCATCCCAAAACAAGCGACAACATTTATATGCAATTTATTTTTTGATTTTTTATTTATTGGGATTAGATAATCAGATAGAGTTTTCCAATTAACACGTGAATTATCAGCTAAAGAAATCTCATCATCATTTCCGTGAGCTTCAAAATGTAAAATCACTTCATCATCAAATTCGACGAAATTTAAAACCCATTCGAGTTCAGTAAAAAATTCTGCTTTGTTCAAAACTTTTTTGTAATGAAGTCCTACATCAGATTTATGAAATAATTTATACCTTGATATAGTTTCTGTATAGAGTTCATTTCCTGTCTGCTTATCTTCTTCAGGAATGCTGTCAATAAGTATTATTTTCTTGAGCACGATTTTTTATTCAGAATATTTTTTGATACAATTTTCATTTCTTTCCAAGTAATCCAAAAGTTTGCCTTTCGCTTCATCATTTTTCAAAGTGAGAGCTTTCTTTTTAAATTTTTGAAACTCCCTATTTAATTTTGATTGCAAATCGTCTAAAGTTAGTTCAGGGTTTTGATAAAATAATTCCAATAAATCCCCTAATTGATTAATTATCTCATAAGCCAAAGAACCATCATCTTCATTTATTTCCTCGATTTCGTTAAGAACATCGAATTCATCGTTATTGACTTTTTCATATGCAATAGAAAAATCTATTAAAGATTTATTTTGCATATGATGTGAACGAAAAGTTTCTTCTACTTCCATTTTTCTCGCTTTCTCAATAAAATCATATACACTTTTCCCTGAACTATCTTGACTTCCATCCATTAGTCTTGCATTAAAGAACTTTTCTTGAAGGTGCAAAAATGTATAAATTTCCTTTTTTGGAATATGTTTGATTTTATCCGTATGTCCTTTTAAAATAAAATTGATGATATTTTTTCCATATTTTTCAGTAAACTCATTATACCATTCAGTTTCGTAATCAAATTTCACGTTTTTAGTAAGTGTGTCATATGTGTCCCCATAAACATTCCATAAATATGGTTGTACTTTTAACCATTCTTTAAATTCTTCTTCAAGTGAAATTAGTTTTTTCGATTGGGTTCTTGCAAATATGTAATTATTTACAACTGGTTTTTTTCTTTCCTTAAACGTTTTTAATTTTTCTAATTTTTCATCTAAATTTTTGAAGTTTAAATTCACATAACGCAAAGTAAGGTTTCTACTAAAAGTATGTACTCGTAAGTCGTTTACACCTAATTTTAGCAAATATTCGCCTGTACCATTAAAATCTGTTAATCTATAATTCGTAAAATCTCCAGATATTTCTGGATATGCCATTCCTTCCAAAATAGTAGATTTTTCAAGTGTTTTTAGTTCTATTCGGAAAGCATTTTCATTTAAAGTGTGCAAAACAACTTGAATTTGCGCAACAACAGAAATATCACTCAATGACAAATCTTTTAAATCGCATTCAAGATTTGTGGTCATTAGGTCGTATGTTCCTAATATTGTTTTCATCAAAGGTTCTTGACCTATTAGTTTCTTTAAAAATCCCATTTCTTAAATTGTATCTGTTAGTTTCTTAAATTACCCACAACGTTTTTGTGTATGAGCC
>DINI01000011.1:0-55177 GCA_002426755.1 Flavobacteriaceae bacterium UBA5544
ACGTTCCTTACACATAAACGTTGTGTGTAATTTGGCTACGTTACCAAGATTTGGTATATTTGATTAAAATTTTAGTCAAAATGGGAAAAAATACATCAATATCACTCGGAAATCATTTTGAAGATTTTATCAGAGAAGAAGTAAATTCTGGAAGATATGGTTCAGTTAGCGAAGTTATACGTTCAGCATTACGTTTGTTAGAACGTGAAGAAAAAAAAGAAAAAGAACTGATTAAAGCTCTCGAAGTTGGAGAAAATAGCGGATTTGTTGAAAATTTTGACCCAAAACAACATCTGAAAGAATTACATCGTAAGCACTTATGAGTAAAAACAAATATCGCATAAGCCAACAAGCGATTGAGGATTTAGATAAAATTTGGATTTATACTTTTCACAAATGGTCTAAAAAACAAGCAGACAGATACTTTGATTTAATAATAGCAGAAATTGAATTTCTTGCGGACAACTATCTGATTGGAAAATCAGCTGAACATACTAGAAAAAATTATCGAGTAACAAAAATCAAATCACATCTGATTTTTTACAGAAAAGTTGAAAATGATATTGTAGAAATCGTTAGAATTTTACATCAAAGAATGGATATAAAAAAACGACTGAAATAAAAAAACTACACACAACAATGGCTATAAGTAATTGCTTGTTCTCGCCTACTTCTGAAAATCCTCGCGGATTTTCAGTTTGGTGTGTATTTGTAAAGTTACGTGCTAACCCACGCAACTACTCATAGCCGAGACCGTTGTGTGTAATTGTGACCCGTCCTGAATAAAGGCTACATAATTCTAAACATTATGTACAAAAATGACAAAGTGATCAGACGGTATTCAGAACCTTTCAAACTGAAAATTTTAGACGAACTTACCACCGGAAAACTGAACAAGTATCAACTGGGTAAGGCATACGGTATTGCACCAACAACCATTAATGAATGGATTAAAAAGTATAACCGTAAAGACCTTATGAACACTAGAGTAACTGTGAAAACTAAAGATGAAATTACACGTATTAAAGAACTTCAAAAGGAAATTGAACAGCTTAAAAAACTGTTGCTAAAAAAGGATATGGATGCCCTTGTGGATGAATCCTACCTTGAGGTGGCAGCAGAACAGCTGGGCTATAAATCCGTCCTTGAATTAAAAAAAAAGCTAAATATCAAGCCCTGATAAAGGCCAGGGAAAAGTCCAGGGGATTTGTGTCCTTAAACACCATTACAGACCGTTTCGGCCTGAAGCGAGATGCCTACTACAAATACAAACGTAGAGAGGAAAAACGCTTACAGAAGGAACAACAGGTTATCGAAATTGTAAAGCAGAGACGCAAATCCCTTCCTAGAGAAGGCGTGAGAAAACTTAAAAAATCATTACATGATGACTTTATAAAAGCTAAACTTAAAGTTGGCAGGGATACCCTGTTCCATGTTTTAAGACAACACAATATGCTTACATTAAGAAAGAGATACAGTGCCAGAACTACTAATTCATACCATCGCTTTTATAAGTACAACAACCTTATAAAGGATATGGAAGTCACTGAACCTAATCAAGTTTGGGTATCTGACATTACTTATATCAGGACCGTAAAGGGATTTTGCTATCTGGCCCTTATTACGGACATGCATTCTCGTAAGATCGTGGGCCATGACTTGAGCAATAGCCTGGAACTAAACGGATGTGTCAGAGCTCTTAACAAAGCGCTATATCAAGCTAAAGACATTAAACAGCTTATCCATCATTCAGACAGGGGCATACAGTATTGCAGCAATGTGTACACACAAATTTTAAAAAGGAACAATATCAGCATTAGCATGACTGAAGAGAACCATTGCTATGAAAACGCCATGGCAGAGCGTGTTAACGGCATTTTAAAAGACGAGTTCTATCTCGACCAGACCTTTGATAGCCTGCAACACGCTAAACGGGCTACAAAAAATGCCATTAATTTATACAATGAAATAAGATTACATTTATCTTTAGACTATAAAACTCCAAATATGGTGTATTTAAAAACAGCGTAAATCAATTATTAACCTGTAGCCATATTTCAGGACGAGACATATCAACGGAACGATATTTGATACAAGTTAGAAAATTCATATTATGAAAAAAACCATTCTTCTTCTACTCTTGACTTTTGGAATTAAAACAGCTTCTGCGGAATGTTCTATGAGCGGAATGACGTTCTATCCTGAACAAAAGGAAATTAGTCTAAATTCTATGTTCATTATTCAAGGCTATTCCTTTAGCCAAAAAACAATCAACAGTTTTAAAGAAAGGACAATCTACCTCGAAAGTGAAAACGGAGAATTGATTAAATTAAATCTTCAAGAAATTTTAAAAAGTCAAATGAGTTTAACTCAAGCAATTTTCAAACCTTCAAAAGAGTTAAAACCAAATACTACTTACTTTCTAAAATACTCTGACCAAACCGAAAGTGAAGGAAGAGAAATGACGCAGTATAATAGAGAGAAAAAAGAAAGAGAAAAAGTGTATTGGAAAACAACGAACAAAAAAACTATTGAAAATCTGAACTCTAATCTGAATGTTGAATTTGAAAAAACCGAAGTTATACTCTATGGTTGTGGACCATCTGCAAACGCAATCTTTGACGTAAAAAACAAGTCTGAATCTGAAATTTGGTATAAAACTGAAGTTGTTGAGATTGAGACTAACAAAAAAAATATTTACTACATCAAGGAATGGAATGGAAAACTCAATGTTGGTCACGGAATGTGTTCTGGAGCTTTTACTTTCAATCGAAAAGGTAAATATAAAGTTAGATTTACACCAATGAACATTGATGGAAAATCTGTAAGAACAACAGATTGGAAAACATTCGAAAGTCCATTTATAAATTATAAAAGCCCTTTCGGAAATTAAAATACTATGGCTAAAACCATATATAATTTATTGCTAGTTCTAGCCTACTTACGAAAATCCTCGCGGATTTCCCAAGAAAGTTTTGTACTTGGCAAGGTTTGAGAAATTCCACGAGGAACGTTGTAGCACATTTGAGAAACGAACTAAATGATAGAATTAATACTTTCGACTTTAGCAGAATTTGGACTAATTCGCGAAGATTATAAACATCAAAAGCGGATAAGTAAAAAGGAAAAAGAAGACGGAATTAAAAGACCAATTCAAAAATATTTTCTACAACCAAGTGCCTTAATGATAATTGCTGTTTTAGTAATTGGAAGTATAAGTGCTATACTGTTTTTTACTTATCAAAGAAAATCTTTATTTCTTGAAAAAACGAAAAAAGAGATATCGGAAATGAGTGACAGAATGGAAAATTGGAATAAAAATTTAGGAAAATATCCAACGGAACTAAATGAATTAATCGGAAATAGTCCTTTAAGGCAAGAATGGAGAAAAGACGCTTGGAATCGAGAATATAAATTTACGATTACGGAAAACGGAAAAGGATTTTTAATCACGTCTGCTGGTTCGGATGGAAAATTTCATACTGAAGATGACATTAAATCGGAATAAAAGAAAATTTAAAATCTTAAGACTTTATATAATTAGTTTAGTATGTATTGTCTGTTATTTCATATTAGAGAATTCTAACATCATTTCTGAACTCGTTCAAATATCTGAAAAAGGCCGTTACGGTGGATTTCCGACATTTTTTCTAACAGGATTATTCAAATACGGATTATTAGTAATTGGAATAAGTATAATTACAATTATGAGTTTTCTGCTAATTAAAGAAAGAACAAAAAAACGCTTGAATAAATAAAAACGTGCTACAGCACCGCATAAAATTAATTGCTAGTTTTATCCTACACCCATTTTGAAGAAACGCTCTTCAAAATTAATCAAAAAACATCATTCCGCCATCTCCAGACTCTCCTTTTGGTCCCAAGCTATTGAATTTCCAACTAAAGCTCAACATAAAGTACTGTTCCAAAACGGTACTTTGCTGGTCTTGTATGTAGTTTTGCGTAGCGGTTCGTTGTGCGTTGGTGTTTTGATTTAACAAATCATACACTTTTAAGGTAATAGACCCCTTATCCTTTAAGACAGAATATGCCAATGTTGAATTCCAGAACCAAGCGCTCTTCTGAAAACCATCCGCTACATTGGGATTATAGGTAAAATTGATATCGTTTCGCCATTCAAACTTTTTTGGAACGAACGTGGCGGTACGAATGCCCAAAGAATGGCGCAAAAAGTTTTGGTCATCGAAATCAGCCAGGTCATATTTGGTCTTTGTGAACGACAAGCGATAATTTGGACGAATCTCAAACACATTTTTCCATTTATACTCCACACTCAAGGTGGGTGTCATGGAATTGGTATTGGATGCATACTGCACATCGTTATTAAAGTTGATGGATTTATTAAAACTAGCATTCATACCCAATCGCACCTTAACGGTCTGTAAGGTATCTACTTTAAAATCTTTGCTATAACTACCTCCTATATAACTCCAGTAACCACCATTTACATTCTCATAGGTTGTGTTTCTAACAAAGTTTTCATCCACTGTTGTTTTAGAAACCACTTGGTCGTTGGTCAAGGTTCCGTTTGCGTACACGTAAAAACCAGTCCCTTTTTGAAAATCATATTTATTAAAACCCAGATAGCCGCTGTGGCGTTTTGATGGTTTTAAATTAGGATTACCCGTAACGGTGTTCAATGGGTCTGATACATTTTGAAATGGCTGCAACTGTGAGATAGAAGGTGCATCATTGTTATAATCATAACTCACATAAAATGACATTTTTGGACTGAAACGATAGTTGAAATTGGTATCGAATTCAAGAAATTCAAAATTGCGTTTTAGGCTTAATTCAGGTCTTAAGACGTCCCTGTTTTCAATGGTTCTAAAAGCGTACCCTGGCCGAAAGCTAAAGTTCATTTTCTCGGAATTATAAGCAAGTTTTACTCCTGGGGTGATGACATTATTTTTATTGGTGAAGTTGGTACTCAAATCGAAATTAAAATCATCATAGGCTTGAGAACCGGTGTCGAAGTCAAATGTGCTTTCTATATTCTCCTGTTTTCGCGTATCAAAGTTATACCATAAATCAAAAAACCACTTTTTGGCAACCAAAGGAATTCGATAGGTGATATTGGACGATTGATGGTTGGTGCTTCTCTCGCTATCCGTGAATTGATTTCTGATAAGATCGCTTGGATTGGTACCGAACACGTTGGTTTCCGAATTTAAAAAATCATCCGCTTCTGTGGAATTGATGTCCGTGTTCAATTGAAAACGAACAAATGCTCCTTTGTTTCCCCACTTTTTTGTCACCTGGATTTCGTTGCTAAAATTTTTTCCATCATTCTCCACAAATGAAGACGTGCTCGATTGATTGGTCAATACATTGGATTCATCAAATGACGCCTCATTTCTATTGAAAGTTGTGGATGCTTTAGAATAACGAAATGTAGGACTCACATTGATTAAAAACGTAGAATCTATTTTTACATCAAAACCTAAATTGACTGTATGGCTATCGGTATCGTTTTGAGAATCGGAATTGGAATTGGTAAAGTAGCGCGAATCGGGTAAAATGTTTTCGCGTTGTGTGGATGTCGCGTTATCAGAATGGCTTCCTGAATGGAAATAATCTGCGGAAATATCTACGCTTTTACTTAACTCGTCTGCATAATTTATACCGGCATTATTTGATTTTGTAATTCCTTCACCTCCACCGAATGAACGGCCATCGATGGTGAACGAGCCATTGCCGTTCCAAGATATGGAATTACCACCACCAAACATTTTACGGATTTCTCCAAAACTAAAACCCGCAGAATTGATGTTATTTCCACCCGCCAATACACTGATGCGCTGTTCGTTGTCAAAGAGGTTGACCATCCCTGCATACTCGTAACGTTTGTCCGTACCTGCGCCTGCTGCCACACGACCAAAAACCCCTTTATTGTTTTCTTCTTTAATGGTTAAATTGATGGTTTTGTTTTCGGAATCACTAGATTCTCCTGTAAAGCCTTCGGATTTAGACTTTGTATCGGTTACTTGAACCTTTTCAATGATTTCTTTAGTAAGGTTTCTAGTGGTTATGGTCGGGTCATCACCAAAGAACGGTTTTCCATTGACCAATATCTTGTTGACTTCCTTACCGTTAATCGTTATTTTTCCTTCATCATCCACTTCAACGCCTGGTAATTCTTTTAATAAATCCTCAACATTGGCATCTTTCTTTGTTTTAAAAGAAGCAACATTAAACTCCAAAGTATCCTTCTTTACCGTAATTGGTGAACGGGATTTAATAATCACCTCATCCAACATATTGGCTTCTGGCATCGCAATGGTACCGAGGTTGATATCGCTTTTATTGATTGCGATTTCTTTTTTATAGGTTTCAAAACCGATAAGGGAAATAATCAGTCTTAATTTATCCGTGTAAGTTTTGTCTTCTAATGAGAATTTGCCGTTCTTATCGGTGATGGTATAAGTGACAACCGTACTGTCCTTGAGTGTTTCTAGATACACGGTGGCAGATTCTAAAGGAATGCTATCTTGCTCTGATTTTAAAGTTCCTGAAATTTTAAATTTAGTTTGGGAAAAAGAAATACCCACCCAAAGAATGGCTATTAGAAACAGTAATTTCTTCATTTAGTTGATTGATTGATGATTAGTAGCTTTTCAAGAAAACGAAGATAAACGTGTTTTCGTATGATTTTTCTTAAAAAAAATATAAAGTTGAAGAAATGAATGTTATTTTTTTAAAATGGCACCCTACCGTTTAAGAGTAAAATGGCCTTTAAAAATCCTACCATCATCTAGAGATACAGAGAACCAATAATCTGCTGAAGGTACTATTTGACCATTAAATCTTCCGTCCCAACTATTCATTGGAGAGTTTAAAATACAAAGCAATTTTCCAAATCTATCAAAGATAAATACTTTCGTGTTGGGTTGAAATTGAGCAGACGTTCCTTTAATTTGCCACGTTTCATTGATTCCATCTCCATTTGGTGTAAAAAATTTGGGATAGCCAATTACGGAAACATCTTTTTGAACAGTACCACAGTCATTCTCAATGTCCTTAACATACACTGTATGGATGCCAGCCTCCACATTGGAAAACGTATTTGATATTTGATAGACCCCGTATTGATCATCGAGAGCATATTCATATTCGCCTTCTCCCGAAACAGTTACTGTAATTGTATTATTATAAGTCGCATCAGACACCTCTATACTCTCTATAGTAGCAGTGCTCGAAGGCAAAACACGTATATCTCTTTGGTTTGTGCATCCATCAGGTTCGGTGACTAAAACTATATAGTTTCCAACGTGGTTCACTTCTATAGTTGTGGTATTCTCTCCGGTTGACCATTCGTAATAATAGTTATTGGGAAGATCATTGATTACGCCTCCAGAAAGCGTTATGGTTTCAGGGAAGGTATTCAAGCAATAGTAAACTTCCTCGTATGCAATTAAATCAGGGATTTCTTTAACCAATAAACTAACTTCGCTCACCCCATAACAATCATCACCGTTTTCTACCCTGGCATAAATTGTTTGATAATCTTGTTGTGTATTAAAATACGGGTTAGACAATGTATTAATTTCCAGTAATGCATCTTGATATGTAGCATAATACAAGACAGTTGCTCCATTTGGTGCACCAGCCAAAACTTGCGAATCAGCCAATGTCAAATCAAAAAAGTTATAACCATCTACAACAAAATCATCACAGACTTCGATATGAGCGTCTTGCGTATTTGATGTTGTTACTTCCAAAGTAATCTCGACCGTATTTGTGCATCCAAATCTTGTATCCGTGACAAGTGCATATAACATTTGAGGGTTAGAGATGTTGGTATATAAATTTCCATCAATTTCATTTAACAAGGTTTCATCTTCAAAATATCTTACTTCTCTATCTGAAGTATTTCCTCCTGTTATTACATTAATAGAATTAGTTATATTGAATAATGTGATACCATCTTGAACACTATCATCACATTGTACAATTGATACATCACTTGCACTAGGCAAACCAATAACCGTCACCGTAATTGGAGTTCTTGCGCCCCCTGTACAACCATCGAGCAAGTTCAATATCCAAAACGTAGTTGTCGAAGTTAAGAAGGTACTATAAGTCAACCCTGTGTTGATAGGGTTTGATGAAGAAGGTGTTTCATACCAAATCACATTACTTGTATTGGATGTAAGATTTAAAGTCACATCGCCTTCACCACAGATTACAGGCTCTTCAAAAGACAGTTTTGGCGTTATAATTCTTGTACTAGCCGACACTTGTATTTCAGGCTCGCCCGGCATACCTCCAAATTCAACCAGGTAACCTTTTGGATAATAAGGATCGTTTGGATCTTCATTACGAGTATCAGATAAATCATTCCATGATCCTAAAGGACCTACACTTGGATCCGTGATATGGGCATAATTTTCGCCCCCACAACAGTTATTGGGCTCACCACTATTCCAAAAAGTAAACGCACCATTCTGCGGACTTCCATTATAAGTACCAATCCAAAAAGTAGTTCCGGCTTCGGGACCTGTGACCCATTTCCACACACCTTCGCTTTGAGCGTCATTAGCACCAATCCATCCTGTTCCCCTACTTTGCCCACCTATCAATTGTGCTTCTTCAACACTCGTAATTGTGGCCAAATAACCCTGTAGACCAAAATAGTCTAGAGATGCTGCAGCAGATCGCGCAGCATTCCATGTAATACCAAGATCTGAAATGTAAAAATAATAATGACCCGTAGAAGGCAAATAATTGGCATTCCCTAAATTAATAGAAAAGTATTTATCGTCTGTAAAATTTGTTTGAGTTGTTGAAAAAGTGACATCTTCAATGGCAGAAATAAATTCATTAAATGTGGCTGGGCCATTTAATGTCAATCGCCCTTCGTTTGCTGACCAATTAGCACTAATATTTGGGTGACTTCCAGTTAAAGAAAGTAAATCTGAACCACTGGTATAGCCTTCCGAAATTTGAATATAGACAACCTCGAGACTATTATCACTAATGTCAGCATCAGTAATATTTACTTGAGTAACAATATGCATCGCATTTTGGCTACAAAAATTTTGATCACCGACCGCTGTAATAACTGTAGGAGCGTTTTGAGCAAAAACGAAATTCGTTAGAAGTAAAAAAGCAATAGCAACTTTCCATTTCATAATAGAAATAAAGATAGCTATTTTTTCCTCATATACACACTAATGGGCACACCATGAAAGTCGAATTGTTCCCTTAATTTATTCTCCAAAAAGCGTTTGTATGGCTCTTTTACGTATTGGGGCAAATTACAGAAAAATGCAAATTGCGGTTGCGGTGTTGGCAATTGCATGATGTATTTGATTTTCACAAATTTCCCTTTTAATGCTGGCGGTGGATGATTTTCTATAATCGGAAGCATAATCTCGTTAAGCTTGCTAGTCTTGATTTTTTTAGAACGGTTATTATAGACTTCTACAGCAGTTTCAATGGCTTTAAATATTCGTTGCTTGTTCAAAACGGACATAAAAACAATCGGCACATCTGTAAAAGGTTCTAATTCTTTTCGGATTTTCTTTTCGAAATCGCGAGCGGAGTTAGTTTCTTTCTCAATTAAATCCCATTTATTGACCAAGATGACGATGCCTTTACGGTTACGTTCTGCCAACCAGAAAATATTTTGAACCTGACCGTCAAAACCTCTATCAGCATCCGCAACAATCAAACATACATCACAATGCTCAATGGCACGAATGCTACGCATCACCGAATAAAATTCCAAGTCTTCCTTTACTTTTGATTTACGACGAATTCCTGCCGTGTCTACCAAATTGAATTCAAAACCAAATTGGTTATATTTTGTATCGATGGAATCTCGAGTGGTTCCCGCGATATCAGTCACTATATATCTGTCTTCACCAATCAAAGCGTTGATGAAAGATGACTTACCAGCATTTGGGCGACCTACCACTGCAAAACGTGGTAATTCTGATTCTACTTCAGGCTCATAAGGAGGCAAGGCTTTGACAACTTCATCAAGCAAATCTCCTGTGCCGCTTCCGCTGGTGCTTGCAATATTATAGTATTCTCCCAATCCTAACGAATAGAATTCTACGGCATCTTCGGCTCTTTTATTGTTGTCAACTTTATTGACCGCTAAAAATACAGGCTTGTTAACTTTGCGAAGTAAATTTGCGACGTCTTCATCCATTCCGGTGACGCCAGATTCTACATCAACCATAAAGATAATCACATCGGCCTCGTCAATTGCCAGTTCTACTTGCTTGTCGATTTCCGCTTCAAAAATATCATCACTTCCAACGACGTAACCTCCAGTATCAATCACTGTAAATTCACGGCCATTCCATTCGGTTTTACCGTAATGCCTATCTCTAGTCACTCCACTAACTGCGTCTACAATCGCTTCCCTACGCTTGATTAAACGGTTGAAAAACGTTGATTTCCCTACATTGGGACGACCTACTATAGCTACTATATTACTCATGGTTCACAATTTAATCTGCTTTACATCTCCTGTAAGCGGGTGCAAAGATAGGGTTTAGTTGGCAGTAAGCAGTAGGCAGTAGGCAGTTTTTTGTGCAATGTTGTGTTGGACAGTGTCTTTAAGAAGAAAACCAAGCGAAATTGACTGCCAACTGAAGACTGAACCCTGCCAACTTATTTCTGATTATAACCAAAACGTTTTAACTGCTTTTGGTCACTTCTCCAGTTTTTGTTGACTTTAACGTACAATTCCAAGTGGACTTGCTTGCCGAAGAATTTTTCCAAATCCTGCCGCGCTTCCACTCCTACCCGTTTCAAAGCTGCACCTTTATGTCCGATGATAATCCCCTTTTGGGTTTCGCGTTCGACCATAATCACGGAACGCATTCTTATGATTTCCTCTTCTTCAAAAAATTCTTCGGTGTCAATCTCCACGGCGTAAGGGATTTCCTTTTTGTAATGGATTAAGATTTTCTCACGAATGGTTTCGTTGACAAAAAAACGTTCTGGTTTATCGGTCAATTGGTCTTTTGGGTAATATGGAGGTGATTGTGGCAGTAACTCTATAATTCTGTTGAACACCTCTTTGACGTTAAACCCCTGCAAGGCGGAAATGGGATAAATTTCAGCATTTGGCACCTTGGATGTCCACAATTGCACTTGATTTTCCAACTCTTCTTGATTGGAGGTGTCGATTTTATTCAACAACAACAAAACAGGAATTTTTGAATTGGTAATTTTTCTGAAAAATGCCTCATCCTTCAGTTCTTGCTCACCAATTTCGACCATGTAAATCAAAACATCGGCATCGTCAAAAGCAGATTTTACAAAATCCATCATCGATTCCTGAAGCTCGTACGCCGGTTTGATAATTCCTGGAGTATCTGATAAAATCATCTGAAAATCGTCACCATTGACAATTCCGAGAATTCGGTGTCGCGTGGTTTGAGCCTTTGATGTGATAATGGACAATTTTTCGCCCACAAAGGCATTCATTAATGTTGATTTTCCAACGTTTGGATTCCCGATGATATTTACAAAACCTGCTTTGTGCATGTACTTTTAATTTTGAATGCAAAGATAGTCTAAATTGTTCAGTCACAATTCAAACGAAGATTACTCATTTCCAGCTTCTTTTTCCATTTTGTCCAAGAGTTTGTTTATTTCGGTATGCGAATCATGACCATATCTTTTTGAATATACTCTTGTAAATTCTGCTCCAAAAAAGAAAATTAAGCATGAATAGGACACCCAAAGGAGCACGAGCACAATACTTCCTGCGGCGCCATAAGTAGAGCCCGGATTAGATTTTCCAAAATATAAGCTCAATAAAAATTCTCCCAAAACAAACAAAACCGCCGTAAGAATAGCACCTATCCAAACCGTTTTCCAACGGATTTTGGTGTCTGGCATGTATTGAAACATCAAAGCAAATAAGGTAGAAATGATGCCGACCGACAGTATGAAATTAAGAATGTAAATCACATATAAAACGACATCGGGAAAACTTTGTTGAATATAGTCTGTCAATGCAGAAATAAGAGTTGTCACCACAAAACTAATCAGCAGCAAAAAACCGATAACCAATATAAAGGCAAAACTTTTTGCCCTGTCCGTCACAATTTTTAAAAAGCTAAAGTTGGATGTCTCTTCAACCTTCCAGATTTTGTTCAATGAAATTTGCAATTGATAGAAAACTCCTGTCGCACCAAATAAAATACTCGCGATTCCGATGATGGTAGATATGAGATTATCTTTTGTGTTTTGCGTGTCAGAAATCATTTCCAAAATGGATTTTGCTGCATCGGGCCCCAATACTGAAGATAGCTGCGCATTCAATTGACCTGTGACAATTTCTTGTCCCCAAATGGTCCCTACAAGATTGATAATAATAACCAATAAACCCGGCAAGGACAATACGGCATAATAAGCAACCACAGCACTCAATCGCCAAGGGTCGTCTTTGTCCCAGGCTTTATAGGTGTCAATAATTAGTTTTGGAAGATGCTGTACTTTGAATTTTTCTTTTGTTTCTGGAGCTTTCATAGATAATTTAATCGAAATCTTTAGTCCTAAATTTACGACTTAAATTTTCTGACATTCTATAATAATTCAAAAAAACAGTCTTAAAACAAAATTTGGTGTCAATCCCAAAGAACTTTGGTCAATTTTTTGGACATTATCATCATTTATCCTGAAAGTTGAGTTGATAATATTCTCATTGTTGAGAAGATTCCAAATAGATACGCCAAAGGTTCCTTTCACGTTGGTAGCAATGTGGCAATCATATAACGCTGATATATCAACTCTTAAATAATCATCCAATCTTGCACTATTGGCTTCAGTATAGTTGATTTCTCCATTCACAATTTCATTTTCAATCACTGGTTTGGTAGTTGGTTTTCCTGAATGCCAATTAAATCCGGAAGCTATTTTAAGGTGATTTGTAGTATAGTTCAAACCGAAAGTAACTGCATGTTTCACATCAAAATTGCTTGGAAACTTTTGTTCTGGGAGTTCTTTGAAGTGATATAAATTGTCCATAAATGAATAGCTCATCCATGCATTAAAATCTCCCAAACGCTTTCGCACCAACACATCGACACCTTTAACTTCATAATCGCCACTGGTTTTTACAAACTCATATTGATTTTGAAAACCTTGGCTTTGCGTGGTAATCCCATCCACTTTTTTATAATAACCTTCAGCACTTAATAACCAACCAAAATGATTGTAATTGAGTCCAAGCGAAACTTGTTTGCTTTCAATTACAGGAATATCATCATCATTGGACAATTGCCATCTGCGTTTCTCGACACCCAAAAAATCACTTTGAAAATTGATGACTTGAGACGTGTTTTGATGTTTAAATTCTCCCAACACCTCAAAGGTGAAGTGCTCTAAAAAACGTTGGTTGAAATTTAATCGCGGTTCAAAAATGGTCTTTTTGAATTTATCGATATAATTGACACGGCCACCAACAGAGAAATTGGTGTTGCGGTTGATGGCCGCAAAATTAATCTGTGAATAGGTTGCATAGGTTCTTACCACCTCCGAAATTAAGGAACGGAACAACGGATTGTCTACGTCATCCAAATTCGTGACTTTGGTTTCAACCAATTGATGGCCTCCCAACAATTGAAACCGTTGATTGATTCTGAAATATGTATTTAATTTCACACTTGTTTCAGACACGATGTTCTCTTGAAGAAATCGCTGTGAGGCCAAAATATTTTCATTGACAGCTTCCAATTTATAATCAGTTTCATAAATTGATAGGATACTTTGCCAACGGTCATCCCATGTACGTTTATATTGAATTCCGGCCGCAATGCTATTTTGGGTCACTTTGCTCTGTCTTGATTCTTCCCTATTGTTGACTATCGCATTCTCATTAAAGACCAATTCATTGGCAACATTTATAAAATTAAGGCGAACCTCATCTTTTGGCCCAATTTTATAATTCCAACGAAGCGATGTATCATAGAAATCGAATGCTTTGTCGGAATTGACACTGTTATTTGTATTGGTTTCGACCTCTGTGTTTTGCGAAATTCGCTTAAAAAATTCCTTATACGTCGGTGTTTGCACAAAATCGCTGATGGATTTGCGAGCCGCCACCTGAAGCGAAGATTTAGCTCCGAGAGGCACGTCCACAAATGCATTGGCATCAATAAAATTTGCTCCTAAATTGGCATTGAATTTTGAATTGATGTCCTCATCTGTTTTCATAGCAATCGTACCAGATATTCCATCGGTATAAGTGACATCCGTTCCGTTTTTTAATAATGATACCTTTTGGGTTATTTGAGGATTGAACATAGAAATCAAACCAAAAAAATGACCTGATTGGTACATCTTGATGTCGTCCCAAAGAATCAAATTTTGGTCATGTGTCCCGCCTCTAATATTGATGTTGGACACCGTTTCGTTTTCACTTTGGATACCTGGGAATGCCTGTACCGATTGCAAGACATCAGCTTCAATTAATCCTGGCAATATATCAAAATTAGAAAAATCAATTCCGTAGGTGCCATTATTCAGTTTATTGATGCCACTTACAATATAATCCGAAATCACAATCTCCGAGAGCGATTGAAGTTCCGTTTCCAAATACACATCATTACAGGAGTTTTTATCGAAATCCTTAACAGATTTATAAGCCGTTCTGTAACCTAAATGGCGTATGATAAAGGTTTCGTTTTGGCTTTGAACAATTAATTCAAAAAAACCATTTTCATCAGTTATTGCCGCGCTTTTTTCAGATTTAATCGTGGCAGATATGAGTGGCAAATGGTTGTCTTTCGACTTTAAATATCCACAAATAGAAAGTCTATCTTTCTTTTTAATCGAAACGAAACTGTCGTTCAGAAGCGTAAAAATGAGACCCGTTTGACTACGCAAATATTCCAAAACCTGCATAAAGCTGAAGGTTTTATTTGGTGGCACTACAGAAATATTCTGTACGGTTTCTTCGGAGTAATTGAATTGATATTTGTATTGCTGTTGCAGGTCGTTGAGTATAGCCGCAAGCGGTTGTCTTTCGACGCTATCTTGAGCCTTTATGGAGGTTGAAAACAGAAGACAGACGAAAACAAATAAAAAATAGATTCTATTTTTTATGACCATATATGACAACTTGCTTTAGCGATACTATTTTGTAAGTCAGATTTAAAGGTTGAGTGATGGACATCAATGCATTGTCCAAATTATTGTGTACAAAACCACCTGTAAACAATGGGTTTTGGGTCATATTTTGTAATTCTACAGTTACATCATATTGTCTTTCCAGTTCGGCAACAATTTCTTTAAAAGGCACTGTTTCAAAACTGCTCACATTATGCAACCATTGAGGCTCACTGGATGCTGTAATGCTTTCCGAAAATTTGCCCTCCAAAATTCTATAGGTTTTTCCGGCAGTAAGGGTTTTTGAAATGGAATTGGAAGTTACCTTGACAATACCTTCAAAACACTTTACTTCAAAATAATGGTCACGTTGTTTCACACTAAATTCTGTGCCGACCACGGTCACAATTCCATTGGAAGTAACCACATCAAACGTTTTTCCTTTTTGCACTTTGAAGAACGCTTCGCCTTCTAAATTGATTTCGCGTTTTTTATCCCAATTTCTTTTGTTGAACTCCACTTCAGATGCTGCGTTTAAAGTCACTGTGGAAGCATCTGGAAGTTCAATGGTTGTTTTTTGATGTGCCAACGTATTTACTTGGGTCATCGAATTATAGAAGATGGAAAAATACAGCCCCAATGCGATGACAATAACACCTGCAATTCTTAAGTACGGATTGGACCAAAGAGGTATTGTTTGCTTTGTTTTTTTACGTTTGAGTTTATGATTGAATGACTCGAAATCATCGACTTTAGACACATCAGACGCCTTAAATTTTTTGGAATCTTCAACGATATCCACATAAAACCGATAGTCAGGCAATGCTTTAAAAGCTTCCCATTCTTCTGGTGTCAACTCATCGTTCAACCATTTTTGTAACAAGTATTCTTTTTCCATGTTCATATATACAACAACTTCGGTTCGTTTTATCCTGATTATTTTATAGAAAAAATTTCTAATTCTTTTTTAAGGCTATCAAATGCCGAGTATATTCGATATTCGACAACTTTTTTAGTGATGCCCAACATATCGGCAATTTCTTGATGTTTTTTGCCTTCCACCTTATTTAGTAAAAAAGCAACACGCTGGTCTTCTGTGAGATTGCTCAAAGCTTTTTGATAGGTTTCAAAATACTGTTGCTTTTCAAGTAAAAATTCAGGAGTCTCGTTTGTAAAGTCTTGGGGTTTTATTTTTTGATGCTTCAAAACCACCTTTTGATGTTTAATGTCATTCAACACCATATTATTGGCAACAGTGAACAAGAAAGACTTTGCCTTGTCTATGGACACATTTTTGCAATTTTCCCAAAGCTTGACAAATGCTTCTTGTGCCTTGTCATTCGGGTTGAATTGTTCACCATACTTATAATAAAGAAAATCATGCAAATCCTGGGCATATCTGTTATAGATACTCGAGAAAATGCTTTCCTTACAAATGGAATCGTTTAAGTTTTTTGGCAAGGGATGCTGATTTAGAATTTTAAAATTAATTAAAATAAATCGAAAATTTTTCAGGAGTTTTTAAGGTGAGGTTGTTTTAGTAGTATAAAGTCAATACACATGACATTCAAAACTCCTAAATATATAGTTTCAATAGTCCTACTTTTTGCTTTGGTGCTGAATAGTTCATGCCGAAAAGAAGAAATAGAATTTGAGCAAGCACCTCCCGAAGACACCTTATCTCCAAGTAGTGAAGTTGCTGACCTGATGCAACGCACTGCCATGAATGATGGTTCAAACGACAATATTATTGACTATGCAAACTGTTTCAACATTCAGTTGCCAGTGACCGTTATTGCCAATGGAAATCAAATTATAGTGAATTCTGGTTCAGATTATGATATTGTTGAAGCAGTTTTTGATGAAGATGAGGATGATTATGATTCCATAGAAATTGTTTTCCCTATCACCATCATTCTCAATGATTTTTCTCAAGTGGTTATCAATTCTTATAGTGAACTCAATAATTATTCGAACAACTGTAATGGTGAAAATGAAATTGATGATGATATCGAATGTTTGGATTTTCAGTATCCTATTACAGCTTCTGTTTATAATACCAATAACGAAATCATAGCATCGATAAGCCTGACAAATGACGAACAGATGTACAATTTTATTGATGACATTGATGAGAATGACCTTGTGAGTATTGATTTTCCAATCACTGTCATCATTTCGGATGGAACATCATTGTCTATCAATAGTTTAAACGAGCTTTTAAATACCATTCAGAATTATTCTGACGATTGTGACGAAGACGATGATTATGATTACAACGATGATGATTGCAATGGATGTTCACCGCTTCAACTAACCAATATTCTGACCGACTGTTCCGATTGGGTGGTTGACAAACTTGAACGTAATGATACGGATTATGATGATGTCTATGAAGGTTATGTTTTTAATTTTTTCACCAATGGAAGCGTTTCTGTGTCTTGGAATACTACAACGGTGTATGGTACCTGGGCAGCGACTGGAACCGGGAACAACATTACAGTAGATATCAATATTCCGAGCTTGCCTTATTGTAATCTCAATTGGGGATTGCACGAAATAGACCAAAATTCTGGTGAAACAAAAATAGATTTACGTGTGGGAGATGATGACCGAATGCGCTATGAAAGTAATTGCAACTAACATATTTTGAACAAGAGAATTAACATTAAACTTTAAAACCCTAAAATTTTTTAATTATGAAAAGAGGATTTTTTTACAGCATGCTCTTAATGATGAGCTTTTCATTAATGTCATCAACGTGTTCGTCGTCAGATGACGATGGTTCACCAGATGATAATTCAGCTGTGATAGCGCAGATTAATTCTACCGTTCAGACAGGGACTTGGCGTATCACAAGCTTCATAGATTCTGGCAATGATGAAACCAGCAATTTTAGTGGTTATAATTTCACTTTTAACAGTAACGGTTCATTGGTTGCTGATAATGGAAGTACAACCATAAGCGGTACCTGGTCTATAACAGATGATGATAACAGTGATGACGACAGCAGTAGCAGCAGTGACATCGATTTTAATATTGGGTTTTCTTCTCCAAATGATTTTGCAGAATTATCCGAAGACTGGCATATTACCTCTCGAACTGGCACCAGAATAGAGTTGATACATGTAAGTGGCGGCAATGGTGGCACAGATACTTTAACTTTTGAAATGAATTAGAAAAATAGATGTATTACCCTTCCCAAATTTTAATGAAAGCTAGACTGCTTCAGTCCTAACTCTGGAGCAGTTATATAAAAAGTAACAAATGAAAAAGTGGATTGCTTTCATAATGCTCATACTAATCGCACTTATTGGTTACAACTACATCTATCAGAACCATAGAGATATTAGTACCGAAGTACCAAAATACTCTTTAAATGCAGATTCTATCAAAGATGAGTTTGCATCCAATAGCGCTGAAAGTGAAAAAAAATATCTTAATAAGACAGTCACAATAACAGGATATGTGTCGGATACAAATGATTTAGAAATCACATTAAACTCGGTTGTGTTTTGTCAATTAAGCGAACCATTAAAATCATCACTCAAAAAAAATTCAAACATAAAAATCAAAGGACGCATAATTGGCTATGACGACTTGTTAGAACAAGTAAAACTAGACCAATGTACAATCATCAAACATTAATTTCTAAAACCAAGCAAAATGAAAAACTATTACACACAAAAACTAATTTTAACCCTGACACTATCGGTATTGAGCTTCATTGCAGTTCAATCCCAAGTTAGGATACAGGTTGTAGATCCCTCTACAGGTTCGGTAACATTACATAATTATGGTTCAGGAACTGTAAATGTTGGAACCTATTGGCTTTGCAATTTCCCAAGTTATAATCAATTGAGTTCAATTACCGTTACACAAGGCTCATTGAATTTGGCACCCAACGCTGAAGTTACCGTTATCACAAGTATAGGCTTATTAGTTGCGGATTCCGAGTTAGGACTTTACAACTCTAGCACTTTTGGTTCTTCAACCGCCATGCAAGATTATGTACAATGGGGTTCTGCAGGGCATCAGCGCGAAGTGGTAGCAGTGAATAAAGGCATTTGGTCTTCTGGAACTTTTGTTAGTGCGACGCCTCCTTTGCAATACACAGGAAATGGCAGTCAGAATGGCGCACAATTTTGGGGAAGCGTCTTGGGAATTGAAGAATTTGAAAATGCAGGCAATTTCAAAATAATAAAAAATCCTGCACAAGATTTTCTTGAATTGGAATTCCCTACGGTCATTAACCAAGCCCAAATCAAGATTTACAATCTTCTTGGCCATCTAGTAATATCTGAAGATTTAAATAACAAATTAGGTTTGAAAATGGATGTTTCAAGCTTTGCCCAAGGAATTTACATGATAACTGTGAATTCTGATAATGCATCACAAACCAAACGATTTATCAAACAATAAAATGAGATATATAATCTACATCCTTTTTTGTATTCCCTCCTTCTTATTTTCTCAAGATGATTTACTTGCAGAAATAGATGTAGATTCTTCTCAAAATAATTATGCCATAGCCGCATTCAAAGGTCTAAAAATCGTCAATTTTGAATCCACAAAGTTGGTCGCTAAAAAGGAACTAACCTTTGTGGTATCTCATCGATTTGGCAGTATAGAAAACGGATTTGACAGTTTTTTTGGATTGGATGATGCTGTGACAAGGTTAAACTTTGTGTATGGCGTTTGTGATGGATTCAATGTGAGTGTATCGAGAAGTTCGTTCCAAAAAATTTATGAATCGGCTATAAAATATCGAATTGCTAGACAAATGGAGAACGGGTTTCCATTTACCATTGTTGGATATCATTCTTTATTGATCAATACTGCGTTGGAAAAAGACAATCTTCCAAAATTAGAATTTAAACATCGTTTGGGATATACCACACAAGTATTGATTTCACGAAAAATCAGTACGAATGTATCTTTAGAATTGGCACCAACCTATTTTCATGACAATTATGTTGCCATAGACACTCAAGACAATTCTCAATTCGCCTTGGGTTTGGGCGGCCGATACAAATTAGGAAAACGCTGGTCATTGAATGCCGATTACGGCTGGCATTTAAACAGAGCCAACAATTCTCCGTTTAAAAATCCATTGTCATTTGGTGTGGATTTGGAAACCGGAGGTCATGTGTTCCAAATGCATTTTACCAATGCGCAGGCCATGAATACCAATGGTTTTTTAGGGCAAGCCACGGGCGATTGGGGTGATGGAAACATATATTTTGGGTTTAACTTAAGTCGTGTTTTTTAATAAAATTGCTATGAAGAAGAAACACATATACCCAATTTATACGATTTTGATAGTTCTGTTTGGTTGTACTAATGCAAGTGAAAATGATTTGATTGACCAAACAGAATTACCAGAATTGGTGACTTTTTTGGATGTTCAACCCATCATTAACAACAATTGTGTTGTTTGCCATACAAATCCACCAGAAAATGGGGCTCCAATGCCATTGCTTAATTATGAAAATGTAAAAGATGCTGTTCAAAACAGAGGGTTGTTAGATCGTATTTCTTCTGAAGATTTAGGATTTTTGATGCCTTTTGGAGGTCCAAGATTACCACAAAATCTAATAGACACTATCATTCAGTGGGAAGAGGATGGCTTATTGGAAGAGTAATGAAAATTAAAGCATTATGAAAACACTATTGGTATCAGTCCTTTTTATAGGACTCAATTGTATAGCACAAACAAAATATATTACTAAAATTGGCAATGTGAATTTTGAGGCTTCCGTACCATCATTTGAAGAAGTTGCTGCCAAAAACAATTCGGTCACCGCTATTGTCAATTCCGAAAATGGTGAATTTGCGGCTTTAGCTCTTGTGAAGGCATTTCGTTTCAAAAATGCTTTGATGGAAGAACATTTTAACGAAAATTACGCTGAATCTGACAAATTTCCAAAAGCAACTTTTAAAGGAACCATAGAGAATTTTTCCATAGAAAGTCTTTCATCTTTAAAAAGCATCTTCAAAATAAATGGGCAGCTTACTTTTCATGGTGTGACTAAAGACATTCAAAATTGCAAAACATCAATTATAAAAACAGAAAAAGGAATTTTAATGGAAGGCAGTTTCAAAGTATTGGCTTCCGATTTTGATATTGAAATTCCAAAAGTTGTCAGCAATAAGATTTCAGAAGATATTTTGGTGAACTTTAAGTTTGAACTTGAGAATTAAAGGACTTTTAAGAGCAGTTCATTGAAATAAATTTTAGCCAATTCATTGGTAAATTCATTTTCCGTTGAAATCTTTTCCCATTGTAAAAACACTGTTGCAACGTATTTTTATTTTTTAGCTTTTCGATAAGACAGGTATTGTCCGCAACATATCAAATAAAATGTATCTATTAAAAGTAAATTCAGAAACATTCAAATTAATAAAAAACTAATCTAGTTTTTTCAATTGTTCTACCGTTGCTATGGTTCTAAACCCTGTATGATCGGAAGCTGAATCTAAGCTTGTGCCCATTTTTGCAGAAATTCTAAAACTTGCACAGTACGAGGCGTTGCATAAATAAGACCCTCCTTTGATGACATGCTCTACCTGATATGGATTATCTGGACTGTAGGATTTAGTGGCTCCAGTAGGATTGATCATTTCTTTAGATACATCTATCTCGTTGTAATAATTGACATTGAATAAGTCGCTTGTCAATTCCCATACATTTCCTAGCATATCATAAATGCCTATGGAGTTTGCAGGATATGATTTGACGGGAGCAATCAATTCAAATCCATCTTTGGATTCGTTCTTTACAGGAAAAATGCCCTGCCACGTGTTGGCTTTTTCGTTTAATACTTCTGGATCATTTCCCCAGGTATAGATATCTTGTGTGGATGTACCTTGTGCAGCTGATTCCCATTGCGCTTCTGATGGCAAACTTCTATTTGCCCATTTGCAGTAAGCCAATGCGTCTTCGTATGCAATATGCACTACTGGATACTCATCCTTACCTTCTATTGTGGTTTTGGGACCTTCTGGATGTTTCCAGTTGGCACCAATTTTCCAAGTCCACCATTGTGAATAATTGCCCATTGTTGCGACCTTTTTAATATTTTTATTGAAAATTAAACTTCCTGGTTGCAACACAGAATCGTGTGGTTTTTTTGTCCCTTCTGGCAATTCATTTTTCATTACCTCCCAATCAATAGGACGTTCCGCTACAGTTATATAATTGGTAGCGTCAACAAAAGCTTTAAACTGTTTGTTGGTAACTTCAGTAACGTCCATAAAAAACCCATCCACTTTCACATTGTGTCCAGGCTTTTCACGAGGCATGGCATATGGATCTCCCTCTTTTGCCCCTTGCAAAAAGGATTTGCCCTTAACCCATACCATCCCTTCTGGCGTTTCGATATCTGCTGGTTTTTCTACCAGCAATTCTCTTTCTTCTTTAACAGTTCTGTCATTATTATTATTTTGAATCTTTGATTCATTTTTACAACCAGATAATCCGATTGACAATATAAAGGATAGAAAAAAACCGAGTGCATGTTTTGAAATCATCTTGGTAAAAACGTTTTAGAGAAGAATAGATGGGAATGAAAAGTTTTGGTATAGTGTAATTTTTATCCATATTGTTGACTACAAATATTTTAGTCCTTGCATATTCGTTTGCATATACGAATAGTGCTTTTTTAGATATTTTCTTCATATGAAAATACTATTAAAAACACAAAAACCCTTGCGTTAACAAGGGTTTCAAATTGTAGCGGGAACTGGACTCGAACCAGTGACCTTCGGGTTATGAGTGTTTTACCATTACTATGCAAAATAACATAAATACATTGATTATCAATTATTTACAACACAAGTAATAGCATTTGATATTAAATAATAGGGTTTAAATTCAACAAATGTTGTACCTATGTTGTACCTATTTTTATTACCTTTATATTCTAAAGTATTTATTATGGCAACAGTTAAAGCAGTACTTCGTAAAAAAAAGAATCCAGAAGGACATTATCCTATAGCTATTAGGATTACTAAAGATAGAAAAAGTTCCTATTTGGGAACTGGCCAGCATATTGAGGAAAAGTATTGGGATGATAAAAATAGATGCGTTAGAAAGTCCCATCCTAATGCAAGCATCATCAACAACTTTATAATTACAAAGGTTGCTGAAGCAAATAAAAAAGTTATAGAAGCTGAAAACAATGCAGACTATCAAACAGTCAAGGCTATCAAGAAAAAAATAAAACAAAACAAAAAGATTGATTTTTTTGCAGTTGCGGATATGCATCTTAACAATCTAAAAAATAGAGAAAAACATCATCAATATGATACTGAGCTCGGTCGTCTGAAAAAATTCAAGAATTTTCTCAAAAAAAACGAATTATCATTCAACGAACTCAATGTCCCCCTTCTTAAAAAATTTGAGACCTATTTACTTCACGATAAAAAACGTTCGCCGAGAACGGTGGTAAATTATCTGATTTTAATACGAACTATTTATAATCTGGCAATATCAGAATCTTTCGTTGATAGAGGCAGGTATCCATTTGGAAAAGGAAAAGTACAAATTAAAATTCCCGAGACACAAAAAATCGGATTCAATCGAAAGGAGATTCAGAAGCTGGAGAATGCAGTGGATTTAACCGAGGCTCAACAAAAGGCAGTTCACGTTTGGCTTATCAGTTTCTATTTTGCTGGGATAAGAGTGGGCGACGTATTAAAGTTAAAATGGTCTGATTTTAGTGACGGTAGATTGATGTACCGAATGAACAAAAACAGTAAATTGGTAACTCTTAAAATACCTGACAAGGCAGTCTCTATTTTTAAAAAGTACCGTCAGAATTATTCGCTAGATAGCGATTTAATTTTTGAATATCTTAATAATACTGATTTAGATGATTCTCAAAGGGTGTCTATAAGAACACAAACTATAACGAGAAACCTAAATCGACACTTGAAAAAAGTGGCTACCAAATTGGGTATAAGCAAGAAAATGAGTATGCACATTGCCAGACATAGCTTTGGCAATATTTCAGGAGATAAAATCCCAATTCAAATGCTACAAAAATTATATCGTCATTCTTCCGTTACGACTACTATACGTTATCAAGCCAACTTCATCCACAAGGACGCAGATGATGCTTTAGATAGTGTCATAAACTTTTAAAGAAATAAAAAAACCAATGAGCGGATATTTTGAATATGCTAAACCTGTCTGTAGCAACAAAATATCCGCTCTTTATGATTTCCAATTACAGATTTAGTCTTTCCTATATGGAAACTAATTTTTAATTGTACTCGCTAACTTTTGATTGAAGCATTTAACTAACATTTTATATAGTTCTGGATGTTTCTTTTTGAACAAGTCTGGGCGCTCGAAGAAATATTCTGAAGCTACTGCAAAAAATTCAGCCTGATTTGTACCTCCATATTTTCGGATATCAGAATGATTATCATTTATCGATTCCATTTCTTTATGAATTAAATTCAACCAAGGTATGGCATATTGATGTTCTAATAATCGCTCAGGAACGCCATCTGTCCTATCATCCAGCTTATCAATAAGATGCACAAATTCGTGTAGGCCTGTATTACTTTTATCGGTTGTGTTTTTAAAACCGTGATACAGCGCTTTTTTAGATAAAATCATTTGCTTCTCAAAACGTCCGTTCCCCACTATTCCACCAATATTGCGTGAGTTATCCTTACTGCTAAATTGCATATCTTCATTAAAATTATCTGGATATAAGAGGATTCCGCTTAAATTGGTGTAATGCCATTCTTTAAAGCCAAAAACCGGAATTACCGCACTTGCTGCAACCAAAATTTTGTCTAATTCTTCCAAATCAAACTGCACACCATCTATATAAACCTCACTTAAAAACTGCATCATTCTTTGTTGAAAAACAAGTTGCCTGCCTTTAGAAAGATTTTTATAATAAAGAACATTCTCCATTAATAATTTGTGCCAATGCTCTGGAAAAGGCTTTACGCTGTGCCGCTTCGCTTTTCGATAAAAATGAATAGCAAACAGAAGAATCACAACCAAAATTAAAATATAAACCATATTATACCGAGGTATTAATCTATAGGTTCCGCTTTAAAGCCTACTTTTTGCAGTGTAGCCTTTACATCTTCTTCTGAAGCACCATCGCTCTCTATGGTCAAGATTTTATCAGGATTAGCGGTATCCACTTCCCAACTTTCTACACCTTCTTGCTTGTTTAAAAATGGGGTCACTTTTGATACACAACCACCACAATTGATATTTGTTTTAAATTTTAAAGTTTTCATTGTATTTGAATTTATAATTAATAATTGAGTTCATTTTAAAGTTTTACTCGTTTAAGTCTTAAGCTATTTAGAACTACAGATACGCTACTGAAAGCCATTGCCATTCCTGCAATCATTGGGTCTAATAAAAATCCATTTACGGGATACAAAACGCCTGCTGCAATTGGTATTCCAATGAGATTATAAATGAATGCCCAAAATAGGTTCTGACGTATGCCCAATACGGTTCTTTTTGATAGTTCCAACGCTTTAGGAATGGATTGCAAATCTGATGTTATCAACGTCATTTTCGCGACGTCCATTGCTATGTCCGAACCTTTACCCATTGCGATACTTACATTGGCCTGTGCCAAAGCGTGGGAATCATTTATACCATCGCCAACCATAGCTACTATCTTTCCTTCCGCTTGTAATTTTTCAACAAAAGCTGCTTTCTCTGAAGGCATTACTTCGCCTTGGTAATTTGTTATTCCTACTTGTTTTGCGACAGCAGATGCGGTTTTATTATTATCTCCAGTAAGCATATAGACTTCAATACCTCTTTCTTGAAGCGTTGCTATGGCCTTTTTTGAAGTTTCCTTAATCTTGTCTGCAATGGCGAGTATTGCCAGCACTTGCTTTTCATTGCCAAGGAAAATGACTGTTTTCGCTTGCTCTTCAAGACTTTCTGCTGTTTGCATCAAGGAAGCATCGATTTGAATATTTTTCTCAAGCATTAATTTATGGTTTCCAACATAGTATTGTGAACCATTTTCTGTTTGAGCTTTTACACCTTTACCTGTTATACTTTCAAAAGAAGTCATTTCAGCTTTTTCAATATTTTCATCTTTTAAATGATTGACTACAGCTTCCGCCAAAGGATGTTCCGATTGTACTTCAATAGCCAAAAGAATTTGCTTGTATTGATTTTGATTTTCAAGTTTATCCTTCCAAAGTATATCAGTAACTAAAGGTTTTCCTTCGGTAATTGTGCCTGTTTTATCAAGAATGACAGCGTTCACTTTATGACCCAGTTCTAAACTTTCGGCATCTTTTATAAGAATATTGTTTTCAGCACCTTTACCAATACCCACCATAATGGCAGTTGGTGTTGCCAATCCTAACGCACAAGGACAGGCTATAACCAATACTGCTACCGAGGTTAATAAGGCTTGCGAAAAACCATTATCGCCTCCAACTGACATCCAAACAATAAATGTAATAATAGATATACCTAAAACGACAGGAACAAATATTCCAGCAATCTTATCGACCAGTTTCTGAACAGGTGCTTTACTACCTTGCGCCTCCTGAACCATTTTAATAATTTGGGATAGTAAGGTTTCTCCACCAACTTTTTCGGCAGTAAATTGAAAACTACCTTTTTGGTTTACCGTACCCGCAAATACTTTTCTACCATCTGATTTTTCTACTGGAACAGGTTCTCCCGTAATCATACTTTCATCTACATAAGAGCTTCCTTTAGACACCAACCCATCTACAGGAATTTTATCTCCAGGTTTTACCAAAATAGTTTGACCTACTTGCACAGCCGAAATAGGAATCTCCTTTTCTTCCCCATTCTCAATAATCTTTAGCGTTTTGGGTTGTAAACCCATCAGCTTTTTAATGGCTGAAGAGGTATTGGATTTTGCCTTTTCTTCCAAGAGTTTCCCCAAGGAAATAAAGGTTATAATGACAGTAGCCGCCTCATAATAGACGTGAGGCTCGATACCACGGCTCAACCAAAATTCAGGAAAAAAGGTATTGAATATACTAAAAAGGAAAGCAATTCCGGTACTCAAGGTCACCAAGGTATCCATATTTGCCTTACCGTGTTTGGCTTGCTTGAAAGCATTGACAAAAAAGCTACGACCGAACCAAAAGAGGACAGGAAAAGTTAACACCAAGGATATCCATTTCCCAGATTCCCATTGCATAAAAAACATTCCCAATACAAAAATGGGAAGCGTAAGAATGGCTGACCAGATGGTACGGTTTTTTATATTTTGATAATGCTTTTGCTGCAGTTCTTGTTGTACTTCCGAAGGATTCTCCGCATCAATGATAATATCATAGCCCACTTCGCGAAGTGCATTTTGAAATTGATTAGGACTCAACCCTTTGTCGTACTCTACAAGAACAGAGCTGTTGGCAAAGTTGACACTTGCATCCAATACACCTTCTGTGTGTTTTAATACAGATTCAACGCTTGCTGCACACGATGCGCAGGTCATTCCAGTAACTGGGAATGATTCTTTTATTCCTTGCTTGTGGTTTTTCTCTTTGGTTTCAAATATGTTAATTGTCTCCATAATCCTATTCTTATTTGTAGACCACAAATTTCAGAATTAAAGGACTTGAATGTGTTACGTTATATACTGAATGATTTGTAGAATTTGCCTATTTAACTTTTTTTGCAACTAAATCTCATCCAAAGATTTACGGTTCTTGTTCGTGCTTTTTTTAAATTTTGAAGGTGTCATTCCTGTAACTTTTTTAAACTGATTGCTTAAATACGCAACACTACTGTAGTGAAGTTTAAAGGCTATTTCACTCAAGGTTAATTCATCATAAATGATGAGTTCTTTTATGCGTTCAATTTTTTGGTTGATTATGTATTGCTCAAACGTGATACTTTCTACTGATGAGAATAGTGAACTTAAATATTTATAGTCAAGATGAATATTTTCGCCTATATAATCTGCCCATTTAAAATCCAACTCCCTGGAAGAATAATGGATTTTATCTACCACCAATGTTTTCATTTGTTCGATAAGCTTGCTTTTACGGTCATCAATCAAACTAAAATCAGAATTTTGAAGTGCTTTGGAAAGACGATTTTTCTTCTCGGCATCTAGTGATGAAACTAATTTAACTTCCCCCAATTTGATAGAGACATACGATATTTCAAGTTGTTTTAAAATATTGGATACTGCCGAGATACATCTTGGGCAGACCATATTTTTAATATGGACAGTCTCATTCATAGTGTATTTGTTTCAAAATAATGTTAATCCAGATTTGTATAGAGAATAATAAACAGCGGCTATTGCAGCAACCACAAAAATCAATACTATTACAAGAAAAGCTATAGTTTTATCTTTTTTTGAAATATCACTTTTGGGTTGATGCTCAATTTGATTATTTTTCCTTCTATTTCTTCTACTCTCACTCATCCTCGTTCAACATTTTACAATCGAGAATACTTTATGGTTTTATTCAGATTACTTTAATAATCTACCATTAGTTTTATTGTATGGTTGCTTTTACCTCGCCACAGCTTAACATATCTTCTCCATAATATGGATTTTTTATTTCTTTTTCTAAACTCAACCAATATGCGCCCTTATTATTATCTGCCATAGGGCAAAACTCGCTGTACACTTTCTGGTTAATCCCAAATAGCTCTACGCTACTTATCATATGGGCAGAAAGATGCTTAAAATGTCCTCTTTGTGTTGCTATATCTGTACTGTTTCCAATAGCATTAGCAGAGGTCTTTAGTTCTTTTTGAATGGTCATCCAATGGTTATGCGCTTTTTCATCAGATAATAATTTCATATCTACTTTTTTTAAGGATTGGTCTATTTGTTTTCCTGCTTGTTGAGCGCCCCTGGCATCATCATTTACCAATGCATCTTTTAGAAGTATATAATCATCAAAAACCTGTTTTAATTGATTTTGAAATTTGCTTGAAACTTTAATTCTTTCGTTCATTTGGGAATGATTGGTTTTATCCGCATTTTCTCCGGAACTATTTTCTTGCATTCCCGAATGTCCTTCGTGGCCGGTCATTGTTTTGCCGCCTGTTGCGTTCATCATACTTTTTTTACCTTGTAGTTGTGCGGCAGCATCAACCGTAAATGTTCCGTTTGTAACTACTTCTTCGCCGTTGGAAAGCCCTTCTGTAATGGTATAAACATCGCCGTTTTTAGTTCCCAAGGTTACTGCGCGCATTTCAAAAACAGGTTCGTTGGGATTGGTTTTTACATATACCAATGAGCGCTCGCCTGTCCACATTACCGCAGTAGCAGGAACGGTTATTTGTGTTTCCATTTGACCTCCTTTTGCCATAGCAACTTTTCCGGTTACAAACATTCCCGGTTTCAGCAAATCCTCTTTATTGTTCAAAGTGGCACGCACGGCAACTGTTCTGGATTTTGTGTTCAACGTTGGGTCGATGAAGGAAACTGTTGCCTCAAATTCCTTGTTGGGATAAGCGTTGGTAGTAACAGTTATTTTCTGACCTTCATTTAATTGTGAAATTTGACGTTCGTAGGCATCAAACATCGCCCAAACGGTTCCCAAATCGCTTACTTTTACAATGGGCTGGCCTTGCTTTACATAGTCGCCTTCCTCTGCCATTTTTTGGGAAACCGTACCTGAAACCGTTGCGTAAATCGGGAAATTTTCCCGCACCTTGCCAGATCTTTCTATTTGGTCTATTTGGCTTTCAGAAAGTTTCCATAGTTTTAATTTGTTACGAACGGCTTTGTATAAAGCTGGTTGTGATTCTTTCAGGTCAGAAGCTGTTAAGAGTTCTTGTTGGGCAGCAACAAGCGTTGGTGCATAGATGGTAGCCAATAGCTGACCTCTTCGTACTTCTTCACCTGTAAAATTGACGTTTAGTTTTTCAATACGTCCTTCAAAGTAACTTGCCTGTACGGCATTTGCCTCTTCATTTGCCATTATTTTTCCAGAAAGTGCCATTGTGTTATCATCGCTTCCTGAAATATTTCCAACAATAGTAGTTTGGATATTCGCCAGTGCCATTGCATTGTCGCTCATTTTTATTTCGTTCATTGCGAGGCCTTCTGCGCCAGTTTCGGCGGGAATTAAATCCATACCGCAAATTGGGCAGTCGCCTGGTTCGGGTTGCATAATCTGTGGGTGCATTGAACAGGTCCACATTTGTTTTTCCATTGTGGAATTCTCGGTCATATCAGAAACGTTTTTGGTGTTTGCTGAACCTTCTGCTGAACGGCCAAAAATGACGTAGCCCAAGACCAATCCTATGATTAAAATGGCGATGTAAATGATGTATTTTTTCATAATAGTTATAATTAAGTAGGTCTCGACTGCGCTCGACCAGACAATTTATCTGTATAAACCTAACAGGTTTTATCCCGAAGTTTCGGGACTATTAGGTTGGATATTCAATATTATTTTGCTGCTTGCAAACGCTTTATCATATCTTTCATTTCCCCTATTTCTTTACGCTGTGCCTCGATAATATCATCTGCCAACTTTCTGACTTCTGGATCTTTGATATCGGCCCGTTCACTTGTTAAAATTGCGATGGAATGGTGGGGAATCATCGCTTTCATCCAGAGTATGTCGCCAATGATTGGGCTTTGAGCTCTAACCAAGCCAAGTGCGCCGACAAACAAGATTAAACTTCCCAATAAAATAGCGATGTTCTTTTTCTTGTTTTGATACATTTTCCGCATAAAGAACCACATTATTACTGCCATTGCGGCGATACCCAAGCAACTCATATAGAATCTTGTCAAGCTGAAATAGACGTGGTCTATTGAATACGTATTTAGATACATAGTGATGTACATTGCGATAAATGAGGCGGCAAGCATCAAAATGAATTTTGTGTAATTGCCTTTGCTTTCGTGTTGATTTGAATGTTCCATTGTTTTCGGGTTTTTGGTTATTATTTACTTATTTTCTTCTTCTTTATTTTTCTGATTGTTGGCGATGATGTGTACCACAGCAGGAATCCGCTTAACACTGTAATCAATCCCAACAGCGAAAACGCTCTTAATACGATGGTATTAAAATTGTCGCGCGTGTCATAGTCCATTGTGTGGGTCATCCATAAAAAGTCAAACCATCGCCACGCTCGATGCCTTACCGTCTGGAATTTTCCGTCGGTTACCGACACATAGGCCTTCAACGCCTCGTCTGTATCATAAGAGATTACGTAGGCCGGCAATAGTTTTTCCCGATATTCGTGATAGTCATCAACTTCTGTTATTTTTTGGATGTTTGCCACGTTCAAACCTTCTTTCATATAATTTTTGGCAACAGACAAGGCTTCTTCTTCCGAAATATTTTTTTTTGCTTCCCCAGTTTTTGCACTGTACAATTGTTGTTTGTTTATCCAATAATAAGGCTCATTGTTAATGTCTCTAATTTCGATACTTCTAATTCCTTCAGAATTATTTATTTGTGAAGGACTTATTAAGTTGTCAAAAGCTTTTGGCACATACTCTAAATTACGGAATTGGTCGCCGTGAATATCGTCTATGTTCGTCCAGCTGAAATACATTCCGCTGATGGTCCAAAACAGGAATTGAATCCCCAAAAAGAGCCCCAAATATCTGTGGGTCTTTCGTATTTTTATTGCTGTTTTTCTATTGACCATAGTCACAAATTAGTTTTGTTTGATTAAAATCATTTAGTTAATAAAAAATTTAACTATCAATCCGCCAGCAATCCAAACGTAGCAAACCAAAGCAGCATATTTCAAAATATTTTCAAGCAATTGGCTTTTGGGTGCCATTTCCTTCATATGTTTTACATCTTTCCGTTTGAAAAAACCGAGATAGAGCATAAATCCTGAAATTGCCAAAAATGCAATGTTCAAAAAGAAGGTGTAATCTATTTTAAAGTACTCACTATCCTGAATTTTAACTTGTGATGGGTCTGGCAAAATGCTCAACAAGTCAAAAGAATAATGTAAGATTAGTGATGTACCTATTAATGCTGTAAACAGCAAAAACAAAATGAACAAGGACATTTTCCAACCATAATATTTTGCATTGATACGCAATATTGGAAAAACGACCAAATCACTAAATATGAATGCCATAACACCTGCAAAACTTACCCCTTTGCCAAACAACAAAGCCGCCAAAGGAATATTTCCCATAGAGCCAATAAAGGTCAAAAATGCTGCAATAGGCCCGACAATAATGTGTTCCAAGATTTCAAAAAATGTAAAATCAGTATTACCATTACCACTATTGATAAACAAAGTTTGAAAGAAAGAATCTGGAACGAAAGCTGCAACGATACCGGCAATGGTAAAGCCAACGGTTACGTCTTTCCAGACCATTTTCCATTCCATTCCATATTGTTTGGAAACTTTTGCCCAACCTTTTTCAGATTGAATTTTCTTTTGCCACGATTTGGATTCGTCCATATCGTCATCGTCCTTATCCTTTAAATTTTTTCGGGCATTTTCTATGAGTTTTTTGGGGTTTATCAATCGTATCAATAGCCACGAAATGAGAATCAATAAAATTCCGCCGACATATTCGCCTACAATAAATTGCCAACCAAGAAAGATGGAAATGATGATACCCAGCTCAATAACTAAATTGGTCGAAGCCAACAAAAATGCAATCGACGACACAAAACTTGCTCCTTTTTTGAAAAGGGATTTTGTTGATGCCAACGCCGAAAAACTGCACGAACTGCTGATGAAACCGAAAAATGTACCGAGCAAAACACCTTTGCCCTCATTTTCGCCCATTGTTTCCTGCATCTTTTTTTCGGTTACAAAAACCTGAATCATACTGCTTATAATATAGCCAAGTGCAAACGCCCAAAGTGCCATCCAGAAAAACCCAGTGGTTGTGAAGGCTGCTTCTGCCCATTGTTTTAGAAAATCGTTCATAGACTAATGGTTATTACTTTTAGTACTTTCATAATTTTAGTTTTAAAGGTTGGTTATTTATTGTCAACGTGTATTCTATTAATGTTAGCAATGCCAAAGACAAGTACCAAAAAGCTCAAGAAAATTTCCATCATCACTAAAATTTTCCCCGAAATTGAAATCGGCACAATATCTCCATAGCCAACCGACGAAAAGGTTATCAAACTGAAATAGATAAATTCAAAAAACTGAACCAAAAATGAACCATTTAGCGTTGTACTCGACTTGAAATTTTCAGGATTCAAAATATACAAAGCGTGATAATCTGCCGTGAAAGAAAAAATAATCAAAACAATTAACACAGCAAATAATGTGAGAACGTGATCAAGTTGATGGCTTTCGCCTATTATTTTAGCCAACTGTGTGAACGTTAGCCGAACGATAATAACGGTCTTGATTAATGCCAAACCGACAATAAGAATAGGTTGCCATAGGCTGTCAGCATCTGCTTGTGCCCAAAATATATAACTCAATGATATGGCTATTACCGCAATTGCGGTAAGCAATACTTTTTTAAAGAGCTGGCCGTAAAACCCATTTCCGTTTGATATGTTCTTTATAGTTTCTTCCACTATTTATATTTTTTCAATATTAATGTGAATGTTCATCACTTTCCCCGTGACTTTCTTCGTGTTCGTTACCAAGATATTTTCCTTGTGGGCCGACTCCTTCAATATGTACGAGCTGTGAACCATAATGTCCTGCTTGCGCAACCGAATAGCCAGCAAAAGCCATAATGATGAAAACAGTCACTTCAAATCCCCTTTTTAATTTGTGCCAAAAGAGGCTTACAATTTTCATTACTGCTGCTAAAGCACTTGACCAAAGTGTCCAATCTGCATATTTATCGTGAAGTTCCAAGACCTTTTTTGCGGTTTCAGTAAGTCCTTCGGTATGTGGGTGCACTAATGTGCCTGCTACATAAGCCCCTATAAATCCAAATCCCACCGATAATAAAATAACCCAATCCATTGTGCGGTTTAAAACAAATAGTTGAATAAGTTGCAGCAAAACTGCCAATAAAAGTAGTACTATCGGGAAGTGTACCACCAAAGGATGAAGATTAGGAAAATCATCTAAACCAGCTGCCGAGTCATCTTGTGAGATGGAATTTGAAGTGCTTGTTTCAAAAGCAGAAACCGTTTTATCTGTATTTACTTCAAAATTGACATTGGAATCAACAAAATTATTGGCGACGAGCGTTGATGGAAAACTTCCAAACAAAGCTAATATCAATACGATAAAAAATATTTTGATAGATTTCATATACTATTATTTTAAATTAATTCCCAGTCAATTGTAAGACTAATGCTCCTATCACTATAATTGCTATAATGGCGTAAATGATATAATTGAGCCATTTTTTGAAGCCACTTTTCTTTTGTTCGGTTTCACTACCTGTTTTACAACAATCTTTCATACTATCTTATTTGTGCCTAATTAAGAGAAAGGGCTTTACTAACCAACCAATAAACCAGATATTCCCTTTCTCTTATTAGGACTTAATTTTTTTCCTGATGCAATAAACAATCAAAAGATTTATTTCTTCTGTGTTTCCTTCCTACATTTAATAAATCTTTATCGTCGAATATTAAGTAACATAAAAACTTGAAAATGAGAGGCAATCAACCAATCAACTAAAAATATTTGCCTCTCAAAATCAAGCACACTTCACTAAACTTCTCTTCTTCATAATTCTCATTATGCCTGTACACGGGAAGGATTTCACTAACTATTAAACTTATTTTCCTTCCCACGACAGGACTTGAAAACCATTCATACATCCTTATCATCTTTCAACCTTCCGTTAACTAAAAACCAGAATTTTATAAAGATTTTTAAACAAGGAATATCTATTGAATAGTTTTTTGAACTTTCCCACATTTAAGCATTTTACTGCCGTAGTAAGGGTTTCTTACTTCATTACTTGAGCTTAACCAAGCACTTCCTTTATCATACATTGGACAGAACTGCTCATAAAGCGTATTTTTTGTCCCTGTAATGGCAACCATATCTGTAATATCTTTGCTCAAGGTTTTGAAATGCTCACGTTGATGGTCTATGGGACTTTCAGAAATATGTTCTGCGTGTTCTGTGGCATCTTCTATGATATCGGCAAGTTCTTTTTGTTCTTCTTTGGTATAACTTTTCGTGTCAAAAGCCTTTAGTGAAGCCATTAATTTAGTTCCCGCCTGTGCCGCTTTTTTTGTGTCATCGCCTACCAAAGCATCTTTCAGCATAAAATAATCGGCAAGAACTGCTTCTGCATTTGGATTCATTTTATCCATCTTCATCGAACTATGGTCCATTTTCATATCTCCGTGTTCGTGGTTCATTTTTTCTTTTTCCTGTGCGTTGGTAAAAGAAACTGCTAACAATAGCATTGCTGCTATACTCATTTTTAGATTTTTCATTTTTATTATATTTAATTGTTGTTTATAAACTGTCTCTCAATTGTTCCATAAATTGTATTATTTCCTCTTTTTCATCAGCTGAAAAAATAGCGTCGCCGTGAATGTAGGTGTACGATTCCAGTGGCATTTCATCATCCTTAATTTGGTTGATGATGGATTTTAGCTTGCTGTTTTTCCTTCTATCGGAATAATCGTCCCATTCGTTGAAATTCAATTCGGCTTTACCTTCTTTGATGTGGTCTTCCAAAAACCAAGCTGCTGGCTGAATTTTACTGTACCACGGATACTCTGTATTGTTGCTATGGCAATCATAGCAGGATACCTCTAACTTTTTCTGAATGGTTTCCGGAACGGTATTTACCAAAAGAAAATCTGTTTTTGGCACGGTATCGCTTTGGTTCAATTCAATAGGAAAAAATTGGATTGCTATAAAAGCGATCAGCAAAATAAGGGCAATGATTTTTAGAATTTTCATCAAAATATTCAATTCAACCTACAAGGAACCCTGCTGTTGCTTCGTTTCTCGCAATGCAGGGAATATCTTGTAGTTTATGATTAATTAATTTCCTTTTCCACTTTACCGCAGCCCATCATTTTGCTACCGTAATATGGGTTTTTCACTTCTTTCTCCATACTTAACCATTCACTTCCACCGTCGTACATTGGACAATGCATTTGGTACATTTTACTATCTGTTCCGGTAATGGCAACCATATCAATCATATCCTTGCTCAAGGTTTTGAAATGTTCGCGTTGGTGGTCCATTTCGCTTTTGCCTATATGTTCTGCGTGTTCTGTGGCGTCAGCAACTATGTCTTTCAACTCTTTTTGTTGTTCCGCTGTGTAGCTACTGATGTTTAGACCTCGAAGGGCACTTTCCAATGTCTTTCCAGCCTTGGCAGCAGCATCCTTATCTGTAGCCACCAATGCGTCTTTTAACGCCATATAATCTGCCATTACTTGTTTGGCATCAGAGGCTTGCGCTTCAGAATGCATCGAATCATTGGACTCGTCCATTTTATCGTGTTCCATTCCTTCTTCGTGTTGATGGCCTTCTTCAGAGGACATTTCAGAATGCATTGCATCGTCTGAATGTTCTTCTTTTTTACCGTCTTTACAAGACATTGCTGTAAGACCTACAAAGGCCAAAGCCAATACTGATGTTGTTACTTTTAAATGTTTCATTTTGTTTTTGATTTAGATTAATACTTGTTTTTATTTGATTTGTATATTGAATGATTAAAATCTCACGGATAGTCCACCACCTGCACCAAAACGGTTGTCGTAGCTCGCCATCAATGAAAAGTTTCTTGATAAAAAATATTCCACTCCTGCATTCCAAGTAACTTCTTTTGCGAAATTATCCCCAAAAGGAAGGTCATCAACCCAACCGAAATTAGCTTGGTATTCATACATTCCAAAAATTGCCGTTCTTGGAAAAATTAAAATCTCACGACTTAAACTTATTTGAGGCCGCAATTTACTGTCAATTCGCACATCGAGATTAAATAGATAAGGCGTCAAAAACCGAACTCCTGCAATTGCAGTTGTGGTAATTTCATCCAAACTTTTGTCATTTTCATTTTCAACATTCACACCACCGAAAACCCGTAAATAATCGTGTAGATAACGCTCGTAGGTTACTTCTGCTTCAAGGTTTTTGTTCCAACCGTATTCTGCCGAAACATTAAATTGGTTTCGGATGTTTGAAGTCACGAAATTAAACTCCGTCATATGTGATGCTGCATCAACCATTGCCCACGTATAATATTGGTCTGCTTCATTGATTAAATTCTTAACTGGATAATTCGACATTCTTGGGTCGCGCGGCGTATCGTAACTTACAACCCTCGCCATCCCGCTCATCATATGGTACAATATGTGGCAATGGAAAAACCAGTCGCCATATTCGTTGCCATAAAACTCTATCGTAACCTCTTGCATTGGTGGCACGTTCACGGTATGTTTTAGTGGCGAGTACTCGCCATTCTTGTTGATGACCCTAAAAAAGTGTCCGTGCAAATGCATTGGGTGGTGCATCATTGTCAGGTTGTTTAAAGTGATGCGAGTAACTTCTTTATGGTTTATTTTGATGTTGTCGGCTTCTGAAAGCGGTACGCCGTTCATACTCCAGATGTAGCGATTCATATTACCAGTTAGATTCAATAAAATTTCCTTAACGGGAATATCTTTATCGTAATTGGTTTTTTCTGGAGATTTTAAATAATCATAATTGTATTCAGAAAACATATCCATTCCGTCCATTTGCATAGTGTCCATCCCATCCATTTCGGTGTTATCGTTATTCATTTTCATTTTTGAATGGTCCATCTGTGCGTTCATCATAGAATCTTTGGACATATCCATATTCATTTTCTCATCATCCATATTCATCTTTGAATGGTCCATTTTACTGTGGTCCATCTTATTGTTCATCATTGAGTCCTTGGACATATTCATTTTCATTTTTTCGTCCTTCATTTTCATTTTGGAATGGTCCATTTGCATACCGTCCATTTTCATTCCATCCATCTGCATTCCATATTCCTCTTTCATTTCATAGCGTTCATCTTTCTTTGGTTGGAATTTTAATGCGTGTGCACCCATTTTCATCTTCATCTTTGCCATTTGTTGCATCATTTGGATTTTGTCAGGTTTAGGTACAATTTCCGCAGGTAAAATTTTACCAGAACCTATATATGCCAAGGCAGTTCCAGAACCATCTTGCACCATTGCACGGAATTCAATCTTTCCATTTTCGGGAACGGTTACGATAAAGTCATAGGTTTCCGCTATGGCAATGAAGGTTTTATTGTGTTTTACCGGAACGTCGTCCTTACCATCTGCCGCTACCAAAGTTGGTGTATCGCCACCAAAAGTCATCCAAAATTGTGATGAGGCAGAACCGTTTATGATTCGTAAGCGTACTTTTTCACCAGCTTTAAATTCAGGATATTCTGCTACTTCCTTTCCATTGACCAAAAATGCAGGATAATAAATATCCGCAATGTCTGCGCCCTCCATACGCTGACGCCAAAAATCGAGCTGTGCGCCAAAGGCACCTCTTGCAATCACTTTATTTAAAGGGGTTGAAGTACCTTTTTTCATTTGATACCATTCATTGCCACGCTTCAGATTTCGAAGCACATTCATTGGCTTTTCGTTTGTCCAATCTGATAGCATTAACACCAAATCTTTGTCATAATCTAAGGTTTTCTCCTTTGGTTTAATGACGATAGAACCAAAAACACCGCTCTGTTCTTGCAGCATTGTATGGGAATGATACCAGTATGTGCCATTTTGCTTTATGGCAAATTCATATTTAAAAGTAGTGCCAGGCATTATGGGTGGCGTGGTCAAATAGGGAACGCCATCGTAAAAATTCGGTAAAATGAGTCCGTGCCAATGCACCGAAGTTTCTACGCTCATTTCATTTTTTACGTAAATGACAGCATATTCGCCTTCGGTAAATTCGAGCGTTGGTCCAGGGATTGTTCCGTTGACCGTCATCCCTTTCACTTCCTTGCCGGCCTTGTTGACCATTTCTTCCTTTAACGTTAGGGTATATTCGTGAACAGGTAAATTGTCAGGGTTTCCTTCTGTCGATTTTTCGTAAAGGGATTGGGCCACAATTGTTTGACCAATTAGTAGCATTAGGATTAATAGAAATTTCAAGTTTTTCATTTTATTTTTATATAATTACATCAATTTTTTTGAACAATTTAACTCATAAGATTAGAGTTTAATTGGTTAAATAATTGATGATTGTGGATTGCTGGTAATACGTTTTTATGGATTCAATTTGATTCATTTGAAACTTTAGCTGCAACTCTTGTATGTCGAGTACATCATTGAAATCAATCGTTCCTGTTTCATAATTTTTGATAAGAATTTCTTCGGCATCTTGGGCTTGTTTTAGGTTTTTAGTCTGGGTATCGAATTTAATTTTTGATTGATTACGCTGCGAAATTGCTTTAGACAAGTCAGCTTTCAGTACATTCAACCGTTCCTGTTTTTGAGATTGTATTTCCTCTTTACGCAATTCATTTTGCTTGGAAATAGATTTGTAGCGCTTATTAAAAATGGGTATCGAGATTGAAACCATTGGCATCACGATATCTTTACCGTTATCCATAAAATTCATTTCAGGTCTTTCGGAAACGGGAATGTAATCTAATCCAAAACCAAACATTGGTGAGGACTCACGCTGATTCAAAAGTTCCGATTGAGCAACTGATTCATAAAGTTTATCGAATTTCAGCAATTCGGGATTTACGGAAAGTGACTGGTAACTGTAGGGATTGTCCACTTCTGGAATCTCCAAAGCAGAAACAACCGATATATCCTTATCATACTCGCGGTTGAGTAAACTGTTCATAGCAGCCTGTATGCCCTTGTTTTGCTGTTGCAGGACTTCCTTTTCCTGCCGAAGTTCATTTTGCCGAATCTGCAATCGCAAGATATCTACCGCAGATGCTTTCCCAACTTCCAAAGAAGTAAGAGCCAGACGCTCATAAGTCTGCAAAAGTTCTATATTTTTGTCGAGCACTTCCTGTTTCGCTCTAATTTCATAGAGCAGATAATAAAATTGGGAAACCGATAGAACAAGTTTACGCTTGGCGATGGTAATCTCCACAAATTGGGCGTCGGCCATTGAAGTTGCATAATTTTCCCTTGCCGATATGGTTCCAAACCACGGCAACATCTGTTTTACCGAAAATCTTGCACGTTGTGCTCCGGTTCGTGTTTCTGGCTCGCTTACGAAATATCCTGCACTTATTTCTGTGTTCGGCAACCAATTGGCCTCATTCACTTTTTCGGCAGCAATGTCATATTGAAACTGAACCTTCTGGATTTCGGGGCTGTTGGAAATTGCCTCGTCTATATAGGTCTTTAAATCTTGACTATAGCTATTGAAAGCCGAAAGACATAGCCCAAAAAACAAGACGAATTTAATATGTGTTTTATCTTTTTTCATTATTCAATAGTTATAGGTTGTGATTCGTTTTTCAGCCTCTTCTTCGCCATCCGTTCCTTCTTCCAGCTATAAAGCACAGGTACAAGGAAATACGATGTTGTATCGAGCAGCATTCCACCAAAAATTGGAATGGACATAGGTATCATTATATCACTTCCTTTTCCAGTTGACGTTAAAACCGGTAATAATGCCAAAATTGTCGTAACCGTTGTCATCAAACAAGGACGGATTCTTTTTGATGCTGCTTCCAAAGTGGATTTTCTTATTTCCGCCTTATCAGTTGGGTCGTTCTTATCGAACGTTTGTGTGAGATAGGTTGCCATTACTACACCATCATCTGTCGCAATTCCGAAAAGCGCAATAAAACCAACCCAGACCGCGACACTTAAATTAATGGTTTTTATGTTAAAGAGGTCCCGCAGGTTTTCGCCAAAAAAGTTGAAGTTCAAGAACCAATCTTGACCATAGAACCAAATCATCACAAAACCACCTGCAAAGGCGACGGTAATCCCTGTAAATACCATTAAGGTGGTAGAAACCGAACGGAACTGGAAATACAATATTAAAAAGATGACTGCGAGTGCCAAAGGCACAATGATGGATAGCGTTTTTTCTGCACGCAATTGATTCTCATAAGTTCCAGTGAATTTATAACTGATGCCTTTTGGCATAACCAACTCGCCATTATCAATTTTTTTCTGAATAAGTGCCTGTGCATTTTCCACGACATTCACCTCGGCAAAACCATCCAATTTGTCGAATAACACATAGCCCACCAAAAATGTGTCTTCACTTTTGATGACTTGTGGGCCTTGTTCATATTTAATGGTCGCCAATTCACTCAAGGGAACAGGATTGCCTTTTTCAACAGGTACATAAATATCCTTTAAATCTGATGGGTCGCCACGCAATTCACGAGGATAGCGCACCCGAACACCATAACGCTCCCTACCTTCCACGGTTTGGGTCAGCACCATTCCACCAACGGCTACTTTTAGCACATTTTGAACGTCCTCGATGGTAACTCCGTAGCGGGCTAATTTTGTTCTATCAATATCTATGAGCAAATAAGGTTTTCCCACGATGCGGTCTGCAAAAACGGCTTCCTGTTTTACGCCTTCGGCTTGTTTCAATATGTCTTCCAATTGAACACCAAAGTCTTCAATCTGTTTTAAATCTTGACCTTTTACCTTTATTCCCATTGGTGCGCGCATTCCGGTCTGCAACATTACCAAACGAGTTTCGATAGGTTGTAATTTCGGGGCAGACGTAACACCTGGCAATTTCGTAACCCTTACGATTTCGTTCCAAATATCATCTGGAGAAGTAATTTCTGGTCGCCAGTTTCGGAAGAACTCGCCGTCGTCATCCGGAATCAATTTTTCTGAAGATACATCGACAGTAACAGACACTTTCTTGCCATTCCTTCGTGCATTTTCTGTTTTTTTAGGGCCCACGGGATTATTAGGGTTTTCAATTAGACTACTATCCTTCTTTATAAAAAACCCATCGTCATCTACCCTAAAGCGTTGTCGCTTCCCTTCTTTCAACATATATTCCTTTTTATATTGAATGACATTTTCGTACATTGACAAAGGTGCAGGGTCGAGTGCGGATTCCGTCCGGCCCGATTTTCCGACTACAGTTTCGATTTCGGGTATGCTTGCCACGGCCATATCCAGTTGCTGTACTACACGTTTGTTCTCTTCAACGCCTGCGTGGGGCATAGAAGTTGGCATCAACAAAAATGAGCCTTCATTGAGTGAGGGCATAAACTCCTTGCCCGTATTTTTGAAAATGATAAAACCAAAAATCAACAAGGCTGTTGGAATGGTCAAGAACAAAAGTCTGTTTGCGAGTGCCCATTTTAAAATTCGGGTATAATATTTTTGGAAAATGGAAAAAACACCTAAAAGACCAAAGCAGATAATGCCTACAAAAAGTAGATTCCAAAACACGCTTTTATCGACTCCTAAAGGTCGCCAATATTCTGCCAGAAGAAAAACAATAGCAGCTACGGAAAGGTAGATATTAATAAGGTTTGAGCGTTTGTGGGACACTTTGTCGCGCTGCTTTGCAAATGCCACAAGACCAAATGCAATCAATATAACACCTATCCAATGTGCGAAAATTACTGCTATAAACCCAGCCAGAATCAAAAGGCTATTGATACCGTAATTGGTGTTTTTATGAATGTTCCTGTTTTTAAAGAAAATCGCTGCGAATGGCGGAATTATAAAAAGCGCTATGATTATGGATGCTGTAAGCGCAAATGTTTTTGTAAAAGCCAAGGGACGGAACAATTTACCTTCGGCACCAATCATCGTAAATACAGGGATAAAACTGATGATTGTGGTCATTACGGCAGTCACGATAGCTCCCGAAACTTCTGCCGTGGCGTTGTAAACAACAGTGTTTATCGGCAATTTTTTATCATCCTCATCCAGATGCCTTATGATATTCTCTGCCAGAATAATACCCACGTCCACCATTGTGCCAATGGCGATGGCAATACCCGAAAGTGCCACGATATTTGCATCTACACCAAAGAATTTCATTGCAATAAAAACCATCAGCACTGCAACGGGCAAAAGTCCCGATATTAAAATGGACGCCCGAAGGTTGAAAACCATTACGATGATGACCAAAATGGTAATGAGGATTTCCAAAGTCAATGCTTCGTTGAGCGTTCCAAGGGTTTCCTGAATCAGTTCGGTACGGTCATAGAAAGGAACAATGGTTACTTGTGAAGTTCTACCATCGGCCAGTACTTTTGAAGGTAATCCTTTGCTCAATTCCGCAATCTTTTCCTTTACATTAGTGATGACTGCCATCGGGTTTGCGCCATAGCGCGCCACAACGACCGCTCCCACAACTTCTGCCCCTTCCTTATCCAAAATGCCACGGCGGGTGGCAGGACCAAGCGTAACATTGGCAATATCACTAATCTTTATAGACGTGTAATTTTCAGAGGTTACAACGGCGTTTTCAATATCGGCCACAGATTTTACATAACCCAGACCACGCACGAGATATTCGGCCTGGTTTATTTCCAAGGTCTGTGCGCCAATATCCCTGTTGCTTTCTTTTACCGATTTTACGACTTGGGCAAGCCCGATGTTGTATTGGCGCATCAATTCTGGATTGACGTCTATTTGGTATTCCTTGACGTAACCACCGATAGATGCCACTTCTGAAACACCACTGGCAGATGCCAAGGCATATTTCACATAATAATCCTGAATACTCCGCAATTCCTGCAAATCCCAACCACCTGTAACGTTACCTTCTTTATCGCGACCCTCCAGGGTGTACCAAAATATTTGTCCCAAGCCTGTGGCATCGGGGCCCAAAGCTGGATTTACACCTTCGGGCAACAGGCCGCTGGGAAGTGAATTTAGTTTTTCGAGGATTCGGCTTCGGCTCCAGTAGAATTCGATGTCCTCTTCAAAAATAATGTAGATGCTCGAAAACCCGAACATTGAAGAACTGCGGATGGTTTTTACGCCCGGAATGCCCAACAATGTGGTGGTTAAGGGATAGGTTATTTGATCCTCTATGTCCTGAGGCGAACGGCCGTCCCATTTGGTAAACACAATTTGTTGGTTTTCGCCAATGTCCGGGATGGCATCCACGGCCACAGGGTCACTGGGCAAAAATCCAGTATTCCAATTAAAAGGTGCGTAAACCGTCCCGAAACCTACAAAAGCAATAAGTATAAGCGTGGCAACGAGTTTGTTTTCTATAAGAAATTTGATGCTTTTATTCAGCATAGAATTGATTATTAAGTAATTATAAATCTTGTAAAAAAGAGATAAACAAGCTGTAATGTCCTAAACAATTTAATGCAGGACTACAGTATTAATTACTTAAAAATCAAATAAGGAAAGTCTGGTCTAAAACTTGAATATCCCTGACCAAGGGAGGAGGTGTATAATCTTTATAGGAATTAAGTTCCGCTTGAGGTTCAACAAACAGAAGTATATAGGTGTGGACAAAAGCAGCAACAAATAACTGTTGTCCTCTTTCTAACTTGTCAAACGATGTTTTTAAAGTATCCTGACCTTTAATGGTCACTTGCTCATCACTACAGCAATCTTTTTTTGAGATATTACATTCTGATGAAAACGCATTGTTTTGTTGAACTTCCATCCCACAAGTTTCAACGTGTCCAAATAAGGAAGAATCCACTAAAGTATCTCCACAATAATGACTATCAACAGTAAAAGAAACTGTTGACAATAACACGATAAGTGCCAAGCAAACGGATGATATTTTATGAAAAACTTTTTTCATTAATGTTGCAAAGTTATAAAAAACTTATCTCATTTTGCATATTTAACAATTCTTTTGGAATCTTCAAGTTTTAAATTGCCTGTTAAGATAGCTAAATATTGTTTGCAAAAAAAATTCTTTTATAGTTTCCTTTATATGATAAAAATCATATTTCTGTCGAATCTTTAAAAGTATCTTCGCATTAATTAATTTTGCCGTTAATTCATAAAAATTTGATATTAAGCTTATTAAGCCGTAGCAAATAATTTATAAAAAATTATCAATGTTAGACAAAATTTATTAATTTTATACTGTGAAGTCTTTTTTTTCTAAAATAATATCCTTCTTTTTAGCAGCTTTAATACTGCTTTCTACTTCTTCTTTTACGGTAGATATGCACTTTTGCTGCAATAAACTGGTCGATATGTCTTTGATAGGCAAAGCAAAAGTCTGCGCAGAGAAGGTTCAAAAGAAAAAGGAACCTACAAAACAATGCACTACGCTACAAGAAAAAGATTGCTGTAGTAATCAATCTTTTGTAAAAACAGGAGACGAAACCATTAAAAAGGCCAATATTGTACCAGAACCTGAAACGCTGGTTTTCCTAAATACTTTCTTTTATAGCTATATCAATCTTTTTGAAGGGTTGGATGATAAAGTAATTTTCTTTGAAACCTATCGGCCGCCACTTCTATCTACAGATATAATTATTCTCAACGAGACTTTTTTAATTTGAATTTCTTCATCGCAGATTAAATTTTATCTGCATTGCTTCCATAGCCAAGGTTTCACTTCTGGCTAACATTTTTGTACCCTGTTTCAATAACATTGTACACCATTGAACAAAACCACACATCGCTAACCCTGTTAGGTTTTAACCTTTCAAATCATTGAGTCAAAACCAATGACAATACATTATATACTATGAGCAAACCAAAGGAATTTTGGATTAAAAATATGGTCTGTAATCGCTGCTTAAAAGTAATTCATCAGGAATTACAGCAACTTGGTGTAACGGTACTTTCATTGGAATTGGGAAGATTATTGGTAGAAGCACCAAAAAAAAACAACAATGAGATTGTGAATGCTGTAACAACAGTACTCCACGCAAATGATTTTGAAATTGTTGAAAACGAAGAAGAAATGCTTGTGGAAAGAATCAAGATTATTCTAATTGAACAATTGCAAGAGTTGCCATTACATTTAAAGTTAAAGACATCCGAACTATTGGCATCAAATCTTCATAAGGATTACAAGGCATTGAGCAAGCTTTTTTCTGCCAATGAAAAAACCACCATAGAGAAATACTTTATAAAACTAAAGATTGAAAAGGTAAAGGAACTCATTCAGCTCAAACAGTATTCGTTTTCCGATATAGGCTATATTTTGGATTACAGTAGCGTCAACCATTTGTCCAGACAGTTTAAAGAAGTAGTGGGTATGAGTATGACAGACTATAAAAATACAGAAAACTGGAAACGGAATTTTTATGATGAAATTATATAAATATCAACGAAAGTTGTGCAGATGACAACTTAAAGCAATCATTAATTTTATCAAATGAATCAAAATTAACTCAAACAAAAATGAAAAATTTACTTATCACATTAGTATTAATTCCCTTTTTCGGAATTGCTCAAACATTGGAAGATTTAGAATATATCTCTCCTTTTAACAATAGTGTAGTTGCAATTAAAAAAGGAAACGAATGGGGCTTTATTGACCAAGATGGTAAGATAATCGTTGATTTTCGAAATGATTTGATACTTACCAAAACAGACAACGGAACTTATCCCATATTCAGTAACGAAAGATGTCTGATTGCACATCATAAAGATGGTGTGCTCTACTATGGCTATATAGATAAAACTGGAGAAACTGTCATTACACCGCAATACCTGAATGACACCATCTTTGAATTTGGTAAGGCATTGGCTCTAAAGGTTGAAAAAGAAACCATAGGCTATAACGATATTTTCAAAAAAGACGTGGTAAACTACCATTATTTTGAAGTGGTTATAGATGAAGCAGGAAAAACCGCTGACCATTTAACTCAATTGGCCATTCACGTCTCGCCCAAAGATAAGAATGATAAAAATCCACCTGCTATTACCTCCAAAATGATTTCGGAAAATCTAGTAGCAGTTAAAGACAGTAATAAGAAATGGCGTGTTAAAAAAATAGAGCAATAATGAAAATGTACTCAATACATAAAAAATTCAAAAAGATTGATGCTTTTTTTAAAATCTGTCAATTAATAGCTGATAATCCATTCCCTCAACTATAGTCATCTAGATTGTTGGGAATGGGTTTATAAAAATTAAAATAAATGTTTAACTCAATAAAATAATAAATTATGAAAACACTACTAATTGTTTTATCGGCAATTGGGCTTTTAAGCTTAAACAGTTGCAAACAAGAAACAGACCCATTAGCATTAATGGAAAATCCTGAAACCCGCACAGAAGTTTTTAATGCCATTACTAAAAATCACAACTATATGACCGAGTTTATGGAAAGTATGCACGGCAACCAACACGCAATGCAAATGATGCAGGGCAATAAAAAAATGATGGGCACTATGATGCAAGGAGAAGGAATGCAAATGATGATGAAAGACAGTACGATGATGCACTCAATGATGAACGGAATGATGAATGACGGCAAAATGATGGGAACAATGATGAAAATGATGCACGAAAAAGGGATGATGAGCGAGGATTGTATGGAATCCTGTAAAAATATGATGGGCGAAAAAGGAATGGATATGCAAGGAATGAATATGGATAGCTCAATCAAAGAAGACCATAACGACCATCATTAATGTTTAACCATTAAAAACAAAAACAATGAAAAATAATCACTGGATATGGATGGTCATCGGTTGTGGATTACCACTTCTGTTCATCTTTTTCGCACCATCAATAGGTATCGGAAGCAGTTCTTCTCTCTTCATATTCATCCTATTTATGTTTGCTTGTCACTTATTTATGCCTCACGGTTCGCATCGTCACGGTGGACATTATCATTCACAGAATAGACAAAAAGAACACGAACACAGTAATGAAGTGTCTAAAACAGAACGAAAAGATGAAGGCAAAGAACACCATCACCATTAAATACTAAATAATGAAACAAAAATTTCAAATAAACGGAATTAGTTGTGGCGGATGTATTGCAAGAGTAAAAAAGACTTTGGAAGAACATCCCAATATAGAAAAAGCAGAGATTTTCTTGGCACCAAAAGGTGCTGCACTTATCACAATGGATGAAGCAATTTCAGTTGCCGACTTACAAAAGCAACTTGACAGACTCAATGGATATACAATTATAGAAATAAACTAATAACAATCTAAAATTTAAAAATATGCATTATTACGACGGACATTTTGGAGGAATGCACCTAATATGGTGGATTATATGGGTCATCTTACTTGCGTGGATATTTTTTATCCCGGCAGATATCCCTTATCAAAAAACAAAGAAGGACAGCCCACTGGATATTCTTAAAAACCGCTTTGCCAAAGGCGAAATATCCAAGGAAGANNTTGCTAGAAGCGTTCTTTGGCATAATACAAACTTTCATTTTAGGATGGCTTATAGGTGCCTGCATTGGCGCTTTTTATAATGCGCAAATAAAAGTTAAAAAATAAGAAGGTAAAATAGGATTTATGCAGTATGTCTGGTTTATATGGTCGCTAATTATTCTCGCACTTTGGGCAATCATCTATTTGTCAAAAAAGGGGTATAGGAAAGAAATGCTTAAAATGAGCCTAATTACTATGCCCTTTGGCTTAACAGAACCCTTGTTTGTGCCTGAATATTGGTTTCCCCCATCGTTATTTGATTTGGCCGAAAAAACTGGCTTTGATATAGAAAGTTTAATTTTTTCTTTCGCCATAGGCGGAATCGGAAATGTACTCTACAACTTTATTTTTAAAAGAGGCTTTGCCGAAATATCTCATAGCGAACGAAACCACAACAGGCATCGGTTGCATATTTACATACTTTTTATACCAGCAATCGTCTTCATCATTCTGGCGCTTTTCACCTCACTTAATCATATTTATTGTGGCATCATCGCTTTGTTCATCGGTGGATTGGCGACACTGTACTGTCGACCAGATTTAAAAGGAAAAATATGGGTCGGGGGAATCTTATTTACGGTATTGTACTTCATTTATTTCGGAAGCATCCTTCCGTTCTATCCCCAATACGTGGAGCTATACTGGAATCTTGACAACCTGACCCATATTCTTATCCTGGGAATCCCAATTGAAGAATTGCTTTTTGCCTTCACATTTGGGATGTACTGGTCTGGGTTATACGAACACCTGTATTGGAGAAAGCTTATACACTTAAATAAAGCCCGTAATTAATAAAACATTCAGATTATGAAAATAGTATTAGCAATAGATGGTTCGGATTTTAGCAAGGTTGCCATTAAGGAACTTGCAAAATTTCCATTACCAAAGGATAGTGAAGTTTGCATCATAAACGTTTATGAGCATCCTGCTCTGTCAACGCCAGAGCTCATTTCAACTACAGTAACACTTGATGTCTATTACCAAGAGTTTATATCCAATGCACAAAAGTTAGGAGAAAAAATCATTTCCGAAGCTGTCAAGGTTTTAAAAGAAAAGAATGGCTCGCTTACTATAACATCAAGTGTTGTAAGCGGTCTTCCAAAAAAAGAAATTTTAGAAAAAGCAGAATCCTTCGATGCCGATTTAATCGTGGTCGGCTCACAAGGGCAAGGCGCATTTTCACGTCTTTTATTGGGTTCTGTATCACAATATTTAGCAACACACGCCAAATGTTCAGTAATGATTGTGAAAGACAAGGATGCAAAGTAAACTACGGCCAACATCAATGGTATAAAAACTAAATATGAACGTCAACCATTCAAATAATACTATTACAGAATCTGCTTGCAAGATAGCAGATGAAATCTGCTTGCCAGATACTTATTTACCTCGTGTTGTTGTTATAGGTGGCGGGTTTGCAGGTTTGGCATTGGTTGAAAAACTGAAACACAAAGAAGTGCAGGTGGTACTGATTGACAAAAACAACTTCCACCAGTTTCAGCCATTATTTTATCAGGTGGCAACAAGTGCTTTGGAGCCTGACAGTATTGTTTTTCCATTTAGAAAACAAATCAATGGCTATAAAAACGTATTGTTTCGTTTGGCTGAAGTCGAGGAAATCCAACCTTCTACAAACACCATTATAACCAATAAGGGAAATGTTCATTTCGACTATCTCATATTGGCAACTGGAACAACTACCAATTTTTTTGGTATGGACAGTGTCGAGTCCCATAGTCTTGGGATGAAAGACATTCGCGATTCTCTAAATATTCGCCATATGATGCTTCAAAATCTGGAACAAGCTGCAATCACTTGTGATGATAAAGAACGTGATGCCCTGACAAATTTTGTCATCGTTGGCGGCGGCCCTGCTGGCGTAGAGATGGCAGGCGCTTTGGCTGAATTCTGTAAATACATTCTCCCCAAGGATTATCCAGAATACCCTTCTTCCATTATGAATATTTATTTAATTGAGGCTGTTGGAGAATTGTTGGGTGCAATGTCTGACAAAGCCTCTTCTAAAACTCTAAAATACTTGAAGGACTTAAAAGTAAAGGTACTATTCAATGAATCGGTAAGTGATTTTGACGGCTCTTTAGTCACAACCAAAAGTGGAAAAACCATTTTAGCCAAAAACCTAATCTGGACGGCGGGTGTTAAAGGACAGTTCCCAAAAGGGATTGATGAAAAACACGTGGTTAGGGGCAATCGCTTAAAAACCAACTTTTTTTTAATGGTAGAAGGCTACAAAAACATTTTTGCCATAGGCGATATCGCAGCACTTATTTCAAAAGACACTCCAAAAGGACATCCACAAGTAGCACAGGCAGCAATTCAACAAGGCAAATGGTTGGGTAATTCATTACTAAAAATTATTAAAGATAAGCCTGTAAAACCTTTCGAATATAAAGACAAAGGTTCATTGGCCACAGTAGGAAAACGCAAGGCAGTAGCCGATTTGGGGAAATTCAAATTTGCAGGTTATTTCGCTTGGTTGCTATGGTCAATTGTACACTTATTATCCATAAGCGGATTTAGAAATAGATTGATGGTTGGTTTTAATTGGGCGGTAAGCTATTTCACATATGAAAAGAGCAACCGCCTGATTATTAGAAATTTTAAACCCAAATCATTAGTAAATGAAACAGAAGAATAATTTAAAAACAATTCAAATGAAAAAAATAGCAGTTATAGGATACGGAGTCATTGGAAAAAGGGTGGCCGATGCTATCAATCTACAAGACGATATGGAGCTTTCCGGAGTATGTGATATCATAAGCGATTGGCGCATTCAAAATGCCGTAAGAAAAGAGTACAATATCTACGCAGCAACTGAAGAAGCAGAAAACAAAATGAAATCCGAAGGTATTTCAGTAAAAGGCAATATGCAGGGGCTTTTAGAAAAATCAGACCTCGTCGTGGATTGTACACCTAAAAAGATTGCGGCTCAAAATGTAGCAATTTATAAAAAACAAAATATCAAATTTATTTTGCACGGAGGCGAAAAACACGAAACCACAGGTCATTCCTTTAGTGCCGAAAACAACTATAAATCGGCATTAAATTTAGATGCCACAAGGGTTGTTTCCTGCAACACCACCTCTATTTTAAGAACATTGACAGCTCTAAAAAGAGCGGATTTATTGGATTATGCCAGAGGCACACTTTTAAGAAGAGCCACAGACCCTTGGGAGAGCCATTTAGGTGGTATTATGAATACAATGGTCCCAGAAAAAAACATCCCGAGCCACCAAGGTCCGGATGCTAAAAGTGTAGACCCCGATTTGGATGTCATCACTGCCGCAGTAAAGGTCCCCCAAACCTTAAGCCATATGCACTACTGGAACGTGAAGTTAAAAAAACAAGCATCTAAAAAAGAAGTGCTAAATGCATTTAAAACGTCAAGCCGTATTAAATTGATTCGATATGACCAAGGGTTGGTGTCCAACAACACTATTAAGGAAATGTTTTTGGATATGGGAAGACCGTGGGGAGATATGTATGAAGTAGCCCTCTGGGAAGATATGTTAAAGGTACAAGGTGATGAACTTTTTTATGCTTATGTGGTCGATAACCAAGCCATTGTAATTCCTGAAACAATCGATGCCATTAGAGCATTAACTGGAATTGAAACAGATGGCGCAAAATCCATTTCCAAAACCAATGAAAGTTTAGGAATCAAATAAAATTGACTTATGAAAACAGATGAAAACATAACAAAGATTTTAGGAGAAAAAGCATCCTACTATTTGGACCACGTTTGTGAAAAAATAACAAAGGATGAATTGCAAACACCAAGCAAAAACAGTCTCGACAAAGTATTTACCAATAGTAACAGAAATCCGCAAGTATTGCGCAGTCTTGCCCAATTGTACAATCACGGAAACATAGGTGGCACAGGTTACTTGAGTATTCTGCCTGTTGACCAAGGCATNNAACTCTCTTTGGAAAGGTCAAAGTGGCTTGGGATATGGGAGCGGTTGCCGTGGGTGCTACCATCTATTTTGGTTCAGCGAAAAGTAACAGACAACTCAAGGAAATTGCCGAAGCTTTTGAAGAAGCCCATAATTTGGGGATGGCGACCATTTTATGGTGCTATACTCGAAACGAATTTTTTAGAACCGAAAAAGACGATTATCAAGCTGCTGCCGATGTAACTGGTCAGGCAAATCATTTAGGTGTAACCATACAGGCAGATATTATTAAACAAAAATTGCCTACAAACAATTTTGGCTTTAAAGAGATAGGGTTTGGAAAATATGATGATGAAATGTATGATACGTTGACAACAGATCATCCTATTGACCTTTGTAGGTTACAAGTAGCCAATTGTTATATGGGTAAAATAGGATTAATTAATTCCGGTGGTGGCTCTAAAGGAGCGTCCGATATAGTGGAAGCGGTTACAACAGCCGTAATCAATAAAAGGGCAGGCGGTTCTGGGTTGATAATGGGTCGAAAGGCATTTCAAAAACCCTTTGGTGAAGGGGTTAAATTAATCAATGCTGTGCAAAGCATCTATTTAGATGAAAAAATAAATATTGCATAATTACTAAACGAGGACATAAAAAAATTGATTCATCTTTTAATAATGACGTTACTATTCATTTCCATAGTGTTCATTTTACCTGTAGTAGCTATTGCAGGCTATCAGCATTACAAGATTGGTACGCAACCAGCTTATGATGCCAACGAAACGCTCTTGAATTATGAAATAATAGGTTCTGGAAAAAACAAACTCGTTTTGCTGCACGGTTTAACAGGCTCGTTGAATTATTGGAAACGTGAATTAGAAAGCATAACAAAAACACATTCCTTGCTTTTGATAGACCTTCTCGGCTTTGGTGATTCGCCAAAACCAAAAAGTGATTATTCCTTATCGGTACAACTGCAAGCGTTAGAATTGATTTTAAAAAAAGAAGGGTTCAATGATGGAAAAACAACTATCGCGGGACATTCAATGGGAGCGATAATTTCATTAGCACTTTTAGAGAAATATTCTCATTGGTTCAAGGCAGGAATTTTTATCGGCATACCTGTTTATAAAGATGCAGATGAATTTAAGAAAGTAATGTCCACACATTCCTTTGTGGATAGAATTTCGTCAAGTAAATTCTCAAAATACATCTGTATGATTCATCCCATATTTATGTCACGTGCATTCAAGCCCGATAACCTAACGGATGAAGTTTATGAAGATGCAAAAAAGCATCATTGGATGAGTTATTATTATTCGCTCACTGAAGTCATCTTGAAAACAGATTTATATGCGATGGCAAGGAAAATTAAGGATAAAGACGTGCTTTTTATTCACGGAGAAAAAGACACCACGGCACCTTTAAAAAATGCCTTAAAATTATCAAGGGAATTTAAAAATGTACACCTGATTACTTCATCGGAAGGAGACCATCAATTCTTTTTGAAAGAAGCAGAATTTCTTTGGAAGGTAATTCAAGATTTTACGATTTCAGAAATAAGATTTCAAAAAATACTATCGAATGAACACGAATAAAATTAAACATATAGGCGTATTTACATCCGGAGGCGATAGCCCTGGAATGAACGCAGCATTGTACGCCATTTCAAAAACAGCGGAAGTAAATGGTATAAAAGTAAGTGGATTTCGAAAAGGATATGAAGGACTAATAGATGGTGATTTAGTTCCATTAAAATCTCACGAGTTACAAAAGTTAGTACACAAAGGAGGCACCATCCTAAAAACCGCACGAAGCAAACGCTTTATGGAATTGGAAGGTCGTCAAAAAGCCTTACAAACCTTAAAAGAAAATAAAATTGATGCCCTAATTGCAATCGGTGGTGATGGCACATTTAAAGGATTATTGGCCTTTTCAGAAATATGTGACATCCCTTTTATTGGTATTCCCGGAACAATCGATAACGATATTTCCGGTACAGATTACACCCTCGGTTTTGATTCCGCAGTGAACACGGCTATTGAAAATATTGATAAAATACGAGATACCGCTGAATCCCACAACCGTGTGTTCATTGTAGAAGTAATGGGAAGGGATTCAGGCTATATCGCTATTCATTCGGGTTTGATGGTCGGTGCAGATGCCATCCTAATTCCAGAAAGCGGGAAAGACTTTATATACCTATTGGACAAGGTTAAAAACTACGATAGCGAAGATGCCTTCCTTGTCGTGGTTTCTGAAGGTGATGAAATAGGCGCTGAACTGGTTTCCTCAAAAATAAAGGAGGTTAATCCCAATGTCGATTTACGAATCACCAAACTTGGCCACGTACAGCGAGGCGGAAATCCTTCTGCTTTAGATAGAATGTTGGGAATTAGACTTGGAGTGGCAAGTGTAAACGTTCTTTCAGAAGGTAAAAAGAACGCGATGGTTGGAATTTTGAATAATCAATTGCATTTAACCTCTTTTGAACAAGTAGTCAAACAACATCAGGTAAATACTGAATTNNCGTTTAAAAATATCAACCCATTTGTCCTCGGACTACTCATTAGTATGGGAATTGGTCTTATTCTGGGATTGGAACGTGAATACGATAAACTGAAAGAGGAACAAGGTTTTGCTGGCATAAGAACCTTCCCAATTGTAGCAATTATTGGCTTTATCTTGGGAAACCTTTCCACAGCCTACACACCTTGGTTGGTCATTATCATTGCAGCAGCCTTTCTTTTGTTTCTTTCGTTAAGTCATCTGTCTATGATACAAAAACACATTATGACTGGAATTACAACCAATATGGCATTGTTCGCTACGTTGATTTTAGGGGTTATGGTTGCTAATCATTTGCATAAGGAAGCAGTTGCTGCTGCAGTAATCATAGTTACTTTGTTATCATTGAAAACAACCTTCAATACCTTCATTAAGAATATAACTTCAGAAGAACTTTTTGCCTT
>DINI01000011.1:55222-60546 GCA_002426755.1 Flavobacteriaceae bacterium UBA5544
GATTATGGCCCAGAAGGTTTGCTAAACCCTTTTGAGATTGGAGCAATAGTAGTGATTGTCTCTTTTCTGAATTTCATCGGCTACTTCCTTGTAAAATATGTAGGTTCAAAGCGTGGTATATTGCTCACTGCAATTTTGGGCGGCTTGATTTCAAGTACCGCAGTATCGTGGATATATGCAGCGCGAAGCAAGGAATCGCCTGAACTTTCTAAAGAATATGCTGCGGGTATCATCATAGCTTCGGCCATAATGTTTCCTAGGCTTGCCATTCTTGCCTATATTTTTAATACTGCCATACTCTCTTATTTGGCCGTTCCCTTTACCATCCTAACATTGATTTGTTTGATAAGTGCCATCTTATTTATTAGAAAGAATACTGAAGTCTCAAAGACAGTTATCAACCTTGGTAATCCTCTTAATGTTCTGAATGCCCTTGGCTTTGGTGGTATTTATGTGGTAATCCTATTTGCAGTTTTTTATGGAAATCAATTTTTTGGGGAAAGTGGTTTATACTATTCAGCGCTAATTGCAGGATTGGCAGATACAGATGCGATAACTATTAGTATGGCAAAATTTGGCTCTCTGGAAGACAAACTCGCTCTTGCCACCAATGTCATTATAACAGCAACTATTAGTAATATGATTGTGAAACTAGGCATTACTTATTTCAAAGGTTCAAAAAAAGCGGGGAAACTAGTAATGCTCATTTTTGGAAGTGTCGTTGTCGTTGGTATAGCCTATATATTAATACAGTTATAGAATTTAAAAATAGAAGAATGAAAACAACCATATTTAGCACCCATAAATTTGAAGAACCATATCTGGTAAAAGCGAATAACGGTAAACACCAATTAAAACTGTTAGAAAGTCGTTTAACAGAAGAAACTGCTATTCTGGCTACTGGCTCTAAAACTGTAAGTCTATTTACGGGTGATGATGCGTCTTCCCAAGTTCTTGAAAAGCTAAACGCTTTAGGTGTTAAGCACCTCGCGCTACGGTCAGCCGGTTTCAATCACGTCGATTTAAAAAAAGCATCAGAACTGGGTATAAAAGTGGCTCGTGTTCCTGCCTATTCGCCCTATGCCATTGCTGAACATACAATGGCGCTGATACTTGCATTAAATCGAAAATTAATTAAAGCGCACAATAGGGTTCGCGAACAAAACTTTTCATTGAACGGCCTGACTGGTTTCGACCTCAATGGAAAAACCGTAGGTGTTATTGGGACAGGGAAAATTGGGTCCGTGCTGGTAAAGATTCTACACGGCTTTGGTTGCAAAATACTTGCCCAAGATGTCATTGAAGATCAAAATCTAATCAATTCGTATAATGTAATCTATACCAATTGTGAAACCATCTGCAAGCAATCTGATATTATAAGCCTGCACGTACCATTAACGGCTACAACCAAACATTTAATTGATAAAGAACACATAGCACTTATGAAACCTGGAGTAATGCTTATCAATACCAGTCGTGGCGGATTGGTAGATACCAAGGCGGTTATCGAAGGATTGAAAACCAAAAAAATTGGCTATTTCGGAATCGATGTTTATGAGGAAGAAGAAGGATTGTTCTTTGAAGACCATTCCGATGACATTTTACAAGACGATGTGATTGCCCGATTAATGACCTTCAACAATGTTTTTATAACCAGCCATCAAGCATTTTTAACCAAAACAGCTTTGACCAATATTGCTGAAACCACAATTTATAATATAGACTGTTTTGAAAATGGCAAAGTCTCAGGAAACGAAGTTTCTTGATTAAGAAACAAAAATTAGTAATAACACTTAAATCTTAAAATTATGGATAGAGTAAAAAATAAAGTAGCCATTGTCACGGGAGGTGCTTCTGGCCTTGGAAAATCAAGTGCAATCTTATTGGCTCGTGAAGGTGCTAAAATTGTGATAACTGATGTAGATGATGAAAACGGAACTAAAGTAGTTCAAGACATTAACAATGATGGCGGTGAGGCAATTTTCATTAAACAAGATGTCTCTAAAGAAGAAGAATGGAAAATGGTTATTGAGACTACGATCAAAACATATGGAAAGCTTCATATAGTAGCTAATTCTGCCGGAATAGGAATAGGCGGAACGGTTGAAGATGTAACTTTAGATGACTGGAAAAATCTTATAGACGTAAACCTTCACGGTACTTTTTTAGGCACCCAATATGGCATAAAGGGAATGAAGGAAACTGGAGAAGGTGGTTCCATTATTAACTTTTCTTCAATTGAAGGACTTATTGGAGACCCTAATCTACCCGCCTATAATGCAAGTAAGGGAGGTGTAACCATATTTACCAAATCGGCAGCACTACATTGTGCGAAGCAGGGTTACAAAATACGGGTTAATTCCATTCATCCAGCATATATATGGACCCCAATGGTAGAAAATTTCCTAAAAGCCCAAGGCGATGTGGAAGAGGGCAAAAAGCAGTTAGAAAGTCTACATCCAGTTGGACACTTGGGAGAGCCTGATGACATAGGTTACGGTGTCGTTTACCTAGCTTCGGACGAATCAAAATTTATGACCGGTTCTGAGTTGGTCATTGATGGTGGTTATACTGCACAATAATGGATAACCTAAAAATTAAAAATTTATGAAAAACATACTCGTACCCACCGATTTCTCTGAAAACTGTACCAAAGCTGCACATTTAGGCATTAAAATGGCCAAACTGTATAAGGCCGAAATACACTTTCTACATCAAATGACCACGCCTGTGGATTGGGTAAAATTAGATAAGCTTAAAGAAAAGCGTTATCCAGAAACCTTAAAGCAGATAGGCGCTGCAAAGGCTAATTTACGTGAACTCGAAAAAATTGCAGAACACGAAGGTCTTAAATGCCGCACCTTTCTTCAGTTCGATTCAGGACAAAAAGATATTTTGGAGCATTCTGGTCATTTTCATCACGATTTTATCATTACAGGAAGTAGTGGCACTAAAGGTCGTGTGAGGGAGATAACAGGTAGTAATGTTGAGAAGATTGTACGAAAAGCCAATGCACCAATTATCGTGGTCAAAGAGCAGGAAGTAACGTTTCCATTTAAGGATATTCTATTCGTCTCTTCTTTTGAAGAAGATGTTAGTCATCCATTTCAAGCTGTGCTTTCCATAGCTGAAAAATGTGATGCTAAAATTCATTTGTTACGTATCAACACAGAAACAGACTTTAATAATATTAACGCTGGATTAAACCCTGTCAAGCAATTCCTTGAAAAGTTTCCCGCCTTAAAAAACTTTTCTATGAACGTTCACAACGAATCGTCAGTAGAAGAAGGTATCAATACATTTTTAAAACATCAGCCCGCAGATTTGATTGCAATGAGTACACACGGTAAGACAGGATTTTTGAGCTTATTTTCAAAAAGCATTGCCGAAGGTGTAACTAATCATTCAGAACTTCCTGTGATGACCATACATATCAAAAAATGAAACAATCAATCAACATAGTGAAGTATTCTGGCGACGTCGTAGCTTTTGATGTGGATAAACTCATCAATTCCTTAAGACGTGCACAAGCGAGTGAAGCATTGATTCAGCAAATTGTAGAGCAAGTTGAAAGTCAATTATACGATGGAATTACAACCAAACAAATCTATAAAATGGCATTTAAAATGCTTAAAGGTAAATCACGTGTAAGTGCCTCAAAGTACAAACTCAAAAAAGCCTTGATGGAATTAGGGCCTTCCGGTTTTCCATTTGAAAAATTAGTGGGGAAACTATTGGCACACGAAGGGTTTGAAACAAAGGTTGGTGTGATTGTACAGGGCAACTGCGTGCAACACGAAGTAGATGTTATAGCCCAAAAGAATAATTACCATTATATGATTGAGTGCAAATACCATAGCGACCAAGGACGGTTTTGCAATGTCAAGATTCCCTTGTACATCCATTCACGGTTTTTGGATGTTGAAAAACAATGGGAACATCAAAAAGGTCACGAGGCCAAACTACATAAAGGCGGTGTGTACACCAATACACGATTTACAACCGATGCGGTGCAATATGGTAAATGTGTTGGATTGTTATTGACAAGCTGGGATTATCCTATGGAAAATGGTTTAAAAGACAGAATAGACAAGTCTGGATTTCATCCCTTAACAGCATTAACAACTCTGACCAAATCCGAAAAAACAAAATTATTGGATAAAGGAATTGTACTCTGCAAAGAGCTTCACGAAAAACCTACTTTATTAAACCAAATTGGAATTGATAAAACAAGACATAAAAAGATTTTGGAAGATTCTGAAGCATTATGCAAAAACCATTAAAAAATATAATCTTAAAAATAATTATATGAAAACTAAAGAAACAAAACCACAGAATAACATAGATTTTGAGCCTTTTTACGAAGCATTGGAGAATGACCCGAAACTACTTGAAGAGGCCTTGGAAATACTATTGGATATGGTAGACTTTGAACCTAAATCCATAAAAAAGGTAGCACTCTATATCAAAGAGGATTCACGAAACCTATATAAAGAAATAGTAGAATTGAGTAAATCTAACCAAGATAAAGGGAATACACCTTCTTGCTGTGGTGGACTTTAAATAAATAGTACAAAGATGAATAACACTAAAATAAACATTCACTTTCTGGGCGCAGCTGGTACAGTAACCGGCTCAAAATATTTAGTGGATACGGGAGAAAGAAAGATATTGATAGACTGCGGACTATTTCAAGGGTTGAAGGAATTGCGCCTTAAAAACTGGGAATATCCACCCGTTGAAGTTTCAGAAATTGATATGGTCTTGCTTACCCACGGCCATATGGACCACACAGGGTATTTACCTCGATTGGTAAAACAAGGGTTTAAAGGCCCGATTTACGGCACTAATCCCACTTTGGACATTGCAAAAATCATTTTGAACGATAGTGCAAAAATCCAAGAGCAGGAAGCCGAACGCGCCAACAAAGAAGGCTATTCCAAACATAGTCCGGCAGAACCGCTTTACGATTTAAACGATGTTGAAAAAACCCTTCCACATTTCAAGGGAGTACCACCTGCTCAATGGATGCCATTGATGAAAAATATAAAGGCCAGATTTCAATACAATGGTCATATTCTCGGTGCCACTTACATCGAGTTGGATATACACGGAAAACGTTTTGTCTTTTCGGGAGATATTGGAAGAACCAATGATTTATTGCTCTACCCACCACTAAAACCAAAAAAAGCGGATGTGCTTTTCATTGAATCCACTTATGGCGGAAGATTTCATCCAGATGAAGTAGAAGCACCGCCACAGATTGAAAAATTGGTCAACGATACCATCAATAGAGGTGGCAGCCTGTTTATTCCAAGCTTTTC
>DINI01000032.1:0-319 GCA_002426755.1 Flavobacteriaceae bacterium UBA5544
AAAGAGGTTAGATGCAATTGATTGTGTGAAATTCCTACCATTACGTTCTTTTTACCTTGTAAAAGTGATTCTATAGCTGCGACACCCATTCTAATTCCCAACATTCTATCAAAAGCCGAAGGGTTGCCTCCTCGCTGCACGTGTCCCAGCCTAGTTATTCGCAAATCTACATCCGAATTTATTTCCTTGATTTTTGACGCGACCAGTTCTGCGCCTAATTCATCTCCTTCCGAAACCACGACAAGAAATGCTTCTTCGTTATTGTAATTTTTGACCTTATTTAATAGATAAATAAAGTCTTTGCCGCTCTCGGGAATTA
>DINI01000032.1:372-16281 GCA_002426755.1 Flavobacteriaceae bacterium UBA5544
GCTTTTTTACGACCCTCTAATTCCAGAAATCGTTTGCTTCGTGCTGTTTTTAGAATAGTGCCACCTTTTTGGGTAATTTTTTTTAGTTCGTGAGATTTGAATGGTATCAAATCACCATCTATCAAACCTTCATACCCTTTTAAAAAACCACTTACTTTAATATCATTCACTTCCGCAGATTTTGCAATAGCATACAATGCAGCGTTCATTCCAGGGCTGTCGCCTCCAGAGGTAAATACACCTATATGTTTGATTTTATTAGTATTCATTTAATATTGTTTTTTGTGATTTTTTATCTGAAACCGAAAAATCTTGGACGGTCTTCCATACAAATTCTGCTTCTTTTAGAAAGAACTGATGGTCTCCTTCAGATGAAGTAATTATTTGTGCGTTTTTAAATTCCCTCGATAATTTTAAGGCATTTTCTAAAGGTGCAGTTGTATCTTTTTCTCCGTGAATAAAAAGCACGTCTTTATCCTTAATTTTCCTTGCCATCGCATATAAATTTGTTTTTAAGATGATTCTTTTAAGAGAAAAATAGTAGCTCTGCCAATGATGTTTTTTTGCGTCTTCATAAACTTCGTCAGTAAGATTATCGGGTTTGAAAGCACGCGACATAAAAATGGGATGTATCATACAGATGTATTTCGAGAATTTGCTTGTTGAAATCCTATCCACAAAGGAATGTGTGGACATAACTTTCTTAAACTCATCTGCATCCTTGTAAACAGGTATGCTAATAAAAACGCCTGATTTGAACCAATGACGATGTTTTTCTAAAAGAGCTAATGAAATTATCGCTCCCATAGAATGTCCACCTATTAAAGTTTTTCCATCATTGAATCCTTCCTTGTTTAAAACCAATTCAACGGCTTGCATTTGTATTGAAAGAGAATAATTGCTTCTTGGTTTTGGCGAATCACCAAAACCAAGAAGGTCTATTAGAAGTAAAGAATGTGTTTTTGAAATGCTTTCTAAATTGCGCTTCCAATAATTCAATGACCCAGTCAATCCGTGTAGCAAAACAAGTTTGGTTTCACCTGAACCCATTATTTCATAATTCAATAGAGTTTTGTTGGCATCATAGGCTGGTTGCTTAACAATCTTATAATGCTGATATCCTGCTATAGCGATAACTGGAAGAATTAAGAATATGGATGTGAATAGTAATGTCATTATTAAAATATGAATCAATTTTTAAATTTATTCCATTTGTTAACTATGCAATATTGATAGTATCATCCAAATAGACATTCTGCACGGCTTTGATTAACGCAACTCCTTCACCAAAAGGTTTTTGAAATGCTTTCCGTCCCATTATCAAACCAGAACCTCCCGCTCTTTTATTGATGACAGCTGTCGTAACTGCTTCAACCAAATCTGACTCACCTTTTGAGCCACCACCTGAATTTATCAAACCTATTTTTCCCATATAGCAATTGGCTACTTGCAATCTGCATAGGTCAATAGGATGGTCTGTTGTAAGTGTTTCATACATTTTATCATCATATTTACCAAAACCTATCTCTTTGAAACCAAAGTTGTTTGTAGGTAATTTTTGCTTAATAATATCTGCCTGAATGGTTACTCCTAAATGATTGGCTTGTCCCGTAACATCGGCAGCTGCGTGGTAATCTTCTTTTTCGGTTTTAAAAGCTTCATTGCGCAGATAGCACCATAAAATGGTAGCCATTCCTAAATTATGGGCTTCTTCAAAAGCTTCAGCTATTTCTTTTAGCTGTCTGTTACTTTCCTCTGAACCAAAATAGATAGTTGCACCCACGGCAATTGCTCCCATATCCCAAGCCGATTTTACCTTGCCAAAGAGCGTTTGGTCATATTTATTGGGATAGGTAAGAAGTTCATTGTGGTTGATTTTTACAATGAATGGTATTTTGTGCGCGTATTTTCGAGCGTTCAGCCCTAAAACACCAAAGGTGGACGCTACACCATTGCAACCAGCCTCAATGGCGAGTTTTATGATATTCTCTGGGTCAAAATAATCTGGATTTTTATAAAAAGAAAAAGCTGCACTATGCTCGATGCCTTGGTCAACAGGCAGAATGCTCAAGTAGCCTGTTCCCCCAAGATTTCCGTGGTTGTACAACTGTGCGAGGCTTCGCAGTACTTGTGGATTTCTGTTACTATTTAGAAATACTTTTTCAAGACTGTTCTTGCTTGGGGTTAGAAGTTCATCCTTCGTGATTTTTTCACAAACGTGTTCTAAATAGAAAGATGACTTCTTTCCTAATAGTTCTATGATATTTTTTTCTGTTTTCATTTTATGTTGAATTAATGAATTCCTAAACTGTCATTGGTTTTGACAATGGATTTTTCTGCACCTGTTTCAATTCCCGTAAGTGCCCTAATGGCATCAATCGTTTCAGGGATTACAATAGCTTGATTATCTACTACATAAGCGTAAAAAAGCTCGTCTCCAACAACCTTCAGCATATCTTCCCAAAGCGCAACTTCATACATATCGCCCCAAGGTCTTCCCATATCCAAAAACATTTCCTTAATAGTGTTGTTAGAAACCAAGCCTTGGTCATAGCGTATCAGCTTAATTCTGCTGGATGTTTTAAAGGCATTAAGCACTTCTTCTTTCGTGGCTTGCTTCTTTAACTTCACGTTCCAATAGTGCATATGGCTCAATGTCTCTGGAACTTTTACTGCGGATGTGATAACATCGAGTTCGGGGTCGACACTTTTGGCATCAGGACCTTGATGGCTCGGAATATCTTTTTCTGGAACCATTGTGTTCATAATTCCGCCCAAATGACTTTCCCAAGGGTCTGTTGCTCTTCTTAAGAGTGTTCCTCTAGCATAATCCAATAAACCAGCTCTTTTTAGAGCGGTCAATGTTCTTAAGATAGAGGTGGTATTGCAGGAAACTACACGTGTTGCATTTAGATTTAACGCAGATTTATAATTGTTTTCCGCACTAAAGGAATGACCCGTGGTCTCGTGCTTTTCCCCTCCCTGTAAGATAAATTTTATCCTAATTTCTTTATAAACTTTCACGTTCTGTGCTGCAATTTTTTTTGGGGTACAGTCCACAACTAAATCTACCTCTTTCAAAAGGTCTTGCATATTTCCTTTGACATCGATGCCAGCATTTGCCATTGTAACAGCTGCTTCTTGAGTGGCTGCATAGATATCGTACTCTTTTCTCACCGCATTTTGAATGCGCCAATCACTAATGATATCACACACACCCGAAAGTTTCATATCATCTTGAAGATTGACGGCATCAGCTACTCTTTTTCCGATGACACCATATCCTATAACTGCTATATTTTTCATATAAATTGAATTTATTAATTATGTTTTGTTTTTATATTACTTGTTACTTCCATTCCCATCGGCATATTTCCCTCATCATCTGTATGTGAAATCATAAAAAGCCGTTCCGCAACAATGATTAGAATAATCCCAATTGCCGCTACGATAAGCACCAATGGGTCGTTCAGATATTTTATATAAAGAAATGCTGAAAGCACCGCAACATCCATCACAATGGCTATTAATGGAATGATTGGCAGAAAATCCACTTCTTTTTTTAGGTGGCGAAAAAGTCCCCAATGGATAGCAATATCCATAATGAGGTAAAAAATAGCCCCAATGGAAGCAATCCTTGTTAAATCAAACAACACGGTCAGTAAAATAGCCAGTGAAACCGTGAATATGAGGGCAGGGTTTTTAAGATTCCCCATTCTTTTTAGGGACGGCACTTGCTTCATATTGCTCAACATCGCCAACAAGCGTGAGGCCGAAAACACACTTGCTATAACACCAGAAAAGGTTGCTATAATGGCTATTGCTATGGTAATCCAAGAACCCCATTCCCCAAAAATGGGTTGTGCCGCCGCTGCCAAGGCGTAATCCTTTGCTTCGATTATTTCTGGGATAGTTAAACCTCCAGCAACAGCCAGTGCCAAGGCTACATAAATAATCGTGCAAATAAGAATGGAAATAATAATAGAACGTCCAAGGTTCTTATGTGGATTTTTAATATCACCTCCCTGATTTGTAATAGTAGTGAATCCCTTATAGGCAAGGATTGCCAACGCCAATGCAGCAATAAAAGCGAACCCTTGTGGCAACGTTTCCGTATTTCTTGGAATATAATTTCCTGTAATATCTGCGAATCCGGAAGCTATAAGTCCCGCAATGGCGAGCAATGCAATACCTACAACTTTGATAATTGCTGTAAAGGTGGCTGTTGCGCCAATAACTTTGTTTCCTAAAATATTGATGATGTAAGCTGTTACCAATAGCAGAATCCCGAGAATGGATGCGTAACCAGCCAAACTTTCTGGGAACAGCCGAAGCGTATATGCTCCAAAAGTGCCCGCCACCAAGCTTTCTGAAACCACCATTGAGACATACATCAACAAAGAAAAGACCCCTGTCGTAGTGCCAGGGCCATAGGATTTGTTCAAGAATTTAACAACGCCTCCAGAAGATGGAAAAGCATTTGAAAACTTCACATAGGAATATGAACTGAAACCAACCACAATGGCACCAGCTATAAAAGCAACCGGAAATAAATCACCTACCAATTCAGCTATTTGTCCCATAAGGACAAATATTCCAGCACCAATCATAACCCCAGTACCGAGAGATATGGAACCTATTAGAGAAAGCTTATTATTTTTAACTGTGGTGTCTTTCATTATTATATTATTTCTTCGGATTATTCACAGAAGATTTAGGTTTAAAATTTCTAATAATCAGGCGGTTGCTCTTTTCGTAAGTGAAATAGCTTACCGCCCAATTAAAACCAACCATCAATCTATTTCTAAATCCGCTTATTGACATCAAATGCACAATAGACCATAACAACCAAGCGAAATAACCTGCAAACTTGAATTTACCCAAATCAGCTACTGCTTTTCGTTTACCAACGGTCGCCAACGAACCTTTATCTTTATATTCGAAAGGCTTTACGGCTTCATCATTAATAATTTTCAATAATGAATTACCCAAATATTTCCCTTGTTGAATAGCCGTCTGTGCTACTTGTGGATGTCCTTTTGGCGTTTCATTTGTAATTATAGCCGCTATATCGCCTATGGCAAAAATGTTTTCGTAACCTTCTACCATTAAAAATGAGCCCGTTCTTATACGGTTGCCTTTTACCACGTGTTTTTCATCGATACCTTTTGGGAACTGTCCTTTTACACCTGCTGTCCAGATTAGGTTTTTGGCAAAAATGGTTTTCCCACTTTTGGTTGTGACTATTGACCCGTCATAATCGCTTACCGATTCATTGAATAGTACCTTTACATCCAAGTCCTTCAAATATTTCAGGGTTTTTGTAGAGGCTTTTTCAGACATTGTACTTAACAATTCATCAATGGCCTCAATCAAATAAATGTTCATTATAGAAGAAGGGTACTCTGGATAATCCTTCGGTAGAATGTATTTACAGAATTCTGCCAAAGCTCCTGCCATTTCTACCCCAGCAGGACCACCACCAACGATAACGAAATTTGTCAGGGCATCACGTTCATCATCATCACAGGTTATGGCTGCCTGTTCCAGATTTTGCAACATCAGATGGCGGATGTTTAGGGAATCACGAATATCCTTCATCCCCAAGCTGTTTTGCTCAACGTTTTCCATACCAAAGAAATTGGTAGTTGTTCCGGTTGCCAAAACCAAATAATCATATTCAACTGTTCCTTTATCTGTGACAATTATATTTGATGAGGCTTGAATTTCTTCCACTTCTGCCAAACGGAATACCACGTTTTTATATCCATTAAATTGTTTTCTGAAAGGAAAAACAATGCTGTCCGGTTCCAGGGCACTTGTAGCTACTTGATAAAGCAAAGGCTGAAACTGATGGAAATTATTTTTGTCAATAAGGATAACTTGAATTTCTTTGTGTTTCAGTTTTTCTGTCAATGCCAAACCTGCAAACCCACCGCCAATGATAACTACACGCGGTAAGTCAGAATCTGGAAGGCATATTGTCTCTGTTACCTTACAAGCAGATTCTTCTGCATTATTATTTGAGTAATTGACGTTCATATTTGGTTTTTATATCATTGGTGTTGGCCATAGTTACTTTGAGTCCTTGTCTTTTACAATCATTACTGAACATTTGGCGTGTGTTGCTAAATACTGTGAAACAGAACCCAATAAAAGACGTGAAAATGCTCCTTGCCCTTGAGAGCCGACTACGATTAAATCTGCATCAAACGACTCTGCTTTTTCTAAAATCTCCTTTTTTGGAAGCCCACTGACCACGCTTGTTGTTATTGCAATCGAACTATTTTTTTCAGATATGATTATTACAGCATCGGAAACAATTTTTTCTCCCAATTTTTCTGCATTGGCTATAAATTCTCGATAATAGACGTCAAGAGTGTCCGTTGTTGAAATGAGCTCTGGCGTTGACATCGCTGGATGCTCATAAACGTTTATTATACTAATTTCACTATCCTGTGGTAATGAAAATTTTGCAAGTTCCTTAACAGCCACTTTACTAAACTCTGAACCGTCTATTGCTAATACTATCTTCATTTTATTTAGTTTTAAATTAATTACGAGCTTTATTTAATTTTATAAGTTTTCGCCAATACAGATGTTCGTATAATCCAGACCAGTACATCCCAAAAGTAAAGGCGAATAATAATTCTTCAATCGGAATGCCCAAGACAAGAATATGGGTCAGGTTGTTCAGATTCCAGTACAACTCCACATATTGGGGATAGAACGGAAGTATGCTTCCGAAATAAATGAAGTACAATACCGTAAACAAAATTCCCCCAACCCATATCTTTCCTTTTAAATCTGGGCGACAGTAGAGTGTTGCCAATCCACCAATAAAGAGAGCGATAATCCCACAATAGATATGGTTAAGCGATGTAAACAGAGCCAGTAAAATGAATATGACCACTGGCGTAAAGAGTATATAATTATGTAGCCGATGCCTTTTGTGGTTTCTCTCGATATGTGGTATTTCGGAAAGGCCTCGCTTAAAAATCAGGTTATAAACAACTGTACCTATTCCGCCTATGGCGAAAGAAAATATTAAACTTTCAATGTCAAAGCCTGTTTTTTCGGCCAATTCAAATAATGATGGTGGCATCCAATATTCTGGCACAAACAAGGGCTCTGTTAAACCAAACGGCATAGTGATTAGGCTCATTTGAAGCATTGCTTTTCTATTTTCTTTTTTGGACAAGTAGATAACTGCCCAAAGAGCTAAAATGATAAGCGACCATATAAACCAGACATTCTGCATAATCCTAAAATGGTTTTCCTATTTTTTAACTTTTATTTGTGCGTTATAAAATGCTCCAATACAAGCCCCTATTAACCACCAAAGAATAAAAGTTTGTATTATTCCCATTAACACTTCTAAAGGTGGTACATCCATTCTAATGATACTGGTAGTATCCAAGCCGTGCAAAAGGCTGTTGAAAAAGGTAATTGAACCTTCTTGTCCTGCTGTTAACATTACAATCATACAGCCCAAATAAATTAAGGTTCCTGTTAGACCGAAAGCAAAACCGAGTTTTTTTATGTTTAATCGATACATAGTTTTATAATTTTGAGTTAGTTTTCTGATTTTAGAATCTTTTTAGATTCTTCAAATTCTTCCTTGGATAATTCGCCTTTTGCAAAGCGTTTTTTAAGAATATCCAGTGGGCTGTCCTTCTTTGTTTTTTGATAAGGTATGTCTGTAGGAATGAAAAATATCCAGGCCAAGAAAAAAAACCAGATAATCCACCATATAAAATGCATACCGCCGTAGTGATTCATAATATTAGTTTTTAGGAATTAAGGTTTTTAGTAAAATCCGCGTTTAAAATCTTTTTAGATTCTTCATAATCTTCCTTGGATATTTCGCCTTTTGCAAAGCGNNATCCAGGCAATAAATATGACCCATATAATCCACCATATAAGGTGCATTCCTCCAAAACTTCCATCGTAATAGTGCATAATTTTTAATTTTAGATGTTATTAATTTATTTCTGTGATTGTGTATCCATTGAGCGCATCGAGTTGCTTTTGTAGTTCGGCAACTGAAAGAGTTTCATTCATAGTGATTACAGTAGCTCCTTTTGGTGCCAGAAAAATCTCTGCTTTTTCAATGTTGGGATGTTCTTCCAATGTCTTCTTGACTCTTGCAACACATCCACCACAACTGATTCCGTTTATTTGAAATTTTTGTTTCATAATATTTAGCTTTTAGTGATGCTGATGGCCTTTGTGTTCATCTTTGGATTCAGCCGTAGAGTTTTCTTCTCTATTTTGGGATTCACTTTGTTTATGCTGTGAATGGTTATGACCACCGTGTCCGTGCGAGCCGTGGGGCATAAATAGGTGGCAGGCAAACATAAAAATGATGAAAATAAATAGTGATGAACCACCTCCTATACCAAATGAGGGCGCTAAAAAGATGAACAGTAGTGGTAGCCCACAACCGATGACCATCCATATCCAGTGATTATTTTTCATTGTTTTTGATTTTATAAATTAGTGATGCTCGGTATGGTCATCCTTGGTGGAAGAATCCATATTGTCCATCTTCATACCCTGCATATCCATTCCTTTTTCGCCCATCATCTTTGAGCAGGATTCCATACAGTCCTCGCTCATCATTCCTTTTTCGTGCATCATTTTCATCATCGTTCCCATCATTTTTCCGTCATTCATCATTTGGTTCATCATTGAGTGCATCATTGGTTTGTTGCCCATCATATTGTTCATCATCGTACTGTCTTTCATCATCATTTGCATTCCTTCACCTTGCATCATTTGCATTGCGTGGTCGCTATTGTGCATCTCCTCCATAAACTCGGTCATATAATCGTGATTTTTGGTAATTGCATCATATACTTCTGTACGGTTTTCCGGATTTTGCATTAATGCTTGCAAGTCTGCTTCCTGTTTGCAACTGTTTAAGCTTAAAAGCCCAATTGCAGATAAAATAATTACTAGTGTTTTCATTTTGATTTGTTTTTAAATTATTAATAAGATTTATTCTATTTTCTTTAGTGACCATTTCTTGTTTTCGTCTCCAACCATAACTAAACTTCTAGAGATTAGCTTGGATGTAATTGCAGGTGGATTTTTATCCTTCTTGCCTTTAGGCGAGACGTGAATGGCCAATTGAGTTAAATGCTCTATTGTTTTTCCTTCTTTATCTATGACAACCTCAAAATAATGATAGCTTACCACGTCTTTTTTGAATATGTCATTATAGCCAATGATTTCTTTTTCAACTTTTAAAGCCAATGCTTTATCGCCTTCAAAGTTGGTTGCATTCAAAAATTGTGGTTGTATGATAGGATTTCCAGTTCTATCAATATATCCGTAATAAAGCACATCACTTTTTTGATGTGCAATCAGACATCTTTCGTTACTAAATATGGGATAGCTGGCATCATCTGTTTTGGTTAAAACCAAATCGTCCCTAAAATCCACCACAATTTTGGCTTCTTGATTTATAAATGCCCATTTCTCTCCTTTTTTTATGGCAGCAAGTCCCTCGTGAAAAGGTGAAATGTAATCGATATTCTCGATGGTCTGTGCAAATCCCAATAGTGGAAGAAGCAATAATGTGATAACTATTTTTTTCATTTTGATATGTTTTTAATTTATTAAATGTAGTATTGGCCAATGGCCTTCATCTGCATAACTTTCGTTGATATTTATATAATTTCATCATAAAAGTTTCGTTTCCAATTTTCGGTATTTTTATAGTCAGTCATACTCATTCCAATCACTTCTTTGAATTGTCGGGACAAATGGTTGACACTGCTATAATCCAATAAGTATCCTATTTCTGAAAAGGAATGTTGTTTAAGTTGGATGAGTTCTTTAACTTTCTCTATCTTCAATTTGATAAAGTACTTTTCGATGGTTGTATGTTCATTGGTAGAAAATAATTTGCTCAAGGTCTTATAATCCTTATGAAGATTTGATGCCAATAGTTCAGATGTTTTTACCTTAATATGTAAGGGTAGCTCTTGCAATTGTTCAATAAGAATAATCTTGATTCTTTCTGTAAGCATTACGTCTTCGTTCTGAACGATTTCAAAATCATTGGAGTGAAGTACGGTTGTTACAGCATTGACAATTTCATTGTTGGTTTTTTTTGGTGCTTCTACCAACAACCTTCCCAATTCCAAAGAAAGTACTGTTACTCCAAGTTCCTGTAGTTCCTGCTTAATTACTTTTAAGCAGCGATTACAGACCATATTCTTAATCCAAAATTCTTTTGGTTTGCTCATAGTGTTTAATGTATTGCCATCAGGTTTTAGCCCAATAGTTTGAATTATCTGTAGCTAACAAGGTTAGCTCTGTAAGGTTTTATTGAATGATGTACGGTGTAGTTTAAAACAGGGTACAACAAATGTTAGCCAGAAGTGAAACTGTGGCTATAGAGACAATGCAGATTAAATTTAACCTGCGAAGTAGAAAATCAAATTAAGAAGGTCTCGTTGAGAATTATTATATCTGTAGATAAGAGAGGCGGCCTATAGGTTTGAAAAGAAATTACGTTATCCTCCAATCCCTCAAATAGATTGATATAGGTATGAAAGTAAGTATTTAAGAAAACAAGCGTTTCAGGTTCTGGTATGGTGTTGGATTTTTTGAAGGCATCATCACCTTTTTTAAAAATGGACTGGTTGTCGCAGCAACCTTTCTCTTGCAATGTAGTACATTGTTTGGTGTATGAATCTTTTTTTTGAGCCATATCTTTGCAAGCTTTGGCTTTGCCCAGAATGGACATATCTACCAACTTTTTACAGCAAAAATGCATATCTACCGTAAAGGAAGAGGTAGAAAACAGTATAACAACTGCTAAAAAAAAGGCCAATATTTTGGTAAAAGAAGACTTCACATCTAAAGGTAGTTAAATTTTGTTTAACATTTGGTTTTAATCAACTTTATAATATTTTGTTTAATAAATTCATTATCAGTTTTTTATACATCAAACACAAGATTGATTTTTACGAAGATAATTGTAAAGGTTCAACAAGAATATGATTTATATCATATTGAAATAATTTTTATTGGATTTCATTTGCAATTATATTTCGTGAATTTTAGTTATACATTTTACAATCTCATAATCTAAAATATTTGTTAAATAGGTATTTAGAAATAAGTTTTTCATAACTTCGTAACCATAATGAAAAAAGTTTTTCATAAAATAGCATCATTTTGTATGGCACTTTTAGTGTTACTATCAACTGTTTCTTTTACTGTTGATAGTCATTACTGTGGTGATATTTTAGTGGATTCTTCATTGTTTGGCCACGTTGAAACTTGTGGTATGGAAGTTAATAAACAATCACCTTTACCAGAGTGCAATATCTCCAAAAAGGACTGTTGTAGTGATGAGCAACAAAGTATATCGGGACAAGACGAACTACAGCTTACTTTTGATAAAATAACCTTAAATCAGCAGCTTTTCGTTGCTGCTTTTTTCCACTCTTATAATACCCTTTTTGAAATTTCTGAAGAAGTAACCTTTACTTTAAACGATTACCCACCACCCATTATCGTCAGGCATATCTACAAACTTGACGAAACCTATTTAATTTGATTTTTAAGCAATAGACCCACTAATCCTATGGAGTTCATCCATCAGGATAATTTGTTGTATTCGGTATTTTCTTAATACCATTGTCTAATTGTTTAACAATCAATGCCAATGCTAAATAAAAGCATAAAATTTCTAATAGAAAATAAACTCGTAGCCGTACTTATGCTCGTTGCATTTGTAGGTTTTGGGACGGTTTATGCACCTTTTAATTGGGAAACTGGAATTTTGCCCAGTGACCCTGTTGCAGTTGACGCCATTCCTGATATTGGCGAAAACCAACAAATTGTTTTTACCAAATGGGACGGTCGTTCACCACAAGATATTGAAGACCAAATAACCTATCCCTTGACCACGACGTTATTGGGTATTCCTGGCGTAAAAACCATTCGTAGTTCATCAATGTTCGGCTTTTCAAGCATCTACATAATTTTTGATGAGGATATCGAATTTTACTGGAGTAGAAGCCGAATCCTTGAAAAATTGAATTCCTTGCCAAGTGGCCTTTTACCTGAAGGTGTAAATCCAGCTTTGGGTCCTGATGCCACAGGTTTAGGACAAATATTTTGGTACACGCTTGAAGGGCGAGACAAAGATGGTAACGTCACTGGAGGTTGGGATTTACAGGAACTACGAAGTATTCAGGATTATTATGTAAAATATGCTTTGGCATCNNAATCCAGAATTGATGCGACAATACAACATTGGGCTTGCCCAAGTCGTGAAAGCTGTAAAGGAAAGCAATAAGGATATTGGTGCTCAAACCTTGGAAATCAATCAAGCGGAATATCTCGTTCGAGGTCTGGGTTATGTAAAATCTGTGGCTGACATTGAAAATGCCGTCGTAACCTCTGAAAATTACACATCTATAAAAATTAGTGATATTGCCAATGTTACGCTTGGTCCGGCTACACGTCGTGGCATTTTGGACAAGGAAGGTGCAGAAGTTGTGGGTGCGGTTGTCGTGGCGCGCTATGGCGCAAACCCGATGGCAGTCATCACTAACGTAAAGGAAAAAATTGCGGAGTTAAGCAAAGGGTTGCCTTCAAAGGTATTGGCCGATGGCAGAACTTCACAAGTAACGATTGTTCCTTTTTATGACCGTACCGAACTCATACAGGAAACTTTGGGAACGCTCAACGAGGCATTAACGCTTGAAATTCTTATTACAATTTTAGTTATCATCGTAATGGTGTTCAACCTTCGGGCATCCATTTTAATTGCAGGACTGTTGCCCGTTGCAGTGCTGATGGTTTTTATTGCAATGAAATTCTTTGGCGTAGATGCCAATATTGTGGCACTTTCGGGTATCGCCATTGCCATTGGCACAATGGTGGATGTGGGTATTATTCTCGCGGAGAATATCATCAGGCATCTGGATGAGGATAATAAAAAGCTACCTATAAATAAATTGGTATATAAGGCTACAGCCGAAGTTTCAGGAGCTATTGTGACTGCCGTAATGACCACGATTATCAGCTTTATCCCTGTATTTACGATGATTGGTGCCGAAGGTAAACTGTTCCGTCCCCTGGCGTTTACAAAGACATTTGCGCTCACAGCGTCCATAATTATAGCCCTGTTTATAATTCCGCCATTTGCGGCCATTTTCTTTAAAAACAGGAATATTCATAAAAACACGAATTACGGTATCAATAGCCTTTTGATTCTGGCTGGGTTTATAGCCGTGATTTTTGCGCACTGGATAGGTGTTATTTTAATTGCATTCGGTTTTGTGGCATTTGCAAAACTACGTGGAAATGTGTCCCACAAGCGCTCTAACTATATTAATATCTACCTTTCCGTTGCTGCTATTGTATTCCTTTTGGCAGAATATTGGCGTCCTTTAGGTGTCGATAAAAGTGTGTTTTGGAACCTTCTTTTTGTGGGCATTATCTGCTTTGGTCTGTTGGGAGTTTTTTCCATTTTCCAAAGATATTATACCCGAATTTTAAAATGGGCACTCGCAAACAGACTCTTGTTCTTGACCATTCCAACAGCCTTGTTGATTTCAGGTTTCCTCATTTTTAAAACCACCGGAAAAGAGTTTATGCCTTCCCTCAACGAAGGTTCATTCCTATTGATGCCAACTTCAATGCCGCACGCTGGCGTTGAAGAGAATAAACGTGTGTTACAACAACTGGATATGGCCGTCGCGAGCATTCCCGAAATTGAAACCGTTGTCGGTAAATCGGGTCGGACGGAATCCGCACTCGACCCCGCACCTTTGTCAATGTATGAAAATATGATTCAGTATAAACAGGAATATATGCTGAAAGAAGGGAAAAGGCAACGTTTTAAAGTAGATGATAATGGGTTTTTTATAATGAAAGACAGTAGTCTCATTGAGAACCCCAACAGGCCTGTTGGTTCTGAAAAAGTAGAGACTGCCCGGAAAAATGGCAAGAAAGTATCTATTACTGTCGATGCATCTTCAGAAAAATTGATTCCGGATGACGATGGCGAATTCTTCCGAAACTGGCGCCCAGAAATCAGTTCGCCTGACGATATCTGGAACGAGATAGTAAGGGTCACAAAATTACCTGGCGTTACATCTGCCCCGAAATTACAACCCATAGAAACCCGTTTGGTAATGTTGCAAACCGGAATGCGCGCCCCAATGGGAATTAAAGTGAAAGGACAGGATTTAAAGCAGATTGAAGCTTTTGGTGTTCAATTGGAAGATATTCTAAAACAAGCCGAAGGCGTTAAACAAGAAGCCGTTTTTGCAGACCGAATTGTTGGTAAACCCTACTTACTAATCGATATTGACAGAGAAAAATTATCGCGCTACGGCATTACCATCGAAGATGTTCAAAATGTGCTGAAAGTAGCAGTTGGCGGAATGGTGCTTACCCAAACCGTGGAAGGCAGGGAACGTTATGGCGTTCGGGTGCGTTATCCAAGAGAATTACGTGGAGACCCATCAGATTTGAAAGATATTTATGTGCCTGTTGAAAAAGGCAGTCCCGTTCCCTTGAGCGAATTGGCGACCATTAAATACGAACAAGGGCCGCAAGTCATCAAAAGTGAAGATACTTTTTTGGTGGGCTACGTGCTATTTGACAAATTGGATGGTTTCGCCGAAGTAAATGTTGTGGAAAATGCGCAGGCACTTATCCAGCAAAAAATTGACAATGGCGAATTGGTAATGCCAAAAGGCATCAGTTATAAATTTACAGGAACATACGAAAATCAATTGCGTGCAGAAAAAACACTGTCGATTATCGTGCCATTAGCGCTGGCAGTCATCTTTTTGATATTGTATTTCCAGTTCCGTGCGGTTTCTACCACGTTAATGGTATTTACCGGAATTACAGTAGCTTTTGCAGGCGGTTTCGTGATGATTTGGTTTTATGGCCAGGATTGGTTTTTAAACTTTAATTTTTTTGGCGAAAACCTGCGAGACCTCTTCAATATAAAAACCATCAATTTGAGCGTGGCGGTTTGGGTTGGTTTTATTGCACTATTTGGAATTGCTACGGACGATGGTGTAGTTATGGCCACCTATCTTACACAAACATTCGATAAAAATGACCCGACTGATAAAGCGGAAATCAGAAAATCTACTTTGGAAGCGGCTTCAAAACGAATACGTCCGTGTTTGATGACAACGGTTACGACCATTTTGGCATTGTTGCCAGTACTAACTTCCACAGGAAAAGGGAGTGACATTATGATACCAATGTCCATCCCAATTTTTGGGGGAATGCTATTGGACACAACTTCCTATTTCCTTGTCCCTGTACTTTTCAGTTGGAGGAAGGAACGTATTGCGAAAAGAAAGCTCAAAAACGAACCACAAACTATAACTATCGAACAATGATAAAACAGAAAACACATATTAAATTCGTCTTGTTTTTCGGGATATGTCTTTCGGCTTTCAATAGTTATGGACAGAATTTGCAGACCTATATAGATGAAGCCATTACCAACAGTCCCGAAATCCAAAAGGTTCAGTTTCAATATGAAATTGCATCGGAAAAAGTAAATGAAGCCAATTGGTTGCCAAATACTGAAGTGAGCGCAGGCTATTTTGTAAGCGAACCCGAAACAAGGGTCGGTGCACAACGAGCAAGACTTTCATTAAAGCAAATGATTCCGTGGTTTGGCACTATCTCGGCAAGGGAAAATTATGCCAGTTCAATGGCAGCAGCACAATATGAGGAATTGGTCATAGCCAAGCGGAAATTGATTGTGTCCGTATCCCAATCTTATTACAACCTAATGGCAAACAAAGCAAAACAGGAAGTTTTGGAACAAAACATTCAGTTGCTTGAAACCTATGAGCGTCTGGCATTGACATCGGTTGAAGTAGGAAAGGCATCGGC
>DINI01000018.1 GCA_002426755.1 Flavobacteriaceae bacterium UBA5544
AAGACGGCTTATGGAAGTGGCTATAAATTCATAGAAGATTAGTACGTGGAAAAGAAAACAAAACTCATACGAAAAACCTCTAAAACCTTTCTGTTGACCGGTTTGGTTTTGGCAATATTGAGCAGTATAGCTTTATACTTTTATACAAAGAATCTGTTGCAAAAGGAGGTAGAGGAAGAGTTGTATTCAACTGAAGCACGAGTAGAGGCTTCTTTAAACTTGAATAAACAAGTGTTTTCATTGCCACCAGTAGCAGAGATCAAGAAGGTTGAAGATTTAATGCCAACAGTCCTAAAGGACACTGTCATCTACGACCCCTCACAGGATGAAATGGAGCTTTTTCGTGAGCTTTCTACTTATAAAAATATAAACGATGTATATTACCACATCACCGTTAGGACATTGGTGGTAGAATCAGAAGATATTTTATTGGCCATCGTTTTCTCAAACATAGCCATCTTTGTCATTGCCTTTATCTTTCTCTTCTATTTCAACACTGCAAGGAACCTACAGCTATGGAAGCCATTTTTTGACAATCTAGAGCAGATGAAAACGTTTTCCCTTGCATCAGAGGAACCCATTGATTTGGCAGATAGCGATATATTGGAATTCTCGGAGTTGAAAACCCAAATCTTACTTTTGACGAACAAAGTAAGGACAGATTACCAAAACTTGAAACAATTTACGGAAAATGTGTCGCACGAAATTCAAACGCCTCTTGCAATCATCCAAGCAAAAATCGACAATATCATCAATGAACACGCCATAAATGATAAACAGTTCGAACAGATTACTTCTATCCAACAAGATATTCAGCGGCTTAAACAGCTTAATAAAAGGATAACCACACTAACCAAAATCGACAATAATCAATTTGTCAATATTGAAGAGGTCAATATCACCAACCTTATCAATGAAAAGATTGAAGGTTTCAAGGAGTTGGAAATTAGGCATATTTTGCATACTTCCAATGCCCAATTAGTGACAATAATGGACCCGTTTCTTGCAGACATTCTGATAAACAATCTCATTTCCAATGCCATCAAATACACGAAGAACAACGAGAGCATTGAAATTGTAACCACATCAAACGTCCTTACTGTGACAAATAGCGGAGAGCATCCGCTCGACAACCCACAAAAAATCTTCCTGCGCTTATATCGGGAAGGCAACAACGCACAATCATCAGGACTTGGTCTTGCCATTGTCAAAAAAATCTGTGAGTTTTATGGATTTACGCCAACCTATCGTTTTCAACCTTCCATAATCAATGGACAGGGTGCGCACATATTTCAGATAGATTTTGACAAATAACTTCTTTGCATTTTAACTCAATTGGGAGTTTTACTTTAATTTCCCTTTAGATTTCATCCCTACTTTCGTACTTTAAAAATTGAGACCTAATGATAAAGCAAACGCTTACAATACTTTTACTATTAACTTCAATCCTGGTAAATGCACAAGAAACAATTACCATTACGGGTCAAATCATAGACCAAGAAACTCAAGAAACCATACCTTTTGTGAGTGTATCTGTGAATGATGAAGCCACAAATGCCATAGTTACTGGAACAATAAGCGATGATAACGGTCGATTTGAAATCAAGGATTTAAAAACAGGAAAGTATATCGTTAATATTACCTATTTAGGTTATGAATCTGTACAGCGGAAAATTGCTTCTGGCGGACTCAATCCCATTTTCGATTTAGGAAAAATAGAACTAAAACCTTCTGCCGAAGCATTAGATGAAGTGACCATTGAAGCAAAACGGGCAACCGTGAATTCGGCACTTGATAAAAAATCATTTAGTCTCGATGATAATGTGGCGCAATCTGGCGGTTCTGTGGTGGATGCTATGAAAACAATGCCAGGTGTTGCTTTCGACCAAGAAGGAAAAGTGGTGTTGCGTGGTAGTGATAAAGTGGTTGTTTTAATAGATGGCAAACAATCGAGCCTTACAGGTTTTGGTAACCAAAAAGGATTAAGCAATATTCCTGCATCTAATATTGAACGTATTGAAATCATCAACAATCCATCCGCAAAATACGATGCCAATGGTTTTGCTGGTATTGTAAATATCGTTTATAAAAAGGAAAAACAAACAGGCTTAAATGGAGACGTGGGACTTTCTTTTGGATTGGGAGCATTATCTAAACGAAAAGAAGATACACCAACAGATTATGGTAGTTTTTCTGTAAATCCCAAATTAATTCCAAGTTTGAATCTCAATTACAGAACGGATAAATTGAATTATTTTTTGCAATCGGAATTCATCATTCAAGAAGCGTTGCCAAATAATGAATTTACCACAAGAAATTACGATGATGGTCGTAATATCATTTCGCAAGTTCCGGAAAACAGGAGACAGTTTCGTTCCATAATTACAGGGGGAGTAGATTGGGAATTGAGCGATAACGATGCCATCACACTTTCTGGAATGTTTGACAGAGAAAAACATATTGATACCTCGCAAGTTGCTTTTATCAATTTAGATACTAACGTTCGTAACCGTCTATACACTTGGAAAGAAGAAGAAATTACCAGTTTTATAAATGTGGCTGCAAATTACAAACATAGTTTTCCGCAAGCGGGACATTCTTTGTCTGCAAACGTTCAATATACACGAGGGTTGGAAGATGAAAGCTATTTTTTAAATGATAGTTCTGCGGTTCGCATTGGTAGGGATATGACCAATATTAGAGCTATTGAACATACTACAAGCTTGTCAACAGATTATGCACGTGCATTGAGCAGTGGTAAAATTGAAGCTGGAGCAAAAGTTAGGTTCAGAAATTTGCCGGTGGACTATACGATTAATCGAGGAAACGAATCTATAATTTATCCCAATTTGGGCGATTTTTCAACATGGAAAGAAAACCTATACGCGTTCTACGGAAACTATCTGTTGGAGAAAGAACGTTTTGATGTAGAAGCAGGTTTGCGTGCAGAACAAACCGATGTATCTTATGTACTGGACCCGCAAAATGCCTACTATCCAAGCAATGATAAATATGATTATTTTGAATTGTTTCCAAGTGTACGATTTACTTATAAATTGAATGATAAAAATAAATTATCTGTATTCTATAATCGAAGAATAGATAGACCTGGCGAACCTGAATTGCGTATTTTTCCAAAGTATGACGACCCAGAATTATTAAAGGTAGGAAACCCGTATTTACGTCCGCAAACTACAAATAGTTTTGAATTGGCGCATCGCTACAATTGGAGTTCTGGTTCGTTGTTTTCAGCAGTATATCATCGTGAAATTAACGATGCCTATTTGCGCATATTTAGTGTCGACAATAGCAACCCACAATATGATATTGTAAACAGAATATACTCTAATGTAGACAGTAGTACCAATTCAGGAATAGAAATTTTGTTTAGTCAGGATATTAGCAGCTTTTGGAAGCTTACTGCAAGTGCAAACCTATATATCAACCATATAGATGCTTATCAAGGCACATTATTGTTCCCAACCCCCGAACGTACATTTAATATTGAAACTTCAAATGATGAGGCTGGAGACTTTAAAATTTCGAATAGCTTCAATTTGCCCAAGGAATTAGAGTTGCAGCTGACAGGTTTGTGGTACAGTCCTCGAAATATTCCACAAGGCCAAGAGCTCGCACGTTCTTCAATAGATTTAGGGCTGAAAAAATCTATTTGGGATAAAAAAGGAGAAATTACATTATCAGCCAGCGATTTATTCAACAACTTCGGGTTAAGGCAACGCATCAAAGGAGAAGGTTTCACAGCACTTTACGAAAACTATTACGAAACCCAAATTGTTAGGTTGGGGATGAAGTATAAGTTTTGAGTCTTAAGATTCTCTTAAACAAATCTTTAGATTTCTATACTTCTTTTACGTTATAATCATTAAAGTAATCTACAATGAAAAAAATTACACTATTAACATTAACAGGCATACTGTTAAGTTTTATTGCCTGTGACAAAGACAATTCTGCACCTCAAAAAGTGAAAGATGCATTTGCTCAAAAATTCCCAAATGCAACAAATGTGGAATGGGAGAAGGAATCTGATGCCGAATGGGAAGCAGAATTTAAGATGAATGGCAAAGAGCATTCTTCAAACTTTATGGAAGACGGCACTTGGGTGGAAACCGAATATGAAGTATCTGAAGCTAATGTTCCCCAAGTGGTTCTCGAAGCACTTAAATCAAATTTTGAGGGTTACGATATAGAAGAAATGGAATATTCTGAAACTGCCGATGGAAAAGTCTATGAATTCGTGATTGAAAAAGGCGACATTGAAATGGAAGTTACAATAGATACCAACGGCAACATTGTAAAAAAGGAGCAAAGTGAAGATGAAGATGGAGATAATGAAGATAGTGAAGTTGACAATGATTAATAGCAAATTGATTCCCTTATAATTCACTATTTGATTTGGGCGTATCTTGTATGGGATACGCCCTTTTTTAATATAATGTTAAATGAAACATTCTTTAGATTTCCTTAAAATAATCTTTAGAATCTTGTGCTACATTTATACTATTAATAATTAAAAACTATATAAAAATGAAGACATTAAAAATAATTTTGGGAGCATTTTTAGCTTGCACGATGTTTGCTTTTGCGTCAGGAGACCAAGTACCACAAAAGGTTAAGGATGCGTTTGTGAAGAAATTCCCTACAGCGAAAAAAGTGAAATGGGACAAGGAAAATGCTACCGAATGGGAGGCAGAGTTTAAAATGAACAATACAGAATATTCAGCTAACTTTCTCGAAGACGGCACTTGGAAAGAAACAGAGCATGAAATTGACGAGAAAGAAATTCCACAGAATGTTAAGTCTGCCTTAATGGGTGCATATGCTGGATATAAAATAAAGGAATCCGAAATATCGGAAACCAAAGACGGAATGCTCTATGAATTTGAGATTAAAAAAGGAGAATCTGAAATGGAAGTTGCCATAGATGCAAATGGTAACATTGTAAAAAAGGAAGTCATGAAAGAAAATGACGAAGAACATAATGATTAGTTAAGTTTCATAGTTGATTGATTGAGTGCTAAAAGCCCACATCTATTTGGATGTGGGCTTTTTCTATTCGCTATTTATTGATATTGGATTTGATTTATACAGGCAAGTTCTGGCTTTAAATTTTCTTTAGATTTCCTATATACATTTGAATTGTAATAAATAATCCACGCTTATAGATTTATAGAAATACTTCATTTTAATACTATTCTACACAAACTAAATCTATGAGCAAACATCTATTTTTTTTACTAATTACGGTAATATTTCTATTCTTAAATTTCCAATTAGCATTTGCTCAAAAATCAGGTATTGAGACTGCTGGTGATATAGGTTTGGTTGCCGTTCCCGCCGCTGCGCTTTCTGTTACGCTATTCAAAGGAGACGGTCAGGGGACTTGGCAGTTTACAAAGGGTTTTTTGCTCAATCAGACAGTAACTTATGGTCTAAAGATAGCACTCAACAAGCCGCGCCCTTTTAACAATGGCGATAATGCTTTTCCTTCTGGTCACACATCTACTACATTTCAAGGCGCTTCATTTATCCACAAACGCTACGGATTTAAATATAGCATTCCTGCGTATGCGGTTGCTGGGTTCACCGCTTTTAGCCGAATAGACGCGCAAAAGCACGATGGGTGGGATATTTTGGCAGGTGCGGTTATTGGCATTGGTAGCACGTTGCTCTTCATAACCGAATATCAGCAAGAGCATATGGAACTCACCTTTAACAATAGTGAAGGCGATTATTTGCTTGGTTTTAAATATAAATTTTAACAAATCCTAGTATCAATGAAAATTGTCATTTGTCTTTTTATATCCATCATTCCACTCATTGTTTTCTCTCAAGAAATCGATACACCTTCAGAAATAAGAAGGGAAACAGCCTACGAAACATTTGGGGATTATGCCCAACATGCACCAGCCCTAACTTCATTAATTGTGATTCTTGCAAAAAAAGATAAACAAGGATTTTGGCAATTCGCTAAATCTTATGGTACAACTTTAGGGTTAACATACGCCTTAAAATATGCAATAAACAAACCAAGACCTGACGGTGCAACGGACGGTCACGCATTTCCCTCTGGACATACAGCGGTAGCTTTTTCTGGTGCGTCCTTTTTACAAAGAAGATACGGTTGGGAATATGGGATACCTGCCTATGTGGTTGCCGGATTGGTTGCCTACACTAGGGTTGAAGGTATCAATGATAGACATGATGGTTGGGATATTCTCGGTGGTGTGGTTGTAGGAGTTGGAAGCACCTATTTATTTACCACATCTTATCAAAAAGAACATTATGAATTGACCTTCAAGAGCGGTGGAGGCGATTACCTAATTGGCCTTAAATATAAATTCTAAAATGAAAACAATTGAAATTGAAAACGAAAAAATTATGAATGCTTTGAATATGAAAGATATCGAGAATTATTGCCTCGAAATTTTGAGAAAAAGTAGATGCAGAGCATTGCCATTTCACGGCATAAAACATACTGTAGAAGTTTTCGAAAATGTGTTATTAATAGGTGGTTATGAGAACATAAATGATGAGGAACAGGAAATCTTAAATATCGCAGCATTGTTCCATGATACAGGAATGTCTGAAACATATATAGGTCATGAAATTATAAGTGCGAATTATGCCAAAACATATTTAAATGAACACAGCTATCCCAAGGAAAAAATAAAACGAGTCTTGAAGTGTGTTAAAGCCACAAAAATGCCACAAAACCCAGAAACTCTTCTCGAATGTGTCGTGTGTGATGCCGACTTATTCCATTTGGCCAGTACGAATTACCTGTTCAAAAACGAACTGTTGAGAACCGAATGGGCAAATTATATGGATTTGGTATTCACTGATGGAGAATGGTATCAATTGAACTTGGAATTTCTTATCAACCATACCTATCATACAAATTTTGGTAAAACCATTCTCAAAAAAGGGAAACAGAGAAATATCTCGCTGATGGAACGGTTGAAAAAAGATGCTATGCTTTAAATCAGTTAGGAAGAATTATTTCAGACAATCGTCAATTTTCAAAATTTGAACTATGTATTTAAAATGAAAAAAGTATTAAATTTTTCACCTCCAAGCAGTTATAAATGGGATGTTTACGTTACAGATAATCTCAATAAGTTAAGGTTAAGTGCCCTTTTGATTCCGTTTTTCTTATTGCTGTTGATTGTACTATTTCTATTTATGGAAGATGCGTTTTCTATTGAAGCTTACACAAATATTCAAAAACAATCATTTATATATATAAATTCAAAATTGTCACAATTTCCGAATTTGCAATTTAACTTGACGCAATTAGGAGATGTAGTCATTTTTTTACCTTTTCTGGCTTTATCTATGGTCTATGTGCCTAAATTATGGCAGTCCATGCTAATTGGTCTTCTCGTCTCAACCATATTCACGAATGTTCTAAAAAGGTTTTTTGCAGTGCCTAGACCAGCAGCAATGTTTGATAGGGATATTTTTGTAACTACAGGAAGGGCAATTGTTTCACATAATAGTTTTCCATCAGGACACTCAATAGCTACTTTTACAATGCTTACCTGTATATTGGTTGCTTTTATGCCAAAAAAATTAAAGTTCAAAATACTTTGGTCTTTTTTCATCATCAGTATGGGACTAATAATTGCGTTTACCCGTGTTGGAATAGGAGCACATTATCCACTAGATGTTATAGTTGGGTGTATAATCGGTTATATATCCGCACTTATTGGTGTTTTTATCAATAGAAAATACAATCTGTTGGCATGGTTAACAAATAAAAGATATTACTTTATTTCGATACTTTTGTTTTTTATTTTGGCCATTGCCATAATGGATAAAATTATTAAGTTAAATCTGATCATTTTTTATTTTGCCCTGGCAAGCTTGTTCGCATCACTATTTATAATAACACATATCTATGTTAAAAAAGCCTATTAAACTGACGCATTTTGTTTTAATAGCCAGTTTCCTAAATTTTTTATTGTTTCATTTCCCCTTTTTTCGATTCGTTTTTGATACTATAGATTACAAAAGCTTTAATGGTATTCTGCTAATTGTCAGTTTAGTGCTCACTATGTTGGTTGCAAATGCTTTTGTGCTGTACCTCATATTCTTTTTGTCACGGATTGTTGGGAAGATTTTGTTGGTTTTCTTTTTCATCGGTAACTCAATAGCCATCTATTTTATACATACCTATAATGTTCTTATTGATATCACAATGATTGGGAACGTTATAAATACCGATTATGACGAAGCCAGCAGTTTCTTTTCCCTTGGATTGGTTTTGAATCTGATATTATTGGGTGTCATCCCTGTTTTTTTTATAATTAAGGTCAACATAATCAAGGAAAAATTCAAACCGTTTTTAATTCAGTGGTCCTTGACCTTACTTTTTATCATCCTAATGGTTTTTATCAATGGAGGCAATTGGCGATGGATTGATAAAAATTCAACCAAATTGGGTGCCTTGGCAATGCCTTGGTCTTATATGGTCAATACGTCGAGATATTATATCTATAAGAGTAAAGAAAATAGAAAGGAAATCCTTTTGCCCGATGCGAACATAAAGGACAAAGAAAAATCTGTTGTAGTCTTGGTCATTGGTGAATCTGCAAGAAGTGAAAATTTTTCATTGTATGGTTATGACAGGCCCACCAATCCATTGTTGTCGAAGATAGAAAATCTTCACACCTTTAATGCAACTTCCTGCGCAACCTACACAACGGCAGGTGTCAAATGTATTTTGGATTATAAGGACACTAACGATTTGTACGAGATTTTGCCTAATTATCTATACAGAAATAATGTTGAAGTGATATGGAAAACGACCAATTGGGGAGAACCACCAGTACATATCAAAAACTTTTTTAACAAAGAAGATTTGAGAAATGGATGTGAAGGAGACCTGTGCAATTATGATGAAATTCTTATAAAAGGATTAAAAGAGCAAATCACAGCCAGTACAAAGGATAAAATATTGATTATTTTACACACAAGCACAAGCCACGGACCATCATATAACACAAAATATCCACCTAATTTTGAAACCTTTAAACCTGTTTGTAAGAGTGTGGAATTAGGGGATTGCTCTCAAGAGGAACTTATCAATGCGTACGACAATACCATCGTTTATACCGATTATCTACTTGCCAGCTTAATAGACGATTTAAAGCAGTTAAAGGATTACAATAGCACGATGATGTTTGTGTCCGACCATGGCGAATCTTTAGGAGAAAATAATTTATATATGCACGGCATACCTGCCGCATTTGCGCCAAAAGAACAGTTGGAGATTCCTTTTATCGTATGGACTTCTGATGCTTCTAAAAAATTAAAACCTAATAAAACTTTGTCACAGAATCATGTGTTTCACAGTGTCTTAAATTTTTTAGCAATAGAAAGTCCTATTTATGACGAAAAGATGAATATATATGAGTAAAAAATCACTCATCAAACTCCATTAAATGGAATATAGTATCATAATCAATGTTGTCAAAGGATATGTTAAATTACGAATATTAGATTGTGAAAGAAATAATAGCTAATGTAATTATATTTGAAATGTACGAACACTGAATTTATGATCTTATACAAGTTCAAAAAATAATTTGGATAAAAAATAAACAAAGAATCTTGTATCAGTTTTTGCATGGCAGTTGCATTCTATAATTTGTATATTTGTCAAACTAGATGAAACTATTCGTTTCCATATCGATGTCGTTCCTATTTCTTTTTCAAGGAATGGTTGCTAATATGGAAGTTTGTGAACAGATAGAAAAAATATCTGACTTTATCTCACACTATCAAGAACATAAAAGTTTTGATGGCGATTCATTCTTTGACTTTGTTTATGAGGATTATATTGCAGACACTCATGACAGCGATGGTCATCATCAGGATTCCGACCACGAAAATGTACCTCATACAAGCCATCAATGTTGCCAACATTTCGTGTTCTTCTCATCTGTCCAAATGTCTTTTATGAATGGATTTAATGCTGAAGAACAGATTCATTTCAATTTCTACACATTCAATATTAATTCCAGATATCTGGAAACTCTTTACCATCCCCCAAAGGTTTAATGAATGCCTGCGAAGTCAGGTATCTTATAGATTAGTCTTACCAAAATAAGAATTTGGTAACGGCGTCAATTTATAAATTCATTAAAACTTTTCTATGCTTAATAACATTATTAGGTATTCCATAACCCATAAATTGGTTATCGGTTTACTCACTTTAGCCTTGATTATCACTGGCGTATATTCTTTACAACAGCTTCCTGTGGATGCCGTTCCGGATATTACCAATAATCAAGTTCAGGTCATAACGACCTCGCCAACACTTGCAGCCCAAGAGGTTGAGCGATTAATTACATTTCCCATTGAACTCACAATGGCAACTATTCCCCAAATTGATGAAATTCGTTCCTTTTCACGTTTTGGATTATCAGTAGTTACCATTGTTTTTGAAGAAAATGTTGACGTGTATTGGGCGCGTCAGCAAGTGAATGAACGTTTGGCAGATGCGCAAGCCCAAATTCCTGAAGGCATCGGTAAACCAGGCATCGCACCCTTAACCACAGGACTTGGCGAAATCTACCAATATGTAATTACTACAAAGCCAGGTTATGAAAATAAATACACCGCAACAGAGCTTCGAACGATTCAAGATTGGGTCATTAAACGCCAACTATTAGGAACGAAAGGGGTTGCAGATGTCAGTAGTTTTGGTGGCTACCTCAAGCAGTACGAAATCGCAGTTCGTCCAGAACGGCTCAATGGAATGGGTGTTTCCATTTCTGACCTTTTCAATGCCCTCGAAAATAACAATCAAAATACAGGCGGGGCTTATATAGAAAAAAACGATAAGGCACTTTTTATTAGAAGTGAAGGTCTTGTGGGTTCAATAGAAGATATCAAAAATATCCTTGTAAAGCAGACAGAAAGTGGCATCCCTATTTTGATAAGTGATGTTGCAACCGTTAAAACAGGAAAGGCAATTCGCTATGGCGCAACCACTCGCAATGGCGAAGGCGAAGTGGTGAGTGCAATCGTCATGATGTTAAAAGGCGCAAATTCTGCCAAAGTAATAAAAGATGTAAAAGACAGGATTGAAACCATCAGCAAAACCTTACCTGAAGGTGTGGTTATTGAACCTTTTCTTGATAGAACCAAATTGGTGGACAACGCCATAGGCACAGTAACCACCAATCTTGTGGAAGGTGCGCTTATCGTCATTTTCATTCTACTCATATTGTTGGGCAATTGGCGTGCAGGTTTGATTACAGCATCCGTTATTCCTCTCGCTTTACTCTTTGCGTTTAGTATGATGCACATTTTTGGGGTGTCGGCAAACCTGATGAGTTTGGCCGCTATCGATTTTGGTTTGATAGTAGATGGTGCAGTGATTATTGTAGAAGCGACCTTATTTCATTTGGGAGCATTAAAACGTTCTCGAAAATTGACACAGGCCGAAATGGATGAAGAGGTCTATCAATCTGCAAGCAAAATTCGTAATTCAGCGGCATTTGGAGAAATCATTATTCTCATAGTATATCTACCCATTTTGGCGTTGGTGGGGACGGAAGGCAAAATGTTCGGGCCAATGGCACAAACGGTAAGTTTCGCAATTTTGGGAGCTTTCTTATTGTCGCTTACCTATATCCCGATGATGTCGGCTTTGGTTTTGAGCAAGAAAACAGAACACAAGCGGAATATTTCTGATAAGATAATGGACTTCTTCTACCGTATCTACGAACCTATCATACATTGGGCAATGCGAACCAGAATTATCGTAGTTGGAATTACCATTGCACTTTTCGTTATTGCATTTATGGTATTCCAAAGTTTGGGAGGCGAATTTATTCCAACACTTGAAGAAGGTGATTTTGCGGTAGAAACACGCGTCATTACAGGAAGTTCACTTTCAAATACGATTAAAGCGACTACCAAGGCTGAAAAAATTATTTTGGATAATTTTCCAGAGGTGGAACAGGTAGTTTCAAAAATTGGTTCTGGCGAAATCCCAACAGACCCAATGCCCATTGAAGCTGCCGATTTAATGATTATCCTTAAAGATAAATCGGAATGGGTGTCCGCTTCCAATAGGGAAGAATTGGCCAATAAAATGGCGAAAGCCCTTGAAGTCATTCCAGGTGTCACTTTCGGGTTTCAACAACCAATCCAAATGCGTTTTAACGAATTGATGACAGGTGTGCGTCAAGACGTTGCCATCAAGATTTATGGCGAAGATTTAAATCAACTTTCTACCTATGCGAGCCAAATTGGGAAATTGGCGGGAACGGTTGAAGGTGCTGTGGATGTTTATACGGAGGAAGTCACAGGTGTGCCACAAATAGTCATCAATTACAATCGAGGCCAACTTGCAAAATATGGATTGGACATAAAATCGGTAAACAATACGATTCAAGCGGCATTTGCAGGAGCATCAACAGGCTTGGTGTATGAAGGCGAAAAGCAGTTTGACTTGGTAGTACGCTTGGAAAACAATAACCGGACAGACCTTCACGACGTCCAGAATCTGTACCTCAATGGTGCCAATGGCCAACAGATTCCGTTGCAACAGGTTGCCACCGTTTCCATAAAGGATGGACCTTACCAAATACAGCGCGATGATACCCGACGACGCATTATCGTGGCGTTTAATGTTCGCAATCGGGATGTTGAAAGCGTTGTTGATGAAATAAGCGCAAAAATCGATTCACAAATCCATCTGAAACCTGGCTATAGTATTTCGTATGGCGGACAGTTTGAAAATCTTGTGGAAGCACGAGAACGTTTGGCAATTGCAGTGCCACTCGCATTGTTGCTCATTTTTATTCTGCTGTATTTTACATTTGGTTCAATAAAACAAGGTGTGCTCATTTTTACAGCCATTCCGTTATCGGCCATTGGCGGTGTGTTTGCACTTTGGCTTCGGGATATGCCATTTAGTATTTCCGCAGGTGTCGGCTTTATTGCTTTGTTCGGTGTAGCGGTTTTAAATGGAATTGTGTTAATTGCGGAATTTAACCGACTTAAAAAAGACGGAATTTCAGATATTTTCCAACGCATCTTTCAAGGCACAAAAACACGTTTACGCCCTGTGATTTTGACCGCTTCCGTAGCCTCTTTGGGGTTTTTGCCTATGGCAATTTCCCAAACTTCGGGTGCAGAAGTGCAGCGTCCTTTGGCAACCGTCGTCATTGGCGGCTTGATTACAGCGACCTTTTTGACACTCGTGGTCCTACCAATTCTCTATTATTATTCAGAAAAAAAATTAAAGATGAAACCAAATAAAACAGCTCTTGCAGTCTTGATGGCATTTCTCGGAAGTGTTTATTCCATAAATGCGCAGTCAGCCTCTGATTTAAAAGTCTATGAAAATATAGATGAAGTGATGGCAGTCGCTTTGAAAAACAATCCAAACATCAAAGTATCACGTTTGCAGACCGAACAGCAGCAGGCATTGAAAGGCAGCAGTTTTGATTTGCCAAAAACTGATTTTGGAGTGGAATATGGTCAAACCAATAGTATTGCAGATAATGACACGCGTTTTAGCGTAAGCCAAAAGTTCGCATTCCCGACACTTTATGGTAGCCGAAATAAATTGGCAAAGACAAAAATTGAGGCAAGCGAACTGAATGAAGCGGTTTTGAAAAATGAATTGATTGCCCAAGTAAAATCCACCTATTATGAATTGTGGTATCTCAAAAGCAAACAAACGCTTCTGCAAAAACAGGACAGCATTTATGAACGGTTTGCCTACGCCGCCAACTTGCGTTACAAAACAGGTGAAAGCAACGCATTGGAACAAGCAACAGCCAATGTAGAACTGGCAGATATTCAGATGATGATTTTGGAAAACACTTCTGACGTTAAAAACCAGCAATTGCAATTGCAAAATTTGATGAATACCGATAGTGTGGTGGACATACAAGGGGGAAAGTTAGAAGTAAAGACTGCAATGTTGCCACAGATAAAAGATACCACAGCAATTGCAAATAATCCAAAGCTGGCTTTTTACCAAAAACAAATTGAACTTGCCGACAATGAAAAGTCCGTGGCCGTTTCAAGACTATTGCCCGACATTACATTGGGTTATTTTAACCAATCCTTTATCGGTAATGGCGAAACCGCAAACGGAACACCTACCGTATTCGACTCTGGCGACCGGTTTACAGGTGTACAGTTGGGTTTGAGTATTCCCATTTGGTTCAAACCACACACAGCGAAAATCAAGGCTGCCAAAATCCAAAAAATGGAGAACGAGGCACATTTGGAAGCAGTAAAAAGCAAAGCGCAAACCCAGTTTGAAACCTTGTGGGAAAGGCTTCAAACAGAGCAAACAAATCTGGAATCGTACAAAAATAATGCCTTGCCGCAAGCGGAATTACTATTGAAAAATTCCCAACGTGGTTTTCAGGAAGGCGAAATTGGATATATCGAATACATCCAAGGGCTGAACAGGGCATTGACCATTCAAGTGAACTATTTGGATTTTGTAAATCAGTACAATCAAACACTCATAAAAATCGAACAACTCATAGCTAATAATCAATAAAATGAAGAATATATATATAACAATTGTTTTTATCGTTGCTTTAATGGCAACAGCCTGCAAGGATAAAGCACAGCCAATGGTTGAAGACGACCACAAAGCAGAAGAAAATCAAGTTGAATTGACCGATGCGCAACTGGCACAGACCAACATTGTCATTGGCAAGGTTGAGAAACGAAAAATAGGCCACGAAATCACGGTAAATGGGATGATAGATGTGCCGCCACAAGGCAATATTTCTGTAACAGTACCATATGGTGGATTTTTGAAATATACCGAAATGCTTCCTGGTAGTCGCATTAAAAAAGGACAGGTAATAGCAACAGTCGAAAATCCTGAATTTATCGAGTTTCAAAGAGACTATTTGGAAGCTCTGGCAAATAATGATTATCTCAAAGCAGATTTTGAACGCCAACAAACCTTGAATGATGAGAATGTTACCTCCACCAAAGTATTCCAAAAGGCGAAAAGTATGTTTTTGACCAATCAGGCAAACATAAAGTCCCTTGAAAGCAAACTTCGATTGATCGGTATAAATCCATCGAGCGTAAAAAATGGAACTATTTCAACCGTCGTGAATGTGTATTCGCCCATAAACGGTGTGGTTCGAGAAGTTTACATCAATACAGGAAAATATTTTAACCCGCAGGATGTTTTAATGGATATTACGGATGCCACAGATTTGCACGTAGAACTTAAAGTATATGAAGACGATATCCATTTAATTCGAAATGGGCAACGTATCAGATTCCGTTTGGCAAATGCACCTGAAAAATGGATGGAAGCTGAAGTATTCCTCATCGCCAATAATGTTCGTGACGACAGGTCTATCACGATTCACGGCCATTTAAATGAAAAAAATGAAGAGCTCTTGCCAGGAATGTTCGTCAATGCAGCCATTGAAGTAGAAGCGCAAGAACGGTATGCTGTTCCAGAAGAAGCCATAGTAAGGTTTGAAGCAAAACAGTACATTTTTAAATCCCTTGGAACACGGAAAGAAGGCGAAAACACAATGCACGATTTTGAAATGCTCGAAATCATAAAAGGAAATGAGGAAGAAGGTTTTGTCGCTTTGGATTTTGTAGATGAAACACTAGATATTTCAGCAATGGAAATTGTTTTAAAAGATGCCTTTACACTTTTGGCAAAAGCAAAAAACAGTGAAGAAGAAGGAGGAGGACACGGGCATTAATCAAGACATATGAACGAGATAGAAAAATTATTTGCATCAAAAGAACTTCGTATCACGGCAATGAGATTACTTATTTATAAGTTCCTTGCAAAAAAAGAGGTTGCGGTAAACTTAAGTGATATTGAAGAGGCTTTTGATAAAGCTGATAGAACCACTTTATACAGAACCATTAAAACTTTTGATGAAAAAGAGATTGTGCATCAAATAGATGATGGTACTGGGATTACCAAATATGCTTTATGTGAAAAAGGTTGCAATTGCGAAATAGAGCAGGATTTGCACCTACACTTCCATTGTAATAGTTGTAGTGAAACAGTTTGTCTAACGCAGCATAAAATCCCACACATTAATCTGCCTCAAGGTTATTTAGCTGAAGATCTAAACCTTGTGGTTAAAGGCATTTGTGAAAAATGTAGTAAATAAATGCACTTCCATTGCACGGAATAATTTTAGAAATTGCACATATGAAAAAGAAAAAAATAAACCTTCGGGACTTAAATACCGATGAACACAAAGGTGAACACAGTCACGATGACGGACACAACCACAGCAGTCCCGAAGAAGCATCCAATTTCAGAACCTACCTACCTGCTATTTTTAGTCTTGTTATGCTATTAACAGGCATGGCTGTTGATTATTTCGAAGCTGTCCCACAGTTCAAGGGTTGGATTCGAGTTGTGTGGTATACAATCGCATATATTCCTGTGGGTTTTCCTGTAATTAAGGAAGGATGGAACAGCATCAAAAAAGGTGATTTCTTTACGGAGTTTTTCTTGATGTCCATTGCCACCATTGGCGCATTCGCCATTGGCGAATATCCCGAAGGTGTTGCTGTAATGTTGTTTTACGCAGTTGGCGAATTATTTCAAAATGCCGCAGTAAACAGAGCAAAGACAAATATAAAAGCACTGCTCGATGTAGGACCAAATGAAGCTTTGGTGTATCGCGATGGCGATTATGTTTCTGTGAATCCTGAAACGGTTGATATAGGCAAAAAAGTACAAGTTCGAGTGGGCGAAAAAGTACCTTTAGATGGTGTTTTGCTTTCCGAAAAAGGCTCGTTCAATACCGCTGCTTTGACAGGCGAAAGTAAACCCGATACCATTGCCAAGGGCGAAAAAGTGTTTGCAGGAAGCATCAATATGGATGGTGTTGTTGAAATCGAGACCACCAAAGTATTTAAGGATAGTTCTATCGCTCGTATTCTCGATATGGTGCAGAACGCAACAGCCCGAAAATCAAAAACCGAATTATTCATTAGGAAGTTTGCAAGAATCTATACACCAATTGTGGTTTTCTTGGCAATTGGTTTAACCTTTATACCTTACTTTTTCGTAGATGATTATGTCTTTAACGATTGGTTGTACAGAGCATTGATTTTTCTGGTGATTTCCTGTCCCTGTGCGTTGGTTATCTCGATTCCATTGGGCTATTTCGGGGGGTTGGGAGCAGCTTCAAAAAATGGCATTCTGTTTAAAGGTGCTTCCTATTTGGATGAAATTACCAAAATAACAACGGTTGTTATGGACAAAACAGGAACGGTGACCAAAGGTGTTTTCAAAATCAAGGACATAAAAGCCATTGATTGGGAAGAATCTGAATTTATGAAATACCTGATGGCGATGGAAGAGCAATCCACCCATCCCATTGCCAAGGCCATTATGGAATATAAAGCCGAAGGCGAGGATTTTGAGGCTAGAAACGTCAATGAAGTTGCGGGAAAAGGTCTAAAGGGAACGGTAAATGGTAAAACCGTCTTGGTGGGCAACAAAGCATTGATGACTTCGAATAGCATCGAAGTTCCTTCTGAAACTGACGATATTGTGGAATCCATAGTAATGGTGTCCATTGAGGGCAAATTTGCAGGCTATGTCATTATAGCAGACGAGTTAAAGGATGATGCCCACGAAGCCATTGCACAAATCCGCGAATCCGGAATTTCCAAAATCATAATGCTTTCGGGCGATAAGGATTCCATTACCCAGCAAGTTGCCAAGGAAATGGGCGTGGATTGGGCAAAAGGCGGTCTATTGCCAGAGGATAAGTTGAATGAAGTCGAAAAACTGATGGCAGAAACCTATAACAAGGTGGCCTTTATTGGTGATGGCATCAACGATGCGCCCGTATTGGCCGCAAGTGATGTTGGTATCGCAATGGGAGGTTTAGGCAGTGATGTGGCGATTGAAACAGCAGATGTAATCATCCAAACCGATCAACCTTCAAAAGTCGTAAGAGCAATTAACATAGGCCGTTCCACTCGCAAAATCGTTTGGCAGAATATCGGTTTGGCTTTCGGAGTAAAAGTAATTGTACTAATTTTAGGAGCAGGTGGATTGGCCACAATGTGGGAAGCCGTTTTTGCTGATGTGGGCGTGGCTTTATTGGCAATCTTAAACGCCGTTAGATTACAAAAAATGAAATGGGAATAGAACAACTCGAAACTGTACAATTTATTTAGAAAACTAGTTTGAAAACCCTTTGTTATTCACTTTATCTGTACCTCGATTTGAGTAAACCTTTATTATCAATAGAGATTTCTATTTCTGCATCAGGAAATAATTAGTTGCAAAATTGATAATTCCATAAATGCTAAATGCCTGATTTTTATTCATACAACTTATTAAAAAATTAAAATCCTATCAAATAATCGACAAAACGCTTGCTTTTTTCGTTTAATTACATAAATTTGTGACCTAGAACCCTTAAATCTCTAATATGAAAACTAAAATTACTTTATTGATGGTGATTTTCTTACTGATAACCGGTCTTGGTTTTTCCCAAAAAAACGAGCCTCAAAGTATTATCAGCGGAAAAGTATCAATAGCCAAATATCACGATCGCGATGAGTTGGAAAAAATGCAAAAAGGTGAATTGCTGGATTTGTATAATGAACGAATAGAAGTGATTGTTAAAATATTACCAAATATTGCATTTGCTACCAAACCTGGAGTCACAATGACCTCATTAGGTATTCCTGACACTAAAGAAAACAGAAAAGCATTAGAGGATAACATTCAAGCATCTAAAACGTATTTTGAAAGTACGATTGAGTTTCAAAGAAAAGTGTTGCCGTATTCTGACAAATCAAATTTAATTGCGGCCATCTTGTTTTATGAAGAAACATTGAAGTCTTTGCACACCTATAACGAATTTAATAAAAACTAAATCTTTCGATACATAATCGAATTGGCATTCTATAAAATCTTCAACATAAGTTGGAGATTTTTTATTTACGGCAAATCCTTTTTATAAAAATTTTCTTGTTAAATTTTAATGGCTAAATAAGCCCTCTCAACGTAATTTTGTTGAATTTGTAGGAATTTTATTTTAAATAAATAAAAGTTTATGCATTTCATCGATATTATTTGTATTTCGTAGGATTTAATTATATGTTTGGGTCAGATAGTTAAAGAAACCCCTAATCTAAAAACTAATTACCTACTATGAAAAACTCTACTCGAATTTTATATGTACTAATTTTTGTTGTTGGCAACATGTTTGCTCAACAAGAGAAAGGAATCATCGGTACCACAAACTGGCTAAATTCATGGACAGAATTCAAGCCCAACCATGTGGATTATGGCGAGCCAACTCAAATTTTGAGTGGTAACATCACCAAAAACACTAAACTGTACAAAAAAGACATTTATCTTCTTCTTGGAAGCGTCTTTGTAACTGACAGTACAACACTTACCATCGAACCTGGTACTGTAATCATTGGTGATTTTAAAACCAACGGGTCCTTAACAATCAGTAAGGGATCGACTATAATCGCAGATGGTTTGGAAACTGATCCTATTATTTTCACTTCAAATAGGAGCGTTAAAAAATCTGGGGATTGGGGAGGCTTGTTTATATTGGGTGATGCTCCAATCAATAAATTTGGAAACAGTTCATCAGTTAATTTTGGATTAAAGCCAACATCTTATGGTCACATAAGTTATGGAGGCAACAATGTTAAAAGCAATTCTGGGATTTTAAGATATGTAAGAATTGAATTTGCAGGAAAAAGAACCAAAGAGTTTGGCTATTACAATGCCTTGACATTGGCTGGAGTTGGAAGTAAAACAACGATTGAAAATGTAATGGTTAGCTATTGCGAAGGTAACTCATTTAATGTTATTGGTGGTGAAGTTAATTTGAGTAAAATGGTCTCATTTAGATCTAGCAGCAACGATTATGAGTTCAACTATGGAGCCCAATGTAATATATATAATTCTTTGGCCATTAGATCTCCTTATGTTTCGGGTGCTGATGGATCTCGTTGTATGTTTATAGCTTCTTATGATAAAAAAGATGAGGTGGATTTAACCAAGAAAGGAACATATGTAAATGCCGAAAATTTGACATTGGTAAATATTAGCGATGATTTAGCTTCAGATATCGGAGTCGGGTTAGTGAAAGAGGCTTTATACATAGCACAAGATGCTTCTCTTAGAATGAACAAAACAGTCATTTCAGGATTTTATCCAGCGGTTATCCTTGATAGCAATATTTCGGTCAACAGCAAAAATCTTGAAAGAATAAAATTTAGTGAAATGTATTTCAACAACTGCAAAGGAAATATTTTCACCGAACATAATTCCAATAACGCTGATTTAGAAAACTGGTATGGTAACCGCGCATTTTTTAATGTGTATTCCAAAGGTGCCGATTCTGAAACTTTTATTGATTCCAAAAATGTAAAACGCCCAGATTTTAGATTAAGAATCAATAAAATTATAGCGTCCAACGACTACGACCCAGAAGATTAATTATGTAATCAAGCTTAATATTCAAGTTTTCAGCTCGTTTGGCAAAGTCCTGACGGGTTGTTCTTGATTAAGATGAAAGCAATTAAGATTTCTTTTTCACATACCGAAAAAACAAGAACTGAATGCAAAAAACTACTATTCTAAAAAAACTTTCTATTTTGGCTTGTTTGTCCGTTCTATTTTTATCAGAACAGATGAATGCCCAAATAGTTATTGGTGCTCCCAATCTAGGATTTAGTCAGGCTTGTGCCAGTAGTTCTTTTAATACCTACAGTGCAACATTTGTCTTTTCGCCAGAATCAAATCTAGATCCTACAAATCAATTTAGAATTGAGATGTCTGATGCCAACGGTAACTTTGCGAATCCTACGATTGTATTTACTTCGAACGCAGGGTCCGTAACTGTTTCACCAGCTACGTTAAATTTCTCCTTACCAACAACCACTGCGGGTGAAGGTTATAGAATACGAATAAAGAGCACAGCACCAGCAGCAACAAGTTCAGGTTCTGCAACATTTGCAGCTTATTACAAAAGTCAGGACAGTCCGTTTACAATTAACAATTTGGTTTCTACTGGCGCCTATTGTACAGGCGGTAGCTATTTGTTGACGATCGATAATCCAGGGTATGCGGGTAACGATTCACCACTTAATTATCCATCACTGACTTTCAATTGGTATAAAGAAACTGGTCCAACAACATCTGTTTTCATAGAGGAAGGTTTTACGTTAACAGTTACGCAACCCGGAACTTATTTTGCTAAAACGAACTATGGAACCTGTACATCCAATTCATTTTCCAATCGTGTCACCATAAGTGAAGCAATTTCTGGAGAGGCAAATGCGACCATTGTTTCAAGTTTGGGAAACCCATTTTGTCCAGACCAAGGTTTAACAACGTTGAACACTTTGGGAGGAAACAGTTATCAATGGTATAAAGATGGCGAATTAATTACTGGAGCAACAAGTCAAACGTACCAAACTGATGAATCGGGTACTTATTCTGTACAAGTAGATTTAGGGAGCTGTCAGGCATCTGGTTCAATTGTATTAGAGAGTGAGGGTTTTTCAAGTTCATTGAACGTTTCTGATGAAAATGAGATGGAAATAGGGGATACCTTATCGGTCATTGTAACCACTACAGCCTCAAACCCAGAATTTGAATGGTATTTAAATGGTTCAATTATTTCTGGCGCTGTTGAAGATACTTATGAGGCTACAGAATTTGGAGATTACAAAGTTATCATATACCAAACTTCTGGTTGTGTGGTTTCAAAAGAACTGTTTTTCTCCATTTCTGAACCTGTAGAACAATTTCCAGATGTGGCTAACATTCCTAATCTCATCAGTCCAAATGGGGATGGCATCAATGATACTTGGGTTATTCCAACTCAATATGTCAGCGGGACCAATACTGAAGTCATCATTCTTACCAACCAGGGGGAAGTTGTACTTCAAACAAATGATTATCAAAATGATTGGCCCCAAAATCAATTGAATTTAACCAGCGTCAACCTAGTTTACTATTACATCATAAAAGCACCAAATCAAAAAGAAAAGAAGGGTTCCATAACCCTTGTAAAATGACATGAAACATTATTTGTTGGCAATAGCATTATTGGTCTGTTCAGTACAGACGTTCTACTCTCAAGAAGAGGATGGAGTGGTTTCGCTTGCTCTTCCGATACGAAATTCATTAACTTTTAATCAATATGCCATTAACCCAACTTTTAGCTTTGTCAGACAGCAGAATAAATATTTTAGTATTACTAACAAAAGAGAATGGGTTCAATTTGAAGATGCTCCTCAAACCTATTTGGTAAGTTATTCAGGTAGATTTAGAGAGAACATAGGGATTGGTGTAGGCTTGTTTCAGCAAAATTATGGAGTTCTCACCACCTTTGGTGGACTTTTGAATTTTGCTTACAATGCACGACTTGAAAGAGATAGCAACCTGACTTTCGGTCTTAATGTTGGAGCTTACAAAAGCGGTGTCAACGATGGCAATGTAGTCACTAATTTCCCAGATCCATCTTTAGAAAATATTCCTTCCAATTTTATGTTGACCGTTAACCCTGGCATCAACTATGGTACAGCATTTTTGGATTTTGGTGTGTCAATGAACAATCTTGTCCTTTATAATATCAATTCTTCACAACTTATCGAAGACAACCCACAACAAAGTATTCAAGCTCATTTAATGTATACGGGTTATATGGAAAGTTCAGGTTTTTTTGATGAAAGTAAATTTTCCACTTTAGTACGATCAGAATTCAAAAAGGATAAAACAGTTATTTCTGGGCTTGCTATGATCACAGTTCCAAAAGGCATCTGGGCACAAGTTGGATATAACAATTTATATGGCGCTTCTGGTGGAATAGGTCTAAATATTACTAAAGAGATTGCGATAGAATACAATTTTGAGAAAGCGCTTGGAGACTTAACAGATTTTGGACCTTCACACGAAATAACATTGGCCTATAGATTCAAAAATAATGAGAATTATGATTATAGCGGCGAAGATGAAATAAGTGGACTTATTTCTACTGATAAGAGAAGAAAACCAGTGTCTAAAGTTGCAAATGTTGATGCTGAAGCAAATCGAAAACTTGCTGCAGAAGCAAAAGTTCAGGCTAAATTGGATGCAGAAGCAAAAGCGCAAGCGAAGGCAGACGAATTGGCAAAAGCTAAAGCTGATGAGGAAATTAAAAAAGAGGAAGAAGCCAAAGCTAAATTAGAAGCCGAGAACAAAGCAAAAGCTGAAGCACAAGCCAAAGCCGATGCCGAAGCTGCAAAGATTGAAGCAGAAATTCTAGCTAAAGAAGTGGCAGAAGCGAAAGCAAAAATAGCCGCTGAAAATAAAGCTAAAGCCGAAGCAAAAGCCAAGATTGATGCTGAAGCTGCTAAACTGGCCGCAGAGAATCAAGCGAAATTGGCCGCAGAAATTAAGGCAAAAGAAGAGGCAAAAGCTAAAGCAGAGGCAGAAGAAAAAAGATTGGCTGAAGAATCGAGATTGAGAGCAGAAGCAGAAGCCAAAGCAAAGGCAGAGTCCGAAGCTGAGAAAGTGGCACAACAGGAAAGGTTGAAAGCAGAAGCAGATGCTAAAGCAAAGGCAGAAGAAGAAGCAAAAGCAATATTAGCTGCAGAAAATAAAGCTAAAGGGGAAGCGAAAATCAAAGAAGAAGCAGAAGCAAAAAGATTGGCTGAAGAATCTAGGTTGAGAGCGGAAGAAGAAGCAAAAGTAAAAGCACAGGAAGAAGCTAGATTGTCGGCTGAAAATCAAGCAAAAGCTGATGCTGCAGCAAAAGCTAAAGAAAATGCTGTTAAAGAAAATGAAGAATTAATTGTGAATCCAACTGATAACATTGCGCAATCAATGAAATCAATTGAAAAATTGACCAATGATTCTGAAATAAGACAAACCGAATTATTAGCCCAATACACTGAGGCAATTGCCATTAAGGATAAAGACCTTAAAGACCTAAAAGAGGAAAATGATTTGAGTGACAAAGGTATTTTCATGGAGCCAAAACCTTTTAAAAGTGTCACTGCCGAAAACGCAATATTGGAAGGTTTAAAAGTAGATTTAGATCAGGTGATTGAATCCCGCAACAATAGAATCAAGGAGTTGGAAAAATTATATGAAGAACGACTTAAAATTTATCCATTGGTCAATGATGAAGTCAATCTTTACTACCAAAAAGCGATTAAAAAATTGAAGGCAGAACAATTGTCTGCAATGCAAACCAAGGCTAATTTGTCATCAAATTTAGAGCAAATTAAGGAAGCGACTGAATTTGAGAGAAAACGACGTATCAAGCGAGCGGCATTTGATAGTGAACAAGATAGATACCAGCAGGATAGAGCGGCGTTGAGTATTATCAAGCAAAATACCAAATTGAGCACAACTCCATTAAAGGCTGAAGATTTTGATTTCGGAGAAGAACAAAGTAACAATATTCAAATTCTTAAAAATGTCAAGAATGTTGAAAATGGATATTATTTAATAGTTGCTGTGCATAATGATGTAGCCAAGAGAGATGATTTTGTCACTAAAGTGGTTGCATCTGGAAGAACCAATATAGATTTCTTCTATGATGTCAATACAAGTAAATACTACATTTATTATGATAAGTTCGACACGATAGAAGAAGCAAATGAAGCTTTAAAAACAAAAGGAAATAGACCATATAATGCAAAAATGTCATTAGTAAAAATTGAAAATTAAGAATATATAATTGAGGCCCAAACCATTTTTCGACAATGCCCCTTGGAGAAAAATGAAACCAACAAATTTCAACTGTCATGAAAAAACCTACTTTTTCTAGAATTGCCCTTATTGTTTCATTATTATTTTTGGGTTTACAATCCTATGCCCAAAATTATGTACCCTTCACACCTCGATTTAATCAGGACTTAAAAGGAGACATCATTCTTATCGGAAACAACATTCTTGGGCCAAGTAACAATGCCTTTAACGATAATACCGTCTACAACCACACGGTTGATATGAGATATATCGATATTGATGGAGATGCGTCAACCTTCAGTTCTTCAAGTGCGGATTTGGATATACCAAACCCTAATTGCTATCAAATAAAATATGCGGGTTTGTATTGGGGTGCGGTAACAAATGGTGCCGAACCAATTACGAACGTGAAGTTCAAAGGACCAACCGGTGGTTATAATGACGTTGTAGGTACTGTCATCTATAACGCAAATGGCACTGCCACTGGAGATAGTTTTCCTTATTCATGTTATGCAGACGTAACCAGTATAGTAACTGGTTTGGCCAACAATTTAGGTACCTATACAATAGGAAATGTATCGAGTGCTCAAGGTGCAACAGGAACTTTTGACCCCTATAATGGTACTGGATATTCAGCAGGTTGGTCTCTATTTGTGGTATATGAAGATCCAACGCTTCCAGGAAAATCAATTACCAGTTTCGATGGTTTTAGTGCTATCAGTAGTTCCGTTAATGTCGATATTCCAATTTCGGGGTTTAGAACTATTCCTGCGCCAGCACCGGTAAGGGCTAATTTTGCGTTTGCAACATTAGAAGGGGATAAACCAATTCAGAATGACCGTTTGGTACTTAATGGAGTTCCAATGTCAGCCGCAGATAGGCCTGCCAACAACTTTTTTAATAGTTCTGTGACGCAGTTGAGCGCTTTGCCTGTTACGACCCGAAACCCAAATAGTACAAATACTCTAGGTTTTGACACTGGTGTCATGCATGTTCCCAACCCCGGTAATACAGTTATTGCGAATGATGCAACTTCCGCATTGGTTCGACTGGAAAGTAATCAGGATGTTTATTTTCAATATTTCTTTGCATTTGCGGTAGAAATCATTGAACCGAATATCGTTCTTACCAAAATTGTTGAGGATGATCTGGGTAATAATATTGGTGGGCAGACAGTAGGATTGTCTCAACCGTTGAATTACGTGATTGGTTTTCAAAATACAGGAAATGATAATGCAACTAATTTTCAAATCCGTGACATCCTTCCAATCAACATAATATTCAATTATCCAACAGATCTAGTATTGCCTCCTGGTGTTACTGTAGCGAGTTATACCCCTGCAACACGTGAAATTATTTTTGATATTGAAGATTATTTAGTGGAAGAGAACGATCCGGTATATGAAATTCGAATTGAAGCCATGACGGTAGAAACTTGTAATCAGTTGGCCGATGCTTGTTCAAATATTATCAATAATCAAGCTTTTGCAACATACAATGGTTTCTTTAACCCAAATTTTTTGGTTACTGATGATCCAAGTTTTAGCAGTAATACGGGTTGTTTAATTACACCTCAAGCTACCAATTTTTTAGCTGATTTGGATGATTGTACATTCTCTGAAAATATCGTGTTGTGTGGTAATAGTGTAGATTTAACGGCGGCAAATGGTTATGATTCTTATTCTTGGTCTACAAGCCCAACTGGGACTCCAGTAATTGGAACTGGCCAAACAATAACGGTCACTGCCACTGGAACATACTATGTACATAATACGGCTACGGCTCCTTGTCAATCAATTGTTCAGGAATTTGTAGTTGGATTATATGGTGGAACGATTCCAAATCCAGTGATTCCATTTGCAGATGAGGTAGTTACATGTCCAAATGATGGTAAACTATTGCCATTGATTTTTTTATGCGGCGCAAATGATTTAAGAAACATCACTACTAATATTGCTGGCGCTACTTCAATTATTTGGGAACAATTGGACGAGTCAAGCTGTGCTGCTGTGCCTGATGCAGATTGTGCTAATGAAAATCCGTCATGTACTTGGAACCAGGTAGGAACTGGACCAAATTTTGTGGCAAATACATCTGGTCAATTTAGGCTGACAATCAATTACTCTGGAGGCTGTTTTAATCAATTTTATTTCAATGTGTACCAGAATTTATTGAGTCCAACGGCCACGGCAACCGACATTATTTGTACCACTCCAGGAACTATAACCGTAAATGGCGTACCGTCTGGTTATGAATATAGTATTGATGGTGTCAATTATCAAGCAAGTAATGTTTTTACTGTTAATTCTCCTGGTATTTACACGGTTTACATAAGACAGGTAGGTGTTCCAACAAATCCTTGTGTATTTACGGTTCCAGATGTTCAGATTAGAGAACGAAATTTTACGGTTTCAACAATTGTTACACAACCACTTTGTCATGGAGATAAAGGGACGATACGATTGGCTGCAAATGATGCCCGTCCACAGTATTCCTTTTCAATCTATAATGGTGCAACTTTAGTGAATAGTGTTGGGCCGATCAATGCCAATAACTACACATTTGCCAATTTGAATCCAGGAACTTACACCACAAATGTAACGACTGAAGATGGATGTACTTATACAGGAACAGTGACGCTTATTAACCCTCCATTATTGACAGTGACGGCTGCATTAACAACCCCATTAACTTGTAATGATGGTGAGATCACTGTATATCCAGTAGGAGGGACACCACCTTATTTTTATTTTATAAATAGCATGACTGACTTTCAAACGGTTCCAGAAGTTGCTGTGACGGCTCCTGGAGTTTATAACATCACGGTGGTTGACTCCAACAACTGTAGTGCAAACACGTCTGTAACGGTTGAAATGGCATCTGCACCTGATTTTACTGTGAGTACAACAGATATTTTATGCTCCGATTCCAATAATGGCTCGATAACCATCAATGTTACAAATGCTAACGGAAATAGTTTGCAATACAGTATCGATGGTGGAACGACATTTTTCAACTCTCCCGTATTTTCAGGTCTTTCTCAAGGAACTTACAATGTNNGGTAACCATTTCATCTAATTCTGGTATCGATGGCACTGCAACTTTGACCACTCCATACACGTGTTCTACCAACGGAACCATTACTGTTTCAGGAGTTTCAGGTGGTACACCACCTTATACTTACAGTATAAATGGCGTCAATTTCCAAACTGGAAACACCTTTACAGGCTTAACGAATGGTACTTATACAATTACTATTAAGGATGCCAGTGGCTGTACCAACATAGCCGGCGTGATAACAATTGTCCCATTAAATCCTCCAACAGATTTAACAATCACCAGTTCTCCTGTGACATGTCCGTCAAACACTTCAGACGTGACTATAAGTGGAGTGACAGGTGGAGTTACACCTTTAGAATATCAAATTATTGCCCCAGCTTCGGCGGTGACGCCTTACCAAACTTCAAATGTTTTTACTGGTTTAGCGCCTGGTACTTATACCTTTCAGGTAAAAGATGCCAATGAATGTATTTATAGTGAGTCATATACAATTGCGCCATTGCCACCTTTAACGGTTAGTACAGTTTTAACCAAAGACTTGGATTGTACATCAAATCCTGATGCTATTATTACTGGAACAATTTCTGGTGGAACAGCACCATTCACTTACGCAGTTTCTGTAAATGGAGGTACCTATTCGGCATTGGGAGCTACTGGTTCTTCTTTTGTTTATTCAACAGGAACTGCTGGAACTTACCAATTTCAAATCACAGATGCTAGTGGATGTATTACTGAGTCTGGCGTTCAGACAATTATCCCCATAACACCTCCAGCATTAAGCTTAATTACCCAAACGCAACCAATTTTATGTAATGGAAATACTAATGGTGCAATTCAGGTTACGATTGATACTACAGTTGGAACACCTCCTTTTGTAATAAATGTTCATAATGATACCACTGGTACAGATTATGGTACCCAAACATCCAGTTTGCCCGCTGGAACCTATACGATTACTGTTACTGATGCCAAATCTTGTACGGCAACCGATACCATAACTATTGGTGAGCCCGATCCTATTGCAGTGAATTACCACACCGTTGATATTACATGTAATGCGGGAGGTGTTTCCCAAGGATCTATTATCATAGATGGTGTTAGTGGTGGAACGGCTCCTTACAATTATTTTGTTACTGGAACCAATGGTTATTCAAATTCTGAACTCAATGCTACAGGTTCGACATCTGTAACTTTTGATGTAGTTGATTTTGGTTTATATCAAATCAATGTTGTAGATGCAAATGGATGTTCGGTTTTATTTCAAAATGTATTGGTGGCATCACCTCCAACAGATTTAGATATCAATATTGCAACTACGGTCGATTGTCTTTCAGGTGGGGAAGCCGTCATTAGTATAGGTTCTTCATTACCAAGTGCTGGTCCTTTCTTTTTTAGTATTTATCAAGGTCCAACTTCAGTATATCCAAATCCTCCTGGGTCTTGGATTCCTGAAGATTCACCTGGAAGTTTATCAGCAACCTTTACAGGTCTGACACCAGGGATTACATATACGTTTATTGTATACGACGCTTCTACAAATTGTAGTTATTATGAACCAGCTACAGCACCGATACCAACAAATTCAACTTTAACAGTAACCGCTGTTACTGCTAACAATATTACATGTAGCGGTAGTGCTGACGGGAATGTATCATTCACGGTAAACAGTATCTATGGTTCTGCCACGAATATCAGCTACGAAATATTTGATTCATTATCATTGATAACTACTGGAATTAGTGGGTTAGGTGTTGTTCCTGCTAATGGCTCATTGGTAGTTAGCAATTTAGGACCATTACCTTTTGGCAACTATTATGTATTGATTCAAGAAACTACCGGGCCAAATGCTGGTTGTGGAGTAGTTACAGTTCCATTCAATATTACGGAATCTGCAATTCCTTTAAGCCTGACTGTTTCAGTAGACCAAAATGCGAATTGTAACGCAAATTCTGGAGTTATTAGCGCAATTGGACATGATGGAACTGCCCCATATCAATATCAAATAACAACCACACCTGCTTCACCTTTGGCTAGTGATCCAGCCTGGTCTTCTGCCAGCACTTTTAATATGGATGCTGGAAATTACTATGTCCACGTTTTGGATGCTTATGGTTGTATTGTGACAAGTCCGGTTGTGATATTGCCGAATGATCCATCACCAGTGATTTCAGCATCTATCAATAACCAATGTACTTCTGAAGAAGGCACTTATGCAATTGATGTCACATTGACTTCGGCAGGAATGTCTCCTTATAGTTTCAGTATAGATGGAGGGGCATTCCAAAACAGAGTGCCACCATTTACGATTTCCAATTTATCGTCAGGAACTCATACTATTGAGGTAAAGGATGTGAATGGTTGTGGAAATTTAGTGTCTATTTCAATAGCACCACCAATTAATTTGACACCATCCGTAACAGCTGCGCCAAGTTGTAATGATGACGACGGCATTATAACCGTTACGGGCACTGGAGGAACAGGTTCTTATACCTATGCTATCAGTCCAAATCCTGCATCGGTAACTTTAACGGGAAATGTGTTTTCTGGTGTTCCAGCAGGATTATATACAATTACTATCACAGATGCAAATACCTCATGTACCGAAGAAGTAACCGTATCATTACCAACTGCTATTCCTCCAACTTTTACCACCACACCTACGGCTGTTACATGTTTTGGAGATAATTCAGGATCATTTGATATCAATATTAACGGATATTCAGGACCATACACCTATGAAGTATTTGATAGTTCGGGCACCTCTGTAACTGGAGTAGTCTCTGCAAATACATCAACGAATCCTCAAACGGTTACAGGAATGATGGCAGGAACATTTACAGTAGTCATCAGCGAAACAGCCAGTCCTTTTTGTTCTGCCACATCTACAGTAATTATTGAATCTCCTGCAGAAGCTTTAGTTCTTGCCATTTCTGAAACATCGAATGTGACGTGTGATAACAATTCAGGCACTATTTCCGCTGTTGCTATCGGTGGCTGGGGGACTTATGAGTATGAGTTAACTGGTCCTACAAACGTAGGGTATTCATCAAATGGAACCTTCATCAACTTGACAGCTGGAACTTACACTGTAAATGTAAGAGATGCCGGGGGATGTATTGTTTCGGCAAATATTACGCTTGCTATACCAGTGCCGATTGATGCCACTTTTGTGCCAAGCACAACACTTTTATCCTGTTTTGGTGATCAAGATGCAACAATTACAGTGAACAATGTCACTGGGGGACAAGGAAGCAATTATACGTATACACTGAATACCATTTTGCCAACACCCAGTTCTTCGGGCCCTCAAACGTCTAACATTTTTGGAGGATTAGGTGCGGGAACTTATAATATCACCATTGAGGATGGATATAATTGTGAAATGACCTCATTAAACATTGTTATAAATCAACCATCTCCTATAGATGCAAGTTTAGTAACGGCTACAACACAAACCTGTTTAACACAAGCAACATTGACTTTGAGTGCAACAGGTGGAACAGGTACTTATACTTATAGTGCCAACAGTAGTTTTTCTCCTATTTTAGGGTCGTTTGCATCCTCAACTACATTTTCGGTCGCTCCAGGTACATATGTGTATTATGTGAGAGACGCAAATGGATGTATTGCAAATGTATCAAATGAAATCACAATTGATCCACTTCCAGATTTAACAATCAATCTAACATCAGCAAATCCAACCATAAATTGCGCTGGAGATAATACAGGAGTCATTACTGCAACTGCTCAAGGAGGATTGGGTAATTATGTTTATACTTTGGAAGACAGTTTAGGAAACACAATTGCTGCGACACAAAACATCCCAGGTGTGTTCACCGAGCTTGTGGCTGGTACTTATGTTGTATCTGTTGTTAGTGGAGATTGTGATGAAACGTCAGCACCCATAACGATCACTGAACCATCTGCACCATTAGAAGCAACTTACAACATCAACAATGTTAGCTGTAGTGGGAATGATAATGGTTCTTTGGAAATCATTGCGACCGGAGGAACGGGGATTATCAAATATGCCATTTCACCTCAATTGAACCAGTTTTTTGACACCAATATTTTTGAGAATTTGGCTCCTGGTAATTATGATGTCATTGTACAAGACGAATTGGGTTGTTATCTAACATTTAACTTTACCATCACAGAACCAACTCCGGTATTGATTACGATTGTTGCTGATTCTATGTTCCCAGAAGTATGTGAAGGGGATGGTCTTGGTGAGTTTAGTATTGATATCTCTGGAGGAACTCCTCCTTATAGTGTCAATTTGGATAACTATGATGGTGTTTANNGGTTGTGAATCTGAATGGAACATCACATTTCCTGAATCAGTTACTATAAACCCATTGATCGAACTTGAGTATCTATGCGAGAATAATGCTTCGACCAATACAGTTACAGTCACCGTGGATGATAGCAATACAGATCTTTCTTTGTTGGATTATTCTTTAGACGGTGGGCCTTATCAAACGAGTAACGTGTTTTCAAATGTACCAGTTGGGGTGGACCATTTCATCAATGTAAGACATACAAACGGATGTATTCAAACAACAGAGTTTTTTGATATCATTGCTGTGCCACCAGTAACATTGAGCCTGAATGAAGGTGATTTAAACGAAATCATTGCAGCGGCCACAGGCGGATCAGGAGACTACACTTATACACTAAATGGTGAGGATTATGGAACTACCAACACATTTATCATAACAGAATCTGGTACTTATGTCATTACGGTAACAGATAGTAGAGGTTGTATGGCCATTGCATCACTGTATCTTGAGTATGTGGACATCTGTATTCCTAACTATTTTACTCCAAATAATGATGGAGTAACAGATGGATGGGCTCCAGGCTGTGTTGACAATTACCCTAATCTAGAGTTTGATATTTTTGACAGATATGGACGTAAAGTGGCTACCTATCATGTGGGACAATACTGGGATGGAAAATACAATAATAGAGAACTGCCAACTGGTGACTATTGGTACGTGGTTAGGTTGAACAGTTCAACAAACGATCGCGATTTTGTTGGACATTTCACACTTTATAGATAATAAATTTATGCCTCAAATTATTTGATAAATAAAATAGCATTCAGATGAAAAACCTACTTACATATATACTTCTTCTGGTCATGACGGCAAGTTATGGACAGGAGCTAAACTTGCCAGTTTGGACACAATATTTGGCAGATAACGATTTTGTGATTTCACCAACCTATGCAGGAATAGGTGATAATTTAAGAATCCGGGCCAATGGACTTACACAATGGGTTGGTATCAAAGATGCTCCTGATAATCAATCATTGTATGCAGATTTTAGAATCTCAAACAGATCTGGAGTAGGGATTTCGGCCTATAATGATAAAAATGGTAATACACGTCAAAAGGGTGTCAAATTCTCTTTTGCTCATCATTTGGTCATTGATTATTATACGAAGCAGTATCTTTCGTTTGGTATTTCTTATAACATCAACAATTTTAAAATTGATATTCAAAATTTTGAGCCTACTTATGAAATTCCAATTGTAGATCCTAGTATTACGGATGACCGCTCTATTTCCAACAACAATTTTGATATTGGAGCGCTGTATCGTTACAAAGGTTTTTATATGAGCTTTAATGCCAATAATGTGTTAAAGAAAGACATTGATAAATTCAGGGGAATAGAGCCAAGCTTAATTTTGAATTATCAAGTTTATACAGGATATGTATTTGGAAGTAATTCGAATAAAAAAGTAGAGTATGAACCTTCTGTTTTTTATCAATTGTTCAGTAGCGATAGGCGTTCTACTACTGATTTAAACTTTAAATACAGACAGTTTGGTAGATATGACGATTATTTCTGGGTAGGTGCATCGTATAGATTTCTTAACGACCAAACCTTAAAACCTTTGAACCTTGGGCCAATGGCCGGAATTATGAAGAACAAATTCTATTTTGCATATTCCTATCAAATTACGTTGAATGATTTGTCAGGATACAATTCTGGGACACATATGATTACCGTTGGTCTTGACTTCTTGCAAGGGATTAGTGATTGTCCATGTACAAGAAGTAAAATCAATAAAATGTAAAATTATATGGATTGTGGTTTAGTTGAAATTAGCTAAATAGATAGATGTGGTTTTATTGATTTTTGTATTGTGAAGTAATTTTCTACATTTAGACAATCAATTCACTAGATATATTCTTGAATGTTGTCGATGTCATTAAAATCTTATAAGTACTTTTTTTGTTTAGTGTTTTTTAGTTTAGTAACTACTAATACACTAATTGCGCAGTATTCGCCATATTTTCAAAACTATTCTCTTTCAGAGTATAACGCAGGAAACCAAAACTGGGGTATTTCCAAAGGGGGTGATGGCAAAATATATGTTGCTAACAATAACGGACTTCTAGTTTTTGATGGTTTAAAATGGAGCATACACGAAATTCCAAATAAAACAACAATTCGTTCTGTTTTACCCTTAAACGATAGGATATACACAGGATCATACGAAGAATTTGGATATTGGAAAAAAAATAAGAAAGGGTCTTTAGTATATACCTCATTAAGTCATCTAATTGACAAAAAAGAATTCCTGAATGAAGAATTTTGGCAAATCATCTCTTATAAAGATGCCGTTATTTTTAGGTCTTTCCTCAACGTATACATTTACAAGGATAATAAAATTACACAGGTTAAGCCGTCATCAACCGTACTGTCGATTGACGTTGTTGATAACAGCATTTATATCTCTACTCTTAAGAACGGGATATTCACTTTAGAGAACATTACACCTAAACCCTACATTTTTGAAGAAGTAATGATAGATGCAAAAGTGGTGTCTATAAATAATTATAATGGAAAGCTGTTTGTTTCCACTTCTTTAAAAGGTTGTTTTACTTATGAAAATGGGAAGCTGAAACCATGGATATCCCAAATAAATCCAATACTAAAAGAACAGCAATTAAACAGTTTTTCCATTCTGAATAATGGCAACATGGTCTTTGGAACCATCAAAAATGGAGTTTATATTACCAATAAGATTGGAGCGATATTATTTCACATCAGCAAGGAAAATGGATTATTGAATAATACAGTCTTGGACCAGTTTATCGATACAACTAATGAATTATGGCTAGGATTGGACAATGGTATAGCTTCAGTAAATTTAGACAGTCCACATTCATTTTACAATGATGTTACTGGTAAATTAGGAGCTGTTTATGACGTCATATTATTTAAGGGTACAACCTACATAGGCAGCAATACAGGATTATACTATATCGATGAAGAAAACAATTTGAAATTCATTGAAGATTCCCAAGGGCAGGTCTGGGAATTAAAGGAAATAAATGGACAATTGCTCTGTGGACATAATAACGGTACTTATTTGGTTGAAAAAGATAAGATAAAGTTATTATCTGCACAAACAGGAGGATGGGTGCTTAAACGAGTCCCGGAACAATCCAATCTCTACATGCAAGGTGCATATACAGGAATTGTTAAGTTTGAAAACAATACAAACAATTGGGATGTCCAACATTTGGGCAAACCTAGGATACCTATTCGTTTTCTGGTATTTGAAGATTCAAAAACAGCATGGGCAGCGCATGCTTACAAAGGACTGTTTAGGTTAAAGTTCAATAATTCTTATGATTCGATTATAGAAACCATTGATTATGGGAGCAAAGATCTGCAATCTGATTACAATATTAGAGTTTACAAGCTAAAATCTGATATATGCTTCAAGACCAATGATGGGTGGAAGAAATATGAACCATTGTTGGACAGTATCGTCCCTTTCAATTATTTAAATGACAACTTCGGCAAAGATTCCTATATAATATCTGATGATGAAGCAGATATTTTAGCTGTCAAGAATAAAGACAACATCGATTTAAGATCATTTTCCGATCTTAACTACAATCTATCCCTTTCGGACAAATACTTTAAAAAACGCCTAATTGTAGGGTATGAAAGAATCTCTAAAATTAAAGATTCAACTTACGCTTTAAATTTGAATGATGGGTTTATGCTGATTAACAGTCAACGTTATTCGGAGAAAGACACTCTTATGAAACCGGTAATTGAATCGCTTGAGGTAGACAAAGTTTTGATGGATGTTGCTGCTTCCAATTCGCATGAGATTCCTTATAAAAACAAAAATATAAGCATTTCAATATCGTCCCCTAATTCAAGAAATCATTTTTTTGAATATTCTATTGCCAATATAGATCCATCTCATTGGTATCCTATTGAAAAAGAAAAATTGGAGTTGTCTAATTTGAATAATGGTGATTATAAGATACTTTTTAGAACTTCAAACACGTCAGGCTCGGTTTCGCCGACTACGTCAATTGCATTGACTGTTTTACCTCCATGGTACAAAACAATTAAAGGATTTATTCTATTTATGGTTCTGGCACTATTGTCTGTGTTCGTTATATACACTCTTCACAAAAGAAAGATTAAAAAAGAGCAGGATTTGTTGACCCAACAATTTGAATTGGAGCAAAAAGAACTTTTGAAAGAAAAGACAATAGAAAATGATAAAAAAATTGTGGAGTTAAAGAATGAAGCTTTAAAAAATGAAGTTAAGCTAAAAAGCAAGCAATTGGCTAATACCGCTATGGCTTTAATAAAAAAGAATGAAGCATTGCAAGACCTAAAGAACGAATTATTGCAGCATAAGAGTGGATTTGATAATCCTTTTTCGTACAAAAAACTTTTAAAGAAAGTAGATCATTCTATCGGGCATAAAGATGAGTGGAAAGTATTTGAGTATAATTTCAATCAAGTGCATGAGGAATTTTTTAATGGACTTAAAAGTAAATTTCCACAATTGACACATAAGGATTTAAAGATATGTGCATACATCAAAATGAATTTGACTACTAAAGAGATTGCGCCATTATTAAACATTTCTACAAGAGGAGTTGAGACTCAAAGATACCGTCTTAAACGCAAACTAAATTTAGAATCTGACAAAAACCTGACGGATTACCTTGTAAATTTTAAATAAAGTACCCTTCAATTTGTGTATTTAATAGTTTTTATATACGTCATTTATACGTCACCTAGTTAATTTTCAAACGATTTCGGAGTTTTTATTGTATCTTGGAAGTACGTCATTATTGGTATTCTGCTATTTTAACATCCATGACGTATGTAAAATGTAAAGAATTTGTTAAAATTGTTTGAATTGCTTATTATCTTGTCACTACTAACACGAAAATTAAACATTATATGAAAGCTAAATTCAAGTTATTACTATTATTCCTTTTAGTAAGTTCCCTTTCTTTCGCCCAAGGGCTCAAGATATCGGGAATTGTAACCAGTGCTGATGATACCCTTCCATTACCTGGTGTCAATGTTATAGTAAAGGGTACAACAAATGGTACTAATACCGATTTTGACGGTAAGTACACATTGACAGTGCAACAAGGAGCTGTATTGGAATTCTCTTCACTAGGTTTTAAAACAGTAAGCATCACAGTGGGCAGTCAAACAACTATTGATGTTGCGATGGAAACAGATGTAGAAAGTCTGAATGAAATTGTCGTTGTTGGTTACGGTACACAACGTAAGGTGGACCTGACTGGAGCTATTTCTACTGTTAAATCTGAGGATATAGAAAGAACCCCAAACAGTAACGTCATGCAATCGCTTCAAGGTAAGGTGCCCGGTGTCCAAGTAGTAAGTACAGGTTCACCAGGTGATTCACCAACTGTAAGATTAAGAGGTGTTAATTCTTATTTTGCAGGAAGCAATCCTTTGTACGTTGTTGATGGGCAATGGTATGATAATATCGATTTCCTCGATCCTAGCCAAATAGAAAGCATATCAGTTTTGAAAGACGTGTCCTCTGTTGCCATTTTTGGACAACGTGGTTCCAATGGGGTCATAATCATTTCTACCAAAACCGGAAAGTTTGAACAAAAACCAACGATTACATATAATGGATATACAGGTGTTCAATATGCGCAGAATGTGGTTAAAATGGCAAATGCAGAACAGTTTGTAACAATGGCCTATGAATCTGGTTCTGCTGCAGATATACAGTTTGTTGAAAATTCCATAGCGCGCTTTGGAAGAAGTAGGATTAATCCAAATCTTCCTGATGTTAATACAGATTGGTATAAAGAGATTTTGAGACCTGCTACTATATCTAGTCATAGTATAGGTGTAGCTGGAGGTAGCGAATCTGCAACTTATGCAATTAACACGAGTTATTTTTCACAGGATGGTATTTTGGATATGAAGAATGAATATGAACGTTTCAATATTCAGTCTAATATAGATGTAAAAGTTACAGATAGATTGACCATCGGTTCGAACGCAATCTTCAGTAATGCAACTAAATATAATGCCGAAAATGCAGCTTGGTTTTCAGCCTATTTCGCGGTGCCTATTTTGCCTGTATATGATTATGTAAATACAGAAGCTACAACAACGCCTTATTCCGATGCACAACTAATTGGTTATAGAGGTTCTCAAAACCCGTTTCCAGTGATGCGTTACAACGATAATCAACTAAAGTTGAGGAAAATATTGACAAGCATTTATGCTGAATATTACATCATACCTAAAAAATTGGCTTTCAAGACTTCTTATTATCATGATTATTCTACAATTTCTGAAAGAAATACGCGACTACCTTATTATATATCCGGTAACTCTAACCGTGAGCAACAAGAAACATCTATAAGACGGGCCGAACAAATTTATTCGTTTCAACAATGGGATAACACATTGACATATAAAGATAAATTTGGTAAACATAATCTTACGTTATTGGCAGGTTCATCTTTTCAGGATGATCAAGTAAATAATTTTAGCGCAACAGGTTCTGATGTTCAGGGTATTGCTTTAGAAAGTTCTTGGTATCTTAATTTTGCGGATCCAACAACCTTCAATAATAACGTAAACGAAATTGGTGACAGAATTTATGCGTTATCTTACTTTGGAAGGTTGGAATACAATTTTGATGATAAATATCTTCTAAATGCCACAGTGAGAGCTGAAGGCAATGCTAGATACCCTAAAGAAATTTGGAAAACCACTCCTCAATTTGGTGCTGGCTGGGTAATTTCGGAAGAAAGCTTTATGCAAAACAACGGTATTTTTGATTTCTTGAAGCTTAGAGGAAGCTGGGGTCTCTTACCTAACGGTGGAGGTGTAGGAAGCACAGGTGCCCGAACAATCAGTCAAGTTACTGTTGACATCAATGATATGCTTACAAATGGTATTATTAGTTCAAATAATTTTACCGATTTGAAGAGAGAGGTTTTAGAAGAAACAAATTTAGGCATCAGTGCTAGACTTTTTAATAACAAATTAAGTCTTGAAGCTGATTACTACATTCGAGATACTAAAGATTTGATCGTGCCTGTTCAACAAGCAATTGTTGGTAACACGCTTCTTTTAAATGTAGGAGAGATGAGAAATCAAGGTGTTGAAGTTGCAGCAAATTGGAGTCAAAGTATATCTGATGATTGGAGCTTCACCATTGGGGCAAATATTGCAACATTAAAAAATTCAATCACCAAAATAGATAGTGAGCAAGGATATTTCGATACTGGCTCTGCCGAATTCCGTCAACGACTTATTGTTGGAGAACCAGTGAATGCTTTCTTTGGTTGGGAAGTTGCAGGTGTTTATCAAAATGATGCCGAAGTTGCAAATGACCCAATTGCTGTTGCCAATAATTTAGTACCAGGTGACTTTAAATATACAGACCAAAATGGAGATGACGTCATCGATGATAATGACCGTGTTGTTCTAGGTTCATATCTTCCAACATTCACTTATGGAGGTAGTTTGGGACTTTCTTACAAAAATTTTGATTTGAATGTAGCCTTTTCAGGTGTTACAGGCAATAGTATTTTGAATAGAAAAAGAGGTGAAGTGATTTTTACAAATGATACCAATATTGATGCAGATCTTGCGGAAAATAGATGGCACGGTGAAGGCACTTCTAATTCATACCCTTCTTCAGCTGGAAGACGTAAGGGATGGAACCAAAAAATGAGTACATTCTTTGTGGAAGATGGTGCTTATTTTAGAATCCAAAATATTCAATTGGCTTATACAATTCCTTCAGGGTCACTTTTAGGAAAAAGAATGCCTGAAACCAAAATTACATTCACAGCCGATCGTCCATTTACGTTCTTCAACTACAATGGCTTTAACCCAGAAGTATCTGATGGTATCGATCGTCAAACATATCCAGTACCTGCTGTTTACACAGTTGGTCTAAATATTAAAATTTAAAAAATGTGCAATATGAAAAATGTAAAACAATTATTTAAACCGTTAGTTTTTCTGCCGGTATTATGCATGCTATTCTTCGCGTGTAGTGATAAATTAGAAGAAAATGATGGACAATTGGCAGCAGATGATTTGGACTTCACAAATATGGATGACATGGTTCTGCCGCTTTATGGAGCCTATTCTGCGACCTATTCTCGTGGATGGGAAGACCCATTGCTTTTAGGCGTGAGAGGGGATGATGTAAATGCAGGTGGACTTGGGGATCAACCGCTATTTGCTGAAACGGATCTTTTTAATTACGATAACGGATTTTGGATGTTCAATCAGGTATGGAATAATTTCTATAGTGATATAGCGGTTATCATCAATACAAGCGAAACTATCGAAAGATATAAAGAGTTCGCTACTGGGGATGATATAGCTAGAGCTGATCAGTACATTGCTGAAACTAAAGTTTTGAGTGGCTACCAACACTTAAACATGTCAAAATTATGGGGCGATATCTTTATTATTAAAACTACTGATTTTCAAACGGAAGTCAATAATGGTGTGGATACTAAAGAAGAGGTTATGCAATACATTTCTGATTTGATGGATGAAGCTATTCCTTTTTTACCAGATGCTCGACCAAATGAAAGAACTGATATCCCTGGAGGAGTTACAAAATATACTGCTCTAGCAATTAAAGCGTTGGCTAATTTGGAAATGGAAAATTACCAAGGCGTTGCCGATGCAACTGGCCAAATCATTAGCTCAAATAAATTTAGCTTATTCGGCGATTTCTATGAATTATTTAAAAAACCAGGAGAGTTGAGCAATGAAAGTTTATTTGAGTTGCAATTTTCTGATTACAATCAAGCATCTGGTACAGTCAATAATCATTTATATGCACCATTTGGACCTTCTAGCTGGACTCCTGTTGTTGCAACAGCCTCTGGTGGTTGGGGATTTTATGAACCAAGTGTAAAATATATTAAGTTTATGTTAGACAGAGGTGAAACTATAAGACTTCAAACAAGTGTGTTATTTACCCCTGATGGGATCACTCAAATAACCTCTGATCCGGCTTATGCAACCTTGCCTTCTTTTGTATCAAATGTAACTCCAGATGGCGATGTGTTCAATAACTATCCAAGAGCTAAATATGCAAGTGGCAAACATTATCTTCCTTCCAATCAATTGACCACAGGAAGAAATGACTATGGTTCAAGCAAGAATTTTATTGTGATTAGATATCCAGAGATTTTGCTTATGTACGCTGAAGCTTTAACACGCGGTGCATCAGGAAGTGTTATGACTGCTGATCAAGCAGTTAATATGGTAAGAGGTCGAGTAAATATGCCTTTACTTTCAGGTGTTACTAGCCAACAGGTTATGGACGAAAAATTCGCTGAATTGGCTATGGAATGGGGCATCAGATATTTTGACATGATTCGATTGAATGAATACGATGAATTGAGTTATGACGGTAGAACATTTACTGCTAACAAGGAATTGTTGCCTTACCCTCAAGCCCAATTGGATTTATTACCATTGGAAAGCAACTAAAATGAAAAGCATAATTTTAAAATGTAAAAAAATGAAAAACATTAATAAAATAATTATTGGGTTATTTACCCTAGTTTTTATGTTATCATGTTACGATGGCATCGATTCCATTTCTGAAGTCGATCCCGGACCTGATGCAGGAGCTCCTATTGTTACAATAATTAAGCCTACAGACGGATTATCAATCTCTGATCCAAATCCAGTTTCTTCTGTAATCATTCAATTGCGAGTTGAAGATGACATAGAAGTTGGTTCAATTTCCGTTACTGTAGATGGAAATGAGATTGCAAGTTACGAGGAAGGATCCTATGTGGATTATAGGATTGTAAATCGTGAAATGACTTATGATAACGTAGGAATTGGAGATCACACCGTTACTGTAACCGCGACCGATTTAGCGGGAAATGTAACTACTACAACTTCAAACTTTACAAAAGAGCCACCATATACACCGTTATATAATGGGGAAATTTTGTATATGCCATTTGATGGTGATTATACTAATCTAGTTACTTCTACGGCAGCAACAGAAGTTGGAAATCCTGGTTTTGCGGGTGAAGCTAAAGTTGGCAATAATGCTTACGCTGGTGCAACAGATTCATATTTAACATATCCTACAGATGGACTATTAAGTAGTCAATTTACTGCGACATTTTGGTATAAGTTAGATGCATCTCCAGATAGAGCAGGTGTCCTTGTGATAGGTCCGCCAGATACTGCAAATCCTACAGCTCAAAATAACCGTAACAGTGGGTTTAGATTTTTCCGAGAAAATGCTGGAGGAAAACAACGTTTTAAACTAAATATTGGAAACGGAACAGGTGAAAATTGGTTCGATGGAGGCGCTGCTGCAGATGTTGATCCTGCGGTAAATGAATGGGTGCATTTGGCGTTCTCAATTTCAGAATCTCAAGCCACGGTATATATTAATGGCCAAGTTGTTAGTCAAGGAGCCTTTCCAGGTATTGATTGGTCAGGCTGTGATATACTTTCAATTATGTCTGGAGCACCTAGGTTTACCGGTTGGGATCATAAATCTGACTCAAGTTATATGGATGAGTTAAGATTGTTTAATGTTGCGATGACCCAACAGGAAATTCAACAGCAGATGATTTATGGTAGTCAAACATTGTATATGCCCTTTAATAATAGCTATTCAGATGCATTGAGCGATTTAAATGCGGCTGAAGTTGGTTCACCTGGCTTCGCTGGAAATGGAAACGGTTATGATGGCAATGCTTATGCTGGAGCAACTGATTCTTATTTAACTGTTCCAGTGGATGCTCTTGATTTAGGAACTTCATTCAGTGCTTCTTTTTGGTACAAAATGAATGCCACTCCAGATAGGGCGGGTATCTTGGTTATAGGACCAACTGATACCGCGAATCCGGGGGCAGAAAACCTACGTACAAGTGGTTTCCGTTTCTTCCGTGAAAATGCTGGAGGTAAGCAACGATTTAAGTTGAATGTGGGGAACGGTACTGGCGAAACCTGGTTTGATGGAGGAGCAGCTGCAGATTTGGATCCAGCTGTCACTACTGGCTGGGTACACATGGCATTCACAATTTCTCCTACGGAGGCAGTTGTTTATATAAATGGGGCAGTTGTGAAACAAGGTGCGTTTACTGGTATCAGCTGGGACGGCACTGATGTCATGTCCATAATGTCTGGAGCTCCTCACTTCACTGGTTGGGATCATAAATCTGACTTAAGTTATATGGATGATTTGAGAATTTTCAACAAAGCCTTAACTCAAGCAGAAGTGACTGCCTTGATGAATTAAACAAATTTTTCGATACCAATTTTTTATAAGAAGTATCATCCTTAATATTTGAATTAGTCTATTTATTTTTTTTAGCTGCATTTCTCACAAGGAATGCAGCTAAAATTTATTAATCAAAAATTTATGAAATTCCCAACGACCAAAATAGCAGCAATTTTGTTACCATGTCTATTTCTTTTTTTTAACTGTAAATCGGATAAAAAAAAGTCAGAAGAAGTGGTTTCTGACAAGATGGACAAAGTTGAGTACTCAAATGAGCAACTCTTGGATACCGTCCAAAAGCAAACCTTCAATTATTTTTGGGAGGGAGCAGAGCCTAATTCTGGTTTAGCTCGGGAGCGACTCCACATGGATGATGTGTATCCAACTTCACCAAAAAACACGATTACCATAGGCGGTTCTGGATTTGGATTTATGGCAATTTTGGTTGGTGTAAAAAGAGGCTTTATAACTAGAGAAGAAGCATTGAATCGTTATATCAAAATGGTTGATTTTCTTGAAATAGCAGATCGTTTTCATGGTGCTTGGCCACATTGGCTGAATGGCGAGACTGGAAAAATAGTCCCTTTCAGCAAAAAAGATACCGGGGGCGATTTGGTTGAAAGCGCTTTTTTGATCCAAGGAATGTTGACTGTAAAGGAATATTTCAAGGACGGTAATGAAACAGAAAAACAACTTGCAGAGAAGATTGATAAACTTTGGAGAGAAGTAGAATGGGATTGGTACACTAAAGGTGAAGATGTTCTTTACTGGCATTGGTCTCCGACTGACAATTGGGAAATGAATTTTCCTGTCGGAGGTTACAACGAATGTCTTATTATGTACGTTCTTGCTGCTGCATCTCCAACACATCCGATATCTAAACAAGTTTATGACAGAGGTTGGGCACGAAATGACAGTATTATTTCAAAAGATTCCATGTATGGAAAACCTTTAGTTCTCGATTATTATGAAACCGATGACGCACCCATGGGACCCTTGTTCTGGGCACATTATTCCTATTTAGGTTTGAATCCAAAAGGGTTAAAAGATAAGTATGCCGATTATTGGCAATTAACGCAGAATCAAGCTAAAATCCATCATGACTACGCGGTTGAAAATCCAAAAGGCTTTAAAGGTTATGGAGATAGTCTTTGGGGAATGACTTCGAGCTATTCCATGAAAGGTTATGCCGGCCATAGACCAGGTAATGATTTAGGTGTCATCTCACCGACTGCGGCCTTGTCATCTTTTCCATACACGCCAGATGAAAGTATGAAAATGCTTCAATATTTATATACAAAGCAAGATACACTGATTGGCAAATATGGACCTTATGATGCATTCAGTTTAGATAAGAAGTGGTATTTGCCGCGCTATTTGGCAATTGATCAAGGTCCTATTCCTGTGATGATAGAAAATTATCGTTCTGGGATGCTTTGGGATTTGTTTATGAAAAATGAAGATGTTCAACAAGGTTTGCAAAAGTTAGGTTTTACTCATGATTAAAAGCAGGTATCAGATACGGTTTATTTTGTTGCTGATTATTTTTATAATCAATACAATCTTGTGTTTTGCACAAGAACGACCTTATCCAAAGGTGCTTTTTGAAAACAATAAATTTGATAAATCTTGTTTTAATAGTGAAGCAGTATACTCCGGAACTAGTTGGATTGAAAATGTACAGTCTAAACTACCTTTGACGGAGGTTGCATTTACCCCAAAAAACGCCTTGAAGTTGAGATACCAATCCTCTGAAAATGGAAAGTGGTTCGCAGTTGTCAATTATCAAAAGATTAGAGGAATGGATTTTTTTGAGGCCGCTGATCAACTGTCCTTTTGGTTATATTTAAAGTCATCCGAGAATTTAAAATGTCTTCCAAACATTTCATTAATAGATGCGTCAAATTCTGAAAATAAGGTTGTTAATCTAAATTCATATGTGATCGCTGCTTCAGAAAAATGGCAACAGATCACAATTCCTTTATCTGATTTTTCCTCATCCATTACTGTTAAAGATATAATGGGTGTCAAATTCTCACAAGGTGAAAGTTGTGACCAGTTAATCGAACTATATATTGATCAAATTGAATTGAGTTCTAAAAACAAGGATTTAAAAATCAATCAAATCCCAGAATTGTTTTCTGTGAAAGGATATGAGCGTCATGTCGATATATCTTGGAAACCAGTAACAGACTCGGCGGTTCGTTATGTTCAAATCCAGCGTTCTTTAGCTGGTGAGGATGATTACGAAGTTGTTGGTATGCAATCTCCAAGAATTTCTGGTTATGCTGATTTTCTCAAAGCGGCTGATTCCAAGGAATGGAATTATAGAATTTCATTTCTAAATTCAAAATACGAACCATCATCCATTTCTAACTCGTTAAAGGCGAAAACCAAATCCATGACCGATGAGGAATTGTTGGACATGGTTCAATTGTCAAATTTCAGATATTATTGGGAAGGATGTGAACCGAACTCTGGCTTGGCACTTGAAAACATTCCGGGAAGAACAACCATGATTGCTACTGGCGCTTCTGGATTTGGAATTATGGCTATGATCGCAGGTGTCCATCGCAACTTTATTTCACGAGAAGCAGCTGTTGAAAGATTTTTGAAAATAACACGATTCTTAAAAACTGCTGATAGATTCCACGGTGTTTATCCACATTTTTTAAATGGAGAAACAGGCAAAACAGTGCCATTTTTTGGAATGAAAGATAATGGAGGTGATTTGGTTGAAACTTCATTTTTAATGCAAGGTTTATTGACGGCAAAAGAATTTTTTGACGCTGACAATGTTTCGGAAAAAGAAATACGCAACACTATCACTCAACTTTGGTATGAAGTAGAGTGGGATTGGTATCGTAAAACAAAAGATAGTGAGTTTCTTTATTGGCATTGGTCGCCCGATCAAGAATGGATTATCAATCACAAATTAATTGGTTGGAACGAAACTTTGATTACCTATTTCTTGGCTATTGCCTCTCCAAAACATTCAGTTCCGGCATCCATGTATTATACAGGGTGGGCGAGTCCTTCAACAACGGCTCAAGACTATCGTTCTGCTTGGGGCAAAACCAAAGATGGCTCTATGTACACAAACGGGAACACCTATTATGGGATTGAGCTTCCAGTTGGAGTTTCTAATGGTGGGCCATTGTTTTTCGTTCATTATTCCTTTTTTGGACTTAATCCCCATAAACTGACGGATGCTTATGTGAATTACTTTGACAACAATCAAAAAATTGCCAATATCAATTTGAGATATGCGACAGAAAATCCTGCAAACCATCAAGGGTATGGTGATGATTTTTGGGGGTTGACGGCAAGCGATGGACCATCTCACTATTCTGCAAATGAACCTAATATTGACAATGATGAAGGTAAGATGACTGCGACAGGGGCATTGGCAAGTTTCCCATATACTCCAGAAGCATCCTTAAAGGCGCTTAAAAATTATTATTACAATTACGGTGAAAAATTGTACGGATATTATGGATTTCATGATGCCATTTCAGTGGATGACCAATGGGTGTCTCCTCTGTATATGGGATTAAATCAAGCACCAATCGTTATAATGATTGAAAATTATCGATCAGGTTTATTGTGGGATTTATTCATGAAAAACGATGATGTTAAGAGTGGATTAAAAAAACTTGAAATTGCTACAAGTAATTTAAAAATAAAAAAATGACAAAAATGAAAAAGTTAAGCTTCTTACTATTACTACTCATTATTACATGGGCATGTTCAAAAAGTTCAAATTCAGAACCTTTTGATCCAGATCCTGTTGATGATGGACCAGATCCTGTTGAGACATTAACAGATACAGAAATTATGGATTTAACGCAGCGCGAGACATTCAAATATTTTTGGGATTTTGCAAATGTGAATTCGGGAGCAGCAAAAGAACGTTACCATCCTTCAAATCCGACGTTGAATGATAATGTTGTTACAACAGGAGGAACAGGTTTTGGACTGATGGCCATCATCGTTGGAATTGAACGCGGGTACATTTCTAAAGCCCAAGGAGTAGAAAGATTCCAAACGATTTTGACATTTTTTCAAAATGCCAATAGATTCCATGGTGCTTGGCCACATTGGCTGGATGGAAACTCAGGGAATGTACTTCCTTTTAGTACAATGGATGATGGTGGAGATTTGGTAGAAACGGCTTTTTTAGCTCAAGGATTGATTTGTGTTAAAGAATATTTCAAAAATGGTTCAACCGAAGAAATGGCTTTAGCGGCAAAAGCTGATGCGCTTTGGAAGGGCATTGAATGGGATTGGTATACAGACAATCAGAATAAATTGTTGTGGCATTGGAGTACTAACTTTGATTTTGCAATCAATTTAGAATTGAAAGGTTATAATGAAACGATGATTGCTTTCATTTTAGGTGCAGCTTCTCCTGACCATCCAATTACAGCTGATGTTTATAATCAGGGATGGGCGAGCAACGGAGGTATTGTGTCAGGAGCTACGCCATATAATATTCCTATTGTTTTGAAGCATGCAGGCAATCCGACATACGGAGGACCATTATTTTTTAGTCATTATTCCTTTCTGGGATTAAACCCTACAAATCTTTCTGACCAATATGGTAATTATGATGATTTGACAACTAATCATACCAAAATCAATTATCAATATTGTGTGGTAAACCCACAGAACAATACTGATTATGGCGCAAATTGTTGGGGTCTAACAGCTAGTTACTCCAGAAATTCAGATGGCTCTATTGGATATAGCGCACATAGTCCTTCAAATGACCTTGGCGTTATTTCTCCAACTGCTGCTGTTAGCTCCATCCCTTATACTCCGGCTGAATCTTTGGCTGCAATGCATTTTTTCTATGAAAAGAATTTAATGGGACCAGCAGGATTTTATGATGCGTTCAGCCCAAAGTATAACTATTGGGTTGCGAATGCCTACTTGGCAATTGACCAAGGTCCACAAATCATTATGATTGAAAACTATCGTACTGGCTTGTTGTGGAATTTATTTATGCAAAATGAAGACGTTCAGAATGGACTGGATGCTTTAGGCTTTACCTATTAAATAGTTTGATATGAAAATCCGCTACTACATATTCTTTTTAACCATCCTGTCAAACGTTGTTTGTAAAGCACAGGACAGTTTTGAATTTGTAGTACTCCCAGATACTCAAACCTATGTTGAAGAATTTCCAGAAGTTTTTATGAAACAGATGGAATGGATAGCCAATGAAGGTGACCGATTTTCTTTTGTTCTTCATGAAGGTGATATCACCCAAAATAATTCAGAAAAGGAATGGGCCATCGCAAGAGAAGGTTTTGCACTTCTCGATGGAAAAATTCCTTATAATTTGGCTTTAGGCAATCATGATATGGGAAGTGGGCCGGGCAAGTTTGCCGATACACGAAATACTTTATGGGCAAACAGTTTTTTTCCATACAAGGAATACATAAAGAACTCCAATACTATTGCTACGTTTCCAAAGGATTCCATTGACAACAGCTGTGCAGAATATAATTTGGGAGGTCAAAAATGGCTTGTATTTTCTTTGGAATTTGGTCCTCGGAACAGAACCGTGAACTGGGCGAATGAAGTTATTAACGCGCATCCAAACCATAATGTCATCATCAACACACATGCTTACCTTTTTTTTGACAACACTTTGTTAGATGGAAATGACTGGGCATTGCCGCAAAATTATGGTGTTGGAAAATTGACTGGTGACGATGCCGTTAATGATGGTGCGCAACTTTGGGATAAGTTGGTAAAAAAACATAAGAATATTGTCATGGTATTCACAGGTCATATTACGGGTTCTGGTGTTGGTAAATTAATTAGTGAAGGTGATAATGGTAATACTGTATATCAAATGCTCGCCAACTATCAAAAAAACGTCAAGGGTGTCGAAAAAGGAGATTCTGGATATTTGCGAATCATTAAAGTAGATAAAAAAACAAAGACGATTACTGTAAAAACATATTCACCATGGCTCGATACATTCAGGACTGAACCAGACCAAGAATTTATGTTTGAAAATGTTGAATTTTAAAAATATATTATGAAATATCCCTCTACATTTAAAAAATTGATGTTCGTTCTCATGGCTTTTTTGGGCTCTCAATTAGTGTCTGCCCAGCATCAAGAGCTATATTCCCAAGAACATTTCATTTCAGGAAATGATACGCTGCATTATCGAATGCTATTGCCAAAAGATTTTTCTGAATCGAAACAATATCCAATTGTGCTGTTCCTGCATGGCGCTGGAGAAAGAGGAAATGACAATGCCAAACAATTGTCACATGGGAGCAAACTTTTTGTAGATAACAGAGATTTATTTCCGGCCATTGTGATTTTCCCGCAATGTCCTCAAGAAGATTATTGGGCAAATGCCACCGTGGATAGAAGCACAAAACCAATTACATTAAAATTTCCATTGGACATTGCTCCAACCAAATCTATGACATTGGTGATGCAATTGATGGACGAAATGGTAATGAAATCGTATGCAAAAAAAGACCAAGTATATGTTGCTGGACTTTCTATGGGGGGTATGGGAACGTTTGAGATCTTATATAGAAAGCCTGAAACATTCACAGCGGCGTTTGCTATCTGTGGTGCTGGAAATCCTGAAGCTGCCGAAAATTATGCAAAAAAGGTTCCAATGTGGATTTTCCATGGTGCCAATGATGATGTTGTCAATCCTCAATCATCGGTTTATATGGTTTCAGGAATTCTTAAATACGGTGGAAAACCAAACTTTTCACTTTTCGCTAAAGACAATCACAACAGTTGGGATTCTGCCTTTGCAGAACCTGAATTATTACCATGGCTTTTTTCAAACATTAAATCAAAAGAATGAACACAATAAAACTAACTAAAAAACTCTTAATTATCTCTGTATTGGCACTTTTTATGACATCTTGTGACAACAAAATGCATAAGAATGATACAGCTTCGAATGACTCTGACAATCCGTTTCAAAAACAGGTGGATTCCATTTTGGATTTAATGACACTTGAAGAGAAACTCGGACAACTCAACCTTCCTGGCTCCGGAGATATCACAACAGGTCAAGCGAAAAGTTCTGATATCGGAAAAAAAATTGAAGAAGGAAAAGTAGGAGGTCTGTTCAATATTAAATCGGTTGAAAAAATCCGTGATGTTCAAAAAGTCGCCATGGAAAAAAGCCGATTGAAAATTCCGTTGATTTTTGGAATGGATGTGATTCACGGCTACGAAACCACCTTTCCGATTCCTTTAGGACTTTCTGCTTCCTGGGATATGGAAATGATTAAAAAAACAGCTCAAATTGCAGCCATGGAAGCCAGTGCCGATGGAATCAATTGGACATTTTCACCAATGGTTGATATTTCACGCGACCCACGCTGGGGACGTGTTTCTGAAGGTTCAGGCGAAGATGCCTATTTGGGAAGTGAAATTGCCAAAGCAATGGTTCATGGGTATCAAGGTGATGATTTGACAAAAAACATCACCATTTTGTCTTGTGTGAAGCATTTTGCATTATATGGAGCACCCGAAGCAGGTCGCGACTATAATACGGTAGATATGAGTCGTATCAGAATGTATAACGAATATTTACCACCATATAAAGCGGCTGTTGATGCAGGTGTTGGTTCGGTAATGGCATCTTTCAATGAAATCGATGGCATTCCAGCTACTGGAAATAAATGGTTGCTTACCGATTTGTTGCGTGACGATTGGGGTTTCAACGGTTTCGTAGTGACGGATTATACTGGGATTAATGAAATGGTGGACCATGGCATGGGCGACCTTCAAGCCGTGTCTTCTTTGGCATTAAAAGCAGGTGTTGATATGGATATGGTCGGCGAAGGTTTATTGACCACCTTGAAAAAATCCTTGGATGAAGAAAAAATCACCATAAACGATATTGACAATGCTGTAAGGCGAATTCTGACCGCAAAATATAAATTGGGTTTATTCGACGACCCCTACAAATATTGCGATGTCAACAGACCTAAAACCGATGTATTTACAGATGAACACCGAGCATTCGCAAGAAAGGTTTCGGCTGAATCGATGGTCTTGTTGAAGAATTCTGAAAACATTTTACCATTAAAAAAATCAGGGACCATCGCCTTGATTGGTCCTTTGGCAAATACAGCCGTCAACATGGCTGGTACTTGGAGTGTTGCCACTAAACAAGAACTTTCCAACCCACTTTTAGACGGACTTAAAACTGTAGTTGGTGACAGCGCCAAGATTTTATACGCTAAAGGAAGCAATCTAGATTATGATTTGGAGTTTGAAAAACGTGCCACCATGTTTGGCAAAGACATTCCGCGGGATGATAAAACCGATAAACAATTGCTCGATGAGGCCTTGTCAATCGCAAGGACATCGGATGTGATTATTGCTGCCATCGGTGAATCTGCCGAAATGAGCGGGGAAAGCAGTAGTCGTACAAATCTTGAAATTCCGCAAGCTCAAAAAGACTTGTTGAATGCTCTTTTAAAAACAGGCAAACCAGTTGTGGTTGTCTTGTTTACAGGAAGACCGCTGGTATTGACCGAAGAAAATGAATCAGCATCTACTATTTTGAATGTCTGGTTTCCGGGAAGTGAAGCAGGATTAGCCATTTCGGATGTCTTGTTTGGGGATGTGAATCCGTCAGGGAAATTGACGGCTACATGGCCGATGAATGTTGGTCAAGTGCCAATTTTCTACAATCAAAAAAATACAGGCAGGCCGTTAGGAAACAAAGAAGGTAAGTTCGAGAAATTCCGTTCCAATTATTTGGACGTCCGCAACGAACCATTATACCCTTTTGGTTATGGCTTGAGTTACACCAAGTTCGATTACAGTAATTTACAATTGAGCGCTACATCCATAAATTTTGATGGCACTATTGATATTTCAGTCGATGTGACCAATTCTGGTGATTATGATGGGAAAGAAGTTGTGCAATTATACGTGAGAGATTTGGTAGGTTCTGTGACGCGGCCAGTTCGTGAGTTAAAAGGATTCCAGAAAGTGGATATTAAAAAAGGAGAAACCAAAACGGTCACTTTCAAATTGAGTGTTGAAGACTTAAAATTTTATAATTATGAGTTAGATTTTGTAGCTGAACCTGGCACGTTTGAAGTATTTGTAGGTACAGATTCCAATGCCAGTCTATCTTCAAAATTTGAATTAACGAAATAAACCATTGAAATGAAAAAATTACTCACCCTTATACTTTGTGGCTCTTTTACAATCAATTTTGCACAGCAGATACAGTCACCTTCAAAAGATGTTTCGGTCGATTTCTCGTTGTCCAATCAAGGTGAACCAACCTACAAAGTCACTTACAAAGGAAAAGAAGTCATCAAGCCTAGTAAAATGGGAATTGTTTTGAAAGATGGTAAATCTTTAATGAATAATTTCATAATTGAAGGTTTGAAAGCAAACAATGTTGATGAAAATTGGACTCCGGTTCTGGGAGAAGAGTCAACAATTAGGAACAATTACATTCAAATGACCTTTCATTTGCTTCAGCAAGATTCAAATAAAAAATTGGACATCGTATTCAAAGTTTATAATGAAGGTGTGGCATTTCGATACGAATTTCCTTTTGAAAAAACAGTGAGTTATTTTGTCGTTTCAGATGAGAATACGGAATTCAACCTTACAGGAGACCATAAAACCTTTTGGCTTCCTGGCGATTATGACAGTCAGGAATACAACTATAACGAAACCAAATTGTCGCAGATTGATATTTCAAAAATCGATAGAGCCAATGGCATTGCGCTTCAAAGTATAGACAACAATTTTAGAGTGCAGTCGCCTTTGATGATGAAATCTGCTGATGGATTGTACATCAATATTTTTGAAGCAGCGGTGAATAATTACCCTGTAATGCATTTGAATGTTGATACTAAAAATTTCAAATTGAAATCGAATTTAGTTCCAAATGCCATTGGAGACAAAGCCTATTTGAGAACACCATCCACCACACCTTGGAGAACCATTATGGTCAGCGATGACGCACGGGATATCGTTGGTTCAAAAATGATTTTAAACTTGAACGAACCGAACAAAATTGAAGATACGTCTTGGATTAAACCGATGAAATATGTCGGAATTTGGTGGGAAATGCATGTTGGAAAATCCACTTGGGATTACGCTGGAAGCCAAAATGCTCAAAATGCCGGAACAGGCAATATGATTCCAACAGGAAAGCACGGCGCCACCACCGAAAACACAAAACGTTATATTGATTTTGCCGCAAAACACGGCTTTGATGGTGTTTTGGTAGAAGGATGGAATGTCGGTTGGGAAGATTGGTTTGGCAATTGGAAAGAGGATGTTTTCGACTTTACAACGCCATATCCAGATTTTGACATTGATGAAGTGAATCGTTATGCCAAAGCCAAAGGTGTCAAAATGATTATGCACCACGAAACATCGGGTTCCGTTGGTAACTACGAACGCCATTTGGATAGAGCGATGGATTTGATGAAAAAATATGGGTATCCGGCAGTAAAATCTGGTTATGTTGGTCGAATCATTCCACGTGGTGAATATCACGATGGCCAAGCAATGGTGAACCATTTCAACTTTGTGGCACAGCGAATGGCAGACAATCAATTAATGCTGAATTCACACGAAAGTACACGACCAACGGGCTATCACAGAACCTATCCAAACTATATCGCTGCCGAAGCGGCTCGTGGCAATGAATTCAATGCTTGGAGCAATGGAAATATTCCTTCACACGAGACGGTTTTACCATTCACAAGATTATTGGGTGGTCCAATGGATTATACGCCAGGAATTTTTGAAATAAAAATGAGTGTTTATGACCCAACTAAAACGGAGCAAGTTCATACAACCTTGGCTAAACAGTTAGCGCTCTACGTGACCATGTATTCGCCCTTGCAAATGGCTGCCGATTTACCTGAAAATTATGAGAAGCATTTAGATGCGTTTCAATTTATCAAAGACGTTCCAGCCGATTGGAAACATTCAATTTATTTGGAAGCAGAGCCAGGCGATTATTTGACGGTTGTGCGTCAAGATAAAAATTCTGAAAGCTGGTTTTTAGGAGCCATAACCGATGAAAACCCTAGAACCACCGAATTGAAATTGGATTTTCTTTCACCAAATAAAAAATATAAAGCCACCATCTACCAAGATGGAAAAGATGCGCATTGGGAGAAAAACCCAAAAAGTTACACTGTTAAAACGGAAACTGTCACCAGCAAGTCCAAGCTAAAATTGAATTTGGCTGCAGGAGGCGGAACCGCGGTAAGTTTAGTTCCAATGAATTAAAATATTAAAGATGAATTTTAAAAGCAAAATAAGTAGCACTTTGATTTTTTTGATGTGTTTTTTGATGTCCAATCAAATCGTAGCACAACAAAAAACCTATTGCAATCCTATCAATATCGATTATGGTTATACACCTTTTGATGTGTTTTCAAAACAGGGAAAACATCGCGCAACGGCTGACCCAGTAATCGTTAATTTCAGGGATAAATTGTTCCTGTTTTCCACAAATCAAGAAGGGTATTGGTATAGTGACGATATGCTCAATTGGAAATTCGTCTATCGTAAATTTCTATTGGACGACACCTATACACACGATTTGAACGCACCAGCGGTTTGGGCCATGAAGGACACGTTGTATGTGTATGGCTCAACTTGGAAATCTGATTTTCCAATCTGGAAAAGTACCAACCCAACTGAAGACGATTGGGAAATTGCAGTCGATACGCTTAAAGTAGGAGCATGGGACCCGGCATTTCATTATGACGAAGATAAGAACAAACTCTATCTATATTGGGGTTCAAGTAATGTCTGGCCAATTTTAGGAACAGAAATCAACACCAAAACGATGCAATCCGAAGGTTACACCGTTCCAATCGTGAGATTATATCCAGAAGACCATGGTTGGGAACGCTTTGGGGAATATAACGACAATGTATTTTTGCAACCCTTTATTGAAGGCGCATGGATGACCAAACACAATGATAAATATTACATGCAATATGGTGCGCCGGCCACAGAATTCAGTGGTTATTCGGATGGTGTGTATGTGAGCAAGGACCCATTGGACAGGTTTGAATATCAACAGCACAATCCGTTTTCATACAAACCAGGAGGTTTTGCTCGTGGAGCTGGTCATGGCGCCACGTTTCAGGATAACTTTGATAACTATTGGCATGTTTCGACCATCTTTATTTCCACCAAAAATAATTTTGAGCGTCGTCTTGGTATTTGGCCTGCAGGATTCGATAAAGATGATGTCATGTATTGTAACACGGCTTATGGAGACTATCCGACATTATTGCCAGAATATGCGAAAGGCAAGGATTTTTCAAAAGGCTTGTTCACCGGTTGGATGCTTTTAAACTATCAAAAACCAGTTATTGTTTCTTCAACATTAGGTGGTTACCATTCTAATTTTGCAGTTGACGAAGATATCAAAACCTATTGGAGTGCCAAGTCTGGCGATAAAGGCGAATGGTTTCAAACGGATTTGGGCGAAGTGTCAACCATCAATGCCATACAAATCAACTACGCCGACCAAGATGTGGAATTCAAGGGAAAAACTTTGGGCAAATTCCATCAATATAAAATCTATGGTTCCAATGATGGTAAAAAATGGACTGTGATTGTTGATAAGAGCAAAAACAGCACCGACGTTCCACACGATTATGTCGAATTTGATAATACAGTGAAAGCCCGATATATCAAAATGGAAAACTTGCACATGCCAACGGGTAAATTTGCTTTAAGCGGTTTTCGGGTTTTTGGAAAAGGGAATGGTGCAAAACCTGAAAAAGTAGAAAATTTCATCGCTTTGCGTTCAAGTCCTGAAAAATATGGTGAACGTAGAAGTATTTGGTTCAAATGGCAACAAAATCAATTGGCTGATGGCTACGTCATTTATTGGGGGAAATCACCTGATAAAATGTATGGCAGCATTATGGTCTATGGGAAAAACGAATATTTTTTCACAGGTGCCGACAGAACGGATGCTTATTATTTTCAAATAGAAGCTTTCAATAATAATGGGATGTCAGAACGCACTGAAATTATCAAATCAGAATAAAACCATCGATATGAAATCAAAGCAGTTTTTAGCCGTCATTGTCATCATTTTTGGATGTCAAGGTTTTATGAATGCCCAAAATGCACCTTCTATTTATGAATCTAAAGTGGATTCATTGATGAATTTGATGACTCTCGAAGAAAAAATCGGTCAGACCGTGATGTATGGAGGCGATTGGTCTGTTACTGGTCCAACAACAAAAACTGACTTTGTAGCATATATCAAACAAGGCAGTGTGGGAGCGATGTTAAATGTGTACACCGCTAAAGGCACTCGAGATTTACAAAAAGTTGCGGTTGAAGAAACACGATTGGGAATTCCGTTGCTCTTTGGTTATGATGTCATTCATGGCATGAGAACGATTTTTCCAATCAATTTGGGTATGTCTGCCAGTTGGGACCCAAGCCTTATCGAGCAAAGTTCGCGTATCGCAGCTGAAGAAGCCTCTGCCGAAGGTTTGCATTGGACCTTTGCACCGATGGTTGATATTGCTCGCGACCCACGTTGGGGACGCATCTCCGAAGGTGCGGGTGAAGACGTCTATTTGGGAAGTATGATGGCTAAAGCGTATGTAAAAGGGTTTCAAGGTGATGACCTTTCAAAACCCAATACCATTTTGGCGTGTGCCAAACATTACGTGGCTTACGGTGCCGCCCAAGCAGGTCGTGATTACCACACCGTAAATATGGGTGAAGACGAATTGCGCAACGTCTATTTGCCTCCTTTTAAAGCCACTGTGGATGCTGGCGTAGAAACATTTATGTCCGCATTTAACGAATTGAACGGCGTTCCAACTTCGGGAAATAAATATACTTTAAGAGATATTTTAAAAGGTGAATGGGATTTTAAAGGTTTTGTGGTTTCAGATTATACATCCATCAATGAAATGATTCCCCATGGATTTGCTAAAGACAGCATCGATGCAGCGCGTATAGGGATGAACACTGGCGTGGATATGGACATGATGGGACATTTATACAGAAAATTTTTAAAGGATTTGGTCGAGGAAGGCAAAGTAGAAGAAGCAACGATTGATGATGCATGCCGAAGAATTTTATTGGCCAAATTCAAATTAGGTTTATTTGATGACCCATACCGTTATTCTGACGATAAAAGAGAAAAGGAAACCATTTATAAACCCGAATTTCTAAAAGCAGCGCGCGAAACTGCAGCAGCTTCTTCTGTATTGTTGAAGAATGATAACAATGCCTTACCACTGGATAAAATAAAAAATATAGCTCTCATCGGCCCTTTGGCGAAAGATGAATATCATATTAACGGAAATTGGGGTGGTGCAGGAGACCGGAAAGGAAAATCTGTCAGTGTTTTTGAAGGGTTGCAGGACTATTTGAAAAGCAATCAAATCATTTATGCTAAAGGTTGTGAAATTGTAAAAGATGATGAAAATGGTTTTCAAGAAGCTATTAATGCTGCCAAAAAAGCAGATGTTGTGGTTCTGGTGATGGGTGAAGACCATGGCATGAGTGGGGAAGCGGCTTCAAGAACCAATTTGAAAATTCCTGGCATCCAACCCAAATTGATTAAAAAAATTCGTGAAGCGGTTCCAAACAAAAAAATAATCTTGGTGTTGATGAATGGCAGACCACTGAATCTTTCCGAAGAAATCAGTCAAGTCGATGCCATATTGGAAGCTTGGTTTCCCGGTACCATGGGCGGAAGCGGTATTTCTGATGTTTTGTACGGAGCTTATAATCCGTCAGGAAAATTAACAGTCACGTTCCCAAGAAATGTGGGTCAAGTCCCTATTTATTACAACATGAAAAATACGGGACGGCCAATTCCAGAAACTAATCCTGGGGAAGATTATAAATCCAACTATATCGATTCTCCAAATACACCTTTGTTTGTATTTGGTCACGGTTTAAGTTATACCACCTTTCAGTATTCATATGTGACCTTGTCGGCAGCAAACATTGGTTTTAATGATACATTGACCGCAACCGCAACCATCACAAATACTGGAAATTTTGATGGGAATGAAGTGGTGCAACTCTATGTCCATGACAAAGTGGGAAGCCTTACACGACCAGTTAAAGAATTGAAAGGCTTTCAAAAGATATTTTTGAAGAAGGGCGAAAGCAAAACAGTTACTTTCAACTTGACCGTTGAGGATTTAAAGTATTATAACAATGAAAACCAATTCACTGTAGAACCAGGAGAATTTGAGATTGCCATTGCACCGAGTTCTGATTTTAAATTTAAACACACATTTACTCTTAACTAAAAAACATAAATCTTAATATAAAAACACTATGAAAAAACTATTACTCTCATTTTTAATATTGACCGTATTCATCGGATATTCTCAAGAATATTCCTATGTAGATTTTGGTAATTCTGCTACCGTAACAGCAGGCAACTGGAATAACCTTGTGGTGACTACACAAAATCAAGAAGGATTATCTTTAGGTTTAATTGACAGCAACGGTAATACTACTGGCGCAACGCTGACATTATCAGATTCTTTTGACCACATCAATGCCAATGGAACTACCTCACCAAATGGAGCATTGCCTTTTCCTTCATCATCCACGCGAGATAGTTTCTTTGGTGCCACTGATGCAGGGTTTAACGGAAATGTAAATCCAACAGGGGGTTTTACCTTATCAGGTTTGGATCCGACGAAATACTATTCGTTCTCTATATTTAGCTCAAGGGCTGGAGTTAGTGATAATCGAGAAACTTTATATACAGTAGTCGGTTCTACAACTGCGTCACAGGCATTAAATCCTTCAAATAACACAACAGATACAGCTGATATTTTAAATATTCAACCAAACGCCAGTGGAGTAATAACACTGACAGCACAACCTGGTACAAACAACAATAATAGTTTTGGGTTCTATTATTTGGGTGCTTTACAATTAATAAAAAGTGATACGCCAATTGGAGATACGACACCAGACCCGGAATTAACACTGACCTATCCAAATGGTGGTCATTTATGGGAAGTTGGAAAAACGGTGAGAGTTAAATGGTCAAGTATCTCGGTGCCGGATATGCTGATTGAATTTTCATCAGATAATGGCGTAACATGGTCTACGATTGCAACAGCTCCAGGGTCACTTCAATACTATGACATGATTGTTCCTAACGAAATTTCTACCGAATGTTTGGTACGAATTTCTGGAGAGGGATTGGCTGACATCAGTGAAAATAGGTTTACTGTTATTGAAAATGAAGGTATCGCATATAGGATTGTGATTTTAGGTTCATCAACAGCCGCTGGAACTGGACCGTCTGACGGAAACAATGCTTGGGTGCCAAAATACAAAACTTACTTGACTGAAATGGACACGCGTTATGAAGTCATTAATTTGGCTTTAGGAGGATTTGCCACATACAATATTCTTCCGACTGGAAGTACAATCCCTGCTGGTGTGAACAGAACAATTGATATTGAGAGAAATATTACGAAAGCTTTATCATTGAATCCAGGTGGAATCATTATAAACATGCCCTCCAATGATGCGGCAAGTGGATATCCTGTATCTGACCAAATAGCAAACTATAACCTTATCAGTGCTGAAGCAGTCAGCGCAAACGTTCCAATGTGGGTAACAACTCCACAACCAAGAAACTTTGGAAGTAACACAACCAATCTTAACATACAATTGCAAATGATTCCTGAAACCTACAATTTATTCGGTAATGATTATACAGTTGATTTTTGGACAGGATTTCCCGTTGCAAATAATAATGGCATTTTGCCAATTTACGATTCAGGTGATGGGATTCATATGAATGATGCTGCTCACCAAATTCTTTATGATAGAATAATTGGAAAAGGTATTCATACAACAGTTAGAGATAATGCCCTGAATATTGACGAATTTGAGGTTGCAACTATCAAGATTTTTCCAAATCCAATAGTGCAGGATTGTACCATTCAGTTTTCTGAAGCGGTTTTTGGCAATGTCAATATCACTATGACGGATATGTTGGGTAAAAAAGTATATACAACCAATCAAACGATTGATAACGGAAGTGTTCGATTTGAAAGAGGCAATCTAGAATCAGGACTGTATGTTATGTCTCTATCATATAATAACAAATCAATAGCAAAACAAATTATTATTAACTAAAAACAAACACTGATGAAAAAAATTACACTTATTATCGCTTTAGTATCGTATGCATCCTTTGCACAGGATTATACGTATGTGGACTTTGGAATCACAACCAATACCACTCCTGGAAACTGGAATAATGTTGCCGTGGCCAATGCGGCAAGTGCCTCTGGAATCACTTTGGGCCTGATCGACTCTAATGGCGCAAGTACTGGGGTTACATTAACAATTGACGATGCGTTCAATACGGTCAATACAGCGGGAAATACTTCTCCAGACCCATCATTACCTTTTCCAAGTACAGCTGCGGCAGATAGTTTTTTTGGTTCTACCACAACATTTCAAGGAGCATTGGAGCCAACAGGTGGATTTACATTAACTGGATTAGACCCTGCCAAATATTATTCGTTCTCCATTTTTGCCTCTAGAAATGGTGTGACTGATAATAGAGAGGCTCAATATACGTTAGTGGGTTCAACTACTTCTGTTGTTGCATTGAATTCTTCTAATAATACTATGAACACTGCTGATGCTTTGAATCTTCAATCTAATGCCAGTGGTGAAATTTCTCTTACGGCAGCACCAGGGCCAAACAATGACAACGGTAGTGGATTTTATTATTTAGGTGCCCTTGAAATGATTACAAGTGATGCGCCACTTTCTGTAGATTCCTTCGATTTGATTTCAAAATTAATTGTGTTTCCTAATCCGGTATCTGACAGATTTGAAGTGAAACTAGCCATGAATGAAGCGTCGAACCTAAAAATAGAAATGTTTGATATCAATGGAAGATTGATTTCTTCACTTTTAAATGAAGAAATGCAAGCTGGTGAGGTATCTTATGTATGGGAAAGAAATTCTGATAAAAACAGAAGTCTATCAGCAGGAACTTATATATTGGAAATTACCGCTAATGGTAAAAAATCGACCTCAAAGTTAATTTTGAAATAATAAAACGGGATGCATCAAAAAAAGCATCCTCTCATCTGATTAATAGCTAAATAGTGCCACACATGACAAACAAATTGAAATATATAATGTTATTGTTGTGTGTGGTTTTTTATGTTCAAGGTTCTGCTCAAAAAACCATTATCAATTCTGGTTGGCAATTCTCTGAAAACAAAACAGATTGGTCCACCATCAACTTACCCCATACATGGAATGATAAGGATGCATTTGATGATGAAGCTGGGTATCGACGAGGATTCGGATATTACAAAAAGCAAGTTTTTTTTTCGAAGGAGCAGAACGATAAGATCCAGTATCTCAAATTCAATGCCGTCAATAAGGAAGCAACTGTTTATGTGAATGGTCAATTGGTCGGTAACCATAAAGGAGGCTATACGGCTTTTAATTTTGACATCACAAAATTCCTCAACTACGACACATATAATCTAATTGAAGTTACGGTTGATAACGCGCATAATGAAAACATTCCGCCATTGGATGCCGATTTTACCTTTTATGGCGGCATCTATCGCGATGTGGAATTGATGTCGCTTCCAAAACAACACATCTCTTTAAAAGATTTTGCCTCGGATGGTTTTTATGTGGATTATCCACAAGTTTCGCAAGAAAAAGCCTTGGTAGAAGTGACAGTTTTCCTGGACAATTTTGATACAGCGAATTCATCAAATACACTTGAGCTCACTATTTCAAATTCTGAAGGAAATATTATCAAAACCGAATCCAAAAAGATTAAAATTAAAGGAACTTCCTCTGAAAAGACAGTTGTAAATTTTCCGGAAATAAGTAATCCAAATCTATGGTCACCAGAAACACCCTATTTGTATCATTTGGATATTTCGTTGATGGATAAAAATGGAAGTATTTTAGACCATAAAGCTTCAAACATTGCTTTCCGTTGGATAAGCGTTGACCCAAACAAGGGTATCTTGCTTAACGGACAATCTTACAAAATGATTGGTGTCAATCGGCATCAGGATTATGAAGGATATGGCAATGCGGTCCCGATGTCGTTACAGGAAAACGATATTCATTTGATTAAAAACATGGGTGCCAATGTCATTCGATTTGCCCATTATCCGCATACAAGAGAACTTTATAAACTTTGTGATGAACTTGGTCTGTTGGTTTGGTCAGAAATTCCGATTGTGAACAAGGTGACCAATACTCCTGAATTTTTCGAAACTAGCCTCAAGATGCAGGAAGAACATTTGAAGCAGTATTATAATTTTCCTTCGGTGGTGATGTTTGGTTATATGAACGAAATTTTTCTCCGTTTGGCTTTTGATAAAAAATCAACTGAAGAGGAAAAAGACGAAGCCAAAATTTACACCTACAAACTTGCGAAACAATTGGAAGACCTCACAAGAAAAATAGCTCCAAACCGTTTAACAGTTATGGCCTTGCATTTTGATGAACTTTATAACGACACCAAAATCGCCGACCTGTCGATGCTTATTGGCTGGAATTTATATTTCGGATGGTATAATGGGCAGATTCCTGATTTAGGTGTGTTTCTCGACGACCAACACAAACGTTTCCCAAATCGTACCATTATGGTGTCGGAATATGGGCCTGGTGCTGATGTCAATGTGTCGAGCACTACACCAAAAAAGTATGACTACACACAAGAATACCAATTAATTCTGCATAAAAGTTATTTCGAACAAGTGACATCACGTGATTTTGTTGCAGGTATGACCGCTTGGAATTTCGCGGATTTTGGTTCTGAATTTCGCGGTGAGACCATTCCGCATGTCAATCAAAAAGGCTTGGTGCAATACAATCGTGAACCAAAAGACGTTTATTATTGGTATCAATCTGTGTTGACCGAAAAACCTATGTTGCATATTGCTTTGAATGAAAACCATCCTTTAAATGTGATTGGAATGGACTCCTATCCTGTTTCAATGTTTTCAAATCAAAAAAATACTGACGTTTTTTTAAACGGAAAAATGATTCAAACGGTTCAATTTGAAAAAGGTTTGGCAACAGTTGACATTCCTTTTGTCAACGGAAAAAATGACTTGAAAGTTGTTTCAAATTCACAAGAAGACACCAAAACAATTCAGGTATTTAAAACACAAAACTTGAAAAACGCCAATTTTAAACGATTTGGCATCAATATTGGGTCTCACTTTAATTTTTATGATGAGGAAACCAATGTGACATTTATAGCTGACAAACCCTATTCTGAAAATTTTTATGGACACTTGGACGGAACCCCTTACAACATCACAAAAGACCACAACCAAGGTATTCCTAATAATATTAAAAACACGAACCTTGAAGGGATATTCCAAATGATGCTTGAAGGTTGTGAAACCTATAAAGTGGATATTCCAAATGGAAATTATAGAATCAGCATCTTTTTTGTTGAACCACAGATTAAAAGTCAGATTGAGATGATTTATAACCTGGATGCTTCAAAAAAATCTTTGGAGGAAACCCCAAAACAGCGGATTTTTGATATATTTTTAAACGACAAATTGATAGAAAGCCATTTTGATTTGGCCAAAACATATCCAGATAAATATGGCGTCACGCTTACCGCTGACATGCAGATTGAAAAAAATGAAGGATTAACCTTAAATTTAAAACCAATTGAAGGAAAAACGGTCATCAGTGGCATTTTAATTGAAAAAATTAATTGAAAAAATGAAGAAGATATTTATTTACCTAGTAGTATGTATTTCTTACACCGCATTTTCGCAAGTGAAAATGACAACCTACACCTATGCACTTAAAGGATTGGACACGTTGAAGATGGATGTGTATACACCAAAAAATTTAAAGAAAGGCGATTCCGTCCCAGTCATGTTATGGATGCATGGTGGAGGATTTGTTGGAGGCGATAGAGCCTATCCAAGCGAAGTGAAATTGGCGCAATTGGCTGCTGAAAATGGTTATTTGGGCGTTTTTATTTCCTATCGCCTAACGCGAAAAGGACAACTCACTGGTTTTGGATGTGACTGTCCAAAATCGGAAAAATTATTGACCTTCAAAAATGCCGCTATTGATTTCTTGGATGCTGCGAAATTTATTTACCTAAACAAAGGCATATTAGGGGCTGATACTACCAAAATTATTGCCGGAGGTAGTAGCGCTGGTGCTGAAGGCATGTTGAATGCGGTTTATATGAGGGAATATTTTGTAGATGATTTAAAACTTTATCAAAATATAAAATTTGCTGGTGTATTTTCATTGGCTGGCGCAATGGTCAATGCCGATTATATAACAATGACTAACGCTTTACCGTCCGCTTTTTTTCATGGAACGGATGATAATTTAGTGCCTTTTGGAAGCGCACCACATCACTTGTGTTCAGCAACTAAACCAGGTTATTTGATGCTGGATGGCTCGGCTACCATTGTTGAAAAGTTGAGAAAGCTAGAAAGACCATTTTATCTTTATAAAGTTCTAGGCGGAAAACATGAGTTATCATCCATTCCATTTGAACATTTGGATGATGTATTTACGTTTTTTAATCAAACTGTGTTCAAGAATGAAGTCATTCAGACTGTTAAAATAGTAAACAAGATATGAAGCAATTAGCACTTTGTTTGATAATGGTTTTTACGATGATTTCCTGTAAGACCAAACAACAGGAAGTTAGTGCTGAAAAATCTACAACGGAGCAAAAACAGCGTCCAAATATCATTTTCATTATGGCAGATGACCATGCGGCACAAGCCATCAGCGCTTATGGACATCCAATTAGCAAATTGGCGCAAACTCCAAACATTGACCGAATTGCAAACGATGGTGCCATTTTTAGAAATAACTTCTGCACCAATTCCATTTGCGGTCCGAGTAGAGCCGTGGTTTTGACGGGAAAATTCAGTCATGTCAATGGTTTCCGAATGAATGGAAACAAATTTGATGGCAATCAGCCAACTTTTCCAAAAATGTTGCAAAAGGCAGGATATAACACCGCAATGATTGGAAAATGGCATTTGGACGGCCAACCACAAGGTTTTGATTATTGGAACGTATTGACCGACCAAGGCAATTATTACAACCCAGATTTCATCACTTACAATGAACAAAAAAAGCGTATTGACACCACAAGAATTACAGGTTACGCTACAGATATCATTACTGATGACGCGATAAGTTATTTGAACAAAGTAAAAAATGGCAATCAACCATTCATGATGATGGTACATCACAAAGCACCACATCGGAATTGGATGCCAGCATTGCGTCACCTTAATAGTTACGATGATGTAGAGTTCCCATTACCTGACACTTATTTCACAAACCATGAAGGTTCCATTGCCTCCAAAGAGCAATTGCAAACCATTTACAAGGATATGTATGAGGGTCATGACTTGAAAATGACCGTTGCAAAAGGGAGCAACGAACTGGCGCACAATCCATGGACAACCGATTTTGACCGTATGACTCCAGAGCAGCGTGCCATTTGGGACAAAGCGTATCAACCTAAAAACGATGCGATGCATGATGCCAATATGAATGCAAAAGAATTGGCACTATGGAAAGGTCAACGCTATTTGCACGAATATTTGGCGACCATCAAAGCTGTAGATGAGGGTGTTGGCAAAATACTCGATTATTTGGACGAAAATGGACTTTCCGAAAATACTCTGATTATCTACACCACAGATCAAGGGTTTTATTTAGGCGAAAAAGGCTGGTTCGACAAACGTTTTATGTATGAAGAATCGCTTGCGATGCCAATGCTGGCAAAGTATCCAGGCGTTATCAAAAAAGGGACAGAAATTACTGCTTTGACGCAAAATTTGGATTTTGCCGAAACGTTTTTGGATTTTGCGGGTGTCGATATCCCAAAAGATATGCAGGGAAAATCCTTAAAGCCTTTGATGACAGGACAAGCTAACAATGATGATTTTAGAGATGCGATTTATTATCATTATTATGATTTCCCTGCCTTTCACATGGTCAAAAAAATGTATGGTGTAAGAACCAATCGCTACAAACTGATTCATGTTTATGATGATATCGACCAATGGGAATTGTATGATTTAAAAACCGACCCACAAGAGATTAAAAACCTAATAGATGATGCTTCGTACGACTCGATTGAGAAGAATTTAATAGTTAAATTGGCGGAATTACAAGCACAGTATAATGTGACCAACAAGGAATTTGAACAAGCAGCCAAAGAATCCGTTGATAGAAATTATAAGAATTTTGAACGCTTAAGAGGAAATCCAACTAATATTTATCAGAATGATTAAGTCTCCGAATATGAAAAAATATATCCTGTGTCTATTTGTGTTGAGTTTCACTTTTAACATGTTTTCTCAAGAAACCTTAAAATTGATGACCTATAACATTAAACTGGACTATCCAAAAGAAGGTGAAAACAGTTGGAACAACCGAAAAGATTGGATGGTAGGCCAAATCCAATTTTATGCACCTGATGTGTTTGGAGTTCAAGAAGCCATGCCAAATCAAATGCAATATATCGATAGTACAATGACAAATTATGGTTTCATTGGTGTTGGACGCGATGATGGAAAAGATGCAGGAGAATATTCAGCCATTTTTTACAATAAAACCAAATTAAAAATTATCAAAGGTTCAACATTTTGGTTGTCCGAAACGCCAGACAAGGTATCCATGGGTTGGGATGCCGCTTGCAATCGTGTTTGTACCTATGCATTGTTTGAAGACTTGACTACAAAAAAACAATTTTGGGTGTTCAATACGCATTTTGACCATGTTGGAGTGGTAGCAAGGGCAAATAGTACGAGTTTGATTTTGAATAAGATAAAAGAGTTTACCAACGAAATATTGCCGGTTTTTCTGATGGGTGATTTCAATTTAGAACCCGAAACTGAAAATATTCAATTAATAAAAAGTAAATTAGTCGATTCAAAGGAAGTGAGCATAGCAGAACCTTTCGGACCTTCTGGAACCTTTAATAATTTTGAATTTGACAAACCTGTAATTAGAAGAATCGATTATATTTTTATAAGCAAAAATAACATTAAAGTCAATAAATACGCAGTTTTGAGCGATAGTAAGGACTTAAAATACCCTTCTGACCATTTACCTGTGTATATTGAAGCACAACTAAATACTAACTAAACACTTCTCATATTATGCTTGGAATTATCTCATTTGTAGGCTTTACGCTTTTAGTGGCGGTCATATCGTATTTTGCAACCCGTAGTACTGATGAAAGTTCATCTGATGGCTATTTTTTAGGAGGAAGAAGCCTCACGGCTGGAGTGATTGCCGGGTCACTGCTTTTAACAAATCTTTCAACAGAGCAGATTGTAGGATTAAACGGTAGCGCTTATACAGATGGATTATCCGTAATGGCATGGGAGACACTCGCAGCGATAGCCATGGTTGTTACAGCCATATTTTTATTGCCAAGATATCTAAAGGGAGGCTTAACTACAGTACCTCAATTCTTATCAAAGCGTTTTGATGTAGCTACTAAAACAATCACTTCAGGTTTGTTTCTGACAGGATACGTGGTGGTGTTACTTCCTGTAATTCTATATTCTGGTTCTGTGGCAATCAGTGGCATGTTCAACGTTCCAGAATTGCTTGATGTGTCCAATACACAAGCTCTTTGGATTTGTATTTGGGGTATCGGCATCATAGGTTCAATTTACGCGGTTTTTGGAGGTTTAAAAGCAGTTGCTGTTTCTGATAGTATCAATGCAATTGGCCTTATCATTGGAGGTCTTTTAATCCCCGTTTTCGGGCTTATGGCAATTGGTGATGGAAGTATGCTGACAGGGATAGATACGTTAATGTCTGCAAACCCTGAAAAGTTTAAATCCATGGGACAACCAGGACAGGAGGTACCATTCAGTACAATTTTCACAGGAATGATGCTCGTTCAATTATTTTATTGGGGAACAAATCAACAAATTATACAACGAGCCCTTGGAGCAAAAAACCTGGCAGAAGGTCAGAAAGGTTTGTTACTTGCTTCATTTCTGAAAATATTGGGACCATTAATTTTGGTATTGCCGGGAATCATTGCCTATCATTATTTTGAAGGAGGTTTGGCCTCAAGCGATTTGGCATATCCAGAATTGGTGCGCGCCGTCTTACCAAAATATTTGGTCGGGTTCTTTGCGGCTGTTTTATTTGGAGCCATCTTAAGTTCTTTCAACAGTGTTTTAAACAGTTCAGTAACCTTGTTTGGATTGGACATCTACAAGCAGCATATCAATAAAAATGCGGATGAAAAAACCGTTGTAAGATATGGTAAAATATTTGGTATTGTGTTGGCATTTTCAGCAATGTTCATTGCGCCTCTAATTGCAAATGCTGGTAGTTTGTTTGCCTATTTGCAGGAAGTTAACGGTATTTACAGTATTCCGATTTTCACCATCATTGTTGTGGGTTATGCCACTAAAAGAGTTCCTGCCATCGCTGCAAAAATTGGAGTTGTTTCGGGTTCAGTTTTATATATTTTGAGTCAATTTATTTTAAAGCCACATTTTGTTGGAAAAGCGCTTGCAGATGCCAAAGCTTCTGGAGTCACAGATGCTGCTGCTTTAAAATTGGTGGAAGCAGGAGCTTATCCGCACTTTTTGCACGTTATGGCTATATTATTTGTTCTCAATATTTTGATTATGCTGGCTATAGGAAAAATAAGGCCAAGACAAGAAGCTTTTGAACTGGAATACACCAAGCAAGTGGATATTTCTCCATGGAAATACGTAAAACCTGTGGGCATCATTGTTTGTTTAATCGTTATTTCAATTTACATATATTTTTCATAGTTGTTGGTTAAGAATTTTTATTGTTTGATTGGAATTTTCTTGATTTCTTTCTTGTTGAAGGCTCAAGAATTACCACCTATTGAATTATATGATTCTAAAACTTATGGTGCAGAGAACCAAAACTGGTCCATCTCACAAGCTGATAATAAATATATTTATGTAGCCAATAATAAAGGTCTTTTAGAATTTAATGGTGCCAAATGGCAGCTGTATCCTTCACAAAATGAATCTGTTTTTAGGTCTGTTCATGTGATTGGTGACAGAATTTATACAGGCTGTTACATGGATTTTGGTTATTGGCAACATAATAAATTGGGAAAACTAACATATACATCTTTATCCCAAAAATTAAATATTCAACTCATTGAAGATGAGCAGTTTTGGAACATTATTTCTGTTGATAGATTTGTGCTGTTTCAATCGCTGAATAGTATTTACATCTACGATTCTACCAACGATTCCTGTAAAATAATCAATTCAGGACATTCCATTCCTAAAATGTTCAAGGTCAATGGGAGCATTTATTATCAAAGTATTGATGAAGGTGTTTTTAAAATTGAGAACGGAACTTCCCAACTAGTCTGTGATGATGATATCATAAAAACCAATATCCTTGTTAACATTTTTGAAACACAAGGACGGTTGCTCATGGAAACACAGGAGAAAGGTTTTTATGTTTGGAAATCAAATGAACTTTCAAAATGGACCGTTCAATCTTCAGACTTGGTGTCAAAATTGAGCGTTTACAGTAGTATCCAACTAAAAAATGGAAATTTCATCCTGGGTACCATTTCTAATGGAATGGTCTATTTAGATAAAAATGGAGAATTTATTTATGATATTGATCAAAGGAAGGGGTTGGGCAACAATACCGTTTTATCATTATTTGAAGACATGGATAACAATATTTGGCTTGGGTTGGATAATGGTATCAATGTTATTAATATGAATTCCCCCTTTAGCAGTTACAACGATTATGAGGGAAAACTTGGGACTGTCTATGCTTCTATTATTTTTAAAGACAAATTGTTTTTGGGAACAAATCAAGGACTTTTTTATAAAATGGTGGTTGGAGATGATGAATTCACATTTGTGGAAGGCACGAAAGGCCAGGTTTGGTGTTTGGTTGAAGAAGACAATACTCTTTTTTGTGGCCACAATATAGGGACCTTTATAATCAAGGATGGGAAAGCTGAAATGATCGCAAATACTCCAGGAACATGGAATATTAAACCCTATCCGGATAATCCAAATATTTTATTGCAAGGAAATTTCGTTGGTATCAATATTCTACACAAACAGAATGGGTCATGGAAATTCAAGAACAAATTAGAAGGTTTTGATATCTCATCTAAGTACTTTGAGCTACCGAATAAAAACAAAATTTTTGTGAGTCATGAATATAAAGGAGTTTTTGAACTTGAGGTTAACGATGAACTTACGGAAGTTCGGTCTGTAAAAAAAATACCGAAGTTAACAAAGGGAGTCAATTCCAGTCTGATAAAATACAATGACCAAATCATTTATGCTTACGAGCGCGGTGTTTTTACTTACAACAATAAAGATAATGTGTTTATTAAGGACAGTATTTTTAGCGCTATGTTTCAACCCAATCATTATACATCTGGCAAGTTGATAGCCGATTCTCATCACAAGAAGCTTTGGGGATTTTCTGATAAAAATTTGAATTATATGTCTCCAGGTAAGTTGAGTAATATGCCAAGTGTTACTTCAATCGCCTTTCCACAATCTTTAAGAAAGGAAATGGTGGGCTACGAAACGATTTCTTATTTAGAAGGCAATAAATATCTTCTCGGAACATCAACGGGTTATGTGATTATTGATTTAGACAAATTGAATCATAAATCTTATGATGTTGACATTAATACAGTTTCAAATTATAATATAAATGGCAATCCTAATTTTGTTGACAAAGGAATATTTGTTGAATTTAAAAACGACCAAAATAATTTTGAATTTACATATAGTGTTCCAGAATATGACAAAAATCTAATTGCAGAATATCAGTATCAATTAAACGGTTATTATGAACAATGGAGTAATTGGACGACCAATCCATCAGTTTTGTTTAAAAACCTACCATATGGTGATTATATATTCAATGTAAGGGCTAGAGTAGGGAATACCTTGTCGTCTAATGTATCCAAATATGAATTTAAGATACAGAAACCTTGGTACATCACCAATCTTATGATCTGCTTGTATATATTGGGTGTCTTGCTTTTTTCGATACTCATGCATATTTTGTATAAAAACTATTACAAGAAACAAAAGGAAAAACTGCTTCAGAAAAATAAGCGCGATTTGGAATTGAAACAATTAGAGAGTGAGCAACAACTAATGCAGGTTGAAAACGAAAAACTGCAACAGGATATTGATAATAAAAATAGAGAGTTGGCAATATCAACGATGAGTTTGATAAAGAAAAATGAATTCCTCAATACTGTTAAGGAAGAATTAAAAAACTCTGATGATACCCATTCTCTAAAGCCAGTTATTAAATTTATTGATAAAAACATCAACAATACAGACGATTGGAAATTCTTTCAGGAAGCCTTCAATAATGCCGATAAGGATTTTCTTAAAAAGGTAAAATCCAAACACCCTTCCCTCACTCCAAACGATTTAAAACTTTGTGCTTATTTAAGATTAAACCTTTCTTCCAAAGAGATTGCGCCACTCTTAAATATTTCACCCAAGAGTGTAGAAGTTAAACGCTATCGTTTGCGAAAAAAAATGGATTTACCACATGATTATAGCTTAACAAATTACATCCTTGAAATGTAGAGCCACTACAATTTAAAATTTTACCTATACATTACCACTACAAAACCTATTTTTATTACAACTACCTCGATATAGTATCTATTTCTTAAAATCTTGTTAAACCAATGTTTTCAGTATATTATTGATAAAATCGCAAAATATATGTGTTTTTTTTGCGATGTATATTTTTTGTAGTGTCACAATTTGCACATATTACATTGTAAACCTTTAAGTTTGTTTTTATAAGATTTAAAAAATATGACAGCAAAAATTTTACGTGTACTAGTACTACTTATTTCGACCGTTACTTTCGGTCAGAATGTTACCATAAGTGGAACTGTAAAAGAAAATGTCTCTGACCAACCACTGCTTGGAGTAAACATTTTAATTAAAAACACATCGAAAGGTGTCACAACAGATTTTGATGGTAACTATACAATAACCGATGTTCCGATAAATTCCATTTTGGTATTTTCCTATATAGGTTATATAGATCAAGAAATCACTGTAAAAAATGGTAGCCCTATTAATGTGGTTTTGGTCGAAGATACACAAGCCCTTAAAGAAGTTGTGGTTATTGGTTATGGTTCACAGCGAAAAGAATTAGTTACTGGAGCCTTTTCAAGTTTGAGTGCAGACAAGATTTCCGAAAATAACCCTACACGAATTGAAGAAGCATTAAAAGGTAGCGCGGCTGGTGTTCAGGTAAATGCTAATTCTGGGTCTCCAGGAGCTTCCTTGAATATTCGAATTAGGGGTATTACTACTAATGGCGATAATTCACCTTTAGTAATTGTGGATGGTGTAAATATTGGAAGTGATTTAAGTATCATTGACCCTAACGATATTCAGAAGATGGATATCATTAAGGATGCAAGTTCGGCCATCTATGGGGTACAAGGTGCCAACGGTGTTATATTAATAACCACTAAAACTGGTAAAAAAGACAGAAAAACTAAATTCTCCTACAATTCATACTATTCTATTCAAGAGGCTGAAAATCGTTTGGATTTAATGAATAATCTTGAGTATGCATTGTATGTTAACGAAAGCGAAGCAGTTGACGGAAATGTAATTCCTTATCCGAACTTACAGGATTTGACTACCAATACAGATTGGCAAAATGAATTGTTCGACAGAGCTCCAATGTTCAGTCATAATTTAAGCGCCGTCGGTGGTTCAGAAAACATAACTTACGGAATAAGTGCTAGTTATTTTGCACAAGATGGTGTTATTGCAAGTGACAAATCCAATTATCAAAGATGGACTGTTAAAAATAATTTTGGTATAGACCTTTCAGAAAAGTTCAAGCTAAATACCTTTCTCTTGTACACTAATATTAGAAGCAAAGGAATTCCTGAAGGAGGGAGAGGGTCGGCCCTTTACTATGCATTGAATGCATCACCTTTGACACCAGTCTATGATGGTACTGATGGTGCTGGAATATCTAGAGGTTATTCATATATAGGTACGGAGCAGGGTAGCGAAATCATCAATCCGTTGGCATTGATCAATAATACATACAATGAAGGCCGGGCTGATCGTTTTACGGGTAAAGTGGAGTTGGAATATCAGGTATTTTCTGATTTAAAAGCAACAAGCCGTTTTAATTTTAATTATTCAGATTATGGTGGTAGAGCTTTTTCGCCACTACAATATTATGGACTTGGAAAAGTCGTTAATAATGTGAGTTTAGATCCAGATGATCCAACTGCTTTTGATTTGGATAGGAACAATGATGGTATCAGGGATGTATACGGATCTGTCTCTGAAAATTCTCAACATTCATTCGACTTTACATTTGAGAATTTTATTGATTATACCAGATCATTTGGTAAACATAACGTGAGTGCTTTACTTGGAACATCCATAAGAAGTGAAAGTTATAAAGGTTTCTTTGGTTCTGGACCATTAAATAGTGGGCCAGAAACCTGGGATAATGCCTATTTAGGAAACTCACAATCCATAACTCAAGTTGTAGTGGTTGACGGTCAGGCACAAGTAACACAAAGTTTGGTAACATCGTCTGATGGCAGAAATGAAGACAGATGGTATTCGGTATTTGGGCGTATTCAATACGATTATGATAATAAATATCTTTTCTCCGGAATGGTCAGAAGGGACGCATCCACCAGATTTGGGCCAAATGAAAGAATTGGATATTTTCCATCTGTATCAGCGGGTTGGGTGGTTACTAATGAAGATTTTTTTAATGTAGATGCTATCAATTCACTAAAAGTTAGAGGAAGTTGGGGTATCACAGGTAATGATAAGATAGGTAGTTATAGATGGATTGGTTTGCTACAAGGTACAACAGGTGAAGCAACATATCCTTTTAATGGACTGTTATCGAATGGTAATGCCATAGGTGCGTTGGCAAATCCTAATTTAAAATGGGAAACGAACTACCAAACCAATATTGGATTTGATGTTTCTTTCTTGAACAATACATTGGATTTAACAGTTGATTATTACCGAAAAAAGACGGTAGATTTGCTATTGGTTCCTGAAATTTCTGGTATTTTGGGTGGTTCCGCACCAGGAAGTTCTCCACCAGTTGTCAATGCTGGAAGTGTTGAAAACAAAGGAATTGATTTGAGTCTTAATTTTAATCATGAGTTCACGGATGATTTTAAAATGAGTGTAGGCTATAATCTTACCAGCATAAAGAATAAAGCACTTCAGGTTAATAATTCTGCAGGATTTCTTCCAGGAGGCTTACATAATTTAGCCAATAGCACTTCCAGATTTCAAACAGGTTTACCTATTGGAGTGTTTTATGGACTACAAACCGACGGAGTTTTTCAAAATCAGGCAGAAATAGATGCACATGCAATTCAGCCTAACGCTCAACCGGGTGATTTAAGATATGTGGATGTGGATGGTGATGGTGTAATAGAATTCGGTAGTAGTGATGATTTAACGGTCATCGGAAACCCGATTCCAGATTTCACTATGGGTTTCAATCTCAACTTGGATTATCGTCAATTTGATTTTGGTACAACCTTATATGCATCTCTTGGTAATGATATTGTCCGAAGTTATGAGCGTTTTCTAACTTATAGCAATAAACCAGATTTATACTTAAATCGTTGGACGGGTGAAGGAACTTCAAACACGGTTCCAAGAGCATCCAGTACGGCCTCCAATAATCAATTGTTCTCCTCTTTCTATGTGGAAGATGGCTCGTACTTAAGAATTCAAAATGTACAATTAGGCTATTCTATTCCAGCAAAATTCTTAAGCAAAATGCATTTGGATAAATTTAGGGTATATGTCGCAGTGAACAACCTTTATACCTTTACGGAATATTCAGGATACAATCCAGACGTGTCAAACGCAAGTCCTAACGGAGCAGGAGTCGATTTGGGACAATATCCAAATACAAGAACATTTACAACAGGAATCAATGTTTCATTTTAATTATATAAACATGAAAGAGAATTTTAAAAAAATTATTGCGCTATTTGTCATCTTCATTTGTTATTCGTGCGATGACTATTTAGAGATATTACCAGATGGTGCGGAAAATACCGAAAATTATTTCAATTCAAAATCTGATTATGAAGATGCTTTGATTGGTGTCTATGATCTACTTTCCACAACGTATCTCAATAATATATTGGGTGAAATCGCATCAGACAATAGTCTTTGTGGTGGTGGAGACCAAACCGATGTTTTAGATTGGCAACAGATTGATGATATGACCCATACAGCCGATAATGGTGCGTTGAGGAGTATTTTTCAATGGATGTATGCAGGTATCAGTAGAGCTAATTACATTGTGGAGTTTAAAGATAAAATCGATTTTGAAGGCAAGGACGAATTGCTGGCTGAAAATTTATTTTTAAGATCGTATTACTATTTTGAATTGGTTAAATTTTTTGGTGATGTTCCTATGTATTTGGATGGAAGAATCACCATAGAAGATTCACAAACCATTGACAGAACTCCTAAAGCACAAGTATATGCACAATTAGAGCAAGATCTTACAACAGCGATTGAAAGTTTGCCTTGGCAACAATCCCAAAACGGAAGAGCGACCAAAGGGGCGGCATTAGCCTTATTGGGCAAGATATATTTGTATCAAGATAAATTCCCAGAAGCAGCAACAACACTAGATCAGGTTATAACTTCTGGCCAGTATCAGTTAGTGGATGATTACAGTACGGTTTTTTTAAATTCAAATGAGAATAACAGCGAATCAGTATTTGAGGTTCAATATTTTGGTGGTGAGGGCGCAAGTTTTGATTGTTTCCAATGTGTAGAAGGAAACATAGCTGTCGGCTTTATGGGCCCAAGGTTCAATGGAGGAAATTATGCTCCATATACTGACGGTTTTAGCTTCAATCCTCCAACGGCAGAATTATTCAACGCCTATTCTTCTGATGATATAAGGCGAGATGTCACTATATTAGATATGGAAGCTTTTGTGGCAGCAAGACCTGATGTCACTTTTAGTGTAGGAAATACGGATGATTATACAGGCTACTATAACAAAAAATATATTCCTTATAGTGAAGCGCAACAACCAGACCAACATTTAACACACAGCAATAACTATCGTGCCATTCGTTATTCTGATGTATTGTTGATGGCTGCCGAGGCATTTAATAGAAGTGGCCTCAATGATTCCAAAGCAAGGGATTATACTAATTTGGTAAGGGAAAGAGCAGGCTTGGACGACATTACTTCTTCAGGTGGCAACCTTACCCAGGATATATATAACGAAAGACGATTGGAATTGGCGGGAGAAGGTCATCGTTTCTTTGACCAAGTACGATTAGGTCAAACAAGCTCAATTCCTGGATTTACTGCTAGAAATGTACTATTCCCAATACCTAGAATAGAGATAGAATTGGCAGGAAATCGTTGGTTACAAAATGATGGTTACTAAAAAAACGTGTGGGAAATTTGCCGCATCATTCATGGCGAATTCCATCTGAGTTAAAGAAAAAATAAAAATAAACAGATGAAAAATTTAAAGTATTTATTAGCAATTGTAGTAATGGTCTCTGCCATTTTTGCATGTTCGGAAGAGGATGACGTTGTGAATATCAATAACATCGCCGCTCCAACCAATGTGTCTGCCGCAGTGCGTGTTACTCAAGACAATACAGGTCTAGTCACTATTACACCTTTGGGTGAAGGAGTTGCCAATTTCAATGTGGCTTTTGGAGATGGTTCTGAATCTTCAGATGTCATTCGACCAGGCACAAGTGTCAACCACATTTATGAAGAAGGTAGCTATGAATTAACTATTATAGCGAATGGTTTAAACGGATTAAGTACTTCGGTAAATCAATCTCTCGTTGTATCTTTTCAAGCACCTCAAAATTTAGTGGTGACTATAGAAAATGACCCAACAATTTCAAAACAGGTCAATGTAATGGCATCTGCCGATTTTGCAATGTCTTACGAGGTTGATTTTGGAGAAGCAGGAAGTACTCCTGTCGAAGGAAATATTGGCGACACTGTATCATTCGTTTATCAGGAAGCCGGAATTTACACCATTACAGTCACTGCATTCAGTGCTGCTATAGAAACCACAACTTATTCCGAAGAATTTGAAGTAACTGCAATATTGCAACCTCTTCAAGCCGCACCAGGTCAACCGGTAAGACAACCTGGCAATGTGATTTCTGTATATAGTGATGCTTATGAAAACCTACCAGGAACTGATTTTTATCCAAATTGGGGGCAAAGTACCACATTTAATGAAATTGTTGTTGATGGTAGCAATATTATCCAATATGGAAATTTAAATTATGAAGGTATTCAATTGGGGGGTTCGGTGGATGCATCTCAAATGGAGTTTTTACATCTTGATATTTGGACTGCTGATGACAACGATGCCAAAATTTCTCCAATCAGTTCTGGGCCAAATGAAACGGCATACGATTTGGAATTAACAGCACAACAATGGACATCATTTAATATTCCACTATCATTTTTTACGAATCAAAACCCATTAGTCAATTTTGCCGACATCATTCAATTCAAATTTGATGGCAATCCAGCAGGCGGAACTATTTTCGTAGATAATCTCTATTTCTATAGAGCTGCTTCAGGAACTACAACTTCCATGATTGAAGACTTTGAAGGAACGCCTCCTGTTTTTACATCATTTGGTAATATTGCCAATACTGAAGTCATCGCTAATCCAGATCCTTCTGGAATTAATACCACTGGCAACGTTGCCAGACTGACAAAGACTGCTGGCTCAGAAGTTTGGGCGGGTACATTTTTTGAACCAACTGTACCAATCGATTTGGTCTCTTACGATAAAATAAGCGTTAAGACTTGGTCACCTAAATTAGGGGCCGTGGTTAAATTAAAATTGGAGAACCAAGATGCAAGTATTGTTCATGAGGTAGATTTGAATACCAATACAACAAATGCTTGGGAAGAATTGGTGTATGATTTTAGTGGCGCTCCTACTGCGACTTACGTGAGAATTGTGATATTCTTTGATTTTGGTGTCAACGGAGATGGGTCTGAATACTATTATGATCAGATTCAATTGGTAAATGAAGGTGGAGGATTGCCACCTCTTGGATTCCAAGATTTTGAAGGTGCTGCACCGACATTCACATCCTTTGGTAATATAGCGAATGTTGAAGTTGTTGCTAATCCAGATATGTCAGGAATCAATACAACTGGCAATGTAGCTCAACTAACTAAAACAAGTGGATCTGAGGTATGGGCTGGAGCATTTTTTGAAACTACTCCAGCGTTAGATTTAGTATCTTATAGTAAGATAAGCGTTAAAACATGGTCGCCAAAACTGGGTGCTATTGTAAAACTGAAATTAGAAAATCAAGATTCTAGCATAGTACATGAGGTGGATTTAACAACCACTGTGACAAATTCGTGGGAAGAATTGGTTTATGATTTTAGCGGCGCACCTGCTGCCAGTTATGTAAGGGTTGTTATCTTTTTTGATTTTGGTGTCAACGGAGATGGTTCAGTGTATTACTATGACGAGTTAACCTTAACTAACTAAAAGTTACAAATAGTAAAAAAAAAAGATTATGAGAAATTTAAAATTTTTATGCACACTTCTTCTCGCAATGATTCTGTTTGTGGGATGTAAAGAAGACAATAATATCGGCGATATCATAACGCCAACCAACATCGTGGTAACGGCTGAAGTTGTAGGACAGGATGCTGACAATCCTTATGGAGATGGTTCTGGGGTTATCAATTTTTCTGCCAGTGCTGATAATGCTGTAGGATTTAAATATGTTACATCGGTTGGACAGCAAGTCACCCCTTCAGGAAATGCATCCATTACCTTTACAAACCTAGGAGTCAATACCTATCAGGTTTCTGTGGTGGCTATTGGGACAGGTGGGGTCACATCTTCAATAAGTATTGATGTTGAAGTTCTTGTAACATACGCTCCTCCAGCAGATTTAATAGAAAAACTGGTAGGCGATAGCAGTAAAACATGGCGTATCAAATCTGAAAAACCGAAACATTTTGGTCTTGGTCCCGTGGCGGGAAATGTTCTAGCAGAATGGTATGGTGCTGGGCCAGAAGAAAAAGCGGGAGCTGGTATGTATGACGACCGTTATGTATTTAATATCGATGGTACATTCACACATATTACCAACAATACCAATGACGATCCCACAACCAACACAAATGGAACAGTATTTGGTCGCGATCCGTTGATTAATGAACTCGGTGGTGTTGGTGGTGGAGAGTTGCAAGGTGCGGATGTTTTAAATTATCCTTTGTCCGATTATTCTGAAAATTGGGGACTTATTGCCCCTGGAGGAGTTGAGACACTTACCCTAACGGGGACAGCTTTTATTGGCTATTATACAGGTGGCAATCATCAGTATCGTATTTTTGACAGATCGGTTTCTAATGAATTGGTTCTGACTACAACTGACGGCAATGGCGAATTCAATTGGTGGTTTATCATTACGTCTCAAGAACCAGGAGTAGAAGAAGGCTTTATCACACAATATACAGATTTGGTATGGGAAGATAATTTCGATACCGATGGCGCACCTAATACAGCAAACTGGACTTACGATCTAGGTGCTGGAGGTTGGGGTAATGGAGAATTACAAACTTACACTAATAATGCTGAAAATGTGATTGTAGATGGCGGCTTCCTTAAAATCACAGCTAAAGCTAATGGAGGTGGATATACTTCAGCTCGATTAAAATCTGAAAACTTATTTGAATTCACTAATGGAAGGGTGGAAGTGAGAGCCAAACTTCCCGCAGGAATAGGTGCATGGCCAGCAATCTGGATGCTTGGCGCCGATTATGACGTCAACCCTTGGCCGGGCTGTGGTGAAATAGATATTATGGAGCAAACTGGTCAGGATAAGAACACAACATTGGGAACCTTGCATTATCCTGGGGTGTCTCCAGGTGGTGGTAATTCTGGTTCTACATCCGTACCAACATCTACTACGGAGTTTCATATCTATACGGTAGAGTGGACGCCAGAGCTTATCACATTATTGGTGGACGATACGGTATATCATTCAGTTCCTAACAGTGCTGCAACACCCTTTAACAGTGATTTTTTCTTGATTCTGAACGTTGCTATGGGCGGAAGTCTTGGTGGAACTGTGGATCCAGGTTTTACAGAATCTTCAATGGAAATTGATTACGTTAGAGTTTACCAATAGATGAAAAAACTTTTTTTTATAGTAATTTGTTTCAGCCTTGTGATTGCATTGGTATCTTGTTTGGATGCCAATGCAACTGAAGTTGCTCCTTCAAAGGATACTTTGAAAACAAAAGAAGTAGATTCGATTGACATCAAAGTGAATTCACTCTTAAGTAAAATGACCTTGGAAGAAAAAATAGGTCAAATGAACCAGTACAACGGATTTTGGGATGTAACAGGCCCAGTACCAAAAGGTGGTGATGCGGCAAAAAAATACGAGCACATCAAAAAAGGTTGGGTGGGTTCCATGTTAAATGTACGTGGTGTTAAGGAGGTTAGGGCAGTGCAAAAAATAGCGGTCGAAGAAACACGTTTAGGCATTCCTTTGATTATCGGTTTTGATGTTATACATGGTTATAAAACCATCAGTCCAATTCCTCTTGCAGAAGCCGCCAGTTGGGATTTGGAAGCGATGAAACTATCTGCTCAAGTTGCAGCAGAAGAAGCCGCAGCAGCTGGTATCAATTGGACCTTCGCACCGATGGTTGACATCTCTCGCGATGCCCGTTGGGGGCGCGTTATGGAAGGTGCTGGGGAAGACCCATATTTGGGTTCTAAAATTGCCATCGCTAGAGTTCAAGGATTTCAAGGTGATGATTTAGCCTCCTCCAAAACCATTGTTGCATGTGCTAAACATTTTGCAGGTTACGGATTTGCAGAGGCTGGTCGCGATTACAACACGGTAGATGTTGGCACTTCAACCTTATATAATATAATTTTTCCTCCATTCAAAGCTTCTTCAGAAGCTGGCGTTAGGACTTTTATGAATTCGTTCAATGAATTAAATGGCGTTCCAGCAACTGGAAATAGTTTCTTGCAACGTGAAATACTCAAGGGTGAATGGAATTTTAATGGCTTTGTGGTATCGGACTGGGGTTCTATGGCAGAAATGATTGCCCATAGACAAGCAAAAGACCTTCAACAAGCTGCTGAATTGTCGATTAAAGGTGGTTCTGATATGGATATGGAATCCTATGGTTATGTCAAGGAATTGGCAGGACTTGTGAAGTCTGGAAAAGTGGACGAAACATTAATTGACGATGCGGTGAAACGTATTTTAAGAGTGAAATTTGAATTGGGTCTTTTTGATGACCCATATAAATATTGCAACGAAGAAACAGAAAAAGAAGTCACAGGAAGCAAACGTTTTAATGATGCTGTTCTCGATGTTGCAAAGAAATCAATTGTACTACTTAAGAACCAAAACAATCTATTGCCATTAAAAAAATCGGGTCAAAAAATTGCCTTGATTGGTGCTTTGGCAACTGATAAAACAAGTCCATTGGGGAGTTGGCGCATAGGAGCAGATGACAATACTGCCGTCTCTGTTTTGGAAGGAATGAAGGCCTACCAAGGGAATTCAGTAACTTACGTTAAGGGTGCCGATGTTGTCACCGGAGAAGTATTATTTCCAAAAGAGTTGACTATTAATACAACTGATAAAAGTGGGTTTGAAGCTGCAGTATTGGCTGCGAAAAAGGCTGACGTAGTAGTGATGGTACTTGGTGAACACGGGTTGCAAACGGGAGAAGGTCGCAGTAGAACTGACCTAAATCTTCCCGGAGTACAGCAAGAATTACTGGAAGCAGTGTATAAAGCAAACAAAAATATAGTGTTGGTGCTAAATAATGGGCGGCCATTAACCATCAATTGGGCCGATGCCAACATACCGGCCATTGTTGAAGCTTGGCATCTTGGCACTCAAAGTGGCAATGCGATTGCGCAGGTGTTATATGGAGATTATAATCCAAGCGGGAAATTGCCAATGACCTTTCCTAAAAATGTAGGCCAAGTGCCCATCTATTACAACCATAAAAGTACAGGACGGCCAAACTTGCCAGCACCAGGGGAAGTGTTCTGGTCGCATTACTCGGATGTGAGTAATGAACCTCTGTATCCATTTGGGTATGGATTGAGCTATACTACGTTTTCATATAAAAATTTAAAAGTCAGCAAGCTATCAAACACTATGTTTGAAGTGTCTGTTGATATCACCAATACAGGAAAAGTTAAAGGTAAAGAAGTAGCCCAATTATATGTACGAGACGAAGTCGCAAGTGTTACAAGACCCGTAAGAGAGCTTAAAGGCTTTGTGTTAGTAGAATTGAATCCCAACGAAACCAAAAATGTCACTTTTAAGTTAACAGAGGAGGAGTTGGGGTTTTATTCAAATCAGGGTGTATTTATGGTAGAACCGGGTGACTTTTCTGTATTTGTTGGCGGCGATTCCAACGCAACTTTAACTTCAAAATTTGAATTGAACTAATGAAATATGTCTTCTATATCCTTCTGTTTGCAACTGACTTTGGGTTTTCGCAAGAAACATCTCAATTAATTTTTGAAGAAGAATTTGAAGGGGATGTCTTAAACGAATCCAACTGGAACTACGAGATGGGTGATGGCTGTCCTAACTGTGGTTGGGGCAATAATGAACGTCAATTATATACAAAAGAAAATGCAGCAGTCAAGGATGGATATTTAATCATAACGGCTACCAAAGATGAAGACAAGTATCATTCATCACGCATTACAACTGCCAAGAAATTTGAATTTAAATATGGCACCATCGAAGTTCGGGCAAAGTTAAGCACAGGTCAAGGTATTTGGCCTGCAATATGGATGTTGGGCAGTAACATTTCAAAGGTGGGTTGGCCAAAATGTGGAGAAGTGGACATCATGGAATACGTTGGCAAAAATCCGCATGAAATCCATTCCACACTTCACACACCAGACAGTCATGGCCAATCCAAAAACACAAAAATCACAACCCTTACAGACATTGAAGAAGGCTTTCATATCTATAAAGCCAATTGGACCGAAGACGCCATTGAGTTTTTTATTGATGACCAACTAACCTATACGTTTTCGCCAGAGATCAAAAATGATAGCACGTGGCCATTCAACCAACCGTTTTATATCATTCTCAATATGGCAATCGGAGGAAACTTTGGAGGCCCAGAAGTGGATGATTCCATTTTTCCACAAGAGTTTGTAGTGGATTATGTGAGAGTTTATTCGAACTAATACAAAGTCATTAAAGTGTCACCAAATGCTTTAGAAACAACCATCGATGCCACTTCATTTTCAAAAGTTATATATGTAGCTCGCCTGTTTTCTGATTCAAAAACCAATTCGATTAAGTCAATAAAAAACTAATCAACTAACCAATTTCTTGTTAGTAGCAAGGGGTGTCATCTACGAATGACACCCTTTTTTTATTCAATATAACTTGGTAATATTCTTTTGGTGGGAGAAAATTTTATCTTTTTAAAGTGAAATGACCTTTATATGTGCGTCCATTGCCACGCTCCACAACAAACCAATAATCATTGCTCGGCATGTTATAACCATTGTAACGACCATTCCAACCCTCATCACTGCCTTTAAAGGCTGTCAAAAGTTTGCCGAATCTATCATAAATTCGGATGTCTAAATCGGGCTCAAATTGGGAACCTAAAATTTGCCACACCTCATTTTCACCATCACCATTTGGGGTGAAAAATTTCATGTAATTTAAAAGATAGACCTGTTCAGTCACAACTCCGCAGCCATTTTTATCCCGAACATAGATTGTGTATTCACCTGTTTGTAAATTACCAAAATAATTTTCATCCTGATAGTTTGTGCCATCCAATGAATATTCATAATCTCCGAGTCCAGAAACTTCGACAGAAATAGAATTGTTGTCGGTAGAAAAATCGATACGTGTTATGTTTTCTATATTGGCAATGCTGGAGACATACACAGTAAAGTTTTTGCTAGCCTCACAGTAAAAATCATTGTAGTTCTGGGATGCTGTGACTGTGTAAGTTCCAGAGGTGTTAACAGTTATTGATGGTGTGGTTTCTCCAGTGGACCAAAGATAATTTGAATAATCCGGATTAGCGGTTAACGTTTCAAAACTCCCATCACAAATACTGATGGTTTCATCTGCACCCAACTGTGGATAATTGCCAACAATCAGTTGGAAAGATGTAGTGTCATAACAAACATTCAGAGTGTTATGAATGACTCTTACATAAATGGTTTGTGGACTGACTATATTTTGATAGCTAAAAGGTAAGGGGTTGGCTCCAGAATCTGCATCATTTTGGCTTGTGTGATATGTCACAGTAAAATTATCAGGATTTTGACTTCCCAATATTTGTGTATCCTGTTGCGATAAATCAAAGACGGCTTCATTGTCGCCAATGTCAGTACACATCACTATATCTGTTGGTGTAAAAATATTGACAACAGGAAGTAAATCTTCTAGGTTGATAATAATCGTCGAAATGCTACCACAAATGTCTTCCACCCGAATGGTATATGTCCCCGGACTTAAGTTTGAGAAGATAGGGTTGTTGCCGTTGTCAATGTTTATTGGCGATACAATAGAAAAATGATATGGAGCTACTCCAATAACATCCACTACTAAATCTGAAGGTCCTGTACCGCCTTCACAATTAAGATTATAAACACCATTGATCACCAGGTTTGAGGTTACATCAAATTCTGCAAATACATCATAACAGCGCTGTCCAGAAGTCGGGTTGTTAAAAGGTTGAAACGCTTTAATCAATCTAAAGGTCCCAACAAGAAAGATATTGTAAATGATTTCTTCATTTTCTATTTCAATGGAATTTGTACTATTTGGCATGGTTCCTTCTGTATAAGTAACCCCTGTATAAGGATGTCCCCAAGTATTTGATGCAGGATTATATTTTTGAAACCAATAGGATTGGTCCCACACAGAATCATCAGTATCCTCAATCCCTAAATTAAAAGAGCCACAATTGCGTTGCAGATTATAAATGGCAGGATTACTTTGATAGGAGGAAACAAGTTGTGTGACTTCGAATGCGTTGCCACAGCTATCCGTCAACTCCAAAGTATAGGTGCCCTCTGGTAAGTTGCCCACGTAGAAAACACCAATACCAAGAATCTGTGAGCTATAATCATACGGTAAAGCTTGTGGAAAGCTGGCAGGTGCTTCCGTAATTATGGCGGTTTCGATATCACCATTAGGGCTCGCGATTCGTAAAGTGCCAGTTGGTGTGGCGCAATTAGGTGTAGTGTTAACACTAAATGGCTGTGGTGAGAATATAGGAATTGTTAGTACTACATAGTAGATTTTTCCACATTCGTCTATCAATTCTAAATTATAATTCCCTACTGGCACGTCATCAATAACTAAATTGCCATTGGTTATGTCACCCGAAATGTCAATAGGCGGTGTTCCTGGGTAGGCATCAGGTACCGAAGTAAAAACGGCAGACACAATATCCCTGTCGGGAATCGAAACAGTAAATGAACCAAATTCTGGATTACACCCATTATTGGAGGCATTTAATTCTGGTTCTATCGGTTCCTCTTCTACTTCATACGTTTCGCTACCGGTTCTTCCACACGCATCGGTGACGATGACACTATACGTGCCATAGGGCACACCTTCATCAGCATTACCAAAGATAGCCGTGGGCTCGGTATAAGGGCCAGGATACATAGTATTGAATTCTGTAGGATCAAAGCCATTAGGCACTTCAATAAATTCTATGGTATATGGTGGTAAATAATGAGACACTTGAACATTGAGATTTTTTCCGCAATACCCTGGAGTCGTTAATAACGAGACGATAGGGTTTGGGTTTATCTCGTTGGTAATCGTTAGGATTTGTCCACACTGATCTTCCACTGTCACTTGAATGTCAAAAGGTTCATCGTCAAAAATTCCGATGATTTCTGTAGCTATAAGCTGCGTTTCAGGGCTACTGTTGTACGTTTGTGAGAATGTTATGGGAGTAGAGCCATCTGGAGGAAAAATAATATAATCTATGGTAATAGGATAGGCAAGCGTACCTTCTAACTCGGGAGTAACAACATTTGTAATATCTACTTCGTCACAAGATGTAAAAATTCCAGGAAGCGTCGTTGGACCAAGCGTAAATACATTCGAGTCAAGCAAAAGGGTAAAGGTCTTTGTCAGCGCATTATTGCAACTGTCATATACACGAATCACATAGGTGCCAGCGGGTAAGTCCGTAAAGGTATTGGATGATTGTGGAGGTGCTGTCACAGGTCCGGATAGTATTTCATAAGACACACCAGTTCCTTGAAGCACATTGACTACGAGACTTTCGGTAGTACAAGAGCCTGTCTCTATTTGCCCAATTTCATAATCAAGAGTAGTGGTGGCATCGGTAATGGTGGCATCGGCACTCTGGGTATTCTGTAAATTTCCCAAGGTTTGTGTAGCGATGACCAAATAGGCACCGCTTACCAAATTGTTAAAGCTGTTTGTAGAAGTTTGTGCAATGGGAATGGAGGTATCTGGATATTCATACAGAGTGTAAAATACCGTAGCGCCGGGAGTAATACCTGAAACGCTCATCGTTATAGACCCATTGCCAGAGCATGTTTCGGCAGTGGTCGATACTGAAAAGTTAAAATCGTTTAACTGACAAAAGACCGATTGGCTTGCCATAACAAGCCAAAACAGAATAGCATACTTGATTGTAATCGTCAGCTTCATCATTTTTATAATTTAACGAGCATAAAACCAAATATACAATTAATTCATTTTTAGACCTGTAATTGTGAATGCTAATTATAATGTAAAATATTAGTTTAGTGCACTAGTTCCCAATAAAATAGAAACTCTCTTTAGGCAGTTATATTTAGGACCGAACGAAAAAAAACACCACAACCAATTTTTTTAAGAATCGGAATTGGTGTTTTTTACCCGTAACATTGCTTATCCAGCTGTATTAAATTTAGAATATTTGTAGGAATATATCATTATTTTAACATATTTTTCGACCAAATACATGATTTGATTCATTTTTTAGAGGTTATAGTGATTTTAAATGACCAAAATTACAAGCTGTTTTATCATCACCATCATCACATTCAGAACCATCAGTATTGGTTTGCCACTTTAGATTTATAGCTCATTAACTAAACTTTTTGGTACTGGCTCACCATACCTTCCCGCAATATTCTCTGCACTGTGGCCCAAAAACTTAATAAAGAACCCGATGACCTATCAGAAAATTGTGAAAGTAACAGCAGGTTGCTCACAAACTGTTGGACGTTTTTATCATCCGGTCGGTAGAAAGCCATGTTCCATTCAGGAAAAAACCTATTAGGCACCTCATTTTCCCAAAGCAAGGTCACGGTATGGTGTCGCTTATCAACTTTTATTTTTTCATACACCTGAAGCACATCCTTTTTGTTGCCTTCCAATATTTGAACAAAATTATCATTGTGATAAATGAGGCAGCCCGAAATATTTTTTTCAGAATTAACGGTTATAGCTGTATTTAGAATGTCCTCTAAATCATTATACCCTAACCCTATGCTTGAAGTCGAACGGTAATTGAGTTGATACATAAGTTGGTTATGTTAGCTTTGTAATTATGTTATTAGAATAGTGTATGGCAAGCACCTAATTTAGCAAATAATAATAATGAATAGAAAAGCCGTAATAATTTTCAGAAATAGGCGAAATCAAGAAATTATTCATGCCCATTGCTGTACAGTTTTTTTTTATTCTTTAATCATTTTAGTCATCGAATTTAAACAAGGAGTTACATCAAAGTACAACCCTTCTAATTGCGATTTATTTTCTGCAACCGTCAAATAGTCGTAATGCTCAATTAAACTTTGAGACCCTCCAAATTGTAATCCAAGAATATTCAATAAATCATATTCGTGCGAGGTGTAAATGACATAAAATGCATCTTGTTTACTTTTCCCATTGCCCGAACTTATCAAGGCATCAACAATAATTCTTAATTGGGTAACTTTTTCATCAAAGGACTTTTTATTTCCCATTTCTTTCAACGAATACAACTGATAATTTATAGCACTTAAATCAAACGGGTTATCTAAAAGCATTTTGTCGGTAAAGTCCACTATTTTGATTAAATCCAAACTATCCGCTGCCTCTTTTTTTAATATAACCCTTAAACTGTCACCATAATCCGAACGTGAATAAGGTGAATATTTTTCATCAAAAGTATAACCATAGTACAAGTGCCTTTTCTCTTCCAAAGTCATTGTTGAATCAGCCTGTAAATAACGATTCATTAAAGTTTCATAAAACAGATTTGAATTAATCTTCTTAATATTCTGTTCAATTTTCTTGTAGTCTGGCTTTTCAAAATCCCAATCTTGAGAATATGATAAGTGACTTAATAAGATGAATAAGATAAAAATTATTTTTTTCATTAGATGGTTTTTTAATGATTTGTAATGATCTCGGTTTTAAGTAATTCCTTGGTTTAGCAACACACTTTACAGGTATAAAAGTAGGAGAGAACAAGCAATTACTTAAAACCGTTCATTGTGCAAAATTTTTCAATTCGGTGTTAATAAAGATTATTGTTGGCATGCTTTTTTTCTCTTTCAAAAGTTTTTGTCAAAATTTCTAATTCCGCTTTTTTTTCAGATTCGGTCAACTTTGTGTTATTGCTCATACTTTTTCTTAAAGAATCATATTTTTCCTTTAAAGATTCTAGATGGTCATTGAGTCCAAAAGAATGTAATTTTAATTCTTCCATAATTTAATAGTACTTTACGATGTTGTGTGCATTCCGCAATGAATGGCAACCTATATAAGCGTAACAATATACTCATTTATGTGATTATTTATACACCTTTTGTATGTTAGCTTGAAAATTGTGGTAAGAGGACGGCTGCGTTGTGTGTCATTGCAATGGCATTGAGGTTACGTCAATGTAGAAGTTTAGGCGGTAAATTATAGCCCTCGTTGTATGCAAACGTAACAGTACAAAACCCCGTTGGAACAAGAGAGCAACATCGAAATAGGCATTTTCAATCGCTAAATCAGGACTGGTATATGATAATGGATATAGAAGTGTTTTAGCTATAAATTAATGACGATTTTACTTGTTTTTTAACACAGTACTTCGTTGGGAAACGTTTTTATTGATTCTCAAATTTAAGTTCGACTGTGTTTTCTAATTCGAGTCTATTATTGGTATTGACTTTTACCTTAAATTGGTAATTTTCTTCTTCAAAGGTCGCATTTTCTATAAATTCAGGCATAAATCGGATTAAGATAACTCCAAATCCAGTTGCAGTCGGTAGCAGCGTAATTTCATTGATGTCTCTTAAATTTGTGTCGGCTGGAACAGTATTACCATTTAAGACAAATTCTCTATCAAAACTATATTCTATAGTGTCTTCCAAAAGTTCATTCTCAAAATTATCAGCGCAAGTAGTGGCATAAGCTTCATTTATTAAATTTATATTATAATTTGAACCAATAGTAATTCGTTCGGTTCTAACTTGAATAGTAAAAGGACTGCTTATAATTGGTATAAGGTTTTCATCATAGGGACCGTGACCTGCGAAATCATAAACTGCTATTGTTCCATTTCCAACAATTTCGTAAGTTGTTTCACAACAAGACTTGGTAATGAAAGCTAAAAATAAAAAACCTAGGTATATTTTTATTGTTTTTATAAATCTTGTCATATCATATAGGTTGTAATGGGGTTATCTAACTCCCTTTTTCTAATCAATATTGATTTTCAGTCTTATTTATTAAAGATGCACATATTGTTGAAAGGTTGCGTTCCAATGTTTGCCAACGTTTATGTATAAGGAAAGTAGCAGATTTTACCCACTAACTTTTCGGATTATAACTGACCTTTATTTTATTATTTATCTTTTGTTTAAGCACAAAAACCGCTATTTTTTATATAAATTGTTGGCACCAGTTTTTTATCCGCAGCCACCACAACCTCCACAACCTCCACATCCACCACAACCTCCATCTGAACCGCAACCGCTATCACCTGATGAATCATCAAATCCGTTAACAGATTCAATGACTGGCGTAAAATCAGAATCATTTATAGCCATTAAATGGAATTGGTTTTTAGATGAATTGAGGTAGTACAAATCAGAGTAACCATAATCAACCCAGACTGATTCAGTGTTTTCTTTTCTATAATTGGATTTCTTTTTTTCTATTAACTCGAAAATTTCTGTCGGTATTTTGGGTATAAGAACAATATTTCCATTAAGAGAAAGTAGTGTTTCTTCTATATCCTTAACTTTTTTGGTTGTATTGGTCTTAATTCGTTTTAGTTCCCTTTTTATTTCTGTTTGGACTTTTATCCCGTTTTCTGAAATGACTTTTACTCCTAAAAATCTTTGAAAAAAATTAGATTTAAAATATTGTTTCATTCGGTGGTCAGAATAAATATATTTTAATTTATAGTCTTCACTATTTTTAATCTTTTCGAATGCGGTTTTTAAAAGATTTGAGAGTTTTACTTTTAGTTCATTATCTTTTATGAATACAGACAGAAATATGGATTCGTGTTTTAATGGTTGATAGCTGTAAAATGCTTTCCCTAAACTAACTGTTGGGTTTTTCTTGCCCTTTTTTGACGATTCTTCATTAGTTTCTATTTTGAGTACTTCTTTTAATATTAAGTCAAAAAAAGTAACTCTTGCAAGTTTGTCAACTTTTACTTGAGGATTTTCAATAAGCAAAATTTCTGCTGGTGATAAATTAGTTAGTTCTTTAATCATACTTTTCTAATTTTGGGAACGATCCAATTTCTATGAAGGTTAACTCTCCTAAAGTTTAGTTCTCCAAATCTTACTTTTGAAGATGGCCATATATCTAATGGTGCATTCTTATTAAATGTTTGTAAATACAATTCTTTTGTTTTAGAATACCAATCTCCAAACTTTTCTTTTTCGTTTTTTCCACCTTCAGTTGGTCCGTGATGTATTTCTCTTCCTAAAGTGTTTTTACAAAAATCTGTCCAATACGAACGTGTGTACAAAAGGTGTAAATGCCAAACTTGGTCAACTTGGTCAGAAGGTGTTAACGGATGGTCAGAAATACAGATTAAAAAAATGAACTTTTTGTATTCGTTAATTACCCGAATGGCATATTCGTATTTCCAGCCATTTTCTCTACATAATCTGTCAGTAAAAGTGAACGTAGAATCAAAATCATCCAATTGGAATGCTTCTAATTTATCCCATAATGTTTTTTGTTCTACTGTCATTTTGCAAATTGGTGCCAAAGGTCTCGTATAAGAGCAGTAGCGGTTTACTGCTCACTTGCCTTTCGGTTAGCAATATACTTAATTAAACGCAAAAGCGGTTCGAGTTTGCACCAGAACCGCTTTTGCTTTTATACTTTGTTGGCAGTAGTTGTTATTTGTTTGGCAATCCCCATTTTTTTACTAATTCAGCATTAAGTCCGCCTACTTTTCCGTTTGGTTTTCCTGTTCCAGTTGCTATTAAATTTTTCAAACTACCTTGAATATAGCTTGTCCAGGCATCGTTACACACCTCAAAACATTCATATTGAGGAGTCAGACCTTCGTGAGTGAAGGTTACTTTGGTTTGATCCCCTAATGAAGAAATATCAAATATTAGTTTGGTGTTTATCCATTCAGTCTTATCTTTTGTGAAGTTAAATTCGTTGTCGGTAACTAGATACACTAATTTTTTGTTTGAAATTTCTTCCACCAATTTTAGCTTGCACAAATGAACATCTTTGTAATGATAGAAAAAAGTCTCGCCAAGTTGGTCTGTAAGGCCCTCAATGTCCTCTGACCACCACCCTCTAAAGTTTTTAATAGCATTAAAAGTAATTGTATTGTCTTCATCAACTACAAAGCTTGATGTGTAATTTTTGTTTTCCATTGTTTTTGGTTTTGAATTTTGATTTGCTGTTTTGGTATTTATGTTGCAAGAAAGCAACATAATTAAAATGATAGGAATTAAGGTTTTCATATACCGTTTAATTTTGTTTCGAGGCTATGAAGATAATGTGTCCAAGCGGTAGAGCATTCATTATAACATTCAATCTGGGGAGCCAATCCTATGTGCGTAAATGTTACATCCGTTTTACCTTCCTTTTCAACTAAATGAAAAGCAAGTTTTGTATGTTCCCATTCTTTTCGATTATCCAAAAATGAAAGATTGCTTTCCGTTACCTGCCAGACAATTTTTTTATTGGGAATTAATTCCACCAATTTTTGTCTAGTGAAGTGCATTCCGCCACCTGCAGAGAATGAAAATTCGTCATTTAGTTCATTACTTTTCCCAATGATGGTCTCGTTATGAATGCCCGACCACCATCTATCGACATCCAATAATAATTTAAAAATTTCCTTTGATGACTTCTGTGTTGCGAAACTATATTCGAAATTGTTCATTTTGATTTTGTTTTTATTTAAACAAAGATAATTTCCAATATCCACTTCTAAAGGGTGCTATTTAGACATTATAAAGGGTTGATTTGGACATTGATATCTCTTATCTTTGATTCAAACAATGTGTGATGAAACATTTAAGTATTTTAATTCCAGATGACCAAACAAACATGAGTACCATAGCTTGTGTTATAGGTAGCTATCAAGTATTTATGGCTGCCAATACCTATTTTGAACAGCAGGGTAAGCCTCCTGTTTTTAAAGTAAATTTGGTAAGTGCAACCAATGATAAAAGACTCATCCACGGATTTTTGTCCATAGCATCAAATCTTACAATCACCGAATCTTCAAAGAATAACCTTATCATCATTCCTGCTTCAGAAATACGTAGTTATGAAACCGCCACCCAAAATAACAAATTATTAATCGATTGGGTGAAACGTCAGTACAAAGAAGGTGCAGAAGTTGCCAGTATGTGTGTGGGAAGTTTTATGTTGGCTTCAACGGGTTTACTTACTGGGATGACTTGTTCAACCCACTGGGCAAAGTCCGAGGAATTTAAAGCTTTGTTTCCGGATGTTCATTTGCAAACTGATAAATTGATAACCGATGAAAACGGGATTTATACGAACGGTGGGGCTTATTCATTTTTGCATTTGTTGATGTATCTGGTTGAAAAATTTTATGATCGGCAAACGGCCATTTATTGTGCTAAATATTTTCAGATAGACTTGGATAGAAATTTGCAGGCTGAATTTTCAATTTTTAATGGGCATAAAAAGCATAATGATGCTGTGGTTTTAGAGGCACAACTATTTATTGAAGACCATTTTCAGGAAAAAATTTCCATGGAACAATTAGCTTTACGCTTAGGCGTAGGAAGAAGAAATTTTGACCGAAGATTTATAAAAGCAACTGGACTTACACCTCTTGATTATTTACAAAGAGTTAAAGTGGAAGCAGCTAAAAAGCACTTTGAGAATTCTCGAAAATCAGTCAGCGAAGTAATGTACGACGTTGGTTATAATGACACAAAAGCGTTTCGAGAAGTCTTTAGTCGTGTTACTGGGACAACACCAATTGATTATAAAGAAAAATATAATATAGGAAGTTGATCTTGTTTTTTAGGTTTTGTAGAATTACTGCCAAACTGTCAAGTATATGAGCCGTAGCGGGATTTGCGCACTGACTTTTCGGTTTAGCACAGACCATAAATATACAAAAAAGCCATATAAAGGGCCTGAACTCCTCTATGGCTTATATACATTGTTATGTGCTGCCCTTTTTCAGTCGTGTTTTGGTTCAGGCAGATTAAAATATTCGTTTTTCGTTTTGTCCAACGTTTGTGAAATCAGTTTGTAATTTACCTTTGTTGGTTTTAAATTCACGAATTTGTCGATTATCGCTCTGTTTTTATAAATCACAAATGTATTTTCCACTTCGGGATTTATTTTATTAAGGTTCACTTCACTTTCCTTGTCTGAAAATGATGGAACAAAGGTTAAGGCAGTATTCTTTAAGTTGAGTTCGTTCCCTAAATTTTCCAATTCCTTTTGTCTTTTTACCTTGTTATAATATTTTTCGTTGCCATACACGAAATAAACTTTTAAATATTTACTTCGTTTTACACTTTCAAGTTCTAAAAAGGACAACCAATCCTTTATAGTGTCCCAATTTGGATTATTGCCGACAAAATAGACTATTCCGTGAAATCGTCCATATTTACAAACTGGACAAGTTTCAGTTCCTTTGTCTGGGCCAAATGCGTGAAAAGGTGTGAATGAAGGTTGGTCTTCGCCAACCTCAAGTCCTGAATTTAGTTTTGACTGATTTTTTTCGGGATAGTTTGGAATATTAAGTCCTAAAATAATATTGTGTTCTGCTATTTGTTTGTCTTTGTCAATTAATACTCTTAAAATTCCACTTCCGCCACGGTTTTCAAGAGCCTTTCTTTTTTTGCCTGTCAACAATATATCGTCATCAAAAACAAATTCGTCAATGTAATATTCGTCCGCAATGCTTGGTTCTTTTATCGAAGTATGGATATGAGCAGGCATATCTTCATTTGGATAAGGTGCAGGTCTGATGGTATAAATGGAATATTTTCCGTTTTCGTCAGATTTTACCCAACCCCTAATATGTCCGTGTCTTTTGGCTTGTTCGTCCATTCCATCTTTTTGGGAATAATATCCGTTGTTGTCAGTTTGCCAATAATAAATGACAACATTTGGTGCTGGGATTTTACCGCCAAGTTTATAAACAGTTCCTGTTATCAAAAGTTTCTGACCTTTTTCAGTCCATCCTGCACTTGTGTCGATTGACTTAATATTTGTAGGCATTCCAACGTACATTAATTCACAGCCATCACAACCACCCCCAACAAGTTTTGCCTTGTCGGTTTTGATTTCGATTTGTTTTTTATCGGTTTTGATTTGTCCGTTACAATTTGTCAGGATGCTTAAAGAAGCAAGCAGAACCATAGAGTTTAATAATTTCATTGAAATATTTTTGGTAATTGTTTGAAAACCCATTGCTATTTGTTTTATAAACAAAAATAGGATTGTATATACTCAATTAAAATTTAAATGGTCTGAAGCGATGAGTTTATGTCGTAACCTGATGAGCGGTTTTAAACTTTACCTTGAAATCTGCTACATAAGTTCTGCTCAATCTTATCGCAGTATTATTTTTTAATAAAATCTCATAATCGCCATTAAGACGGGATTTAAATGAAATGACTTTTTCCAAATTTACAATTGTAGATTTATGCACTCTAACAAATTTATTGTTGTCCAATTTGATGGAAATTGATTTAAGAGTTTCTGTATGAAGATGTTTCTTTTCTTCAAGTTGAATTGAAATATATGGTGTTGCTGCCGTAATTTGATAAATGTCGTTTACTTCAACCACGATATTATTTTTTCCATTACAAATGATTATTTTTCTGATGCAGGATTTCTTATTTATAGAAGCTAAATCAGTTGATTTAAAAGAAAGATACTTGTAGCCAAAAACGAAAACCGAATAAATTATCACGAGTTTGTATAAATCGTTTGCCAAAGTATAAGTTAGCACCTCGTATAAATCGTATCTGCCATTATAGAAAAGAACGGAAAGGAATAAAAAGACAAGGGAAAGAAGAACCAAATGGATAATTATAGGTGTTACTATAAATAGGATAGTTTTCCCGAATGACTTTAAAATTTGATTTTTGAGAGCTAAATTCAATAATGTCAATAGCGGAATGAAAATAAGCCAAATAGTTTTATATAAGATGGATTCACTAAAATAAAATGAGTATCCACCTCTATTAGATTCTAAAAAATCCTGAAATATTGTAAGTCCAATAATTGAAATAAATATAGCTAACAGTATTCCAACATTCCTTTTTATATCCGTTGAAATATCGTAAAATGATTCTTTTCGGAAGGTTGTTTGTGTCATGGTTCGAATCTTTTTTCAGAGTTGCACATAACGTTTATGTGTATGAGCTGTGGCGTGTCTCGGCACAGGCTTTTCTTGATAAAAACTGGCATTGGAAAATCCGACCTGCCACGCTTTTGGGGGGGGTGGGGGATTTTCCAAATGAGGACTGACCAAGCCATAGCTTATAGCATCCATGAAAA
>DINI01000014.1 GCA_002426755.1 Flavobacteriaceae bacterium UBA5544
ACATAAAAAAAATGCCCTGTGTTGACGGGGCATTTTTTATAGAAACTAATATTTTACAAAATCCTATTTGAGGATCACCTTCTGCGTTTTCTGCTGGGAGCTGTTGCTGATCTTCACGACATAGACCCCGGAGCTTAGGCTGGACACATCCACTTGGTTCAGGTTCGAGGACTGCTCGAGTTGAGACGAGAGCACCGCGCGACCCTGCACATCGTACATGGTAATGCTGGTGGTGCCGTCCAACTGTCCCTTGACGAACAGCGCACGTGGCGCGGAGGTTGTATAGATCTGCAGTGCGCCTATGGCAGTGTCCGGTGCCGAGAGCGTTTGGTCACTGAAGCGCAGGAAGAAACGTCCGGTGCTGTTCAGTGTGGCGNNCGGGCAGATCGCTCTCCGCAATGCTGACGGTGACCTGTTGTCCCTGTGGGGCATTGATGCCCAACGGCACCACGATGTCCGACCCAAGGGCGGTTGTCGCCAGGGACTGTATGCCCATGTCGATGCCGGTGCTGTTCTCCACCAATCGGGAATAGATCGCTTTGGAGGTCGCCGTGTTGCCATATACCGCGGCATCATAGCCCCTGTCAAGCCCAGAGGTTGAGTTGTCGTTGAAGTAAAAGTCGGTGTGGTAGTTGGCACTGCCGATCAGGGCGCCCAGTTTCAGGTGCGAGTTGTTCGGGTTGGCCATCCTTCCCGGAATGAAATCATCGGTATTGCCGATGACGCGCATCGAAGGGGCAAAGGTCAGGTCGTGGGCGGCCACCATTGCGGGGTCTGCCTTTACGAAGAAGCCCTGTCCCGGTGTGATGTTCCTTGTCGGGGTGTTGAGGTTCCAGATGGTCCATCCGTTGTCGGCGTCCCCGTCGTAGCCATAGATGGCGGTACCGGTGTTTTCCAGCAGGTCTGCATTTGTGACACCTGTCGCCACTTCATAGTTGAGGAACTCCCCAACGTTGATATAGGCAGGGTAAGGGTTCCCGACAAGGTTCCATTGCTTGAAGGTCGCACCGGGTGCAGTGGAGTACAGGATGTCGCGTGTTACAATTCCTTGGTTGACGGTTCCAGTGAAGAGGAAGCCTAAATTATCGGTTGATGCAGCTCTGTAGCCAACCCCAGGGAGTATTGTCTCGCCCGCATCGGCCACTGAATCCCAGAGAAGATAGGTGCCGTTGGGCTTAAGGAACGGTCCAAAGAGTTTCTGTGTACCCATTCCAGGATTGGGGTTGGATTTGATATTTCCGTTGATCTGGGCGAACTGTCCAAAATTTTGGCTGCTTGCCAAAGGTGAGGCAATCAAATCGTTCGCTCCGTCACCCACTCCCACACCAGTGCCACCATTTACGTGACGGTTATAGTTGATGGTGCCTATGATAATTCCATCAGCCATTAAACTGGAATATCTAAGATTTGTGGATAGCAAGTTGAGGGCGCCAGCGACCTGCAATATAGCTCCAGAATTGACAGTTACAGCTCCTAGCTGGCTTACAATGACATTCCCAGCTTTGGTATTGCTACTAATGATTGCATTGCCCTGGAGCACGTTAATATTATCTGAAATTGTAGAAATCCCACTCGGATTGGCAGGAGTCCAGCCATTATCATAAATATAATTGATATTTCCTGTGATGTTGACATTATAGTCTTCCACTTCCCCATAGCTATTGGAACCGCAAGGAACGGTGCTGCTGATATCAAAATAGCTCATGACCACACGCATTCTTGTGGTACCCAATGCCGCACTGAAAGGGATTGTGAAATTGCCATTAACAGGACTGGTAGTAGTTGGTCCTGTAGTAAAAATTTGTTCAGAAGGAGAAAAAATGCCATCTTGATTATAATCAACATACACGTAATATCGTTCTGCATAAGTCTGTCCACCCCAAGCGGGAGTGATTGAAACAGTATACTGGGTATTTTTAGTTAAAGTAGGCGCAGCCACAGAACCTGTAAAATCGGAATAGGCTGTCGAACCTGATGCATTGTTAAGAAGATTGTTGACGGGACTAATGGTTCTGATACGAACTCGAGAAATCCATTCATCGGTTAAGTTATTGCTTTGTGAGCTACAATAGGCAGAAGTATTCGGGGTTGCACTGATAGAAACTCCAGAACTCCAAATATTTCCCTTGCGTGTAAATACTTTAAATCGATATATTGTCCCATTGATTAGGTTGGTCGTGGTAACGGCAGTGCCAACTCCCTTATAAACTACAAATTGTCCTGGAAGAATCGCGGTGCCGGCTCCAAAATAAGAATTGGCAGTGTAAGTCGATCCATTTCCCGTAGGAACCGCGGTGATTGCGGAAGTGGCCCTGGCCACTACCAATACTTCGTCAAAGCAAGCACTGTTGGTCCAATTAATGGCCACTTGTTGGTTTGCTGGTGTGGAGGCTAAAGCAGTTACGTTGATAGGTGTAACACAGGGTACTGTAAAATTTCCTGCAAGAGATGGCTTTTTATAGCATATACCAGTGTTATTATATTCATAAATGGCCACATAGTAGATCGTATTTTCAGACAACCCAGAAATATTTACTGAACTTCCATTTCCATTATATACCACATAACCTGCTCCTAGTTGCGTTCCTGCAGATCCAAAAATGGTATTAGCCGTGTAGGGAGTGCCACTGGTAGGGTCGGTGGTTACGGCCGTGCCTGCTCGAACAACCACTAGTACATTATTGCCATTACCCCTTGTCCAATTAATTGTAGCATTACCAGAAGTCGGTGAATTAATATTGGTTGCTGAAAAATTACTGGCTTGAAGGTTTGGAGGTGTGCAATTAGTATTGATTACTGTTCCGTCAATTCTAATTCCAGTATTTGCAACAGATAAGACTGTCCCTAATCCGCCTTCTATATCAAAGGTTCCGTAATTGGTATTGAAAAAACCTGTACTTGCAGCGTACCCGTACAATCTAAAAGTAATAGTACCGCTGATTGCCGACATTAATGAGGTTGTAATAGTATTGGTTTCACCATTAATATTTATATTAGTGTCTGTAAATAAATCGGCAGAATAACCATCTAGACTACTTCTTAATGCAACACGTGTTGGACCTGTGCCTCCACTTCGTGTTCCGAAGAAATCAAAAAACACTTCATCTTTATCGTAATTTATTTGTAATGAACTAATGTTAATTTGATAACCTGACGCAGCAGATATTGACCATTCCACATAATCATTAGTATCAATAGAGCTATTTGTTGTCCAATCACCACTGTTAAATGTCGTTCCGGATGCAGCTGAAATTCCAGATCCTCTAGTTAAAGATGTAGCCGTAACATTTGCAACGGCATTGGCATTAGGGGAAGAGGTGCCTGAATAAGCGGCAATTTGCCCAAACCCCAATGAGGAAAAGCAAAGAGCCAATACAAGTAAATAGTAGATTTTTTTCATGGGATAATTTTTCATAGATTATTAATTTTAGTATTCGCGGTGAGCATTTCAGGGAGGGAAATTAAACGCACAAACCACATACGAATTGTGGCAAATTTAACACATAGCAAAAAAACACAGCGTAGTTTTTGGACGTATGGTATAATATTAACGATGTTTGGTGAGGTTTGGTTTTTTAACAATTAAAAAACTTAATTTCAATGAAATACCTTTTTAGTGCCAAAGACAACTTTAGCCTGGAAACTATAAGAAATCCCTTTATTTACATGATAATTTATCGATTGTTTCTAGTGCTTATGATGATTCAAAATAATTAGTGTATAAATTTTGCACTTGACATAACATAGGTATGGCATTTTTTATTTTTATGCGTTTTGTCAATGGATCGTTTACGAACTATCTAGGGAGTATCTAGGGAGTGTCCATGACTTTGACTTGTCCTAAAATAACTATCAGAATATTAAATAAAAAGTCTTAAAATCTTTGGACATAGTGATGGTAAACTTTGAGCACAACGTACCTTTTCAGTAATTATATAGTCAGCTTCAAGACATTATCCTAAATTTGCAGTTAAAAACCATCTCATATGCCTTGGTACGTACTTATCACAAAACCAAAATCTGAAAAGAAAGTAACCCAAAAGCTTGAAGAAAAAGGCATTAAGGTCTGTTGTCCCGTACGCGTGGAGATACGTCAATGGAGTGACCGTAAAAAAAAGGTTGAAGTACCATTGCTACCATCCATGGTTCTGGTAAAGCTGAAAGAGAATGAACGCTCCATAGTATTTGAGACTTATGGTACATTGCGCTATTTATTTTGGTTAGGCGAGCCAGCCACGGTTTCTGAAGAGGAAATAGAAGCCTTGTTGGATATGAAATCGACTTCTATGAAAGTTCTTGAAATTGAGCAATTGAAGCCAGGGAAAGTTATTGACCTCAAAGGTTTTGGAGGTGAGCTCGAAAAAGGTACGGTTAAGTATGTTTCTGGAAATCAGTGTTGGGTGGTTTTGCACAGTTTGGGATATGTTATTAAATTGCAAATAGCCTAGCTTTTATTGGATATTGGTTAAGAGGATTTGAAGAATTGTAGTATTTTCGCACCTTGTTTGAGAAAACCGCCAAAAAACAAATAGGCGGTCTAATTATAATTATTTAAAAATCAGTACTTTAAATTTTGGAATGTGACTGATGATGGCGAAGCCATGGGAACAATTCACTAAAATTTTTTTTATTTGAAACGTAAATATTTTGGGAATCTAAAAATTCATAAATTCAAGACATGCAGATTAAAATATACAAACCGTCCAACTCTAAAGTCAAATTTAGAGATATTTTCAAGGATATGTGGTTTGACCTTAAAAATTCCCGTGATTTGGCATGGCGTTTGTCGGTCAGAGAATTCAAAGGACAATACCGCCAATCTCTTTTAGGGGCATTTTGGGCATTCATAACACCTTTGATGAGTGCTTTGGTTTGGATTTTTTTAAATGCAACGGGTGCCGTTAAGATTTCAGATACAGGTATTCCCTATCCGGCTTATGTATTTACCGGAACCATGTTATGGTCCATATTGACAGAAAGTGTGAATATGCCGCTTAAAATAACTACTGGGGCAAAAGGAATGTTGGGAAAAATTAATTTCCCTAAAGAGTCCTTATTGGTTTCTGGTTTTTATAATGTGGCTCTCAATTCTTTAATAAAAATTGTATTAATTATCATTGGGGTTCTGGCTTTGGGAGTAACACCAAATTTTCAACTATTTTTTCTGCCAATTGCTATAATTGGAATTATATTATTTGGATTTACCATAGGGCTTTTGGTAACTCCCATAGGTATGCTATATACAGATGTTGGAAGGGCGCTACCGATGTTCATGCAATTACTTATGTATCTCAGCCCTGTTGTTTATACCATCAAAGATGATGAGATTTTGTCTAAAATAATTAATTTGAATCCAACTACAGCTCTCATTACCACAGGAAGGAGCTCTTTGACTGGTCTACCATTTGAAAATATGTCATACTTTATGATAATGATACCTATCATGCTTATGTTATTGCTCATAGGGTGGTTCTTTTATAGATTTTCAATCCCTATTTTCGTTGAAAGAAGTAGTGGGTAATAATAGATAATATTGAAGTATTATGGAGGAAAATGAAGTTTTAGTTAAAGTAGAGAATGTATCTAAAAAATTCTGCAAGGACTTAAAGAAGAGTCTAAAATATGGTTTTCAGGATTTATTCGGCGCCTTCTCATCCAAAGAAACTGAAGCCGAATTAAGACCAGACGAATTCTGGGCCGTTAGAAATATCAGTTTTACTGTGAAAAGGGGTGAATGCCTTGGACTTATCGGGCATAATGGTGCAGGTAAAAGTACATTGCTAAAAATGATCAACGGCCTTATTAATCCGGATGAGGGCTCTATCGAGATGCGCGGAAGAATAGGGGCATTGATAGAGCTTGGCACAGGCTTTAATCCCATATTGTCTGGGCGTGAAAATATTTATAACAATGGTGCGATTTTGGGCTTTAGCAAAAAAGAGATTGATGGGCAGCTAGAAAATATAATTGATTTTGCAGAATTAAGATCATTCATTGATATGCCAGTGCAAAATTACAGTAGTGGAATGAAGGTACGATTGGGATTTGCAGTTGCGGCTCAAATGCAACCTGATATCCTAATAATTGATGAGGTTCTGGCCGTAGGTGATTTGGGTTTTGTATTAAAATGTTTTAAAACTATTGATACCATTATCCCAAATACTGCAGTAATTTTTGTGTCCCACAGTATGCCTATGATTTCTAGAATTTGTTCAAAAATTATCCTAATGGAAAAAGGAAGAGCTGAAGTTCAAGGCAATCAAGTAGCGAAAGCAATCGACCGTTATTACACGAAATTTGCAAATAACGGGTCCAATGTTGTGTTTTCTGATAATAGCGTCAAATTAATCAAAGCCGAAATTACACAGACGAGAGATGAGATTAATGGATTAAAACAATTACATTGGGGGGATGACCTGTCGCTAAACTTTTGTTTTGAAAATATTAATTTGGAACAAACGCCTGAATTTTTAATTTCAATTTCAGATAAAGAGCAAAGACCATTGGCTCTTTTTGAAAACTATAAAAGAACCGATGATATTAAAATAACGAAAAACGAAATAAGTTTTAATGTGGTTCATAATGAAATCAGATTGTCTAAAGGTGTTTACTCAATAAATATAGCTCTTATAAAAGCGTCTAATAAAGAACCAATCTTTAGGGTTAATAGTATTCTGGAGTTTCAAATCATCCATGAAGATGATGTTTGGCCACCCTTCCTGTTAAATGCAAAATATGGTAATGATTTGTGTTCTGAAATAACCAAAATATAGCTCCGATGTTTTTCACTAAAAAACAAAAGATTTTTTGCATAGGTCAAAATAAAACAGGCACAACCTCGGTTGAATTGGCTTTGAAAGAGCATGGTTTTAAAATGGGAGATCAATATAGTGGAGAAGCTTTGCTTGATGATTATTTAAACAGGGATTTCAAAAAAATCATTAAATTCTGTCAATCCGCAGATGCATTTCAGGATATACCCTTTAGTTTGCCTTATTTATATGTTCATCTTGACCAATTTTACAGTAATAGTAAATTTATCCTAACGATCAGGGACAATGAAAGTCAATGGTATAATTCTATCACAAAATTTCATAAAAAAATAACTTTATCTCCCAACCCTACTCCTAGCTATGAAGACCTACAATTCTTCCCTTATCACAAAAAAGGATGGTTGTTGAAATATATGAGCATTTACGGTACACCAAAAAATGATTTGTACAATGAAATGGCCCTTAAAAAGTTTTATAATGATTATAATAATCAAGTGATAAATTATTTTAGGAATAAAAATAACCTTTTGGTTTTGAACCTGTCAGAACCAGATGGCTACTCAAAATTCATAGAATTTTTAAATTTGGAGGCAAAATTGGATTCCTTTCCTTGGTTAAATAAAACCAATACCCAAATATGATTAATGTAACTAAAACGTTTTTACCTCCTCTAAAGGAATACCAACATCAAATTGCTAGAATATGGGAGAACCAATGGCTCACAAACAACGGAGAGCTCTATCAGGAATTAACCAATAAGCTAAAAACATATCTCTCTGCTAATTATGTCATTCCGATGACAAATGGAACTTTACCAATTCAAATAGCCTTAAATGCCTTTGGAAAAATGGGGGAAATAATCACCACACCTTTTTCATATGTAGCAACAACCTCTACTATTATTTGGGAAAAATGTACGCCAGTTTTTGTGGACATACACCCAGATTATCTAACTATTAATGAGGATTTGATTAAGGCTAAAATCACATCTAAAACAACTGCTATTCTGGCGACACATGTGTATGGTAACCCCTGCAATGTGGACGTCATTGAAAAAATTGCCAAAGAGAATGGATTAAAGGTAATTTATGATGCGGCACATTGTTTTGGTGTTACTTATAATGAACAATCCATATTTAATTACGGAGACGTTAGCACCTGTAGTTTTCATGCTACAAAATTATTCCATACAGGAGAAGGTGGTGCGTTATTTTGTCAGAATGAAGAAGATTACAACGAAATGTACTATCGCCATAATTTCGGACATGATGGACCCTTAAAATATCACGGTGTAGGGATTAATGCTAAAATGTCTGAACTTCAAGCTGCCATGGGGTTGGCGGTTTTTCCTTACTTGCAGCATATCATTGATAGTAGAAAAGAAGTCTATGAGTATTACCTTAAACATCTTGACAGTTCCAAAATAGATACCTTAAAAATCCGAAAAGATACCAAGTGGAACTATAGTTATTGTCCATTCATTTTTAGTTCAGAGAGCAAATTGCTGGAAGTTCAAAAAAAAATGAATGAACACCATATATTTCCAAGAAGATATTTTTTCCCAAGTTTGGAAAAATTACCTTATCTAGTATCGGATTCTTGTCCAATAAGTGAAAACATTTCTAAAAGGGTACTATGTTTGCCAATTTATGTAGGACTTGGTAAAGATGAATTGAAAATGATTGTAAAAATAATCAATGAGATATGCTAATAGTTGGTGCAGGTGGTTTTGCTAAAGAATTATTATCCTGTTTAGGACCTAATGAACTTTCATCAGTTAAATTTTATGACGACTTAAACGTTAATAATGTTAGGCTCTTTGATCAATTTGACGTTTTGAAATCGGAAGTACAAGTGCATGATTATTTTAAAAATATATCAGATGAATTTACACTTGGTTTAGGTAACCCTAAAGCAAGAAGAGAACTCTACATTAAATTTACGGGATTAGGCGGAAAATTGGTTTCCACAATCAGTAATCTTGCCAACATAGGTGATTTTGGAGTTGAAATATCTGAAGGTGTAAATATTTTTGCAGGCGTCAACATTTCTAACGATGTCAGGATTGGCAAAGGAACACTTGTTTATTATAATTCTAACATAACACATGATTGTAGGGTTGGAGAGTTTGTGGAGATTTCTCCGGGAGTTAATATTTTAGGGAGGGTTAAAATTGGTGATGGAACATCGATTGGTTCAGGAGCCATAATTTTACCTGATATAGAAGTTGGTTCGAATGTTATAATAGGAGCGGGAGCTGTCGTGACCAAAGATGTTTTTCACAATCAAACGGTTAAAGGGATTCCGGCAAAAGCTATTTAAGAATGGGTCATTTTATAGTTTCAGTGGTAATGATCACTTATAAACATGAAGATTTTATAAATGAAGCCATCGATGGTGTTCTAAATCAAAATTTTAATTTGGGAGCAATCGAACTTTTGATAGCAGATGATTGCTCTCCAGACAGAACGGAAGAAATCGTGAGGCAATATCCAAAATTGAAGGATAATATTACCATCGAATATATTAAACACAGCACCAATAAAGGCATTATTGATAATTTCTTTGGAACTCTTAAGCAGGCGAAAGGAAAGTATATCGCCATTTGTGAAGGAGATGATTATTGGACTGATTCGCTAAAGTTGCAAAAACAGATTGATTTTTTGGAAACTAATGCTAATGTAGTTATAGCCTCACATAATGTTCAGATAATTGGCGAAGAATTCAACAAAAGAATCAGTAGGCCATATCATGATAATAAATTTTCAGGATTTTACGGTACACAAGATTTAGTAAATGGGTTTAAACTGCCAACAAATTCTATTGTTTTTAGAAATGGTCTATATGATTTTGATAAAGTACCCAATTGGAGTATGAAAATTAGATCTGCGGATAAGTTTTTATATCTTATGATTTCTAAATTTGGTTCAATCTATTATGATGAAAGCATAATGGCAGCTTACAGAAAACACCCTGAAGGCGCTGTAGGGTCTTATGACAAGTGGGATTTAAAGAAGCATATCGAAACTCACAAAAATCAAATATTCTTTTGGAAAAATTTTAAAAAAGATTTTCACCCTTTATATCAAAAAGAAATTAAATCAAATATTTCAAACGAAGCTCTTCAAATAGTTCGTCGTTATTCAAGAAAAGGCTTTTTTTTAAAGCCTTTGTTGAAATATTCAGTAATCTCTTTAAAGAATAACAGAGAAAAATGGCCTGAAATCTCCAGTGAACTAAATGAAGTGTTTAAGAAATACACTTCAAAAAAAATGTATGATTGCAAAATACGTTTTCTCATTATGGGGTCGAAAGTAAAACAGCGTTTGATAAAATTGTTAGGTTAATACCATTGATGAACATTACTTATAAAGAGAGTCTCAAACATACTAATTTTCTTTTCGTTGTAAATAATTTTGAAGCCTTTGGTGGTGCCGAACGGCAGTCAATGATTTTGGCACAGTACATACAAAGCCACGTTACACCAAAGGTGAGTTTTGTAGCTTTTCAAGATGGTGATGGATTTAAATCCATGCTCAAAGAAAGGGGTTTTGATACGTATTATTTTCCATTTGACCATAAAGCTTCTAAAGTCAAAAAAGTGCTTCAATATTGGAAATTAATCCAATTTATGAAAACTTTAAAACCGGATATCTTAATTCCATATGTTGCAGAATCCAACAAAATCGTGGCCCAAATATGGAAATATACAGGAGCTAAATTCGCATTTTGGAACCAACGAGAAGAGGGTCGCATGCTTTATGGTACACCATTGGAAAAAAAACTCATCAATAATGTATCCGCAATTGTGTCGAACTCTTATGAAGGCAAAGAGGCCTTGATTCGAACTTACGGATTAAAGGATGATCAGGTTGAAGTTATTAATAATGGAATCATTCCCTATAGCGATGCATTTGAAGAGAGAAATTGGCATCAGGAACTCAATATTGATAACGAGCGTCCACTAATTTCGATGATAGCCAATATTACCAATCGAAAAGATCATGCAACTCTTCTTAAAGCATGGAGATTGGTGCTCGACAATTGTAAGGCGAACAACATGGTTTTGCCTTTTTTAATATTGGCAGGTAGAAAGGTCAATACTTATGATACCCTTAGATTGCTCGCCTTTGATTTAAAGTTGAGCGATCATATTGCATTTATAGGTAATTTAAATCCTGTTCAGCCATTGATAGCGCAAAGCTATTTTTGTGTTTTTAGTTCAAACCTTGAAGGTTGTCCTAATGGCGTATTAGAATGTATGGAGCGGGGTAAGGCCGTTGTAGGAACAAATATTAGTGGACTTCGGCAAGCATTAGGAGAATCCTATGCCGATCAATGTTTGTCTGAACCTAATAATGAAAAAGATTTGGCCACTAAAATCTTTCAGTTGTATTCGGATTCAGCATTGGTAAAAAAAATTGGAAATTATAATTCCGAACGCATTTTAAAAGAGTTTTCTCCATCTAAAATGGCAATCACACATTTAGATCTCATTGCACAAAAATTGAAACTAACGTGACAAAAATCCTTTTTTGCGCTTACGATAAACCAGGACATATTGCAACAGGTCCAAATGCTTGGTTACAACGTTTGATTCCAGATTTAAGAAACAGGTACGGATTTGATGTCTCTACTCTTTTTATCTATAATCAGAGACAGGAAGACTGTCCAACATTAACTTTTTTCAAAACAAATCACCTACCGATTTTTACAATAGATAATCAACAAATCCCTTATATAGCTGATCAAGTCAAGGAATTACTTCGAATCATAAAAAAAAATGATATTCGTGTTTTAGTTGCCAACTTGGTGATTCCTGCGTTTTATGCGGCACGATTTTTAAAACCGTTTAATATTCCCGTGATTGGGGTTTTACATTCCAATGATGCATTTTATAAAGGAGTTATTGAAAAGTTTATCATAGGAAAACCAGAAGAACAATTGACCGCTGCGGTTTCTGTTTCGAACTACATACATGGAATTGCCAATTCGAAAAAAACAGAGGTCATTCACAAAATAATACCCTGTGGCACACCATTAACCAAAAAAAATGCTCATCGAGAAAGTGAACAACTTAAAATCATGTTTGCTGGACGATTGGAAATTACCCAAAAGCAAATTCTTAAATTGACAGAAGCATTCTTAAATGCGTCAAAACAAAATTCTCAGTTAGAATTTTCAATTTACGGCAGTGGTTCACAAGAGAGTGAAGTAAAATCGTTGATTGAGAATTTCGACTACCCACATAAGGTATGCTTCAAAGGTTCTGTGTTACCTTCCGAAATTCAAGATGTTATGTTGAAACATCATGTGTTTACATTAATGAGTGATTATGAAGGGATGCCAATTGCACTTATGGAAGCCATGGCCTGTGGTTTAGTGCCAGTGTGCTTAAATGAAGAAAGTGGTATCGATGAAATTATTTCAAATGAGGTCAATGGTTTTATTGTCCAAAACAGAAATCTGGACTACCAAGAACAGTTGAATTTACTTCAGAAGAATAATGAAATTTGGGAATCACTTTCTAAAAAAGCTCAAAACACCATACATGAAAAATATAGTTCTGGCATTGCACACCAACAATGGGCAAATATATTGAGGATGTATTTAGATAACCATGTAAAAAAAATAAGTATTCCCAATACTATAAAACTGAAAGGCGAATTACTCTATTATGGCGACAATCGTAAACCATCCACGCTGATTGTCTTTAAAAAACAATGTTCAAATAATTGGATGCGATTCAGATTATTCCTTCGTCCGAGAGCAAGACTACGATCTTTACTAAAGAAATGAAGACTCAAAAGAACATATTAATTGTCAGTCCAAGTAAAATAGGCTTAACAGAAACCTTTATCAGGGCACATATTGAACGCCTTAGGGGGAACATTACATATCTATATGGTTATGCTCTTGATTTCAAGACGACTGATGATCAGTCATTAAAAGACTACTATGCAAAAAAGCCCTCATTCTCCAATCGAATGTTGAGCTTATTGCCACATTATCTTTTTTTTCGCATTCAAAAAGAACGTCAAAAAAAAGAGACAAGGGAAGAACTGATCAAACGGTTTATTTTAGAAAAGAATATAGATATTGTACTAGCGGAATATGGAACCTCGGGTAGTTTTATTGCACCAATCTGTAAAGACCTGAACATCCCCTTGATAGTCCATTTTCATGGATTTGATGCTTCTGTTTACACCATACTTGAAAAATTTAAAGAGGGGTATCACTTTATGTATAACTATGCCAGTTCAATTATCGTAGTGTCCGAGGCAATGAAAAGGGCTTTGCTGGCACATGGTTGCCCAGAATCAAAATTGGTATTGAACACCTATGGGCCACATCCCGACTATTTAGAGGCAAATGCAGATTATAGTTCAAATAATCTTATCAGCGTTGGAAGGCATACTTACAAAAAAGCGCCTTATCTTACCATCTTGGCATTTCAAAAAGTTCTTAAAAAATATCCTGATTTGAAGTTGACAATGGTAGGAACAGGAGAGTTGTATGAAGTTTCGCGAAATATGGTCAAGAGTTTGGGGCTTGAAAATAGCATCCTTCTTCCAGGTGGCTTACCAAGAGAGGAGATTATACCTTATTTAAAAACTTCTTTTCTCTTCGTACAACATTCTATAGTTGCGAGCAATGGCGATAGTGAAGGAACTCCAGTTGGGATTATAGAGGCAATGGCCGCTGGGCTTCCAATTGTTTCAACGCGTCATGCAGGAATTACTGATGTGGTCATTGAAAGAGAAATCGGTTTTTTGGTGGAGGAAGGAGATATTGAGCTTATGGCCGACTATATCGAAAAAATTGCTGAAAATAGAGTATTGGCAAAACAGATGGGTTTAAATGGAAAGCAAAGAATTGAAAAAAATTTCACCCTTGAAAAGCACTTGGAAATTATAAATAACAGTATTAGTTCGTGCATTTGAGAACTATTAAGATCATCTGTAAATTGTTGTTGCAATGAAAAAAATATTAGCATTAGTCGATTTTTATAGATTTATAAAATATCTAGGTTTGATCCAAACCTTGAAATTTTATTCTATCAAAAATAAAACTGGCAAATCCCTTACGTTAAGAGTTAAAAACTACAAGAATAAATTTCTTTTAAGAGGGGGAACTTCTGATTTCTGGGTATTTGAAATGAATATTGTCAGAGAAGAATATAAAAATTTCATTGCTCAACCTCCAAAAACTATTTTGGATGGAGGAGCCAATATTGGCACTGCGAGCCGGTATTGGAATAAATGTTATCCAGAAGCACAGATTATTGCTGTAGAGCCAGATCCAGATAATTTTTTATCGCTTCAATCCAATATAGAACATATCAAAGAAATTTCTTCTATTCATGCGGGTATATGGTCTAGGGACACAAAACTTTCAATCCTAAATGACAAAGCTTGGAAATATTCCATTAGGGTTGTGGAAGATGATACGAATGGTTCAATACAGGCTTTCAGTATTCCAACCTTGATGGAAAGATTTGGTTGGGATTTTATTGACGTCTTAAAACTGGATGTAGAGGGATCGGAAGTTGAGATTTTAGCAAAAAACGCACATCTTTGGAAAAATAAAGTTGGAATACTGATATTGGAATTACATCCAGAGATGGATATCACTTGTAGCAGAGTTTTATTTAAAACTTTTTGTGAAAATGATTTTATTTTGAAATGGCGTGGTGAAAATATTGTTTTAATATTCAATCAAGAGAAATAAAAAAAAATAATAAGGTGTCTGATTTCAAAGTTTCGGTCATAGTTCCCATTTACAATGCTGAAAAATTTCTGCGAAAAGCCGTAGAATCTGCTGAAATATTGGAAGACGTTGCTGAAATCATTTTGATCGAAGATCAATCGCCTGACAAGGCCTTTGAGGTTGCTCTCACATTACAAAAGGAATACGACAAAGTGAAGGTGTTTCAGCATCCTGATAAACAAAACCATGGCGCGGGAGCGTCAAGAAATCTCGGCATCACAAAAGCAACTTTCGATTATGTTGCCTTTTTAGATGCAGATGATTACTATCTTCCCAATAGATTTATAAAAGATAAAGAGATTTTTCTTGCAAGCCCGACTGTTGATGGCGTTTACAATGCCATTGGAATACATTATTATTCAGACTCGGCTAAACAAAAGTTTTTTGAGGCAGGCTATTCCTATCAGGAATTCTTGACACTCACCAATACTGTATCGTCTGATCAACTTTTTTCAGTTCTTTTCCATGCACATAAAACGATTAAAGGAGAGTTCAGCACCATTGCGATTACAGTGAAGCGTAACGTATTTGATAAAATTGGCTATTTCAATACTGAATTAAAATTGCAACAAGATATACATATGTGGCGACGCATGGCCGCCTTTTGTCGGTTGGAGTCTGGGGAATTGTCCATTCCTGTTGCCGTACGTGGTGTTCATGGTAATAATAGAATGACTCAAACCAGCGAACAAAAAAAATACAAAGATTTGTGGTGGCGGAGCTTAAAGTCTGAATTCAGAAAAAGGAAACTTGAGGGCGAAAAACAAAAAATATTCGATCAGGCCTATTTTAATTATTTTACTGGTAGCTCCAATAAACTGATAGCTCTCAAGGCCTTATTGTTCAATGTTCAAAAAAAACCTAATGTAATAACTGAAAGTTATGGTGATTTTGATTTCAATTTTTGGAAAGTTTTTGGACGTAATTGGTTTTCATTGAGAATTATATCCTTTAAGAATAAGTTATTGTCAAAATAAAATATTAAAATATTGAAAAAAAATAAATTAATGAAAACACATTTAATTTCTGGAGGATGCGGGTTTGTAGGCCGCAATATGGTCAATAGACTTTACCAAAACACAACGGATAGAATATTGTTTGTTGATAATTTATCAGTTGGGAAGCATCCATCGGAATGGTTGGATATACCACTCAAAGATACCATCAAAGGAATGGAAATATATGGAGACGACAAGCGTTTAATGTTCCTCAAGGAGGATTTTAGAGCTACACTAAGCAACTTCATCACTAATCCAAATTACCTAGACGATCACTATGGTATAAAAGTCGATAAATTTGCAGATGTATTTCATTTTGCCGCCATCGTGGGAGGAAGGGCGATGATTGATGGCGATCCCATTCAAGTCGCCTTGGATCTTTCCATCGATGCCGAATTTTTTTATTGGATCAGCCGGCATAAACCAGATCGAGTGCTCTACCCGAGTTCAAGTGCCGCCTATCCCATCAGTTTACAAACCAAATCAAATACGATCCAATTGAAGGAATCCGACATTGATTTTGATAGTATGGGACAACCGGACATGACATATGGCTGGACCAAATTGACCGGTGAGTTCTTGGCAAAGATTACCGCTGAACATTATGGGGTGAAAATCACTTGCATACGCCCGTTTTCAGGATATGGGGAAGATCAGGATTATTCTTATCCGACACCAGCCATTGCAAGACGTGCCGTTTTTAAGGAAGCACCATTTGAAGTATGGGGCAGTGGGCATCAAGGACGGGATTTTGTGCATATCGATGATGTGTTGGATTGTATTGAAGTCGCCATGGATCACATCCACGATGGATCTGCTATTAACATTGGTCAGGGTGTGTTGACCTCTTTTAGGGATTTGATACAGATATTTTGCGAGTTTGCAGGCTATGATCCAGAAATCAAACCTTTATTGGATAAACCCGTGGGTGTTCACAGTCGCTATTGCGATATGACTTGGGTAAAGGAACATTTAGGATGGGAACCAAAAATATCCATTAAGGAAGGAATGAAACGTGTATATGATGCAGTCATGGAACGTGAAAAAAAACTAGGGAATCTATAAAGGATGAAAATATTATTTGCAAATTTTCTTTTAAAGTACAATCGTTTTATGGACGATTTAAAAGAAGGACTTGAGGCGCACGCCGAAGTGGTATGGGATTATGAAGAATTTTGGAAATGTGAAAACGACTATGACATTGTTCATTTGCATTGGCCCGAATTTTTGTCGTATGAAGTCCAAAGTTATGTTTGGGAAACAAAACCTTTTCCAAGAGAACTATTCAATAAAATCCAAACTTGTTTAGAATATTGGAAACAGCATTCTACAATTGTTTACACACGCCACGTGCAGTATCCCCACCACAGGCACGATAAGGATTTTCTGGATCTATATCGAATGGTTACTTCGTATTGCGATACGGTCATTCATTTTGCACATTATAGTGTCGAGCAATTTAAGGAATTTTATCCTGAACATAGGGGTATAGAACATGTGGTTATAGCTCATCATAATTATGAATCGCTTCCCAATGAGATAACTCGGGAAGAGGCGCGAAAACAGTTAGGGATCCATCCGACGGATAAAGTTATGTTAGTTTTTGGTCTGATAAAGGAACATGAAAAGAAACTGATTGAGAAAGCTTTTGGATTTATACAGGGAAGAAATAAGGTATTATTAGCTCCAAAATGGGAAATTCAAAGACGAAAAATTGCTTATATACGATTACGCGAATGGGTATTGAAATTTGAACAATGGTTGGCGAAGCAGAATAAAAAAAGAATCATAAACAAAGGTTTCGTAGAGGAAGAAGATGCACAAATGTATCTCAATGCCGCTGATTTTCTCTTTATACCTAGAACCAATGAGCTAAATTCCGGAAATATTACTTTGGGATGCACTTTCGGTCTGATTGTGGTAGGCAAGAAAGGTGCTGACATAGGAGAAATCCTTGAAGAAACGGGCAATCCAACTTTTGAAGTGGGCAATGATGCTAGTCTGAAATTAGCCATAGAGAAAGTATTTCAGCTTACCCAAGAGAATCATGGTCAAAAAAACCGACAATTGGCGCTTGAGGAATGGAATGTTCCAAAAATAGCTAAAGAATATATTGACATCATGAAACAATCTATTTTAAAAAAGTTCAACTGATTAAAACACTATCAACTTGTGATTTTAAAAGTGAGGGCTGAATTGTGAAATTGCAAATATGCTTCTAAAAAAGAAAAGAAAGAGAGACATAATCATGATATCCTTTGTATTTCCTCCTCTGAATTTCAGTGGTAGTGAAAGACCATTCCAGTTTTCTAGATATCTTCCTGAATTTGGTTATACCCCATTAGTGATTACCCAAGAAAATTTTCTAAATTATCGGATTGAAAAAGATTTTGATTCCCTGGAGAAACTGCATCCCGAAAGTAAGACATACCGCTTAAAAACATATAAGAGCTTTATTGAAAGATTCAAATTCATTGGCTGGACTGATGAACTGATTTATAAACTTATAAGAAAAAAAAAGATCTTATCAAGAATACTCGAATTTCCAGGACAATTGCTCTACAAAAAACGCGAATGGGAGTTTCAGGTATTTTGGAAAGCTTTTTATTTAAAGATCACGAGAAAACCTGTATTGGTTTTTGCCACTGGTCCTGAATGGAAAAATTTGGAAATTGGGTATAAAGTGTCAAAATTTTTGGGCCTGCCACTGATTGTGGATATGAGAGATCCATGGACTTATGGAGTGTTGTGGAATCCTAAAGATAAAGCAGATGCAGAATTTCAAATTCGTAAAGAAAGGGAAATATTAGGACACGCGACACGAGTTGTTTTCACGAGTCCATTGACAGAATCTGTCATGCTTAAAAAATATCCACTGATATTGGCGAATAAGACCCATTCTGTCACCAATGGGTTTGATACCGAATTAGAAAATTTTCAAAAGGCAAAAAACCTTGACAAATTTGTATTGACCTTTACTGGGAAACTGAGCCTCGGTGTTAGAAATCCAGAGATATTTTTGAAAGGATTCCAGTTGGCCTGTAGCAATTCAGATTTCCGAAAGGATGCTTTGCTTCAATTTATTGGCTATATAGACGATTTCAAAGAGCAAATTGAATCATATAACAAATATGATAATATTGTGATCAAAGAACCTGTGACTAGAGAAGAAAGCATCAGGGAAATGATCGATTCCGACATTTTGGTATTGATTCAGACAATTTCAGGATTGGGCGATGACGTTATAAGTGGAAAAATTTTTGAATATATAAATACACGTAGAACGATACTGGCCGTAGCTCCCGAAAGCGGGGGTGACGCTTGGTTATTAAGACAAAATGAAAAAGGACATATTACAGGTATAGAAGATGAGAATAAAATCAAAGATAGCCTGATTGCTTTGTGGAATCAATGGAAATCCAATACTCTAAACAGTGAAGAATCCATGGATATTTCAAAATATAACAGATATAATCTAACTAAAGAACTTGCGGATATTTTGGACATTGTCCTCAAAAAAGCAGCTCATTCAAATGCAAATTAAGAATGGAAAAAGGATTGGTATCCATAATTCTTACCTGCTATAATCAGCAGGATATCATAACCTCTTCCTTGCAAAGTGTGCTTCGACAGTCATATACAAACTGGGAATGCCTCATTGTGGATGATGGGTCTACAGATGGAAGTTCAGAAATTATCAAAACTTTTATCCAAGACGACGTTCGATTTAAATATATATATCAGGAGAACAAAGGGGTTGCAATCGCTAGAAATACTGGCTTTGCCATGGCTTTGGGCGACTTCATCAATTTTCTAGATGGCGATGACACTTTTGAGCCAATAAAATTAGAACGACAATTGGCATGTTTTGATAATGATGCAGAATTGGATATTTGCATATGTGATCATCAGCATTTTATAGAGAAAAAGAACGTTTTTAAACATTATAAATTTGACCCATTGGAATCCAATCCTTTAAGACAAATTGTATATAATTGGCATAATGGAGTTGCTTTTCCCGTCCATACTGGGCTATACAAGAGAGATGTTTGGGAATCAAATGAAACACCTTATCCCACAGATTATCATGGAAGGAGTGAGGATTGGATATTCAACATTCTGGTAGCATTAAAAGGTAAAAAATATTATTTTTTGGAAGAAGTTCTTTGTACCTATCATCATTATGGAGATAACTACACGTCAGATATCTTTAATAGCGTATCTTCAGCAATCCATGCAGCATTTTATATCAAGGATCAATTGCCAACATCATATCAGTCAGACTTCATTGATTTTACCATCAAAAAATCCATGCAGCGTTATTTGGAAGACAATAAAATCGGAATTTTAAATGAATCTGGAAATTGGCGTTTGGGAAATCGTTTAACCAAACCATTTTTCAAATTAAAAAAGAAATTTAAAGAATGGTTTTGAAACACGAGGTCTTTTCAATAAACTCTGTGGTTCCCCTCATTTCCGATGATGTGGTCAGGCCATATTGGTCGGTAGTCATCCCAACTTTTAATTGTGCCAAATATTTGGTTGAAACCCTGAATTCTGTGCTTTCACAAGATCCTGGAGCGGATCAAATGGAGATTATCGTTATCGACGATCATTCCACCCAAGATGATCCTAAAGCTGTTGTAGAAGAGCATGGGAAAGGAAGGGTACAATTTGTGAGACAGCCAAAGAATGTAGGGAAAAGCGAGAATTACATGAGCGGTATCAAATTGTCAAAAGGATACCATATCCATCTTTTGCATGGTGATGATACTGTAAATAATGATTTTTACAGCAAAATGAAATCCTTGTTCGAATCTTTTCCAAAAGCTACTGTCGGTTTTTGCCAATGCAAATATATTGATGGCAAAAGTCAAGTCATTGGACAGACAAATCTTCTCGCCAAAAACAAAGGTATTCTCGAGGGTTTCATTTTAAAAATTGGGGTTTGGCAGCTAATCCAGCCACCTTCAATAGTGTTTAAAAGGGAGGTTTATGAAACGTTAGGTGGTTATGACAGAAGGCTCCATTATATTGAAGATTGGGAGTTTTATGTTCGCAGTGCACTTGTCTATAAATTTGCCTACCTTCCTGAAAAGCTCGCCAACTATAGAATTTTTCCTGAAAATTCCTCCAGTCAATCTATGAAAGGTGGTAAGCGAGTGTCAACTGTACACCAAATACTCGGCATTATGGATAGTTATTTGCCAAAAGATATAAAGGAGAAAATAATGGACAAACGTTCACAGGCCGCGGCAATATATCTGCTTAACTGTATTCCAAAATTAGTCGCGACAAAAGACTTTAAGGGGTTTACCATAACCACGATTGCCATTTTTAAATACAATAAGAATTTGAGACTATGGGGAAGGTGGCTACGTTTTATTTTTCAATATAAACGATTTAATTTGTGAAATTGTGCCGAAAGTATCAGTATTAACCACCGTTTACAACCGTGAAAAATATATCGCTGCATGCATCGAAAGCGTCTTGGCATCAACCTTTCAGGACTGGGAAATGATCATTGTGGATGACCAATCCAAAGATAATTCTGTTGCCATTGCGAAAAGTTATGAAGCCAGAGATTCTAGAATTAAAGTCTTTGTTAACGAAACCAACCTTGGCGATTATCCTAACCGCAATCAGACAGCTTCGTATGCTCAAGGCAAATACATAAAGTATTTAGATGCCGATGATATGATCTATCCCCATGGTTTGGAAATCATGGTCAAGACGATGGAAGTTTTTCCAGAAGCTGCCTTGGGAATTTCAAAGGAAGTGGCCGAAGATTACAAACCCTATCCTTTTGTCATGCAATCCGAGGAGTCGTTCAGAAGAGAATTTTTGATGCGCGGCGTTCTGAAGTTGGGTCCAACGGGAACCATCATCAGAAGAGATAAATTTGAAGAACTCGGTAAGTTCACAGGCACACGTTATATAGGTGATACCGAAATGTGGTATAAAATGGCATTGCATTATCCGGTGGTTAAAATGGTTCCTGGCCTGACGTTTTGGCGTCAACATGACGATCAGGAGATTACCAAGGGAATGGAAAANNAAAAAGGAATTTAAAAAAGCCCGTAGCATCATGAAATCTTGCCAGTATTCCTGGTCTCAACTATTACAATCTATATAATTAGAAAGCATATTCAATCTAAAGTTGGATGATAATCAATAAAAAACTAAAGTTACAATTTTGATGGAAAAGGTGAGTGTCATCATTGCACTTTACAACGCAGAACAATTCATTGCGGAAACCTTGTCTTCTGTGGTGGGTCAATCATATCCTAATATTGAAATTATAGTTGTCAATGACGGTTCCACCGATGAAAGTTCCAAAGTAGTTGAACAGTTGAACATTCCAAATTTAAAATTGTTTAACCGACCGAATTCTGGACAATGCGCATCGTCCAATTTTGGGATTCAGCAGGCAACCGGTGAGCTGATAAAATTTTTGGATGCCGATGATATTCTTGCAACGGATTGTATCGAAAAGATGATTGTGAAATGGCGTGAGAACCCAAATCGATTGGTGTTTGGGGAATGGCATTACTTTGCCAATAACATTCAGCACATCAGTTGGAACCAATCACCCATTTATAAAGATTATACAAATGCTTTGGATTGGTATGTGGACACGCTTAACAAAGCAGGTTCTATGTTAGCAGGTTGGATGTGGCTGATTCCAAAATCCATACTCGAAAAAGCAGGCGGATGGGATGAACGTCTTCATCTGATGAACGATTTTGAGTTCTCAACTCGTCTGATTTTGCATTCGGATGGAATTGGTTTTGCCAACGAAGCCATTCACTACTATCGAAAAGGACTCACATCTGCTATGACTTCCAAGATGAATGATAGAATAGCACTTTCAATATATACAGGAGTAAATGAAGCCTATAAAAATGTGATGGTGGTCGAAAATTCTTCAAGGATGAGGTTGGCCTTTGCCAATCAATTTCAGAAATGGGTCTATCAATTTTATCCAGCCCACAAAGAATTGGCTCAAAAAATGGAAATTACCATACAGGAATTAGGTGGTAGTTCATTGCCACCTCCAGGAGGAACACTGTTTAAAGCATTGAATAAAGTACTTCCTTGGAAAACTGTTTCACAATTGCAATATATTATGCACAAAAGTATATGGCGACCGTTATTAAAATGGAAACAGGAAGCTAAATTGAAAAAACAATTCAACAATTGACCTCTCCCAAACCCAAAATTCTTTTTGTTTACAACAGCACACCACTACCAGAAGCACGCCTAAAGGCATTTCATGCATTGAAGGAATTGGCATCAGACATCAAGGTGCTTTTTCCCTATAAAGAGGGGTATCAAAGAACTGTTTTGGACAAGGTGTTTTCGAGATTGAAAATACCAAGAGACCCGCACCAACTCAACAAACGTATTATTTTAGAATGCAAAACTTTTAAACCGGATATTATTTTTATTGTCAGAGGGTTGATGGTTTTGCCAAGTACCTTGAAAAAGGTAAAATCAATGGGTGTAAAATCCATTTCATGGACAAACGATGATATGTTTGCGAAGCACAATCGGTCCTTATGGTACACGAAAGGTGTGAAATATTATGATTTGGTTGCCACTCAAAAATCCTACAATTGTAATCCAGATGAATTGCCATCATTGGGAGCTAATGCTTTTTTTCAGGATAAGGCTTTTGAGCCATCTGTTAATTATCCTGTGAAGGATTGTAGCCAATTCGATTGTGTGCATGATGTGGTGTTTGTTGGGACTCAAGAAGCAGATCGTTACGATCATATTCGCTATTTGGCTGAAAATGGTATTAAGGTCCATGTGTATGGCTGGGGAACAGTGGATGCGGCTCATGAACATGACAATCTTATATTTCACGATAAACATTTATATGGGGAGGATTTTTCTGCGGCATTGGGTTGTTCCAAAATTGCCCTCAATTTTTTGAGAAAAATGAATCGCGACCTGCAAACCTCCAGAAGCATTGAAATCCCAGCGAGCAAAGGTTTTATGCTTGCTGAACGTACGGATGAACATTTACGATTGTTTAAAGAAGGAGTAGAAGCGGAGTATTTTGATTCCAAAGAGGAATTATTGGAGAAAGTGACCTATTACTTAAATCATGAATCGGAACGGCAGCAAATTGCTGAAGCCGGATTTAAAAGATGCTACACAAGCGATTATACCTTTAAAAATAGAATGTCGGAATTGATAGAAAAAGTGTTGAATGGATAATTCAAAGTACATGTCTCATATCACTATTGCATCGTATGCCCACCCAGAATTGTATCCTCCAGTACTTTCGGCCATTGAACAATTATCAAAAATCACAGAAACGATCGATTTGGTGACACGCAACACGCTCAAATCTCAATGGGAATACCCTAAAAATGTCACGATCAATTATGTGAATAAGCAACAGTATGAAGGTTTTGGAATAGAAAAGATTCCTACTTGGATGAAGCTTCAGCATTTCGTCAACTATGTGTTTCTTCTGAAAAGACTAATTAAAAAAAACAACTCCAAAATCCTGATTGTTCATGATGTCATTCCGTTATTTGCCGCCTTTTTATTAAGAGGATTCTTAAAAAGAAAGAAAGTCAAACTGTGGTACCATAACCATGATGTCACAGACATGACCAAGGCGGGCCATTATTCATTGATGGGCATTGCTGCTGTTTATGAAAAGCGAGCATTCCATTACATCGATATATTCACCTTACCTTCCAAAGAGCGTTTGGAGTATTTTCCCATTGAAGTTCTCAAAAATCAACCCATTATTCTGCCAAATTATCCTTTGAAATCCTTTTATTCGAAAGCTCATAAAGAAACAAGTGACACTGTTCAGACTATTAAACTCGTGTTTCAAGGCTCTATTGGTGACGGACATGGACTTGAAGAGATTATTTCAATTTTAAATGAACCTATAAATGGCAAACAATTGGAACTTCATCTGGTAGGGAAATTGCGAGACAGTTATTTGAAAAAATTGGAGAATTTGGTGGACCAACACAACGTTCAAGCCTATTTCAAATACCATGGAATGCAACCATTCGCCAAGCTTCCACAATTTTTATCACAGTTTGACATCGGTATTGCTATTCATAAACCCTATAATGTGACCTATTCTACAGGTGGCACCGCCTCCAACAAAATTTATGAATATGCAGCTTTGGCGATGCCAGTGTTGTTGTTTGACAATGCACATTACAGAACCTATTTGGGTGAAAGAGACTGGACGTTTTTTACAGATTTGACCAAACAATCCTTAAGGAAGGAAGTTGAAATGATGGATACCGATTTATCCCTTTATTCTAAAAATGCATATGATGATTTTCAGAACGAATTTAATTTCGAACAATTGTTCCAAGACCGATTGATTCCCGTTCTCCAACAATACCAAAACTAAATTGAAGAAACTAGCCATTGTCACCACGCATCCGATTCAATACAATGCACCTTGGTTTCGTTTGTTGACAGAGCGAAATAAGATACATATCAAAGTGTTTTATACCTGGTCTCAATCAAAAACCTCTGTAAAGGACCATAACTTTGGAAAGGAGATTACTTGGGATATTCCCTTGTTGGATGGATACGAATATGAATTTGTTTCAAACATTTCCAAAAAACCAGGCTCACATCATTTTATGGGAATCAATTGTCCAAGCCTTATTCCAAAGATTAACGATTTTAAACCAGATGCTGTTTTAGTATTCGGTTGGAACTTTAAGAGCCATTTGCAAGTGATGAGGTATTTTAAAGGGAGAATTCCTGTTTGGTTTAGGGGAGATTCTACATTGCTCGATGAAATTCCGGGGTTTAAAACCGCATTGCGAAGACAGGTTTTGAAATTTGTATATCGTTATATTGATAGGGCATTGTATGTTGGTAATGCTAATAAAGCCTATTTTTTAAAACACGGATTGAAAGCACATCAATTGATATATGTACCACATGCCATCGACAATGAGCGTTTTATGGGCGAAGGGAACAAATTTAAGGAAGAAGCCAAAAATTGGAGAACTCAAATAGGGTTCTCTGACACTGACTTGGTCATGCTTTTTGCTGGTAAATTGGAACCAAAAAAACAACCCGATTTTTTATTGAAAGCGGTTCAAAAAGCGAATGAGAAACGTAACACTCCCATAAAACTGCTTTTTGTTGGAACTGGTAAATTGGAAACCCAATTAAAAGAGTTGGCAAAAGATGATGAAAACATTCGTTTTGAGACGTTTCAAAATCAGTCAAAAATGCCAATAGTGTATCGTTTGGGGAATATTTTCTGTTTGCCTTCCAAAGGACCAGGTGAAACTTGGGGTTTGGCCATCAATGAAGCAATGGCAAGTGGAATCCCTGTAATGGCAACGGATAAGGTAGGGTGTATTTATGATATCGTGAAGGACAAGGAAACAGGTTATATGTTTCCAAATACTGATTTTGATAAAATCGTTTCAATAATAGAGCACCTAAAACTTGAGGATTTAAAAAGAATGGGTATGTTAGCAACTGAAAATATTCAGGAATGGTCCTTCTTAAAACTGGTTTCAAATATAGAAAAGTCTCTAATCCATGAAAAACAGACATAAGTAATATGGGTTTTTGGACCATCATAGGATTATTTAGTTTGGTGATTGTTGCTGCCATATTCTTGAAGCAACTCGGCAAAAGTATTCCTATTTTGGAGCTCATGCTTTTTATAGCTGGCGCACAATGGATTTTGGGTCCGACAATTGAATATGTTTCACCATCACTTCACTATAAATATTATATGTACGTGCCACAAGAAGTTTATATGTCTTATGTGGTCCCTGCATATATGTTGTTTTCTGCGGTAGTTCTCTTGGTATTGAAGCCTTACCAAAATGTAAGAATGCCTATTGACAATCTTAATCAATATGAACAATACGGCGTAAAAATCTTTGTCATCGGTGTTGCATTTGATCTTGTTGGTGGATTTTTGCCTGGAGCTTTAGGTTTTTTCGCTTTTATCATTTCAAATTTCAAATTCGCAGGTGCCATTCTTTTATATTTTTCCAACAAGAAAATGCTAAGAAGGATTTTTTATGGGGCGTTGGTATACCTTTTCTTAAGTTCCCTTCGTAAAGCCCTTTTTCACGATTTGATTCTCTGGTCAGTTTTTTTCTATATGTTTTGGGCTATAAAATACAAACCATCCTTGAAGACAGTAGTAATTACTTTTTTTGTGGGAATTATGTCGCTTACCACCTTGCAGACGATTAAAGCAGTGTACCGAACGAAGATTTGGAATGGTTATTCGGGTAACAAATTGGAACTCTTTGCTGGATTAGCGATTGATGCTGTTTTTTTAGGAGGCAATAACGCTGATGAATTGGATGGCGAACTCAACAATGTGAGATTAAATCAAGGTTGGATCATCAGTGCCATTATGGACGAAATCCCTAAACGACAGGCATATTTAAACGGTGAAACTATCCAAGAAGCTTTAGTTGCAACGGTAGTCCCTCGCGTGCTTTCATCAGGCAAAAAGGAAGCTGGAGGTAGAGAGAATTTCAGAAAATTTACAGGACTTAAGATCGAGGAGAATACGTCTATGGGAATCAGCATCATTGGAGAGGCTTATGGAAACTTCAAAATATTAGGGGGCATTCTTTTTATGGGAATTTGGGGATTCATTTTAGCAAAAATATGGGTTTTTCTATTGCGAAGATGTTTTAAGTATCCGATGCTTTTGGCATTTATTCCATTGATTTTTCTACAAGTCATTAAGGCAGAAACAGAATTGGTTGTCGTGTTGAACCACTTGGTAAAGGCAAGTATTGTGGTTTTTGGATTCTTTTGGGCTGCAAGGCAATTTTTAAACTGGGAATTGGAAAGTGAATAAAATGATCACTTATATTTTTAGAAAACGGTTACCACAATACAACAGCATCGAAGAGCTTTTTGGTACCATCGCTGAAGAAGTTTCCAAAACAAATCCAACAAAAAGAATTGAAGTTGCTCATTCTGGAGCAACACCTATAATTCTCCTGAAAAATCTTTTGGAATTTAAAAAGGTCAAGAACGAACTTTACCATATCACAGGAGATGTCCATTATATGGCATTGGTTACTGGTAAAAATACCGTTTTGACGATTCATGATGTCAAATCTGCAACCAAAGGTAATTTGCTAAAGCAACTTTACATCCGTCTATTTTGGTTTTGGCTTCCCGCTATTTTAGTCAAACGGATTACGGTTATTTCAGAATTTACCAGATCAGAACTTGAAAAAATAATTCCGTTCGCCAAACATAAAATTCGAGTAGTACACAATCCTGTCAATTCAAAATTGAGTCCAACATTGCACAGTTTCAATAAAGAGAAGCCCGCAATTTTATTCATGGGCACAAAAGAAAACAAAAATTTAGAGCGGTCTCTTCAGGCACTTGTTGATTTTCCTTGCAAGGTTATCATTGTCGGTGAATTATCAAGCAGTCAATTATCACTTTTGGACCAATTGAATATTGATTTTGATAATAAAACCAATTTACGATTTAATGAGATTATAGATTGTTATCAGAATTGTGATTTGCTGTGCTTTGCTTCAACATACGAAGGCTTTGGGATGCCTATCATTGAAGCGCAATCCGTTGGTAGACCTGTAATTTCTTCAAATTTAGGCGCTATGTTGGAAGTTTCTCAAGATTCTGTTTGTTTGGTCAATCCGTATGAAGTTGCATCTATTCGAGATGGAATTGAAAAAGTTTGTAATGACAATCAGCTTAGGGAGCATCTTGTTCAAAAAGGATTTGAGAATATAAAACGTTTCCAGGTGGATACCATCTCAAAAAAGTACATTTCCATATACCAAGAGGTATTGAATTAATTCATGGAACGAAAAAAAATACTCATCACTATCGATTGGTTTTTACCTGGCACAAAGTCTGGAGGTCCAGTTCGTTCTTATGCCAATATGATTTCTCATTTGGGAGCTTATCATGATTTTTATATCATTACCAGGGATACAGATTACTGTTCTGATGAAGTTTACAAGAATGTTAAATCCAATGCATGGAATCAGTTGAATGAACATACATTCGTTTATTATATTTCAAAGGACCGATTGAACAATGAAAATTTAAAAAAGTTATTAAATGAAACTCCATTCGATTTCGTTTACATCAACGGTATCTATAGTTGGTATTTTTCAATTCTTCCTCTATGGATATTGAGAAAACAACAGAATGTTATAGTTGCCGCAAGAGGGATGCTGAATCCACAGGCTTTTTCTGTTAAGGGTTTTAGAAAGAAAACATTCCTCCAAATTGCCAGATTTTTTCGGCTATATAAAAATGTAACTTTTCATGCCACTAATGAAGACGAGGCAGAACATATCAGAACTTGTGTTGGAAACGAAATCAATATCAAAATTGCACCCAATCTTCCTAGAGCCCAAAAAGATGCCGTTGTAATAGAAAAACAAAAGCATACACCAACACGATTCGTTAACATTGCTAGAATTTCGATAGAAAAAGGCACTTTGAAAATGATTGAAGCTTTGCATAAAGTGGAACATGACCTTATTTTGGATATCTATGGACCGATTTATGATAAAATTTATTGGGAAAAATGTAAGCAGGCTATTCAAAATTTGCCAAAAAACATCACGATTAATTACGAAGGAATTTTACCAAGTGAGGAAGTTCCACAGAGATTGGGTCATTATGATTTTTTTGTGCTGCTTTCTGAAGGTGAAAATTTTGGACATGCCATTCTTGAAGCTTTTATGGCTGGTTGCCCTGTTATTATTTCCAATAAAACGCCGTGGAAACATTTGCAATCACGGCATATAGGTTGGGATGTTTCTTTGGACAATACTTCAGAAATTGCATCAACATTTGAGCAAGCCATTCAAATATCAGATAAAGAGTATTTGGAATATTCAAATAATGCTTTGAAATACTCTAAAGAATTTTCGAAAAACCCTGAATTATTAATGTTAAATTTGGAGCTCTTTAAGTAAGGATTCATGAAAACAGACTTATCGACTTACGACAATAGTTGGTACAAACCAGGCTCAAGTATAAAGCGGTTTTGTTGGTTTTTCATAAACGAATTGTTTGTCAGAAACCCATTGAACCCTTCGTCTGGCTTTAAGGTGTTTTTATTGCGTTTGTTTGGTGCCAAAATTGGAAAAAACACTGTCATTAAACCAAAAGTTAACATTAAATATCCATGGAAATTAACCATTGGCGACCATTGTTGGATTGGTGAAAGCGTTTGGATTGATAATCTTGCCGAAGTTACAATCGAAAATCATGTTTGCGTATCGCAAGGCGCATTTTTAATTTGTGGCAATCACAACTATAAGAGCAGGAGTTTTGACTTAATGATTGGAGCAATCGTCCTAAAAGATGGGAGTTGGGTTGGCGCAAAAAGTATCGTGGGACCCGGCGTAACCCTTCACGAACATTCAATCTTGTCATTAGGTTCGGTCACCAGTTCCGATTTAGATGCTTACACTATTTATCGAGGTAACCCTGCGGTTAAAATAAAAGAGCGTTCCATATCCCGGTAAAATGAAAATATCCATTATTACAGCAACATACAACAGTTCTAACACGCTTGAAGTATGTATGGATTCCGTTTTGAATCAAACCCATTCGGATATTGAATACATAATCATTGATGGTAATTCAACTGATAGAACACTATCCCTAATAAAATCCAAAGCAAAAAAACATAACAATATCATCTGGGTATCCGAACCCGACAAAGGTATTTATGATGCGTTGAATAAAGGGATAAGCAAGGCTACAGGGGATGTAATTGGGTTTGTACATTCTGATGATTATTTGGCAAATAACACCATCCTCTCCGAAATTGCAGACATATTTATTGCCAAAGAACCTGATGGAGTTTATGGCAATCTTCATTATGTTCAGTTGCAAAATCCAAAAGTCATTGTGAGAAATTGGAAAAGTCAAGAATTTAAAAAAAACTTGCTGAATCGTGGATGGATGCCTGCACATCCAACCTTATTCTTAAAACGGGATATTTATAAAATAAATGGAAATTTCAATTTAGATTACAGGATTGCGGCAGATTATGATTTTGTTTTACGAATCTTCAATCAATCCCATCTCAAATTTCACTATTTGCCAAAGACTATTACTAAAATGCGAGTTGGTGGTGAAAGTAATCGGAGTTTGAAAAATCTAATTCTCAAAACCAGAGAAGACTACAAGGCTGCAAGAACAAATAATTTATCTTTTCCTGCGCTCACAATAGGAATGAAAAACCTGTCTAAAATTCCTCAATGGTTTTCAAAATAAGTTCTTAAACTCATGATAATGTTAATTTAACTCATATGAGTTAAATTTTGAATTAAACATTTAATAAATTGGTCCCATAAATATTAAAGATGCAATTTATCTGCATCTTAATGAATTTGAACTGTTTTTTTTGGGAATTAGCCTACATTCAGTTTATATTCGTGGGCAATTTAGATGCCCTCAAACATTACATAGAACGACAAATGATACAGGAATTATTAAAATATTTTGATCCACTTAATTATATAGGATTGTGGTTATTGTTGTCATTCTTTATTGCTTTAATGGTTTCTTTTTCGGCATTTCCAGCAATCTTTAAAGTAGCTGAAGCCAAACATCTAATGGATGAACCTGGAGATAGAAGCATTCATTCAGTAAAGACTCCAACGCTTGGCGGAATAGGTATTTATTTGAGTTTGGTGGTTGTAATTACCACTATTGGTGCTTTGCTTGACACTAAAATTTTATTACTTCTTTTGGGTGGTCTGACGATTTTGTTTTTTCTTGGGCTCAAAGATGACCTATTGATTTTATCGCCCAGAAAGAAATTTTTTGGTCAGCTATTAGCGGCCGGACTGTTGATTTTTTTTACAGACACACGGATTTTAGGGTTTTCCGGCTTGTTTAGCATTACAATTTTTCCTTATTGGTTCTCTGTAGTGTTTACATTATTTGTGTATTTGCTTATCATCAATGCCTACAATCTCATAGACGGAGTGGATGGTTTGGCCGGTACTTTAGCACTTCTTGCCAGCGGAGTGTTTACATTTATATTTTTGGATATTCAGGATGTTAGTATGTCCACATTATCTGTTGCTATTATTGGGTCTTTGATTCCTTTTTTAAGATTGAATTTCTCCAAACAAAATAAAATCTTCATGGGTGATACAGGATCCATGATTATTGGGTTTTTGATTGCTTTTTTTGTGGTAAGATTTATAGGGCATTCACAAACACATATCGATTCAGAATGGCGTAATTCGGCGCCTGTTATGGCTTTGGCTATTGTGTTTTTTCCTCTCTTGGACACTTTAAGGATTTTCTTAATACGATTGGTGATTCATAAAAAGAGCCCATTTTCAGCAGATCAAAATCATTTGCACCACCGTTTTTTACAAATAGGTTTCACACATTTTCAAACCACAATCTGTATAGTCCTGATAAATTTGGGACTTGTAGCGTCTACTTACTTCTGTAGGAACTTGGATATCCATTTTCAATTTATCCTTTTATTGATTCTTGGATTTTTGTTGTATTCTTTGTTTTTTCTTTGGAATTGGTTAACAAACAATAGTTCATTTTCCAATGTTTTTAAACAAATGCATTGAACCACTGATATTTCAAAAAACAAACTTACCTTTGCCAATTGTTCAATTGAGCATATATTTGTGTTAATTATAAAGTATCTAAATGAAAAATATTTTATCAGCCGTTGTCTTATTTGTTTTTCTGCAATCATGTGCGACAAAAAAGGAAATCTTATACCTGCAGGATTCTGATAATTACAATAACACCAATATTGGATATTCAAGTCCAACAATACAACCTAATGATATTTTAAAAATCACGGTTGGTGCTTTGAGTCAAGAAGCTATCATTCCGTATAACAAATCCAGCTTGGTAGGCAGTGCAGGCAACAGTGGAGGTGGAGGAACCGAAACTCTAAAACTACAAGGATATCTGGTGTCAAAAGATCACACGATTAATTTTCCGCAGTTGGGATACATTTCCACCAAAGACAAAACCTTAAAACAGTTGGAGGAAGATATTAAAAAACTGTTGGAGGACAGCAACCAATTGATTTCGCCGACGGTTGATGTAAGAATAGTTAATGCAAAAGTAACCATTTTGGGGGAAGTCAACTCACCAGGGACTTATAGTTTTACAGAAGAAAATTTGACATTATTACAGGCATTGGGATATGCAGGTGACTTGACAATTTTAGGTAAGAGAGAGGATATCCTTTTTATTCGTGAGGTTGATGGAGTACGGCAGGTGGCACACTTGGATTTGACTTCAGCTGATATTTTTAATAGTCCTTTCTATATAATTAAACCAAACGACGCCATAATTGTAAATCCAAACGGTCCTAAAGTTAAAAGTGCTGGATATATTGGTAATTTGTCAACTACATTATCTGTGTTTACTATTATTTTGAGCACTGCAATACTCTTAACAAGGTAATGATGAAGGAAGCAAATTATAATCTGCCAAAAAAATCTGATCAAGGTGAAGTTCTTAAAAGGGAAGCGACCAAATATTTTCGTTATTGGATATGGTTCGTAATAGCTGTTGCTGTTTGTTTAATAGCAGGACATCTGTATTTAAGATACACGCCAAGAGTTTATAAATCTACAGCCAAAATCCAGATTCTTAACAAATCAAAAGGTTTGGAATTGCCATCTGCAGCTTTTGTGTTTAGCAGGTCGAGTATCAATCTAGAAAACGAAACAGAAATATTAAAATCCTATCGTATTATTGAAGAAGTAGTCCAAAATCTCGATTTGACGATGGAGTATTTTGAAAAAGGAAACGTCTTAACTTCAGAAATTGATGGGTTTCCTTTTATGGTCATAAAAACAATTGATAACAATGACATTCTTTATACGCAATCCTTTACCATAAAAGTTAAGGAGGATGCGTTCGATGTTTTTAAGGGTAATTCAGATACACCTACAGTAATCCCAAATTTTAATTCTTATCTCATTAAGCATGACCTTCCGTTTGAATTGAAGATGCTTAACCAAAAAACACTTAACGAAAGTAAGGGCAAGACTTATATTCTAAAGTTTATTGAAGTAAAGAACGCAACAAATAAATTAAAAAACGGTCTCACTTTATCAACACTTGGAAAAAGCAGTGATTTGTTGCAACTTGAATATAAAAGTGAGAGCAAACCAAAATCGGAGCGGGTCTTAAATGAACTTGTCTCCGTTTTTAACGAAGATGGTAAGAGAGATCGCCAAGAAGTATCAAGACGGACCATTAATTTCATTGATGATCGATTTGCTTCATTAGCAAAGGAGTTGGATTCTATTGAGGTTGAAAAGAAGGATTTTAAACAATCCAATAATTTAATTAGTATCCAGTCCGATGCCGCCCTTGGAATTGAACAACGTACTGAATCTGAAAACCTAGTATTTCAAGTAGAAAATCAATTACTTCTATCTGACATGTTAAAACAGTCATTAGAAGTAAAAGATGCCAACTCTGAATTACTGCCGGCAAATATAGGTTTGGAAAATGCCAATGTAAACGGACTGGTCGATCAGTATAATGCACTTATTTTTGAACGGGATAATTTATCTGTAAGTGGAGGGTCTAACAATCCTCAAGTCAGAATATTGAATGAAAAAATTAAAGATATTCAAGATAATATTGATTCCTCTTTAAAGGCATACAAGGAACAACTGAATGCCTCAAAAAAACAGTTTGAAGCAAGAAACAGAATGTTTTCCGCCCAAGTTTCTGCTATTCCTGGGAAAGAAAAAATCATGCGGTCCATAGAAAGACAGCAGAATATAAAAGAAAGCCTGTATTTGTTTTTACTGCAAAAAAGAGAAGAGGCCGCTATTAATCTTGCCATTACGGAGCCATCCATTAAGGTGGTGGAGTATGCGCTTTCCAGTAGCGTGCCAGTTTCCACAGATCCAAAAAATGTGTACATAATGGCTATTTTTGCGGGATTATTAGTGCCTTTCGCGGTAATCTACATGATCATGTTGCTGGATACTAAAGTCAAAAGCAAACATGACATCGAACAAAAAGTTGCTAACGTGCCTGTTCTGGCCGAATTGCCAACAATCAGAGATAAAGACCTAGTTTTTAGAGATCCAACAGATAGAACAATTCAAGCTGAAGCATTTAGGATTTTAAGCTCCAACGTGAATTTCATACTTAACTCAAATTCACAAGATAAAGGAAAAGTCATCTATTGCACTTCCACCATAAAAGGTGAAGGTAAGACCTATGTTGGGATTAATCTCTCTTTGGCATTGGCGAGTATCAATAAAAAAGTTTTGTTGATTGGAGCAGATTTAAGAAACCCACAAATACATAATTATACGGATCATAGTAAAGATGACCTTGGGCTTTCTAACTATTTGCACGATGAAAATTTCGATTGGAGAAATGCTTTGATTAAAGGCTTCGAAAAGTATTCAAATCATGATACACTCTTGTCTGGTAGCATTCCTCCAAATCCAACACAATTATTGACTAACGGTCGTTTTGAACAGTTGCTGGATAGTGCAAAACAAGAATACGATTACATTATTATCGATACTGCTCCAACAATTTTGGTAACCGACACAATGCTCATATCCCAATACGCCGATGCAACGATTTATTTGGTAAGAGCTGGGTATACAGAAAAGTCGCTGCTGGATTTTTCTAAAAACCTAAATGATATGGGAAGATTGAAAAATATGGCCTATGTGATTAATGGAGTAGGTGTCAGCAAATCTTATGGTTATACCTATAATTATGGGTATAGTTATGGATATGGTGCAAAAACTTAAGATTCTATACAATTATAAAAACTTAAAAAAACCTGGTCAACAATTTAATTGATCAGTTTTTTTAAGTTTTTTATGGTTTCTAAAGGATTATCATTCCCAAACACATAGCTGCCAGCAACTAACACATCTGCACCAGCTTTCACTAATTGTTTTGCATTTTGATCAGTGACCCCTCCATCGATTTCAATTTTTGTTTTGGCACCTTTTTTTGAGATAAGAGCTTTCAGCTGTTCGATTTTATTGTAGGTGTTGTCGATAAAACTCTGGCCACCAAAACCAGGATTAACGCTCATTAAACACACCAAATCAATATCAATGATTGTGTCTTCCAAGTGGTTGACATTTGTATGAGGGTTTAAGGCAACACCAGTCTGCATTCCTTCTGCCTTTATGGCTTGTAATGTTCTATGTAAATGAGTGCAAGCTTCAAAATGAACTGTTAAGTTGTTGGTTCCTAGATCGGCAAAGGTTTTGATATACCGATCAGGATCTACAATCATTAAATGAACATCCACATATTTTTTTGTATATTTTGTAATTGCTGTCAATACAGGCATTCCAAAGGAAATATTAGGAACAAAAACACCATCCATGATGTCGATGTGAAACCAATCTGCTTCGCTTTGATTGACCATTTCTATATCATGTTGAAGGTTTGCAAAATCGGCTGCTAGAATAGATGGAGCTATAAGTTTTGAGGACATTTTATATTCTTTATAAAGTTTTTGCAAAGATATGTAAAATTAATGTGTAGTGTTCAGTCGCAGTATTTATTAGGCTATTTCGTTTGCTGAAGAGGAAGACGTAATATGGGCTCTCAAAAAAGCGAACCCTCGGTAATCAGCCGAGGGTTCTTTCATCAATCAAAAAACGAACAGTTATGTTGTAACTGTTTGTTACGTTAATTTAGTCGTAACGCTTTGGCATTACTAACCTAAATATGTTTTTAATATTTTGCTTCGCGAGGTATGTTTTAACCTACGAATTGCTTTCTCTTTAATTTGTCTAACACGTTCACGAGTCAAGTCAAATGTTTCACCAATTTCTTCCAAAGTCATTGGATGCTGATCGCCAAGACCAAAATATAAACGGATGACATCTGCTTCACGAGGAGTCAAGGTTTCCAATGCTCTTTCAATTTCTGTGCGCAACGATTCGTGCAACAAATCTTTGTCAGGATTTGGAGATTCACCGGAACGTAAAACATCATATAAGTTAGAATCTTCGCCTTCCACCAAAGGTGCATCCATCGATACGTGACGACCCGAATTTTTCATCGACTCCTTAACATCGTTTATAGTCATGTCCAATTCCTTCGCAATCTCTTCTGCACTAGGTGGACGCTCATGACTTTGCTCCAAAAAGGCGAATGTTTTATTGATTTTATTGATGGAGCCAATTTTGTTCAAAGGCAAACGGACAATACGAGATTGTTCCGCCAATGCTTGAAGAATCGATTGACGAATCCACCATACCGCATACGAGATGAACTTGAAACCACGAGTTTCATCAAAACGTTGTGCAGCTTTAATAAGACCCAGATTACCTTCATTAATCAAATCGGGCAAGGTTAAACCTTGATTTTGATATTGTTTTGCAACCGATACCACGAAACGTAAATTGGCTTTTGTCAATTTCTCCAAAGCACGTTGGTCACCAGCTTTGATGCGCTGTGCCAATTCCACCTCTTCGTCTGCGGTAATAAGGTCAACTTTTCCAATTTCTTGAAGGTACTTGTCTAGCGAAGCCGTTTCCCTGTTGGTAACTTGCTTCGTAATTTTGAGTTGTCTCATCTAATTTTCTCTGTTTTTTTTATTGCGAATATGCCATCGCATATAGTTATACGTATGAACTCGCATAAAAGTTACAGTAATTGCGAAAAATAATTAAATTTTGATTAGTTTTTTATCATTCAAATTGATGTCGTCCAACATCTCATTCGTGAATTTGTAGTGCCCACGAGTTGTAATGATTTTAAAACGATGGGAATTCATAGAGCTCAAGGTATTTAGGAAGAGCCATTTAGATTTTAATAATCTGGGCTGATCCGATTTTAAGCTCAACTCAAAATAATGTTTTCTACCTTCTTTTTCTGCAACAATATCTGGAGTGATATTTATATCACTTCCTTTTTTATGATACGATTTTGGCGTTTCATAACCTTCTGCATCAGCTTTGATGTTCTCAAAACCAATTTTCTCTAAGTAAGTCAATGAGTTACTTAAAATGTCTGAATATTTCTCTTTGTCTGTATAAACCATAACCTATAATTTAATAAAAATATTGACAAAAGCAAATTTTTAACGGTGTTTAACTTAATTTGGTTTTAAACTTTAAATGCTTAAAATTTTGAATTATTCAAAATCCAATAATTGCGTTGCTTCAATTAATTGCCTTAACGCTTCTATTTTGGCATACAGTTTATTGAAAAAAGTATGGCGTTCCTTCTCTCCGGCGGTATTTAACAATTTTGAGCTCTGTAACTGTTTTTTAAGAAACCCTTCCGCTTCCTTGCATGTATGTACGTCTTGGGTTTTGTAGTAGGATAGGAGTGTAAAGGGCACATATAATAATTGATGATTGGGAGTGCTCACCAATACATTATTATTCATCAAATGGAGTTCATTGTAATATAATTTAAATGCACCTGGTTTATTTATTACTTTTTCAAGAATATCAGAAATGAGTGTTTTCAATAAATCACATAACTCTAGTGCAGTTTTAGTGTTGACTTGTCCTGCCTGATAATAAAAATGAATTTGTTTTAAAGTACTATTTATGGAGGTGATGTCCCAAATCTCAGTGCTATTCAAATCATTGTACAAACTTCCCAAACGTTTTCCGGATTCAATGAGAGAGATACTTGTTGCGAAACTTTCAAAACTTTTGGTTGCCAAACTGCTGTCTAAAAGTTTTAACCAGACATAATATTTAAAACGACTAAGAGTATCACCATTTAGATTATAAAATAAAGGAATGTCTTTGGCAGAATATAAAATTGTGCTATCCTTTTGTTTTAAAAGTGGATAAAGAGAAGTGAAGGAGGCTTCAAAATAATGTTGGAGGTCCAATTGATTTTCAATGTGATTTGTTTTCTCAACCAGCACAGACTCAATTGATGAGGTCTCAAATAGTCTATCTAAAGATACATTGTAATACTTGGCCAATAAAACACTTTCTTCAAGCGAAAATTTACTTTTTAAACTAGTCCTTCTATGGGCTGCATCATAACTCATGTCTAAAGCGGTCGCAACGGCATCAATTAATGATGTGCCTTTCGGAAGCTCTTCTTGAATATTTTTTAAAAGTGTCTCTTGAATCATTCTTAAAATTAATAAAATTTGTGATAATCACAATAATATTAGTATATGGTTGTGTTTATACCATTTTTAAATGTGATTATAGCAATAGATTTGTTTTAAACTTTAAATGTCATTATATGAAAACGTCATTTCTTATGCTTTTACTTTTTGTATTGCAATCTGCAAACGCTCAAGATTCTATCAACGATATCCCTCTTAAATCTGTTAAAACTCACACGCAGTTTTTCAGTCTGTCTCCAATTTCTAAAAAAGTTGATAAGGTCAATGGATTGGTATTTGGTGTTGGTCATGTCGAAAACAGAAGTATATCCAATCAAACAATCAACGGACTAAATATTGAAGCGAATCCGGCACCTGCGGTTGGAGCGTTTATGGCTTTTCTAACCATTATGGAGTTACCTAATATTATCAAAAAAAACAAAGTGCCAGATAGTTTAAAGAATAGCGATGACTATTTGAAAATTCATAACCTTGAGCATACACCACATTTAAAAATAAACGGAATCAATTTTAGTACAGGCTGCTTTTTCACCACAACAAGTATGAACGGTTTGAATATTTCAGCAGGCAATAAGTTCAATGATTTCAATGGTCTTTCAATAACTGCTCTAGGAACAATTGCTGATAAACAAAACGGCATAGCGATTGGAATTTATAATGCCAACAACGCACTTTTGGGTTCAACTATAGGTGTTTTCAATCAATCTTATAACCTAAAAGGTTTGCATATCGGTTTTATTAACCAAGCCAGAAATAATCGTGGTTTGCAAGTTGGAATTTTAAACAAATCCAACTCCAAAGGTTTACAGCTAGGGTTATGGAATGTAAATAACAAAAGGTCAATGCCTTTTATAAACTGGTAATGTAATGAAAAAGCTTTTCTTATTCTTTAGTCTTGTTGTAGTTCATATAACCATCGGGCAGACTACTTCTGATTCAATAAAATTGGAGTATGAACGAATTTATGTGGAAGCAGGCTTTATTCAACCGTTAGGACATCTTGCTGATAAGTTTGAAATGTCTCCTTCGTTTGGATTTTGGGTTAGGACAAAAATGTATCATGAAGACTATGTCGACTTCGGTTTTAATTTTTTTATTCTCAAAAACCCTATAAAACCAAATTTTAAATATAGAGATTCCATTGTAAGGTATGACTCTAAATATTTTGGAATTAATATCGGGACTCGTTTCTCAAAAGTTATTTCACTATCTCCAAAATCGAATTACCTAAATTCAGAATGGACTTCAGGAATTGGCTTGGCTTTAAATGTATACCATGCACCGGATGAATTGCATTTTGATGATGGTGAACATTCCGAAGAAATTTTGACTACTTTTTATATATCACAAGGGATTAAACTTAATTATAAAAATGTTGGATTGCAATGCCATTACCAATGGTCACCTTATGGTTTGCTTAATGAAAAACTTGAAGAAAAGTTTGGTTCGCAAAGTTTAATGTTCGGAATTGTTTATCGGCAATAATGTAAAAACCCGCTTCAATTGTTTGAAACGGGTTTTAGTTTATAAAGAATTGAAGAACTTAATCGTCTTTTCTGTCTTCTCTTGGTTTGCGGTCATCGCGACGGTCATCACGACCTCTATTGTCGCGTCCTCCACGATTATCGCGTCCACCACCTCGATTGTCACGTCCACCTCGTTCATTGTTCTCTCTTGGTGGTCTAGCTACATAGCCTTCCGGTTTTGGTAGAATTGCTTTACGAGATACTTTTTCTTTTCGTGTTTTAGGGTCCACTCCGAAATATTTCACTTCAAATACATCTCCCATATTCACTACGTCAGATACATTTTCTGTGCGTTCCCAAGCCAATTCGCTTACGTGCAACAACACTTCATTTCCTGGAGCTTGTGTATATTCCACAACCGCACCAAAATCAAGCATTTTGATAACTTTTACTTCGTAAGTACCACCAACTTCTGGTTTGAATAATAATGAATCGATTTTTGCCAATACAGCATCAATACCTTCTTGGTTGGTGCCCAAAATTTCAACAATACCTTCTTCAGTGATTGGGTCTTCGTTGATAACGATGGTTGTTTTGGTTGCTTTTTGCAATTCCTGAATCACTTTTCCACCAGGACCAATTAAGGCTCCGATGAATTCGTTTGGAATGACTCGCGTTATCATTTTAGGCGCATGTGGTTTCACATCGGCATTTGGTTGCGCAATGGTTTCAACCAATTTTTCAAGAATGTGCAAACGACCAGCTTGTGCTTGTTTCAACGCATTCACCAATATTTCGTAAGACAAACCTTTTACTTTGATGTCCATTTGACAAGCCGTGATACCATCAGCAGTACCAGTGACTTTAAAATCCATATCGCCTAAATGGTCTTCATCACCAAGGATGTCGGACAATACAGCATACTTTCCAGAGTCACCATCAGAAATCAATCCCATCGCGATACCAGAAACTGGTTTTTTCATTTGAACACCAGCATCCATCAACGCCATAGTTCCTGCGCAAACAGTTGCCATAGAAGAGGAACCGTTGGATTCCAAGACTTCAGAAACCACACGTACTGTATAAGGACAATCTGCAGGTACCATCCCTTTCAGCGCACGTTGTGCCAAGTTACCATGACCAACTTCACGACGTGATGTTCCACGGATAGGTCTTGCTTCACCTGTAGAAAAAGGAGGGAAGTTGTAATGTAAATAGAAACGTTCTTCACCTTCAAAAGATGGCATGTCAATTTGGTTTGCCTCTCGCGAAGTTCCTAAAGTTACCGTTGCTAATGCTTGAGTTTCCCCACGTGTAAAGATTGAGGAGCCATGGGTGGATGGTAAATAATCAACCTCGCACCAAATAGGTCTGATATCAGTCGTTTTACGACCATCCAAACGCAATCCTTCATTAAGGGTTAAATCTCTAACGGCAGCTTTTTCAGCTTTGTAGAAATATTTTGACACCATTCCGCCGTAATCTTCCAATTCTTCTTCAGAAAAACTAGCTTTTACTTCTTCTTTGATATTATCAAAGGCAGCGCTACGCTCATGTTTTGCAGACGCAGCTCTTGCAATTGCATATACTTTATCATACGTTAGCTCACGAACTCTTTTTTCTAAAGCTTCATCTTCTCGTTCTGGTTCGTATTCACGAGTTTCTTTTTTACCAAAGGCTTCAGCTAATTTTACTTGGGCAGCGCATTGTACTTTAATAGCATCATGAGCAAATTTGATAGCTTCTACCATTTCTTCTTCAGAAATCTCATGCATTTCNNGAAATTGGTGTTTCAAACGGAATATCACTCAATTGTATCGCAGCAGATGCAGCCAATCCAGCCATCGCATCTGGCATGACCTCTGGGTCATGAGACATTAACTGTATCATCACTTGAGTTTCGGCATGGTAATCTTTTGGGAATAATGGACGCAATACGCGGTCCACTAAACGCATGGTCAATACTTCTCCATCACTAGGTCTTGCTTCTCTTTTGAAGAAACCACCTGGATAACGCCCTGACGCAGCAAATTTTTCTCTGTAATCTACAGTTAATGGCAAAAAGTCCACATCACTTTGTTGGTAGTTGGAAACGACTGTACATAACAACATACATTTTCCAGATTGAACAACGACCGAACCATGGGCTTGTTTTGCCAATTTTCCGGTTTCGATGGAAATCGTACGTCCATCACCAAGGTCAATGACCTCTTTAAAAACTTTTGGAATCATAAATTTTTTAATTCTAATTAAACAATGGTCGTTGTGTTGTTGTAGTGTAGTTGTTGTGAGACCAATGAAAAACTATAATCAGCTTCTTATCTGCGAATTTTTGGCTCTTGCGCTTGAGCTATATAAAACAAAAAAACCACGCTTGTAGGCGTGGTCTTATTGAGTGATTATTTTCTTAATCCTAATTCTTTAACGATGGCACGATATCTCAAGATATCTTTTTTGGTCAAGTAATCAAGCAAAGCACGACGCTTACCTACCAATTTTACCAATGAACGCTCTGTGTTGTAATCTTTACGATTGTTTTTTAAGTGTTCAGTTAAGTGATTAATTCTGTAAGTGAACAATGCTATTTGCCCTTCTGCAGAACCTGTGTTTTTTGCATCTTTACCGTGTTTTTTAAAGATGGCTTCTTTTTCTTTTTGATCTAAATACATGCTAATATTATTGTAAATGATTGTTATGTACAGACTCGATTTTCGAATCAAGGTGCAAATATAGTAATTTATTTATCTAGTTTACTTCTTAAATATAATATTTGTTCTCTTAAAAATTTTATTTCTTCCATATAGGCGATTCTTTCATTATTAAAATTTTCATTAATTACTTTTTGAACATTATAAGAACCTTTAGAAGAATTGTTAAAGGTATTATTAAATATGTGTTTTTCATCAAAGGCAAGAATATCAGTTATGGAAACATCGAAAATCTCACTTAAGTTCTCCAAACGTTGAAGACTTAATTTGGTTTTATTGTTTTCAATGTCAGAATAAGCGACTTGTGATATTTTAAGCTGTTCAGCAATATATTCTTGAGAAAAACCTTTTAAGGTTCTAATTTTTCTGATTTTTTCCCCAATTTCCATATAAACAACACTTTAACGATTTAATTTATACGCAATATAGGTAAAACTTATATTTTATTTACAAAATACAAATATATATAAGTTTTACTGATAATTAGTTGTCTCTAATTTATTCAAATTTATAAGTATAAATCAAAAAAATACAATCATGAAAAAATTAAGCTTTATTTTGTTTTTATTCTCTTTAGTTTTAGGCTGCAACAATGGTGCATTAATTGAAGATGATAGTGACTTCGAATCCATCAAGAATTCATCACAGGGTTTACAAGAACGAAAATTTGAATATATAGATGATTTGGATGGTGGATATGACGATGGTGGACGGTGCTTTTTAAGGTGTGTTGGAAAAGGAAGCGATTGTTCTAACTTTAATCCTGGAGTTTGCGGTTCGGTGTGCCAAATGAGAACTACTGTTAATATTCTTGCTATTGACGAAGAGACTGAAGATATTTCGGATGATTTGTTGAATATTTTTCCGAGCCTATATAATTTAAGAAACACACTTGACGATTATAACGATGGCAAAGATTTGGTTGATAATTATTATAAAATTGGTAATTTATATATATCTGGTCAAGTTGAAATTTCTTTAGGTAATCAGTTGAATGCAGCATTAGCGATTTTAGGAAAGGCTAATTTGATATCAGAATTTGTAAATAATAAAACCTCAAGTAGTATTTTTGTAACTTCCTCTGATGTAAGTGATTTTAAAGATTTGATTGATGACTTTAGACAGGATTCCAATAATACGGAATACAATCAAATATTAGACTACTTTGAAAGTAAATTAGATGAAATTGAAAATAAACCAATATCTCAAATCTATAGTATTCTATAATAATCTATTAATATTGATTTTTGGTTTTTTATTAAACTGTAAGGTTGAGCAAGATCCAAGATTGATAAAAAACCACAAAATTTCATTAATTACTTTAAAAGACACCTTAAGGATAGATGAGCTAAAGTTGATTAACGTAAATCTTGATACTATTCCATGTGGTAGAATTATTAATTTATCTCAAAAGACGGTAAATAGTATTATTTCAGATTTACTTGAAGTACAATTCAATTATAGAATTTTAGAAGCTGATTTGTACATAAACTATCGCCCGAAGAAGAATGACTTTTATAATTGGAGAATACATTATTCCGAAGTTAAGTATTTAAGTGTTTTTTATATTAAAAATGACAAGCTTAATTTTGATTTCTATGATTTTAAAAACAATGAAAAGAAATCTTATGTTAATTTATCAGACGGGTCGTGTAATACTTCTTTGATTTTTTTAGTTAATCATTGTAATACTGAAAATAATTGTTCATTGTTGACACTTACATTAAGTGAATCTGAAAGGCCAAATAAAAGAGAAATCCAATTGGGTAATAAAGAAAATGATTCCTTGTATAAATTGGAACAAAATTTTTATGAAAAATTGAAATAATAATGTCACATTCTCAACGGTTGATTGGTAATCAAATCGATATAGAGATTCACTTTATTTTTTAAATCTTTACGTTCCGCTATAAAATCCAAAAAGCCGTGCTCCAATAAGAATTCAGCTGTTTGAAAATCTTCGGGAAGTTCTTGACCAGTAGTATCCCTAACAACACGAGGTCCAGCAAAACCAATCAACGCACCAGGTTCGCTGATGTTGATGTCACCAAGCATTGCAAATGATGCCGTGGTTCCTCCGGTAGTTGGATCCGTACATAATGATATGTAAGGAATATTGGCATCTGCTAATTGTGCCAATTTCGCAGAGGTTTTTGCCAGTTGCATTAAAGATAAAGCAGCTTCTTGCATACGGGCACCTCCAGATTTAGAAATAATCATGAATGGGATTTTCTTTTTCAAGGCATATTCTCCAGCACGAGCAATTTTTTCGCCTACCACACTTCCCATCGACCCACCAATAAAGGCAAAGTCCATACAGGCGATAACCAAATCCTTTCCTTTGGATTTGCCAACAGCGCAACGTACCGCATCCTTTAGTTTTGTTTTTTCTTGTGCAGCTTTTAAACGGTCTGGATATTTTTTGGTGTCCTCAAATTTTAAAGGGTCTTTAGAATCTAGATTGGCATCCAATTCTTTAAACTTATTATCATCAAATAAAATTTGAAAATATTCTTTACTCCCTATTCTTACATGATATCCATCTTCAGGACTTACAAAAAAGTTTTTTTCAAGCTCTTCAGTATCAATTATTTTACCTGTTGGAGACTTGTACCACAATCCTTTCGGGGTGTCCTTTTTTTCTTCAGTTGTGGTGGTAATTCCTTTTGTTTTTCTTTTAAACCAAGACATTAAAAGTGAATTTAGTTAATATTTATCCTGCAAAGTTATAAAGTATTTACATTATTAAGGTCTTCGAACGCCTTTTTTAATCGAGCTACGAATGCCTCTTCACCTTTTCGGAGCCAAACCCTTGGGTCATAGTATTTTTTGTTTGGAGAATCGGGACCTTCTGGATTGCCAATTTGACCCTTTAAATAATCAGTGTGTTGGTTGTAATAATCTCGAACACCACTCATAAAGGCATATTGCATGTCTGTATCAATGTTCATTTTAATAACACCATAGCTAATACCTTCCCTAATTTCTTCAACTGTAGAGCCGGAACCACCATGGAATACAAAGTCGATGTGATTATGGCCAACATTGTATTTTTTTGAAATATAATCCTGTGAATTCTTAAGGATTTTAGGAGTTAACTTAACATTGCCAGGCTTATAAACACCATGAACGTTTCCGAAAGCTGCTGCAATGGTGAATTGGTCACTCACTTTGCTCAATTCTTCATAAGCATAGGCCACTTCTTCTGGTTGGGTATACAATTTGGAATCGTCCACATCACTGTTATCTACGCCATCTTCTTCACCACCTGTAATTCCCAATTCAATCTCCAACGTCATACCCATTTTGCTCATTCGCTTTAAGTATTCTTTACAGATTTCGATATTTTCTTCAATGGGTTCTTCAGACAAGTCAATCATATGAGAACTGTACAACGGTTTTCCTGTTTCAGCGAAATGTTTTTCACTCGCATCCAACAAACCATCTATCCACGGTAATAATTTTTTAGCACAATGGTCCGTGTGAAGAATGACAGGCACACCATAAGCTTCGGCTAGCAAATGCACATGTTTAGCACCGGCTATACCACCTGCAATGGCTGCTTTTTGATTTTCATTGCTCAAACCTTTACCTGCATTAAAAATTGCGCCTCCGTTTGAAAACTGAATAATGACTGGAGCATTTAGTGCTTTTGCAGTTTCCAAAACTCCATTTATAGTATTGGAACCTATGACATTGACTGCTGGTAAAGCAAATCCCTTTTCTTTTGCAAGTTTGAAAATTGCCTGAACTTCTCTTCCAGTTGCAACGCCTGCTTTGATATTATGACTCATGGATTGTGTTTTTTAATTTTGAAATTGTTATTCAAAAATAATGAAATAATAAGAAAAATGGCATTTTTAACTGAATGGATTTTTAGAGCGGCCATTGAATTTGTCTTAAAATTGAAATTTTTTAAAACGGATAGTTGATTCCAATATTAAAGACAGCCTTGCTCAAATTATAATCCTTGAACCATCGATTTCCCAAATCATAAGCAGGATTATAGGTTTTAAAGCCTACATCAAACCGAAGTACGAAAAAGCTAAAATCATAACGAAGCCCTATCCCTGTACCAAGTGCGATATCTCTCAAAGAGCTAAAACCATCAAAAGTTGCGGCTTCTTCTTGAGTGTCATCAAAAATGTTCCAAATATTTCCTGCATCAGCAAATAAAGCGCCGTAAAAACTGCCGAAAATATTGAAGCGCTGTTCTGCACTAAAATGTAATTTGAAGTTGGCCTCGTTAAATTCGTTGATAGATTGAGAGCTTCCGGGACCAAGGTTGTACGCTGTCCAAGCTCTATTGTCATTAGGCCCGCCAGCGAAGAAGCTCTTTGAAAACGGTATGTTGGAAGAATTGCCATAAGGAACAGCGATACCTGCATACGTGCGAATGGCAAATACATTTTTCCGACCCAAATCCCAATATTTTACATAATCAAATTCGCCTTTTGCATATTGTGAAAAGGCAACACCAAAAATTTCATAGCGATCATCACTGTTTTTTTGTACTCCTGTAATTTTTGAGACATTAGACAATAAATTCCCCGCAAGTTCCCCTCTAAATCGCAGGATTGAAAAGTCATTATCAAATAGATTTTCCCTTCTGCTTTTTATGTAATTAAAACTGGACGAAAATATAAGGTTGTCTTCTGTCAATCGATTTTTTCGCTCTGAAATGTTATTGACATTAATGAAATCGTCATCTTCAGGATTTAAGGATGTATTCTGAGAAAGAACGTCATTGATGAACATGGTTGTTTGGGCGGAATTGTTTGGATCCAAACTCCCGTTATTGTCAATATAACCAATGCTTCTTGCTATATCGTTCAATTGATTGAATGAATTTTGATAGACATTAAAATAATTGTCTGTATTCAGATTTTTTACATATTGTACGTTGAACAAATCGAGCGTGTTTGTAACCTTCCTTGATGGATACCAGTTATAACTTAAAATACCTGTAAAGGTCTGCTTGTCCAAACCTATATTTCGCTGGCTTGTTGCGGCAGCACTTATGCGGGTGCTTGGCGACATGAACTTTGGAATGACTTTTTCGGAATTTAATGGGAAAAATATTCTTGGAATGGTTAGTTTCATGTTGGCTCCAATCTCATTGATATCAAAAAACTGGTCTTTGGGAGTAGCATTGTCCTTTGAAGCTCCTATGGAACCAATAGCGCCAATCTCAAAGATTTCTGCGCCTTTAAACACATTACGTATTAAAACGCCGGTACTGAATGAAAATCCAATTGTTTGTATGTTACTTGTAGCAACTTCGGTTGTGAAATTCAAGCCGAATTTTTTCTTCGGAATTAAATAGATGTTGGTCGTTAATGTGGTATCGGTTTCATTTTCTACATATTCAATATTTGGATATTTGAAAATTTTCAATTCGCTTAAATACTTATATGTTCGCGTTCTGTCAAGATCCCTGAACAAATTTCCTTTAGAAATAAAAATGGCATCAGTTAATGCTTTTGGTCTGTATTTTAGTTTTCCATAACTGTAAATATTGTAGTTTTTGAATGTCAAGGTATCGGTAATTGCCGCATCCTTGTTCTCAAATCTATCATCAGTAAAAATGTTGACTTCTTTTATTTTATAAACTTTAAATGGTCTTCTAGATACCGAATCTACATCACGGATCATTCTGTTTTGAATGATTAAGTCGGTATTCACTTTATAGTTAGTATCAACAGTGTCAATCACAAAGGAGATGTAATCTTGTCCAAAATGATAGTAACCGAGATTTCTTAATTGCTCTGACAAGCGTGAGCGTTCTTCGCCAAAATTAGTGTCATCAAACTGCTGACCAGATTTTATTTTAGAACCATTTTTTAAATTTTGACGGTAAAGACTGTCAATACTTGGAGTGGCAATTTTTGCATTGATGGAATCTAAAATATAAGGAGTTCCTGTTGTGACAAAATAATCTACTGTCGCTCTTTGGTCATCAGTTTTATTGATAGTATAAGATGTTTTGGCATTGAACCAGCCTTTACTGAAATAATACTTTCTCAATAATGTATTAGACTTTTCAGCCTTATCTTCCTTAACAATAACAGGAGCTTCACCAGTTTCTTTCCACCAAGTGTTAATGTTCTTTTTGGCCTGTACAAGAGCTTCATACTGTTTAAGCGACAACAGTTTTTTCTGCCCTGTTCTGGGATGTTCCGGATTTCGATATTTGGCGTTGAGAATGGAATCGATATTGGGACGGGCAAGATTGTACAAGTGCAAACGCAATGGGAATCCCAGCAAAGTTCCATTTGTTTTTTGATAGATTAAATTGTTTACAATCTCTGTATTGTTCTTTTTGTCATTCACATAAACGGTGTTTTTGGTCAACAGATGCTCATCTTCTTTTACACGTTTTATCGCATTACAGGATGTGAAAAGAACGATAATTAGCGTAATTAATGATATTTTTGTGAGAGCGTGTTTCAACACCAATTGGATTATTGTTTAAATGATTTCAAATTTACAGTTTTAGGATTGTTATTGCTAAACAAAAATTAGTCCAAAAAAATGTCTTAATTTAATTGATGACGTAACAAATGTAAATACATTTTGATGCTTACAAAGAACCAAATAAAATTAATTGCAAGCCTGTCCCAAAAAAAATTCAGAAACCAACATCGGTTATTTGTTGTTGAAGGGAAAAAAGGAGTAGAGGAGTTTTTGAATTCTACATTTGAGTTGCATCATTTATTTTCAATTTCAGACGATTTTAATATTGAAAACAATCAATTCTCATTAATAAAAGAAGCTGAATTAAAAAAAATTAGCAGCTTAACAACACCAAATGTTGCGTTGGCTATTTTTAAAATACCAAAAATAGGAACGTTTGACCATTCCAAACTCATTTTGGCACTAGATGATGTTCGTGACCCTGGCAATTTGGGGACCATCATTAGATTATGTGATTGGTTTGGGATTGAGCATTTGGTTTGTAGCGAGGCAACGGTAGATTGTTACAATCCTAAAGTTGTCCAGGCCACCATGGGTTCTTTAACAAGGGTTAGTGTCCATTATCTCGATTTGGAAACATTTTTAGAAACTGCAACAGTTCCAAAATTTGGAGCTTTTATGGACGGTTCCAACATTTACAATCATATTTTGCCAACAAACGGCGTTTTGGTCATGGGCAATGAAGCCAATGGCATTTCGCCCAAAATTGAAGCGTTGATTGACAAAAAAATAAGCATTCCACGTTTTGGAAATCTTCAGAATACAGAAAGCTTGAATGTAGCGACTGCAACTGCTATTTTGTTAAGTGAGTTTAGCCGTAGAACTATTGAAATGTAAAATTGATGAACACGCCACGTGTCTTCATTGACGTGACGTTAGAAGTCCAAGGGCTGTTGGGATCTACGTCTCTAACAATCTCATCATTTAAGGCAAACACACCACGAATGGACGGTGTGAACTTAAAATAGAAGAGGTAAAAATCAATGCCAAATCCAAGTTCGTAAAACACCATGTTCTTTTTGGTTCGGAATTGTCCAGCACTGTTATCATCGGGGTTTTCTTCATTACTCGATAGATTCAAAGCTGTTGAAAATCCGCCAATAATAAATGGTTTAAAATTATTGACTCGTTTTGTGGAAATTTTCAAAAGCAAAGGCAAATGAATGTATGTAGACTTTACTTCCCTTAACAAATCGGCATCGGTAAATTCCGTTCCAACAAAGGCAATGGAGTCAAATTTGAGGTTTCGTTGAGTAATGTAAAGCCCTGGTTCAAAACGCAAGTTGAAATAATCGTTGATTCTTAAATCTCCAACCAATCCAACATTGAATCCAATATTATCCTCAACTAAAATGTCGGGTAAATCCTCTTCATATTCGAACTTGAAATCATAACTATTCAAACCAAAAAAATAGCCCCAACTTAAGAGGTTTTTATCCGTTGTACCTTTCCCACCATTGGCATCGTTAAGGATTTTTTCTTTAGAAAACCATTGAGCGGATGCCGTTTGGCTTAAAAAAACGAATAGTAATAGGACACTTATTTTTTTCATAAATTATTTAGATGCGTTATAAATCGTTGCCACACCAAAGGTTTGAGGCAAGTCTTTGACACTAATAAACCCAATTTGTCTTAAAATATTGTTCAAAGCTTCTCCATATGGAAATTTTGATGCCGATTCACACAAGTACGAATAAGCGGATTGGTCTTTTGAGAAAACTTTGCCAATGATTGGTAAAATATATTTGGTATAAAACGAATAACCTTGTTTGTAAACAGTTTTTGTTGGGACCGAAGTTTCTAAAATCACGAAAATGCCTTTTGGTTTTAGAACTCTATAAATTTCGGCAAGACCTTTTTCTAGATTTTCAAAATTCCGAACGCCAAAGGCTACCGTAATGGCATCAAATGTATTGTCATCAAAAGGAAGATTTTCTGAATCCCCAACCATCATCCTTATTTTTAAATCCAAATGTTTTTCGGTAATTTTTTTCCGTCCCACTTCCAACATTCCTTCGCTAATATCCAAACCAATAATTTCTTCTGCACTTGTTTTTGAAAGGCTAATGGCCAAATCACCTGTTCCTGTTGCAATGTCCAAAATGTTTTGAGGTTGATGCTGTGCTACGATATCCACTACTTTTTTTCGCCACTTAACATCGATACCAAATGAAATGACCCTATTGAGGCCATCGTATTCTTTCGAAATTGTATCAAACATTTTAGTGACCTGTTGTTTTTTGTTTAGATCACTATCCTTGTAAGGGGTTACTTTTTCGGACATTCGTTAAATTTTTGACAAAGATAGAATAAAGGATTAGTTTTCAAATCATAGGAGAGATAAAAGAAACAAGGCATATTTTAGGTAGTTGAAACCCATCCAATCTTGGATGTTGAAACTTTGTTCTTTTTAATGCTGATTTCCAACGCTCTTTCAAAATTATATTATATTTGTCTGTTATTGAATTCCCATATAAATGAAAATAATCATTGCAGGAGCTGGTGAGGTCGGATTCCATTTAGCCAAATTACTATCTTTCGAATCGCAGGAAATTACTTTGCTTGACACAAAAAAGGAAAGCCTTGTATACGCCATAGACCATCTTGATATCAGGGTCATCAAAGGAGATGCAACATCTATAGCAGTTCTTAATGATGCTAAAATCGAATCTTCCGATTTGTTCATTGCAGTAACGTCTTCCGAAACCACAAACATCACTGCTTGTGTTTTGGCAAAACAACTTGGTGCAAGACGTACCATTGCAAGGATTTCCAATACTGAATTTATTGAGCATAAAGATATTGTAGGGTTTTCTAAATTTGGAATTGACGAACTGATTTCTCCTGAATCCTTGGCAGCTTCAGAGATAGAATTATTGTTGAATCAGTATGGTTTTAACGATAGTTACGAATTTGAAGAAGGTGCTTTGACAATGTTAAGTTTGCGTCTGTCAAGAACTGCCACTTTTGTTGAAAAAACCGTAAAAGAAGCTGCAAAAAGTTTTCCCGAACTACACTTTGTGCCAATAGCCATACAGCGATTTGGGACACAATACACGATCATTCCGAGAGGCGATACACAGTTTAAAGAAGGTGATAAAGTCGTTTTTATAACGTCAAAAGGAGGTGATGAAGAATTGTTTGAACTGTCTGGGAGAGTGAAGCTTGATATCAGAAATATCATGATTCTTGGTGGCAGCAAAATCGGCTTAAAAACTGCAAAGGATTTATGCCAAAGCAAATTCAAAGTGAAACTTGTGGAAAGCAATAAAGAAATCGCTTTTGAATTGGCCGACGAATTGCCAAATGCCTTGGTCATCAATGGTGATGGTCGGAACGCAGAATTATTGGAAGAAGAAAATATCAGCAATATGGACGCTTTTATTGCCGTGACCGGGAATTCAGAAACCAATATCATGTCTTGTTTAGTGGCAAAATCCAAAGGTGTCAAAAAAACGATTGCCTTGGTTGAGAACATGGATTATTATCAACTATCACAATCCATTGGAATTGATACACTCATCAATAAAAAATTATTGGCCGCAAACAATATCTTTAGATATATAAGAAAAGGCGAGGTGGTCGCGATGACCAAATTAAACAACATGAATGCTGAATTGTTGGAATTTGAGGTAAAACCTAAATCGAAAATCACGAATAAACAGATTAGAGATTTAGACTTTCCGCGTTCTGCCATTATCGGGGGTGTCATCAGAAATGGAAATGGGATGATACCACTGGGAAGTTTTAAAATTGAAGCAGGCGATAGGGTCGTGGTATGTTGTTTGCCAAGGTCGATTACCGAAGTCGAAAAGTTTTTCTTTTAGAAGATGGCGAAATTCAACTATAAAATCATTTTTCATTTTTTTGGATTATTACTGCTGTTCAATGGCGGATTTATGCTTGTGTCGGCCTTAATAAGCCTTATTTATGAGGACGGCGTGACTTTAGAATTATTTACATCTGGGATCGCCGTACTGATTATTGGAGTCATTTTAATGTTGCTCACTAAAAAGCACAGCAAGGTAATGAACAAACGAGAAGGTTACATTGTAGTGACTTTTGGTTGGATTGTCATGGCTGCATCTGGAGCCATTCCTTATATGGTGACGAATGCAATTCCAAGCTTTACAAGTGCCTTTTTTGAAACGATGTCTGGCTACACAACTACTGGAGCTACGATTTTAAACGACATAGAGATTGTTCCAAATGGTGTTCTTTTTTGGAGGAGCACCACACATTGGATTGGGGGTATGGGGATTATCGTACTCGCAATTGCCATCTTGCCATTGCTGGGAATAGGAGGTATGCAATTGTTCGCTGCTGAAGCTCCCGGCCCAAGTGCTGATAAATTGCATCCCAGAATAACCGATACCGCCAAACGTCTTTGGTACATTTATTTAGGTTATACTGTTGCCGAAACAATTTTATTAAAAGTCGCAGGGATGTCCTTTTTTGATGCCATTAACCATTCCATGAGTACATTGTCGACGGGAGGTTTTTCAACTAAAAATGCCAGTGTGGCTTATTGGAATGACCAACCAATTATACAATATATCATTATAGTTTTCATGTTTTTGGCTGGTACCAATTTTGTTTTGAGTTATTATGCGTTTAAGGGGAAAATTCAGAAGGCTTTGGGAGATGAAGAATTGCGCTGGTATTTTAGATTTATAGCCACATTTACAATCATTGTAGCGATCATTGTTTATTTTAGGGCTGATTTTGCTGTTTCTACGATCGAGCATCCGCAGGTTTGGGGAAAACTCGAAGCTTCTTTCAGACATGGATTGTTTCAGGTATTGACGGTCATTACAACTACTGGTTTTATTTCGGCAGATTATACCTTATGGACGCCATTTTTGGTCGTCTTTTTCTTTGGGATTATGTTTCTTGGTGGTTCCGCGGGAAGTACTTCTGGTGGTGTGAAAGTGATGAGGCACCTTATCTTGATTAAGAACGGGTTTTTGGAATTTAAGCGTGCACTGCATCCTAATGCCATTTTGCCGGTTCGTTATAATACAAAAGCCATTTCGGGTGAGATTGTATTTAATATTCTTGGTTTTTTTATTTTGTACATGCTATCCTTTATTGTTGGGGCATTGGTCTTTTCCATGTTTGAAATAGATTTTGAATCAGCAGTCGGGCTTTCGGCTTCTAGTTTGGGAAATATTGGCCCCGCTTTGGGTAATTTTGGTCCAGTCAATAATTATGCTGCGTTGCCGCCTTTGGCACAATGGTGGTCTTCTTTCTTGATGCTGATAGGGCGTTTGGAGTTGTTTACAGTTCTGATTTTGTTGACTCCTTTCTTTTGGAGAAATAGATAATTGTAACATTTTCTACAAATCATCTACTTATAATTAAAGCAGCTTTTTACAGGACATTTAACTGATAGTTCTTGAGCTAAACTCAAAATTTATCTTTTACTTTTTTAGAGTACTGATTTTCGATATATTAATATTGAATAGCCATTACTTATCTTAAAAATAAATATTTCATATCTAAAATTTAGAAAACATGGGGTTTGGTGGTTCTGCTGCGGCAATGATAGCTTCGATAAAAAATAACAATCTAATTCGAAAAAAACGAACTCATTTTGATAAAGACAGCCTTGGAGGTTATGGCAATGGAGAAAAAGTTGAATTCAACTTTCCGGAAGTAACTCCAGAAATACTACGAAATATTCGAGACCGTTTGCAAAAGGAGAGAAGGGAACTGCTTCTAAAACGAGGAATTCTGTTTTTCGTAATTACAATAGTTCTAATACTAATCGTAATATTCTGATATTAAAAAGCCACTAAATTTAGTGGCTTTTCTATGTTAGTTTAAAGATTCTTTTATTCGTTTTACCGCTTCAATAATTTGCTCTTCTGAAGCTGCATACGACAATCGAATGCAATTTGGATTTCCAAAAGCTTCACCAGTTACTGTTGCAACCAAAGCTTCTTCCAATAAATACATGGAGAAATCATCCGCAGTTTTAATTAAACGTCCACGTAAAGTTTTTCCAAAGTAATAGGAGACGTCGGGAAACACATAAAATGCACCTTCAGGAACATTGTTCTTAAATGTCGGAATATCATTGAGTAGTTGGAGGATAAGGTCACGACGGGATTTGAATTTATCGACCATAAATTGAATACGGTCAGGTGATTCATTCAAAGCCGTAATCGTGGCTCTTTGGGCAATGCTATTGGCACCACTTGTGATTTGTCCTTGCATTTTGTTGCAGGCACGCGCAATGTATTCTGGAGCGCCGATGTATCCGATTCTCCATCCGGTCATTGCAAAAGCTTTTGAAACGCCATTCACAGTCACCGTTCTGTCAAACATATCTTCAAATTGTGCCATACTTGCATGGTCGCCAACAAAGTTGATGTGTTCATAAATTTCATCAGAAACCACAACGATATTAGGATATTTTTTTAGGACATCGGCCAAAGCTCTTAACTCTTCTTTACTATAGACAGAACCACTTGGGTTACAAGGCGAACTGTACCAAATCATTTTTGTTTTTGGCGTGATGGCCGCTTCGAGCTGGGCAGGTGTCAGTTTAAAATCGTTCTCAATGGAAGTCTGGACTTCTACAGGAACACCTTCATTTAATTTTACGATATCACTGTAACTTACCCAGTATGGACAAGGCAAAATCACTTCATCTCCTTTATTGAGCATCACTGCTGCAACATTTGCCAAAGATTGTTTGGCCCCTGTTGAAACTACAATTTGGGATGGCGTGTAGGTCAATCCATTGTCGCGTTTGAATTTGTGGATAATCGCTTGCTTCAATTCCACGTAGCCATCTACAGGAGAATACGAGCTGTAATTCTCATCAATAGCCTTTTTTGCGGCCTCTTTAATGTAATCTGGAATGTTGAAATCTGGTTCTCCAAGGCTCAAACCTATGATGTCTTTGCCTTCTGCTTTTAATTCCCTTGTTTTAGCTGCCATTGCTAATGTAGCAGATGTGGACATGCCTAAAACTCTATCTGAAAGTTGGTTCATTGAAAAAATTATGCTTGTAATGCAGGATTCATTCCCATTTCTTTTAAGAATTTAAAATGGGCTATGATGGCTTTGCGTGTTGTTTTATATTCTTTATATGGTAAACCAAATTCCGCAGCAGTTTCTCTAACTATTTTTGAAATTTTGGTATAATGAACATGGCTAATATGAGGGAAAATATGATGTTCCACTTGATGGTTCAAGCCACCAGTAAACCAATTAACAATTCTGTTTTTGGTTCCAAAATTCACTGTCGTTGCCAATTGATGAATGGCCCAAGAATTTTTCATGGTTCCATTTTCTTCTGGTAAAGGCATCTCGGCTTCATCCATGACGTGTGCCAATTGAAAGACGACACTCAAGATAACGCCTGCAACATAGTGCATCAAAAAGAAACCAATCAATAATTTCCACCAAGCTATGTCAGTCAGTAACATTGGCAATACAATCCAAATAGAAACATAAATGATTTTTGAAATCACCAATTTGCTCCATTCTGTCGCTGGATTCGGGAATTTGCCGTAAGATAATTTGCGTTTCAAATAACGCTTCATTTGCATAAAATCGGTAGTAATTGCCCAATTTATGGTCAATAATCCATATAAAAACACCGAATAATAGTGTTGAAATCTATGATGTTTGTGCCACTCTGCATGTTTTGAAAAACGTAGAATACGTCCGGCTTCCAAATCTTCATCGTGTCCATGGATGTTGGTGTAGGTATGGTGAAGAACATTGTGCTGTACTTTCCAATTATAAACATTTCCAGCCAAGATGTATATACTACTTCCCATCAAACGGTTAATCCATTCTTTATTGGAAAATGATCCATGGTTGCCATCGTGCATCACATTCATGCCAACACCAGCCATGCCAATTCCCATAACAATCGTTAAAAGAAGCATCGCCCAAGTAGGTAAATTAAGTGTGAGTATTAAGAAATAAGGTGCTAAAAAAAGAGAAAACATAACGACCGTTTTTAACCAAAGCCTCCAGTTTCCGGTACGTTGAATATTATTATCTTTAAAATAATCATTAACTCTTTTGTTGAGCGTCCTGAAAAATTTCGCAGAATCTGTTCTTGAGAATGAAAGTGCTTCTTGTGCCATTATATTAGGGTTTATACGATAACGCAAAATAAGGCACTATCATATTTTGCTGGCAAAGATAATCAATAAATGCTGCCCTAATGGTAAGATTATGCTAAAAATATACATATAAATTTGTCTATTTTTGTTGAAAATTCAATACAATGAACTTAATTCAACAATACTTTCCAGATATATCAAAAAAGCAGGTGGAACAATTTGCGCAATTGGAAGCATTGTATAAAGATTGGAATTCCAAAATAAATGTCGTTTCTAGAAAGGATATTGACGAACTATATCTTCGCCACGTATTGCATTCATTGGGGATAGCAAAGGTGATATCTTTTAAACCAAAATCTAAAATACTAGACGTTGGTACGGGAGGTGGGTTTCCAGGTATTCCATTGGCCATTATGTTCCCAGAAAGCCAATTTCATTTAGTTGATAGTATAGGAAAAAAATTGAAAGTCGTTGAAGGAATCGTTGAAGCTTTAGGCTTAAAAAACGTAAAAACCACACATGGAAGGGCAGAAATAGTGAAAGGGGAATACGATTTTATTGTTAGCAGAGCCGTGACTGCCATGCCGGAATTTGTTGGTTGGGTCAAAACAAAAATAGCAAAAAAGCAAAATCACGAACTTAAAAATGGTATTCTATACCTTAAAGGAGGTGATTTGACTGAAGAACTTCAAGTATTTAGGACTACCACTATATACAATTTGAGTGATTATTTTAAAGAGGAGTTCTTTGAAACCAAAAAAGTAGTTCATCTTCCCATAAAATATAAAGGCTGAACCAATTTCGACTCAGCCTTATAAATGACTATTTGTCTTCCTATTTTACTATTATTTTTGTTTTAAAACTCATGTTGTTTTCTGTTTGAAGACTCAAAACGTACATTCCAGATTCCAAATTTAACGGAATTGAAGTTCTATCATTTACAGTGATTTGAGTGTCAAAAACTATTTTTCCCGTGATATCTACGATTCTTACTGAAACGTTATCATAAGTTGAATTGCTTAAAAAAGTAAGTTCATTGGCAATCGGATTTTTTTCGATTTTAATGAAATCAGCTTCGCCAACCGTTGGTGCAGATAACGTTGTTTGTAGAATTTCATCCAGCGCAAATTCAACATTTCCTTCTGTCAAAGTTACATGTGGTTCATTTTCCACTGGCATGTACCAAGCGTCGAACGGTGTAATATTGTTGACGGCTCTGCCAGTCGTCAAATCTGTTGGTACATGAAACCAGTTAGGTTCATTATTGGTTACGTCCAAAGCCAAAGCACTAATGGAAGGTATAAAATTGAAATAATCAGTTTGAATCGCTCCAAGAAAACTATTAATTAAGGGGTCGCTAGTTCCAAATGAACCAGTAAGACTTCCGATATCGAATAAGCCGCCAGAGCCTGCATCAATTCCATTTGAATAACTAAAAGCCTGTGAGTTGGCACTTGCTGTTAAGTCACAAAAACATATAAAAATTGAATCGATGAAAAGGTAACTTACTTGATTTGTTGCAGAAGCATTTGGTGTATAGCGTACTCTAAACGTTGCATCGGTAATACCATCTATAACGGTCACCGTGGTGTTTAAAATTTCACGGCCTGGAACAATCGCTACATTATTTTTGTCCGGATACGGATTGCCATTCCCGCTTCCGTTGATGATGGACACTTTGCGTAGATTTTCAGGAAAACCTGAAGTGGTCAATGCATTCATCGAATTGTAAAATATATTTTTAAATGGATGCGCCATTGGTAGCGTCAAGCTATTGCTGAAATTGACATCGCTACCATTTGCAAGATGTGGCTCAAATTGGTCGGTTAACATTTGACGGGCAGCTGGAGATTTCAACATTCCATTTACAACGGGCTGCAAAGCCTCAATACTTTGGTCGCCGGCTAATCCACCTAAATCAAGACCAAACGCCAAATAATTGAATAAATGCTGAAAACCAATTGGCACATTGGCACCAAGATGAGGAGAATCAAATGAAATCCATAATCGAGTATCGTGTGGTAGCGATTGATTTTCCATATAGTTAAGCGCATATCGAGAAATCAGTCCACCCATACTTGGCCCGATGACAACATTGGGTTCTGAACCTACTTTTTGGCTGTTGATGATTTGAATCAGTTCAACCAATAGCATCGCGTTCCGTTCAATATAATCTACACCACCATCAACGACTGCATTGTCTTCAGGACGCGTATAAATTGGAAAGTTTAGGATGACAATATCAAATCCTTCATCCCTAACCAAATCACCTAAATTTGAAGGAGTTCCATTATCATCAAAATTCAACAATTCATAAATACTTTGAATATTTCTAGTGTCGCCAAAATCGAATCCATCAACCAGAAAAATAGGTTTGTCCAAAATATTATCGGGACTTAAGTAAATATCATATTCTCCAATTCCTTTATAATTATTGGCTTCACCATAAGGAGCTAGGTTAGCGGCAGGAACGTTTGTAGATGTGAATTGTGTCACCGCACGACGATATAAAGTATTCAAATCTTCGTTGGAATATGAAATTGTGATTTTAGAATGGGATAAACGCTGTTCCCCAGTGTTTAGAGTGATTCGAGTTTGAATTTCTTTGATTCCTTTAGCGTTGTATTGAATGGCTATAGTTTGATTCGGTTGAATTGACCTATAACCTTGGTTGTCATCAAAATCCATTTCAATGGAAGCGATGGTATTTTCTGAAATGTTGAAAATATTTTCAGAAGGTAAATTAAAAACAGTTCTTAAACCTTTGTGGTCCACTCGAAGAGGTGCGGCTAGAAAAAGCTCATGCTTGTCAAAGATTGGATTTGTCGTTGTTCTTGAGAGGGAATTGTTGGTTCCTGCAATTATGCTTCCGTCCATTAGTGCTTCCTGCTTAATAACTTCATAATCTGTATGGAGCAATGCCAACGGAATTATATTGGTTGAATAACTTTGCTGTTCTTGTGTTTTCAACAGCCTCAAGTCACCAAGTCGGTTTTGCATATCATGGTTTTTGATAGCGTTATAAGCTTGATATAATGAATAGGTAGTCGTCGTGATATTGTGGTAATCATTCAAATTTACAACTGGGAATGTGGCAAATAAAATATCGGTTTGCATATCCGATTTTTCAAGGGTGCTTAAGGGATTTTGACTGAACAAAAAGAATGGAGATACAAAAAATAAAATAATGTAGAAATGTTTCATAAGTATTGTAATTGAATAGTTAAGAACTAAAAGTACAAAATTTTAGAGTATCTATTAAATAAAAAAAAACCTTCAAACTAGCTAAAGTTCAAAGGTTTGGTTTGAGAAAAATTTTAAACTATTTTATCCTAAAAATGGATAACGATAATCCGTAGGAGTCACAAATGTTTCTTTAATCATTCGTGGAGAAACCCAACGCAATAAGTTTTGGGCACTTCCAGCTTTATCATTGGTTCCTGATGCTCTAGCACCACCAAATGGTTGTTGGCCTACCACAGCTCCTGTTGGTTTATCGTTGATGTAGAAGTTTCCTGCGCTATTTTGAAGCGCTTTGGTTGCCTCTTCAATTGCATATCTATCGGTTGCCAAAATAGCGCCTGTCAAAGCATAATCACTTGTTTCGTCAACAAGTTTTAAGGTTTTGCTGTAATCTTTATCGTCATACACGTAAATGGTGATGACCGGCCCAAACAATTCAGTACACATTGTTGAATAGTTTGGATTTGTGGTCACAATAACTGTTGGCTCTATAAAATATCCTTTCGATTTATCATAATTACCACCAACGATGATTTCAGCATCCTTATCTTTTTTAGCCTGGTCGATATATTTCGCCAATTTATCAAATGACCCTTCATGAATGACTGCGGTAATAAAATTCCCCATGTCTTCAGGAGAACCCATTTTGAAGGATTTCACATCATCCACCACTTGTTTTTTTACATCTTTCCAAAGCGATTTAGGAATGTAAGCTCTTGATGCTGCGCTACATTTTTGACCTTGGAACTCAAAAGCACCTCTGACGATTGCAGTTGCAACTTGTTTGGCATTGGCTGTTTTATGGGCAACGATAAAATCTTTTCCGCCTGTTTCTCCTACGATTCTTGGGTATGTTTTGTAGTTGGAAATGTTATTTCCGATTTGTTTCCATAATAATTTGAAGATTTCCGTCGAGCCTGTAAAGTGTAAACCTGAAAAATCTGGACTTGCCAAGACGGTATCGGTTATCATCTTTGGGTCTCCAAAAACCACATTGATGACCCCAGGGGGAACGCCTGCTTCGTTAAACACATCCATAATTACTTTTGCAGAATAAATTTGACTGTCGCTAGGTTTCCAAACAACAACATTTCCCATCAACGCCATGCATGAAGGAAGATTGCCTGCAATGGCCGTAAAGTTGAAAGGTGTAACAGCATATGTGAATCCTTCCAAAGGACGATATTCTATTCTATTCCAAGCGTCACTTGTGCTTTCTGGTTGTTCCATATAAATATCGGTCATAAACTGAACGTTGAATCGCAAGAAATCTATCAGCTCACAGGCGGCGTCGATTTCCGCTTGGTGAATGGTTTTGGATTGCGCAATCATGGTGGCCGCATTTATTTTGGCTCTATAGGGACCAGCAATCAATTCTGCGGCTTTTAAGAAAATACCAGCGCGTTGTTCCCATGGCATTTGTGACCAATTTTTTCTTGCTTCAAGAGCAGTGGCAATGGCTTCCTCAACATGCTTCTTTTCGGCAAGGTAATAAGTTCCGACTACGTGTTTATGGTCATGCGGAGGTGACATGGTTCTGGTGTTTTTGGTTTTTACATCTTTACCATTGATGTACATTGGCACCTCAACCTTGCTTCTGAACATTTTGGCGTATGCTTCTTTTACAGCTTCACGCTCTGGTGAACCTGGAGCATATGTTTTCACTGGTTCATTGATGGCGACTGGTACGTTGAAAAATCCTTTTCCCATGGGTGTTTTGCTTTTAAAAGTTTTAAATTTTGAGATGCAAAGGTACAAAATTTAGTTGGTTTTATATTTTGCTTTATAGACGACTATGTAATGAAAAGAGCATTATTTTTTGTAAGTTTCCCATGGATTATTTCACTACAGGCTTCTAACATTTTTTGATGAATAACTCTGGAATTATTTTAACATTGGCGTATCCTGAAACAATTGTTATGGTTGCTGATGAATGGTATTCGCCCTACATGTATCGTTTTGGCATTGGCAAAAAGGACTATGTAAGAGCAGGCCATGCCGCATTGGTTTTGATCGACAAAAGCACAGGTGAATTGGAGTATCACGATTTTGGACGTTATATAACCCCCGAACCTTATGGAAGAGTTAGAGGTAAAAACACCGACCATGAATTGGATTTTCCGATCAGTGCCAACATAGAAAATGGAGAGATAACAAATCTTGAAGAGATTTTGAAGTTTCTTGCCACGCATCCAAAATTGACCCATGGTGATGGCACATTATACGCATCAGTTTGCTCTACCATAAATTATAAAGAAGCTCGAAGGCACATTCACATGATGCAAAACAAACACTTTATTAGATACGCGGCTTTTATTAAAAACGCTTGTAATTGCGCGCGTTTTGTGACCGATGCACTTATTGCGGGGCTTACTGAAGCTTCCATAAAAAAGAGATTAGCAAGGTCCAAATGGTTTACACCAAGTACCATTGGAAATGTTGTTATTGCCAACACAGGAAAAGAAGTGTATCAAGTATCTGAAGAAGGAACTATTGCAACTTTTAAATCGTCAGTAAAAAAGGAAAATAAACGATTGTTTTTGGATACTCTATCCAATCATCAGCCAAATTTTGTTGGAACACTGCAGCCCAAACATAATGATGAAAAGCACACGAAAGCTCAATGGTTATCGGGCATTGCAGCAGGTGCCTGGTTTGAATTGCACGATTTGGGACATGATGAGGAATATCGTTTTAGACGTATTTCGCCTCATGGACATATTGATGTGGACGGAATTTATAAAATCAACGGCAGAGGATTTGATATGGACATCGAACATGAATTTATTCAATATTCAAATTGCAGTTTCTTTTATGTAAAACAAAAAGGGGTTGACTATCGATTTGATTTTATTCGAAAAACCGATGCTTCTAATTCAAAGCAAACGGAGCACTCAATTTAAAGGATGGAATATAAACTTTGAATTTATTGCTATTTGTAAAGTTGACCATATTGTAGTGGCCTTGCATTGCACCAAACGGAGATGTCAATAAACAGCCAGAGGTGTAAGTATGGGATTCGCCTGGCTTTAAAACTGGTTTCTTGCCAATGACACCTTCACCTTCAATAATTTCAATATTGTTTAAGGCATCCAAAACTCTCCAATGTCTTGAGTTTAACTGAACAGAATCTTTACTTTGGTTTTCAATGGTTACTTTGTAGCCAAAAGCAAAGTGCACTTTATAATTTTTATAAAATGTGCCTTCAAAAGTGGTCTCTACGGATATTTTAATGCCGCTTGTAACTTGTTGTACCATGTGGGAATTCAGCGATTTTCGATAAATATAATTTTTTTTCGAGACTTTTCAATATTTAAAGTAAGAATATTCGTTTTTTAACATTTTTCAAGCTTATGCATTGATTCAATTTAAGTTGTGTTCAATAGCAAAATCTTCAATAACTTTAAAAAAATTGAGAATGTCGTCTTCTTTAAGAGTCGTATTAATAGTCACTAACCTTACAAATTCATTGTCGCCAAATGTTCCGAAGCCGACCATTAGCGCTGAATGTTCATAAAGTAAAGTGCATAAGGTTTTGGCAGGAATGTTTTTATAATTGAAACAAACGGAAATGGAATCATCAAAGCTATAAAGTGTATAATCCTTATTATCTTTAATATAATCCCTTGCGATATCAGCTAATTGAAACTGTTTGTCTACTATGCTTTCTAAACCCTTGGTTCCAAACGATTTCCATAAGGTCCACAATTTTAAGGCGTCATTTCGTCTTCCGCATTGCAGGGATGTTTTGCCAAGATTAAATTCGTCATCATCGGTTTGGTAAAGATATTCTGCATCATTCGAAAAAGACTGGTAGAGATGTTTTTGGTCCTGTGTGACAATAATGGAGCAGGTCAAAGGAGTTCCTAGCATTTTATGTGCGTTGACGCTGAAGGAGTCGGATAATTCCAGTCCATTAATCAAATGTTTGTAGCGATTACTGAAAATAACTGAACCACAATATGCGCCATCAACATGAAGCCAAAGATTATGCTTTTTGCAAATTTTGCTGATACTCTTAATATCATCAAAGGCTCCCAAAACTGTGGTGCCGGCGGTTGCATTGACGAAAAAAGGATAGTTGCCATCTTTCAAATCTTTTTGTATCTGATTTTCTAAATCTTCTGGAATCATTTTGCCAAAATCATCCGATTTTACAAACCGAACTTGTTCTCGGCCAATGCCCATAAAAGAGGCGTTTTTGGCGATGGAATAATGCGATACCTCTGAAGTGTAAGCAATCATTTGGGTATGGACTCCCTTGTTTCTAACCGAAGGGTCATGTTTGTCCCTAGCCATCAACATGGCCATATAATTGGTCATTGAGCCTCCCGATGCAAACGTGCCATTGCTTTCTTTTCCATAGCCAATCATGTCACAGATTTTGTGCAAGATTATTTTTTCGATACCAACTTGTGGACCAGCAACTTTATAAGTATACATGCTATTGTTGAGCATTACTGCCAGCAAATCTCCAAGCGTGGCTCTACTCAATCGTCCACCAAATAATTGATTGAAAAAAGAAGTGGAAGCTGTTTTTGGAGTGCTTTTAATGATTTCTGATAAGGTATGTTTGAAATCAGCATCTATGGATGGTTGTTCGTTGAGTCCTAGGTCTAGAGTTTTATAAAGTTGGCTCGTGTGTATCGGAGTGGCGACGGGATTTTGTTGCTCTTCTTCCAATAGCAGTTCAACAAGGTCGTTGAAGAGCTTTAAATCTTCAGTCATTTAGATGTGTTTAATCTTAATTATGGATTTTTAGTCGAACCAAATATCCAAAAATTAATTTAATTAGAGATATCAACAGAAGAACCTTCACCCACACCAATCAGTCGGTCGTAGCGAGCGCCTAAATCTTTATAATAGACCAACACTTTGTAGTTGTTTTCGGTTTGCCAGAAATTACCACTAACGGCTCCTTCATTCAGCGTTCCATTTTTCTCAACCAACACATATTTGTAATTATAAAAACCTTGCTTCATCCTAAAAGCGCATTCATAAACATCAAGTTCTTCGTTATACCTTAATTCATTTTCAGGTTCCAATGCATAATTGTTGAAGTTGCCATACACATATAAACGTTGCCCTGCATCTAAAATCGGATACTGTAGCTTAAAGTGGTTCATGGTATAGTCCGCTTCTATGGAGACATTATCTCTGTCCACTGCCGTAATTACAAAATTACCATTGATATCGGGATTGTAAGTATAAGGCCTGTTCGCCCTGATGCCATTTGTAAATAGGTAATTGTGATAAATTTCTTGTAAATCGATAAACTGAACTCCAACATTGGCAGCGCGAACATCTTTATTTTCAAAATACAGATATTCATTGCCGGACCAAAAACTAGTTTCCGATACGTATTTATAAGTCAGCTCATTGCCGAGTATGTATTGTGGTTTAACATCCGAAATGGCAGTGTTGAGGTTGTTGTTTTGAATGATTAACGTTTTGACGGTTTCCATTGGGTTGTTAAAGTTGAAGCTATTGTTGGAAATCACAATGTCCACCGATTGTTTTTCATCAATGAATTTAACATCCCTAGAACGCTTGATGTTTACACCAACGGTAACCGCATCTTCATAAATCATGAATTTTCTTGAAAATATCATCTCGTCCTCATCATTCCAAATGGAAATGATATAATTTCCTGTTTTTAAAAGGCCTTTAGTTTGCTGATTTGGAATTTTTAAACTGTAATGCGAATAGATTTGATAGGTATTAAAAGAATTCTGGTAATTAAGGATACGTTGATTATCAAATCCTCTTAAATATTCTGATTTGACCAAAGGAGAAGGTGACCAATCATAATTAAAATGCTCAATCACATAATAATAGTCTTCTTCGTTGCCGTTAAGGGCATCAAACTCCAAATACAAAGGTTCGCCAAGTCTAATAATTGGCAATTGACTTTCCTGTTGGCTGCCCTTAAACGTGATGGTCTTAATATAGGTGGGTGGATTGGTTTCTTGGACTTGTCCGTAGATCATTGTCGTAAAAAACAGACAAATGCTGAATATTGCAAATCTTAACGCCATTTAAAAGTGGTTGAAGGTTTTGAATTGTAAAGATAAGCAAAATCTGTGCCTTAAATGGATTAGGACTGAATGTCAATATTAATTTGGCCACTCCACCGTCAACACAGCTTCTAAATTAATTTCTGGATAATTTACTGTAATTGTGTTTGGTCTAGAAGCGATATATTGAGATAAATCAATTTCCCTTTCAGAAGGAGGTCCTAACATTAAGTCTTGTCCGAAATCACCATCATCATCGCTAAGTCCAAATCTCAATATAAAATTTGGATCAATATACAGGCTTTCTGAAGAAATATCCCAGTTAAGGTCTCCTTGGTTCTCTTTAGTTGAAGAAATGAACCAAGTGGTGTAGCCATAATTATCTTCAAAAACACGGATTTTTGGTTTCACAAAAGCAAACTTTACATCTGCTAATCGATCTGTTCCTTCAAATTCGGGATCCCAAGTTTGGTCAATATTATAAAATGAAACCACACGAAAAGACATAATTTTGATGGCATTGCCTCTTGCCACATTTATCGTAAGTGTTCTTTCCCGAACAACATTATTAAGATTTGTTGCTTTTACGATAAAAGTTCTATTACCAACGGTATCGAAGCTATAATTAAATTTTGCGATTGTTGATTGACCATTAGGATAAAATGTGCCGGAATCCACATTATCCTGAAAAACTTGCACGCTGTTTAAAGGTTCATTGCTGTTGACTGTAATTAATATGGTTTCATCGATGGAAACAGAAGAATTTGCAACTACAGAAATTTCAAAATTTGAATCGTCATCGGTTGTATTTCCTCCATCGTCAGATGAGCCACATGCAAAAATAAGTACCGTTATGATATAAATAAATAGGTGTTTCATTGGGAGTATAATTTTTACAATAGTATAAAAAAAATCTTTCTGACAAGACAATTATTTTAATCAACTCTGTAAAAAAAAATGAGACTTTTTAAGAAATTGGAAATATAATTTGAAACATCCATATGAGATAATCTCTTAAAAGCTGAATCTTAATTTTTACTCAATCGTTAACGTACAAATTTTATCACATTTATTATGAAATCTGCATTATAAATTTGTAAATTTGCACGGATTTTTTACTTTATGAATCCTGATTACCTCGACTATTAACAAATAGATTTATAATATGTCAAACGACATTAAGATTAAAAAAGGTCTCGATATCAAATTAAAAGGCGAAGCTGAAAAAACCACTGAAAAGGCCATTATCAGTAACTTTTATAAAATTAGACCTGACGATTTCCACGGCGTTATTCCAAAATTAATTGCAAAACAAGGAGCTAAAGTAAAAGCTGGAGAGCCCATCTTTTATGACAAAAGTGACGAGTCTGTCAAGTTTGTGTCTCCTGTTTCTGGCGAAATAATTGACATTGCCCGTGGTGAAAAACGAAAAATATTAGCCATTAAACTTCAAGCTGACAAAGAGCAAGTTTACGTTGATTATGGTAAATTTAATTTGGAAACAGCCACGTCTGAATCGGTTAAAGCTCACTTATTGGCAACAGGTTGTTGGCCATTTATCAAACAGCGTCCTTATGACATCATAGCAAAAACGGACAGATCGCCTAAAGCTATTTTTATTTCGGGTTATGCTAGTGCACCTTTGACGGCAGATTTAGACTATGTATTGCAGGGTAAGGAAGCTCAATTACAGGCAGCAGTTACTGCTTTGGGTAAATTGACCGAAGGTCAGGTGCATGTGAGCGTTGGAGCAAAATCCAATTCTCCATTGGCAGGTTTATCTGGTATTGCACTTCACAAAGTTTCTGGACCACATCCTTCTGGGAATGTTGGAACACTTATCAATAAAATAGATCCTGTGAACAAGGGCGAAGTCGTTTGGACGATTGCTGCGCAAGATTTAGTAATTATTGGAGACTTGTTATTGACAGGTAAATTCAATGCAGAGCGAATCGTTGCTTTGGCGGGTTCTTCAGTAAAGAAGCCCCGTTATTTTGTTACTAAAATTGGTAGTGAAGTGGCGACTATGGTGTATGATAATGGAGTTGAAAAGGAAGGCAACGACCGAATCATTTCAGGAACTGTGCTTTCTGGAAAACAGGTGCAGCCTGATGGTTATTTGGATTATTACAGCAATACGATTACGGTGATTCCTGAAGGTGATGATTATGAATTCTTCGGATGGAACAAACCTGTTTTTAATAAAATATCAACTTCTAGAGCGTTGACTTTTTCTTGGTTGACACCTAATAAGAAATTCGATTTAAATACGAATACCAACGGAGAGCATAGAGCTTTTGTATTGACAGGCAACTATGAAGAAGTATTTCCATTGGATATGTTTCCGTTGCAAATGCTTAAAGCGTGTAAATATCAGGATTTAGATGAGATGGAAGCTTTAGGAATGTACGAAGTGGCTCCTGAAGATTTTGCGTTAACGGAATTTATTTGTGTGTCCAAGCAGCCGCATCAAGCGATTATTAGAAAAGGTTTGGACGTAATGATTAAAGAAATAGGATAGAAAATGGGCTTAAAAAGTAGTTTACACAACTTAAAAGAAAAGTATAAAGGAAGCAAAATGGCTCCTGCGTTTAACGCCATCCATACTTTTTTGTACCTGCCAAATGAGACTACTCACGGCGGTACTCACATTAAAGTAGCTGACGATTTAAAGCGTACCATGAACATTGTTATCATGTCTTTGATTCCATGTTTGATTTTTGGAATGTTCAATGCTGGCTACCAACATCACCTTGCGCTAGGTGAAATTGGTCGTGCTACAAGTTTTTTTGATGCCACTTTCTGGAATTGGGATAACCTCGTGATTGGTTTGTGGAAGATATTGCCTTTGGTCATCGTATCTTATGGTGTAGGTTTGGCAATAGAATTTGTTTTCGCCATCATTAAGAAACACGAAGTAGAAGAAGGCTATTTGGTTACAGGAATGTTAGTGCCTTTGATTGTTCCTATTGATATTCCACTTTGGATGCTTGCAGTTGCAGTTGCATTTGGAGTTGTGATAGGAAAGGAAGTCTTTGGAGGTACAGGAATGAATATTTTGAACCCTGCATTGACCATTCGTGCGTTTTTGTTCTTCGCTTATCCAACTTGGATGTCTGGAGATAAAGTATGGGTTGAAGGTGCGGTCGCCAGAGATAAAGCTATTATGGCTGGCCAAAATTTAGATGCCATTTCTGGTGAAACGGTATTGGGTGCCTTGGCTCAAGGTAAAGAAGTCGCATACTCCACTTGGGATATGTTTATGGGTTTCATACCAGGTTCTGTTGGCGAGACATCAGCATTATTGATTTTATTAGGAGGATTGTTTTTAATCTTTACTAAAATTGGAAGCTGGAGAATCATGTTGTCATCTGTAGTGGGAGCTTTGGCAATGGGATTAATATTCAATTGGGTTGTGTCTAGCGGATGGATTACAGAAAGCAGTAAGTTTTACGGATTAATGAGCACCGTATGGTGGCATCATTTAGTTATAGGAGGGTTTGCGTTTGGTACCGTATTTATGGCAACCGACCCAGTAACAGCCTCCCAAACAAACAAAGGCAAATGGATTTATGGATTTTTAATAGGATTTGTTTCTATATTAATTCGTGTGTTCAACCCAGCGTATCCAGAAGGTGTGATGTTGGCAATTCTATTGATGAATGTATTTGCTCCAACAATTGACCATTATGTGGTTCAAGGCAATGTGAAAAGAAGAATGAAACGTCTAAAAGTTAAAACTGCTTAATGATGGAAAAAACAGTAGATAAAAACTCATATACTATATTATTTGCCATTGGAATGGTACTGGCAGTTGGCGCGTTGCTAGCTTTTACGGCCTCTTCATTGAAGCCTAAAATTACTGAAAACCAACGTATAGAAAAGCAACAAAATATTCTATACGCTATGGGGGTCAATGATAATACAGAAAGCAGTGCCACTTTTATTTCAACAAAGGAGGCACCAGAAGCGTTTTCAAAATACATCACAAAACAATTGGTCATTCAAAATGGTAAGGTTGAGGAAGATTCTGAAGCATATTTAATTGATATCAAGAAAGAGAAATCAGCGGCTAAAGATGATTCATCAAAAAGACGTTTGCCTCTTTTTGTAGGAGAGAAGGATGGTAAAACTTTTTATGTCATTCCAATCTATGGAAAAGGACTTTGGGATGCCATTTGGGGATATGTATCCGTAGATGAAAACATGGTTGTACAAGGTGCATATTTTGATCACAAAGGTGAAACACCAGGACTTGGAGCCAATATTAAAGAACGTTTCTTTATGGATGATTTCATAGGTGAACATTTACTGGATGACAATGGTAATTTTAAAGGAATTACAGTGACCAAAGGTAATGCTGACCCTAAAAACGAAAACAAAACAGATAACGAGGTTGATGCTATTGCAGGAGCTACAATAACAGGCGATGGCGTAACGGCAATGATTAAAAGTGATTTGAAGCTTTACAAACCTTATTTTGATAATTTAAAAAACAATTAATTTATGGGACTTTTATCTAAAAAAGATGCCAAGTTAATCACTGATCCATTAGCGGATAATAATCCAATCACCATTCAGGTTTTAGGTATTTGTTCTGCTTTGGCAATTACCGCCCAATTAAAAGCATCCATCGTAATGGCACTTTCTGTAATGGCTGTTCTTGCGATAGGAAACGTTGTGATATCATTGATGCGTAACATTATTCCTTCCAAAATCAGAATTATTGTGCAGTTGGTGGTCGTAGCAGCTTTGGTAATTATTGTTGACCAGGTGTTAAAAGCCTTTTCCTACGAATTAAGTAAAACGCTTTCTGTGTTTGTTGGTTTGATCATCACCAACTGTATCATTATGGGACGTTTTGAAGCTTTTGCACTTGCAAATGGTCCGTGGAAATCGTTCTTGGATGGAATTGGTAACGCCGCTGGTTATGGTCTGATACTCGTCATTGTTGGATTTTTTAGAGAACTTTTGGGCTCTGGGACTTTGTTAGGTTTCCCTGTTTTAGGAGATCCCATAGAAAAAACAGGATTGTATGCCATAGGATATGAGAACAATGGATTTATGTTATTGTCACCAATGGCATTGATTGTGGTTGGAATCATCATTTGGGTACAACGTAGCAGAAACAAAGCTTTAATTGAAGATTAAAAAATTAGTCAGCAGTCACCGTATGCGGTCAAAGAAACGGAATACTTAAAAACTGCTACTGAAAACTAAAAATATGGAACATATAGAATTATTTTTAAAATCAATCTTTATAGACAACATGGTGTTTGCAACCTTCCTCGGAATGTGCTCATATCTTGCAGTGTCTAAAAAAGTATCTACAGCAGTTGGTCTTGGTGCAGCTGTTATATTCGTGATGCTTATCACGGTACCTCTTAACTGGTTGTTGGACCAATATTTATTGCAACCTGGTGCTTTAAAATGGTTGGGAGCTGACTATGCTGATTATGATTTAAGTTTCTTATCATTTATCATGTTTATTGCTACAATTGCAACCATGGTTCAATTGGTAGAAATTGTTGTAGAAAAATTTTCACCATCATTATATAATTCACTTGGTATTTTCTTGCCATTGATAGCGGTAAACTGTGCCATTTTAGGTGGTTCATTATTTATGCAATCTCGTGAAATCCCAACATTAGGTTTGGCAACGGTATATGGTGTAGGTTCTGGAATTGGATGGTTTTTAGCAATTTTAGCAATTGCGGCAATCCGAGAAAAAATTAGATACTCCAACGTGCCGCCGGCATTGAGAGGATTAGGAATTACCTTTATCATAACAGGACTAATGGCCATTGGCTTTATGAGTTTTGGCGGTATGTTGACAGGTGGCGATGAACCAGAAGTAAAAAAAGGAACAACAGTTCAAGAGGGAGATAAAGAAATTTCTCAATTAGAGTTGAAAAAAGAAAATACTAAAACGTTGACTAACCCTATTAAAGTAAACGAATAAAATGATTTTATTAGCAGCAGGAACATTAGGAACCGTCATAGCGACAGTGGTAGCATTTTTAATCATAACGCTACTTTTGGTGACGCTTTTATTGGTGGTCAAACAAAAATTGTCACCATCAGGTCCAGTTAAAATTACAATCAATGGTGAAAAAACCATTGAAGTATCCTCTGGAGGAAGTTTACTTTCAACATTAGGAAACAACAAAATATTCTTACCATCTGCTTGTGGTGGTGGTGGAACATGTATCCAATGCGAATGTCATGTATTGTCGGGCGGCGGTGAAGCACTTCCAACAGAAACACCTCACTTTACACGTAGTGAATTGAAACATGGTGCACGTTTATCCTGCCAAGTAAAGGTTAAGCAAGACATGGAAATCACTATTCCAGAAGAAGTATTTGGTATCAAAAAATGGGAAGCAACTGTTGTTAGAAATTATAACGTGGCGTCATTCATTAAAGAATTTGTGGTTGAAATCCCTGAAGATATGGGCTATAAAGCTGGAGGTTACATCCAGATTGAAATCCCACCATGTGAAGTGAAGTTCCAAGATATGGACATTACAGCACATCCAGAAGAGCACGAAACTCCTGATAAATTTCAGGCAGAATGGGATAAATTCAAATTATGGCCATTGGTGATGAAGAATGACGAAGTGGTAGAACGTGCTTATTCCATGGCTTCTTATCCAGCAGAAGGACGTGAGATTATGTTGAACGTTCGTATTGCAACACCTCCTTTCGATAGAGCTAAAGGCGGTTGGGCAGATGTAAATCCAGGAATTGCATCTTCTTATATATTCAATCAGAAAAAAGGTGATAAAGTAACTATTTCTGGTCCTTACGGAGAATTTTTCATCAATGAGTCTGACGCTGAAATGTTATACGTTGGTGGTGGAGCTGGTATGGCACCAATGCGTTCTCATTTATATCATTTATTTAAAACCCTAAAAACAGGACGTAAAGTTACCTATTGGTATGGTGGACGTTCGAAGCGTGAATTGTTCTATTTGGAACACTTCCGTGAGCTAGAACGAGATTTCCCTAACTTTAAGTTCTATTTGGCACTATCAGAACCAATGCCAGAAGATAATTGGAAAGTAAAGGAAAATATTGATGCTCCAGGTGACGGTTTTGTTGGCTTTATTCACAATTGTGTAATTGACAATTATTTAAGTAAACATGAATCACCAGAAGATATCGAATTGTATTTCTGTGGTCCACCATTAATGAACCAAGCGGTTCAAAAAATGGGAGAGGATTTCGGAATCCCAGATGAACACATCAGATTTGATGATTTTGGAGGCTAGAAGATACTATCTAATAGACTATAAATATTTGAACCCAATACGGAACGTGTTGGGTTTTTTTATGAAATTAATTCACTTAAAGAATAGCGAGGCTTATCGTTTTCGAACTCAAACAATTTAGAATAATCCATCACATTATCAGCGCCATCCAATTTGCACAAAAACGCAATGGTATCTGATAGGGCATTGAACAATATATCCTTATCTTGAGGATTTTGAGGTTTTTCGCCCTTATGGTTTAAAGGAAGCGAATAACCACATCCTTTTAGAAAAGTGGCCTCAATTTGAAGTAATTCCAATGGAGAATAGCCATTAAATTTCTTTCCTAATTTTTGATTGACCATTCCCACATAATTCAAATTCAGAGAACCATGTTCGTCAGAAAGATGTTTCCACGCATCTTTGTTGTCTAAAATGTTTCCTACGGCGCATAGTTTGCAACATTCTGGGTGCAATTCGTTGGTATGAAATGCTTTGTATAGTTTTTGTATGGCTAAATCCAATCGACTTTGAGTATTCATAGCGTTTGATTTTAAAGACATTAAGATACTAAAAAAGTATATGTGTGCCTTAAAATTAGCGTTTTTTAACTATTCAATCATTTCTTAATAGGGTTTTAACCTACATTTTCATTACCATCAATGTCGATTTGGACATGCTTGTCCTGAGCTATGCTTTTGGTCTTTTCAAGCTCGGTTTCCAAATGTAGCACTTTGTCTTCTAGACTATCCACTTGTTTTTGTTGTTTTTTTAATTCGTTTCCCTGTATTAAATCCCAAAATATGCCCATGACTTTTTAATTAAGACATATCTATCTGTATTTGAAAAATTTAATTTGACACAAGAGATTTGCCTTGCAATCAGCAATTTACAGAATTGCAATACGAAAGCTCTTTAAATTTGCGTTATCATAGTATATGAAGAAGCTACTGGCCATTATCATTTTATGCTCTGCCTTGTGTATTGTTGCGTTTCAATTTAAACCAGTCGAACAAACGGTCAAAACTGTTATGGCCTCTGTAAAAACTGCCAATCATATCAATGAAGACAGCCTTACAATTCAATCGAGGGTAAATGTTCCGTCAGGCTATCATAGGGTAGATTATTCCAAAGGTTCATTTGAGGATTATCTTCGCAATTATAGGTTGAAGGCATTTGGTTCTAAAATAATCAATTATGATGATACGGCTTATTTTTGGCAAGGCGGGCATATTGGTATTTTGGAAATCCCTGTTCCTTCCAACGGATTGCAACAATGTGCTGATGCATTAATACGTATTAGAAGCGAATATCTTTGGGACAACCATCGAAAGAATGAAATTGGTTTTAACTTTACTTCTGGAGACTATTGTTCTTGGATCAAATACGCTGAAGGATTTCGGCCGAATATCAATGGCAATAAGGTAAGTTTTGTTAAATCTGCTTCAATGGATAGTTCTGAAGATAACTTTTATAGATATCTCAATTTAATTTATATGTATTCCGGCACACTTTCGCTTTATAATGAACTGCCAAAAATAAACGATGCCAAAGATTTGAAGATAGGCGATATGCTTATTAAAGGTGGTTCGCCTGGCCACATTGTTATGATTTGTGATGAAGCTGTGGATGCCAATGGTGATAAAATATATTTGCTATTTCAAGGAAATACTCCTGCTCAAAGTGTGCATTTGGTCAAAAATTTGGAAGATTCTGAAATTTCTCCATGGTATCATTTAGAGAAGGATGCAGTTATTCCTGTTTCCAATTATACGTTTTATGATTCAAAGTTTGTGAGGTTTAAATAATTTGTAATACTCCCTTCTCGAAATCTTACACTGTTTTGTATTTTTGCACTATGAGTACACCACTTACGCAACAAGAACTTCACAATCTTGCCATGAATGAAGTTGGCAAGGATTTAGAAAAGCGCGGTTTTGAATTCATTGCCATCAATAGCAAGCTCAAAAAACATCCGCAATTTGTGTGCATGGACAAAAACAAGCAATATTTTTTTGTGATTGTAAGAGTTGTGATGCTTCCAGAGAACCCAAATAATTACGATGTCATTTGGATGGAAAGTTTTAAAAAGCACGCAAGAGAAAACGATGCCAAAGTGCTCTATGCAGGTGTAGGATTGGGGAACCCAAACGGAGAGGACTTGCCAGTATATTTAAACGAAGACTATTTGATTGAATATAATGGAATTCAAGTCATAGAAACTAATCTGAATTAAGAATTGAGAACCAAGAACCAAGCACCAAGAAAAAATATCAATAGTTATCTAGTTGAGCGATGTCGAGACATGTTCATACTCCTATTCGTTTTCGTATTCATTTCCTGTGAAAAGGAGCCTGAAAATGTCGTTTTGGCAGGGAATGTGTTTGGTACTACATATTCTGTTAAGTATTATTCCGAAAAGGACATTGATTACCAAAAGCAATTTGATAGTTTGTTTTTCTTCATTAATAAATCCATGTCCACATATCAACCGGACTCGGATATTTCGAAAATCAACAGAAATGAATCTGTGGAAATTGATACGCATTTTGCTAAAGTGTTCAACAAATCAAAAGAAATTTATCGTGCAACGGAAGGCGCCTTTGATCCTACGATAGGTGTTATGGTCAATGCTTGGGATTTTGGGCCGGAGGGCAAGATTGCCAATCTCGACAGCTTAAAAATTGATAGTTTGATGAAGTCTGTCGGTTTTAATAGAATGGGATTGAGGGCAAATAAAGTCATCAAAGAAAACAATGCTTTTATAGATTTTAATGCCATTGCCAAAGGTTATGGTGTGGATGTGATAGGAGAATTTTTAGAAAGCAAGAACATTAAAAACTATATAGTGGAGATTGGTGGTGAAATTCGTTGTAGAGGCATCAATCTGGAGAAAAAACAACCTTGGAAAGTGGGGGTGGAAATGCCCCATTTTGATGGCACGCAATCCATCATGAAAGCCATTTCTTTAAATGATGAATCCATGGCAACTTCGGGTACCTATCGGAAGTTTAAGACAGATGATAATGGGAATCGCTATTCACATATCATCGACACCAAAACTGGTTATCCGAGCAAAACCAATTTGTTGAGTATTTCTGTGATTGCTGAAGATTGTATGACGGCTGATGGTTATGCTACGGCGTTTAAAGCCATGGGGATGGACAAGGTTCGGGTTTTTTTGGGAAGACATCCAGAATTGAAGGTGTTTTTGATATATGAGAATGACCAAAAGGAATTAGAAACCCTATCCTTAAATGGCTTTCCAAAAGACTAAAATTCCTGTGAAAGCAGGAATCCCATAAAATTTTTTAAGTTGTTATTTATTTTCTTACAACGGGAATAATTTCTCCTTTTGCCAAACAAAATCGTGCCACATCAGAAGCAGATAATTTGGAGGTATAATCTACTTCTTCAACTTTAAAACCAACAGTTCGAAGTTTGTCGAAATAATCGCGACCATAAACTCGAACATGGTCATATTGTCCAAAAATTTCTGCGCGTTGTTTTTTATCAGTTATAGTATTGTCTTCAAAAGTCACTTCTCTATTCAAATCTTGCGGAATCTGAAAAACACCATATCCTCCTGGTCTTATAACACGATAGAGTTCTTGCATTGCCTTTGTATCATCTGGGATATGTTCCAACACATGATTGCAAAGTATGATATCGAATTCGTTGTCCTTAAACGGAAGATTACAAATGTCAGCTTTTACATCCGCTAAAGGGGAATTTAAATCCGTAGTGGTGTAATCGAGGTTTTTCATCTTTCGGAATCGTTTGTAAAATGCTTGTTCCGGAGCAAAATGAAGCACTTTTTTGGGTGAGGTAAAGAAGTCCGTTTCATTTTGAAGGTACAACCACAACAATCGATGACGTTCTAAAGAAAGGGTAGAAGGAGAAAGAACATTATTCCGCTGTTTGCCATAGCCATAAGGCAAGAACGATTTGAAACTTTTACCATCTATGGGGTCAGTGAAGTTGTTTCCCTTTAAGAGGAAAGCCAAAATTGGACGTACTACATAACTTAACCTAATGAGAAGCGGTCTTGGAATCGTATTAAGGACTATTTTGAAGAATTTTTTCATTCAAAGCTAAAGCACCAATGCTTTTTGTCGGAATTCGTTCTCCTCGTCAGAAACGATGCCCATGGCTTCATAAACATAGGCAAAGGTTGAGAGAATTTCAGGCTTTCCATCGATGATTGCGACGTCGTGTTCAAAATGGGCACTTGGCTTTCCGTCATAAGTGACAATCGTCCAGCCATCATTGAGTTGCTTGACCTTGTGAGTTCCCATATTAATCATAGGCTCAATGGCGACGACCATGCCTTCAATAAATTTTTTTCCCCTTCCGCGTTTACCGTAGTTTGGCATTTCAGGGTCCTCATGCATTTTTTTTCCAAGTCCATGTCCAACCAACTCCCTTACAACACCATAACCTTGTGATTCGCAATAATTTTGGATGGCATAGCCAACATCTCCAACACGATTTCCGACTTTTAGTTCTCGTATCCCTATATAAAGTGATTCTTTAGTGATTTGAAGTAATTTTTTGGTTTCAGGGGCTACTTCGCCAATTTCAAATGTATAAGCATGATCACCATAAAATTCGTTCATTAGAGCGCCACAATCAATAGAAACCACATCACCTTCTTTAAGCGGAACATTCGTTGGCAGACCATGAACCACAGCTTCATTGGTACTACAAAGCAAAGTGGATGGACAATCATAAAGTCCCAAAAACCCTGGAATGGCACCTTGTTCGCGAATAAACTCCTCCGCCATCTTATCCAGTTTAGATGTGGTGATACCTGGTTTGACCTCTTTTGCCAGCATGCCCAATGTTTTGGAGACCACCAAAGCACTTTCTCGCATCAATTCTATTTCTTCTCTNNAGAACACCGCCGATATTCCTGTCATCAATATATAGATCGGCATAAATTTTACGACTCTTGGTATAGTCAAATTGTTCCTCTGGAAAACTTTTATTCACCGCATAAAAAACAATGCCATTCTCCTCACAGAATTTTACGGCTTCATCTAATTTTGCACCACTTCGATAGGTCCACAAAATAAGGCGATGGCCATCTTCCTGAAGCTTTTTTAGAGTTTCGAAAGCAAATATTCTTGGTTTGCCGATTTTAGGGAAGGCATCTTCTACAATCGTTCCGTCAAAATCGACCCCAATTATTAATTTGTCGTGAAAATTCATCAATGTGCTTTTTTAGAGTTGCAAAAATACAATAAAAATTTTCTTTCCAATTAATCAATTAGTGAGTGTCTGGTCATGATTGCTGGTTGCTCTATACCGATGAGTTTAAGGATTGTAGGAGCTAAATCGCCCAAAACGCCATCCTTAATATGTTTCAAGTCTTTATCGATTAAAATAATAGGAACTGGATTTGTGGTATGGGCTGTGTTTGGAGAGCCATCAGGATTAATCATGGTTTCACAATTGCCATGATCGGCAATCAAGAGCGTCGTATAGTCATTTTCTAGAGCAGTCGTTATTACATCTTTGACACAAGCATCAACAGCTTCACATGCTTTGATTGCTGCTGCCATAACGCCGGTATGGCCAACCATATCACCATTGGCGAAATTGAGACAGACAAAATCTGCTTCGCCTTTTTGCAATTCAGGAATTAGTGCGTCTCTTAATTCGTAAGCACTCATTTCTGGCTTTAAGTCGTAGGTGGCTACTTTGGGAGAGTTTTTAAGAATACGTGTTTCACCTTCAAATGGTAATTCTCGGCCTCCAGAAAAGAAAAAAGTCACGTGTGGATATTTTTCAGTTTCAGCAATTCTGATTTGTTTTTTATGATGCTTTTCCAAGACTTCACCCAGCGTTTCAGTCAGGTTATCTTTTTCAAAAATGACATGGATGCCCGTAAACATTTCGTCATAATTGGTCATGGTCACATAATATAAATCGAGTTTGTGCATATTCTGCTCATGAAAATCCATTTGTGATAAGGCTTCTGTTAATTGACGACCTCTATCTGTCCTAAAATTGAAAAAGACGACAACATCACCATTTTGTATGGTGGCCACAGCTTGTTCATTTTTATCCAACATCACAATAGGTTTGATAAACTCATCAGTAATGTCATTTTCATAACTTTTTTCTAAAGAATCCGTTGCATTGGTTGAATGTTCACCAATACCATTAACCAATGCATCATAGGCTAACTTCACACGTTCCCACCGTTTGTCCCTATCCATCGCGTAATATCGCCCTGTTATGGTTGCCAATTTTGCATTTGTGTTTTCAATGTGCTCTTCCAATTCGGTTACAAAACCAAAACCTGATTTTGGATCCACATCGCGACCGTCCGTAAAGGCATGGATAAAAACATTTTTGAGCCCAAAATTTTCGGCAGCATCCAATAGCCCAAATAAATGATTGATGTGGGAATGTACACCACCATCACTCAACAGTCCTAAAAAATGAACAGGTTTGTTATTGTTTTTGGCGTATTGAAATGCATCTAGAAGTACCTTCTCTTTTCCAAGTGTATGATTTTGAACAGCCAAATTGATCTTGGCCAAATCTTGATACACGATTCGTCCAGCTCCAAGATTCATGTGTCCAACCTCACTATTGCCCATTTGACCTTCAGGAAGACCGACGTTCAGGCCATCGGTTCTCAAAGTGGCATGAGGATATTTTTGGTATAAGGAATCAATAAATGGAGTGTTTGCATTGTCTATGGCAGAAACTTTTGGGTCTGGAGATAATCCCCAACCGTCAAGAATCATAAGAATGGTTTTTTTGTTCATGATGGATTTGATTAGTAGCTCAAAGATAAAAAACAATCCCGAGGCATCGGGATTCAACGGGAATGAATTTTGTTATTTTAAGACAAGTTTATAATATCAATTTTTGAAATGTTTTTTACAAAATGTTTTTGTCTAAGTGATTTATAATAGTTCTGGATTGATGCTTAAGATATGCTCATTCAAGTAGTGGTTGATAAAGTCTTCGGAAAAGTGATCCTTTCCCAAAAGATTCTCGTTTTGAAGAATTTCATTAAGATTCAATTGTCTGTATTCTGATAAATATTCAATTGATAATGGTTTGTAACTATAATGCCAAGGCTCGTATTTGAAACCTTTTCTGTCTTCTTGGTTGGTGTAAACTAAATAAAATCCAAAATTGTTGGCATTGGCATCCATCCATCGCCTTAAGTTTCCGAAACATCCATGGTTTTCAAAATTATTTGGATCAAGAAGGCTTCTTGGCTGTTTCACATTGGCATCGACTATATCAACGTCGGTTCCCCAATGATGGCGGGATGTTCCGGGAATGGTGGAGTATTCAATTATTTTATTGATCGTACTTTCTGGTGAAAAACCTTGTGATATATAGCGTTTGTACTTTCGCTCCCAAATGGAATTCTGATGGTTATAATCTCTATAACTAGAGACTACTTTTAAAAGGATATTACTTTTTTTAGCTTCATCTTTCATGCTGATGTAAGCTTCGTAGGCTTCTTTTCTCAACTTGAAATCGTTACCGTACAATTCTGGAGTTCCTTTTCCAATCAATTCATCATAAGATACCTTGAAATTATTCTGATTAAAAGCCAAATTAGGGAAGGTTGTCAGTGCAATTCCTGATAAGCCAGCCAGCTTTATAAATTGATTTCGGTTCATGTTTCAACTTCGGTCAATTCAAACTTAACCAATTTATGAATGCTTATACAAATTAATCTTTGTAAAATTTTAAAGTAAACGCTTTGAAATATTGCTCATCAGTTCTTTAATAAAAACTGTAAAAAAGATTTTTCAATCAGCAGATTCTTTACATATATTTGCAGAACAAATGCGAAAGTAGCTCAGTTGGTAGAGCTCCAGCCTTCCAAGCTGGTTGTCGCGAGTTCGAGCCTCGTCTTTCGCTCTAAAACCTCACCGATGTGAGGTTTTTTTTATTTCAAAAGATTCAATTCTGTTGCAGGTTCAACTTCATAAGGTGTTTTGTTGTATTCAAAAATACGCGCTTGTAATTTACCTTTTAAAATGATGGAATCTCCATTGACGTCCAACCAACTTCCCTCTCTTAAGCCGACGACAGGTGGTGAATTGTATGCGTGAAACTCTTTGATTCTCGTTTCGCGTGTTTCGCCTTTATGTGTGCTGGTTGGGTCTGGGTCTAAATAATGGGGATTGATATTAAAAGGCACCAGTCCAAGTGTTTTAAAACTAGGCGGATATACTATTGGCATATCGTTAGTTGTATTGATAGTGAGTCCGCAGATATTGCTGCCAGCACTTGTGCCAAGATAAGGTGTGCCTTGGCCAATTGCCTCTTTTAGAGGTTCTAACAAACTGTTCTTGTATAATTGATTCACTAAAACAAAGGTATTGCCACCGCCAGTAAAAATTCCTTGAGCTTGCTTTACAGCTTGGGTGGCATCATCAAATTCATGAATGCCTCTAACGGTTTTATCAATTTTTGCAAATGCTTCAGCTGCTTTAGTAGTGTATTCTTCGTGAGTAATGCCATCTGGCCTTGCATAGGGAATAAACAAAATCTCGGACGTGTTCTTAAAAAACTCCTTCAGCTCTTCTAAAATATAGTCTAAATAACCACTTCCATGGATTGTTGAGGTGCTTGCGATAAGGATATGTTTCATTGTGAAGAATGTTTATGTAAGAATTTTTTGTTCTTTTAATTTTTCGTAAATTTAAGTAATAAGTCGCTTTAACAAAAGTTTACAACCTGTTTGGGTTTTTCTTATGAAAAGATTAGCCTAATTTAGTTTGATAATAAACCTAACCATTATGAAATTAAATCTACTCTTGTTTTTATGTTTGTCGACAGCCATTTCTTCTTTTTCTCAAGATGTTAAACGGGTTGAAATTTCCGGGAAAATAGTTGTCAATAGTGAAGACCTCGAAAATGTTACCATTTATAACACATCTTCTAACAAAATGGCACTGACAGATGAAGGTGGGAAGTTCAAAATAGAGGTGGCATTAAATGATGTTCTTGAAGTAAGGGCATTACAGTTTCAGGATTTTAAGGTTACAATAGACAAAAATATCATTGCATCAAAAAAAGCAACCATTTTTTTGGTAGAGAAGGTGAACAAACTTAACGAAGTTGTGATTTTGCCTTATGATTTAACGGGTAATTTAGTGGTTGATATGGAAAGTGTGAAAACCTTTAATCCGGATTTGGATGCTATTTACTTTGGCATTTTGGATATCAGTGCTTATGAATTTCCTGATGATAGTAAATCGAAAGTAGAAAATATTGCAGCCCGTGGGCCAGGCAATGACATTAGGTATCAAATGGATGGTGCTGCCATTATTGGAATGCTATTGAAACCGCTCTTTAAATCGAATAAAGAAAGAAAAGAAAAGAAAATAGAGGAAGCAATTGATATGAATCCAACGGGGTTGAGGGATTATTACAGTACACATTTTATTGTTGAGAATTTTAAAATCCCAGAGAGCAGAGTCAATGAGTTTATAGAGTATGTTGAATCGAATGGATTGGATTATTCATTGCTCAAAAAAGGAAAAGAAATGGATTTTTTAGAATTTCTGACCCAAAAAAGCGAAGAATTTTTAAAGTCTGAAAGTGGAAAGAATTAGGTTTTGCTGTACCATTTTTACCTTACTGGTCATAAGCATTTGCAACGCTCAATCTGTTGAGATTAGTGGAAAGGTTATTGTAGATGACGACGAAATTGAAGGTATTCATGTTATCAATAAAACGGCCAGCAAATTTACCATAACCAAAGAAAACGGTGCATTTAAGATTCCTGTAAAACTTAATGACACACTCCTCTTTTCTGCTATAAAATATAAGCCCAAAGAAGTTGTTGTAGGCATCGATATCATTAAATCCAAAATATTGAATGTCTATTTGACCGAATTGGTGAATGAATTGGATGAAGTGGTAGTAGGTAAAATTTTAACAGGAAACTTGTTGTCGGATATTGAAAATTCTGATGCGAAACGAGAAATAAATTTCTACGATTTGGGTATTCCTGGCTATACAGGGAAACCTTTGACACAAAGTGAAAGACGCTATAATGAAGCTGTAACTGGAGGTGGAATTGTACCTTTAAATCCAATTTTGAACTATCTTTCGGGTCGTACCAAAAAGCTAAAAAATCAAATGAAGATTGAGCGGTTGAATGATTGTCTGGAGCGTATAAAATCTAATTTGTCCGTAACTTTTTTCGAATATAATGAATTGGATGAAGATAAGAGGGCGGAATTTTTTTATTATTGTTTGGAAGACGAGGAATTTTCAACAATCTGTCAGATAAAAAATGACATTCGAACCTTGGAATTTCTTCAATCAAAATTAGAGAGTTACAAAATCAATCTTCAACTAAAAAAAGACTAATAAATTTTTTGACATTCATTCCAACGAGAACGAACAACTCCTTATATTTGCATCGTGATACTACAAACAACATTTTTATTCATTGGAACCACTGAAGTAATCTTCATACTCTTTATTGTGGTCATGGTTTTTGGTGCAGATAAAATTCCTGAAATCGCTAGAGGTATGGGAAAAGGCATGCGCCAATTAAGGGATGCCACCAATGACATTAAAGGTGAAATTACGAAGAGCGTAGATAAACATGGTATTGATGCTGATGTTACCAAAAATATCAGTGGAGAGATTACCAAGTTAAAGGACGACCTTGAGGATTTTACAGGTTCTGTCAAGCGAAAAATGTAATTTAAAATCAATAGAAATTTAACCCTATTCTTGTCAAATAACTATTTTTGACGATTTTTATTTTGAATTATTTAATATATTTAGAAAATCATTAACCATCTAAATCNNGAAGAACAAGAATTAAATTTTCCTAAAGACCCTTTAACGGTTGAACAAATCAATAGTAAAATCGACCAAACCTTAAGAGAAAAAGGCGATTTTGATTGGAATGCAGTCGATGAGCATTTTTTATGGAGCGCCGTTGTTCACGGAGATAATCTTCTAACTATTGGATATGGAGCGGAAGATGAATTTTTTACCGAAGTTAGAAATACATCTATTGAGAATAAAAAAAATGCAATAATCAGCATCGTTTTGAAACAGGAAGGTATCTCAAAGGATAAATTGGCTTTGGTAGAACATGAGATAATTAATGTGATGGATGTCAAAGTAGAAAACATTAAAACTATTATCGCATTGCGACGCAGTGCGAACGTTCGATATTTACAACCTAACGGATATAATAAGTTTACAGAAACAACAGCAGTTCTTGAACGGTCTAGTTCAGGATGTGATAAAAATGGAGATCATATCAATCCGACACATTACACCACCATAGCTCCAAACAACGCACAAGTGTCTTGGCATTTTGACAAGCACAATATTCAGCAAGCTTGGAATTTGAGTACAGGAGCAGGAGTGACGGTTGGTTTGATAGACACAGGTGTTTCAGAATCGCAGCAATTATTGAATCCTTCCGGTTTTAATGATGGCTACTCAAACGGACGATTTGTTCAAAAATATGGTACCTTCATAGATTCGTTTTGGTGGTGGTCTAGCAATTACGATGGACCCCATGATAAATGTGGACACGGAACTGCAATGGCTTCCACTATCGCTTCTCCAAGAAATGACCACGGAATGCCTGTAGGTGTCGCTTATAATTCAAATTTAATAGCTTATAGAGCCACAGAAGATGTGCTATTGGATGATTACCATGAACGTAAAGGTGTTTCTGATGCGTTGGTGCAATTGGGAAATAGAAGTGATGTAAAGATCATCTCAATGTCCATAGGATACATTTGGTCCATAGGCAATATCAGTGATGCCGTAAAATATGCCTACAGCAAAAACAAATTGATTTTTGCCGCAGGCGGAACTTCCACAAGTTTTACCAACGGATTTGGTGTGATTTTTCCAGCAACCATGAATGAAACAGTTGCCGTTACAGGTGTGGATGATGGTTCTAATTACGAACGTTGTGAAACTTGCCATAGCGGAAGTAAAATTGATTTCACCATCGTAATGGAAGGCGATAACAATACTTCAAAAGCACCACCAGTTTTAGGGTTTTATAATGGAGAACGTCGGTATACAGGAGGTTCTTCAGTAGCGACTGCCACAACAGCTGGAATTGCCGCATTGGTATGGTCAAGATATCCAAGTTGGTCAAGAACTCAAGTGTTGAACCGATTAAAACAATCTTCGGATTTTTACCCAAATAGAGATGGCAGTTTTGGATATGGTAATATTGATGCCTTGCAGGCTGTGCAGTAATAGTTTGAGATATAAAATGATAAAAGCTCCGAAGAAATTTGGAGCTTCATTTTTTTCTGCTAATTGTCAACCCATCACGTATGGGCAAAATAATAGTTTCAACTCTCGAATCATTTTTGACAAGCTCATTGTATTCTATAATTGCTTTTGTAGAAGTATCATCTTTCTTTATAGATTCTAATACTTTCCCACTCCAAAGCACATTGTCAGAAAGGATAATACCTCCCGTTGTTAATTTGTCAATAATTAGATGAAAATAGTTGACATAGTTTTCTTTGTCTGCATCGATAAATACTAAATCGAAGGGTTTTTCAAGTTTCGGGATTATTTCCAATGCATCTCCTAAATGTTGATGAATTTGTCGCCCATATCCCGATTTATCAAAATAAGTTCTTTGAAAATCATACAATTCCTCGTTGACATCAAGCGTGTGTAATTCTCCATCGTTTTGAAGTCCTTCCGCCAAGCAAATTGCTGAATAACCTGTATAAGTTCCAATTTCCAAAATGTATTTTGGATTCACCAATTTTGAAATCACGCTCAACACACGGCCTTGGTAATGACCACTCAACATGCGAGGTTGCATTATTTTTTGGTGCGTTTCGCGATTGAGTTGTTGAAGCAATTCTGGTTCGTTTTCAGAATGGTTTTCTATGTAAGATTCTAATTCTTCTGATATAAAATGCATAGTTCTGTCTGGTCGAGCGCAGTCGAGACCCTTTGTGGTATTATGAACCCCTTGCTTCTCGACTACGCTCGAAGTGACCGCAAGAGGTATGATTATTTTATCCTAAAATTCTATCCAGCAATTTTTTCTTTTCAGCTTCATCATCGCCACACAACCATTGAATGACGTTATTTTCCCAAATGTCATCACGTTCGTCTTCTGTAATTATGTTTCGCTCCATTGCCAAATCCAATATTTTACCAGGATAGGAGGATTGCTTGGCACTTTCCATTTCGCCTAATGGATACGGGTCATCCAAGCCCATGATGACTTGCTTGGAGGTTTGGTTCTTTATCAATAATTGCAGTGAACCTGTGTCGTGAACCAAGGTGTCAAAAAAAATGTTTTTATGTCCAACAGCTTTTCTGGGATGGTGTTTGCCTTCAAACAGATCAGGACGGCCATCAAATCCTTGGATACGACGTCCCAAATTGATTTGCGCCAATTGTCCTCCATGTGCGAAGCAAGTTCGCATGTTCGGAAATCTATCTTGATAGCCATTCAGTGTCAAAAAGTGGTAGGCATCAGCACATTGTGCCAACATCCATATCAAGTGAAAACGCCAAGAAGTGTTCTCCAATTTGATGAATTTTTCCCCATCATACGGATGGATTTCAACTGCCAAATTGTACTCATTCGCCAATTCAAAAATTGGGTCATTCTCTTCGTCAAAGATGCAACGCCAAGTTCCGATGGTATCCATATAGTGTGTTGGCAAACACAATAAACGCATGTCCAATTCTTTCACACAACGCTCAATTTCCCAGCAAGCGCCGCGCACAAAACCAGGATGCACCACAAACCCGCACGTAAATTTACTCGGATTTTCATGTTGAATTTTTGCATTGAAATCGTTCTGAAAACGCAAGGCCTGCTTCATTTCCTCCACGCGGAGACCATTGCCATAGAGTTGAGACAAATTCAAAACAACCGCATGGTCAATTTTGAACCGTTCCATCCAAGCTAATTTTTCATCCAAAAAAAAGCTCGAATCCGTTATCGGACGATTCCAATCCTTTTGAAGCATGAATTTTCGGTCCTTGTCCACCCAAAAAATCCCTTTGTCCTGCATAAACTGGGGAATTTCCTCTGGATAGGGAAGAAGATGTGAGTGTCCATTAATACGTAATTTGCGCTTTTCCATGTTTATTTCCCACCAAGTGGAAATCTTTTAATTTTAATTATATATTTTACTACCAACTACCAACTACCAACTACCAACTACCAACTACCAACTACCAACTACCAATTAGCAACTACCAACTAATTATCTATCTGAACTTTTTTCGGTGGCTCCATCAATTCGCCACAATTTGGACACTTTCGTTTATTGGTGTCGCCATAATATTTGTCAAAAATCTTTGGCATGTCGGTCTCAATATTTTCAACTGTAAAGTCTTCCTCATAAAGTTTGGTCGTGCAATTTTCACAAAACCACAAAAGGGCATCACGCATCCCTTCAGGACGCTTGTATTCAATCACCAATCCGACGGTATTAGCACCACGTTGAGGCGAATGCGGCACTTTTGGAGGCAATAAAAATATGTCGCCTTCCTTAATGTGAATGTCTTTTGGCTCATTATCCTCAATCACTTTTAGCACCATATCACCTTCCACCTGATAGAAAAATTCCGGCGTTTCATTATAGTGATAATCCTTTCGGCTGTTGGGTCCACCAACAACCATCACGATAAAATCACCATCTTTCCACACCACTTTATTGCCTACAGGCGGTTTCAGAAGATGTCTGTTTTCTTCAATCCACGCTTTAAAATTTATTGGTGATACTAACTTGCTCATAATTTAATGTTTTTGGGCGTTCCCTTGCAGGTCAGGCTTTCGGCAGTCGCTCTCTGCGAGGAGCTCCAACAATGCCTCCATCCTTAACGCGAGATTTCGTTCTTAAAATTAAGCATAAAACGGGAGAACAAAAAGTCTTTGGTCTTGGTTCTTTTCTCTTGATTCTAGATTATAAAGATTTCGTTCGACCACCATCCACTGGAAGATTGATTCCATTGATGTAACCAGCACATTCACTTGCTAAAAACACAACAGCATTGGCTATTTCTTCTGGTTCGGCAAAACGTTTTGCAGGTGTCACGTTTTTCATCATATTTTCAGCCTGCTCGTAAGTGCCATCAATTTTTTTTGCCACATTATGTAGAATGGAAGTCAAGCGTTCGGTGGCTGTTGCTCCAGGAAGCACGTTATTCACCGTAATGCCAAAAGGTCCAACTTCAGTAGCCAAGGTCTTGCTCCAGTTCGCCACAGCGCCGCGAATGGTATTGCTAACGCCCAAACCTTCAATCGGTTGTTTTACAGACGTCGAAATCATATTGATAATGCGTCCATAACCTTCTTCTTTCATAAAAGGAATCACCGCTTGCGCCAAAATATGATTGCATTTTAAATGTTGCGTAAAAGCACTTTCAAACTCATCCAATTCAGCATCCAAAACAGTTCCTGCTTTTGGGCCACCTGTGTTGTTTACCAGAATATGAAATCCTTCATTTTTAGTAATATAATCTGAAACTTTGCTTTTTAAATCATCAGGATTCGAAAAATCGGCCACGATATAATCATGTTGACGTTGCTTTGGTAATTCCACCAAAACCTCTTTCAATTTATTTTCGTTTCTAGCAATCAGAGTGACTTTTACACCTTCTGCAGCCAATTGCATGGCGGTTGCTCTTCCGATTCCTGCCGTACTTCCGCAGACTAGTGCGGTTTTGTTGTTTAGTTTTAAATCCAT
>DINI01000030.1:0-139506 GCA_002426755.1 Flavobacteriaceae bacterium UBA5544
GTCAGTGTTCCGTTGCAGTCCACCGTTACGGGTGAAAGGGTAGGAGATATCGGGTTGATTGAATCCTCAACTGTAACAAGGGCATTACAAGTATCAGCTTGCCCAATAGAATCAGTAACAGTTAGTGTCACGGTTACTGGCGTTCCTATATTTGAACAAGTAAACGTGTCAATATCCAGCGCAAGTGAAGCAATACCAAAATCATCCAAACTGCCATTATCTATGTCAGCGGGTGTAATAGTAGCATTGCCACTTGCATCAAGTTGTACAGTTATGGATTGGCAAATTGCTGTGGGAGGAGCGTCAGCTCTAAAAGTTGCCGTAAAATTATTTGCGTTATTATTTACGAAGTGTGGAGTTTGAGGCGCTCCGTTAACGGTAAAATCAGCAAATGTAAAAACTTCCAATGTATAATCGCCCGAAGTCAATCCATTTAAAATGTTAAATCCTTGACTATCATTTCTCCATGCCTGATTAACGCCACCACAACCAGCCGCACCCGTATTTATTACACTGGAATTTAAGTTTATACTGGTAAAGGTTGGCGATGCCGGTCTATTACCTGTTTCATAAATAATATAATTTAACCAACTAGATGTAATATCATCATTGTTGCATTTATACACATTATTTTGCCCACCGTTGAGTATCAAAACCCCATTTTGAGTTCCTTTGGTGCCAAAATCTGAACCATTAAAATCAACTGTTGGAACATTTGATGTAGGGTCTGTCGATGACCATAAATCAAACAATTGATTACCAGAGCCACTATCAATTATAACGAAACTCTCATAAATATTGGACTGCCCAAAGGAAACAATAGAAAAAAAGGTAAATAGCACTAAAGCTACACTGCGGAAGTAAAATTTTTTCATAAGTAAGGTCTTTAACATTAAAGCGTATTTTGGTTGCGTTTGTTAACATGAAAAACGCATTTTTTATACTACGCTATTAATCAATAAATTAAGGGAGAGACAAAATTATGAAACAAAAACTTTAACGCTTTATAATTTCGACAAAGCGCATAAATTCACTTTAAAGGAATGTTTATTCAAAAAATTAGTTGAATTTTTGAATTTAATAGAGTATTTATTCTTTTAAATTCAAAAGATTTGATTTTTTAATAAACGTTTTCGTTCTAAAATTTGATAACTATTATAACGAAATCTTGATGGATAAATGTTATACATATTTTTTCCTAGAAACAAGTGAGTGTAATAATATTTTTTATTTCAATTATGACCAATTGCCTGCTGTCTTACTGCTTTTTAACTGTATTGATTTGCTTCATAATATCTTCCATCATTTCAACTTGCATTTGTTGGATATTTAATAATTCCTGTTGTTGATGGATGATAAGATGGTCGAGTTTTTCGTGCAAAGTTCGTATTTCGAGTTCTGCCTTAAGGTTTATCATGTAATCTTGTTTTGCACGTTCTCTATCTTTTTCTTCCTGACGATTTTGACTCATCATGATTACTGGTGCCTGCAATGCTGCCAAACAAGACAGAATAAGATTGAGTAAGATAAATGGGTAGGGGTCAAAACCTTTGTTGGCAAGTAAAATAATGTTTATGGTAATCCAAACGCCAATGATAATTGAAAATAGAATTATAAACGTCCAACTACCACCAAAGGAAGCGACTTTGTCAGCTAATTGTTGACCAAAAGAATTTGTCGTCGATTCTTCTTTATCAGAAATTGTACCAGCGGTAATCAATTCTTGATTTTCAATGCTTGTGAGAACATCTTTTTCCAACTGGGAAAGCTCCCCAGCTTCATGGATAAGATAAGTCTCCAAATATCTCTGACGGTAATGGTTGAGTTCAGATACAGAGAGGCAACTCTTTCTTGTGAAATTTGGGTGCTCGATTTTTATGAGCTTGAAAATGCTTTCCCTAATTTGCGCAGCGGGAATCATTTCGGATTTAGGTAGTTCCTGACCTGACAGTGTACTCTTGAAGGTTTCCATTTTGTTTGTTTAAGTTGCTAATTCCATTTTGATCCGCATGATAACCAAGAAAATGCACTTTCTAAGATAATGAGAAAAAATAGGCTGGCAAAATGATGTTTGACTTATGAACTATATCCTGAAAATAGACGGAAGTAGAGATATAAATTCACCAAAATATGATACCATACAATTGTGATGGACAAGCCAATAAAAAATTTCACAACAAGCCTTGTAATGTATAGCCTAGAATATTAGAAAGAAATAAAACTATACTTTGGACAATACCACTTTCGGATTGCAGATCAGAAACTGAATATTTCTTATTTAATTAAAATAATGAGACAAATGATTTAAAAACAAAAAAAGCCAAGACTTAACATCTTGACTTTTCCCTTGTTTACTGCGTAGCGAGAGGGGGGCACGATCCCCCGACCTCCGGGTTATGAATCCGACGCTCTAACCAGCTGAGCTACCTCGCCAAATTAAGGCTGCAAATATAAAAACAAATTACGGCTTCACAAATAATACGGCACTAAATTATTTTTGTGAAATAAGTTTTTATACTAAACAAATAATTATATATTGAGCGTGCTAATAAAAAACAATTATGGACGATAAAATTAAGTTTGAAATGGAGTTCCCAATCCATGCTTCACCTCAACTTTTATTTCAATATATATCAACACCTTCGGGCTTATCAGAATGGTTTGCCGACAATGTGAATTCACGTGGCGAGGTCTTTACCTTTATTTGGGACGGAAGTCAAGAAACTGCTAAACTTTTGAGCAAGAAAAGTGGTGAGCGCATCCGTTTTAGATGGATGGCTGATGAAGAAGATGGAGAATCTTATTATTTCGAAATAAGAATTCAAGTGGATGAAATCACGAAAGACGTTTCTTTGATTGTCACAGATTACATCGATGAAGACGAAATGGAAGAAGCCAAAATGCTTTGGGAAAACCAAATTTCTGATTTGAAACAGGTTTTGGGATCCGCATAGGCTCACACTGATTTTAATTATATCTTTGTCTCGATTTTTAAAACATCGAGACTTTTTTTATGGTTAATTTTAACGGAACTTTGCATCAAAATAAAACAGAAATACTTTCCATCGAAAATCGGGGCTATAAATATGGAGACGCACTTTTTGAGACCTTAAAAGTAGTGCATGGTAAAATTTTGTTTTGGGAAGACCATTATTTTAGACTGATGTCTTCCATGCGAATTCTTCGGATGGAAATCCCGATGAATTTTACGATGGAATTTTTAGAAGCCGAAATAATTAAAACACTTGAGGCTAGTGAGTTATTAAAAGATACCGCAAGAATCCGTTTCAATGTGCATAGGTCAGAGGGCGGTAAATATCTTCCGGAAACAAATGCAATTGACTATAATATTGTAGTTGAAAAATTAGATTCAGATTTCTACTCATTAACTGAAAAACCATTCAGCGTTGAGTTGTTTAAAGATTTTTTTGTTGCTCCAGGTTTGCTTTCAACATTAAAAACGAATAATAAAGTTGTCAATGTATTGGGAAGTATTTACGCCAGTGAAAACAACTTTGATAATTGTCTGTTGTTGAATACAAATAAGAACATTGTGGAGGGTTTAAATGGAAACCTGTTTTTAGTGAAAGACACAATTATTAAAACCCCTCCTTTGGAAGATGGTTGTTTAAAAGGAATATTGAGAAAACAAATCATTGAAATCATCAATCATTTGGAAGGATATGAGCTTGTAGAAGCTTCAATTTCTCCTTTTGAACTTCAAAAAGCTGATGAATTATTTTTAACAAACGTCATTGTGGGGATTCAACCAATTACTTCATATAGAAAGAAAGAATACACCTCTAACGTATCTAAAATTTTGATTGATAAATTGAATATGAAAGTGCGATTGGGTTAGTTGTAACTAGGATTTTCCGGAGCATTGGACCAAATAGAATAATCGCCGCCCAATTCTAACATTTTTTCTTTCCAAAAAGCATCATCATTCTTTTCGATGAGGGATTTCTTGTAAATATTCTCGGTAACGACCCATGAATTCGATTGCAATTCTTTTTCTAATTGCTCTGGTTCCCATCCTGAATATCCCAAAAAGAAGCGGATATCGGAAGCATCGATTTTACCTAAATTAATGAGACTCAATGCCACATCAAAATCACCGCCCCAATAAATGCCTAAAGAAATTTCAATACTTTCCGGAATCAATTCCGGCACTCGGTGGATAAAGTATAGATTATCCTGTTCAACGGGTCCACCGTTATACACTTTAAATTTGGCTTCCGTATTGGGAACTAAATCAGTCAATGTATATTCTAAAGGTTTATTGAGAATAAAACCAATGGAGCCTTCTTCAGTAAAATCTGCCAATAAAATAACGGAGCGGTTGAACGAACTATCGCCGATAATCGAGGGTTCTGCAATAAGTAAATGTCCTTTTTTGGGCTTGATGGTAATCATAGCAAAAATGATTTAGAATTAAATCTAAAAAATATTTATCAAAAAACCAATATTTTTGTTGATTAACCCATTAGAAAACTGGAACAAAAAAAGCCTGCTTAAGGTAGCAGGCTTTAAATTGTCTTAAAAAAACCGTATTAGTTTACAGCTTTTGATAAATCAGAACCAGCTTTAAACTTCACAACGTTTTTAGCTTTGATTTTTATGGTTTTACCAGTTTGAGGGTTTCTTCCTTCTCTAGCAGATCTTTTAGATACTGACCAAGATCCAAATCCTACTAAAGATACTCTCTTTCCTTTTTGTAATGCTCCTTCCACGTCAATTAAAAAAGAATCTAATGCTTTTTTTGCAGCTGCTTTAGTAATTCCAGCGTTTTCTGCCATTCCATTGATTAAATCTGTTTTGTTCATAAAATTAAAGTTTTTAATTATTAAAAAATAGTTGGGTTAAACGAAAATGTTAAATCCTCATACAAATTTATACGGAATATCCACCTATGCAAGTAATAGCAAGGGAAATACGATTTTTTGTTGATAACTTAACGCATTTGTTGATAAAGGGAATGCATTTTATCGATGTTTTAAAAATATCAGTATTGATAAGGGTTTAAAGCATTTTTGCATCCTTTGAAAAATGATAACCGTTCAATAGTGACTTGACATCCATTTTTCGTTTGCCTGGAAGCTGTATTTCTTTAATTAATATGTAACCGCCTTTGACTGCGACTTTTAGCTCTCTTTTTAAAATTTCAATCGTTCCGAAAGATTTTGTGAGTTTTTCAGCTGTTGTTTCCACTTCAAAAAGTTTTACGGCTAATAGGTCTTCTCCATTTTGTAAATAGCACCATGCAGAAGGGAATGGATTGAGGCCTCTTATTTTGTTGTAAATGGTATCCAGAGGTTCATTCCAATCTATTTTGCAATTATCCTTATGTAGTTTGTAAGCTGTTTTCTCAACATGAGATTTTGGCTGAATGGTCGTTTGAACTTCGCCTTCCTCAATCAATTTGACGGTTTTAAGAACCAGCTCGCTTCCTAAATGCATCAACTTGTCATGTAACACTCCAACNNCCATGTTTTGGCATCTTCCACACTACCTCGGGTAGCATTCTAAAGGCAACTACAATTTGAAGATTGGCATTTAAGGATTTTAATTCCTCAATAAATGTTTCATCCTTTAAGTTGGTTGGTTGAAGTACTTTTAGGTGTTGGGATGCCGCATATCGTTTGACGTCAGATTCGTGTAATTTTTGGCCTCTACCAGCTGGTTTGTCTGGTGCCGTAATGACTCCAACTACATTATAATCGTTATCCACCAATGTTTTTAATGTGGTCACCGCAAATTCTGGCGTGCCCATAAATACGATTCTCAACGTGTTCTTCATGTGTGTTTTATTTTGTATTTGTTGGTAGTGGTTAGCTCCAATATATGGTTTTCGACCATCAACTGCAAGGTTTTTAAAATCGCATTTTCATCATGAGACAGCGCTTCAATGATAGCTCTGGAGTTCAACGGCTGATTTTCCAATTGCAAAATGATATCATGAGTAATGGATTTGGGATCAGAACGCGTTTTTGTTTTAGAAATACAAACCGAACACATACCACAGTCGGCTTTTACGTCTTCTCCAAAATACTGTAATAATTGTTTGTTTTTGCAAACGATGGTGTTGGTGATATAATCAATTACTGCATCAATTTGATCTTCCTTTGAATTGAATTGCTGTTGTACATGTTTGGAAATTCGATTGATGGTTTTGTCATCTTCACGAGGCATCAGGAATGTCAATTCAGAATCGGTATTTGAAAACTGAAACTCCACAATCCCATCTTTTTTGAGTTGATGAAGTGATTTTATTACCAGATCCTCATTCATTGAAGCTTTTTCTGAAATCAGATTCAAATCAATTTTTAGTAAGTTATCAAAAATCCCTCCATAAGTCCGCATAATGGATTTGACTAGAACATCGAACTGCTTGTTGGTTTCCAAGTATCTAAAAAGATTTTGATTGCTGATCAAAAATTGAAGCTTCGCTTGATAATTAAATTGCTGCGAGAGCGAGATGATGCTATTTCTATCAAGGATTTGAAGGGAATTGAAGGTTTTGGACGAATTGAACTCATAGGTCTTGCAGAACTCATTAAAATTAAATTGATGAACAGTCCGTTCGCCTTCTCCATAGGAAATCTGAAAATAATTGCACAGTTTTCGATACACTTGTTTTAAAAAATCAATGGAAGGCAAGACGCTTAAAAATTGATTTTTTAAAGCCTGTTCATCGGTTTTGTTCTTTAATATCACCGCAAATGCCTTTTCGCCATTTCTCCCTGCACGTCCAGCTTCCTGATAATAGCTTTCCAAACTTTCTGGTAAATTTACATGGATGATATTTTTGACATCGGGTTTATCTATTCCCATTCCAAAAGCAGTGGTCGCGACCATAATTTCTTTTTGGTTGGTCGTCCAAAGATGTAAATGTTCCTGTTTCTCTTTGGTGCTTAATCCTCCATGAAAATGCAAACTTGAAAATCCTCTTGATTCCAAAAAAGAATGGATTTCTTGTGTGGCTCTTCGGGTTCTCACATAAATGATGGAGGAGCCTTTGTGTTTTTTGAGTATTTGTTCAATTTTATAATGCTTATCGTCGGTATCTAAAACCATGTAAGCAATATTGGAACGTTCAAATGAGGCTTTGAATATTTTTGGAGAAATGAAATCAAGTTCAGACAAAATATCCTCAACCACCTCGGGTTTTGCAGTTGCTGTGAGGGCAATAACATTGACCGTTGGATGTAATTCCCGTAAAATAGCGATGTTTTTGTATGCCGGACGAAAATCATTTCCCCATTGGCTGATACAATGTGCTTCATCCACCGCAATCAAATTAACATTCATTTGCTGAATTCTTGCCTTCACTAAATCTTGCTGCAAACGTTCTGGTGAAAGATAAAGAAATTTATAATTTCCATAAATGCAGTTATCCAAAAGCGTGTCCAAATCAAAAAATGATATGCCGCTGGTGATTGCCAATGCTTTAATGCCTTTGTTGTTTAGATTGTTCACTTGGTCTTTCATCAAGGCAATCAATGGTGATACCACAATACAAATGCCTTCTTTCATCAAAGCAGGAATCTGAAAACAAATCGATTTTCCACCACCTGTCGGCAACAATGCAAAGGTATCCTCATTTTGCAGAACGGCATTGATGATATCTTCTTGCATTGGTCGAAATGCCGTATGATTCCAATAACGCTCTAAAAAATCGATAGGCTGTGTCATGCTATAAATTTAAAGCATCCAAAACAAAATCAGTGCGTTTTTCGATGCTTTCAAAAGGTACATCAACCAGGTTATAATCAAAGTTTTTATAGGAATTTAAAAGGTGCTTATGGATGAGTTCAGCCTGTTCGAAATTTTCATAACGAACACTGTCACTCACAAATATGTCCTTCCAAGGTGCCAATACAAAAACATGGTCGTAACGATTGTTTTGACAAGTTTCGGCAAACTCAATGGGATAGTTGGTATTGAAGTAATCCATGTATGCCAAAACGTCTGGCAAGCCTCTATCCAAAAAAATGGTTTCGCCGTCATATTGATCGGCATCATAAAACTGTTTTAAACGGCCTTTTAAAAGCAGTTCGCTGAATAGTAAGGGTTCTGTAAGAAATAACTGCTCTATGCCTTTCTTGCGCGCTTCTAGTGTCACTTGTCGTGAAATTTCATCAAAACAGATATGACCTCTTCTTTTGAGTTCGTTGATGATGGAAGATTTTCCAGTTCCTGGTCCACCTGTAATGACAATTTTTTTTGTGTTCAATTTGGCAAGGTTTTGGCAACAAAAATCGTAATTTTAATAAGAACTAAAAAATGTAAAGTAAAATGTATCTTTGCATAACACAAAAACGAACATGAGTACAGAACAAAATCCAGAGGAATTCTATAAAAAATTAAAAGAACAGCTTTACGATACAGCAACTTGGCCTTCAGAATATCTTTATAAATTCATAGTGCCATCTGACAAGAAAAAAATTGTGGATATAGAGTCATTGTTTGACAATCTTGGAGCTGTGATTACGACTACCGAATCAAAAAACGGCAAATACACAAGTGTTTCCGTCAATGTGCCAATGAAGAATCCAGAGGCAGTAATTGAAAAATATAAAGAAGTAGCAGAAAAGGTTGAAGGTGTGATTTCACTTTAGTTTGAGCCTTGGTGTAAAAAGTCTTATTTATTTTTTTGAGCTTCAATAACTCTATTATTTTTTTTGTATTTTGCACACGTACACAATAACTGCGTGTACATAATAGTAACACTACACATATTATATTTTGACAATAGACGAATTAGAGTACAATACAGAGCGTGAACATTTGATTATTCCGGAGTATGGAAGGCACATGCAAAAGATGATTCAATATGCCAAAGAACGCCCTACAAAAGAAGAACGAAACAAAGTTGCCAAAGCGATTATTGCTGTGATGGGAAATCTGCAGCCGCATTTAAGAGACGTTCCCGATTTTCAGCATAAGCTTTGGGACCAATTGTTCATCATGGCAGATTTTGATTTGGATGTGGAATCGCCATATCCAATTCCTTCAAAAGAAGAATTATATGCACGTCCTGAATCTTTAAAATATCCACAGAACCATCCAAAATACCGTTTTTATGGTAACAACATCAAAACAATGATTGATGTGGCCAACACTTGGGAAGAGGGCGATTTAAAGGAAGCTTTGATTTATACGATTGCCAACCACATGAAAAAATGTTTCCTTAATTGGAATAAAGATACCGTGGAAGATGATGTAATTTTTGCTCACTTGCGGGAACTCTCTGGTGGAAAAATTAATTTAATGGAAGCAGATGAAGACCTTTCGGATGCTACAAGTTTAATGCGTACCACAAAGAAATTCTCTTCAAATAACAACGGAAGCAACAAAAAACATCACAAAAAAAACAACTCAAACCGTCAACGCAAACGCTACTAACCATTCATGGCTACATTTATAATTGAAGGAGGTCAAAAACTAAAAGGAAGTATTCAACCTCAAGGCGCAAAAAACGAAGCATTACAAATACTCTGCGCAGTATTGCTTACGCCAGAAATTGTCACAATTCATAACATTCCAGACATTATTGACGTCAATAAGCTCATTACTTTGTTGGGTAATCTTGGTGTAAAAACTAGAAAGATTGCACATGGCTCCTACACATTTCAGGCTGATGATGTGAACATGGCTTATCTTGAATCTCCAGAATTTAAGGAAGATGGAAAAGGTTTAAGAGGCTCCATAATGATTGTTGGTCCACTATTGGCACGTTTTGGAAAAGGATATATACCAAAGCCTGGTGGCGATAAAATTGGACGTCGTAGATTGGATACCCATTTTGAAGGTTTCATCAATCTAGGTGCAAAGTTTCGATACAATCGTGAAGACCACTTTTATGGTGTTGAAGCCAAACGATTGAAAGGAACTTACATGCTTTTGGATGAAGCTTCGGTTACAGGAACAGCAAATATTGTAATGGCTGCTGTGCTGGCAAAAGGCACCACAACTATTTATAACGCGGCATGCGAACCCTATCTGCAACAATTGTGTAATATGTTGAATCGTATGGGAGCGAAAATCAGTGGTGTTGGTTCCAATATGCTGATTATTGAAGGTGTTGACAAATTAGGCGGCACTGATCATACCATGTTGCCCGATATGATTGAAATTGGCAGCTGGATTGGATTGGCGGCAATGACGAAAAGTGAATTGACCATCAAAAATGTAAGCTGGAATGACTTGGGGCAAATCCCGAATGTCTTTAGGAAATTAGGAATCACTGTTGAGAAAAAAGGGGATGACATCTATGTGCCGGCTCATAAAGACGGTTATGAAATACAAAATTTTATCGATGGGTCTATTTTGACCATCGCAGATGCGCCTTGGCCTGGATTTACCCCAGATTTATTGAGTATCATTCTAGTGACAGCCACACAAGCAAGGGGAGAAGTTTTAGTGCACCAAAAAATGTTCGAGAGCCGCTTGTTTTTTGTTGACAAACTGATAGATATGGGCGCTAAAATAATCTTGTGCGATCCTCATAGAGCCACAGTAATCGGACATGACTTTAAATCGATTTTAAAGGCTACTACCATGACGTCTCCAGACATTAGAGCTGGTGTATCCTTATTGATTGCAGCTTTATCCGCTAAAGGCACTTCCACAATTCATAATATTGAACAAATCGATAGAGGTTATGAACGAATTGATGAGCGATTGAGAGCCATTGGTGCGAAAATTACCAGAGTGAGCTAAACAAAACTTACATATTAACTTTAAATCTTAACCTATGAAACGTCCCCAAACACTTCTAGCTTTAGTTTTTATCTGTTTTTCTTCTTTAACTGCCTTGTGCCAGGACATTGGTTTTGGCGTCTTGGGTGGGCCGAACTTCTACACCACTCGCGTGGAAACACTCGAAGGTGATATCTCTTATGATGGTTCGTCCTCAAAGACAAATTTGCAGTATCATTTTGGCGCTTTTGTCGACTTCAATTTTTCAAGTAATCTTGGTATTGTTGGAAATGTGGTTTATCAGAATAGAGGACTGTCACTAAATCCAGATACGAAATTGAATTATTTGGACATCAATCCACTTTTAAAATACGATGTCAACGATAGTTATGGACAAGGCTTTTATTTAAAAGGCGGATTTAGATATTCGTTTTTGCTCTCTGCCAAAACCTTTGATGGAGATATTGATGTAAAGGATGCCTTTAAGAGTTCAAATCTTGGACTCGTCGGAGGCTTCGGAGCGGACATCAGTAACTTTTTAGGTATCGAATTATTGGTCGATTATTCCCCAATGAACATTTTTGAAGATGTTGATGGAGAATCCATAACATCCAGATTGATTGGCGGCAATGTTAGGGTTGTTTTTTATATTGAAAAAGTGTTGAATAATAGATGATTTTAAGTCCATTTCGTTATAAATTAAAAACCTTCGAATCAGTTCGAAGGTTTTTTTGTATGGATAATGATTTTTTACATCGAATAAAAAAATTGTTCATTCACGATTTTCCCATCCTTGACTTCAAAGACGCCTAGTTCTTCCATTTTTTGGCGACCTCTGTCTTTGAAGGTGACATCAAAATCCATTTTGCTCGTAAAGTGATTGTCAGCAACAATGGGATCTGAAATGTTACTACTGTGAAATTCTTGTACGTTATCCAGCCATTCCTTGCTTTTGTTCCAAACGTTTTGTTTGCCCTCAATAACTTCGTCTGGTAATCCTGGCATTTCCCTGCTTTTTACATTATCGGCATACAAGTCGTTTATACAATCTAAATTTTTACCCTCTCGGCATAGTTGTGCCCATTTTGTTGCTACTTCTTGCGTTTTCATTTTTTTCGGTTTTTTATGATTCCTATAAATTTAATCAAAATGAAACTGTTTTGCTCTTAAGAAAATGTTATGATTATAATAATAAAAGCCTCCAAAATGACTTGAAGGCTTTTATAAACAAAGGATGTTATATGTAATTATTCTTTAATCACTTTATGAATATAACGCTGGTTATTCGAGTAAAGTTTTAAAAAGTAAATACCGCTATTCAAACTACTCAATTCAATTTGATTGTTTGTAGCTGAAATCGCTGTTTTAGCCATGATCAATTTGCCTGTGATATCATATAACTCATAAGCGGCATCAGTGTTTTGAAACCCATCTACAGTAACATGATTTTTTGCAGGGTTTGGATGTATTTTAAATATGGAGGACGTCGACTCATTGATATTCAATGTAGAACCTTCTACAATGGTGATGGATTCATCAATATTCGGTGAAAGTAGTTCATCGACATTACCAGAAGGCCATTTCACAACAATTTTTGTGATAGATGTACTGCTTCCCAAACCAAAATGTGTTTTCATGGAGTTCATGATACCATAACTCTCACCAGATCTTACTTCACGTATTTGTTTTCCCCAAGAACCATATATTTCGATTCTAGCTCCAATACCATTGATGTTACTAGGATTACCAATTAATGCAACCTCACTCCAATGATTACTGTTGCCATTGTTCAAAAATAATACATCAGAGACGCTGTTGGAGGGGCTATTATAACCTGATCCAAATCCGGCAATGATATCGACAAATCCGTCATTATTTAAATCTCCTGCCGCAGCACTTTGAATTCTATTGCTTGTAGGGAATGGGCTTGATACTTCCGCAAAAGTCTTATTTCCTGTATTTCTGAATAAATGATGTGAACCGCTCCTAGTTGTGACCAAAATATCAATCAAGGCATCATTGTCAAAATCTTCCATGATTACTTGGATACCCCCACTTCCCATATTGTTCAACTCCGTGGCAATTCCTGAAACATCTGTAATATCTGTAAATGTGCCATCACCATTATTGTCATAGATTTTACTTGTCAAATCATGATTGATTAAAACGCAATCCAAATCTCCATCATTATCAATGTCTTCAAAACTTGCTGACCATGATTGGGCATAAGGAACTAATCCCGCTGCAACTCCTACTTCAGTGAAATTGCCACTTCCATCATTTTGAAACAATAAATTAATTCTTCGACCATCATTGGGATTATTGACACCTAAACGACATTTAGAAATATAAAGATCTTGGTCGCCATCATTGTCGTAATCAGTCCAAATACTTCCGTAATTACCAGAATTATCTGAAGGTACTGTTGATACCGCATTAATGAGATTAGCATTGTCCAATGTGAAATTACCAGCTCCATCGTTGCCATACGCAGAGGACACACTTTCATCACTACATCCAAAAAAATCAATAGTACCATTATTATCGATATCTATGAAATTGGCATTCTGTAAAAAAATGGATGCACCCCCAAGGGTTGTCGCAGAATAATTGTTGCCGACAGCATTAGCTTTTAACAACTTCAAACCATTATATGCACCTCCAACAATGATATCATTAAAACCGTTTCTATCGACATCGGCAATAGCCATTCCCCATTCTGAATTATTCCCTGGAATGGAGCCATAATTGAAAAGTGTAAAATCGCCACTTGTTTGATATTCAATTTGAAGATTGGTCGCGCCCGAGAGCCGGACAATGTCATCCAAACCATCACCATTCATGTCTGCAACACCAATAGCACAACCACTTTTGAGCGATGAGTTTCCTAATTTTGAGTTTGAATTTGTAAAAGAAATTTGAGATGTAGCTAAAGTAGGTATTCCAATAATAGCTACAAAAAGTAATTTTTTAATCATAATTGTTTGATATTTAGATATGGTAGTCAAATATAGAGGAAATATTTTAAAGCAATTTTAAAAAATGGTGTCTTTTTTTGGTTTATTTTCATAAATCAATTCAATGCTCGTTTATAGGTTTCCAAACATCGTTCACGTGCTTCTTTATGGTCCACCATTTTGTCGGGGTAAGTGAGTTCTTGAAACTCTGGAACCCATGTGTTGATGTATTTGAGGTCTTTGTCAAACTTTTCAATTTGTGTGGTTGGATTGAAAATTCTAAAATACGGCGCGGCATCAACCCCTGAACCAGCAACCCATTGCCAATTGCCAACATTGCTCGCCATTTCATAATCGTGCAATTTTTCTGCAAAATAAGCTTCGCCCCAACGCCAATCAATCAATAAATGTTTACATAGAAAGCTGCCCACCAACATCCGCACTCGGTTGTGCATAAACCCGGTTTCGTTTAATTGTCGCATACCAGCATCGACCAATGGATAGCCGGTTTGGCCTTCGCACCATTGTTTGAATTCTTTTTCGTTGTTACGCCATTCAATTCGGTCGTACTTGGATTTGAAACTCTCGGTAACCGTATGTGGAAAGTGCCAAAGTATCTGCATGAAAAATTCTCTCCAAATAAGTTCTTGCCAAAATATCTCATTCCTTTCCGCAACTGCTTTCTTAATCATTTTACGAATGCTGACCGTACCAAAACGCAAATGTGGACCAAGCCGCGAGGTGGCATCTTTGGCAGGGAAGTTTCTAGTTTTCTCATAATCTTGAATCAAGGTTGGAGTGACTTGGTAGTCCGCTATTTCTTGTGGCGATTTTTTAAATCCAATGTCTGACAGAGTCAAATTTGGAAGCCTAGTATTTTTAACCAGGTTGTCGAGATACGAATTGGTATAATAGATAGTCAAATCGATAGTTTTGAACCTTTCCTTCCAGGTTTTCATGTAAGGCGTGTACACCACGTAAGGGTCGCCATCACTTTTGACGACTTCATCTTTTTCAAAAATAACCTGGTCTTTAAACGTTTTAAAAGCGATGTTTTTTGTAGAAAGAAATTGTTTGATGTCTTTATCCCTTTGTATGGCATAAGGTTCATAATCATGGTTGGTGTAAACACTCTCAATATCGTAGTCTTCAATTAGTTTTTTGTAGATTCCAAGTGGTTTTCCATGATATATGGCGAGACTGCTGTCGTGCTCTTTCTGCAATGTCTCACGCATTTTTTGAAGGGTATCAAAAATGAATGTGACTCGTGCATCATTTTCGGGAAGTTTTTCCAGAATTTCGGTATCGAAAATGAAGATTGGCAACACAGGGTTATCACTTTTTAAAGCTTCATAAAATCCGACGTTATCATCCAATCGTAAATCGCGTCGAAACCAAAATATGTTTATGGGTTGTTTCATTTAGTAAATTCCGAAAAGTTCTTCTAGTTTTTTTGTTCTGTAATTGAAAATCTCATCCAGTTTTGGTTTCACTAAAATCGGATGAATCAGTTGTCCTAAAATTCCAAAAGGAACTTTATAGTCGATGATATCTTCCATCTCCACGCCACCATCGATTTCCCTGATAAAATGTTTATGATGCCAAAGAGCGTACGGTCCAAAACGCTGTTCGTCCACAAAATAATGTTTATCGATACTATGAGTGATTTCAGTAACCCATTTGGTTTTGATACCAAAAACAGGAGTGACGATATATTGAATGATTTGCCCAGCAAACATAGGTCTGTCCGCTCCTGAAATAATGTGAAATCCCATATAATCGGGCGTTATTGTTTTTAGATTGTTGGGGTTGGATAAAAAATCCCATGCATGCTCTATGGAGATAGGTAAATTTTGCTTTTTGTGAAGCCTATATAATTTCATCAATTTAGTTGTTTAAGAATATGTAAGCATTGAGAGACGTAGCAATGCAGAGCCAAATAAAATAGGGGAAAATGAGCAAGGTTTTTGTCTTTAAATCATTCCTGAATTTTAACATAAACATGGCAACAACAATGGTCAGGGCGATAATGGCTGCAAGCCCTAATGCAATAAGATGTTGATTGAAAAATATATAGTTCCAGCCCACATTTAGAATGAATTGAACAACAAATAATACTTCAAATTTAGAAGAGGATTGTTTCAAATATAAAAATGTCATATAAACAGAAAAACACAACATAATAAAAGTCCAAGCCGCTCCAAAAACCCATCCCGGAGGCGTCCAAGTCGCTTGGTTGAGTGACGTGTACCACTCACTTTGAGGACCATTGTCCATGAGCCAACTTCCAATACCCAAGGCACCAAAGTTGATGATTAGAAATACAACCAATGGTTTGATAAATTTCATGCTCATAATTTAAATGACACAATGCCGCAGTCCATTTCAAATGTCTGACCAGAAATTGAAGACGCTTTGCTGGATAACAAAAATTCAGCCATTCCGGCAACGTCTTCTGGATTCAAGAATTTTTTCAAAGGATGTCGTTCCCTGATATTCTCAATCATTTTTTCGTTCCTCAATAATTTAGATGCCAATTCGGTATCGGTAACCGTTGGTGCAATGGCATTGATTCTTATGTTTGGAGCCAATTCTGCGCCCAGCGATTTGACCAAGCCTTCAACACCAGATTTTGCGGTAGCAATACTTGCGTGATAGGGCATTCCAAGTTTTGAGGCCACAGTACTAAACAATACGATGGACGGATTATCACTCTTTTTAAGAATATCCAAATACTTTTGAATCGATTTAACGGCGCCAAGAACGTTAATTTCGAAATCTTCCCTAAAATCATCAAGACTTAATCTTGAAATTGGCTTTAAGTTAATACTTCCTGGGCAATACACCAAACCATGAACGGAATCTAAATCTGGTAATTCATCTTTTAAAACATCGCAATTATGATGTGTCAAATTCGGATGGTCCAAATAAGGTGAGGTCCTACTTATGTTTATAATATTGTTGGTGTGTAACAACGTTTTTACAATAGCCTTCCCTATGCCTTTACTACCTCCAATGATTACTATTGTTCTCATGCTTTTTAGTTATATGGATGTTATTAAATGCTTTCCATTCAGTCGTTTTTCAACTTTACGTTTGATAGCCGTCAGCCGCTTCATGATGTCCATTAGCTGTTCATCTTTTTTGCGTTTGTATAATTCGTTGAGGGCTAAAATCAATGTTTTCGCTTTTCTAGAGATTTCAATGCGGTCACTTGTTGATAAAGATTTTAATTTTTGTTGTTCAAACTCTAGTGCTTCGTTAATGATGTCCATAATTTTAATCTTTTAGATAGTTTTGCAATTCAGCGATTTTTTCTGGTGTGCTGAATTTTCCACCATAATAGGAGGTCACCGTAGCGGATGATTCGTCTTTGATGCCACGGGAGGACACGCAGAGATGTTTTGCATCAATGATGACAGCTACATCTTCGGTACCTAAAATATGTTTCAAATCTTCTGCAATCTGATTGGTCAAACGTTCTTGAACTTGTGGGCGTTTGGCATAATATTGCACAATTCTGTTCAGTTTTGACAAGCCAATGACCTTTCCAGAGGAAATGTAAGCCACATGCGCTTTTCCAATGATTGGTACAAAATGATGTTCACAGTTGGAGTAGAAGGTGATGTTCTTTTCAACCAACATTTGGTTGTACTGATATTTATTGTCAAACAAGGCAATTTTCGGCTTATTCGCAGGATTCAGACCGGAAAAAATTTCGTCAATATACATCTTGGCCACGCGTTGTGGTGTCCCTTTTAAGGAATCATCGGTTAAGTCCAGTCCCATAACGTCCATAATTTCTTCGAATAATAGAGAAATTCGCTCTTTTTTTTCGGAGTCAGACAACTTAAAGGCCTCCTTTTTCATTGGAGTCTCCAATCCCGTGTAGAGATGGTCATCTCCTATGTCATCAGTGGAAAATCCATTTAAATGTTTGACATTTTTACTGGTTGGTTTTAATGTTTCGGTATTCATTTTGTCTTTTTTATGTGCTGTCTTTAGAACTCATCTCCCAAGCAAAGCACCGTTATCGTTTAGATATTGAGTTGTGGGTAATCTGTTTTTGTCGCGAACATTTAAAACGACCTTTGTCAAATGTTCGTGATTTTTGATGTTTTGTAGAGCGTCCTTGAACACGTTTACGCCACATTCTGAAACTACTACCTTTCATCTCACGACGCATCAATTCAATAACTTGTTGTTCTTTTAAATCAAATTGAAACGTAATGGCTTCAAAAGGAGTGCGGTCTTCCCATGCCATTTCAATGATGCGGTCAATATCTCGTTCGGACAAGGTCATGGTAGGATGTTGTATTCGGATTCGTACTTTACTTTTGCATTCAGTAGTTTATCAAAAAATGCTTTGTTTTCTTTAAAGGTTGTGTTGTTCTTAAAATGTATAAATCGACCTTGTGCATGAATACTGCTTCCATTTGTTTTATAAATAACCAATTGATAATAGGGGATAATCCAAGTGAACGTTTTTAAACCTTTATTGATTCGAATAAGAAGTCCTAAAGGACGCAATTCAAGATTTGCATAATTGATGTCGGCCACCAAATTCAGATACTGCTTCATATTTGGACTTACCTCTTCAATGACCATTCGTTTAGAGCCAATACCCTTCATTTTTATGGATTGTATCAGAGAAAAAGGCATGCCTACCAAATCATTGATAAGTTGATTATGCTCTTTATTAGTGAAAGTAGTGTCTAAAATCATGACTTAAATATAAGCAAATTTAATAAATGTTTAATGTTTTTTTATAAAGATTAAACAAAAATTAACATGTTATATGTTTACTGTCAGGCCCAAACATGATACAGATGACATGAAAGGGAAGATTAGAAATCTTCTTGGTGTTCTATGATATGTTGGGCCTTCTTTTTGATTTGATGAAGGTCTCCAGGTTTCATTTTGTCAAGAACCGAATACATCATTTTCATCCGGAAATTGTCTTTCAACAATTCGCGCTTATCGTCCAGAAAATTCCAATATAAACTGTTGAAAGGACAGGCTTCCTCTTCAGTTTTTTTGTTTTGGTTGTAATGGCATGAGTCACAATAATTGCTCATTTTATGTATGTAAGAACCAGAAGAGACATAAGGTTTGGTGGCGATTTTTCCACCATCTGCCCATTGGCTCATGCCACGCGTATTAGGTAATTGCACCCATTCTACGGCATCGACATAAATCCCGAGATACCAAGCGTCTACGTCGTCTGGATTGGTTTGGGTCAATAAGGCGTAATTTCCAGTAATCATTAAGCGTTGAATGTGATGGGCGTAGCCATTGTCCAACGAATTGTTGATGGCATGTTTCAAGCAGTTCATTTTGGTGTTTCCTGTCCAGAAGAACTCTNNATGATTTGTCTGATGAAACCTTCCACTTGGGAAATGTCTATCTCTTTTTGATGTTTCCGATAATAATTGAGAACAGTGGTGATGACGTCTTTCGGGGAAATCAATTTTAGGTTCATGGCAAATGATAAGCGCGAGTGAAACAAATAAGCCTCGTCGGTATGCATTGCATCTTGATAATCCCCGAAATGAATCAACAATTCTTCGCAGAAATATTTGAGCTGTTCCAGTGCCTGTTTTCTTGTGATGGGGTAAGAAAAGGTTTTGGTGTCAAAACGTCCCATGTTTTTGATATCTGCTTTTTTAATATCTGATGCAATTTCGGTTACGTCATTTTTGAAATACTTATAGGTTGGAATTCCGAAGCCGCCTTTCCATTTGTTGCGATTGCTTTTGTCGTAATTCCATTTGCCGCCTTCTGGTTGGTCAGCCATCATTAAAATGTCGTGCTTTTTGCGCATATCTCTGTAGAAACTCTCCATGAGATATGTTTTTTTGCCTTCAAAGAACTCTTTTACATCGTTGCGTTGGGTATAAAAATGTTCTGTGGAATGGACTTTGGTTTTAATGTTTAGCTTATTGCAAAAGTTTTTTAGCTGCTCATCCAATCGATATTCGTCAGGTTCTTGATATTCAAAGATTTTTATATCGTGCTCTTTGATAAGAAGATTGAGATTATCGGTTAGGCTTTGGGTATTCTTCTTTTCATTGATTTTAAAATAAATAATTTGATGATGTTTTGCCTTTAAATCTTCAGAAAACTTTCTCATGGCTGCAAAAAAGCCTATTAATTTTTGAATGTGATGTACCACATAATCGGTTTCCTGTCGCATTTCGAAAAGACAATAGACCACATCCTCACTGGTATCTTTAAACCATGAGTGTTTGATGTTTAGTTGGTCGCCCAATAAGAGTCTTAATGTTTTCATTCAAGCAAGGTATTTTGAGGCCAAAGATTCTGATAGTTTCCATTAGAATCATAACGTTCGGTCAGTAATTGTGCATTCAATTTTATATACATTGAACCATTAGGGAACCATACTAAAGCTGTTTTGTTTTGTTTCTCCTGCATTTTTCACTGCAATATTTGACGTCTTCCCAGTTGAGTTCCCATTTTTTTCGCCATGAGAATGGTCTTTCGCACACAGGGCATAATTTTTCTGGAAGCTGTTGTTTTTTCAAGACAATTATTTGACTTCAATCAATTTATTTATCATACCATTGAAAATGAAACAATGAAATGGCAAGACACTATACCAATACAAGCGACCTGCCAAACCACGAGGTCTAAAGGTTGCAGTTTGCTTGAGCATTCCTTCTTCAATCTTGAATTCCAACCACGCTTCGCCAGGAAGTTTCATCTCTGCATAAAGTAGTAGTTTTTTTTCTTTTCTATCACTGAAAATCACACGCCAAAAATCAAGTGCGTCCCCAGTATCTAGTTCAGAAACATGGGTTCTGCCACGGCGCAAACCTATACCACCAAAGAGTTTATCCAAATATCCACGAACTTTCCATAGATAATTACCATAGTACCAACCAGTTCTTCCTCCAATCGACCAAATGCGGTTGATGGTGGTTTCTTCGTCTTCCACAGTTCGTTCTTTATAATCCCGAAAACAGCCGTATTTTGGGACGTTCACATACTTGTGCAAACTCTTCTGCAAACGTCCGCTGCTGACCATCGAATCCTTCCAACTTGAAACGATGCTATTTTGTTCTATTTTTTCAAAAGCCAATTCAACAGCTTCCTTATAGGTAATAGGTTGAACATTTAATATTTGGTTAATATTGCTTTCTTTCCCGATAATCTGAACACCCATGCTGTCCACTAATGATGATGCCAATTTATACGAAGTTGAAGTCACAAAATAAAGCCAATAGGAAGATAGCTTTGGGGTCATCACAGGAACGGTCAAAATATAACGTTTTAATCCTCTGATATCTGCAAATTTCAATAACATTTGCTTGTAGGTCATGACTTCAGGGCCGAAAATATCATAACTCTTATTATAAAGTTCTTCTTTACCTTTCGCTTTGGACAGAAATGCCAATACATCTCTTACGGCCAAGGGTTGAGTTTTTGTGTTGAGCCATTTGGGTGCAATCATCACAGGCAATTTTTCCACCAAATCGCGAATGATTTCAAACGAAGAACTGCCAGACCCTACAATGATGCCGGCTTTGAAAATAGTCAAGCTGTATTTGTTTGATGAAAGGATTTCCTCGACATTCTTTCTGGAGCTTAAATGTTTAGAAAGTTTTTCCTCATTGGTGATGCCGCTCAAATAAATTACTTGCTTCACTTTTGTGCTTTCTGCATAGACCCTGAAATTTTCGGCACACTGTGCTTCTAGTTTTTCAAAATCCTTTGAGTTATTGGACATGGAATGGATGAGGTAATAAGCCACATCAATGTCTTTCGGAATGTTTTTGAGCGTGCTATATTTTAAGAAATCGGCTTCCACGATGCTGATGTGTCCATCATCAAAATAGGTTTTGTCTGCCCTTAATTTGTCCCGTACCGCGCACACCACATGATGCCCTTCATTGATTAAGATGGGAATCAGGCGTTTGCCAATGTAGCCAGTGCCTCCGGTAACAAGGATTTTCATAGGTGGATTTTTATCGAAGTGAGCTGTAATTGTTGATTTTAATGTCTTTTGCCTTTAAATCAAACATAAGATTATATAGACCAAAAAAAGTTCTGTTGATATATATAAAATGTTTTGAACCTCTGTTACCATTCATTTTTCTCAATTCGGTATTTTTAGAGTAGCGTTGTCCTAATTCAGTAATTTTTCCAAAAAAGTCAGCATCCGAAAAATCAAAGGTTTCGGCATGAAATGGCTGGGTAAATAGGCTTAACAACTCATGAAACATTTCTGTAAAAAAATCGGATTCTTCTCTTGAATCGTCTGGCCTCAAGATTTCCAATTCATATAGTTTTCCCACAAAAGCATCTTGATTTGTAATGATTTCAGGTTTGGCCAATTCAAAATAGGGAACATAAAAATCATCCGGAATGGTTTTCATGCATCCAAAATCCAAAGCAATCAATTGTCCTGATTCTGATACTAAAAAATTTCCGGGATGTGGGTCGGCATGCACTTTTCTCAACACATGGATTTGATACATGTAAAAATCCCACAAGGCCTGTCCTAGTTGATTTGAAGTGTTTTGATTTGCATTATGCGCAGTAAACTCCGAAAGGTGTTCACCCTGCATGTAATCCATGGTGATGATTCGGTCTGACGATAAGTCTTCATAATATTGAGGAAACAAAAGATTCGGAATATGGCAACACGCTTTTGCAATCTCCTTGCTTTGTTTCATTTCCAGAATGTAATTTGTTTCCTCAATGAGTTTTCCTTCGACTTCCTTAAAATATTTGTCTGAATCTTTTCCTTTGATATTGAACATTTTCATGGCAATTGGTTTTACAAGAGCCAAGTCGGACGCTATACTTTGTGCAACACCGGGATATTGGATTTTCACAGCAAGTTTCTTCCCATTTTTTTCTGCCAGATGGACTTGTCCAATACTGGCGGCATTTACTGAAGTTGTGTCGAAGGAATCATATAATTCATTTGGCAGTTTACCAAAATAGTTCCTAAAGGTTTTTAGCACCAATGGCGGCGATAATGGCGGCACGGAAAATTGTGCCAACGAAAATTTCTCCACATAAGCCTGCGGCATGATGCTTTTTTCCATGCTCAACATTTGCGCTACTTTGAGTGCACTGCCTTTGAGCTGTTTTAGGCTATCGTAAATATCCTCTGCATTATTCTCATTGAGACGGCCCCTCGCTTCAACTTCGGTTTTGGTCAGCTTATCTCCATAATACTTAAGATAATTGACACCAACTTTAGCACCAGTCGAGACTAATTTTGAGGCACGATGTATTTTAGAAACTGGTATGGAATCGATTGTTTTCATTTATTGTTTTTAGTTCATGTGCATTTTTTCCTTGAAAAGAAATTTCCCAAAGTCGATGACACTTTTTAATGGTGCAATATTTAACACATCAAAACTCGTGTTAACTGATTTTTCGATAAAAATATCAGTCTTTTCAAAGGATGGAGAAGTGTCGTCCATCCAAAATTTAAGGGTCAGTAGTAACTGCAACCACGCCGATTCTTGTAGTGCCCGCTTCTGGATTTTATCGATACGTTCTTCCTTGATGTCCAACGTCTTAATATTCAAATCAGCGACATAATTTTTAAATGCTTTTTTCAATTCTGATAAAGTTAATAGAGTCTTCAGACTGTATTTATGTTTATACAATGCGTAAACCACATAGCTTCTGTTGGCAGTTAAATTTTCAAAAAATGTAAAGTAAAAACTTAAGAGTTTGTTGCGTGCATCGAAAGATTGATAGTCGTCGCTTTTGCCTAGCACTTTTAAAGTATTATCAAAAAACTCTTTGAATATATACTTTTCAACTGCTTCAAAGGAACCAAAAAAATCATAAAAACTAGATTCTTCAAAATTATTCTCTTTAGCAAATATGTAAACAGATTTAGGTTGTTCATTGCGTTCTAGAACATAGTCCATATAAAATGAAAGTATGTCTTGTTCTGAAATAGTTTTCTTTTTTGCCATAATTTTCAATATAATGGTAAAGATACAAAATGTTTAATGTTTATTTAAATACATTAAACAAAGATTAACAACTCATCAACATTAAGATGGAGTGATTATTAGTTGTTTCCGTGACCGTGCAACTTGAAAGTATGAGTTATTTAAGATTTCGTTAACAATTAAGGGTTTTAGAATCCGTAATTTTATGTGCGACTATTAACAACAAATAAAAACACTAAACATTATGAAAAAAATTATGCTATGTATGGCAATTATGGCCATGACATTTTCTGCGAATGCGCAGATACAAACCCCTGCTCCGAGCCCATTCTCAAAAATAGAGCAGAAGGTAGGATTAACAGATGTGACTTTAGAATACTCTCGCCCCAATGTGAGAGACCGTAAAATATTTGGCGATTTGGTTCCTTATGGTGCTATCTGGAGAACTGGAGCGAACCAAAGAACAAAAATCACCTTTAGTGATGATGTTATGGTTGGCGGAAGTACTTTGAAAGCCGGTACATACGCCATATTTACAAAACCATCTGAAAAATCATGGGAAGTGTATTTTTACACAGATTATGCAGGTGGAGGAGCTCCTCAAAATTGGGATGAGAGTAAAGTCGCTGCAAAAGTAACTGCCGATGTGTATCCAATGCCAATGAAGATTGAAACTTTCACTATGACTTTTGATGATTTAACAAGCAGTTCTGCAGTTTTGGGTATGCTTTGGTCGGATGTATATGTGGGTGTAAAATTTGATGTGCCTACAGATAAGACAGTGAGTGCATCCATAGATAAAACAATGAAAGGCCCTAGTGGCAACGATTATTATGCAGCAGCAGTTTATTATCTACAAGAAGGTAAAGACATCAACCAAGCTAAAACGTGGATTGATAAGGCTATCTCTATGGCTGGTGACAAAGCCCCATTTTGGCAATTGAGACAACAATCTTTGATTTATGCTAAAGCGGGCGACAAAAAAGGTGCGATTGCAGCAGCGAAAAAATCATTGGCAGCGGCAGAAGAAGCTGGCAATGCTGATTATGTAAAAATGAACAAGGACTCCTTGAAAGAATGGGGAGCGATGTAACACCAAAAGAATAAGAACCAAAACCCCAAAGGCTTGATTGCTTTTGGGGTTTTTTATTTACAAGTTAAGTGATTTTTTCAATCAACATATCAAATCCTTTTTTTAGCATAAGGTTACATAGTATCTTAAAAATTGTATATTGAACACTTAAAATTTAAAAGTCTTACAATCCCATAATATACTCTATGAAAAAGTTTTATTTACCCCTAATTTTATTGATTGTAGTTTTGATTACAGGTTGTGCATCCGAAGAAGGTGAGCAGACCATCACAATTGAGAATCGCTATAAGCTTACCATGCCTTCATTTCTCTCTAAAACCGAAGATTTAAATGAAGATGCCTCTCTGCAATACCAAAATTTATTTAAAGAATTCTACCTGTTGGTCATCGATGAACCAAAAAGTGATTTACAAGGCATTTTAGATGATTATGACCTCAATGATTCCTACACCAATGACCTTGATGGGTACTCGAATTTAATTATTGACGGAGTATTAAATAATCTCATAGACCCAACAAAATCGGATATGGTGGAAACCCATATTAACGGATTGCCTGCAAGAGTGACTACCATAACGGGAACTATTGAAGGTATTGATATTTTGTACACTTATGGTATTTACGAGGGGAAAGAATTATACTATCAGGTAATTTCCTGGACAGAAATAGAAAAACAATCTAAATACCAACCAAAAATGGATGCTATTGTTCAATCTTTTAAAGAACTCGATTCCCATAGTAAAAAAGCCAAAGGGCTGTAAGCCTTTCCAATCAAACTGTTTCACTCATTGATATTGTAATTCAAACCAATTACATGGCGTACGTTATCCAACAGCGTCATGAGTGTTGTGCTAAACTCATGAGTCATGATTGGGCTTTCCGTTTTCGATTCCCTGATTAATTGATTGAAATGTAGAACTTCAAAATTGTAGCCGATGGATTTGTAATTGAAATCGAGTGTTTCTTCTTTGCCATCATAGATAAGTGTCACCGTTGAAGCCTCATGAAAACGTGAATTGATTTTGATGATGCCTCTTTCGCAATGGAATATAGCTTCAGTTGTCGTCTGTTCTAGCAACGTACTTCTTAAGAATGCTTTGACACCATTATTGTAATTAAAAATCATGTTACAGGATGAATCGACACCATTATCAAAAAACGTCGCTTTGGCATCAATATCTATAGGTTGTCCCAATGTAGATAAGGCAGCAAAAATGGGATAGATGCCAATATCCAATAAACTGCCACCACCCAAAGATTTTTTGAAGACTCTAGAAGTCATATCGATATTTGGCTTAAAACCAAAATCTGCTTCTAGTTTTGTAATGTTTCCAAAACGTTTAGACTGCAATTCGTTTAAAACATACTGATAATGAGGAAGGAAATAAGTCCATAATGCTTCCATCAACAACACATTCTTTTCCTTTGCAACCGCAATCATCTCTTCAACCTCTTGGCTATTCATTGCAAAAGGTTTTTCACATAGTACAGCTTTTCCATGACTCATACATAGGATAGCATGTTCTTTATGAAAGCTATGCGGTGTTGCTATATAAACGGCATCGATATTTGGGTTTTTGGCCAGATCTTTATAGGAATCATAGGCGAGTGTTGCATTATACTGTGTTGCAAATGAATTGGCTTTTTCAAGATCCCTTGAGGCTACGGCGTATAGTTTGGCTCCTTTGGTCTTTAGTAAGTCGGAAGCAAACTTATTGGCAATTTTTCCAAGACCTATAATGCCCCACTTGATGGTTTTATGCTCTGCTGGTTTCATTTTTATTTAAAATCATTTGAAGTATTAAAGCTATGAAAATAACTAGTATGCATCCAAATAAGTTTAACCATAAATAGGGCATCCAGTCAAACCACCATCCATAGATGACAATAGCTTGAGTAATCAATGCGGCAATGAATACAGCATTGCCTTTGACCATTTTAAAGAAAAACGCCAATAGAAAAATACCGAGGACATTGCCATAGAATATAGACCCAATAATATTAACCAATTGAATTAAATTGTCAGCCAAATAAGCAACACAGGCAATAATGATGGCGAGAATGCCCCAGCCCAACGTGAACCATTTTGTAGCTTTTACGTAGTACATGTCGTTTTCTTCTCTAACAAAGTTACGCTTATATAAATCCAAGGATGTTGTTGATGCCAGTGCGTTCAATTCACTTGCGGTACTCGACATGGCAGCACTTAATATCACAGCAAGTAATAGGCCAATCAACCCACGAGGGAGATTGTTCAAAATAAAATGGATGAATACGTAATCTTTGTCATTGGTCTCAACAGTTCTGTTTTGCTCGTCCGCAGCTTTCTGAATCAATATTTTGGCAGCTTTACGGTTGGTTCTATCAGCATCATTTGCTGATTGAATGGCTTGTGTATAGTCTTCATTTTGATTGTTGGCAAACTTTTGAATCACCAGTTGTTTTTCATCAAAAATAAGCTGCTGCTGTTCTTGAAGCGATTTATATTCATCTACATATGATGAATTTAAAATCACATTATCAGCTGCAGGATTAAAGTTAATAGGTGATGCATTGAACTGGTAGAACACAAAGACCATCACACCAACCAATAGGATAAAAAACTGCATTGGGACTTTCAATAGCCCGTTGAAAATTAATCCCATCTGCATTTCTTTCATGGATTTTCCAGAGAGATAACGTTGCACTTGGCTTTGGTCGGTACCGAAGTAGGAGAGTGCCAAGAAGGTTCCACCAATTAGCCCTGTCCAGATGGTATATCTGTTTTCTAAATTGAAATCAAAATTCAGAATATCCATTTTCCCACTGGCACCAGCAATGTCGAGCGCTTTGGTAAATGTGATATCGGCAGGCAAATAACTGATGATGATAAAAAAGGCAATGAACATTCCGGCAAAAATGACTGCCATTTGATACTTCTGCGTGACATTTACCGCTTTGGTGCCTCCCGAAACTGTATAGATAATGACCAGAATCCCAATGATAATATTAAGATAAGTAAGATTCCAGCCCAAAACCGCCGATAGAATAATGGCAGGGGCGTAAATGGTAATCCCTGCTGCCAAACCTCTTTGAATCAAAAATAAAATAGCAGTAAGACTTCTCGTTTTTAAGTCGAATCGATTCTCGAGAAACTCATAAGCCGTATAGACTTTTAAACGATAGTAAATTGGGATAAATACCATACAAATCACAATCATCGCAATCGGTACACCAAAATAGAATTGCACAAATCCCATCCCATCATGGAAAGCTTGCCCAGGAGTGGATAAAAAGGTGATGGCGCTTGCTTGTGTAGCCATGACGGATAAACCTATGGTCCACCACTTGGAACTGTTTCCACCCCGCACGTAATCTTGAACATCTTTACTTCCACGTGTTTTTAATGTACCATAAATAACGATGGTCAGTAGGGTTCCGATAAGTACAATCCAATCTAAAATTTGCATGGTTTAGAAGGATTTCATAATAATGTAAAACAAAATAATGTACAGCGCATTAGCGACAAGCACTAATGAGTAGAGCTTTAACCATGGTTGTTTCTGTTTTGTAGCATCGCTCATGGTTTAGTCGTTTAGCTTTTTATCTGTTTTGATATTGTCTTTACCAATAGAAAGCATGTTTGCGAACAATCGATAAGCTCCAGAAACACCTTCTGGAAATTCTCTAAAAAAACTTAAGCCTGTATAGATATAATTACCTTTCCCATATTTGGCGACCAATAAACTCCCTTCTTTCGGTGTCTCATCTTTATCGTGCATGGAAAGCATCGGTGTGAATTCTTTTCCCCATTTGTCGGGAAAATATAGTCCACGTTCCTGTGTCCAGCCCTCAAAGTCTTTTTGGGTGATTTTATTTGGGTAATTCATCAACTCGTGGTCGGGGTTTAAAAACTGGACTTCGGCATTTTCGTCCGTCACCCTATCTCTCGACAGTTCTAATTCATAAGGCGCCAAGTTGTCCATAACCAAACCACGACTCGTATTGTACTGCACGATGAGGTTGCCTCCTTGTTTAACAAAATCCATTAATTGGTCTTGTTTGTATTTTAAGGCGTCCACTGTGTTGTACGCTCTAATTCCAACTACCACGGCATCAAAATGGCTTAAGGTTTCTGAAGTAATGTTTTCTGGCTTAAGTATGGCAACATTATAGCCGATTTGCTTTAAGCTTTCCGGAACAACATCACCAGCACCTTCGATGTAGCCAATGTTTTCGCCTCTCTTTTTGATATCCAAACGAACTACTTTACTTTCGCTAGGTAATAAAACAGTTTGAAATGGGATGTGATCATAATCGATTTCGACCAGTTCCTTGGTATAAACCTCGGTACCCACATGTACCATCGGGGAGATTAAACCTTCGCTTTGCTCTTTAGGCGGAATTATTGTAAAAATCACTGTTTGTTCTTCCCCTTTATGCTTGATTTCTATCATTTGTTTTTCAGGATAGACGGACCAATTTTTTGGATGTGCAATTTGTACGAAGCCTTCCAGATTGTCACGACCTGCCTTAACAACGACTGATACATCTTTTTGTTTGTCTGTTTCAAAAATGATGACTTTTTCAGACACCTTTGCCGAAACTTCAGGAACAATTTCAAAGGGTTTATATACTTCGCCTTTTACTGGGTCGTTGGTTTTATAGACAATTGGTTTTGTAAAAGAAATTGACTCACCATTGATCATCAAATTGAAAGTTGCGGTTGTCTTACGTGGGGTTTCTGGTAACCCAATCAATCGTTGGTCATCCACTTTATACATTCCCAATGTTCCTTTTTCGTTCAACCAATAGGGTGTGGAATAGGCTTCTTTTGAAGAGATCATAAATTCAGATTCAAAACGTTGGGAATTGTTTTGTTTTAAATCAATGCTTTTTTCAATGGAAGCACCATCGGAGAAAGACACAGAATTTAGTGTCATATTTTGTGGGCTTCTATTGATGGCTTCCAATTTTAATTGCACTTTGCTGTTTGGAGTTGCCGTGTTTGAGTCGGAAGCAACTTCTAGATACAATCCAGAGCAGGCTGCAATGACATTTTTGATATCTTCCAGTTTGATGGACTTCCAATGTTGATCCTCTAATTTTGAAATCAATTTATAAGCCTTTATCAACTCTGATATCGAAGCTGAAGGATTTTTAAAATCATAATTGTCTTGAACATTTTTCAGAATTTCGCCAATAGCTTTGCCACCTTTCACACGATTCCAAGAAGTATCAATGCCTTCGAAAATATTCGTTTTATCTTTTGGCAAATCGCCATTGATAAGTTCGATGTATTCCGTTTCGCTACCACGACTTCCTGTATTTCCAAAACCTTGCGATTTGTGTGAACTTCTGCTCAAAGCTGCAATTTCGCTATTGGATAAACCTAGTGACGGGTAATAACTCCCTACTTCTAAACTGAATAAATTTGTTTTATCAGCGGCATCAAATTTTTCTTGGCTGCCATAGAACCACCAAGAGGTATTGAAAAATTGACGTTTTGGTTGCCAAACACTCACCTCTTTTAGTTGGTTAGGATATTTTGTTTTATCACCAGCCAAATCAAAAGCTTCAACACTCAACATCGCCGAACTGGTGTGGTGACCATGGGTTGAACCTGGACTTCGATGGTCAAAACGGTTGATGATGACATCTGGTTGAAAATTTCTTATTGCCCAAACGACGTCACTCAATACCTCATTTTTATTCCATATTGCCAAAGTTTCATCAGGATGTTTCGAATAGCCAAAATCATTGGCGCGCGTAAAACGTTGTTCACCAGCATCGATACGACGGGCCGCCAAGAGCTCTTGCGTTCTTATCACTCCCAATAATTCCCTTAATTCTGGACCCACTAAATTCTGCCCACCATCACCACGTGTCAAGGACAAATAAGCCGTTCTGGCTTTGACGTCATTTGCCATATAGGAAATGAGTCGAGTGTTTTCATCATCAGGATGTGCTGCAACATACAAAACCGATCCAAGAAAATTGAGTTTTTCAATGGATTCATAGATTTCGGATGCTGTTGGTTTTTTGGGTTGTTGCGCTTGGGTTGAAAAGCAAAAGAATAGTGTGATTAAAAGTAACGAGTAATGTTTAAGCATGATAAGGTTCGATTGGCTTTAGCTTCAAATATAAAAAAGAAACCAGCGCAAGGGCTGGTTTTAATGTTTATTTAACGTTGATTAAATCAAATCCGTGCCATCTTCAAACAACTCATCAATGGCATCTTTTTGTATCAATGTTACCGCTTTTTGAAGCATCAAATTATTTGGATAGGTCACCAAATCATTGTTGTCTAAACGCAGATGCAGCTGAAAGGCACGAATATCTTCAATAATGCCTTCAATCGGAAAATCTTTATCATGAATCTGAATTTTATCACCCACTTTATAAGGGAATGAGAAGAACATGATAATCCCGGAGGTAATGTTGCTCAAAATGGACCAAATCGCAAATAATCCAATTCCGATAACGGCAAAAATTGAAGAAAAAACAAGCGCTAAATCCTTAACATGTGTTCCAAAAATAAAAGGCACAATCAGCAACGCAAGAATAAATAGCGATACCGACACATAGCGATTCATCAAATGGATACGAGCCAGATTGATGCCCTGTCGCCTTGAGATTTTTGTGATAAGTGCTACGAGAATATATCTAATCACCAATAAGAACAACAACAAAAAACCTGTAGAGATAAGCTCAAATTGATATTTTTCAAAAAACATAATCAGTGTTTGATAAATGAAATGCAAAGATACATTAGAAAAAGGATTCGGCTTCAATCCAATTCTAAAGTTTGTCTTAAATTATTATCAGCATTAGAGTTCTTGTTCCAATAATCCGATTTGATGGTTTTGAGCCTGGTGGCTTTAGTGGTCAATTTTTTTGCTTTCTCTCCAAAACCACTAATAAATGATTCTTCCCAGCCTTGTATGTCATAAGGAAATTGCGGATTGAAATGAATGGTCAGGCTTCTGTCCAGTTGAGGATAAGTAATCGAATAGGAATTCTCTGTTAATTCGGCGGTTGCAGAATAAGCTTTAAGTGGCACATGTCTCAAGCGTAAAAATTCTAAAGAAGGAATGACTTCAATGGTTCCTGTTGGTAAGGATTTCGGGTCAATCCTTAATTGTGTCCATAATTCATTTTCCAAAATGGATTTGCTTAAACTAAAATCTTCATCAGCTTCACCTTCAAAATAGGAATGTGAAGTCACTTCAAACTCCGTACGATTGTTGAGTTGCGTATAGACGTGTCCACACCATTCTTGCACAGAGCAGGAAATCTTCAGAGCATGTTGATTATTTTCTAACGGATAAAATGTACTCTGCATGATGGAATATGGATATATGCCCGTTGTGAACTGTTTAGTTGTGTTCAATTTTAATACAGGAATATTTGATGGCTGATTTTTATCAGCCTTTACCTGTTCGTCACGCAAAAAAGGCTCGGTGACAAACACCAAAACAGCGGTACCATCTCGCATTTCACCATACCTGGCTTGCTCTAATTTATAAGAAGTGATTTCGGCTTCGTTGTTGTACCAATAACTTTTGAATTCTTGAGATAAGGGAGTGGCTTTTTTAAGAGGTTCAATTTCTGTAGTTATCACTTCATTTTCAGCACGGATATCAGAAGTATTTTTATTTTCTTTACAGGAAATACTCATGACTCCTATAAAAAAAGACAGGATGAACAATTTTTTCATGTTGATTTTCATTTGAATTAAAATTACAAAGGCATCACTTGCCAACCATAGCATTTAACGTTTTGTAAACAAGATGTGTAGGTAATCCCATGACGTTAAAATAAGAACCTTCAATTTTAGTCACACCGATAAGACCAATCCATTCTTGAATACCATAGGCTCCAGCTTTATCAAAGGGTTTGTAGGTATTAATATAATATTGAATTTCTTCAGCAAAAAGTTCTTTGAAAGTTACTTTAGTAACGGAATTTACGGTTTTTTCAAAATCAATCGTTGTGAAACAAACAGAGGTAATCACTTCATGGGTTGTATTGCTCATGGACTGTATCATTCGAAAAGCCTCTTCAGCATTTCTAGGTTTTCCGAGTGCCTTACTATGGTGCCAAACAATCGTATCGCTTGTAATGAGGATTTCATTTGGTTTCAGACCATCCTTAAACGGAATGGCTTTCAATTGTGCCAGATAGTCACTGATTTCAAAATGAGTCAATCGAGTGGGATATTCTTCCACCACTGGTTTCAATCGAATCTCTACTTCAATCCCCAAATCATTGAAAAACTGCTGGCGACGTGGTGAGCCAGAGGCAAGGATGATTTTGCGGTCTTTGAGTTGTTCGTTGAGCATTATGGTATTAAAATATAGCGATACAGAAGTAGGGACAGCATCCCAAACAACATCACTAATTTAAGGATATTACTGATATGATGAAATTCCTTTTTTGAACCTGCACTGAACGATTTGATGGTGACATAAAGCAGAGGTGCAACTACCCAAAGAAGAAAGTAGCCAACAGCAATAGGCTGTTTATATAAGTAAGTCATCACATAATATACAACACCAAATAGAGGCACAAGCGTCAGACCAAATAACACTTTGGAAGCTCGCTCGCGACCAATGGCAATTGGTAAGGTATTCATCCCGGCTTTGTAATCCCCATCGATATCTTCCAAGTCTTTGGCAATTTCACGAATTAGATTGATGACAAATGCAAACAAGGCATAATCCAATAAAATCTTAAAAAAGAACAATTGTGTCGGTTGATTTTGAGGTGTGATGGCTGGCAATAATTCAAATAAACCCACAATCAGGATACTCATGGCAACTAAAATGGAAACCACAATATTTCCAATCAAAAGTGTTTGTTTTAAATAGCTTGCATACACATAAAGTAATGCTGAAATAATAACATATAAGGCAAAGAAACCACTTCTGTCAACCAAATTTGACAAATAAAATCCAATCAAAATGCCGATGATATTAAAAGCAAAGAATAAATTATAAGATGTTTTTTCGGACACTTTTTTTCCAACAATGACTTTGTTTGGCCTGTTGACCAAATCGGTGTCCACATCATAAATATCGTTGATAATGTTGCCAGCTGCAGCCAAGCACAACGTGGAAACAATCAACAACGCTATCCCAAACCAGTTGAACATAATGTCAGCATCAAAAGGTTCCAACAGGGCGTATTTGACCAGCAATTGCACCAAGGCAATCATTAAAAGATTTTTCCAGCGTATGAGGTTGAGGATGTTCAAGGTTGATGGTTGTTTAGTGGTTAAGCAATGAATTCTAAATGTTTTTATTTTTTATCAATTCTTTCAATCATAAATAAGGCAAGGCTTATTGGCAAAATAAGAAACAAAACTATATTAAGTATATCCATAGGATTGATGCCTTTTTCACCGTCATTGATTAGATATCTGTCTACGGTATAATAAGCTGTGACAACAATTACAAACACAAGGACAGCAATTAAAAAATACTTGATGGCTTTCATTTATAATTGTTTAGTTGGATACCAACTTCAAAATTAATCATATTTAGCCCCAAAATCCCCATTCCATTTGCCTTGAACTTTTAAAACTTGTTCTATCACATCCCTCACGCAACCATGTCCACCATTTTTGTGGGATACATATTTAGAAATGGCTTTGATTTCTGGAACGGCATCCTGTGGACAGGTTGGCAATCCTACCAATTTCATCACTGGAAAATCAGGGATATCATCACCCATATAAAGTACGTTTTCCGCTTTGATATTGTTGGCGTCCAAATATTCCTTAAACTGCTCGATTTTGTTGTGCGCTCCAAGATACACGTCGGTGACACCAAGTCCTTGCAATCGCATGCGCACGCCTTCATTGCTGCCTCCGGAGATAACACAAATCTTATAACCTGCCAATAAAGCGGTTTTCATGGCAAAACCATCTTTTGTGTGCATCGTTCGAAGCATCTCGCCCGAAGTGGTTAAAGAAATGGTGCCATCGGTCAAAACGCCATCCACATCAAATAAAAAGGTGGTGATATGGTTTAAATATTCTTTATAGCTTTTCTCTTCCATAATTCATTTTTTTGCGGATGTTCTTCTCGGTCTCAACCCGTTGGAAATTCCATGCGTTTTTTGTATCGAGGTGGTGAGGAGTTCGTAAATGGCTTTTTGTTCCTCGTTTTCCAACAATTTTAAGTGTTTTCTTAAGGTGATTTTATCATTTCGTTTTGCTGGACCCGTTTGCGCCATGTAGGGCGATAAATGTTGCACTTTGTTTGCGGTTTCCAAAATCAAAGGCTTTAGAATGTCAAATTCCACACCTTGGGCTTCTGTAATTTCATGAGCGACACGATACAATTGATTCGTAAAATTGTTCACAAACACGGCCGCGAGATGCAGTGCACGTCGTTGGTCGCTATTGACTTTGTGTGATTTGCTTCCAAGGGCCGCCGCCAAAGACTTCAAGGTTTTTAAATCTTGTTTTTCTATCACTTCGATACAAATAGGCACATTTTTAAAATTGACATTGGCATCCTTGCTAAAACTTTGAAGTGGATAGAACACCCCACGTCTATTTTTTTTGTCCAATTCGTAAATGCCCACGCTTCCAGATGTATGGACGGTCAATCGGTTGTCAAAAGGAAATTGCGAAGAAAGCTCACCGACCACGTCATCACTGACGGCAATCAAGTAAACATCGGCTTCTTTAAGGTCAGAAATACGGTCTGTGATTTCCACTTCGTTCTTAAAAGCTTGAATGGCTTCCAAGTGTCTGTTGTACCATTGTTTGATAACAACTTTATCCGACTTTTGAAACGCTTTGTATAAATGGGTGGCGATATTACCGGCGCCAAGAAGTACTACTGAAATCATGGTGCTAAAATAATGATATTTTAAAGAAATACCTTCCGTTCCCTTATGGATAATTTTTTGGATTTCTCGAGTTTTTTGATGGCTCTAATCACAGTTTCCACGCGCAGTCCGGTAAGTTCTGATATTTGTTGGCGTGTCAATGGCACTTCGAAGGGCGATTCCGATGGTAGGGCATTTTTTAAATGATGTAGCAACGTGAGTATCCGATGTTCGGGTGGATAAATGGAAACTTCTCTCGCAATTTTAGCTTTATAAATCATACGTTTACAGATGTCTCTTGTAAATTTTAGATGGATTTCAGGGTTCGATTTTAGCAATTCAAAAAAATCAGATTTTGAAAGTACATAGATGGAACATTCAGTAAGTGTGATGGCGGCAGCGGGGTATTTTGAATCAGAAAAAAGAGGTGGCTCACCAAAGGAGTTGCCATCTTCAAAATAACCTTGCACAAACTCTTTCCCATCTTCTGTTCGGTTAAACATTTTAAGTTGGCCTTCCATTATCTGATAATAAAAATGGGCAATTTCGCCTTCATCAAAAACCATACGGTCTTTGGAGTATGTTTTTAATGAAGCATTGAATTTCTCTAGAACTGAAATAGGAATCATTGGGTTATGATTTGAATCATAAAAATACGAAGAATGCTTTAAGAACTTTGTATCAACAATTGAAAACATAAAAAATCATGACAGTTTATCAAAAAGGTCTCCACGACTTTAAACAGAATTTTATCCTCTACATTCCGTTAAGCATTATTTTACAAAGTTGCATTGGTTCTATTGCGGCTATGTTCATACTCATGAATAGTAAACCTAGCTTTCATTTTTTTGAACTGGCACTTTGTGTTACTTTTGCTATGGCATACAACGGTATCATTTATGCGCAAATGAAAGCCAAATGGGTTTATAATTTGCTCATTACAACTCTTTTGATACATGTTGTTCTGATAATCATCAATATTATGCGATTGACCTAAATTAATAGATGCAAAAGCGCGACATTCAAAATAGGGAAGATGTCTTCCTGTTGGTTTCTGAATTTTACAATAAAGTAAGAGAGGACGAGACGTTGGGACCTATTTTCAACAATGTCATCAAAGATTGGGATGTGCATATCCATCGACTGACAACTTTTTGGGAATCCAGTCTATTCATGACCAAAAAATTGGAAGAACGCTACATTGGCAACCCTTTGGAAGTTCATGTGCAGGTTGATAAAGACAACAACAACACAATCACAGAACTGCATTTTGGTTTGTGGCTCAATCTATGGTTTGCCACTTTGGATGAATTGTTCGAAGGAGAGATTACCGAAAATACCAAGCGACGTGCGCGTAAAATGGGGACTTTTTTATATATGAATATCTTTCAAGCAAGACAAAACTAATTTGAGTATAAGGCTCATGTTGAAATTGAATTTCAAGTTCGGTTTCGTTAGAATTTTAACACCATTTTACCCAAACCAAATCAACTAAAAGCACTAAATTTGCACAGCTAAAAATTTAGCTTCAAATTATAGCCACTTTATCATGCAAAAAAAACTTGCTAACATTTTATTCTCAACCCGACTCACCGCCATTTTATTTGTTGTTTTTGCTGTCGCCATGGCCACAGGAACCATCCTCGACAGGAATATGGATACCTCACCAACCCCATATACACGTGCATTGATTTACAATGCTTGGTGGTTTGAAGCTATTATGGTGTTTTTTGTCATCAACTTTATTGGTAATATGTTTCGGTATCGACTGTTCAGATGGAAAAAATGGGCAACGTTGTTAATTCACTTATCTTTTATTTTCATCATTGTTGGTGCATTTGTCACACGTTACATTAGTTATGAAGGAATGATGGCCATAAGGGAAGGCGATACGGAAAGCCAATTTCTTTCTCAAAAAACTTACATTACTACCTACATTGATGGCGATTTTGTGGTCAACGGTGTTGCTCAACGAAAAGTCATCGAAAAAGAAGTTGATTTTTCACCTCGTTTGGATAATGATTTTAAAATTGAAACCGAATATAATGGTACTCCAATAATTATTGAACTTGAAAAGTTTATCAAAGGAGCCGAGAAAGATATCGTTCCAGACGATAGTGGCGAAGAATACCTTAAATTGGTAGAAGCGGGTGATGGACAATCACACAATCACTTTCTAAAAAAAGGCGAGGTACAGAGCATACACAATGTGCTAATTTCATTGGACAAACACGTGGATGGCGCCATCAACATCACCAACACGCCAGATGGTTTGACCATTCAGTCACCTTACGAAGGCGAATACATGACCATGGCAACTAGGGAGCAAGGTGTCTTGGTTAAGGATAGTTTACAACCTTTGATGCTGCGTTCTCGATATATTATTGGAACCATGGCCATGGTATTTCCAAAACCAGTGGTAAAAGGAAATTTTGATATAGTTAAAAAACCGCAAATTCTTAAAGGAGATGAAGACGGTTTGGTCATGAAAGTGACAGCTAATGGAATTACACAATATGTAAATGTTCTAGGAGGCAAAGGGATGAACAATGCTTTCGAACAAGTAAAAATCGGCAATTTGGACATTGCCATGAAATATGGGTCAAAAATAATTGAATTGCCCTTTGGCATCAAACTCAACGATTTTATCGCACAGAAATATCCAGGGACTGAAAAAAGCTATTCATCTTATGAAAGCAAAGTGACCGTTATGGATAAGGAAAAAGGAGATTTTGATTATCATATCTATATGAACAACATCCTAGACCATCGTGGTTACCGATTCTTCCAAGCAAGTTTTGACCCTGATGAAAAAGGAACCATCCTATCCGTCAATCATGATTTCTGGGGGACATGGATTACATACGTAGGCTATTTTCTCTTATATCTATCTCTATTGGCAATTCTGTTTGACAAAAACACACGATTTGCAGACCTTGAACGCATGTTGAAAAAGGTCAAAAAGGAAAAACAAAAAGCGGCTACAATCCTGTTGTTGTTTATTTCTACTATTGGATTTTCCCAAACACATTCAGATGGTCAACATTCATTTGGTAGACCAACCAAAGCTCAAATCGATTCGATATTAAGAGCCAATATTACGCCAAAAGAGCATGCGGATAAATTTGGTCACATGGTTGTTCAAGATTACAGTGGTCGTATGATGCCAATGGACACTTACGCTTCCGAAATGCTTCGTAAGTTAAGCAAGCACGATACTTATGAGGATTTTGATGCCAATCAAGTATTTCTATCTATCAACGAAAGTCCCATGTTATGGTATAATGTACCGATCATTTACCTAAAGCCAAAGAAAGCAGACACTATCAGAAGTATTATAGGCGTTCCAAAAGACCAAAAGTATGTTACCTTGGTTGACTTTTTTGACGAAGCAGGAGGCTATAAATTGTTGCCATATTTGGATGATGCTTATAAAGCACAAGTTCCCAATGGTTCGCAAAAGGAGTTTAAGGAAGCTGACCAACGAGTTACATTATTGTATAATGTGATAGAAGGTCGGGCAATGAAGATTTTTCCTATACCAAATGACGACAATAATAAATGGATTTCCTCAAAGGATTTTAGGGAAGAAGGTTTCAGGGACAAAATTCAGGATTCACTTTATGGAAATTTCATAAACAACGGATTCAGTGCTTATTTATTGACACTCAATAATGCCAAACAAACGGGTGATTTTACGAAAGCTGAAGATATATTGGCTGGTATCAAAAAGACACAACAAAAATATGGTAGCGAAGTGATGCTATCAGACAAAAAGATTGATACAGAAATATTGTACAACAAGTATGATATCTTCAAAAATCTCTTCAGTTGGTATATGTATGCAGGAACTTTGATGCTTATCGTCTTGATTGTTCAGATTTTCAATGAGAGAAGTAAATTCATCAATGTTTCGGTCAAAGTCTTCCGATGGATTGTAATTGGATTGTTCTTGCTCCATACTGCAGGATTGATTGTCCGTTGGTATCTTTCAGGTCATGCACCTTGGAGTGATGCTTATGAATCAATGATTTATGTTGCTTGGGCCACAATGTTCTTTGGGCTTGGTTTCGGACGAAAAAGTGATTTGACCATTGCAGCAACAGCATTTGTGACGTCAATCATACTCATGGTTGCTCATTGGAATTGGATGGACCCAGCCATCGCCAACCTTCAACCGGTCCTTGATAGTTATTGGTTGATGATCCATGTTGCAGTCATTGTCATGAGTTATGGACCCTTCACACTTGGGATGATTCTTGGCGTAGTTTCTTTAGTGTTAATGGTATTTACCAATAAAAACAATAAAGATAAAATGCTTCTCAATATCAAGGAGCTTACCATCATCAATGAGATGTCCTTAACGGTTGGGTTGGTGTTGTTGACTATAGGAAACTTCCTTGGTGGTATGTGGGCAAATGAAAGTTGGGGACGCTATTGGGGTTGGGACCCAAAAGAGACATGGGCTTTGATAAGCATTATGGTGTATGCCTTTGTCGTACATATGCGTTTGGTGCCAGGGTTACGTGGTCGTTTTGGCTTTAATTTGGCTTCAATCATTGCGTTCGCCAGTATTATGATGACTTATTTTGGAGTGAATTTTTATCTGTCTGGATTGCACGCTTATGCAAGTGGAGATCAAATAGTCAGTTTTCAATTTATTGCACTAACAGTAGCAATTGTTGCTATTTTAGGATTCTTTGCCTATAGAAAATACAAATTGTTTTACAAAAAATGATGTAATTGATAGCTAATTAACTTTTATAAGTAATTATGGGAATTTTTAAAGAGTTCAAAGAATTTGCGGTAAAAGGAAGCATGATGGACATGGCTATAGGGATCATCATTGGAGCTTCTTTCAACAAAGTAATTGATGTTTTGGTAAAGCAAATATTGCTTCCACCTTTGTCACTAATGACGGATGGTCTTAACTACCAAGACAAAAAACTGGTATTGCGAGAGTTGGTCACAAACGTAAATGGTGATGTTATAACTGATGAGGTTGCCATAGGTTACGGTGCCTTTATGGAGGCTGGCTTGGATTTTTTGATTATTGGGTTTACCGTATTCATCGTGGTTAAGTTTTTGAATAGTTTAAAAAACAAAGCTCATGACCCTAAAGATACAACGGTAAAAACACCTAAAGACATTGAACTTCTTGCCAAGATCTCGGACCTGATGGAAGAGCAAAATAAATTATTGAAAGAAAAAAAATGATGATATCTCTGTAAAAGACTTCGGGTAAGCTTACGTAAGAAAACATAAAAAACTCTCACATTTAGACACGTGTAATGTCTTTGTGAGAGTTTTTATTTTTTAATGAAATAAAAAGCGGGTGACTATTTCCCCATGATTCTGAACATTCCAGTACCACAAGTTGGGCATTTGCCTTTCATTGCTTTTCTACCATTTTTCATAGTAGTTTCAGCAGCGTCTTTCATTTCTTTTTTTGATTTGCATTTTACACAATATGCTTCCATGTTTTAAGTTTTTAGGATTCGATAATGATAAAAGTAAGTTTTCTACTCATAACTCACAAGCAACTAATGAAAAAAAGAAGTTTTTTTTAATTATGCTGGTAATCTGTATGAACCTATGATCTGCTTTAATTTCATTTTCAAATCTTCACCTGCATCAAATACCATTTGTCCGTCAGATGGAAAGTGTTCATGTCTGTTGCTTAAAAGAGCTACTTCATTTCTGTCTAAAGCCCGTTTATCACCAGTGAAAGTTGCGTAACGATTCTCAAAAACAAATTGACTATCGATAGAAAAAGCATCCAATGTTTGGTGATGTTTTAAATCAATAAATACTACGTTGCCAATCACTTGGGTGGATTTGAATTGGTTAAATTCAGAATACCTCGCTCTTACATTAATGATGTTATCTACTTTAATATCATTGCCTAAACTATCTTTCATCACATTTCCGGCAGTGTCCAACTGGTATTTCCAACCATCAACTATCTCTTTTTGTTTAAGTAATCGTGTTTCGTGCAGTTCATCAGCTGAAATATTAATGCGCTTCAGTTGTAACTGCATTGCGTAGTCATAATCAATAGATGTATCCATATTTGCGTGGTAAACAGTCCAAAATTGGTTCAAGCCATAGGTTTCAAAATTCAACAAATCGGATTCAAGACGTTGTGGAATTATTTGACTAGTTTGGTTTTCAATGCTCACTATCACAAAATCTGTCCCTCTTTCATGCGCTTCCTGCATCAGGCTTCTTGTGTCTTCATAATTAGGATATATACGTTCAATATAACTGAACACATCATAAGCATCTCTAATTTTCGATTTATTTTCTGACTCTAATAAAACCAGGCCTTTATCGTACATGTAATCGGCAAGATTATTACGAGATGCAATAATATTGTCTGTATAATTATTAAACTTCAGCTGCAATGTTTTGCCACCAATCTGTAAAGGCAAAACAGGTTTGATGGCTTCTTGTCGGGCGTTCATATCAAGGTATCGCTCATAGATGGCTTTAAAATTTTCTGGATTGCCATCTTTTGTGAGATGGTTGATGTCGTTCAAATCTCTTTCAACCACTTTGTAATAGGCGTCTTCCAACATAATGACAAAATCTTGCTTGCGCTCTTTGTCTTTGTTGTTTTCGAGTTTTCTTAAAGCATCTTCAATAGCTAGGTCGTAATTACCAGAATGAAGCGCTTTCTCAATTTGTTTTTTGCTGCTGCAAGATACAAGCAGTGAAACAAGTGCTGTAAAGAGTAGAAATTTTTTCATGTGTTCTGGATTTAATTGGTTTATAAACTATCAGAATCCAAAAGGTATGCCAAACAAAAAAAGAACCCTCAAATTATTTCAATTTAAGGGTTGCTCATTGTATTTATAATATGAAATTATTTCTTTTTTTTCGGGTTGTAAATAGGTAGTAATTGTGTTGAAACTTCACCAAAACCAATTCGTGTTCCGTCTTTTTCGCAATGACCACGCATGATAACCGTATCATAATCATTAATGAACTTACGTTCCGTTCCATCTTTCATTTTGATAGGTTTTTCCCCGCGCCAAGTCAATTCGAGCATAGAGCCAAAAGAATCAGGAGTCGGTCCGGAAATTGTTCCGCTACCCATCATATCTCCAGAATTTACGGGACAACCATTGATTGTGTGATGCGCCAATTGTTGGGACATATTCCAATACATGTATTTAAAATTGGATTTGCTCACTATGGTTTCTTTGGCATTTTTCGGACGAATAGAAACCTCTAAATTGATATCATAGCTCTTTTTCCCCTTCGATTGTAAATATGGAAGTAGAGGTTTGATAGGTTTCGGGCTTTCAACCTTAAATGGTTCCAGTGCGTCTAGTGTTACGATCCAAGGTGACATGGAAGATGCAAAGTTTTTTGCCAAGAAAGGTCCAAGCGGCACGTATTCCCATTTTTGGATATCACGCGCAGACCAATCATTGAACAATACCAATCCAAAAATATATTCTTCAGCTTCAGCCACGGGAATAGGTTCACCTAAATCGTTGGCATCAGTTGTAATGAATGCCATTTCCAATTCAAAATCTATCAACTTTGAAGGCCCAAAAACAGGTTCTTCGGCATCATCTGGAAAGGTTTGCCCTTGTGGACGATGCACCGGTATTCCGGATGGAATGATAGAAGAGCTTCGCCCATGATACCCAACAGGAATGTGCAACCAGTTAGGCATTAAGGCATTATCTTTTCCTCTGAACATTGTTCCCACATTGGTAGCATGTTCTAAACTGGAATAAAAATCTGTGTAATCACCAATCTGTACAGGCAATTGCATTTCGATTTCATCCAAGCGGAAACAGACGATTTCTTTATGTTTTGTATTGTTTTTTAAAGTTGTATTGTTGCTGTCAAATACTTCTGCAATCCTGTTTCTTACAGCTCTCCACGTTTTTCTTCCGTCAGCGATGAAATCATTTAAAGTGTCTTGCAGAAAAATATCATCTGTTAAAGGAATACCTTCAAAATAACCTAATTGATGCAAAGCTCCAAGGTCTATAGCCGTATCACCAATTCTTGTTCCGATAGTAATGATATCATCACGAGTTAAAAAAACACCAAAGGGAATGTTCTGTATCGGAAAATCGGAGTTCTTTCCAACATGAAGCCATGATGTACGGTCGGGATTATTAGCAGATAAAGACATAATTGTTGTTGTTGAGTTTTTTGTTAATTCTATTCAAACCTACATAATATTTTTAATTTAAAACCAAAAAATAACTTAAAATTAAAGTCTTTTTAATGGATTGTAAATTCTGCTTCGTTAGAATGAAAAATATTAATTTTAATGCATTTCAATAATGGTTTTATTACTTTTGGGAAAATTTTAATTTAATTCAGATTTATGCAACGCGACCAACAGATTTTTGAACTTATAGACGCTGAAAAAGAACGCCAACTACATGGTTTGGAGCTTATTGCTTCAGAAAATTTTGTAAGCAATCAAGTAATGGAAGCAGCTGGTTCTGTTTTGACCAATAAATATGCAGAAGGCTACCCAGGAAAACGCTATTATGGAGGTTGTGAAGTTGTGGATGAAGTAGAGCAGATAGCAATTGATAGAGCCAAAACCTTATTTGGAGCCACCTATGTCAATGTTCAGCCACATTCTGGAAGTCAAGCAAATACAGCAGTGTATTCAATGTGTTTAAAACCAGGCGATAAGATTCTGGGTTTTGATTTGTCACATGGAGGCCATTTGACACACGGTTCGCCTGTTAATTTTTCTGGTAAATTATACCAACCTTCTTTTTATGGTGTCGATAAACAAACAGGCCTTATTGATTATGATCATTTGGAAAGCACTGCAAAAAAAGAACAACCCAAGTTGATCATCGCTGGAGCATCTGCGTATTCTCGCGATATGGATTTTAAGAAATTCAGAGAAGTAGCGGATAGTGTTGGCGCGATTTTGATGGCTGATATTTCGCATCCTGCTGGTTTNNATAGCCAAAGGGATTTTAAGCGACCCAATGCCGCATTGCCATATTGTAACCACCACAACCCATAAAACATTACGTGGTCCAAGAGGAGGAATGATCATGATGGGACAGGATTTTGAAAATCCATATGGAATGAAAACACCAAAAGGAGAGTTGCGCATGATGTCTTCTTTATTGGATTCTGGTGTATTCCCGGGAAACCAAGGCGGTCCGTTGGAACATATTATTGCTGCCAAGGCGATTGCTTTTGGTGAAGCCTTGACAGATGAATATTTGCATTATATGTTACAAGTGAAGAGCAATGCCGCTGCCATGGCAAAAGCATTTGTGGAGAACGGTTACAACATCATTTCTGATGGGACGGACAATCACATGATGCTTATTGACCTTCGCAACAAAAATATTACAGGAAAAGATGCTGAACAAGCCCTGGTGAAAGCTGAAATAACGGTCAATAAAAACATGGTGCCATTTGATGATAAATCTCCATTCGTTACTTCTGGTATCCGTGTAGGAACGCCAGCAATCACTACAAGAGGCTTAAAAGAAAGCGATATGGAAACCATTGTGGGCTTGATTGATGAAGTCATCAACAATTACCAAGATGAGTCTAAACTCGAAGCCGTTGGAGAGAAAGTGAATGCGATGATGAGCGGAAGACCATTGTTTGTATAAAACAATTTCAGTTTAAAATAAAAACCTGAAAGTCATGATTGATTTTCAGGTTTTTTTATTTAATTAAAGATTAGTCTTCACAAATTCTCTGCTGATAAGCTCCCAAATCAGGAGGAGTTGTTCTCGGCATTCCTGAAACATCTGGCGATATTATAAAATCTGGATTACCTTGTCCGTTTGCTGGAGAATCCTCACAAATCATCAGTTGATTATTTGACGCATCTTTAAAATTTGGATCTTGATTCAAAATAATATTTTCATACAAAGCAGTATTTGTAAAGTCATAATTCGCTCCTGTTGGAATATTGCTTGTGTTTTGAAAACGCATCAAACAGTTGGTGAATTTAAAATTAAAAGCGGCATCATTATCTTCTTCCAACATAAATTCAGGATTATCATTGCCATAAATAATGCAATTGTTGAAATTCGCTTCCATTAAATCATTTGGCGTTGATGAATTATCTTCGTTGATGATAAAGTTGTTCAAAAACAATGCTGGAAATTGTCTAAAACTATTTGTCCAGTAATTGGCAATGGTACAATGTGTGAAATTATATTTTCCTCCAAACGTTCCAGCAAATGACGACTGTCCTGCCTTATTTAATACTACATTTTCAGCCGTGATGGAAGTTGCTCTTCCTAAAATTCCAAAGTTACTGGAGTTATATATCTGTGAATTGGTAATCGTCAATTTATCAATCGGTGCATTTTGATTGTTTTCGGCTAGAATTCCAACAGTGGCATTTTTTATGGTTGCATGATTGATTTGATTGTCAACGCTTCCACTAAAAAGCCAAATGGTTCCCCATTGTCCAGGAATGTCTTCAAAAAGAGGTTCTAGTCGGTCACCTTCAAACATGACTTCATTTTCCAAAATATCTGGGTCGTTACTCAATTGTCCATTCACCTTTAAGGAGGCATTATTGGTTACCAATAATCCGGAATTGGCATGAAAATGCACTCTTGCGCCAGCTTCAATAGTCAGAGTTTTTCCTTCCTCGACGGCGGCATATCCATAAATGACATAGGGTTTTTCGTTTGTAAATGCTAATTCAGAATCTTCAAGAAAACGCCCCTGTAAAGTGGTCTCATCGTCCACACCATCGCCATCCACGTCAAAAGTCAAGGTTTCAACAACGCCTTGTGCATCTCTATTTGGATAAATAAATACGGCATCTTTAACTAGAGTCACCAAATCCACTTTTTGCAGGTTTGAGCCACTGTCAAACTCAATGGCATCAGTATATAAAAATTGATTGTCGGCTGCAACTACGGATTGAATATCGAACGTAGTTTCTATAAAAATAAACATGCTGTCTTTGGCAAGCAATTCAATATTCTCGAACTCTTTTCCAGCCATGCCATCAACGTTCAAACGATAATTGGATGCCTGTCCGTGTCCCAAACGAACTGTCGGAATCACAATATCATTATTGCTTCGGTTGTAAACTTTTAAATTATAAGTGCTGGACCCAATATTGGTAAAGACCGTATCTAAATAAACGGTGTCTTTTGAAAACTCTAGGTTGCCTGTACTTTGGTCAAAACTGAAGTCCTTTCTGCAGGAACTCCAAAGAATGAGTATGGAAATGGTTGCGATGAATGTTAGGATTCTCTTCATAAAAATTCAGTATGCTCAAAAATATAACTTTTGAAACAATGAAATAGTATTTGGGACTGAAATTAATTGAATAAATCCACAGTTTCTTGTGTGATGCGTGCAGGACGTTTACTTTCAGCGTTCATAAAACACCAAGTAGTTTCTGATGTTACCAAAAGTTTGTTGGTATTATGGTCGTAGATTTCAACCATTCTTATGGACGTAACTCCAGTTGATTTTTTGACATAGGTGACCAGTTTAAGCACATCGCCCAAAATGGCTTCACTTTTATATTCAATATGATGTTTTAAAAGCACCCAAAAATAAGTGTTCTTGATATCATCAGTGGCTTTAGATTTCCAATGTTCTTCGGCAATATCCTGAACCCATTGCACATAGCGCACATTGTTGACATGGTTAAGGTTGTCCAAATCGTCTTGTGAAACGACGATGTGCTTCTCGTAGGTTTGCATTCCAATTGGTTTGATGCTTTAAAAGTAAACCTTATTTTTTGCTTCTGAAAATATTGGTGATATTGAATAGGAATTTTCCAACTGTTGAGCGTTCTATAATGCCTTGCCTCACTAGGTTTCTTCTTTCTTTCGCACTATAATTAACAATTTGAACTCCTCCGACAACACCACCGAGTACAGTGGAGTAAGTTTCAGTTTCAAATGATTCAATTTCGATATTTCCTGTTATTGAGATGACTTTATGAGTAGAAGGAGTTAATGTAATTGAATATTTGTTTAATTCAGAAGTCTGTAATTCAAGCGTTTCGTAGAATGGACTTTCAATAATTAGAATATCTCCGTTTTTTATTTTAAGCACAAAGTCACCTCCAAAATCAGTTTTGATATTTTTTTGAGTTCCTTTAATCGTTATAGTTGCATTTGGAATTCGATAATTATCTTCTCCAAACACAGTCCCGGATACCACCCGATCATTCAATACTGAAGGTGCAAATTTGCCTAATATTTGTTGTGGATGAATTGAATCCGCTTGGATAATTTTTGGGGTGTCTTGCGCCATAACATTCTGGTTTCCAAAAGTCAAAAATGCAAATAATCCTGAAGCAGCTAAAGAAACGTAATTGTTTTTTTCCATTCGACTCAAGACTACATCTCTATCGAGTTGACTAGATTTAAAACGACCGCAAAGGTTTCCTTGGTTTTCAAGCGTTTCTATAAGTTGCTCGTCAGTCCTATTTGTAAAATCGATTACAGTTTTACTACAAACTTCACAATGGCGACCTTTTTCTTTGGGTGTCATAAGGTTCCAATCCTCATGGCATGGCTCTGGAATACGGATGTTGATTACTTTTCTCATAGGTCAAAGAACCAAAAGAAAAGAAGAATTAAAAAGAAAGAATGAGTGAATGGGTTGTTTGAATGAGTTAACTTACTCTACAAAAACTTCCACTTCAAATAACTTATCCCAATCTTTTCCAGTCACAAAGATGGTTTTTGTTTCTGGATTGTAGGCAATACCATTTAAAACGTCGAGTTCTGGATGTTGCGTCACTTTTTCTTTTAAAGGAGAGAAATCGATAACACCTTCAACGGCGCCATTTTTTGGATTGATGATAGCGACCCCGTTACGTTGATAGATATTGGCATATATTTTTCCATCAATCCATTCCAGCTCGTTAAGGCTGGCGATTTTCCCATTATTGGTGTATACCTGAATAAATTCTTGTTCTGTAAAGTTGTTGGCATCCAACGTGTAGATTTTATCGGTTCCATCAGATTTATAAAGTGATGTTCCATCGTTGCACAAGCCCCAGCCTTCTTTGCTTTTTCCATATTTAAAAGTGCCAGTTTTCTCCAGAGTGTTTACATCGTAGATAAAGCCTGTATTTTCGCGCCAGGTCAATTGATATAACTTGTCATTTAAAATGGTCAAGCCCTCACCGAAATATTGATTGGTCAAATTAATATTTTTTAAAATTTCACCTGTTTTGTAGTTTACCTTACGCAATTTAGATTCGCCATATTGCCCAGAGCTTTCATACAATTCACCATCGTGGAATTCTAAACCTTGCGTGTAGGATTTGATATCATGTGGATATTCATTAATGATTTTATACTTGTAAATTTGAGGAACTGCATTATTTAGTATTGTTATTTTGGTTGAAACTTCCTCTGAAGTATCTTCATAATTAACTTTTGCAGTAATGGTATGCTCTCCCAATTTTGAATCCACTACAAACGATTCTGAAATATCTTTACCATTCATTTGGTATGAAACCGATTGGACGGAAATATTTTTAGGGTTTTTCAATGACAATTTCAATGATTTGCCCAATTGAATCGTATTTTTTTCAGCATTTGTTGCGATTGAAAAATTATTTCTATTGGTGTCCGAACCACCACAAGTCCACAAGAACAAGCTTAAGATAGTGATTGTAAAAAGTTTAGCAAATGACATAACGAAGATGAATTTTTAAGCAAGTTATTTAATTAAATTCAGTTTAAAAAATCATTGCGAAAGTATTAAAAGATTGTATCTTTGCAGCGGCAAGTCCTACACAACCAGCTCCTGTTGAATCCTCCAGGGCGGGAACGCAGCAAAGGTAAATGGTCGTAGCGGTGTGATGTAGGTAGCTTGCCTTTTTTTGTGCCTTATACTTTCCTATTTTAATTGTATTTTTGAAACTCTAATCACGTCGTATTTATGTCCAAAGTTGTTCTCATAACAGGTGGTTCTTCAGGAATTGGAAAATCAATTGGTGAGTTTCTGTCGGAAAAAGGTTTTACTGTTTTTGGAACGAGTCGCAATCCAGAAAATTACACAGATAGCAAATTTGAATTGGTTCAATTAGATGTTTCAAAACTTGAAACGATTCACCATGCGGTCCAAACCGTCATTCAAAAGACAGGACGGTTGGATGTGTTGATTAACAATGCTGGCGCAGGAATTACAGGACCAGTTGAGGAAATTCCAATGGAAGAGATCAAGCGGAATTTTGAAACCAATTTTTTTGGCCCTATTAATGTCATTAAATCGGTTTTGCCGCAAATGAGAAAACAGCATTCAGGTTTGATTATCAATATAACTTCTATCGCTGGATATATGGGTTTACCATATAGAGGCATCTACAGTACAAGTAAAGGCGCTTTGGAATTGTTGACGGAAGCCATGCGTATGGAAGTCAAGGATTTCAACATTCAAATGACCAATGTGGCACCAGGTGATTTTGCAACTAACATTGCCGCGGGCCGTTACCATGCACCTGTTTTAGATGAATCTCCATATAAAATGCCTTATGGAAATACGTTGAAATTAATGGATGAACATGTCGATGCGGGAAAAGACCCTTTATTAATGGCAAAAGCTATCCATCAAATTATTACAACTGATAAACCAAAAGTACATTATAAAATAGGGGAATTCATGCAAAAATTCTCGATTGTCTTGAAGCGGATTCTGCCAGATAAAGTTTATGAGAAAATGCTTCAAAATCATTACAGATTATGAGATATTCAATCATTTTATTATTGATGGTTTTGACATCTTGTTTGGTGCCTCCTGCACCCCATCACCATAAGTATATTGCAAATGACTCATCTAAAGAATTTATTGAAGTCTTTTGTACTCCAAAAAATAAGTGTTTTATTTTTAACGGAATTGAGGGTTTGGAAGTTGAGGTATGTTCTAAAATTATTCAAAATGAATGTGAATTATTAGAATATAGTGATTTTTTTGAAACAAAAGCATATACAAAAGATGTTGAAATTACAGAAGTCAGATTTCACAAACTTTTTACAAATGATACATTGTTGGTAAATTTTAAATCTCTAGGCAAATCAAAGATATTTACACCTGTTCTATAAACAGTTTTGTTTTTTTGATGTTTTGGATTAAATAAGGTTTAATTATTTTTAATAAGTCTTAACTTTGCAGCACATTTAAAACACAACTCAAACAAACTATATTTCATGAAATTTTTTATCGATACTGCCAATTTAGAGCAGATTAAGGAAGCCCAAGATATGGGGATTTTGGATGGAGTTACTACCAACCCATCGCTAATGGCAAAAGAAGGCATTACAGGAACAGACAACATTATGAAGCACTATGTAAGCATTTGCAACCTTGTGGATGGCGACGTGAGTGCTGAAGTGATTGCAACTGATTTTGAAGGTATGGTAAGAGAAGGAGAAGCTTTGGCTGAATTGCACGAGCAAATTGTGGTAAAATTACCAATGATAAAAGATGGTGTAAAAGCGTGTAAATATTTCAGTGATAAGGGTGTCAAAACCAATATGACGCTTGTGTTTTCTCCTGGTCAAGCGTTGCTGGCTGCAAAAGCGGGAGCAACGTATGTGTCGCCTTTTATTGGTCGTTTGGACGATATTTCCACTGATGGTCTGAATCTGATTGCTGAAATCAGAATGATTTATGATAATTATGGTTTTGAAACTGAAATTTTGGCTGCTTCCGTTCGTCACACCATGCACGTGATTGACTGTGCCAAATTGGGTGCTGACGTCATGACCGGACCTTTAAGTTCCATCACAGGATTGTTGAACCATCCATTGACTGACATAGGTCTTGAGAAGTTCTTGGCAGATTATAAAAAAGGAAATTAATTTTTTTAAGGATAATTTACACAAAGGCTAGCTTCTATTGGTTAGCCTTTTTTTTGTGCAATAGAGATTCCAACTCATCTTCAAATTCAGAAGTGAAAAGCATGGCATTCGAGTTGATGATTTTCCCTTCACTATCTACAAAAATAGAGCGATTTACAGAATTGATGACCAATTGACTCATTCCCTCTTTTGGATTCTCAAACTGGTATTCGTTTTGGGTTGAAAATTTGTATTGATTTATCGCGCTTCTCCAATGTGCCCTATCATCATCGTTGATATTGATGGCAATAAAGTCAACTTCAGGGAATTTAGATTTTAAAATCTTTGCTTTGTAATGGCTGTTTCTCAATAGTACAGGAAGATTGGAAGACCAAAAATAGATAATTGTAGGTTTGGTTATTAAACTGCTTATTTCCACTTCTTTGTCCTCATAATTGAGGAGTGTTAATTTAGGCAATTCATTTCCTGGTTTTAACTTGCCAACCGAATTTACCAGTTTTTTTATGTAGGTTTTGTCAGAATCGCTGGTGCTTTTCTGCAAGAATGAGTTTAAAACCTCTTTAATTTCGGAACTATCCTTACTCACTATAATAAAATCTCTTGTTGTGAAATTCAAAAGATGGTTTTTTATTTTTTCATTATCAATCAAACTATCCATCAAACGGAGCTTTTCTAAATTGTAAACAGCAGACTTATTGTCAAAAACCACGTTATGGGTTGCACTTTCATAATATTTGCCCAATGCAAGATTGTTAAAGTGATTGAATAGAAAACGATAGTATGGATTCACACCAATCAATGCTTCGTTATTATAATCGGCTTCTTTCCTAAATGCGTAAAACTCTTCAGGTAAGTCCTTGTAATGAATCAAATTATTATATCCATAATAGCCAAAAGGGTACAACTCCTTGTTAAAGTAATATTCATAATTAATATAACTTTCGGCTATATTTTTAAACATATCTGAATACTCTTTTTTGGACAAGAAGTCTTTGAGTTCATCTAATTTTTTTGCCCTATTGCTATCTAAAACTTCTTCAAACTTTGTAGGTTCCATATCCCACATCATTCTCATGAATTTTTTGTTATCGCTCTCGTTCTCTACAAAAGCAGCAATCAGATAATTGTTTTTTCTTGCCCCTTCGCCAGTAAACACCAATGATTCGTCAAAATCTATGGTATTGAGCCTTAACATGATACTGTCATTTGGTTCTAACAAAACCCTCTGATATTCGCCACCATGAATAAAAGTATACAGACCAGCTTTGATGGATGACAATTTTTTGATGAAGCGATTGTTGTCATCAAGAAAAATAGTGTCAGATGCTTCGTCGGGACTGGTGAGAACAACATAATCATTATTAGGGTTAATGATTTCACCTCCAAAATACACATAACTATCCTCACTGTTGGAGCCATTCTTGCAGCCCATAAGTGTTGACAGTGTCAGTACTATTAAAATTCGAATATTCATCATTGCAAAATGTAGGTTGGTTGGCCTAAATTATGAACAAAAATAAAGGTTGTTAACCAACACTGTTGTTAATGCGCTGTTAAATGTTTTTTGTGGGTTTTATATGTTTTTTGGTGTGGATGCTTTTGATTACTTTTGCAAAAAATTAAAGACAGTCTATGTTATCAGTTTCTAATCTTTCGGTTCAATTTGGTAAACGTATCCTTTTTGATGAGGTCAATACAACATTCAACCAAGGCAATTGCTATGGTATTATTGGTGCCAACGGTTCTGGGAAATCTACTTTTTTAAAGATTTTATCAGGAAAAATGGACCCTACATCAGGGCATGTACATCTTGAAGCCACAAAACGAATGTCTGTTTTGGAACAAAATCACAACTTGTACGATGAACATACGGTTTTGGAAACAGTGATGATGGGCAATAAACCTCTGTTTGATTTAAAAAGTCAGCTAGATGCTTTGTACGCAGATTATAATGATGAAAATGTAGAAAAAATTGGTGAGTTGCAAGTTCAGTTTGAAGAAATGAACGGCTGGAATGCGGATAGCGATGCAGCAGCGATGTTATCTAATTTAGGAATTAAAGAAGAACACCATTATACATTGATGAAGGATTTGGATGGGAAACAAAAGGTTCGCGTCCTTTTGGCACAAGCCTTATTTGGAAACCCTGATGTACTGATTATGGATGAGCCAACCAATGATTTGGATTACGAAACCATCAATTGGTTAGAAAATTTCTTGGCTAACTATGAAAACTGCGTGATTGTGGTATCTCACGACAGGCACTTTTTGGATGCTGTTTGTACACACATTTCGGATATAGATTTCGGAAAAATCAATCACTTTTCTGGGAATTACACATTTTGGTATGAATCTTCACAATTAGCTGCCAGACAGCGTTCACAACAGAATAAAAAAGCTGAAGAAAAGAAAAAAGAATTGGAAGAGTTTATTCGCCGTTTTTCTGCGAACGTTGCAAAATCAAAACAAGCAACCAGTAGAAAGAAAATGATTGAGAAGTTGAACATTTCTGACATCAAACCATCAAGCAGACGCTATCCAGCAATTATTTTTGAACGCGATAGGGAAGCAGGAGACCAAATTTTGAATGTAACAAATCTAGCGGCTTCGACTGACGGAGAAACTTTATTTCAAAATATTGATATTAATTTGAATAAAGGCGATAAGGTAGTGGTCTATTCTAGAGATTCAAGAGCAACGACTGCATTTTATCAAATTATAAATGGTAATGAAAAAGCTGATGCAGGAACGTATCAATGGGGAATTACCACAACACAATCGTATTTGCCATTGGACAACAGTTCATTCTTTGAAAACAAATTGACTTTGGTTGATTGGCTTCGTCAATGGGCAACCACCGAAGAAGAACGTGAGGAAGTTTACATACGAGGATTTTTGGGTAAAATGATTTTTAGTGGCGAAGAAGCCTTGAAAACATCCAATGTATTGTCGGGAGGTGAAAAAGTGCGTTGCATGTTAAGTCGTATGATGATGATGAGGGCCAACGTTTTGATGCTCGACGAACCAACCAATCATTTGGATTTGGAAAGTATCACAGCATTTAACAATTCGCTTAAGAATTTTAAAGGAACGGTCTTGTTTACAACTCATGATCACGAATTTGCACAAACAGTTGCCAACAGAGTGATTGAATTGACTCCAAATGGAATCATCGACCGCTTTATGAGTTTCGATGAATATATGGACGACAAGAAAATAAAGGAATTACGTGACAAAATGTATTCGGTCACTGCCTAATATTAAAGTTCCGATAAGGGACTTTTTTTATACCTCTAAATCAGATTTTACTGCTTCTATGATTCGTATGGCATCATCCAACTCGTCTTTGGAAACATACAATTCTTGATATCCAGTATTCGACGCTGTAAAACCAGAATGTTGTCCAAGCCCCGCTTCATCCTTTATAATGGCATTAATACCAGCGCTCTCAAGCCGGTCCATTGCCAATTGCACAATGATAAATGTACCTGAAAAGACTTTTATATACTCGCTCTCTGTCATAATCGATGCTTTTTTCCATTTATTAAGATACGAAAAAATCATAATAACTCAATTCTATTTTTAAAAATCATTAGAGAAAATAGCGTTTCAAGTTAATTGTATGTTAAACGACTAAAACAGAAAACCGATAGTTATATTATGACGTAGATAAGGCAAACAAAACAATCACATACAATTTAACAATTAAAAAAAATTATTATGAAAACGACAAAATTTTTAAGTATTGCAATTTTAGTAGGTTCAATGTTCATTGGGCAAGGGCTTTTTGCTCAAGAGAAAAAAATGATGAAAAAAGAAGGTGACAAAATGATGAAGCAAGATACCAAGATGGTTGGTGGCGCAGAAATGTATCCAACCAAAAACATCGTGGAAAATGCCGTGAACTCTAAAGATCACACCACTTTGGTAGCAGCAGTTAAAGCAGCCGATTTAGTGGATGTGCTTGCAAGCGAAGGACCATTTACAGTATTTGCCCCTACCAATGCAGCTTTTGAGAACTTACCAAAAGGAACTGTTGAAACACTATTGAAACCAGAAAATAAAGAGCAACTTCAAACTATCTTAAAGTATCATGTTGTTTCAGGTAAATGGAATGCGGTTGATATCGCTAAAATGATAAAAGAAGGAAATGGTAAAGCTGCCATTAAAACAGTTTCAGGTGGAACTTTGACAGCTTGGGTGAAAGGTAAAGATGTGTATGTAACAGATGAAAATGGAAATTCTGCAAAAGTAACAATTGCGGATGTTAATCAATCCAATGGAGTTATCCATGTTGTAGATGCAGTATTATTGCCAAAAGCAAAAATGTAATAAGAATTAGTTTTAATATTTTTAGGTTAGTAGATTAAAAGACCTCTTCGATGTATATTGAAGAGGTTTTTTTATGCTGACATATTTTCAACTCAATAAATTTTATCAATTATCATATTTCATATAAAAATTAACTTTCCATGATTTTTTGATTTGTAATTTTTAACTTTAAAAATTAACAACTGTAAAACCAATAATAATGGAAAACAAAAATCATTCTGAACATGGTAACGATGGCAACGCATGGGAGGTAAACGAATCTAGTGCAAATAAATGCCCTTTTTCGGGAGGAGAGATAAAAAAATCGGCTGGGCGAGGTACTACAAATAAAGATTGGTGGCCTAATCAATTAAATATCAATATTCTTAGACAGCATTCTTCTCTAGGAAATCCAATGGATAAGGATTTTAATTATGCTGAAGAATTTAAAAAACTCGATCTAAACGCTGTAAAACAAGATTTGTATGATTTAATGACCGATTCTCAAGATTGGTGGCCTGCAGATTATGGACACTATGGTCCTTTTATGATTCGAATGGCTTGGCATAGTGCGGGAACGTATCGTATTGCTGATGGAAGAGGAGGTGCTAGTTCTGGTTCGCAGCGTTTTGCACCACTTAACAGTTGGCCAGACAATGCCAATTTAGATAAGGCACGGTTGTTACTTTGGCCAATAAAACAGAAATATGGCAAAAAACTGTCTTGGGCTGACTTAATGATTCTTGCAGGAAATTGTGCTCACGAATCTATGGGATTAAAAATGTTTGGTTTTGCAGGTGGTCGTGAAGATATTTGGGAGCCAGAAGAAGATATTTATTGGGGTTCTGAAGGAGAATGGTTAGGAAATAAAGATCGCTATATGGATGACGAGTTGGAAAATCCGCTTGGAGCAGCCCACATGGGGTTGATTTATGTAAACCCTGAAGGTCATAATGCAAATCCAGATCCCGTTGAAGCAGCACATTATATTCGTGAAACGTTTGGGCGTATGGCTATGAATGATTACGAAACCGTTGCACTCATTGCAGGTGGACATACGTTTGGTAAAACACATGGCGCAGCAGACCCTAAACAGTATGTTACGGAAGAACCTGCTGCAGCCGGAATCGAATCACAAGGTTTGGGTTGGAGCAGTAGTTATGGAAGCGGTAAGGGAGCCGATACGATTACTAGTGGACTGGAAGGTGCTTGGACCAAAACACCAATAAAATGGGATAATAATTTCTGGGAAACACTCTTTGGGTATGAATGGGAATTGTCTAAAAGTCCAGCAGGTGCTCACCAATGGAAACCAAAAAATGGGGAAGGCGCAGGTACCGTGCCGGATGCTTATGATTCTAACAAAAAACGGGATCCATTTATGTTGACTACCGATCTGTCTTTAAGAATGGACCCTATCTATGAGAAAATATCAAGACATTTCTATGAAAATCCAGAAGAATTTGCAGATGCCTATGCTCGTGCTTGGTTTAAGTTGACGCATAGGGATATGGGGCCCATTGAACTCTATCTTGGGCCAGAAGTTCCGAAAGAAGAACTGATTTGGCAAGATCCAATTCCAAAAGCGTCTTATGATTTGGTAGATGCGAATGATATTGATAATTTAAAAACTAAAATACTTAACGCAGGCTTGTCTGTTTCCGAATTGGTTTCTACAGCTTGGGCCTCTGCCTCAACCTTTAGAGGTTCTGATAAACGTGGTGGCGCCAATGGTGGACGAATTCGTTTGGAACCACAAAAAAGTTGGAAAGTAAACAATCCTGAGCAATTGTCAAAAGTTTTAAAAACGCTCGAACATATTCAAAATGACTTCAATAGTTCTCAATCTGGGAATAAAAAGGTTTCCATTGCCGATTTGATTGTGTTGGGAGGAAGTGTAGGAATCGAGAAGGCCGCAAAGAACGCAGGAACAAGTATAACTGTTCCTTTTAAGGCAGGAAGGACAGATGCTTCTGCCGAGCAAACTGATGTTCAATCGTTTGCCGCCTTGGAGCCAAGAGCGGATGGCTTCAGAAATTATATAGGAGCAAAACATACGGCTTCTGCTGAAGAAATGCTGATAGATAGAGCACAACTTTTAACATTGACAGCTCCAGAAATGACCGTTTTGGTTGGAGGCTTGCGTGTTCTGGGTGCTAATTATGATCATTCAAAACACGGTGTTTTTACAAAATATCCCGAAGCTCTTACCAATGATTTTTTCTTGAATTTGCTAGATATGTCTACGACTTGGAAGGGAACAATAGAATCCAAAAACATATTTGAAGGACGTAATAGGTCCACAGATGAGGTAAAATGGACTGGAACTCGTGTTGATTTGATTTTTGGCTCAAATTCTGAACTTCGTGCGATTGCAGAAGTATATGGCTGTGAAGATTCCAAAGAAAAATTCATTAAGGATTTTGTTGCAGCTTGGACCAAAGTGATGAATCTAGACCGTTTTGATTTAAAATAAATTACCTGTGACTAAAAGCAAAAACCCACTTCAATTGACGTGGGTTTTTTTTATGAACTAAATTTTAATTCTACTTGTCAATGGACCCAAGAACGCGCGACATAAAGCTATTTAAAGCTTCTTTCTGTGCTTTACCTTCCTTAATCATTTTATGGACTTCCAAAGCTCCGTACATATTCGAGATTAATTCCCCGATCACATCCAACTCTTCATCTTTCAAAGAAGGTACTTCCGTAAGGTATTCTAAAGTTTCAATCGTTTCAACTACAAAATCCTCATCGTTTTCCTCAATAAATTGAGTTAAGTGTTTAATTACTGGTAACTTCATCGACTAAATTTTTTAAAACTTCGAATTTATTGGTCTGCACCTGATTCACAAAAGCACCATTTTTGAATGTTGCAAACGTAGGTAAATTATCCACCGTCGCTAATTTTCTGGATTCTGGAAATTTTTCAGCATCAGCAATTACAAAAGCGACATTTTTATTTTCTGTTGCAAGCTTTTTGAATTTCGGTTTCATGATACGGCAATTACCACACCAGCTAGCAGAATATTGGACAATAACAGTATCATTGTCTGACACCAATTGTTGCAAATTATCTTGTTCTAATTCTTTTACCATAATATCTATTTTAAATTCCAAAAAGGCAAACCCCAAATCCCAATTGGAATTCATAAACCATTGGAATTTGGAATTTGAAATTTGATTACTGCTTAATTCAAGTGTGCCTTCAAGTATTCAGCTGTGCCTTTAGCATTTGCTTGCATCGCATTTTTGCCTTCTTCCCAGTTTGCAGGACAAACTTCTCCTTTTTCTTGTACATGGGTTAAGGCGTCTATCAAACGTAAATATTCATTTACATTTCTACCCAAAGGCATGTTGTTGATGCTCTCGTGTTGTACCGTTCCTTCTTCGTCAATTATATAAGTAGCTCTGTAAGTTACGTTATCACCTTCAACAGTGAACAAACCAGTTTCTTCATTGAACGTTTCTTCGGTGATATCCAATATGCCTAAAGTTGAAGCGAGGTTTCTATTTGAATCTGCCAAAATAGGATAGGTAACGCCTTCAATTCCTCCATTATCTTTAGAAGTGCTTAACCAAGCAAAGTGAACTTCGGCTGTATCGCAAGACGCTCCAATAACGATTGTGTTTCGTTTTTCAAATTCACCCAATGCTGCTTGAAAAGCATGCAATTCAGTTGGGCATACAAAAGTGAAGTCTTTTGGATACCAGAACAATAAAACTTTTTTGTTGTTATTTTTTGCTTCTTCAAGAACGTTTAATTTGAATGTGTCACCCATTTCGTTCATTGCGTTAACCCTTAAATTCGGGAATTTTTTTCCTACAAATGCCATATTTTATGTGTTTTTAAATGATTATTTATTGACACAAATTTACACTCATTATAAAGGGTGTTCAATTGAAAATAATTATATAAAACAATAGCAAAATAGTATTGTTATATGGCATCAAAAAGATGCATCAATTTATGATAATGCCATAAATAATGTGTCTAAAATATACGGACTTGATAATTTTGCCACTAAAAGAATACGGAATAAATTATTTGGCAGTTGTCAATTGGCGGATTTTAATTTGAAACGCAGCAAAAAGAAGGGTCATAAAAGGGCTTAACCAGTTAAAAATTGCGTAACCCGCATAATGAAGTGTATCAACACCTAACACACCAGATTGGTATGCACCACAGGTGTTCCAAGGCACTAATACGGATGTGACTGTCCCAGAATCTTCTAACGTTCTTGATAAATTTTCAGGAGCCAATCCTTTGTCTCTAAAGGCTTTTGCATACATTTTTCCTGGAACAACAATAGCCAAATATTGGTCACTTGCGGTAACATTCAAAGCTAAACAACTCGCCACCGTACTTGCAAACAATCCAAATGTCGTATGGAATAATTTTAGCAAAGCTTTACTAATGGTAGCCAATGCACCAATACCATCCATAATGCCTCCAAAGACCATGGCGCAGAGGATAAGCCAAATCGTACCTAACATTTTACTCATACCACCAGCAGTGAAAAGACCTTGCAGTGCTTCGTTATCGGTTGGGATAGAGGTCTCGACGGTTATAGCATTCATGATTCCTTTATAACCTGAAGTAAAATCTAATGTTGTACCACCACCAATGCCAGCTACAATCTGTGGTTGAAAAATAAGTGCAGCAAGTCCTCCCAGTAATGTCCCGATAAGTAATGCTATCAAGGGAGGTGTTTTTTTGACAATCAATCCAATGACAATGACAGGCACCACAAAAAGCCACGGACTAACATTTAATGATGACTTAATATCCTGAAGAATAATATGAGTGTCGGCAACTCCTTTTGGCTCCAGATTCAATCCGATAATAATGAACACGATTAAAGTGATAGCAATCGTCGGAGTGGTAGTATAAAGCATGTATCTGATATGCGTGAATAGGTCTGTTCCTGCCATAGCTGGTGCTAAATTGGTGGTGTCGCTCATAGGTGAGATCTTATCGCCGAAATACGCTCCAGAAAGCACGGCGCCTGCGGTCATTCCTAAAGGAACACCCAAAGCCTCCGCAATACCAATCAATGCAATACCTACGGTTGCAGAAGTCGTCCAGCTACTTCCTGTAGCAACAGAAATGATGGCACAAATAATCACGCACGCTGCTAAAAATATTGTAGGATTTAAAACCTGGAGACCATAATAAATCATTGTTGGAATGATGCCACTGATGAGCCATGTTCCTGCAAGTGCACCAACCATCAAAAGTATCAAAATAGCACCTCCAGTGGACTTGATGTTCTCCGCAACCTCTTCCATCATCTGGTCAAAGCTCACTTTGTTAAAAAATCCTACAATAGCCGCTACAGCACCACCCAGCAATAAAATAAACTGATTGGAGCCAGAAAGTGCTTCATCTCCATAAGTGTAAACATTATAAGCGAGCATCGCAACCAAAACAATTACAGGGATCAAGGCTTCCCAAATATTCAGTTCTTTATTTTCAACAATATGCTCGTCTTGCGGGATTCTCGGTTTGATGTCTTGGCTTTCCATCTGAATTATAAGTTAGGTTTTGAAATGTAATGTTACGATTTTAGAATAACCTTTGCAAATAGAATGAAAAAGCCTGAATAAGAATCCAGGCTTTAAAATTTCGTGTTATAATTTAATTACAAAATATTCAGCTCTTGCATGCAGCTCCTCATCATATTATAAGTCCGCTCAATATCAGCATCCAATCCAATGGAAAACCGAATCAAGCCATCACTCAACCCCATTTCTTTTTGCTCATCTTCTGGAATTTCTGAGGAAGTCGAACTTCCTGGAGCGGAGAATAAAGTTTTATAAAACCCTAAACTCACTGCAAGATATCCAAGGTTTTTCTTTTGCATCATTTCCATCAACTCATTGGCTTTGTCCAAAGAGCCAACATCAATTGTAAGCATACCTCCAAATCCGTATTGCGAGTTCATCATCGATTTAAACAACTCATGTGAAGGATGCGATTCCAATCCTGGATAAACTGTTCTCAAACCATCTGCTTCAAATTTTTGTGCCAAATACAAACCGTTTTTGCTATGCTGTTGCATCCTGATATGAAGTGTTCTTAAATTTTTTAATATGGATGCGGCTCTCAAACTATCCATTGTAGAGCCCAAAAGCATACAGGCGCCATCATTAACGTTTCTCAAATCGTTTATGAATTCTTGTGTGCCACAAACGACGCCACCGACAGTATCGCTACTACCATTGATGAATTTGGTTAAACTGTGAATCACAATATCTGCACCCAATTGTTTGGGTGAAATACTCAATGGAGAAAAGGTATTGTCTACAACTAGTTTTAGGTTATGCTTTTTTGCCAATTTTGCTAAAGCTTTTAAATCCGCTACTTCTAGGAGCGGGTTGCTCACCGATTCGCAAAAAATAATTTTTGTGTTTTTTGTGATGGCGGCTTCGACAACATTCACTTTAGTTATATCAACAAAAGATGCTTGGATTCCCATTCGTGGTGTGAAATTCTTTAAAAAAGCATAGGTGCCACCATAAATCGTTCTACTGCTTACCACATGGTCTCCATTGCCACACAACTGCAAAATTACAGGTGTGATGGCTCCCATCCCTGACGCAGTGACATTAGCGGTTTCCGTACCTTCCATGGCTGCCATGGCTTCGCCCAGATAAAGGTTAGAAGGCGAGGAGTGGCGCGAATACAAATAACAGCCATCAGCATTGCCTTCAAAAGTATCGAACATGGTTTTTGCTGACAAGAAGGTATAAGTTGAAGAATCGGAAATAGAAGGATTAACACCTCCAAATTCGCCAAAGTATTGTAAATCCTGAATATTGTTTGCTGGTTTAAATGCCATAGGAATAAATTATAGAATTAATAGTGATTCAAATGTCAGGTATTTTAGAGTATTTATCAATAGATTGCTATTTATTTAGAATATAAATCCATGAATATGTATATTTGTAGATAATTATATTGAAACGGCGCAATTGATAAGATTGCTACAGAAAAATTTTCACTTATGAGTTTTGATGCCATCGATAAACAATTGTTAATGCTTCTTCAGAAGAACAGCAAACAGACCAACAAAGAGCTCTCCAACAAGCTCAATCTATCTGTGACTGCTGTTTACGAACGTATCCGAAAATTGGAAAAAGAGGGAGTCATTTCCAAATACGTTGCACTGCTGCAAAAGGAAAAAGCCAACAAGGCATTTGTGGCTTTTTGTCATATTAAACTCATACAACATACACAAGATTACGTCATTAAGTTTGAAAAAGAGGTTACAAATCTTGCAGAAGTCCTAGAATGTTATCATATTAGTGGTGATTATGACTATTTGTTAAAAGTGATTGTCACAGACATGGAAGCTTTTCGGGAATTCATGGTCAGCAAACTAACGTCCATCAACCATATTGGCAGTACCCATAGTATGTTTGTCATCAATGAAGTTAAGCATACTACTGCCATCAACGTGTAACACATATGCAATCTGTAAGATATAAATTAACGGAATTCTTTCTGATATTCATTCTTTTGCCTGTTAGCTTTGCATTTGATTATCCGTTTATTGTTAAGGCGTCACTTGCCATTTCTGGGTTTGCCTATGTTATTTATATATTGTTGAAGGTAGAGAACAATGAATTTAAAATGGCTCCCAATCTTCAATGGAAATCATTTTGGAAGCATGTCTTCATTAAACTTGTCATCATTGCTTTTTTGACCATTGTTTATATGTGGTTTACAGCCAAACAGGATTTATTCCATGTATTGTACCGACAACCAAAACTTTGGATGGTCATTCTGTTTGCTTACGCCACGTTTTCGGTGTATCCACAAGAACTCATCTACCGAACTTTGTATTTTCAGCGTTATAAATCTCTTTTTAAGAGTCGAACACTTTTTATTTTTATAAATGCAAGTATATTTTCTTTGGCGCATATATTTTATCGCAACCCCTTGGTGTCGCTCATTACCTTTTTGGGAGGCATTCTTTTTGCATTGACTTATGATAAAACCAAATCAACCTTATTGGTTTCTATTGAGCACACTATTTACGGGTGTTGGTTGTTTACTGTGGGTATGGGACATATGCTTGGATTTCCAGGATAGAGGTTTTGCGTAATTAAAATTTTTTATCAATTAGAATTCTTCACTTGGTTTTTAACTTACTTAAGATTAGTTTCGCCCTTTAATTTAATGATTTTTGCCCCATGAAACAGATATTTGTCATTGTATGCATTTTCCTGTCAGGTATAATGTATGCACAAAACCAACAAACAGAATTGAAATTAGGATTTAATGTCGCTAGTCTTAACTCTGAAAGTGATGATTTAACTTCTCGAATCTCATTTCATGCTGGTTTCGGTATGGAAAATCAAATAAGCGACCAGCTATCCTTGCTTCCTGAAATTTTATTTTCTTCGCAAGGGGCAAAAATCAAAAACGGTTCCAAAAGGGAATTTCGCTTAAATTATGTGAACTTGCCAATCATGTTGCGATTTTATCCAGATAGCGGGTTTTATTTAGAAGCTGGGCCTCAAGCGGGCATATTGGTTTCTGCTAGACAAACCGCGGAAGACGAATATGATTCTGATATCGAAAACCTAAAAGGACAAGACTATGGTTTTAATTTAGGGTTGGGTTATAAATCTTCTTCTGTTGTAGCGATAGGTGCGCGTTATTATTTTGGACTTCGTGATATTAATGATTATGAGTTTGGTGAAAAATTAAAGAATGGTGTATTGCAGATTTCTTTGAGTTTTTATTTGAATTGATGCCAAAGAACCATATTCGCTTTCTTCTTCATGATAATTTACGTCATTTAAAAAATCATTAATTCTTATTCGTGATTCGTTTGTTAAAATCGTACTTTTGTGTTCGATTTTAACAAACGAATAAACACACTTTTATGAATTCATACGATGTGGCCATTATTGGCTCAGGTCCCGGAGGTTATGTGGCGGCAATCCGTTGCGCTCAATTGGGCATGAAAACAGCAATTATAGAGAAATATTCAACTCTTGGAGGCACTTGTCTCAATGTAGGATGCATCCCAAGTAAGGCCCTTTTGGATTCTTCACATCATTATGAAGATGCCATTAAGCATTTTGAAGAGCATGGAATTGATATTCCAGGTGAAATCAAGGTGAACTTAAAACAAATGATTGCCCGTAAACAATCCGTAGTTGACCAAACTACTGGGGGTATTGATTTCTTGATGAAGAAAAACAAAATCGATGTTTATACTGGCGTGGGAAGTTTTAAAGATGCCACTCATATTACTATCAAAGGTGAAAAATCTGAAGAAATCGAGGCAAAAAACACCATTATAGCTACCGGAAGTAAACCTTCAAGCCTTCCATTCATAAAACTTGATAAAGAACGTGTTATCACTTCTACGGAAGCTCTGAAACTAACTGAAATACCAAAACATTTAATCGTTATTGGAGGTGGTGTTATTGGTCTGGAATTGGGACAAGTTTACAAACGTTTGGGTGCCGAAGTTACCGTAGTTGAATATATGGATAGAATCATTCCAACGATGGATTCTGGACTTTCTAAAGAGCTGAATAAGGTGTTGAAAAAACAAAAATTCAACATCAATGTGTCTCACAAAGTGAAATCAGTGGAGCGTAAAGGTGATGAGGTCATCGTGAAAGCTGACAACAAAAAAGGGGTCGAGGTAGAATTTAAGGGTGATTATTGCTTGGTATCCGTGGGACGTCGTCCATTTACAGATGGATTGAATGCTGAAGCGGCAGGAGTAAAGTTAACAGATAGAGGACAGATTGAAGTCAATGATCACTTACAAACAAGCGTTAAAAACATCTACGCTATCGGTGACGTTGTAAAAGGCGCGATGCTAGCTCATAAAGCTGAAGAAGAGGGCGTTTTGGTTGCTGAAACTTTAGCTGGACAAAAACCGCATATCGATTATAATTTAATTCCTGGTGTTGTATACACTTGGCCGGAAGTGGCAAGTGTGGGCAAAACAGAAGAGCAATTACAGGAAGAAAAGGTCGAATATAAATCAGGACAATTCCCGATGAGAGCTTTGGGAAGAAGCCGTGCCAGTATGGATTTGGACGGATTTGTGAAAATCCTAGCTGATAAAAAGACCGATGAGATACTTGGTGTGCACATGATTGGTGCACGTGCAGCCGATATGATTGCCGAAGCAGTGATTGCTATGGAATTTAGAGCTAGTGCAGAAGATGTGGCTCGTTCGTCACATGCGCATCCAACCTTTACCGAGGCGATTAAAGAAGCAGCTTTGGCAGCCACTGATGATAGGGCTTTGCATGTTTAAAATGAAATTTTAAATTATTTTGTAGAAAGGCAAGCTTCAATATAAGGCTTGCCTTTTTTTATTTTGATAGATGGCCTTCGTCTTTTTATCCTGTATGAAATTCATACCGATATAAGGTTTTGTTCGAGTGTTGTTCGACATTTCTCCCACATTCGTGCTTAAAAAAGCTGTTTTGTCGAACAACACTCGAACGATACTCGAACAACACACGAAGAATTCATCAGGTACTAGTACCTAGATAAAGGGTACTTTTTAATAAAAACAAAAAAAATCCACCTTTATGAAGTGGACTTTATATCTTATTCCAAGTTTTGAATTATTTTTTCTTATTTCTCTTATTGTAGTTTTTATCGCCTCGTGTTTTAGGTTTTTTATATTTGGCGGCAATCTTGGCTCTGTAAGAACCACCTAGGTTTTCTTTTTTGTTCTTCTCCTTCTTTTCGTGAAAAGAATCACCAAGCTCTTTCTTTTTTCGTTTGATCGGATTATTGCGCTCCTTGATTTGGGGGCGTTCTTCTTCTAAAAGTTCTTTTGAGATTTCCACGCTTTCAGGTAGCTCAAGCAACGGTATTTCCATGTGCATCAACTCTTCAATGGTCTTAATGTATTCTTGTTCGGCTTCGGTTGAAAATAACAAGGCTTCACCTTTACGCTCTGCACGCCCTGTTCGCCCGATTCGATGCATGTAGTTTTCGGGATAATGTGGTGTGTCAAAATTGATGACGTGGCTGATGTTTTCAATATCCAGACCACGTGCCATGACGTCGGTTGCTACCAATATTCTATTAAATCCTTCCCTAAATTGCTCAATACTTCGCAAACGGTAGTTTTGGGTTTTGTTGGAATGGATGACGCAAAGCTCTTCCTTGAAATGTTCTTCAAGTTTTTCAAACAAGGTATCTGCCATTTTTTTGTAAGCTACAAAAATCAAGACTTTGTTATAGGTTTCCTTATCTTGAAGCAAATGGTTCAGTAAATTGACTTTGGTATAAAAATTAGGCACATCATACCGTTTTTGACGTATGTTTTCCAGAGGTGTTCCTGAAACTGCAATCGTAACACGTTCTGGAGTGACAAAAAATTCATTGATGAGTTCATCCACTTCTTCAGTCATGGTAGCTGAAAACATGATGTTTTGTCGTCGCTCTGGCATGATATCAAAAAGGTTCAATAATTGATGTCTAAAACCCAAATCGAGCATTACATCCACTTCGTCAATCACCACTTTTTGTATCGATTTTAACTGCAATACATAGCTCATTGCCAAATCGAACACACGTCCCGGAGTTGCTACAATGATATCCAACCCTTGAGCTACATCTTGTTTTTGCTGGTTGATGTTGACCCCACCATAAACACCTAAAACTCGAACGTTGATGTATTTGGCAAGCTTTTCGATTTCATCAACTACTTGTACAACCAATTCCCGTGTAGGCACTAAAACAAGAATTCTAGGATTGTCCTGTTTAGAGAATTTTAAATCCCTCAATATGGGAAGCATATAAGCAAAAGTTTTACCGGTGCCCGTCTGTGCAATACCCACAACGTCTTTGCCAGAAGCTACCAAACCAAGCGCTTGTTCTTGAATGGGTGTAGGTGTTGTAAAACCTAAATCATCAAGTGCGTTGTATAGTGGGGTGTTTAAATTTAAATCTCTAAAGCTCACAATGTTGAATTAAGCCGCAAAGCTACTACTATTATTTGGGTTAGACCAAATGCGGTTCATGTATTTCAATGGTGTAAGTGGCTTCAAAATTTTTGCCACTATCTAATTTTAGAATTCCTTCCTTATCTATCAATTGTTGATTGGTGCCATCGCTATCTGCAATGCCAAGCCAAGGTTCTATACAAACATAATGAGCGTTAGGCTTTGCCCAGAGGCCTAGATAAGGAAAATCTTCAAAGTGCATGGTAAGAATGTCTCCTTTAGATTGACTGTTTAATGTTACTTTTCGAGATTTTAAATCTTTAAAAATCAACGCATCATGGTCAAACAAATCATAGCGAAGTTGAATTTGGTTGGCAGAGTCAAAAACAGCTTTTGTTTCGGATGTAACCAAGCCGCTTTTTAAATTTAAAAGATGTGTTCTAGAAGTCTCTTCTTTTTCAAATACGAGTTGATAATCGGAATACAATTCATTTTCATACACAGGACATTTAAAAGCAGGGTGTGCACCCACAGAAAAATACATTGTTTGTGCGTCTTTGTTTTCAACTTTATAGGTGACATGAAGTTTGTTTCCATCTAGTTGGTAAATGACATTATATCCAAATTTAAAAGGGTAGGTTTTTAAGGATTCATCATTGAACGACAGTCTTAAAGTGATGCTTTCTTTAGTTTCTTCAACTATTTGAAAATAAGGGTTATTACGAACAAACCCATGTTTAGGTAACTTGTACTGCTTGCCTCCAAAATAATAAGTTTCATCTTTCACCATTCCAACAATTGGGAAAAGGTTAGGAGCAAAATTCGCCCAAATATCAGGATTGGCATCCCACATAAATTGGGTCCCATTTTTTGTAGAAGATATTTCACATAATTCTGCACCCGTTTTCTTGATGCATATTTTNNGCAATTTGAAGATGTCGTTTGGCTAGATTCCAATAACCATCATCAACAGCACGGCAATTATGATATGATATTAGCTGTGGATGCCTTTACAGGTATCAAAACCGATTATCATCAGGCGTTTGATAAACTGAAGGAATATCAAACCATTACCAGAGATTGGATATTTGGATATCTCACCTATGATTTAAAAAATGATTTAGAGGATTTAAAATCAGAAAACCACGATGGATTGGCATTTCCAGAGTTGTATTTTTTTCAGCCGAAGAAGCTTTTTTTAATTAAGGGAACTACTCTGGAAACCCATTATCTAAATATGGTTGCTGATGAATTGGAACAGGACTTAAAAACAATTAACCAATTCGTGGATTTTACAAAACACGCCGTTCAAGAGGGTGTTAAAATCAAATTGAGAATTCATAAGGATGAGTATTTCAAAAAAATAAAGAGTTTGTTGTCTCACATCCATCGCGGCGATATTTATGAGGCCAATTTTTGTCAAGAGTTTTATGCCGAAGACACGGAGATTGTTCCTTTGGAAGTGTATGATAAACTCAACAGAATTTCTAGACCACCTTTTGCGACTTTTCTAAAAAGTAATGATCATTATTTGATGTCGGCATCTCCAGAACGCTATCTTAAAAAGCAAGGAGATACCATCATTTCGCAACCCATCAAAGGAACGGCCAAACGTTCAAGTAACATACTTGAGGACCAAGAATTGCGACATCAATTAGAGCATAGTGAGAAAGAACGCAGTGAGAATATCATGATTGTGGATTTGGTCAGGAATGATTTGTCACAGACAGCCATCAAAGGCACAGTCAAAGTTGAAGAATTGTGCAAAATATACACCTTTGAGCAAGTGCATCAAATGATATCCACAATAACCTCAAAAATTGACACACACACACATCCCGTTGATGTTATAAAAACCACGTTTCCTATGGGAAGTATGACTGGGGCACCAAAAATTTCGGCCATGAAAATCATTGAATCCCTTGAAGAAACCAAGCGAGGTTTATATTCTGGAGCTGTTGGTTATTTTACGCCAGATGGGGATTTTGATTTCAATGTGATCATCCGAAGTATTCTTTATAATGCATCCAAAAAATATGTGTCCTATTCTGTAGGTGGAGCGATTACCTCCAAAAGCAATCCACAAGATGAGTATGAGGAATGCTTGATAAAAGCCAAAGCCATGCGAGATGCTTTAGAAAATTAATGGTTTGTATTTAAATGATTATATATTTGAAAAAAAAAACGAATGAAAAAGATTATTTGTATTGCACTTTTGGTGATCGTTAATTTCAGCTGTGTTGAAGAAAAAAACCTGCCCAATCATTTCGATTATGGGAGCATAGAAAACAATACTTACATTAATGATTTTTTTGGCTTTAGACTGCCCTACAATAGCGAGTGGAGTGTTTTGGACAAACAGCAGATGTCCAATATTACAAAAGCTGGCAAAGAAATGATTGTGGGCGATGACAATAAGTTAAAAAAAGTTGTGGATGTGTCTTCAGTTAATCTTGCTGAACTTTTCATGATATTTAAACACGAACTTGGAACAACAACGGAGTTTAATCCTTCATTGGGTATAAATGCAGAAAACTTAAACCAGTTTCCAAACGTAAAAGAAACAAAAGATTATGTTGTTCAAGCCAAAAACTTCATGGATCAAACAAAAATGAACATCGATTACAGACGCGAGGATTATGAGGTTAAAATTGGAAATACATCATTCATTTGTTTGGAAATCTTTAATCTCGATTATAATATTTATCAAGATTATTACGTCACACTAAATAATGGATTCGCAATTTCTATGGTTGTTTCGTATGCCAATGAAGAGGATAAAAATGAAATTAATGCCATGTTAGATAAGATGCAATTCACTAAAAACGGCAAAGCAAAGACCAAAAAGGGATAAATATATCGCTCATTCAAGATGTGTCCTGAAGCGTTTTTTTACTTCTTTAAGGATTTTTTCAACACGACGTGGTTCAATATGCTTTACTTTGGCAATTTCTCTGAAAGTCAATTTTCCAAACGTATATAAGTCCACGATATTTGCAACCCTAATTGGCAACCAATTGTAAAATTTACCGACGAGTTTACGGTTTTTGAGTTGTGATTCGGCCTCCAAATCCAAAACGTTGAGAATCCGGCTATTGTGGTCATCAAATACATATACTTCATAATCATCGTCATCCTGATGATACGAAATATCGTCCAACTCTTCCAGCATCATGTAATCTTCATCGGCATCAATTGTAAACGATTCTTCCATACGGCGCAATTCTTCTTTTAAAAGCGTATTGGTACTGATGGTTTTTTTATGAAAGGCCTCTTTTACAAAAAGTTCCTCCAAATACGTATCGATGGTTTCAAACAATTTTAATTTGAGACTGTCAGCTTCTTCATCACAATCATACCCTTTGTCGTATAATTTGATAATGCAATCATCAATCACTCCATTGGAGCAGTATAGGTTTTTTGGTAAAATCCCAACATTTTCAGCAATGTAGAGTCGTTGTTTAACATAAGGATGTAAATAATGTATAACAGAAAGCACTTTGTTCCCATAATCTTTTCGTGATGATTGTTCATCTGTATAATGCGTGGTTTCCATATAAAAATCTTTAAAGTGATGTTTTTAAAGTTACGGAATATTCCATTTAAAATTGAGGGTTTTTGAAACTTTAAGTCAAATTTAGATAATTATCAAACCTACCAAAGTTGTATATTTGATTGATGATTCAAAAATTCAAAACCCATATCGATTCACATTTGCCGTATCTAAAAAAGGCCAAATTGCTCATTGCCATTTCTGGCGGAATGGATAGTGTGGTATTGACGCATTTATGTCAAAAGTCAGGTTTGAAAATCTCATTGGCACATTGCAATTTCAATCTTCGTGGTAAAGAAAGTGATGCTGATGAAGCATCTATTTTGCAATTGGCTGAAGATTTGGAATTGGAAGTTTTCATTGAAAGCTTTGAAACAGAAAAATTTGCAAAAAAGAACAAACTTTCAACACAGGTTGCGGCCCGGAACTTGCGTTATGATTGGTTTTTTCAATTGGCAGAGCAATTGGATTTTGATTATATCCTCACGGCACACCACGCTGATGATAATCTCGAAACATTCTTGATTAACTTGACACGAGGTACTGGTTTGGAGGGATTGACAGGAATTCCTGAAACAAATGGAATTATTGTACGACCGTTGTTGCCCTTTTCCAGGGAAGATTTGGAAGTTTATGCCATCGGAAATAAAATCGAATGGCGCGAAGATAGCAGTAATGCGTCCAACAAATATTTGAGAAATAAATTACGCCATGATATTGTGCCAACGTTGAAGCAAATGAATCCGCAATTGCTTCAGAATTTTCAAAATACAATTGAAAACCTTCAAGAAAGTCAAATGATTGTGGAGGATGCAATCGTGAAAATCCAGAGAAAAGTCGTTTCGGTTGAAGACGAAGTCATAGGATTGGATATTGAAAAACTCAAGAAGCTTTCCAATCCTAAAGCTTATCTCTACCAATTGCTCAAGGATTTTAATTTTACGGAATGGGATGATGTTGTCAATCTGTTGGATGCACAATCTGGGAAACAGGTTTTTTCACCGTCACATCGATTGATTAAGGATAGGGATTTTTTGCTCTTAACAGAATTGGCCAATGACGGAAATGAGGAAATTATAAGCATTTCCAAAAAAGATAAGAAAATTCAAACGCCCTTTGGAGTTTTGCTTTTTGATGAAGCGGATGCAGTTTCGGCAAATGAAAAGCACATCATTTATGTCGATAAAGAAACATTAAAGTATCCTTTGACCATTCGAAAATGGCAAGAAGGCGATTACTTTTATCCTTCAGGTATGAAAGGAAGGAAAAAAGTCAGTAAATATTTTAAAGATGAGAAATTGTCTTTGATTGAAAAGAAAAGTGCAAGATTATTATGTTCCGACTCTAATATCGTTTGGGTCATCGGCATGCGGCCTGACGAACGTTTTAAAGTAACTGACCACACCACACAAATTCTAAAGATTGAAATTCGGTAAATGAAATTAAAAGGACGCATCGTCGATATACCCAATAAACGTATTTATCCAGGAGAAATAACCCTCGCCAACGGAACCATTACATCTATTGAAGAAAAAGAGCATGATGTTCATCACTATATTCTGCCCGGTTTTGTAGATGCACACATCCATATCGAAAGTTCGATGCTAGTGCCAAGTGAGTTTGCGCGATTGGCAGTGACTCACGGCACCGTTGCCACCGTTTCTGACCCGCACGAAATTGCGAATGTACTTGGCATAGAAGGCGTGGAGTTTATGATTGAAAACGGTAAAAAAGTCCCGTTCAAATTTAACTTCGGAGCTCCATCTTGCGTGCCTGCTACCAACTTTGAATCGGCTGGGGCAATCATAGACTCCGACGGTATTAAAAAGTTACTTGAAAATCCAGATATCAAATATCTGGCAGAAATGATGAATTATCCAGGTGTGTTATTTGATGATGATGAAGTGATGAAAAAAATCGCATGGGCAAAACATTACAACAAACCAGTCGATGGCCATGCACCAGGATTGCGAGGCAAGGACATCACAACATACATCAATGCTGGAATCTCCACGGACCACGAATGCTTCACCTATGAGGAAGGATTGGAAAAACTTCAAAAAGGGATGAAAGTCCTTATTCGGGAGGGAAGTGCCGCGAAAAACTTCGAGGCGTTGGCCGATTTGATTCCCGAGCATTTTGAACACATGATGTTTTGTAGTGATGATAAACATCCTGATGATTTGTTGCTGCATCATATCAATAATCTATGCGCTAGAGCCGTCGCAAAAGGCATGGATGTTTTTCAAGTGTTGCAAATGGCGTGCTTCAATCCTGTGAAGCATTATAAGTTGGACGTTGGATTGCTTCAAGTTGGCGATGCTGCAGATTTTATTGTTGTTGAGGACTTAAAGCATTTTAAAACACTTCAAACCTATATTGATGGGGAATTGGTTTTTGACAATGACAAATCATTGATTCAACCGGCAACTTTCAAAAACCTGAACCATTTCAATACGGATAAAAAGAAAGTTTCCGATTTTAAAATGACATCTTCAGCAACACAAATTCGAGTCATTGAAGCTTTGGAAGGGCAATTGGTAACGAATGAAATGATAGCGGACAGTTTGATAGAAGATGGAAATTTGGTATCCAACGTTAAGGAAGATATTTTGAAAATGACAGTGGTCAATAGATACAACAATGACCAACCATCCATCGCATTCATCAAAAACTTCGGGATTAAAGAAGGTGCGATTGCATCGTCCGTTGGGCATGATTCACATAACATTATTGCCGTCGGTGTTTCGGATGAAATGATTTGCAAAGCCGTCAATCTATTGATTGATAACAAAGGTGGTATTTGTGCCATTTCCAATTCGGAGGAAACAGTAGTACCACTTCCTGTAGCGGGTATCATGAGCGACCAAGATGGACAAACTATAGGGAAACAATACGCCGAACTCGACAACATGGCGAAACAGATGGGAAGTACGCTTCACGCACCTTATATGACACTTTCCTTTATGGCATTGCTTGTCATTCCATCTTTAAAGTTAAGTGATAAAGGTCTTTTTGATGGAAACAAATTTCAATTTAGTGCTGTTGAAATCAATTGAACAAAGAATAAATGTTCTCAAAAATATCAAATCCCATGTCTCAAATCTAATGTCAAGCAAATGCCACTATTAGAATCGACATATCATCCACCTTTTGGTTTCAAGAATGGATTCGTTTCAACCGTCTATTCTGGTCTCATTCGACAAGTGAAAGGTGTGGAGCAAACCCGTGAGCGTCTTAACTTATCCGACGGCGATTTCATTGATTTAGATTGGAGTCATTCCAAGGACATATCCAAAAAACTCATCGTCTTATTACATGGATTGGAAGGGGATGCCAAACGCCCTTACATGACAGGAACGGCTAAACTTTTTAACGCAAATGGTATGGATGCCGTTTGTGTTAATTTTAGAGGTTGCAGTGGTGAAGAAAATCTCAAATTTCGTTCATATCATTCAGGAGCCACAGAAGATTTGGAGGAGGTTATCAACTGTATACTTAAAACAAAAACCTATTCAGAAATCTATCTAAAAGGTTTTAGTCTTGGCGGAAATGTGGTGTTGAAATATTTGGGCGAACGCCATGAGGTTCCACAGCAAATCAAAGCAGGTATTGCTATTTCCGTGCCCTGTTATTTAAAAGGGTCATCGGATGAATTGCATAATTTTAAGAATATTCTCTATCATGACCGTTTTAAACGCCATCTCAAAAGCAAACTAAAAATCAAGCACCAGCAATTCCCAGAGTTGGTGACACAGGAAGACATCAACAAAATTAAGGCACTAATTGATTTTGATAATGTGTACACGTCAAAAGCACATGGATTTAAAGATGCTTATGATTATTACGAAAAAAGCAGTAGTCTTCAATTTTTACCAAATATCAAAGTTCCAACACTTATCATTAATGCATTAAATGATTCGTTTCTGTCAGCTGAATGTTATCCAATCAAAGCCGCCAAAGAAAACCCACATCTGTATCTTGAAATGCCCAAATATGGAGGGCATGTTGGATTTATTGATAAGAAAAATGTGTACTACACGGAAAAAAGAGCTTTGGAATTCATCAATGAAAAAGTCTAAAGCCGATTGCTTTTTTATTTACATTTTGTTTCAATGTCTCAAAGCTTCAGGAAACCCATCAACTACAATTCCCCATAGCATCGGCAACACAAAATACACAAAGAGTGTCAAAATGATGATGGAGATGATATTCATCACAAACCCTTTGCTCACCATATCAGGAATTCGTAAATACCCAGACCCAAATACCACTGCATTCGGAGGCGTCGCAACAGGCAACATAAACGCACAACTCGCTGCCACCGCAGCACCGACCATCAACACAAATGGATGGATATCCACCGTCAATGCCATTGGGGCCAATACAGGCAACAGCATAGCGGTTGTTGCCAAGTTAGAGGTAATTTCAGTAAGGAAATTGACGGCTGCAATCAATAGCAGCACAAGAATGATGGTGGTCAATCCAGCAAAAGTGGTCATTTGCCCTCCAATCCATTGTGCCAATCCGCTACTTTCAAAACCATTCGCCAGCGCCATACCACCGCCAAACAATAAGATAATGCCCCAGGGTAATTTCACGGCGTCATCCCAATCCATCAACTTGACTTTTTTATCCTTTGAAGGAATCAAAAACAAAATGACTGCAAATACAATAGCAATAATGGTATCATCGAGTTGTGGAAGTATGTCATCAAACAGCAACGACCTAGTAATCCAGAAAAAAGCAGTGGTGCCAAAAACAACGGCAACCATTTTCTCTTCATAACTTACTTTTCCCAAAGCGGATTTTAAGCGTTTTATCTCTTGTTTGCCTCCTGGAAATTCCTTCTGTGTAAATTTAAAAGCATAGGATGTCAAATATTTCCAACAAATCAGCAATAGCAACAGCGCAATTGGAAAGCCAAACATAAACCACTGCAAAAATGTTATCTCGTAGCCATAGGTATCTAAAACCACACCTGCCAAAACGAGGTTGGGCGGTGTCCCGATTAAGGTGGCAATACCGCCAATGGAGGCACTGTAAGCAATTGCCAACATGAGGGCTTTTCCAAACAACAGTGTTTCGTTTTCTATGGTTTGGGGGTTGTCTTTTAATTGAGTGATGATGGCAATACCAATAGGCAACATCATCACCGAAGTAGCAGTGTTGCTAATCCACATGCTTAAAAATGCCGTCGCCACCATAAAACCCAAGATGATTTTTTTGATATCAGAACCAATAAAGTTAATGATATTCAGGGCAATGCGCCGATGTAGGTTCCATTTTTCAATGGCGATGGCGATGATAAATCCGCCCATATAAAGAAACACATATTTATGCCCGAAAGCACTCGTTGTGGCTCCCAAATCCAATCCGCCCGTGAGTGGAAACAACACGATGGGGAGCAAAGCCGTTACGGCAATGGGGATGGCTTCTGTAATCCACCAAATTGCAATCCAAGCCGTCGATGCCAAGACGGCTCTGGCCTGCGGCGACAAACCTTCGGGTTTGAAAAACAATAGGATAAGAATGAATAATAATGGGCCTAGTACAAAGCCAATGCGTTTAGATGTGTTCATACTGAAAGATTAGCATAACGAATATATGCATTTTTAAGCGTTCATCGAATAATAACGTAAATGAGCGCATCAATTCTACATTTTTATCTAAATTTATAGAAACCAAATCCTTTATAAATGATTGTGTTGCTTGACAATGGCCATGGTGGACTCATCAATGGAATTTACCAAACACCTGGAAAACGGTTTGATTGGAAGACAGATGGTGTATTTTATGAAGGTGAATTCAATCGTGCCATCGTCAATGGAATCATCGAACAACTGACAGCGCTTAAAATTCCTTATGTCAACATTGCTCCGGAATATTGGGATGTTCGACTGGAAACCCGTGTGAAGCGAGCAAACGACTATCCTGCAAGCCAAGCGTTTTACTTGAGTATTCATTGTAACGCAGGTGGTGGAAGTGGAGGTGAAATATATACGTCCCCAGGGCAGACTAAAAGTGACTTTCTTGCAACTATTTTTGGGGAAGAGTTTATGAAGGCATTTCCTGGCAAACCTTTAAGAACAGATTATTCTGATGGTGACCTTGATAAGGAACGTCGCTTTTACGTACTCACCAAAACCAAAATGCCAGCCATTCTCACCGAAAATTTCTTTATGGATAATTATGATGAATTCAAAGAAATCTTGAGCTCAAGGGAAGGGCGTCAAAAAATCATCAATTTTCATGTGAAAGCCATCCAAAGAGCGCAAAATGAAATTTATAATGTCACCAACATAAAACCTCAAACCTTAAACCAAAATCCATGAAATTACTCAAGACCAAATACTTCATCCTAGTTCTGGCACTACAGCTTGTTCTCGTTTCCTGTCAAAGTCTCAAAACAGCCATCTTTGACCAATATTCTTATCAACAGGCTATTTCTTTAAAGGTGGAGAGTGGCAACCTCATTGACAATGCCACGGAGTCCTACGACGATTATGATTCAGAAGTCAAGGAACTATTGCTGGACCTTCAAAAAATGGTAGAGTATGAAAAGAACAAACCAGACAACGAAGTCTCCTATGCCATGTGGAATGTAATGGCAAATAAAGACAAGAACCTTTTGGCGGGTTTTCTAAAACGATGGGATGAAGATGAAAAACTTTCTGAAGCCTTTACCAAAGAAGCAAAACTCCAAATCATGGAAGCTTTTGATTTAATCATCAAATACGAAGCTCAAAAGAACAAAACCAACGAGAGCAATATCCTTAACTTCTTATCCAACAACTAATAACTATTAACCAAAAACCAAACAAAATGGACATTGAAGAACTTTTAAAACTCCTCAAAGACGAACTCCTCAAAGTGTTGGGCGAGAGTTATAGCGATTATAAAAAAGAAACCAAAAAGGACATCGAAGCGTTTCTTGAAATCTCTAAAGTAAAGTTGGAACGTTGGACCTCTCTATTGGCTTCCAAAGATTTAACCGTTAAGGACTATCAATGGTTACTCGAAAGCCAAAAGGATTTGCTGGTGTTGAATGCTTTGTACCAAGCGGGTGTTTCCAAGCTTCGATTGGGACATCTCAAGAACAAAATCATCAAAACGATTGTCAATACTGTGGTGGCAGCAGTGCTCTAAATGCAGAATGCTATGAAAGAGACTTCCCAAATCGATACAGTAATACCGAAAAACTACACCGTTTTCAATTGCCATACGCACACCTTTACCATTGACCATGTCCCAAATCAGTTTGGGAAACAATTGATTCCTCTACTGTATCAAGTGGTGACTATGAAAGTGGTAAAATGGTATTATTTGAACCTAACCTACCGCAATAATACCTACAAACGATTTACACACACCTACAAGAAAGTCAGGAATCTTTTTCTGGATATTCTTAAGTTTACGGTCGTGCTGTATTGGCTGTACACGTTGATACTCTTTTTCTTTCACTGGTTCTTTAAGATGTTGGTCAATATATTGGCATTGAGCAATCTGTTCAGTCAGCAAAGTAAGGAAGCTTACCGTAGGTTTAGAACATTGGGTCGCTATGCCACTTATAGCAAACAAGGACAAAGCAAGGTATTTGACCTCTTGGAAAAAACCTATGACAGCAATACCAAATTTGTAGTGTTACCAATGGACATGGACTATATGGAAGCTGGGAAGCCCATTGCCAATTACATGCAACAACTGGATGAATTGCTCCACATCACCACAAACAATCCCAATTTGCTGCCGTTTGTGTTTGTGGACCCAAGACGTATTTCTGATACTTATTTCAATACGATGGAGTTTTCCTATGAAAAGTATGTAAAGCGCAATCTTTCCAAGCAGAATTTCCATGGAATTAAGCTCTATCCAGCTTTGGGTTATTATCCTTTTGACAAAAACCTGATTGAGACTTATAAATTTGCCCAAGCCAATCAGATTCCCATCATTACGCATTGTATCGAAGGTACGGTGTTTTACAGAGGCAAAAAGAAAAAGGATTGGAATTATCATCCTATCCTCAAGTATACCAAAAAGGTGGAAGAGGGCCCAATACCGATGCCCTTGCCACAGACCAAGAATTATGATTACACTACCAATTTTACGCATCCTTTAAATTACCATTGCTTATTGGATAAGGATTTATTGAGCGAATACCTTGGAGAGGACATCGATTTAAGCAAGCTCAAAATATGTTTGGCACACTTTGGCGGTACCAAGGAATGGAACCGCTATACCGAAGATAATTGGAATAATTATAACAACAACATCTCGCATCGCTCTCTTGACGATTATAACAGCAGTCCTATCAAAAACACGCTGACCCACGGTAGCGTCCGCACCATTTGGTGGAATGCTTCTTGGTTGTCCATCATTTACGACCTAATGATTCGGTATGAAAATCTGTATACAGATATTAGTTTTATGATTTATAATGAGGAATTATTTCCATTGTTGAAATATCTCTTATTGGATGAAAAGGTCAATAAGAAAATTCTTTTTGGTACCGACTTTTATGTGGTATCCCAAAAGAAAACCGAAAAGGCAATCTTCCAGAATTTGAGAAGTTATATCGGCGAAGAATCATTTTATTTGATAAGCCATCAGAATCCTAAACGGTTCTTGAGTACAACCTTCAAAAAATATTAATTGACTTTTTCTATATTTCTACGAGTGCAGTTTGATGAACAAATGTGAAGAGGCTAGCAGCAATTTTGGAATATTTATTTCATTTTAATACTATTTAATACTAGCCCGAACGCTTCAAAAATTAAAACATAATTTGTATCTTGTTGATTATTAAAAATCTAAATCATTGCATCATGAAAAAGTTCATTTTAGTTTTTATGTCAATCTCTATCTTGAGTGCTTGTTCAGATAAGGATGAAGAAAAAAATATTACCAATGAAGTCATCGGAAAATGGAAACTTATTGAAACATACGCCGACCCAGGTGACGGAAGTGGTGAGTACCAAGGAATAGACAGTGAAAAAACCATAGAGTTTTTTAGTAATGGAACTTTTGTAATCAATGGGCCATTATGTTCTTTATCCACAATTACTGGTGAAGAAACTTCCGGGGAATTCAATTTAGAAGAGAATGTTCTGGTCTCAAATGAGGGCTGTGAATATGATGAATTCAGCGAATACAGATTTGGACTGGAAGAATCTTATCTAATCATTTCTTGGACTGCCTGTATTGAGGGTTGTGCCCAAAAATATGAAAGGCTCTAACAGGGAAATTCAAGGATTGCTCTAAAAAGGACGTGATTGAGTTAGCGGGTTATGTTAGTATTATACGTTTGTATATATAAGTAAAGAACCTGTAAAACACACTAAATCTTACTGACATCAATCTTAAACAATTCAGCAGCATTCTTCCAAAGAATCAATTCTTTCTTTTCTGCAGGAAGTTCTAGTTGTTTCATGAATTTTAGATAAGAACCCATATTGCTGATTGGCCAATCGGTACCGTAAAGAAGATATTTCGGATCGCCAGCGTAGGTAATCATTTCTTCAATTTCCGTTTTCATGTAGCGCTCAAACTTTTCGTTAAAGTCTCCAAGTACCAAGCCGCTGATATCTGCATGTACATTTTTGTTTTTGTAAACAACTTCCATACAATCCTTAATCCATGGGTTACCAACATGGCAAATCACAATCTTCAACTCTGGATAGTCAACCGCCAAATCATCTATATGTATAGGGTGGGAGAACTTGATTTTTCCAGTAGGAGCGTAGGTGTCCCCAGAATGGAACATCACAGGCACATCATACTCAACCGCCATGTCGTAAAGCACTTTCAACCGAATATCATTGGGATAAAACGGTTCGTAGCCTGGGTAAAACTTTAAACCTTTTATGAGCCCAGCATCCAGAAATTCGCTCAACTCACGCAAATCTTTATGGTTGTAATGAAGATAACTCACGCCAGCCACCACGCCAAGATTATTTCGGTCGGCAATTGCTTCTACCACACGTTTGGTGCTAGGTCGATGCTCATTTACTTTATAAGAAGACAGCACGAGCGAATAATCGACATTATTCTCCTGCATGGTCTGTACAAGTAAGTCAAGAGAGTCGTTAACCGAAGTGACACGTTCTTCGTGATAGTTATTGATGTGGGTGTGGACGTCTATAATCATTTTTAAGAGTTGAGATATTAGATTTTAGAATTGGGATAAAGATTTGGATTCAACATTTTTCTGGATTTATCCCAGACACAAAAATACCGAATTCAAATTTTATAGACTAGCAATTGGAAGTCGAAATCTGTTCGTTAAACTTCTATGAAATCTCTGTATTCATTGAAGAAATCTTCAAAAAGAGCCATCTTTTCATTGAAAAACACCATCACATCTTGCCATGTATTCTTATTATGGATAGATACTTTTTGGTCTAACGACACATAGATACGAGAAATTTCCTTGCCGTTTTCAAGGAAGTATTCTTCTTCAAAAATGGCCTGTGGAAGGAATTCATTGAGAAGGATGGATTTTAAAGATTGAAGTTTCTCCCAGTAATTGATGCGGTTTTCAAGATCATCTTCAAGGTCAAGAGTCACGAGGGCTTCCTTGGTATCAAAATGGAACTTGAATGAAAACCCTTTGATTTTGGTATCATATAAAATCCATTTCCTTGGAAATGATTTTCCGAAGCTTATCCAAAAGTCCTCACGTAATTTTCTTGATTCTTCTTTGCTGAACATGTTTTATTTTTGGAAGAGTAGAAAATAATGGAGATAAGACAGCCTTTTTATTTTCTCTTCTCTCTACTCTCTTTTCTTAAATTAAATATGCCACTACAACACCCAATACAATCACCATCAATTTTGATAAATTGAATTTGTGCCCTTCACTACTTTCGAACAAAATAATTGTGGAAATATGAAAGAAAATACCGATTACAATAGCATTGATGTAATAAACGTAACCTGCAACCAATTCTACGGTATTTGAAATTAAAGTACCAAGCGGTGTCATCGATGCAAAAACCACCAAAAACAAAACAATCTGCATTTTAGAAAAGCTGGATTGTAACATGTATGAAGTGATCAATGCGGCAATTGGAATTTTATGTACCAACACACCATAGACCATATCGTTATGCTGATGGATTGGAAAACCCTCCAAAAAACTATGGATACATAAACTAATGAACAATAACCAAGGAAAAGCCGTTTCGTGCTTGTGGATGTGGATATGTCCGTGTTCGGCACCTTTAGAGAAGAATTCGAGCATAATCTGAAGCAATATTCCGCTCATAATGAAAAGCCCTGTTTGTTTTCCTTCAAGGTGTTCATAAACTTCTGGCAGCAAATCGAACAAAGTCAATGCCAATAGAAATGCACCACTAAAAGATAACAGCAACTTTGTAGAGAATGATTTGGTCTGCTTAAACAAGAAGGCAAGCACAATTCCAAAAGCAACGGCAAGGATTGGTAAGAGGTAGTTAGTCATAAAGCTAAAATAGCAATTATTTTATTTAAAAATCATCACAATGCGTTCGGAAAAATCCTTGTGGAACTTTCTCAACTTATAATCGCCAAACACGTCCAAAAGATATACCTCCGCATCTTCAAACATAATTTCAAAATCTTTTAAAGAAAATGCTTTGACCCGTTCCTGAAAGATGAAATCCTCACCTTTATCTGTAAACTCAATATTTTTAATGATGTATCCATCCCTAACATATCGTTTTTGGTGAAACTCAATGCCGTCCACAGTTTTTACATCTTCTGGTACAAGATTTTCAATGACATAATCGGTATTCATAAAGTCAATAACCCCAAACCCGAATTCGTTTAAGTCTTCCTTTATGGCTTTTATGGTATTCAGGTTATCTTCTTCTTTGTCAAAATACCCAAAACTTGTGAAAAGATTAAACACAGCGTCAAACTTCTGTTTATAAGGTTTGCACATATCATGAACCTCAAAATGCAAGCTATCGTTTTCAAATTGTTTAGCGTATGCAATGCTGTTTTCTGATAAATCCACTCCAGTAACATCGTAGCCCAATGAGTTGAGGTACACAGAATGGCGACCTTTGCCACAGGCTAAATCCAGGATTTTTCCATTCTCAGGAAGGTTGAGGTATTGCGTTAGGTTATCCATAAACTGATGTGCCTCCGCATGGTCCCTATCTTTATATAAAATATGGTAATATGGTGAGTCAAACCACGAAGCGTACCATTGTGTTGTGTCTTTATTCATCTTAACTTCCTACGAAAGCAGGAATCTTTTTAATTACTATGTTAGGGTTTGCTTTTAAGTAAAAACTTTAAAGCACCAGGCTTTCCGCTATATCTTTTTTTGCCTAGAAAATTTTAGTGTTGAATTGCAACTATAAGTTGGCCAAAAAAAGGATGCCGCTTCAATCCTTAACCCAAAATCGAGTTAAACCACATACAAGCCACAAAAATACTTTATTTTTGTAATCTATAGAGCGTGAAAAATGGATAATAATTTTAACATGGTTGCCAAAACCTTATTTGGCTTCGAGGACTTATTGGCAAAGGAATTGACACAACTCGGAGCACAAGACGTGAAGACTGGTGTTCGTAATGTCAGTTTTGTGGGAGACAAAGGTTTTATGTACAAATGCAACCTAGCTCTGCGAACTGCGATTAAGATATTAAAACCAATCAATTCTTTTAGGGTAAAAAGTGAGCAAGACCTATATGACAAGCTCTACAAGATGAATTGGGAAGAGTACCTAAAACCAACAGGCACTTTGGCTGTGGACGCCACAGTGCACTCTACCATGTTTACACACTCATTATACATAGCACAAAAGACAAAGGATGCGATTGTAGACAAATTTCGCGATACCACCGGACAACGACCGAATGTAGATTTGAAATTTCCCGACCTTAAAGTTAATGTACATATCGATAGAGATATGTGCAACATTTCTTTGGATACATCTGGGGATTCCTTGCATAAAAGAGGTTATAAAACGGCGACTAATATTGCACCAATCAATGAAGTTCTAGCTGCTGGTTTAGTGATGTTGTCAGGTTGGGATGGTCAAAGCGATTTTATGGATCCCATGTGTGGCAGCGGAACCATATTGATTGAAGCTGCAATGATAGCGTGCAATATTCCGCCCAACTTAATGCGAAAGGAATTCGCCTTTGAGCGTTGGCAAGATTGGGATGTGGAATTATTTGAAAAGATTGAAGAATCCTTATTGACCAAAACCAGGGACTTTCACCATAAGATTGTGGGATACGATAAATCACCAAGTGCCGTTGCCAAAGCTAAAGAAAACGTCAAGAATGCCCAATTGGAAGACTTTATCGAGGTGAAACACGAAGATTTCTTTAAAACACAAAAAGGAGGCGATAGCAAATTGCACATGGTATTCAACCCACCTTACGGCGAACGACTAGATATTGAGATGGAATCCTTTTATAAAAACATTGGAGATACCTTAAAACAAAACTATCCAGGCACGGATGCTTGGTTCATCACTTCCAATTTGGATGCGCTTAAACATGTGGGCTTAAGACCTTCAAGAAAGATTCATCTAGTCAACGCCAAGCTAGAAGCACGTTTGGTGAAGTACGTGATGTACGAAGGGAGTAAGAAAGCGAAATATAACAGTTAATACCATCTGCTATTAATCACTGGTAAATTTTGGGTTTGTATAAATATGAAACGTTTTCAAATTTATAAAACAATTTAATGTTCAAGGTGAGGTTTGCGGCGCCAGCATTTCCTAAATCCACGGTTAATGGATATTCTGTGAATCTATCATTTTCTTGGGGTACAAATATGCTTGGGTTTTCAAGATTTTTATAGGTCAAATATCTATTGCGATAGCCTAAACCCAAATCTATATTGACGCCAATATTGTCCGATAAATTCAAGAAAAAACCTGCGTTCACATTAAACCCTGTTTTAAGTCGCAAATAGTCCGCTTCATCATAAGATAAATTACCATATCCTCTATCCGCGGCCTGGTTGTCATTGAGATTGACATAACGCTTCTCACGTAATTGATCCGTTGAATTTATAAAATGGTCTTTATGCTTGATATAGAAAAACTCTAAAGACACATAAGATTGTGATTTTCCTGATGGTTTTAGCTTAAAATAAATTCTAGGCTTTAATTCAAAAACCCTATATCTATTACCAATTAAATTGGAATTCTTTAAATAAGTGGCTATGATATGGTCGTTACCATATCCAGCATCCAATCCAACCATCCATCGCCTATGAATTGGAGTCACATAACCCAAGGTATATCTTGGACACCAATAACCAAAAGCGGCAAATGTATCGAAAGTGATGTATGTGTTATTGATGTCTGGCTCATTTGGTTCCTCTTGGGCAACTATGGGAATATTCGCTATAAAGAAAAGGGCTAACAGGGCCAGTTTATGAAATTTCATACAAACATTTAAACTGTAGATACAGAAAACACTAAATGGTTGCTTTAAAATATAAAAATTATTCTTCCACCTTAAACTTCTTTAATTCCTCCAAAGGTTCCATAATTGTATAATCTTTCCAAATGGAAGGGTCATACTGTTTCAACTGAATAAAGTCCACTTTCTTTGCTTCGGTAATGCCATTAAAAGTTGCGTCATCCGAAGTTTTGTAATCTAGACTCATAAGCTCGTGTTTTTCCACAATATTGCCTTCTATAGTTACATCAAATGCGACTTTGTTTTTGCTGTCATCACTATTCTCGACGAACTTAAAAGGTCTATGGGCATAGACATACTGTCCGGATTCATGATTGATATAATAGGGATAATAGCCCTTGTTGTCACCATTCTTTTTGTAGATGACTGTTCCCCTGTTAACGTTCTCTACATATTTAACACCCAGCAGCAGCTTTAAGTTGAATTTCTCACCAACTTTTCCTTCTGCAAACTTGTAATCCAATTTTAGGATTGCGTAATCTTCTTCGTTCACATAGATCGTCCCTTTAAATTTTGCACTTCGCTTTCTTGGTTCAAAATTGATGACATAGACCAATTGGTCATCGATAGTGGTGACATTGGCAATTTCATAGTCATAAATATCGGTTTCCTTTACAAAGTCCATTAAGGATTGGTTTTCAAACAGATGTTCCTTTAGTGTATTGACGTTGGCTGACTTAATCGCATTGAAATTGTTGTCTTCCATATCTTTTTTCGCGGCTTTGCTTTTTTTGAATGACAATGAATCTTCAACCTTAAACCAACCTGATTTAACTTTGTAAGTCTTACTGGTATCCAAATGCTGGAGCACAATATTGGTCACTCTAGATTGGATAGTTTCGAGTGACAGACTGTTTTTCCGGTCCTTTAATTTGGTGGCTTTGATCACTTCTATTTTACTGCTGAAATCAGGTTTTAAGTATAAATCGAGAAGTATATCTGTAAATGTTTGTGTCGGCGGATTATTGACAATCTGATTCGTTAGTTCCCTAAATTGCTTATTGGAAGCCTCCAACTGTTTTTTGTTGAAACCAGAAGATTTTTCGATATCCACTTCTAGATTGTTGGCTTTAAAATACCCCGTTTCTCTGGTGAAAAGTTTTTGTTTAATGTTTGAAAAATGATAATTTTTGGACGCATTTCTATTGACGCGCGCCATAATGCTATCAACACTTGGTAGCTTATTGGTGATATAAACCGTGTTTAATTGGTTGACGGCTTCGTTTAATTTGACAAGATTGTTCTGGTTTTGCAAATTTGTGATGGTAAGCGTCTGTGTTTGATAACCCATAAAAGAAATCGTCAAAAGCGTTTCTGGAGTTAAGTCATCTGATGATAAGTTGAAAAAACCTTCCATATTGGAAACAACACCATTATCGTCAGCAAATTGAATCGTAGCAAATGCAATGGGCTCATTGGTTTTGGCATCGATGATTTGCCCTTTTATTTGTTGCGAAAAGATAGGAGTGGAGCAAAGCAAAAGTATTGCCCAAAGAATAACGGATTGAAGCTTCATGGTTGATGGTTTTTATGGGAGACGATTGAAAAGTTTGTTTGTAACTTGAAATTAATATTTTTCTTGAAGTATTTTGGTATGATGCTCAATATGATGTGCCGTCCACATGATAATTTCCCTTACAGGCATTTTTCCCATTAGTGGATGCGGTAGAATAAGTGTGTCCAAGTTTTTATCGGACATTTTTTTTGTTTTATATTGGAGTTTTTTGTTTTCAACTTGAAGTCGAGTTAGGATATATTCTTTCTCCTTTAGGTTTGGAATTTTCATATTTTGAGAACCTCTAAAAGTTGTGCCTTGCGCTTCTTTCAATCGGTCTTGATACCGCTGTACGACGGTTTCGTAAGTACGCACCTCTCTATTCGCTTTTCCAAATTTATATCGCAACAAAAACTTGGGCATGCTCAAAGCATCATTCAATGGTTTGATACTCTGTAATAAGTGCAAGGCTTGTTGGCCAGATGTCCATTTGCCCAAAGGTCCTTCTTGCCACTTTTCTGAGGGTTGATTTTCAAGCCAATTGAGAAGCAGTTGATTTTTTTCTTCCAATAAATCTGCAATAGATTCTTTGTCCATAGTGTCGATGATATTCCATGGAAAAGATATGAAGAAATTTTGATTCACAATTAAAGATTGTGACTCTACAAATCTGCAATATTAAATCTAGAAGTTTATTGTTCCTCCTTATCGACTGGAACTTTTTTGTCCTTGTTGTAAATAGGAATTAGATAAGAAACATTATAACCAAAACCGATTCCAAACCGGCCACTATCGAACACTTTATTGAAACCTGGAATGTATAGATTGCCAAAGTTTTCGGGTTTGTCTTCTGTGATTCTTCCTTTAAGTTGTGCATTGGCACCAACATAGAAATTATTGATGACCTCTACTTTCATTCCAATAATCAATTCTGCCCAAATTGCGGAAAGACCATTAAACTCTTGGGATTCAGTTTCGGTAAATGGATTGTTATAATATTGGTCGGTATTGTAAACTGTATAACTGTTAAGTGTCTGGCTAAAAGAGCTCACACCCAATCGAATACCACCATACATCATATTTTCCATATCGAGCCAATTACGATAAAAATTATAATCCAGACCAGCTTTGAAGTAACTTCCTTTTGCCGTAACATCCAAATAATCGGTTGTGTTGGTTCGCTGTTCGGTGCCAAGTTCTCCTGCTAGATACACACGTTTTGTCAATCGATAATCCCCGTTGATTTCAAAACCTGCGTAATCTTCATCAACAAACGAGCGGATAGGTCTGTAAATATCTACACCCAAACGCAAACCGTATTTTTGTTTAAAGACGAGTGTATCCTTCTCTTTTGTGTTTTTTTCCTGTGAAAATGATGTTATTGGCACAAACATCAAAAGCAAAAGACTAATGACGAAGTATGATGTGTGCTTGATCTTCATTATCTATGGTTGTCGTTAAAATTTCGCTGGTCAATATCCAATTGTCACCATCCTGTCCAATGCTAATGGAGAGATTGTTAAAAATACTTTTGTAGCCACAAGCTCTAGAGACATATTGAAATTCTGGAGTGTAATTTACTGTGATGATATCTATATTGGAGTTTGTCGTATCATCATCATCTAATCTAAAATCAGTATCTTTTTCTAATGAAAATGTGGAGGTAGTACTTTCTCCTTCATGTTGAAAACGAAGTGGTAATACAATAGAGTCATAAGGTGAACTCAATGTAAAATCTTCTAATGGATTACCATCAGCGTCAAACCCTCTAGCTGACAATTCCCTCACAACTTTTAGTTCTTCAGGATCATTAATATCATAAAAACGAATTATTAAATGAGGTGTTGTTGCAGTGGCTTCAGCACAAATATCATCACGTTCGCAGCTCCAAGTTCCTGCGATGATGAGAAGAAACAATAGAATTTTGTATGTGTTATTTAGTTTCAATTTCTTAATATTCAGTATTTACTTACTCTATCTCTTTTCCAAAAGTACAACATTTTCTACATGATGTGTTTGCGGAAACATATCTACAGGCTGTACTTTGGTTACTTTATACATAGCGTCCATCAATTGCAAATCCCTTGCTTGGGTGGCACTGTTACAACTAACATAAACCACTTTTTGTGGTGCAATATTCAAAATTTGTTGCACTACATCTTTGTGCATTCCGTCACGCGGTGGATCTGTGATAATCACATCTGGATGCCCATGTTGTTTGATGAATTCGTCATTAAAAACGTTTTTCATATCACCAACAAAGAATTCAACGTTGGTAATCCCATTTAATTGTGCATTTTCTTTTGCGGCAATGATTGCATCGGGGACAGCTTCGACGCCAACAACACGTTTTGCTTGCTTCGCCACAAATTGTGCTATGGTTCCCGTGCCTGTATACAAGTCGTAAACTAGTTCATCACCTTTTAAATTGGCAAAATCTCGGGTTACTTTATAAAGTTCGTAAGCTTGTTGCGAGTTGGTTTGATAAAAAGACTTGGCGTTGATTTTGAATTTCAACCCTTCCATGTCTTCAAAAATATGGTCGTTACCTTTGTAGCAAATCACCTCTTGATCATAAATTGTGTCATTGGCTTTTCCGTTGATGACATATTGTAAAGACGTAATTTGAGGAAAGGTTTCAGCGATAAAATTGAGAATCAATTCTCGGTTGGCTTTATCTTCTTTGAAAAACTGCACCATCACCATAATGTCACCAGTCGAAGAAGTTCGAATCATCATCGTACGTAAGAAACCTATTTGGTTGCGCGTGTTGAAAAATTCCAAATCATTTTCAACGGCAAATTTTTTGACTGCATTTCTTATATCATTTGATGGATCTTCCTGAAGCCAACATTTTTTGATGTCCAAAATCTTGTCCCACATGCCTGGAATATGAAACCCCAATGCATTTTTATCACCTAGATCTCTATCTGATTGTATTTCTTCCAGTGTCAACCAACGACTGTCACTAAATGAAAACTCCATTTTGTTTCTGTAAAAATAGGGATCGGCAGCACCGAGAATGGGGGTAACTTCAGGCAATTCAATATGACCAATACGTCTTAAGTTGTTTTCAACTTCTTTCTGCTTATATTCCAACTGATATTTATAGTCCATATCTTGCCATTTGCAGCCACCACAGACTCCAAAATGTTGACATTTGGGTTCAGTTCGTTTATCAGAATAGGTATGAAACGCAATCGCTTTTCCTTCAAAATAAGCTTTCCGTTTTTTAAAGGTTTGGATATCTACCACATCACCAGGAACCGCATTGTCTAAAAAGATGACACGTCCATCAGGAGCTTTGGCAATGGTTTTGCCCTTTGCACCGGCATCCAAAACTTCTACCTTTTCAAAAACTTGCTTAACTGATTTTCTTCTCATGCCGCAAAAATAGTTTCTTTTTGTGTCTTGCCACGAATTCGAGAATCATTTTTTGTTGGTGAGATTAAAAAACAGCATCAAAACATGTATGGAATCGGCATAGATTTAGTAATTTGCGAGTCCTAGGGATGATTTCTCTCCCACGCTGCTTTTTCGGATACTTCGAAAGAATAAAGGTACAGTAGGAATGGTTATTTTATTCATTTAAAAACTTTTAAAATGGCTGTTTTAGAACAATTGGCGTCGCAAAAAGCGATAGACCTCGAAAACAAGTATGGCGCACACAATTACCATCCATTACCAGTAGTATTGAGTAGAGGAGAAGGTGTACACGTTTGGGATGTAGAAGGAAAACAATATTATGATTTCCTTTCAGCCTATTCCGCAGTAAATCAAGGACATTGTCATCCAAAAATCGTCAATGCTTTGATTGAGCAATCAAAAACTTTGGCATTGACGTCAAGAGCGTTTCATAATGATATGCTCGGAAGGTATGAAAAATTTGCCTGTGAGTATTTTGGATTTGATAAACTTTTACCAATGAATACCGGTGCTGAAGCTGTGGAAACCGCTTTAAAAATCTGTAGAAAATGGGCTTACGAAGTTAAGGGCATCGAAAACAAAGAAGCAGAAATCATTGTTTGCAAGAATAATTTTCATGGACGTACCACAACAATTATTTCGTTTAGCAACGATCCTGTGGCACGAAAACATTTTGGGCCTTTTACGGATGGTTTTATAAAAATTGATTATGACAATTTGAACGAATTGGAAACCGCTCTAAAAAACAATCCGAATGTTGCAGGGTTTTTGGTGGAACCAATTCAAGGAGAGGCTGGTGTTTATGTTCCTGGCGATGGTTATTTGTCGAAAGCAAAGGCATTGTGCGAAAAATATAATGTGTTGTTTATTGCTGATGAAGTCCAAACAGGAATTGCCAGAACAGGAAAACTATTGGCCGTTGACCACGAAAATGTCAAACCAGATATTTTGATTCTTGGTAAAGCATTGAGCGGTGGTGCTTATCCTGTAAGTGCTGTGTTGGCGGATGACGCCATTATGAATGTCATTCAGCCAGGAAATCATGGAAGCACTTTTGGAGGAAACCCAGTTGCTGCTGCAGTGGCTATGGCAGCATTGGAAGTGGTCAAGGACGAAAAATTGGCCCAAAATGCGGAAGAGCTTGGGCAATTGTTCAGAAGTGAACTAAACAAATATATTCAGACAAGTTCAATAGCTAAATTGGTTAGAGGCAAAGGATTGTTGAATGCCATCGTTATCAACGATTCTGAAGAAAGTGATACGGCATGGAATATTTGCTTGGCATTGAGAGATAATGGACTATTGGCAAAACCAACACATGGAAATATCATTCGCTTTGCACCACCTTTGGTGATGACCAAAGCGCAATTGTTGGATTGTGTGGAAATCATTGTAACAACACTCAAAACATTTGAAAAATAAAAAGGTAATTCAATAAAACAAAAAGGCAACATTTTTATAAATGTTGCCTTTTTTATTAATTATCAGAAAAATTAAGAACCAGAATTCATTCCTTTCATCCACTCTTCTTGCATTTGTCTAGATTGTTCCATCATTTCGTCCCATCCAATAGTAGAGATTCTATAAATGGTATAAGCCATGTATAAGGCATTGATGACCACAATGATCAAAGCAATGATCTTGGCGGTTTTCATTCCATTAATGTTGTCGTAATTTTCGGGAGCTAACGAAGCTTCCTTAAGTTTGCTGTTCGCCATAAAATAGGCAATACCAGATGGTACAATACCAATTCCACCAATACAACAGCACAAAAATCCTAGAATGGCCAATATATAGATGACCGTTGAGTTAAGTTTCTGTTTTTCCATAATTTGTTTAGTTGATTATTTTTAAAATATAGCTGATAACAATAATGCTGATACTCATAACAACCAGCACTATTTTTACTTTTTCGTCTCCTTTAAATTTGACGAACAGGTTAAAGATAAGAAAAAGAGCCAATAAAAAAAGTGAATATATAGCAGGGTACATAAAAAAAGCTGCTTTAAATTCTCCTTGAAAAACTAGGATCGTAGCTCGTTGAATACCACAACCCAAACACTCTATTCCAAGAAGTTTTTTGTTTAGGCAAGGCAGCATATAATCTTCAGGTGAAGACATGATTCTATAATTTACATTCCCAAAGTTATAAAATCATTTTAGTAAATTAAGATTTAGATGTAATTTTAAGATGTAATTTTTTTATTCGTATCTATTTATAAAATTGTAATTTCGAACCATCGTTTAACTAATTGACGAAACAATGAATTTATCGAGAGTCATAAGTATTTTTCTTATTGTAATTGGAGGGTTTATAGCATTTTACGCACAGGCTGGAGCCAATCAAAATCAATATATTTTGGTCGCTGGAATCTTTATTTTGATGATGGGTGTCTATCGTATATCAAGAAATATTCCAAGTAAGCACGAAAGAGAAAATCCAAACGAAACTGACAATGAATTTTAAGATTGGAGATACGGTTATAGTAATGGATGAGGCAATTTCCGGAATTGTGACGGAAGTAGCCCAAAATAGTATTTCAATTGAAACTGAAGACGGATTTACTCTAGATTTCTCTCCTAATGAATTGTTGGTTATCAACCCAAAAGCATCCTTAAAATCGGAAATTTTTTCCAACCATTCTGCCAATTCGGTCATTTCTGAAAAGGAACAAACGCCAAGACGCAATATTGCTAGGGTGAAACCAAAAGAACGCAACCAGCCAGCGATGGAGGTTGATTTGCACATCCATCAGTTAACAGCTAATAGCAACCGTATGACCAACCATGAAATGCTGACACTACAACTTGATACTGCGAAGCGACAACTAGAGTTTGCTATGCGTAATCGTATTCAAAAAGTGGTGTTCATTCATGGCGTTGGAGAAGGTGTGCTCAAAGTGGAATTGGAATATCTTTTTAATCGATATGACAATATCAAATTTTATGATGCCGATTATCAAAAATATGGTTTGGGCGCTACGGAAGTGTATGTTTTTCAGAATGTTAAATCGTGAAATTTAAGTTTATTCAATAGTTACAGGATATTTATAGTCTCCTAACTCAATTTCATCTGTACTTAATATTTGCAAATCTATAAGGGTCAACTTAAAATTAACATTATACGTTCTTGTAAAAGTATTTGGAACAAAATCATCAGGAGCCAATAAATCAATAGTTGCTTGGAACGATTCCGTTGCGGCGGGATCTAAATATCTAGCAGGCAAACCTTCGGTCGGTGAAGTTTCATCAATATCATTCCTTGGATTTAAATCGGCATCTTCATCTTCATAACGAGTAAGAACACCGTCACCGTCATCATCAGTATCCAGATAATCAGGTATTGTATCTCCATTTGGTAAATCGGCATCTGTGTTTTGAGCATCAGCCAGGCCATTAGCTACTGTATAGTTAGGGTTTTCAAATTTCGTAAGTATATTATCATTGTCATCATCGGCATCTTTATAATCAGGAATTCCATCTCCATCACTATCAGTTGGATTAGTCGCTGGATCATCGTCACCATCTAAATTCAAATCTTCAACATTAGAAGGAATGCCGTCCTCATCATCATCCACAAATGTGGTTAGGGTTGTCACCAAACCTGATGTGGATTCGTAATTATTTAAAATATGTGTACTTGGGTCGGGCACTAGAGCGCAGAGTAAGTTTTGAGGATTTCCATCATAAGTTCTATAATTGAATCGGACACTGGAACCATTGATATCAAACGAAACTGAATAATTGTTTTCTTCCGGGGCAAAAATCAAAGCGGTAGTTGCATTTTTTGGAAAAAGCAAACTTAAAGATTCGTAAGGATCTTCTTCTTTGATATCGTAAACCAAATAGCTCGTAGTGCTCTGGTCGCAAAAATCCAATACTTGGTCAAATGCCAATTCAACTTCCAAAACATCACCATCGCTACAAGAAGATAAAATTAAAAGTGTAAAAAAAAGATAAATAAATTTTCTCATTGCAATCAATTTGAAGACAAAAATAAAGCATTTGAGAATTTATAACGTAGGAAGTTGTAATTTATTTGTCATATTTTTGAGGTTTGAAAATCAGTGATGAACAAACAGGTGTATTTTGATAATGCAGCAACAACTCCGATGAGAGATGAAGTCATTCATCGAATGACAGAGGTTATGAAGTTAAATTTCGGAAATGCTTCTTCGTCACATAGTTATGGCCGTTCATCAAAATCTTTGATAGAGCAATCTCGTAAAACGATTGCATCATTTTTGAATTGTTCAGCATCCGAAATTGTCTTCACATCCGGAGGTACGGAAGCTGATAATTTGGTCTTAAGAAGTGCCGTTCGCGATTTGGGAGTGAAAGAAATCATTACGTCTAGAATTGAGCATCATGCCGTTTTGCATACAGTTGAAGCATTGGAAAAAGAATACAACATCCAAATTTCCTATGTGGATTTGGATGTGAATGGAGATGTGGATTTATCGCATTTGGAACGTTTGCTGAAGTCACAACATAAAAAATTGGTGAGTTTGATGCACATCAATAACGAGATTGGAAACAAACTTGATATTCAGAAAGTTGCATTCATTTGTAAAGCAAATAACGCATTGTTCCATAGCGATACGGTTCAATCCATTGGTCATTATAAAATTGATTTGCAACAAATTTCAGTCGATTTTTTGGCAGCTGGCGCACACAAATTCCATGGCCCAAAAGGGATAGGTTTTGTTTTTATCAGAAAAAATTCTGGGCTAAAAGCATCCATTTTTGGAGGTGAACAGGAGCGAGGTTATCGAGCAGGCACGGAATCCATTCATAACATTGTGGGAATGGAGGAGGCGCTCAAAATGTCTTATTCAAATTTAGAGACCGAGCATGCTTACATTGAAGATCTAAAACATTACTTTATAGATACTTTGAAAAAGAGCTTTTCAAATGTTTCCTTTAATGGAACTTGCTCCGACTTAAATAAAAGCATCTACACCCTGTTGAATGTGTGCTTGCCATTTCCACCGGAAAAGGCATCCATGCTTCAATTCCAATTGGATTTAAAAGGGATTGCATGCTCTAGGGGTAGTGCCTGCCAGAGTGGAAGCAATCAAAATTCTCATGTACTTTCACAGATTTTGGATGAAGAACAGCTAAAACGACCTTCTTTACGATTCTCTTTTAGTAAATTCAATACGAAAGAGGAGGTTGATTACGTTGTTGAAGCGTTAACCAAATTCCGTGAGAAATAGATATTTTATAGCATATTTGCTTTTAGTTTTCTTTTCCTGCAAAGAAGAAGCTAAAAAAAATGTATCCAGCTCTCCAATGGATTCAGATAAATTCCCACCAGAAATTCCTATAAAACGTTATCAAGTAAAGACCGCAGGTGATACCTTGGATGTTTTTAATAACGTCTATGTAATTTATAATAAATCGATGAACAATACCTTTGGTAGGAATGTCTCAAATGATGGTTATAACTTAGGTTTAAAATGGCAATGCGTGGAATTTGTGAAGCGTTATTATTATGAGCATTTAAACCACAAAATGCCGAACAGCTATGGACATGCTAAAGATTTTTTCAATTCAAAACTTAAAAATGGCCAATTAAACACAGAAAGAAATCTTCTGCAATTTGCAAACGGAAGCGAGTCCAAACCAAAGATTAATGATTTAGTGGTTTTTGATGGAAACCTATTTAATCCTTATGGTCATGTGGCAATTATTTCAAAAGTTGAAGATGATGAAGTCGAGATTGTACAACAGAATGTCGGAAAAAATTCTCGCGATACGTTCCAATTAGTTTTTGATAATGGGAAATGGACCGTTGATGATAGTTCCCTTTTGGGTTGGTTGCGAAAAAAATAGGGTAGTTCTAGAACTTCATCGACAACCTCATATTAAATACTCTAGGACTTAAATAATTAGGAATTGCATATTGGCGCTTGCTATACACGTCACGAACCCAAGTATTTGTTATGGAGTTTTGGACGTCAAACATATTGAAGATTTCAAATCCAAGCGACAATTCCCTGAATTTCCTTTTCCAACCTCTATCGTATGTTTTGTTCTGGTCCACCAACACATAGCTAATGCCTAAATCAGCACGCTTATAATCGCGTAAACGGTTTTGGTAATCATATGGGTCTGCATAACTTGGAGAACCTCCTGGGACGCCTGTGTTATAAACCAAATTCAGATACATTTTTAAATCCGGAATGGTTGGCACATAATCCTGAAAGAGAACCCCAAACTTCAAACGTTGGTCCGTAGGGCGTGAAATATAACCTCGATCTTCAATATTTTCTTCGGTTTTTAAATACCCAAAACTAAACCACGATTCAGTACCTGGCACAAACTCACCATTCAGACGTAAATCAAGTCCGTAGGCGTAGGCTTTGGCATTGTTGGTTGCCCTATAACGTATCCGAACATTTTCCAGCGTGTAAGGATTTACATCCGTCATGTTTTTGTAATAGGCTTCAGAAACTAGTTTGAATGGTCTGTCCCACATTTTGAAGCTATATTCGTTCCCTAGAACCAAGTGCACCGATTTTTGCGCCTTCACATTTGGCCTTACAATTCCTGAAGAGTCACGTAATTCACGATAAAATGGCGGTTGATAGTACAATCCTCCAGCAACTCTAAACAACATATCTTTTTCCCAATCAGGCTTAATGGCGAATTGTGCTCTTGGACTAAAAACCGTTTGTGTGGTACTTTCAATCCCGTTGCCATTCACAGTCCAATTGTGAACTCTCACACCAGCATTATAAAAAACTTCGTTGTTTCCGATTGTTGAACGTTTGCTCCATTGTGCAAATGCCTGTAATCTATCTATCTCAACTTGATTGGTCGCTCTCACATTTTGAAATGCTACCAATGGACCTTGATATGGTTCGTAAGGCTGTTCATTGAAGAAATCCAAATTCGGAGGATTGATTGAGAATCCCGCTGAATCGATCACTTCCCATTCCACCAAACGGTCACGAATATCTTCATGTGTATATTTGATGGACCATTCAAATGTATTGTCGTCATTTTTATAATCACCACGATGTTCGATGGTGGTGATTAGGGCATCCAAATCATTTCGGGCATGTGTCAATTGCCCACCAATTCCTTCGCTGAACTCCACTTCGCCCAAATTTTCATCACCAATATTACTGTTGACTTCACCTAAACGATATTGTGCCAAAATATCGAAATATTCTTCTTCGGTCGTGTGATAGGTGGAAGCAATTAACTTTAATGTCAAATCATCATTTACAAAATAGTTGGCTTTAAAGGCCCCAAAATAAGTTTGGTATTCATCTTTTTCCTGACCTTCATAAAACACCAATAAGGCCAAAGGATTCTGCAATGTTCCGAAGTTGGTCTGACGGTTTTGCGGTTGAAAATCGTATTTGTTGATGCCTATATTTCCCAAGAAATCCAATTGGAATTTATCATTGAATTTATACGTTAAATACGTTTGAGCATCTGCAAACACTGGTTTTACGATTCCTTCGGTTTCAAGCGAATTCAACACCAAGCTATTATCGCGATAACGCAAACCAACAATCCCAGTAAATTTTGAATCTTTTGAAACCGTTTCGGCAGAGAGGCTTCCGCCCAATAAACTCAAATCAGCACTCAAACCAAACTTGAGTGGTTTTCTATACGTGATATCCAATACGGAGGATAGTTTATCGCCATATTTTGCTTGAAATCCACCAGCCGAAAAATCAACGTTTTGAACTAAATCCGTATTTACAAAACTCAAGCCTTCTTGCTGGCCAGAGCGCACCAAAAATGGACGATACACTTCAATCTCATTGACATACACTAAATTTTCATCAAAATTTCCACCTCTCACAGAATATTGTGTACTCAATTCATTAGAAATATTGACGCCAGGTAGTGTTTTTAAAATGTTCTCAACTCCAGGTTGCGCGCCTTTAATAGACCTAATGACTTCAGGAGAAATCGATGTGACACCATCTACCGATTGTCTTGTATTTGTGTTGATAACGATGGTTGCAATTTGTTCAATGTTCAAATCCATTACAGGATTAAATTCGACCTCCTGACCATTTTTTAGATTGAATTTAACCACCACTCGTTTATGTGAAAGATGTGTGAATTCAACAGTTACTTCAGTATTGATCGGGATTTTTAGCTCGTAAAAGCCATTTTCATTAGACGTTGTGCCGGTGTCTCCAGATTTAATGCTCACATTGGCAATGGGCATTTGTGCATCGTCAAGAATAACTCCTTTAATCGTTGCCGATTGTGAAAATCCAATGATTGGAAGACAGATGAGAAAAATTAAGGTCGTTAGTTGTTTCAAAAGTGATTTGTTTTTTATTTTCTAAAAAAGGTTGCTTCAAATGTAGCACTATTTCCAACATTATCAGTAACGATGACTTTCAATTCGTTCTTGGTATCTGTGACTACATTGTCGTTAAAATCGAAGGTCAAGGTGTTGTCTTTGTATTCATATTCCATCAAAATCCATTTACCATTAATCGTCGCTCGATAATTACTGATACCTGATAAATCATCCGAAATTTTAAGTGTTAAGTAGCGGTATTTGCTCAACCATTTGCCATCCTGAAAATTAACAGGAGAAATGGTTGGCTTGGTTGTATCCAGTACTAATGCATAGCTCCCTAACGCATTGGAGGAAGCCGTTAAAATATTGTCCTTTCTTTTGGTATTCAAATAACTTGGATATTTTTTGTAACCCAATAATTCGGCAATGTACAGTTGGTCTTTTTCCGAATCTTTATAATTGCTGATGTCATACTGAATGGTCACATTTTTTTGAAGTGGAATGACATCTTTATCTAAATAAAGGGTGTCGTTGTTAACTTTGAAATCGATAAAAGTATCTTCATAAAAACTATTGGCGGGAAAAAACACCGACACATTTTTATCGTTTAAGGTCGTCACTTGGTCTGCAAATACATAATAGTTTTTTTTGGTTTCTGGTTGTGTAGGGATGGAGTCGGGCTTTTTTCCAACGATGGGTATGGTTAGCCAACTCTCATTGCCTTCAAAATCCTGAATCCGTACTTTATAGACGGAAGAATCTCCATCGCCGACTGTCACGTATCCATTATCATCAAGCTCTTTATACATGCTCAATACATTCCCTTTTTCAACAAATAGCTTTTGCAAATGCGAGCGTTTGGTCTTGTAATATTCGTAATCTATAAAACGATTGATATGCCGCGATTCGTCAAAAGAAAATCGGAAGAAATCCATTTCAAACTTTTTATTTCCGTTGTAATATGATTGGATATTGTAAAGGCCATTTTTGTTCGCCGCCAAATCGAGTTGGTCAAAAGAACCAATTGAAAAGCCGATCTCTCCAAAAGCCTTAATGCCTTCAACTTTGTAATCGTTATTTTTTGTAGGAATTAAACGCAATTCTACACGCTTATTCGAATTGTTAATCGAAGAGTTTTCATCCTTTGGGTAGGCAAATACCGATGTTAACGTAGGAGGTTTTGAATCTCTTACAGGCATTCCAAATAGCAGCGGATTTATGGTGCGTTCTTGCTGGTCACGTATTTCGAAATGCAAGTGTGGCCCACCTGAACCTCCAGTGTTTCCCGAATATGCAATGACTTCATCTGGCATGATTTGCAATTCTTCTGCAGTAGGGAATAATTCAATTTCATAACTCTCCTTTTCGTATTGTTTTGCTTTCAAATAGGCTTCAATTTTAGGGGCAAAAGCTTTGAGGTGGCCATACACCGTAGTGTACCCATTGGGGTGTGTAACATACAAGGCTTTCCCATACCCATAATGTTGAATTTTTATACGGCTTACATAACCTTCTGCTGCGGCATACACATTCAGTCCTGTTTTCTGCTGTGTTTTGATGTCTAGTCCAGAATGAAAATGATTGGTGCGCAACTCCGCGAAAGAACCAGAAAGTACTAATGTAACATCTAGCGGACTTCGAAAATAATCTTTTGGATATTCAACCTGTGAAAAAGTGAATTGAGAAAAAATGAGGGCGGTAAAAAGGTATTTCATAGTTAGGTTTGAAAGGCTAAAAATATTAAAAAGTTTGAAGTTGAAAGAACTTAAAGTTAAAAGAAAATCAATGTACTGCTAAATAGTTATAATTGATAGGTAACTTTGACAACTTAAGGTACTTTGGCACACTTCATAACCTATTAAAAGAAATATTTCAAAATTTATTGTAAAAGAATTGTGATTTTTAATTTTGGTATGTTAACTTTGTTTCATCAGTATTGAAATTTGTAAATGAGTAAAATTGAAGATATTGTTGATTCTTTAGAGAATAAAATCAGCAAAGTTTTGCATAAACAAGAGGTTTTGAAACAAACCAATGCGAAGCTTTCGGAAGAATTGGCAAGACATCAACAAAAAATTATTCAACAACAGGAAGAATTATCTTCTTGGATTGAAAAATATGAATCGCTCAAAATCGCAAATTCAATGTTGGGCAGTGATGAAAACAAACGAGAAACAAAGCTCAAAATAAATACATTAATTAAAGATATTGACCACTGTATTGCTCAATTATCAGAATAGTGTAACGAGAAATCATAATGTCTGAACAGCTAAAAATAAAACTTTCCATCGCCAACCGGGTGTATCCATTGACGATAGCACCAAGCCAGGAAGAAGGATTGCGAAAAGCTGCAAAGAAAATTGAGACGATGATAAGTCAATTTGAGCAGAATTATTCTGTGAGGGATAAACAAGATGTATTGGCCATGTGCGCTTTACAATTTGCATCCCAAGTAGAACAAAAATCGATAGATAAAGAGTATGTCAATGAAGATGTCCAAAACCGATTGGCTGGTTTGGACGAATTGCTTCAGCAGCATTTAATCTCTTAACGTTCTTTTAAATAAAATAGGTTACTGCCTACATTAGTTATTTTTTTTGATAAACTCAACGTTAATTCTTTAAAAAGGGTGAGTTTAAACTGTAAAATCGTGCCGTCTTCGAACGGATTTTTGATCAGTTTGTTAGCCCTAAACTTGTTTTTAAGGAGTTTATACAAAATTCGAAACTGATGTAGGCTTTTTTTTTAACTAAACTAAACTAGAAATGGAAACGAATACAATTTTAATGATTGTTGGAGGCGTGGTATTGGGAGCAATACTTGGATATATTATAGCTAAATCATTGGAAAAAACCAACGCATCAAAGCTGATCAAAAACGCGCAAGATGAAGCAACCTCTATTATAAAACAAGCAAATGCCGAAGGCGAAAGCATAAAAAAAGATAAATTATTACAAGCTAAAGAAAAGTTCATTGAACTGAAGGCAGAGCACGAAACCGTTATTCTATCTCGTGATAAAAAAATCGCTGAAGCGGAAAAACGAACTCGAGATAAAGAATCTCAAGTGTCAAGCGAATTGGCAAAAAACAAAAAATTGAGTCAAGAACTTGAAGAAAAAGTCAAAGAAAGTGACTTTAAACTTGAGTTTCTGGAAAAGAAAAAAGAAGAGGTAGAGAAGGCGCATAAAAGCCAAATTAAACAGTTGGAAGTCATCTCTGGGCTGTCGGCTGAAGAGGCTAAATCGCAATTGGTGGAGTCGCTCAAGAATGAAGCTAAATCTGATGCGATGGCCTTTGTGCAAAACTCTATTGAGGAATCTAAACTGACTGCACAGCAAGAAGCAAAGAAAATCATCATAAATACCATTCAGCGTATCGGAACAGAAGAAGCAATTGACAATTGTGTTTCTGTATTCAATATCGAATCTGACGATGTCAAGGGACGAATCATAGGTCGCGAAGGGCGCAACATACGCGCTATCGAAGCCGCAACTGGTGTAGAGATTATCGTGGATGATACTCCGGAAGCAATCATCTTATCATGTTTTGATTCCGTGAGACGTGAGATTGCACGTTTGTCTTTACACAAATTAGTGACTGACGGTAGAATACATCCAGCAAAAATTGAAGAAGTTGTTGAAAAAACAAGAAAGCAAATCGAACAGGAAATTATCGAGGTAGGTAAACGTACCGTCATTGATTTGGGTATCCACGGTTTGCATCCTGAATTGATAAAGTTGGTTGGTAGAATGAAATACCGTTCGTCATACGGACAAAATTTATTGCAACACTCGCGTGAAGTAGCCAAACTTTGTGGTGTGATGGCAGCCGAATTGGGATTAAACCCGAAATTAGCCAAACGTGCGGGATTATTACATGATATTGGTAAAGTTCCAGATTCTGAAGCGGATATGGAAACGCCTCATGCCATTTTAGGGATGCAATGGGCTGAAAAATTTGGTGAAAAACCAGAGATTTGCAATGCTATTGGAGCGCATCACGACGAAATAGAAATGACTACCTTATTATCTCCAATCATTCAAGTATGTGATGCCATATCTGGAGCACGCCCAGGGGCAAGACGCCAGGTATTGGATTCCTACATCCAGCGTTTAAAGGACTTGGAAGATGTCGCATTCGGATTTAACGGTGTCAATAAAGCGTATGCCATCCAAGCAGGACGCGAGCTGCGTGTCATGGTGGAGAGCGAAAGGGTGTCTGATGAACAAGCAGCAAACTTGTCTTTCGAGATATCCCAAAAGATTCAAACTGATATGACTTACCCAGGACAGGTGAAAGTGACCGTAATTAGGGAAACCAGAGCGGTGAACATTGCTAAATAAGAATTTACACGATCATATAGTGAAGCATCCATAAGAATATTATGGATGTTTTTTTTATACCAGCAACTAAACCTACTTCCTTGGATGAAATTTATTGAGGACGTCTTTCAGGTGGCTTCTATCCACATGCATATAAATTTCTGTTGTGGTAATGCTTTCATGCCCAAGCATCAGTTGAATGGCTCTCAAATCGGCACCATTTTCCAACAAATGCGTTGCAAAGGAATGTCGGAAGGTATGGGGTGAGATGGTTTTGTTAAGATTGATTTTCTCTGCAAGTCGCTTAATGATTGTAAAAATCATGGCACGCGTCAATTGCTTGCCTCGATAGTTTAAAAAAAGTGTGTCTTTATCTTGTTGATGTACCGAGATCATAGACCTGACCTCCTTAATATAAGTGTTGATTATTTTTTGTGTAGGATTGCCAATGGGGACAAATCGCTGTTTATCACCTTTACCAGTGACTTTTATAAATCCTTCATCAAAAAATAAATCCGATATTTTAAGATTTGTAAGTTCACTCACGCGAAGTCCACAGCTATATAAGGTCTCTAGAATGGTTCGGTCGCGTTCGCCGATTCTAATGTTGTTATATTCATAAGTTAGGTCAATTGCGGCTATCAATCGGTCGATATCCCATAGACTCAATGTGTCCGGAAGTTTTCTGCCAATTTTAGGCGACTCAATTAAATCCAATGGATTTGTGTTCCTATAATCTTCAAAAACCAAATAGCTAAAAAAACTCCGCAATCCAGAAATGATTCTAGATTGTGAACGGGCATTATGGGATTTCGATACTGTATAGATAAATTCTTGTACAGTGGTATGATCTATTTCTGTTGGGGAAATGTTTAAGTCATTAGTGTTCAGGTAATCAACCAATTTTTTTAGGTCGTATTCGTAGTTGATAATGGAATTTTTTGAGAGTCCTCGCTCTATTTTTAGGAAATGTCTATAATCGTGGAGTGCGTTTTGCCAATTCATGAGTGTAAAAGTAGGGTAAATGCAATTAAAATTGAACGAATAGGTACGTAATTTGTCGTATTTTATTCGAATTTTGTTAATAAAATTTTTTTTAAATAATTGAAAATGTGTGATTTATGATTTTATGTTGACAAAATTGTTAATAACTCAATAAATAATCTTTAATATCTCAAAAAAAAGTATTTAGTTTGTATCAATCAATTTTAAAAACTTATAAATTATGAAAAAATTAATTTTAATGGCTGCTGTAGCAGTATTTGGGTTTTCTCAAGCCCAGGCTCAAGATGAGATTAAATTTGGAGTTAAAGCCGGTGTGAATTTTGCAAAATTAACAGGTGATGCTGTTGAAGATGCAGATGGTAGAACTGGTTTCCATATTGGTGGAGTTGTTGAAATTCCAGTTTCTGAAAAGTTTTCAGTGCAACCGGAATTATTGTATTCTCAACAAGGTCTTCAACAAAAGGAATCATTTGAGGGTATCGATTTTGAATCAAAATTAAAATTAGATTACATTCATGTCCCAGTTATGGCGAAGTTTTATGTAGCCGATGGATTTGCTCTAGAAGCTGGACCACAATTTGGTTTTAACGTAGGTGCAAAACAAGAATTTTCTGCTGGTGATGAGTCAGAAGAAGAAGATGTTAAGGATAGTGTTGCTGGCTTTGATTTAAGCCTTGGCGCAGGAGTATCTTACAAATTGGACAATGGCTTGTTTTTCCAAGCGCGTTACATGTTTGGATTGTCTAATGTTAACAAAGATGAAGAAGAAGGATTTGATGATAATTTGACTAACTCTGTATTGAGTTTGTCAGTTGGATTTATGTTCTAATCAGAAATTTTAATACATAAAAAACCGAAGTCAACAGCTTCGGTTTTTTTTATGCCTTTTTTTATCAGTGTATTGTATATGTTGCCAATAATTCTAATTTTACGCTCTAAATTTTAACCAATTCTAAATTAAATCTATTATGAAAAAAACAATTTTATTGGCAGCAATCGCATTGTTGGGGATTTCAACAATCAATGCGCAAACAGAAAAAGGAAAGTGGGTATTTGGTTCTGATGCAGGGATCTCTTTTACTTCAACAACCGCCAAGGCAGAGTTCGATGGTAACCAATTGGACGGCAAAACCACATCTTCTACTTTTGAAATCAATCCAAACGCGGGTTATTTTATCATTGATAACCTTGCAATAGGTCTTGATTTGAGCTTTTCTACAACTAAAAATAAGTTTGATGATGGTATGGATATTTCTGATGATACTACAAATGCATTCGGAGTATTGCCAAGTGCCACTTATTATTTTAAGAATGATAAACTCGCCCCTTATCTTGGAGTGGGAGTCGGTTTTTTGTCTATTAGTTCAGGTGATGAAGACTTCAATAAGTCAAGCGGTCTAGCAGTGGGTGCTACTGGTGGATTGGCTTATTTTTTGAATACTTCTGTTTCACTTAATTTTGGCGTCACTTATTTATATTCTAACCAAACCAATAAAGCTGAAAGCGATTTTAAAGTAAAAAGCAATGTTATTGGCGCTAATATTGGGTTTGCAGTATATTTATAATAGTTCAATGATTTTAAACTCTTAAAACCGAAGCATAAAAACTTCGGTTTTTTTATGCCTTATTTTTGATATATTTACTTTATGAAGAAATTGATCATTATTAACGGCCCAAATTTAAATCTGCTAGGTACACGAGAACCAGAATTATATGGAAATTTGTCCTTCACGGAATTTTTGGAAAAGTTAAAAAATAGATACCCCAATGTGCATCTAGAGCATTATCAGTCCAACGTTGAAGGCGAACTTATCGATAAACTTCAAGAAGTAGGCTTTTCTTATGATGGCATCATTCTGAATGCGGCTGCCTATACCCATACATCGGTGGGAATTGGTGACGCTGTAAAAGCCGTTAAAACACCGGTTGTTGAAGTTCATATTTCAAATACATTCAATAGAGAAAAATTTAGACACAAATCTTTTATCTCTTCAAATGCCAAAGGTGTCATTCTTGGTTTTGGACTGCAGAGCTATGAATTGGCAATCCAAAGTTTTCTGTAATTCAGAAATTACCATCTCTATTTGAACTTTTAAAAGAAAACTTTAAATCGGAATGGTTTTTGTGAGCCTATTCTGATTAATAATATCTTAAACCATACACTATATGAATTATTCAAAACTATTTCTTTCTGGGGCCTTTATATTACTATGCATTTCTTGTAAAACTTCAGATGATGCTACCACAGAACCAATCGTGAATACCGAATTGACTTTGACTTCAGTCATTGATAATTATACATTCGACCAGCCCATAGGCATTGAAAATGCAGGGGATGGATCCGGCAGAATTTTCATAGTTGAGAAAGAAGGTATTATTAAAGTAGCTAACTTGCAACTTCAGGACGTCAACACGTTTCTTAATATTTCTCAAGTTGTTAATGCATCCAATGAAATGGGGTTGCTAGGGCTTGCATTTCACCCCGACTATGTTAGTAACGGTTATTTTTATGTCAATTACAATACTGCTGATAATTTAACACGTATATCTAGATTTTCAGTCTCAAATGACAATGTCAATCTTGCAAATGCCAATAGTGAGGTGATTTTGTTGGAGTTTCCACAGAACGACACCAATCACAATGGAGGTCAGTTATCATTTGGTACCGATGGATATTTATATATTTCCTCTGGAGATGGTGGTGGCGGTAACCAAGAGAGTGCACAGGACTTATCTACGTTAGCTGGGGCCATTTTAAGAATAGATGTAAATAATTCCTCTAATGGACTTAATTATTCAATCCCTGTTGATAATCCTTTTGTGAATGAGCCATCAGCTAGGGGTGAAATTTTTGCATATGGATTAAGAAACCCTTGGAGAATGAGTTTTGATGAACAAACCGGAAAACTTTGGGCAGGAGATGTAGGTGCTGGTGACTGGGAAGAAATAGATATTATTGAAAGTGGAGCAAATTATGGTTGGCCAATTTACGAGGCTTCCAATTGTAATGGTTTTTTTGGCTCTTGTGATACAATGGGTCTTACACTTCCAGTCTTTGAATATCCCCACGATAATGGAAATCATTCAATTACTGGTGGTTTTGTTTACAGGGGAAGTCTAAACCCAAGTCTTGTTGGAAAATACGTTTATGCGGATTTATCAGGTAAAATTTGGTGTTTAGATGTTAACTCTCTTGAAAACACTTTACTCTTTGATACTGAATTGTATATTACTACATTTGGTTTAGACTCAAATAAGGAATTATTTTTAAGTGATTTTTTTAGTGGTCAAATTTATAAATTTGAACAAGCAGAAATGTAATACTTAACCTAAACCGATACTTTTAAACTAAATAAAAAAGACGATTCATAACAAATCGTCTTTTTCTCTATTATATATTCTTTTTTCTTTGTTTCTTATAAATGAATTACCTCGCCATAAGCATCAGCAACAGCTTCCATAACCGCTTCACTCATCGTAGGGTGTGGATGCACCGCTTTTAAGACTTCATGTCCTGTAGTCTCTAGTTTACGCCCTAAAACGGCTTCTGCAATCATATCAGTCACACCTGCTCCAATCATATGGCAGCCTAACCATTCGCCATATTTGGCATCAAAGATGACTTTTACAAAACCATCCTTGGCTCCAGAAGCACTTGCTTTACCAGAAGCAGAGAATGGAAATTTACCCACCTTTATGTCAAAACCTTTTTCTTTGGCTTGTTTTTCGGTCAGACCAACACTTGCAATTTCTGGATAGCAATACGTACAACCAGGGATGTTGCCATAATCCAATGCTTCAACGTGTTGTCCAGCAATTTTTTCTACGCAAAGAATCCCTTCAGCAGAAGCAACGTGTGCCAATGCCTGTCCCGGAGTTACATCGCCAATGGCGTAATAGCCAGGAATATTGGTTTGATAATAGTTGTTGACAAGGATTTTGTCTCTATCTACAGCAATACCCACATCTTCCAGTCCAATGTTCTCAATGTTAGATTTGATACCAACAGCCGAAAGTATAATATCTGCTTCCAATGTTTCTTCGCCTTTGGCAGTTTTTACGGTGGCTTTTACACCACTTCCAGAGGTATCTACTTTAGTGACTTCTGAAGAAGTCATGATATTGATACCACTTTTCTTGAAGGATTTTTCCAATTGTTTGGAAACTTCTTCATCTTCAACTGGTACTACATTTGGTAAAAACTCAACAATTGTCACTTCTGTTCCCATGGAGTTGTAGAAGTATGCAAACTCAACACCAATGGCACCAGAGCCCACCACAATCATTTTCTTTGGTTGGTCTTTAAGGCTCATGGCTTCTCTATATCCAATCACTTTTTTACCATCTTGTTTTAGACTTGGCAATTCACGAGAGCGAGCTCCTGTAGCAATAATGATATGGTCTGCACTATATTCCGTGCCATCAACATCTACTTTTTTGCCTGTTTTAAGCTTTCCAAAACCGTTAATAACATCGATTTTGTTCTTTTTCATAAGAAATTGTACACCCTTGCTCATGCCTTCTGCAACACCACGACTACGCTTTACAACCGCATCAAAATCTTTGTCATAGCCNNCCCCAATTTAAACAAACGCCTCCAAGGCTTTCTTTTTCGATGATGGCTGTTTTAAAACCTAGTTGTGAAGCTCTGATAGCAGTAACGTAGCCTCCAGGACCACTTCCAAGAACAATAATATCGTATTTACTCATGAGAAATTTTTAATCTTTATTAGAAGTTACGAAGTTACGAAAACTAATTTTCAAATTGCAAATTAAGGAATTCAAAATACGGAAATGGAATCCATAGACCAAACAACTAGAAAGATGGAGGCCATTTATGGTAGTTTTTAAAGATTAATTTGCGCATGCACACGGTTAAATCTTAAACCTCATCTGTAAAGTGTTTCCGTCCTTTTGGCTTATTAAATTTAGTTGCATTGTAAGACGCCGAGTTCCCTTTTGGTATCGACAATGACTCCCATGCATCGCCCTTCATCAGTTTTCCGACGTAAGCAATCTGTCCAATATGATATGGGTAATGACCCAATTGCCTAAAAATGGCTTCTGCAACCGTGTGCCCCTCATTGCGTATATACACAATTCTATCCATATCGCTGTCGCCCAACGGGGTAATGGCTTCAAACACACACTGCCAGCCTTTCTCCCAAGCAGCAATCAATTCGTCTTTTGAAGTGTAACTTGCTTCAAACTCCTGTTCGCGCTCTCTCCAAGGTTTTTCACCATCTTCGGTTAAAAAATTGGTCCATCGGCTCAACATATTCCCAACCATATGTTTCACGATAACAGAAATGCTGTTTGATGCTTCATTCGGTTGATAGTTCATATCTTCAAAGTTCAATTGCTCAAAGGTTCTATCTCCAATAGTTTTGTAGTACTTAAACTGTTTAAGTATCCCAGAAATGTATGTGCTTTCCATGTGTTAATGATTTAAAAAAGTCACATAAAAATAGTGATACAACATCAATTTAACTATAGTATTCTATAGATTGAAATTATATCACTATTCAATATTTTTGAAAAGGAACTGCTTATTTTTTGGTAGGAATAAATTCCAAAGCATCGCCATTGATGCAGTGGCGCAATCCAGTAGTTTCCCTAGGTCCATCATTAAAAACATGACCCAAATGACCGCCACAAGTCGCACAATGTTCTTCATCTCTTGGATACCCTATTTTGTTATCTTTTCCATAGGCCACATTGCCTTTAATTTCTCTATCAAAACTTGGCCACCCAGTCCCTGAATCGAATTTATTTTCACTTTTAAACAAAGGAGTTTTGCATGCCGCACAAACATACACGCCCGGTTCATAATTTTTGTTCAATGGACTAGAAAAGGGAGTTTCTGTACCTGCTTTGCGCAAAACATAATATTGATCTGCTGTTAGCTCGGCTTTCCATTCAGCATCCGTTTTGGTAACCTTGAACTGCTGTTCTTTAGTCGAAGCCATATCTTTTTCTGAACTCATATCGTCCTTGGTTTCCATTTCTTTTTTTTGCGCTGACGAATTACAGCTAAAAAAAAGGGTAATTGCAATTAATGTGATTATCTTTTTCATTTTAGATTATTTGGTTATATGTTTCATTTGGTCGAGTATAGGCTTTTAATCTTACGCTTTGATACATTACTTTGGTAAAATTTTAACAGCTTTCCATCACTTATAATTTTTACGTAAAATTAATACCTTCGGTTTTTACACCAATTCATTCAAAAAATGGTAAATTGGTAACAAATTCAATTAATCAATACAATATTAAGGACCTTTACATGGCAGAAGTTATCTCACACAGTCTTTTTACAGATTTTGACATCAATCTTTTTTTTGCTGGAAAACATTTTCGATTATATGAAAAATTTGGTTCGCATATCACAACCGTTGATGGAGTAGAAGGAACTTATTTTGCCGTTTGGGCACCAAGTGCCAATCAGGTTTCAGTCATTGGTGATTTCAATTTTTGGAGCGATGGTGCACATCAACTTCAAGTGCGTTGGGACAAAAGTGGTATTTGGGAAGGGTTTATCCCAAATGTTGGTAAAGGAACAGTTTATAAATATAAAATCCATAGTTCCATTAACGGTGTAAAAACTGAAAAAGCCGACCCTTATGCTAGACGTAATGAACATCCACCGCAAACAGCATCAATCGTTTGGGATGATGATTATAAATGGAAGGATCGCGATTGGATGACAAAGAGAAAGGATCGCAATACGTTGAACGCTCCTTATTCGGTTTATGAAGTGCATTTAGGCTCTTGGAAACGTCACGCAACGGAAGATAGATATTTATCCTATTTTGAATTGGCTGATGATTTGGTAAAGTATGTCAAGGAAATGAATTTTACCCATGTCGAGTTGATGCCAATCATGGAATACCCGTACGACCCAAGCTGGGGTTATCAGATTACAGGCTATTTTGCCCCAACATCCCGTTTCGGTTATCCAGAGGAATTCAAATATTTGGTAGATACATTGCACAAGAATGATATAGGAGTCATCTTAGATTGGGTACCGTCGCATTTTCCAGAAGATGCTCACGGACTTGGTTATTTTGATGGTTCATGTTTATATGAGCATCCCGATAGGCGTAAGGGCTATCACAATGACTGGAAAAGTTTAATTTTTAACTATGGCCGTCACGAAGTAAAATCATTTTTAATTAGTAATGCTATTTTTTGGTTAGACCAATACCATGCAGATGGGTTAAGGGTTGATGCTGTTGCGTCCATGTTGTTTTTGGATTATTCTAGAGATGAAGGGCAATGGGAGCCAAACATTTTTGGAGGAAGAGAAAACCTTGAGGCTATCGCCTTTATGCGAGATATGAATGAAGCGGTGTATAGTAGTTTCCCGGACGTTCAAACCATTGCAGAAGAATCCACTGCGTTTCCGATGGTGTCGAAACCAACATTTATTGGTGGTTTGGGTTTTGGAATGAAATGGATGATGGGTTGGATGCATGATACATTGGAGTATTTTTCCAAACCACCGATTTACAGACAATTTCATCAAAATGATTTGACCTTTGCCATGACCTATGCGTTCACGGAGAATTTCGTGTTACCTTTTTCACATGATGAAGTAGTTCATGGAAAGGCGTCCATGATTAATAAAATGCCAGGTGATGAATGGCAAAAATTTGCCAATTTACGCGTCCTTTATAGTTATATGTTCACACATCCAGGTACCAAATTGTTGTTTCAGGGTTGTGAATTTGGCCAAACAAGCGAATGGAATTTTACCAAGGGCCTCGATTGGGATTTGCTGCAATACGATTTCCATAAAGGCATTCAGGAACTTATAAAAGATTTAAACGCTTTATATCGAAACGAATCTGCTCTATATGTGAAACAATTCGATTGGGAAGGCTTTGAATGGATAGATCATAGCGACAATAAGAACTCGGTATATGTATATATCAGACATGCTGAAAAGGTGATAGATGATTTAATTTTGGTGTGCAATATGACTCCAATACCCCATAAAACCTATCAAATAGGACTACCAGAAAAGGGAAAATTAAAGGAGATTTTCAATAGTGATGCTAAAAAATATAGCGGAACAGGCGATTTTAGCAATAAACCATTTTCAACCAAAAACAAGCCTCAACATTTCCGGGATTTTTCAGCGGAAATCACGATTCCGCCTCTTGGGATGGTGGCATTTAAATACACGGAAATTTCCAAAAGACCCGTTTCAAAAAAGACAGGTAAAGGCAATATAAAGGAAACATCCAAAAGCAAATCCAAATCAAATTCAAAAGCAACTTCAAAGTCTTCCAAAAAATAGTTTTGTGGAAATTCCACAAAAACGAAAACGTTATAGTTAACAATTGCTCAAAACTTATGTTTTATATCTGAAAACTTATACGTTTTTTTGTGTTGTACCAATACCTTAACTATGATTGTAAATACCGAATTAGAACAAAAGGGAAACCAATTCCCATCCAAAATAATAGCCTACAAAAAAGACGTTGATACCTTATTTTTTTCTGCAGAGAATGATGTCATTTTAGAACTGACCATCATTAGAGATAGTGTCTTGCGCTTTCGTTACGCAACTACAGGTAATTTTGATAAGGATTTTTCATATGCCATTACTAAATACGCAAGTACAGGTTACAATCATTTACAGATCGATGAAGATGACAAAACTTATAAAATCACAACATCTAAACTACTTTGTATAATCCAAAAATCAAACCTAAAAGTATCGTTGTTTGATGCTTTGGATGGACAGCTTATCAATCAAGATGAATTGGGGTTCCATTGGGAAGAAAGTTATGAATATGGTGGAAATGTCGTGAAGATGAGCAAGCAGTCACATGATGGTGAATGCTATTTTGGTTTGGGAGACAAACCGGTAGAACTCAATTTAAAGGGAAAACGTTTTGAAAATTGGGTCACCGACTCTTATGCCTACGGTAAGGGAACAGATCCAATTTATAAAGCCATTCCATTCTATACAGGCTTATACAATAAAAAAGCTTATGGTATCTTCTTTGACAATACGTTTCGTTCTTATTTTGATTTTTCTCATGAACGACGGAATGTCACGAGTTTTTGGGCACAAGGTGGAGAGATGAACTATTATTTCATTTACGGTCCTAAAATGGAAGATGTTGTAGCCAACTATACCGATTTAACAGGGAAACCACATCAATTGCCACCAATGTGGGCTTTGGGTTTTCATCAATGTAAATGGAGTTATTACCCAGAAAGCAATGTTAAAGAGATTACCAAAAAGTTCAGGGATTTAAAAATCCCTTGTGATGCCATTTATTTGGATATCGATTATATGGAAGGGTTTCGTTGTTTTACATGGAGCAAAGAATATTTTCCCGACCCTAAACGAATGGTCAAGGAATTGGCAGAAGATGGCTTTAAAACCGTGGTCATCATTGACCCAGGTATTAAGATAGATAAGAATTATTCGGTTTTTAAAGAGGCTCTGGAAAACGATTATTTCTGTAAGCGAGCTGATGGACCTTATATGAAAGGGAAAGTATGGCCCGGAGAATGTTATTTTCCAGACTTTACCAATAAAAAAGTAAGAGATTGGTGGTCAGATTTATTCAGAGAATTGGTTGAAGATATTGGTGTTAAAGGTGTTTGGAATGATATGAACGAACCCGCTGTTATGGAAGTTCCCAATAAGACCTTCCCAGATGATGTGCGTCACGAATATGATGGAAACCGTTGTAGCCACAGAAAAGCCCATAATGTTTATGGAATGCAAATGGCTAGAGCTACTTATCAAGGAGTGAAAAAATTTGCTTATCCAAAGCGACCATTTGTTATTACCAGGGCAGCTTATTCGGGCACGCAACGCTACTGTTCTACATGGACAGGGGACAATGTCGCCACTTGGGAGCATTTATGGATTGCAAATGTACAGGCACAACGTATGGCAATGTCCGGATTTTCTTTTGCTGGTAGCGATATTGGAGGTTTTGCCGAACAACCTCATGGTGAATTGTTCACACGTTGGATTCAATTAGGTGTATTTCATCCATTTTGCCGAGTACACTCTTCTGGAGACCATGGACATCAAGAACCTTGGGCTTTTGATGAGGACGTAACCAATATCGTCCGTAAGTTCATCGAATTGCGTTACCAATTATTACCGTATCTATATACTTCATTTTGGAAATATGTTGATGAAGGTATTCCAATGTTAAAATCTTTGGTGCTATATGACCAAGATGATGTTCACACACATTACCGCTCTGACGAATTTATCTTTGGAGACCAAATACTTGTTTGCCCAATTTTAGAACCAAATGCAAGAGGAAGACGAATGTTTTTCCCTAGAGGCAAATGGGTTAATTATTGGACTGACCAAGTGTTTAACGGAGGAAGGGAAGCCTGGGTAGATGCCGATATTGATAGTATGCCGATTTTCATTAAAGAAGGAGCTATCATCCCAAAATATCCTGTTCAACAATATGTGGACGAAAAGGAAATCGACGAAATCACTTTGGAAGTCTATTACACGCAGGGAAAGGAAGATTCTACATTATTTGACGATGCGCATGATGGTTATGATTATACCAAAGGACGTTATAGTTTAAGAACGTTTAAATTGACCGGAAAACCAAATGAACTTATTATACAGCAGCATAAGGAAGGAAAGTATGTGAGTAATTTCCAAACCTTTAAGCTAAGGTTTCATGGGGTGCCATTCAAAGTAGAAAAAGTTCAAATTGATAATGTGGAAGTTCCGTTAAGCGATATCAAGCTCAATGGCGAAAATACCATGATAATTGACAAAAACTTTTCAGAGATTCATCTTATAGGAAAATAATCGTTGTTTTTTTCAAATGTGACCAACATTATTGCAAATGCGTTCCATAAGAAAGGAACGGTTTTTGTATTTTTATATGCGTTAACAATTAAATTGAAAGTAATGAATCTTAAAAATAAAGTAGTGGCATTTGGTACAGTTGCATTGTTTCTGTCCTGTGCTACCAATCCATTTACGGGAAAGAAAACATTGGCGTTAGTGCCAAATTCTCAAATTTTCCCTACTGCATTTGCACAGTATGATCAATTTTTGACTGAAAACAAAGTGGTCAAAGGAACAGCCGACGCCAATTTGGTAAAAAATGTTGGTCAAAAAATTGCAGTTGCCGCTGAACGTTGGTTGGATGCCAATGGCTATCAAGGATATTTAAAAGATTACAAATGGGAGTATAATCTGGTGGATGATAAAACAGTGAATGCTTGGTGTATGCCAGGAGGAAAAATTGTTGTTTACACAGGTATTCTACCTATTGCCAATGGCGAAGCTGGTTTGGCAGCAATTATGGGTCATGAAGTTTCTCATGCTTTGGCCAATCATGGACAGCAACGTATGAGTGCAGATATGGTGCAGCAAGTTGGTGCCTTGGCTGGAAATGTTGCCATCAAAGACCAACAAACCCTGAATATCTTTAATCAAGCATACGGAGTAGGAACTCAGGTCGGTGTATTGTTGCCCTTTAGTAGAAGTCATGAATCCGAAGCTGACGAAATCGGTTTATATCTCATGGCCATCGCAGGATATGACCCAATAGAGGCCGCCGATTTGTGGCGACGTATGAGTGCTCAAAGTGGAGGACAGGCACCCCCAGAATTCTTAAGTACACATCCAAGCAACGAAACGCGTATCAGACAGATTGAAGCTTTGGCTCCAAAAGCAAAAGAGGAAGCCAGAAAATTTGGTGTGACATCATTTAAAGGTTAAATAACTTTTATTTTAAAATATTTATCTACTTTAGAACCGTACTTACAATTTACGTTAAGTGCGGTTTTTTTATTTTATATCTTGGCGCCATGCGTCTTTACGTGCAAATCAACACTTATGGCAGAACTTCAAAAAGGAAGTAAAAAACTACTAAACGCTTGGGCATTTTACGACTGGGCCAATTCGGTCTATACATTGACCATCGCATCTTCCATTTTTCCTATATTTTATTCGGCATTATTTGTAAATCAATTAGAAAAAGTAGTCCCCGCCTTTGGTTTTGAATTTAAAAGTACCGCACTTATTACATTTGTGACCGCTTTCACTTTTTTAGTGGTTTCTTTCACATCACCAATATTGTCTGGAATCGCGGATTATGTAGGTAACAAGAAAAATTTCATGCAGTTTTTCTGCTATATTGGAGGCTTGGGTTGCATTGGCCTTTATTGGTTCAGCCTTGATCGAATCTACTTAAGTTTACTGTTCTATTTTATGGGATTGATTGGGTACTGGGGGAGTTTGGTTTTCTACAATTCCTATCTGCCTGATATTGCTTATGAAGAACAACAAGATAAAATCAGTGCAAAGGGATTCTCTATGGGCTATATTGGGAGCGTTATTTTGTTGCTTATCAATTTGGCGATGGTCATGAAACCTGGGATTTTTGGTTTCGATATTAGCATATCTGAAACAATATTAAAAAATGGATCCGAAGCTGAAATTGAGTTGGCAACCAAAGAAGCTTTAAATTCTGCTTCATTTGAGGCTATGCGACTATCCTTTATTACGGTAGGTTTGTGGTGGATTTTATTCAGTCAATACACTTTTTATTGGTTGCCAAAAGGAAGTTCTAAAGGTCATAAAGTCACTAAAGATGTCGTTTTTAATGGATTTAAGGAATTAAAGAATGTGTGGAAACAACTGAAGCAAAATTTAAGACTCAAACGATATTTGGTTGCTTTCTTTGTGTTTAGTATGGCCGTACAGACGATTATGTTGGTTGCCGTCTATTTTGGAGAGGAGGAAATCGCATGGGCAGATAGTGACGAAAAAACAATGGGTCTTATTATTAGTATTCTTATCATTCAAATTGTCGCTGTAGTAGGTGCGGTATTGACGTCAAGAGCTTCATCAAAATTCGGAAACATCAAAACCTTGATTTTTGTAAACTTTATCTGGATGAGCTTATGTTTCTATGCATATTTTATGATTACGCCCACGGACTTCTATATTGCTGCGGCCTGTGTAGGTTTTGTGATGGGAGGAATTCAAGCCTTGGCAAGGTCTACCTATTCAAAATTTTTGCCAGATACAAAGGACACCACATCTTATTTCAGCTTTTATGATGTTGCAGAGAAAATCGGCATCGTCATAGGCATGGTTATTTTTGCAACTATTGACCAAATAACCGGTAGTATGCGCAATGCGATTTTGTTCCTGTTTGTGTTCTTTTTGGTTGGAATACTATTATTATTTAGAGTTCCGAAAGAACAGGCTGTAAATCAGACCTAAATTTAGTATCTTTAGGAAAAGGTTAGGAATGAGAAAGTATGCAATAATGATAATTTTTATCATGGCTTTAGTATCCATAAATTCCTGCGAGAATGAGCCCTACGAAGGAAACATTTACGTTCCAGAAGAAACCGACAACACGTACATACCTGAAGATTTTGAAAATTCCTTTTTCGCTAAATTAAACGGTACGGACTTTAACGTCCATCAAATTTACACAACCTATTCTGTTGAACAGGATGATGATAATTTTATAGCCATTACTGGTTCAGAGAATAACTATCATGCCATCATCATTTATGTGCCTGCGAATATATCAGTAGGTACTTATCAATACGATACACAAACCGTCGTCACTGTACCCAACCTTAATATAACCTATAGTAATCTATCGAATTTATTGGAAAGTGGTATTGGTAATGGTACTTTGACTATTGATGTTCATGATATTGATAATCATTACATAAAAGGAAATTTTGAATGTGTCGTAACTTCCGAAAATGGATCAATTAATGATATTACCGAAGGAACTTTTGAAGTTGTGTATGTTCCATAAAAAAAATGGACTACTTAATATAATTAGCAGCCCATATACATAGCTTAAGGTATTTATTAGTTGCTTTCAATTCTTCCAGAACCAGCAACTTTGGAATCTTCAATCTTTGGGTTTCCTTTATATTTGATATCTCCAGAACCAGAAACTCTTGCTTTAAGGTTTTCTTTGCAAACTACATCGGCATCTCCAGAACCAGCAACCGAAACGTCAGTATTATTGGCCTGCAACTCAAACCCATGAAAATTACCTGATCCTGCAACATTTGCATCTAGATTATTGGTATTACCTTTAAGTGTTAAATCTCCAGAACCAGCCAAACTTGCTTTTGTGTATGAAGATTCAATGGCTAAAACCACATCACCAGATCCTGCTAAAGACACATGCAAATTGTCTGTTGTAATTTTGTCTTCATTCCATAAATCACCAGATCCAGCCAATGAAACGCTGTTAATATCCTTAAATGGAATTATTACTTTAATGGTTTTGTTATGACTGGGGCTCAAGTTGGTATGGTCTACAGTTTTTATAATCAGGTCTCCGTCTTTAACTTCAGTAAGTATGTATTCCAATAAATTTTCTTCTCCTTCTAGTTTAATTGTTCCTTCGTTGCCTGCAACTAACATATAATCAAATGAACCTGCACATTTAATGCCGTCATAATCTGAAGTTGTTCTTGTAACGGTCTTCATATTCCCGTTTCCTTTCACTTTCTTTTGGGCTTGGATTGTGCCAATGGTCAATAAAGCAGCAATAATTAAGATTGATTTTTTCATTTTCGTTGATTTTTTAAATTGATTTGTAATTATTGTTTTTTGAATGAGACACTTCCATAATCAGAATTTATTTTGATGAAATTGGAGGTTGAAGAACTTCCGTAATATCCTAGATAATATTTATCTGTAGATTCAACTTTCTTTTTGGTGAATTCAAATCCATCAGAATCCCTCAACGATGCATATTCCAAATCCAGTTCAAATTTGAAGTTATAGGCAGCATCATACCCAATAGTAATCCCAGTATAATTGGATTGAATGTTCACATTGCCTGCATTCGAGGTCATCTTGCCAATCTTGATGGACCCATAATCGGCTCTTACATCTACATTCTTGTAAACATCACCCAAAACCAAGGTCAAATAATCTCCATTCCCTGATAAATTGTTCACATTCTCTACACTAAACGAACCATAGTCACAGCTATACGTCACATCTTCCGCAATCTTGATATTTGATTTGGTATAATCTGCATTGATGTTCAATTGTTTTGCCTTTGCTACCGTATAATCACTATAATCAGCATTGATTTTTCCACTTTTGATATATTCAAAATAACTGTTGTTGGTATAATCAAAGGAGATGGAGTTATTGTCATTCATCAATTCCTTGGTGGTAATCTTTCCATAATCACAACTAATGTTGGCATGGCCTTCCAGTTTCTCCAGATTAATGCTTCCATAATCATTGCTCAAATCCACATTGTTGGTAATCGGCAATTTGATGACATAGTTTACCTCCATATTCACATTGTTGCTATTGCCCCAATTGTTCCACCAAGATTTTGATTTGTTTTTGTTGAAAATTGTTTTTGCAGACACATAATCTGGTGACCCACTGAATTCCACCGTAATCTCATCCAGTTTTTCCTGTGCTTTTTCGGCATTGTTACTGTTGGTTTTGATGGTCACTTCAATAAGAATCTTGTTCCCCGTGTAGGTCAGCACATTGACGTTGCCATAACTATTATCCACTTTTAATGTGGCATACGGGTTCACAGTATATTCTTTCTTAATGGTTTTTTCTTTGGTATGCGCACCATTCCATTCTGGATTTGTGTAGCCAAAAACCCCGCTGGGAATCAGCAATAACGCAACTATGGTTGTATAAAGTAATGTTGATTTCATAATAAAATTATTTATAGTCATCTCTCGTGAGAAAAATTGTTAATGATTAATTTAAAGTGTTATTTGTTTCAATTGTTTCACATCGTCAATGCGTTCCATCACGTTCTGCAACACATCAATTCTGTTCTGAAAATTACTAATCATGGCATAGATAACGCGTTTATCGTCGCCACTTACAGTAAGGTCTTTTTTAAGGGATTCATAATCTTTTTCAAGAATTTGCAATTGTTTCATCGCATCATCAACTAGAGCTTTCGTTTCAGGAGTACGCTCTTTGTTGAGTTTGTTCAGTTCATTTTCAATGGTTGATGTAAAGAAATCCTGGGTTTTTGAAAGCTCTGGTGATACACTCGCCAAATCCTTTGTTTCGGGTTGTTGGTTTAAAATGGTCATCAAACTAAAACAAAGTACAATGGTTGCGGCCACCGCCATCAATGGCTTCCAGAGTTTAAATGATTTGGAAGATGTTTCCACAACGTTAGAATCTGTCGCCTTCAATTTTGCCAGAAAACGTTCCTGATGTCCCAAATTTGGAACTTCCACATCAAATTCATCTTTCAAATTCTCAAAAAGCTGATTTAGATTATCTTTCTTCATTGTCTTTATCTTTTATGTTAATGAAAGCAATTTTTGTCTCAAACTATCTTTTGCTCTCGATATCATGGTTCTACAATTCGCATGGCTGATATTCATAATGTCACAAATTTCCTCATAGTCATACCCTTCAATAAGATGCAAATTCAAACTCACTTGGTAATTGTCCTTTAAGGTTTTTATGGTGGCAAGAATCTGTGATGCTTTTGTGGTCATCAGTTCATCATCTTCAGCAATGCCTTGTTCATCCTCAATTTTATACACCACATCATCCAACGGAACATCTTGATACTTTGCGTCTTGATTATAGTAATGAATACTATTATTTACGACGATTCGTTTTAACCATGCGCCAAACATCGATGCTTCTTTCAGCGTGTCCAACTTTGTGAAAGCCGATAAAAACGATTCCTGCATTATGTCTTCCGCTTTATAAGAATCTTTCACAATTCTATACGAGGTGTTGTACATCGCCTTGTAATATCTATTATAGACTTCCATTTGCGCACGTTGGTCTTTAGATTTGCAAAGCTGCAAGAGCTGTTCGATATTTTGGTTGGTTAGTGTCAAAAAAACAATTGCTTTAGTTTAATGATGAAATTACTTAAAGTTTGTTACAGTTTTGGAAAAAAAGTTTTTAGTTCTATTTCGACTAATGGCATAACTATTGAAATTATGTAAGTATGTTTGATGGATTTTAGAAAATAAACAACTGAAAATCAATGTTAAACATCATACTGATAAATTAATGCGTATAAATCATTCTCTCTATTTATGACAGAATGACCTAAAACTAAATATGAAGAAATCTAAATTTTTAAGTCTTGACAGTTTGTCATTTCAGGATTTTGATGAAAATTCAGAATTAATCCCGTTGATGACACCTGAAGATGAAGCGGAAATAAATAACGAATCCTTGCCCGAAACTCTTCCTATCTTGCCTTTGCGAAATACGGTGTTGTTTCCTGGTGTTGTAATTCCTATCACAGCAGGAAGGGATAAATCCATAAAGCTGATAAATGACGCCAACAAAGGCAGCAAAGTCATTGGTGTGGTGTCCCAAACGGATGAAACCATTGAAGACCCAAAAGCCAAAGACATTTTCAAAACAGGAACGGTTGCTAGAATCTTGCGGGTTCTAAAAATGCCCGATGGCAATACAACCATTATCATTCAAGGTAAAAAACGGTTTGATATTAATCAGATTATTACCGAAAAGCCATACATCACAGCAACGGTGAAGGATATTGCGGAAGCAAAACCTGCTGAAGATAATGATGAATTCAAAGCCATCATAGAATCCATCAAGGATTTGGCATTGGAAATCATCAAGGAAAGCCCAAATATTCCAACCGAGGCCACCTTCGCCATTAAGAATATCGAAAGCAGTTCGTTCCTTATCAATTTTGTGTCTTCCAATATGAATTTATCCGTTGAGGAAAAACAAAAATTGTTGGAAATCAACGATTTGAAGGAACGTGCCTTGGCAACTTTGAAATTTATGAATATGGAGTTCCAGAAATTGGAGCTTAAAAATGATATTCAAAGCAAGGTTCAAAGTGATATGAACCAACAGCAACGTGAATATTTCTTGCACCAGCAGATGAAAACCATTCAGGAAGAATTGGGTGGTGTTTCTTATGATGAAGAAATTGAAGAAATGCGCGAACGTTCTGAAAAGAAAAAATGGGACGCAAAAGTGGCGGAGCATTTCAACAAGGAATTGATGAAAATGCAACGAATGAATCCACAGGTTGCAGAATATTCCATCCAAAGAAATTATTTGGATTTGTTCCTCGATTTGCCTTGGAATGAATTCAGCAAGGACAAATTCGACCTTAAACGTGCCAAACGTATTTTGGACAGAGACCATTATGGATTGGATGATGTCAAACGTCGTATCATTGAATATTTGGCAGTCTTGAAGTTACGAAATGATATGAAATCGCCAATTCTCTGCTTGTATGGACCTCCAGGTGTCGGTAAAACGTCTCTTGGAAAATCCATCGCCGAAGCCTTGGGTCGCGAATATGTGAGAATGTCGCTCGGTGGGTTACGTGATGAAGCCGAAATACGTGGTCATCGTAAAACCTATATCGGAGCAATGCCAGGACGTATTCTTCAAAGTTTGAAAAAAGCTGGAACTTCCAATCCCGTATTCGTTTTGGATGAAATCGATAAGTTGACCAATAGCAATCAAGGTGACCCATCGTCAGCCATGTTGGAAGTCTTGGACCCTGAACAAAATGGTGAATTTTATGACAATTTCCTCGAAATGGGGTTTGATTTGTCTAAAGTAATGTTCATTGCCACAGCCAATAGTTTGAGCAGCATTCAGCCAGCCTTGTTGGATAGAATGGAAATCATTGATGTCACAGGTTATACGATTGAAGAAAAAGTAGAGATTGGAAAACGTCATTTACTTCCAAAGCAATTGAAAGAACACGGAATGACCGATGAGAATCTCAAAATAGCCAAACCGCAAATGGAGAAAATTGTGGAAGGCTACACACGGGAATCCGGAGTAAGAAGTCTGGAGAAACAATTGGCAAAAATGGTCCGTCATGCTGCGAAAAATATAGCCATGGAGGATACTTATAATATTAAGGTCACCAATGAAGACATTATCGAAGTTTTGGGCTCTCCAAAAATGGAGCGTGACAAATACGAGAACAACAATGTGGCTGGTGTGGTTACAGGTCTGGCCTGGACTAGAGTAGGAGGTGATATCTTGTTTATTGAATCCATTCTTTCCAAAGGAAAGGGAACTTTGACCATTACGGGAAACTTGGGAACTGTGATGAAAGAATCTGCGACCATTGCCATGGAATATATCAAGGCAAACGCTGATGAATTTGGAATCAATCCTGAAATTTTTGAGAAATACAATGTACACATTCACGTGCCAGAAGGAGCAACACCAAAAGATGGTCCAAGCGCAGGTGTGACAATGTTGACATCCTTGGTATCCTTATTCACTCAAAGAAAAGTGAAAAAGAATTTAGCCATGACTGGTGAAATTACCTTGCGTGGAAAAGTATTGCCTGTAGGAGGTATCAAAGAGAAAATCTTGGCGGCCAAACGTGCTCGTATTACAGATATTTTGTTGTGCGAAGACAATAAACGTGACATCGAAGAAATCAAACCTGAATATCTAAAAGGTTTGACCTTCCATTATGTCACAGATATGAGCGATGTTTTAAAGCAAGCTTTGACCACACAAAAGGTGAAGAACGCCAAAACATTATAACTGAAAGCCTCGACAAACCGTCGAGGTTTTTTTTTGATTCAAAAATAAATTATACTTGCAACCGTTTAAGTAAGATATATTACTTTTGCAAGCCTATGCTAAAGAGGATTACCACTTTGTTTTGTGTTGCGGTTTCGTTGCCTATGTTTGCCCAACTTGGTGGTGAGTCAACTTATCAATTCCTCAATTTAGTATCGTCACCTCGACAAGCTGCTCTCGGCGGTAAAGTCATTACCAATTTTGATTACGATGTTGTGGGCGGATTGTACAATCCAGCCGCCATCAATGTAGAAATGGACAACCAGCTAGCGTTGAATTATTCCAGTTATTTAGGAGGAATCAGTTACGGAACAGCGGCTTATGCTTACACTTGGGACAGGCATGTCAATACGTTGCACGTCGGAATGTCCTATATTAATTACGGAACATTTGATGGATATGATATCAATGGCGTTTCAACAGGAACATTTACCGGGAATGAAGCGGCATTGTCTTTAGGATATGGCTATAAAATTCCTTATTATGATTTTTATCTTGGTGCGAATGTAAAGTTCATCACATCACAATTGGAACAATACAATTCATTGGGAGGTGCTGTTGATTTGGCCGCCATGTATATTAATGAGCGTTTGGAGTTCCATGCAGCATTGGTGGTTAGAAATCTGGGAACACAATTTACTACCTATGCGGGAATGCAGGAAAAATTGCCATTGGAAGTGGATTTTGGAATGTCACAAACGCTGGAGAATGTTCCAATCCGTTGGCATTTGACCTTTGAGAATCTACAAAAATGGCCCATAGGTGTTTCCAATCCAGCGAGAGCCACAACAGATTTGGATGGCAATCAAACCCAGGAAAAAGTTGGGTTTATCAACGAAGCCTTGCGACATACCATCTTGGGAGCGGAACTGTTTCCTGATAGGGGATTTAGCTTGCGATTGGGATATAACTTTAGAAGAGCAGAAGAATTACGGATTGTGGACCAACGTAATTTTTCCGGACTATCTTTTGGGATTGGCATCAAACTTAATAAGATGCGTTTCAGTTATTCACATGCACGATACAATAGTGCGGCAAATACCAGTTTTTTTGGTCTTCAAATTGATTTGAGATAATGCAAAAAATTACGATAGCCATCGACGGATTTTCATCCACGGGAAAAAGTACTGTTGCCAAACAGTTAGCAAAAGCTTTGGGTTATGTGTATGTGGATTCGGGTGCTATGTATCGCGCCGTGACGTTATTCGCAATGCAGAATGATTTCATTAATGACACTCATTTTGATAAGGAACAATTGATTGCTCATCTAGAGGATATCCATATTACCTTCAAATTCAATGAAGATTTAGGTTTTGCAGAAGTCTATTTGAATGAAAAGAATGTTGAAAAGGACATACGAACTCTTGAAGTTTCGAACTTTGTGAGTCCAGTCGCGGAAGTTTCTGAAGTGCGGAAAATGTTAGTAAAACAACAGCAAAAATTGGGAAAGAACAAAGGCGTTGTGATGGATGGAAGAGATATTGGAACTGTGGTATTCCCTGATGCAGAACTAAAAATCTTCATGAATGCATCCGCAGAAACCAGAGCAAAACGACGTTACCATGAACTTCGTGACCGAGATTTGGATGTTAATTATGAAGATGTGCTTCACAATGTAATGTCTCGTGATGAAATTGATTCCAATAGAAAAGATTCACCTCTATTAAAAGCCGCTGATGCCATCGAATTTGATAATTCTAATTTAACGGAAGAGGAGCAATTCCATACGCTCTATGGATTGGCGAAAAAAGCCATTCGTGAACACTCATAAAAAAATGAGTATTCTATTACTAGAACACCCATTTTTCTTGACTAACTCAAATTTAATTACAGTCTTTCCGCTGTACCATCGCCATCCTCAAACAAACGACCTTTGCCATTTTCAATGAATGACCCAGTTGGATTCCCCATATTATCGAGCATAAGAACGGCATCTTGTGCATTTAAAATGCCATCTTCACTTATAGTTCCAGAAACAGCAAGCAATGCAATAGCTGTTTCACTTCCTGAAGTAACTGTAAATTTTACATATGCAGAAAAGTCATTGCCTGTTCCCGAATAGAAGGTATCTGTGGCATTTCCAAAAGAGGAACCGCTACTATCCATTCCAGAGAATGAAAATGTGCGATTTTCTGGGTTGAGATTTGAAAATGTAAACGTGTTGGTTGCGAATGCTGTGCCTATAGCAGCATCGTTTTCTACATTGGTAGCTTGCATAATGTGCGTTGAATATTGGAATGTACCAGAGATGTCGGGTTGTTCATCACCATCATTAAAGTTAAATCCTAATTGCTGAAGTGATGCAATAAGGTTTGGAGTGACAAAATTTTCTACCAGTTGATCAATATCTTCTTGTTGGTCATCGGAATCATCTTTGTTGCAGGAAAATGTTGTTGTTAGGATAAGGGCAAGCGAAAGGATTTTTAAATGTTTCATAATGTTGAGTTTTATAAATTTATTATCGCATCGAAAATTTTTTAAAATGTCATCAGTTTAAATAAAAAAAAAGCGACCATGAATTATTGGTTGCCTTTTAAAAGTTTTCTTTCTAATTTTTAAATATATAAATTAAGTGTGACCCAATCTTGGGTCGTCAAATAGATCATTAACTTGATTAGGATTTGAACTATTTAAACTTCCTAAATCAACACGTTCTATAATTTTGTTTCCTAACTCATTTTCTGTATAGATATTATAAACGTTTAACATTTCTCCAACTTCTTCGTAAGTAGTTGTTTCTCCATCAGCTTCAATAGCATCGGTGTTAGTAGCGAAGTCTTGGTTGTTTGTGCTATATTCTATGATATTGTTTACAAGGTCAATATGATGTATTATTCCGCCATCATATAGGGTAACCGCAGTGAAATAATCTTCTCCAGCAATGTATGGAAAAGTTCCCGTAGAAACACAAGTTATCTTTAATCCATTTGGGTGTAAAATAGTTCGGTTAATTCCAAATCTGTCTTTAATGTGTTTTCCATTTAGGTTTTCATGTCCGGCGTATGCATAACTATTATCGGTACCATCGGTTCCCCAAAATTGAATGGTGAAAACATTTGGAAAAGTAGAAGCATCAGTGTAAGTAATTGCCCCGTGGGCATCTATTTTGATAGTAACCCCTGAAGCAGATACATATTCGTACAGCCCACATTCTTCAGAGGCCGATAGACCATTTGATATTAACACCAATTGACAATCTGGCGGTTCTGTAGTAGTATCATCATCCTTACCGCAGGAAAAAATTGTAGCTAAAATAAAAATAATCGCAATAAACTTTAAATGTTTCATAGAAGTGGTTTTTAAATATTTATCACATCATCGAAGAAGTTTAAAACTGTCATCAAAAAAATACAAAATAAAAAAGCGACCCGGAAGCCGCTTTGATATTAAGTTAAATAAGATTGTTAATCGTTGGGAATAATCAGTTCCTGATTTGGATGTATTAAATCCGGATTCTTTAGGATATCTGTATTTGCAGCGAATATTTTTTGATATTTAGAGGCATCTCCATAATACTGTTTTGCAATTTTACCGAGAGTTTCTCCGCTTTTTACTGTATGCCGTGCATATACCGATGTATCTGCAACCTTGATGTCCGCTTGGATATCACTTGGATTACTTCCGCCCACAGCTTTGATTTGATCCCAAAGCAGGTTTTTTTCATATTGTGTTTTTGCTGTTCCTTTGATTTTTAAAACACCATTTTCTTCCGTCACATCTCCGTTTTGCACATTGAGTTTCTCGCCCAAATCCAAAACGCTTTGATATTTTGATTTTACCATAATAAATTAAGTTTTTAAGTTTAAAATTAATTCTTCCTAAAGATACCATTTTTAGGAATAAAATTCAATTTTTGTGGATTCACTTTTTAACAAATAAGAATATTTTCAAAACACTATAAAAATCAATCATATATGTTTGGCATTCAAAGATAAATATTGTATTTTTGCGCTCCTTTTAGCGAAACCATGGAAAGATAAAAGGAATAAGAAAAACAAAACAATAACACTTCTGTGTGTTGTTCGCTTAAATCTTCCAGAACATACAGAATACAAATGAATATTCAGCACATGTCTGAAAAAGAAACAAAACAAGCAGAAGTAGAAGCTACTGAAGCACAAGAAACCGCAGTTGAAACTACAGAAACTGCAACAGCTGAAGCTCCTAAAGCAAAACAATCGGAAGCTCAAGCAAACCCTGAAAAATTCCTAAAAGAATTCAACTGGCACAATTACGAAGAAGGTATTGAGCAAGTTGATGACAAAAAATTGCAGGAATTTGAAGAATTGGTATCTAAAAATTTCGTTGACACTCTTGATGATGAAGTTGTTGAAGGTGAAGTCGTCCACATCAGTGATCGTGATGCTATCATTGACATCAACGCAAAATCTGAAGGTGTAATTTCTCTTAATGAGTTCCGTTACAACCCAAATCTTAAAGTAGGTGATAAAGTAGAAGTATTAATTGACGTTCGTGAAGACGCAACGGGTCAATTGGTATTGTCTCACCGAAAAGCGAGAGTTATCAAAGCTTGGGATCGTGTGAACAATGCTCATGATACAGGTGAAATCGTGAACGGTTTTGTAAAATGCAGAACTAAAGGAGGTATGATCGTTGACGTATTTGGTATTGAAGCATTCTTGCCAGGTTCTCAAATTGATGTGAAACCTATCAGAGATTACGATCAGTATGTAAACAAAACTATGGAGTTTAAAGTTGTGAAAATCAACCACGAATTCAAAAACATAGTAGTTTCTCATAAAGCGCTTATCGAAGCGGATATTGAAGAACAGAAAAAAGAAATCATTGGTCAATTAGAAAAAGGTCAAGTATTGGAAGGTGTTGTTAAAAACATTACTTCATACGGTGTCTTTATTGATCTTGGTGGTGTTGATGGATTGATTCACATTACTGACCTTTCTTGGTCACGTATCAACCATCCAAATGAGATTGTTGAATTGGATCAAAAACTCAACGTTGTTATCCTTGATTTTGATGAAGATAAATCAAGAATCCAATTAGGTTTGAAACAATTGAGCAAACATCCTTGGGAAGCTTTGGCTGACGATGTAAAAGTTGGTGATAAAGTAAAAGGTAAAGTAGTTGTTATTGCTGATTACGGTGCATTTATTGAAGTAGAAGAAGGTGTGGAAGGATTGGTTCACGTGAGTGAAATGTCATGGTCTACCCATTTACGTTCTGCTCAAGATTTCGTGAACGTTGGAGATGAGATTGAAGCAGTGATTTTAACCTTGGATAGAGAAGACCGTAAAATGTCTCTTGGTATCAAGCAATTGACGCCAGATCCATGGACTGATATTACTTCTAAATATCCAGTAGGTTCTAAACATACAGGAATCGTTCGCAACTTTACAAACTTCGGCGTATTCGTAGAATTGGAAGAAGGTATCGACGGATTGATTTACATCTCTGATTTATCTTGGACCAAGAAAATCAAGCATCCAAGTGAGTTCTGCAATGTTGGAGACAAATTGGATGTAGTTGTATTGGAATTGGATGTTGAAGGACGTAAATTGAGTTTAGGTCACAAACAAACCACTGACAATCCTTGGGATAAATACGAAACTGAATTTGCTCTAGGAACAACTCATACTGCAGAGATTTCTGAAATGGTAGATAAAGGTGCTACAATTGAGTTCAACGAAGATATCGTTGCATTTGTACCAGCTCGTCATTTAGAAAAAGAAGATGGTAAAAAATTGAAAAAAGGCGACACTGCTGAATTCAAGATTATTGAGTTCAATAAAGAATTCAAACGTGTTGTTGCTTCTCATACTGCTATCTTTAGAGAAGAAGAGATTGCTAATGTAAAGGCTGCTGTTGCTAAAGCAGAAGCTACTGCAGCGGAAGCAAAACCTACTTTAGGTGATGCTAACGACCAGTTGCAAGCTCTTAAAGACAAAATGGACGGAAAGAAATAATTTTTTCCAATCATTTATAAAATTAAAGCCTTCAATATATGTTGAAGGCTTTTTTAATTTTAAAATAATTACGTTGTCAACACAATTTTTTTACATTAACTTTGTGTACCAAATACGTTTGGAAACTATATGAGCCAAAAAGTTTTACTTAACGCAAAAGAGGTAAACATCATTCTTCACCGATTGGCTTGTCAACTAATTGAAAATCATGGCGATTTCTCCGAAACAGTATTAATAGGCATTCAACCTCGTGGTAAATTTTTAGCGAATCGCTTGGCGAAAATATTGAAGGAAGACTATAGAATCAAAAACATTCAATTAGGATATCTTGATATCACATTCTTTAGGGATGATTTCAGAAGAGGCGAGAAAACACTTGAAGCCAATACCACGGAAATTAATTTTTTAGTTGAAGATAAAAACATTGTGTTTATCGACGATGTTCTCTATACAGGCCGTAGTATCCGTGCGGCTTTGACGGCTATCCAATCGTTCGGAAGGCCCAATGAAATTGAATTGCTGACACTGATTGATAGACGATTTAGCAGACATTTACCTATTCAGCCTAATTATAGAGGTCGTCAAGTGGATTCCATCAACAAAGAAAAAGTAAAGGTGCTCTGGAAAGAAAATGATGGTGAAGACGCAGTTTACCTTATAAACAATTAAACTATGAGCGAATTAAGTGTCAACCACTTATTGGGAATCAAATATCTTAACTCACAAGATATACAGCTTATTTTTGAAACTGCCGACCATTTTAAGGAAGTCATCAATAGACCGATTAAAAAAGTACCTTCGCTTCGAGATATTACCATTGCCAATCTATTCTTTGAAAATTCAACACGTACCAAATTGTCATTTGAATTGGCTGAAAAGCGTCTGTCCGCTGACGTCATTAACTTTTCAGCTTCACAATCATCAGTGAAAAAGGGAGAAACACTTATTGATACGGTCAACAACATACTTTCAATGAAAGTTGATATGGTCGTGATGCGTCATCCAAACCCTGGAGCAAGCGTGTTCTTGTCACAACATGTCAATGCAAGTATCATCAATGCAGGCGATGGAGCCCATGAGCATCCAACCCAAGCCCTATTGGACAGTTATTCCATTAGGGAACGATTGGGAAGTGTAAAAGGGAAAAATGTCGTTATCGTCGGAGATATTTTACACAGTAGGGTGGCACTTTCAAACATATTTGCGCTCCAGCTTCAAGGTGCGAATGTTATGGTTTGCGGACCGAAAACCTTATTGCCTAAATATATTGACAAATTGGGCGTTAAAGTAGAAACAAATCTTCGTAAGGCACTTAATTGGTGCGATGTTGCCAATATGCTGCGTGTTCAAAACGAGCGAATGGACATCAATTATTTTCCATCCACCAGAGAATATGCACAGCAATATGGCGTGAACAAAGCATTGCTGGATTCTCTTGACAAAGAAATTACAATCATGCACCCTGGACCTATCAATCGTGGTGTGGAAATCACGAGTGATGTGGCGGATTCCAAACAAGCCATTATATTGGACCAAGTCCAAAATGGTGTAGCTGTTAGGATGGCAGTCATTTATTTATTAGCTTCAAAAATTAAACATTAAGATTATGATATTTGATAAAGACGATAACATTACCATTATCATACAAGAAAAAAGTACCATTGTGGAGTTGGTAAAAAAAATGCAATCCACGTATCCAAAGTTTAAAAATGACAATGTGATTGTCAATCTGTCTGTAATGAATAAAGTGACTTTACAGGATATGATTGAGTTTTTGGATATTTCCAATCAACATCGTCATGCCAAACAATCCTTCGTAATCGTTACGGATAAAGCAAATTTGGACGAAATGCCGGATGAATTGGTAGTTGTGCCAACTTTGAAGGAAGCTTATGATATTATTGAAATGGAAGAAATGGAGCGCGACCTTGGTTTTTAAAGGGTTAATTGTTAAGTCGTATGGTGTTAAGCTGTCACGACTTACCGACTTAACAACTCAACAACAAACATGAAACTCACCATTCTAGGTTGCTATAGTGCAACACCTCGTACGGATACCAATCCAACTTCCCAAGTATTGGAAATTAACAATCATATGTTTCTAATCGATTGTGGAGAAGGTACTCAAGTGGAAATGCGACGAAATAAAATCAAGTTTGCGAGAATCAAACATATTTTTATTTCACATTTGCACGGTGACCATTTTTTTGGATTGGTTGGATTGATTTCTACTTTTAGATTATTGACACGCGAAACAGACTTGCACATTTATTGTCCAAAAGGGTTGAAAGAAGTGATTACGCTTCAAATGAAATTAGCCGATTCATGGACCAATTATCAATTGATTTTTCATGAATTGACCTCAAAAACTTCCGAATTGATTTTTGAAGATGACAAGGTTGAAGTGTATACAATTCCCTTGGACCATCGTGTGTACACCAACGGGTTTTTATTTAAAGAGAAAGAAGGTGAAAGACATCTTGATATGCCGGCAGTTATCGAGGCCAATATCGATATGGCATATTATCGAAAATTAAAGCAAGGATTTGATGTTGAAAATAAAGATGGTGTTTTGATAGACAATAAAAAGGTCACCACGCCTCCAAATCCTCCAAAAAGCTATGCATTTTGTAGTGATACAGCTTATAACGAATCTGTTATACCTATCATAAAAGGTGTTGATGTACTTTATCATGAATCCACATTTCTGGAACAACATGCTAAATTAGCCCCACAAACCAAACATTCTACAGCAAAGGAAGCCGCTCTGATTGCGAAAAAGGCAAATGTTGGAACTTTGATTTTGGGACACTACTCCACACGTTATGATAATTTGCAGGATTTTAAAACCGAAGCCCAAACCATTTTTAAATCCGTGAAATTGGCTGGTGATGGCAAAAGGTTTAATTTTGATTAGAAGCTATTTTTGTTGATGTTTCCTATTCTAAAGCTTGGGATTACAAAATGTCAGCATCTATAAATATTATAGGTTATGGAAAAAGATTTAAGCAATTACCGTAAATCCTACGAAAAACAAGAACTTTTAGAGAATACGATTGGCGATAATCCGTTGCAGTTGTTTCAAACTTGGTTTCATGAAGTAGACACTAATTTTGATGAAGGAGAAACCAATGCCATGACTATTTCCACAATTGGTCTGGATGGTTACCCGAAGAGTAGGGTAGTGTTGCTCAAAAAATTCACATATGAAGGTTTTATATTTTATACCAATTACGAAAGCGAAAAGGGTAAGGCTATTTTAGCAAACCCAAATGTGTGTTTGTCGTTTTTTTGGCATCAAGCCGAGCGTCAAGTGATTATTAAAGGTAAGGCCGAAAAGATTGCTGAAAATTTAAGCGATGGCTATTTTGAATCGAGACCTCGAGGTAGCCAATTGGGCGCTTTAGTATCCCACCAAAGTGAAGTCCTTGAAAGCAGGGAGGTTCTTGAAAATCGATTGAATCAATTGGAAGCTAAATATAAGGATAAGAACATTCCTCGACCGGATTATTGGGGCGGGTTCATTGTAAAACCTGTTGAAATTGAATTTTGGCAAGGTAGGGCAAATAGGCTCCATGATAGGATTAGATATCAACTACAACAAGATTTTAATTGGAAGATTGATAGACTTTCTCCATAACATCACATTTTTCTAAAAACTCTATTAATCGATGAAGTGTGATTTTTGTATGATGAAATACGATATAAATTCGTAAAAATGTGTATTTCATCGATGATTTACATTATTATACGATAAAACGTATGTTTTTCATCGATTTTAACATTTCTTTAACACTTTAAAAACTCATAAGACTCTATTTTAGACTCACCAAATCTAAATAACCCTCTTATGAAAACTATTAAGCTCTTGTCAGTTATGACATTTATTGCCCTGCTGTCTTTTTCTTGTTCAACTGAAGAAATGCCAAGTGAAACAATAGAATCATCTGCATTGGTAAATGCACCGACCGCAAAATCCATCGAAATAGAAATATTAGAACTGATAAATAATCACAGAATAGCAATGGGGTTAAACCCATTAAATACGTTAACGATCATCAAGTCCGTTGCATTTACACATACGGATTATATGGTTGAAATCAACCAAGTGAATCATGATAATTTCTATCAACGTAAAAATAGCTTGATACAAAACGCTGGTGCTGCAAAAGTGTCGGAAAATGTTGCATATGGTTACAGTTCTGCTCAAGCTGTTGTGAATGCATGGATGGATAGTGAGAGCCATAGAGCAAATCTTGAAGGCGATTATACAGATTTTGATATCTCTGCTGAACAGAATGCCGAAGGAAGATGGTATTACACCAATATATTCATAAAAAAATAATTTAAATAGTTATTTCGTGTTAGTTATTAGAGCCACAATATGAGGATTGTGGCTTTTTTTATGTCCATAACTAGCATAACACGGTTAGGAAACCAATCTTAAATCTATGATGAATTAAGTCATATGAATTTTTTCATGTGCATCACATCATGTCATAGTACTTAAGCTGAAGATTTTTCAACGCTACTTATCAAGTTTCAATCGTATAGCCACAATTACAATCTACTCATTTTACTTTTAGATTCATTTCATCGATTAAGTACATCAATAATCAAAAAAAAATTACCGTTAATCGATTTTAACATCTTCTTGGGAAAATTTAATGAATGCGGGAATATTTTTGCAGTCCCGTAACAAACTAAATTATGAAACTTACTAAAATTTTGCCAGTAATGGCAATGGTCGCCCTATGCGCATTTTCTTGTTCTAAAGAAGAATCTTCCGAATCAGCCAATGATTCTATTGTTTTGGAGAATGTGCCAGCATCAAAAACTATTGAAATTGAAATCAGTGAACTTATCAATCAATATCGAATAAGTATCGGACTGAACCCTTTGAATAGTCTCAACGTTATAAAGTCCGTTGCGTATACGCATACAGAATATATGGTAAGCATAAATAGGATGAACCACGATAACTTTGAACAGCGAAGAAGAAGCCTCATAGATAATGCAGGCGCAATCACAGTATCAGAAAATGTTGCCTTTGGTTACACGACAGCTGAAGGTGTTGTAAATGCCTGGCTAAATAGTCCTACGCATAGAGCAATTATTGAAGGGAATTATACCGATTTTGATATCTCTGCAGAACAGAATAGCACCGGTGTTTGGTTCTTTACCAATATTTTCATCAAAAAATAATTTTTATTATTTTCTATTAAGAATTAAAACCACAATTTTTGAATTGTGGTTTTTTTATGAAATGAAAGAAGGTCATAAACTAAAGAAACTCATTGCATAGTTAGGTTTTGAATAATTTAAGCAGTGAGAACCAATACTTAATCGAAGTAAATCATTTCTATAAAGCCTTGCATGTTATTAAACCTCTATCTTTGAATATTTTTTGAGAGCTTCTATAATGACCGTTCTTAAGAGTTGAAGTTGATGAAGCTCTGTAGGTTGATGGTTGGTCTCAATTTGAAGTACTTTTTGTTCAAATGGAATTATTGGATGTTGATAGATGTTAAAGTTCTTAATCGAAAAACTCAAATCGGGAAATATTTTCACTAGCTTTTCAATGTCATTCAACGATAGTATCTCTTCAATATGAAAATTGGAAACAATACTCAACTTTTGCTTATTTCTTATCAATTCATTCCATAGTGAAGTTTTCTTTATTTTAAAATCCATATTTTGGTTCTCAACGATGGCTGAAATAACTTTCATTCTATGGCCCAATTGCATTGACGAACCATAAACTGTTGATTTATTTAACTTGTTAGTGTACAAAATCTCGAACCCTTCATAATATTCCTTCACGAGAATGATTTCTTCACGGCCGTAGAAATAATTTACCCGGTTTCTTTCAAAAACGAGATTATTAATCTCAACAAATTTTTCCCAATTTTCGGCTATATTTTTCCAGTTCAAATTTTCCCAGATTATGTTAAATATAAAATGTCTATTGAAATGTAAAAATGCCCACCAGACTGTTGAGAATGTGCATAAAAAAAACAGACCCCAAAAGAAGCCTGTTTTTCCAATCATTTATTTAAGCGGGAATTTAGTCTTTCAAAATATAGAAGTAAGAACGTCTATTCAATTGATGCTCTTCTTCAGTACATTTAACACCATTGGAACATTTGTTCAGCAATTGCGTTTCTCCATAACCATTAGCACTCTCTATTCTATCAGCTGCAATACCTCTGGACAACAAATAATCCCTAGTAGATTTTGCACGTCTATCTGATAGTTTCAAGTTATAGTTGTCGCTACCACGGCTGTCAGTATGTGATTCGATTTTGATGACCATTTTTGGATGCTCTCTCATCACGTCCACCACATTTTCCAGTTCGTATTCAGCATCTGTTCTGATGTTCCATTTGTCGAAATCAAAGAAAATTGGGTTGATAACAATTTGATCGTTGTCGATCAAAGGTTGTAAATAAAGATCGGCTTTGTTGACTTTTTCATTCGTTTTATCGGTAGTCACTTCTTCTTTTGCATCTTTATAATCTTCTCTGCTTCCTAAAATAGTGTATGTTTTATTACAATCTGCTTCAAACCTGTAGGCACCATCAGCAGTAGTAGTTACAGTTTCTACTATTTTTCCTGCTTTATTGATGAGTTTAACTTCAACACCAGATAAGATTTCGTTGGTTTTCTTGTCTCTCGCAATTCCCTCGATGACTTGTTTGCATTTTTCAGCTTTAAAACCATAAATATCGTCATTACCTTGTCCACCTTCTCTATCGGAAGAGAAGTAGCCTGTTTTTTTGTCTCCATTTATAAAATATGCGAAATCATCAAATCCGCTATTGTATGGCGCACCTAAATTTACTGGTTCAGCGGCCTCATCCTTTATGATGTTCGATTTATAGATATCCAACAGACCAAGTCCTAAATAGCCATCAGAAGAAAAATACATAATACTGTCTTTACTCACAAACGGAAACATTTCACGTCCTTCTGTATTTATTTTTTCTCCTAAATTTCTAGGTTCGCTATATTTGTTTCCTTCAAGAATATCCACTTCATAAATATCAGTTTGGCCAATGCCACCTTCTCTGTCGGATACGAAATACAATTTTTTGTTATCTGCACTCAAAGCAGGGTGACCGGTGGAATAGTAATCATCGTTGAAAGGCAATTCAACAATATCACTCCATTGTTCACCAACTAACGTCGCTTTGTACATTTTTAAATGTGAAGTACCTTTTTTGTCGTAACCCAATTTATTTTTTCTATCAACATTGTCTCTAGTAAAATAAATGGTTTTTCCATCATTTGTAATTGCTACAGAAGCTTCATGATAATCAGTATTTACTTTTTCGGCTTTGATGAAATCTGCCGTTCCAAACTCTCTTTTGCCATCAGTAATTTTTACATTTACTTGATACAAATCCAAGAATGGTTCATCGTTCCAGCCATATTTCTTTTTTTCATCGGTATTTCTGGCGGAAGCAAAATAAAGTTCATCATTATAAACAAAAGAACCAAAATCTGAATACTTGGTGTTAATTGTAAGGTTTTCAACTTCCACGATTATATCTCCATCATTTTCTTCAAGGTCTTTAATGATATCAACATTTTCCGAGCTATATTCTTTTCCTCTGCTATCATTGCTTTGAATATTTCTAAACTTTGCCAACCATTTATTTGCTTCGGTATAATTATCCAAGCTACGTTGGGTTTGAATGTATTTATAGATATATTCAGGATTGACATCGTCATATTTTTTGAGGGCTTTTCCATACCAAACAGCGGCCTCTTTTATTTTTGAGTTATTATAGTAGCAATCACCTAAACGAGTTAGTACGTGTTCGCTACTGTCTCCTTTTTTTACAGCTTCCTCATAAAGTTCTGTCGCTTTGACATAGGAGAAATTTTCAAAAAATTTATCTGCTAGTTTACGTTGGGCAAATGTATAAGAACAGCTCAATGCAAATATGAATAGTATTAATTTTGTCTTCATAGTCATGTATTTTTTAGAAATATCTAGGCGATTTTATACGTTTGCTTTTGAATATCTCAAACATCAAAAGCACTTCATGGGTTCCACTTGTATAAGGTCTTAAATCTGAAATAGGATATCCATAAGAATAACCAATACGTAGTTGTTTCGATATCTGAAAATCAGCAAGTCCAGCAAATTCTCCAGCACGTTCGTCAAATCGATACCCAGCACCTAACCATAATTTTTCATTGAAAAGAAAGTTGGCCGTAAGGTCAAATGATAATGGAGCTCCATTGGTCGCTTTTAATAAAGCAGCAGGTTTAAACTTTACGTTTTCGCTTAAATCAAATACATAACCACCAGTAAAGTAATAACTGATTCGCTCCAAGGCTTCAAAACCTTCTTCGCGATTCTGATTTGTTTTCAAAATTCTTGGTGCGGACAGGCCTAAATACCATTTGTCTGAAGTCCAATACAAACCAGCTCCGACGTTCGGACTCCAACGATCTTCGATGCCAAAAATCAGAGGGTCATTTGAATTTGCATTTCGATATTCAGGATCTAAACTGTAGCTTGTAAAACCACCTTTGATACCAAAGTACAGTTTGGTTGTCTCATTGGTATTAATGTTATACGAAAAGTCTGCATATAGATATGAAAAATTTTCATACCCAAGTTCATCATTTATAAATGAAAACCCCAACCCGACCTTTTCGTTTCGAAGAGGTGTATGGATAGAAAGAGTTTGGGTTGTTGGAGCTCCTTCAAGACCCACCCATTGACTTCTATGTAAACCAACAATACTTAAGGTTTCTCTACTACCAGCATAGGCCGGATTGATAGAAATCGTATTGTACATATACTGAGTGAATTGTGGCAACTGCTGTGCTAATGCCATCGAACTGCTAAACAGTATAAAAGCGATTATGTTAAACTTAATGAACTTCATAGGTTAAAATTTATTTGGTTGCAACGTAGATTGGGCCTGCAAAAGGTTTTAATCCACTATCTTTTAGGTTTATGATATAATAATAGGTTCCTGTTGGTACTTTGTCATTATTTCCGATTGAGGCTTTAGAAGCAAATCCATTCCAATCATTTTGATAGTTGAAATTCTCGTAGATTTTTGCTCCCCAACGGTTGAATATTTGCAGTTCAACTGTGAATCCACAAGTTTCAACACCTGTAATAGTGAAGAATTCATTATATGAATCACCGTTTGGAGTTACTGTTGTTGAAATAATGACATCTTCTTCACCACATGGAAATACAATACAATCTATAACTGTTATTGTAACTTCATATTCATTAGGACACTGTCCATCAACTAATTCGGTATAATTGAAAACATAGTCTCCAAAATCAGCATTTGATTGGTCAAATATGCTTCCATTTAACGATGCATTTCCAGAAGTTACAACCCAAGTACCAGAGGTGTCAACATCAACTGGTAATACATCAAATAAATCCAGAGGTGCAATATCTTGACATAAATCACTTGCGAGTTGAATCACCGAGCTTTGAACTGTTACATTGATGGTTTGAGTGTATGTATAGCTGTTACAGCCATCATCAACAGTCCAAGTACGTACAATCTGATAATTTTGATTGATATCACCCACTATTTCTTCAGTAGGACCTTGAACCACTATATCAGTTGAACAAGCGTCTTGGAAAACCAAGCTTGGGGTTTCCGGAATAGCATCACAATTTACATTGATTATCGGTTCAAAATCGCCAACGATAACTGGAGCAACTGTATCCTCAATTGTGAACATTGCTATGGTTGTTGCAACGTTTCCACACTCATCAGTAGCTGTAAATGTCACTGTTGCCGAACCAGTGTTCCCGCATAGATTTGTAATTGATGTAAA
>DINI01000030.1:139669-139872 GCA_002426755.1 Flavobacteriaceae bacterium UBA5544
GTCGCTGATGAAGTAGCAGTGTTCCCGCACCCATCGGTAGCGGTAAAGGTCACCGTTGCCGAACCTGTCGCGCCGCAACCGTCAGAAAGGGCGCTGTAGTTGTTTGTCCAAGAGACTGCAGAGCAATCATCGGCAGCTGTTGCACCACCGTTGGATGCCAGCCAATTGTTCAGGTCAGTCATGTTCCCGTTGCCGTCGCATTC
>DINI01000030.1:139960-140149 GCA_002426755.1 Flavobacteriaceae bacterium UBA5544
CCGCACCCATCGGTAGCGGTAAAGGTCACCGTTGCCGAACCTGTCGCGCCGCAACCGTCAGAAAGGGCGCTGTAGTTGTTCGTCCAAGAGACTGCAGAGCAATCATCGGCAGCTGTTGCACCACCGTTGGATGCCAGCCAATTGTTAAGGTCGTCCACGTTCCCGTTGCCGTCGCACTCAACGGTCAGG